>JAJFKP010000010.1 GCA_021773135.1 Woeseiaceae bacterium | reverse complement strand
GAGCCGATCGCATCGTAGATTCCGTTGCCGGTAATCGCCGCCAGGGAAACGAAGATTAGTGCCAGTACCAAACCAAGCAGTGCAGCAATATCTTCGCCGAGTACAACCACCAGTTCCGAGCTGCGCGTATGCTTTAACCAGAGCCTGAACGGTCGCTCGCCTCGTATGATCGAAATCTCGCGCAGGCAGCCCAATAATGAAAATGTTTCCAGGATGATTGCCACACTTAAGACACCTACGGCAATCCAGATATTCGACAGCGGCTCAGGGTGATTGAATTTGTGGAAGCCCTCGTAAATCGAGAACAGGCCGCCGAGAGTAAATAGCATCAGGGCAACGATAAAACTCCAGAAATAACTGACCTTGCCATAGCCCAGCGGATGTTCGGCATCGGGCGGCTTGGTAGATTGCCGCAGACCTAGGTAGAGGAGCACCTGGTTGCCGGTATCCGCGTAAGAGTGAATAGCCTCCGCCAGCATACTCCCCGATCCGGTAACCACCGCTGCCCAGGATTTGGCCAGCGCGATTCCGCCATTGGCCAGAAATGCGTACAGAATTGCTCTTGCGGCACCGCCGTGTTTCGAACTCGCCATAAATGAATTATTGCCTGGTCAACCGATTGGTTCGCGTGACGTTATTATAGTGTCGGGCCTGAGCTTACCCGTGCTCGTGCAATAAGACCAAGCTGGCCGTGAGCGTAATGGCCGTGGAATTCCAAGGAGTCGTCATGATCATAAAACTCGCGTGTTTTGCTGTCGTCCTGTCTGGCCTGACCCTGGCGGGGTGTGCGTCTCACCCGGATCCGATCATTGACATGAAAGGTGTTGATCCGGTCGCGATGCAGGATGACTGGAGCGACTGTGAGGCCTATGCGGAAGAAGTCATCATTGCGAGGGGTGCCGCCAAGGGCGCTGCTGGCGGCGCTGTCGCAGGCGCTGCGGTCGGCGCAATCAGTGGCGACGCCGGTCCAGGAGCGGGCTATGGCGCTGTCTGGGGGGCGACCCGTTCTACGCTGCGTGGCAGCCGGGAACAGCAGGATGTATTCAAACGGTGCATGCGCGGCCGCGGCTACCGGGTTCTTAACTAGTCGGCGCGGAAAGCTTGACCTCTGTGTGCGGGTAAAATACTGTATGTAAACACAGTATATGGCGACCCGATTGATGACGAACATGCGCACGAAAGCACACGCCGGGCGAGGCGCCGTGTCGCGCCTGCCAGGGCGGTTTGAGCAACGGGTGGTCGAGCCGGACGCTGGCGATTTCTCTCCTGAGACTGCGCCACAAACGGTCCTCAAGGCCATGCAGGCCAAGTCCATCGTGAGCAGCAATGCATCGCCCGATATCCCCTTTGATCGTTCCATCAACCCCTACCTGGGCTGCGAGCACGGTTGCGTGTATTGCTACGCCAGACCGAGCCACAGCTATCTGGATCTATCTCCGGGACTGGATTTCGAAACCCAGATTTTCTACAAAGCGAACGCCGCCGAGCGACTGCTTGAGACCTGGCAAAAACCCGGCTACGTGGTGCAGCCGATCACGATAGGGGCGAATACTGATCCGTATCAGCCGGCGGAGAAAAGGCTGAAAATCACCAGGCGCCTTCTCGAGCTCTTCCTGCAACATGAACACCCGGTAAGCCTGATAACCAAGGGCGGACTGATGTCCCGTGACCTGGACATACTGGGCGAACTTGCACAACGCCGGCTGGTATCGGTCGCCGTGAGTGTGCCGACGATGAACTCCGAACTAAAGCGGATTCTTGAACCGAGGGTACCAGCGGCCGCGGTTCGCTTCCGGCTCATCGAGGAACTGGCGGCGGCGGCAGTGCCTGTCAGCGTAATGCTGGCACCGGTCATACCCGCTTTGAACGACACTGAAATTGAAACCATTCTTTCCCGTGCCGCTGCCAGCGGCGCGCGCAAGGCGAGTTGGATATTGCTGCGGCTGCCGCATGAAATGAAACAGATATTCTCGGACTGGCTGGAGTCCCACTATCCGCTGCGAGCGGGCCACATCATGAGCCTGCTGCGCCAGGCCAGCGGTGGCGCCGCATACGACGCTCGCTTCGGCATTCGCCAGCGCGGCCGCGGCCCCTATGCAGCGATGATCGACAGGCGCTTCAAGACCACCTGCCGCCGCCTGCAGTTGAACACGAAACGGCAGCGCGAGACGCTCGATTGCGACCGATTTCGACCGCCAGGGCAGCGCCAGATGTCTCTCGGATTCGACTGATCCTGTATAGTTGATGGGTCCATCCCGGACGTTGGTTGAAGAACTAATTTCATGGGACGGAGTCTGAACGAGGGGTCACGGGCAAAAGCACAGACAATGGCATTCTTGGAAAATACCTGTTCGCGTAACATTGCGCTGGCAATATCGATAGTTACGGCTTTGGCGTACGGTGCCCCGGGACGCGCCCAAACGGCCGGGGACGACGAGGTCCTCTCTCCCATCGTCATTGACGACAGGTACGCCGAAGATAACGACACGGTCGACGACGACCAGAATGACGACCTTGTTCAGGATGAGGACACAGGCAGCTATCGACTCGTGGAAGACGACGAGGGCGACGACTGGGTCGAGCCGCCATCCCAGTTTGAGCAGGACACCGAGGAACTGGCGCGCCTGTTCGAACTGTATCGGGAAGCGCTGAAAAACAAGGATTACCTGGAAGCCGATACGCTGGCAAAGCGCGTCGTAGAGCTGTCGATCAGCATTAACGGGCTCGATAGCCATGATTCCGCAAAAGCCATCACGAACCTAGGAATAGCGCAGCATAACAATAAGGATTACGAGGCGGCCCTCCTGAATTTTTCGGCATCCATCGGGATTGTCGAGCGAATTGATAACCGGCTTAGCCCGGCGCTGATTAATCCACTGCAGGGACTCGCCGCCACTCAGGCGGCTCTGGGGCGTCCGGACATGGCTAGAAAAAGCTATCAGCGAGCCGTTCATGTCAGTCATGTAAATGACGGCCCGCACAATTCGGAGCAGGTCCAGACGCTCGAATCGATGGCGGAGCTCTACCTGTCAATGGGTGAATTTAAGGAAGCCACCGGCATTCAGGAAAATATCTTTGCGATCCAGTCGCGCAACGTTGACCCTACGAGCCTGGACATTCTTCCTGCATTGCGAAAGCGGGCAAACTGGCAGCACCGACTGCAACGTTTTCAAAGCGAGCGTGGAACCTGGCGCCAGATCATCAATATCCTCGAAAAACACAAGGGCAAGGAAAGTCTCGAACTGATTACGCCGCTGAAGAATCTCGGCAAGTCGTATCTGTTTGTCAGCCCCGCTGAGTATGACTATCAGCCTGAGGTCTCGACCGTATCGGGGGAGACGCACCTGCGGCGCGCCAATCGTATTGCAGACGCTAATCCCGACGCCGACTGGCAGATTGTTGAAGATACTTTGCTGGCACTTGGTGACTATTACGTTCTGTCAGGTCGCCCCAATCGCGGCGCAAGAATCTATGCAGAGGCATGGCAACTATTGTCCGACGGCGGGCAACCGGAGCGCCTCAGGAATCGCAGAGATCACCTGGAAGCGCCGGTGATTTTACAGAATGTTTATCCGGCGAAGTATTTGAACAGCGAACGCAAGGACGAGCCAAAAGAGGCGCCGCCAAGTTTCGAAACAGGTACGATTAGTATTGGATTTACGGTCCAGCCGAATGGCCGAATTTCAAACATGCGGCTGGTCGAAGCGCAACCGGCAGAGATCGGCGATTTCGACCAGATCGTTGCCCGTAGCCTGCGAAGACTTATATACAGGCCACGCATGCAGGACGGCCAGTTGGTTGCAACAAACGATATTATTTATACACATGATTTCTTCTACAGGCAGTCGGATCTGGAAACGCAGACACCTGATGCGGCCTCGCCGCAGGAAGATTCTAAAAATTCGGATGAAGAAACTGCGGCATCGGCGGACGAATCCTGACAGTTTTAGTTAATCATGTGGCCTGAAGGGGAAGGTCCCGAATTGCACAGTGGAGCATGATGAACAGACAAGAAAATAAACACGCTGCAGTGCGACACGGAATTTCAGCTTTGGCCACCCTGCTGCTCATGCAGAATAATGCGAGTGCTGCTTGTGAAGAGGACTGGCTGACCGTCAACGAGCGCCGCACAGGCGACACGTTGTCAGTCTCCGCCCAAAACACCAATGCGTATCCAATCACCTACGCGATTAGAGTCCGTGATAGCGGCACGAGCTATAGCGGGTCCAGGTCTTTGACGGGATCGCTTGATGCACAGGAAACGAGACCGCTACTGGATATGCCGCTAGCCAGTCTGGACGATGCCAAACTGTCGATTTCCTGCCGCTGGACTATCGGAAGCGAAAATGCCGAGCACGATGACGACTATCGCTATTTGTTGCCGTACGCTGATGGCACCAGCTATCGTGTATTGCAGGGATTCGGCTCCCGCTTCAGTCACCGGGGTAACGAACAGTACGCCATTGATTTCAACATGCCTGTCGGCACAGCGGTGCATGCGGCACGCGGCGGAATCGTCGCCAGAACCGTTGAGTCACACAACAAAGGTTGTTGGGAAGACGGTTGCGGAAAATTTGCCAATTTCATTGTTGTGCTGCATGACGACGGTACGACAGGCGAGTATTACCACTTGCAACAAAACGGCGCACTGGTAGCACCTGGCGACCGGGTAACTGCGGGCCAGAAAATCGGGCTGTCGGGAAATACCGGTCATACCACGATGCCGCATCTTCATTTTGCGGTATACCGGGCAACCAGCAGAGCGCGATCGCAATCCGTGCCGTTCAGTTTTATCAGTGCAGACGGAGTTGTCCACAAGCCGCGACGTGGTCGTCATTATCTCGCGGTGATGCACAACCAGGTTGGAGATTAACGTGGTCGGCGAAAACAGCGTGCATTTCGTAAACAAAAATACGATCAGGCCGCCCTTTCCTGAAGGTCTCGAGCAGGCAGTATTCGGGATGGGCTGTTTCTGGGGCGCGGAAAGGCGATTCTGGGAAACGCCGGGCGTCTACGCCACAGCAGCAGGTTACGCGGGGGGACACAGTGCCAAGGCCAGCTACCAGGAAGTCTGCACAGGGCAAACCGGTCATACCGAAGTCGTACTCGTGGTGTTCGACCCACGTCGAGTCAGCTACCGGGAGTTGTTGCAGGTATTCTGGGAGAGCCACGACCCAACTCAGGGCAATCGGCAGGGCAACGATGTTGGCACCCAGTATCGGTCGGCCATCTTCACGACGGCGGCTGCTCAAAGCGCCGCCGCGGACGAGTCGCGATTGTCCTACCAGGCGCAGCTCAATGCGGCGGGCTTCGGAAAGATCACGACAGAGATTGGCCCGCTGGATACGTTCCTGTATGCCGAAGAATATCATCAGCAGTACCTGGCAAAAAATCCCGGCGGCTATTGTGGCCTGGGCGGCACCGGCGTTAGCTGCCCGGTCGGAGTTGCTGCTGCATCGTGACCCCGCGCCGCGTCCTGGGATGATGGCTCGATGCCCGAACTACCGGACATAGACGTCTACGTCGAAACCCTCGCAACTCGAATTATCGAACAGACCCTGGCGCAGATACGCGTTAGCAAGCCATTCCTCGTACGCAGTGTCGACCCGCCACTGTCTGCCGCGCACAACAAGAAAGTCGTTGCCCTGAAACGGATCGGCAAACGTATTGCGATCGGCCTTGAGGACGAGCTATGGCTGATTGTGCACCTTATGATCGCCGGAAGACTGCATTGGCGTAAGGACTCGGTTAGCATCGGCGGCAAACAGCAATTGGCGGCATTCGACTTTTCTTGCGGAACCTTGTTGTTGACCGAAGCCGGCACAAGGAAACGCGCATCCCTGCACCTCGTGCGTGGACTGGAAGCACTGCATGCACACGATCCGGGTGGTGTCGAACCACTGGAATGCGATTTCGCGTTGTTTTCTGACCGCCTCCTCGCGGAAAACCGGACAATGAAACGAGCGCTGACCAATCCGCGCATGTTCAGCGGAATTGGCAATGCTTATTCGGATGAAATCCTGCACGCAGCAAGGCTTTCACCGGTCAAGCTGACGAGCCGGTTGACCGGTGAGGAACGGCGCCGACTCTTTGCGGCAACAAAATCGACACTGGCCGACGCACGCGAGCGCCTGCGCGCTGCGGCAGGTGGTGAAGTTCCAGGAAAAGTAACCGCGTTCCGCGAGGACATGGCTGTTCACGGCAAATTCGGCAAACCTTGTCCCGACTGCAACACATCGATTGCCCGCATTCGCTACAAAAGTAATGAGACAAACTACTGCCCGGCTTGCCAGACCGGCGGCAAGATTCTCGCAGACCGGTCATTGTCTCGCCTGCTGAAGGACGACTGGCCCGACGCGCTGTAGTATCCTGCCCAGCCCCGTAAGCAACAGGCGACCAGCATTGGCCATACGTAAAACAAGCAGGAAACCCAGGCGCCCCAGTCGCAAGAAAGCAGAAGAGGCAGTCGAAACACTTCTTTTATGGGCCGGCGAGGATCCGCGCCGTGAAGGTCTGGTCGACACGCCCAAACGAGTTGCAGCGGCGTATGAAGACTGGTTCAGTGGCTACAACAATGATCCTGTTGCGGCACTGCAGCGGACTTTCGAGGAAGTTGAGGGATACGACGAAATGATCGTGTTACGTGATATTTCGTTCGAGTCGCATTGTGAGCATCACATGGCGCCGATTATCGGCGTTGCGCACGTTGGCTACCTGCCAAGCAATAAAGTTGTCGGCATTAGTAAACTTGCCAGGGTGGTCGAGGCATTTGCGCGTCGATTCCAGGTCCAGGAAAAAATGACAGCGCAAATTGCACATTGCATCCTCGACGTACTTAAACCCAAGGGCGTTGGCGTGGTTGTCGATGCCGTACACCAGTGCATGACCACGCGTGGCATTCACAAGTCCGGCGTGTCGATGGTCACCAGTCAAATGCTTGGCACGTTTCGTCGGGATGCCCGGACCCGGGCCGAGTTTCTGCAGATGATCAACAAAAACCGTTAGTCCGTTGGGCCAGGGAAACCGCGGCAGCAGCCGCGGCCTGCAGTCACCGGCGGCTATTTATCTGCGGGTGCCCTTTAAATAGCCGGTCTGCCCGGCGGGCGCGCCGGCGAACTTGCCAACCGTGAGCTTGCGCCCGAAAAGCGTGCCTCAGCCGGACTTAACCAGGAACGGTGGCAACAGCGGCTGATCGGCGATTCGGAGCGGCACTGAATCCTGAGCCTGATCTTCATAGCGGATTATGTCCGTATACAGATCAATCATCTTTTGCGCGCATTCATCTGCTTCAATCACGGACATTTTGCGCACGGTCGCGCGAATACGCCCTTCGCCATTCAGGGGCTCAACGCCGCTCATCATCTTGCGCAGGTCAGCGAAGGACTGCTTGACCGCAATGGGGACCTCGTCACTCTCCACGTTGGCGAGGTGGTCCTCAAAAGCGACTATAAGTCGTTGTTTTATATTCCCATGTCCTGCAAGCGAGGACACGGCGGCGTGAAACCGATCGAGGTGGTTGGACATTTCCACTCCAGCATTATTTTTATTGTCAGGCCGCTTTCTTCCTCTCAGAGCGGCTTCTTACGCTTTTAGAGCAATGCTGCCTCCTGCAGCGGGCGATTGGCATGCGCCCATATCCTTTTCTACTCTAGTGGTATCAAATACCTGCGTCGGTTTTTTATAGCAGATAATCGGAAGTCAACGCAACTCAATTTGCACCAGTCACATTTTACTTATTTCAATTTTCCACGACTCATTGTCCAGCGTCCGGTCCTCTGTGTAGTGTGGATCCGCCTGGCCAACAGCCCAGCGGGTCGCCAGCGTTTCCGCCATCAGGTAATCCCGATACGCTTCGAGCGCAGATTCGACGCCTTCGGTACCGGATACACCCAAAATAATTCGATCCGAGACCTCGAGACCCGCCTGTTTGCGCGCTTCCTGCACTGTCCTGATCAATTCTCGGGCAACACCTTCCCGCAGCAGCTCATCATTCAGGCTGGTATCCAGCGCGGTCAGGTAGCCGCCATCTTCCCCGCACGCAAAGCCTGCAGCGGAACTCGTTTCGATGAGGACGTCCTCGGCGCCGAGTTTGATGGTTTCACCCTGGACACTAATTTCAAATTCTTCGTCACTCGCTGCGGCGCTTGCGATCGCGGCACCGTCTGCCTGGTCGAGCGCCTTGCGAATGTGCGGTATCAGCTTGCCGTAGCGTTTCCCGATTCGCGGCAGATTTGGCTTGATACGATAACTTACCAACCCGGCATCACGTGCAATGAATTCTATCGTCTTAACGTTGAGTTCCTCGAGCACCTGGTCGCGATGCTCTTCCAGCGCATTGGCAGCTTTGTCGTCCGGCGTGCGTACCAGCAATCGTGACAGTGGTTGTCGGGTACGCACGCCCGACTGACTTCTCGCCGCCCTGGCGAGACCCACCACTTTCTGTACCACCCCGATCTCGTACAACAGGGTTGCATCATCATGGTCTGCATTGATTGCAGGCCACGCACACATGTGCACGCTAAGCGGCGCATCGGGGCGCACACTGCGCACAAGGTTTTGATAAATCTCTTCGGTCAGAAACGGTATGAATGGAGCAAGCAGCCGGTTCAGGCCCTCGAGACATTCGTACAGTGTCAAATATGCGGAGCGCTTGTCAGCCGCATCGGTTGACTTCCAGAAACGTCTCCTGTTGCGGCGCACGTACCAGTTGCTGAGTTGATCGACGAAAGACTCGATGGCGTCTCCGGCACGCTTCGCGTCATAGTCATCCAGTGCCTCTGTGCAGGTGCGCACAGTTTGGTTGAGCAACGCGATAGCCCAACGATCTATTTCGGGTCTCTCCGCAACGGGAATCCGGTCTTCGAGATCGAATTCGTCGATTCGTGCGTAGAGAATGAAAAAACTGTATGTATTCCACAGTGTGTTGATGAACGAACTGGCGACATCCTGAACTATGTCAACGGAAATACGTTTCAGAACCTCCGGGCTTAGTCTTGCAAGGAAGTACCAGCGCAAGGCGTCCGCTCCGACCGTATCGAACACGTCATACGGATCGACGATGTTGCCAACCGACTTCGACATTTTCTTGCCTTCCTGGTCCACGATCAGGTTGAGACAAATGCAATTCTTGTAGGCAACGCTGTCGGAGACCAGCGTCGCGATCGCATGGAGTGTGTAAAACCACCCGCGCGTCTGGTCGATTGCTTCGCAAATGTAGTCAGCCGGGAAATGCTGCTCGAACGCGTCCTTGTTTTCGAACGGATAATGCCACTGCGCGTAGGACATCGCACCGGAGTCGAACCAGCAGTCTATGACCTCCGGCACCCGGCGAAAGGTGCGCCCATCCTTTTCGAAGGTCACATCATCGACGGCCGGTCGATGCAGATCGAGTTCACTGAGTTCACGGCCGGTTAGCCTCTCCAGTTCGGCGACGGAGCCGACACAGATACTGTCGCCCTCACCGTCTGTCCAGACGGGTAGCGGCGTACCCCAGAAACGCTCGCGCGACAGCGCCCAGTCGATATTGTTCTCAAGCCAGTTGCCGAAGCGACCGTCGCGGATAGTTTCAGGTACCCACTTAATCGTCTTATTGAGCTCGACCATGCGGTCACGGTAGTCCGAGGTACGTATATACCAGGCATTCTTGGCGTAGTAGATGATCGGATCTCCCGTGCGCCAACCGAACGGATAGCTGTGCTGATAGGTCTCTGCACGAAACATCAGACCCCGATCTTTGAGTATGCGGATCAACGTTTTGTCCGCATCCTTGAAGAACATCCCGGCTACGGGTTCGATCTCGGGCAGGAAATTGCCGTCCTGTCCTACCGCATGCACGACGGGCAGCCCGTGTTCCTGCCCGAGTGCGAGATCGTCGACGCCATAGGCGGGCGCAGTGTGCACGATACCGGTTCCCGATTCGGTACTGACGAAATCGGCGGCAACCACACGAAATGCATCGCCTTCAACCTCAAGGTATTCGAACAGCCGTTCGTAGCGGCCGCCGACCAGATCGGCGCCGGTAACCTGTTTAATCACTTTGTGTTCGACGTCGCGCAGGACCGATTCACGCAGGGCTTCGGCCAGTATCAGTGTCTCGCTGCCGGTGTCCACATAGACGTAGTCGATATCCGGGTGAACAGCCAGCAGCATGTTGGCTGGCAGGGTCCATGGCGTCGTAGTCCACACCAGGAACGATGTGTTCTCCTCACCAACTACCCTGAAGCGTACAAATACCGATGGGTCTTCGACATCCTTGTACCCGAGCGCCAACTCATGCGACGACAGGGTCGCGCCAATGCGTGGATCGTACGGCACAACTTTGTAGCCCCGATATATAAGGCCTTTGTCCCAGATGGTCTTGAGGAGGTACCACTCACTTTCGATGAAACTGTTATGCAGCGTGTAGTAGGCCTCATCTAGATTGACCCAGAAGCCCATGCGCTCGGTCATTTTCTCCCAGTCGCCGATGTAACGCATGACTGACTCGCGACACAGTCGATTGAATTCGGCAATGCCAACTTTCTCTTCTATTTCTTCCTTGTCATAGCTTTCGATCTTGTTGTCGCGCTTGAGCTGTTTCTCAACTTCGTGCTCGACCGGCAATCCGTGGGTGTCCCACCCGGCCTTGCGCGGCACGTGATAGCCACGCATCGTTTTGTAACGCGGATAGACATCCTTGAAACTGCGCGCCAGGACATGATGAATGCCAGGCTTGCCGTTCGCCGTCGGCGGGCCTTCGTTGAACGTGAACAGCGGCCGCCCCTTCGACATGGCCAGCGTCTCTGAGAACACATCTTGCTCGCACCAAAAGTCCAGCACCGCACTCTCAAGTGCTGGCCCGTCGTATCGACCTGATACTTCCTTGAATGTCATTTAAAAGTCCTGCAACAAAAAAACCCCGGACGCTTGCTTGCGTCCGGGGCGATTAAACTGGTCGCGGTACCACCCGGTTCACAGCAGTCTTTCGACGGCTGCCTCGTTAAATCCTGTAGCGGGGATCAGCCGGCCGTTCCTAGTCTGCATCAAGCACATTTCGGGCGGCGACTCCGGGGTGATATTCGGCGGTATTCAATCCGGGGCTCGCACCATCTCCCGGTCGCTTTGATCGAAGGGCACCGCTTACTTGTCCCCATCATTGTCCTCCACGGCAAACTAGCCTCGACAGACAGAAAACTCAAGCAAAATTCGGGTCCGGAAGCGGATTTCTGATGCTAGTCTCACCCAGTGTGCCGCTTCTCTCCGGACCAAAGAGCCACTTACTTATGCATTCGACATTGCCCGCCCCACGCATCGTCAACGTTGGCGAGATAAATATGGCAGTTTACGAAACGGGGTCTGGCCCGCCAGTCATTCTGGTGCATGGCTTTCCAGAGCTGGCCTATTCCTGGCGACACCAGATACCAGCCCTCGCCAATGCGGGCTACCGGGTCATTGCACCGGACATGCGTGGTTATGGCGGAACGGATAAGCCAACGCGGGTCAGCGACTACACCATTCAGAAACTCATCGGCGACCTTACCGGGCTAATGGACATATCGTCGCTCGACAAGGCGTTAATCGTCGGGCACGACTGGGGCGCACTGGTCGCCTGGCAAATGGCGCTATTGGCACCGGAACGAATGGCGGGACTGATTAACCTGAACATCCCGTTTTACAAGCGCCCACCGATAAACCCCGTGACTATTATGCGCTGTAAGCTTGGCAAAGATTTCTACATCGTAAATTTTCAGAACTCTGATGAGGCCGACCGGCGATTTGCCGAAAATCCGGCCAGGTTTCTGGATGTCATGATGCGGCGGCGCAAGCGCCCCGTCGCCGCTACCGGTAACAAGCGCGAAAAACGCCGCCCGATTAGCCTGCTGCACATGTTGGACGATAGCGAACCGACCGGAGAGCCTATTCTGGACGAGGCCGAGCTGGCGGTTTTTGCAGACGCGTTTAGCGTGGGTGGCTTCACTGGCCCGATCAACTGGTACAGGAATTTCAAACATAACTGGAAGAGCACACGGGGTGTCGAACAGATAGTGCGGGTCCCGACGCTGTTTATCGGCGCTAGCGAGGAAATGGTTGCCTCACCGAAACAGGTGGAAGCGATGCGTCCGCATGTTCCCGACCTGGAAATTTGCTGGATTGCAGATTGCGGACACTGGACGCAACAGGAAAAACCGGAGGAACTTAACCGCCTTATGCTGGAATGGCTTGGAAAGCGGTACCCGGTGAATACCTAGTGAAGCGTCGCTGACGTCGGCAAGTCGCTTTCTGCGCCAAACATCGCGCGGTCGAAAACATTGACCAGGTTTTCGGTGCGCTGCGCACCGACGACGAAAAGGCGCTTGTTGACGAGAAAATCAGGTACACCGACCACCCCGCTCTGGCGAACCTGTGCTTCCTGGGAAAGCACGATATTCCTCGAGCGATCGTCTTTCAGAGTCGTCAGTACCTCGTTATGGCCCAGCCCGGCTTCCGCCGCGATTTCCGTCAGGACCTCTGCATCGGAAATATCCTGGCCTGCGGAGAAAAATGCTTTCAATATCAGGTCCGCCAGGTATGACGTGTCGATACGCTGGCTTTCCGCCAGGTTCATCAGCCTGTGCGCGTCGAGTGTGTTCGGTACGTGGGTTATCAGGTCGAAACGAAAATCGATTCCTTCGATGTTACCGGCCCCTTTCAGTTGCTCCAGCGCCGGCTCCAGGGTAGACGGGTCGCCGAATTTCGTTGCGAGGTATTCCTCGAAAGCCATGCCGGCGGCGGGCATATCGGGATTCACCTGGTAGGGGTACCAGGTGACGATACTCGGTCCGTGTACGGACGATAACGCGTTATCGAGACGCCGTTTGCCCAGGTAGCTCCACGGGCACGCGAGGTCTGCTATTACGTCCACCTGCAGGGTCGCAGGCGCCCGGAGCGGCTCACTGTTCGAAATCTTCGTTATTCCTGGTCCAATCATCGTTTACTCACAATAGGGTCCAAAGGTCCAAGTTCAAGTCTGGCAGCGGCAACCTGAACCGGCGCTTACTAAAGTTGGAGTGGAAATACGGGATTTAGTTTGATCAAATATTCGCCTTTTTAGCGATTTTAACGTCATATCAGCGCAATTAGACGCAAATACTGTTTATAGTCGGTTCTGCAAGTCCCGGTGAATGGCCTTGGCACCGCGCGTATAGGCGATCCAGGCGGCACCACCGGAAATGATGAAATTGATTATTTCTTCGGTGGTGATAAAGCCGTGTCCGGTGCTAAGCATCGTGTCGGATACGGTCATGACCCGCACACCCATCGCGATAATCAGCATCGACAGGGTCAGCAGTGACTCCAGCGTGGCAAGCCACCGACTCCATGCGGGTCGCCAAAACATGAGGCCAAGGCAGCCGAAGCAAAAGAGATAGTAGAGTGCGCGCCAGCCCGGGAATGGCTCCAGCGATGCCAGCCGGACGTTGATGCCAAACGCGTAGTCCAGCAGCAGGAATACGGCCGTTGCCGCGTAGTAGAGACGCAACAGGCGGTAAGAATGCGGCGTTTCCTGGGCGGACATCGAATTTTTGCTCCGTGGCGCAATATTTGGCGCCGTGCTGCGGTCTGTTAGAATAAGTCTAAACCGTCGGAGAGAGATGTGCTGATCAAAAAGGCTGCGGATATCCGCCCATCGGAGATTACCAGCAAGGAAAACTATCTGAACCGCCGCCAGTTTATGCAAGCGGCGGCAATGGCTGGTGGCACCATGGTTGCCGGTGAAGCGCTACCTGCAATTATCCCCGACGAGCGGCGGGCGAAACTCGAAGGCGTTGTACCGAGCAGGTTCTCGACCGACGAGACCACGAACAGTTACGAAGATATCACCACGTACAACAACTATTACGAATTCGGCGTCCGCAAGGAAGATCCGTACCGCAACTCGCAGCGCTTTGAACCGCGACCATGGTCGATTGAGGTCAGCGGCAATGCGGAGGTAACAGGATCATTTGCGCTGGAAGATTTCGTGAAGCCGCATACGCTCGAAGAACGGATTTACAGGCTGCGGTGCGTCGAAGCCTGGTCGATGGTCATTCCGTGGGTGGGCATTTCGCTTGCCGACGTGATCAAAAAGTTCAAACCGCTTGCAAGCGCAAAGTATGTGGTCTTTGAGACACTCCTGGACCCGGACAGGATGCCGGGACAACGTTCACGATCGCTGCGCTGGCCCTACGTTGAAGGCCTCACTATCGCCGAGGCGACCAATCCATTGCCTATTCTTGCTGTCGGAGTATATGGCGAAGTCCTGCCGAATCAGAACGGCGCGCCGTTGCGCCTGATCGTACCGTGGAAATACGGCTTCAAGAGCATCAAGGGCATCGTCCGCATGCATTTTACGGACCAGCAACCGCGCACCAGCTGGGATCTTGCGGCGCCGCATGAGTACGGTTTCTACGCCAACGTGAATCCCAAGGTTGCCCATCCGCGCTGGAGCCAGGCGCGTGAGCGCCGCATTGGCGCAGAACAGGGCAGCGGGTTACAAAGCCTGTTCGCGGCGAAGAAGCAGGCGACGGTACTGTTTAACGGCTACGGCGAGCACGTCGCACACCTTTACACTGGTCTGGACCTGAAAAAGAACTACTGACCCTCATAGTGGACACGTTGCGACAAATTCGCTTCGTCTGGAAGCCGCTGGTTTTTGTTGCGAGCCTGGTGCCGTTTGCACTGGTCGTAGGCGACCTGTATGAGATTACAGGCACGCTTGGCGCAAACCGAATAGAGGAAATACAGGACCGCTTCGGCAACTGGGGGCTTCGATTCGTCCTCATTGCGCTGGCCGTAACCCCGGCCCGGAACATTTTGGCGAAGCCCTGGCTTGCGCGATTTCGACGGATGCTCGGCCTGTTCGCCTTCTTCTACGTTTTATTGCATTTCGCGACCTGGCTTTTTCTCGATCAGGGCCTCCTGCTTTCTGCAATTATCGAAGACATCGTCGAACGGCCATTCATCACGATCGGCTTTGCGGCGTTGTTGATCCTGCTTGCGTTGACTGCGACATCGACGGCCGGCATGCGCCGGCGGCTCGGCAGCCGCTGGCAAAAATTGCACAACTGGGTTTATGTCGCCGCCATTCTGGGTGTCTGGCATTACTGGTGGCAGGTCAAACTTGATGCCAGCGACCCGGCAGTTTATGCCGCCATTCTCGCGGCGCTGCTCGGGTATAGAATATGGCGGCGGAAAAAACCCCGCAAACAGGCGACGGTCCCCAGCACTGCCTGAAACAGCCGACGTTCCGTCAATACAACCTATCTGTTAACGTTGCATCCTGACGTATTGAACCAGACCAGATTGGGAAATTGCCGTGGCCATCGCCGCCTGGAAAAGATTCGAAAAGTCGCCCGGCTGGCAGCGTAAAAAACGCTTTCTCAAGAGATTGACCGGCAAAGAGCTGCGGCTTAAGACAGAGATCGAGGTTCCGGTCATCAAGGATGGCGGCTGGTGGTTTACAGCCAACGGTCTTGGCGAAAACAGTATCGTTTACTCCCTGGGCGTTGGAGACGAAGTCGATTTCGATTTAGCGGTGATCAAACGATTCGGTGCTGAAGTGTTTGCCTTTGATCCAACTCCTAATTCGATTGACCTGCTGGACAGCAGCAAGCTTCCCGAGCAATTTCACTTTCATCCCTGGGCGGTAATGGCAACAGACGGCAGCCTGAAGTTTTATCCGCGCTTGAAAAAAGACGGCTCCAGGTCGGACGTCATGTTTACGATGATTCCCGAAGAAGAAACGAAAGCGGGTGTTATCGAGGTCCCGGCCTATTCGCTTACATCCATCACCGGCAAGCTGGGGCACAACCGTATAGACCTGCTGAAGATGGATATAGAAGGCGCGGAATACGAGGTACTCGAAGGTCTGTTGCACTCACCCGTATTGCCGACTCAGCTATTGGTCGAGTTTCACCACCGTTTTGTGGACGACGGACTGGCTAGAACTTACGCTATTATTCGGCGCCTGCGCGAAGCGGGCTACCGCATCTTCGCCATTTCTGAAATCGGCAGAGAAGTATCTTTCCTGAAAGAGTGATCGCAGCTGTATCGTCTGCAAAAAAAAGGGCGCACTCACGTGCGCCCTCAGCGTTTCTTGCACTTAAGCGAATGACTTACATCATGCCGCCCATGCCACCCATGCCGCCCATGTCAGGCATCGCCGGCATTCCGCCACCAGCGTCGTCCTGCGGTGCATCAGCAACCATCGCCTCGGTGGTCAGCAACAGACCAGAAACGGAAGCTGCGTTCTGCAGTGCGAATCGAGTGACTTTGGTCGGATCCAGGATACCCTGCTCGATCATGTCACCATATTCACCGGTTGCCGCGTTGTAGCCATAGTTGCCTTTTCCTTTAGCTACGGCATTCAACACAACACTTGGATCGCCGCCAGCGTTCTTAACGATCTGACGCAGTGGCTCTTCAATCGCGCGTCGCAAAATGTTGATGCCGACATTCTGATCGTCGTTATCGCCTTTCAGCTTGGCTATGGCTTTTACCGCCCGAATGAAAGCAACGCCACCACCGGCTACGACGCCTTCTTCTACTGCCGCGCGAGTGGCGTGCAGCGCATCTTCGACGCGAGCTTTCTTTTCCTTCATCTCAACTTCAGTTGCAGCACCCACTTTGATAACGGCAACACCGCCGGAGAGTTTTGCAACCCGCTCCTGCAGTTTTTCCTTGTCGTAGTCAGAGCTCGAATCTGCGATTTCAGCATTGATTTGCTCAACACGACCCTTGATGTCTGCAGCGCGACCGGCACCGTCGATCACAGTCGTGTTTTCCTTGGTGATCTGAACCTTCTTAGCTTCACCAAGATCGTCCAGCGTCGTCTTTTCCAGTGACAGACCAACTTCTTCCGAAATGACCTGGCCACCGGTCAGAACAGCAATGTCCTGCAGCATGGCTTTGCGGCGATCGCCGAAGCCTGGTGCCTTAACCGCTGCAACTTTGACGATGCCGCGGATGTTGTTAACAACCAGTGTTGCGAGTGCTTCGCCTTCAACATCCTCTGCAACAATCAGCAGCGGACGACCTGACTTGGCCACGCCTTCCAGAACCGGGAGCAAATCGCGGATGTTCGATATTTTCTTGTCGAACAACAGGATCATCGGGTTCTCAAGCTCAACGCTCTGACTGGCCGCGTCATTGATGAAGTAGGGAGAAAGGTAACCACGATCAAACTGCATGCCTTCTACGACATCCAGCTCGTTGGCAAGGCCTGAACCTTCCTCAACGGTGATAACGCCTTCTTTGCCGACTTTCTGCATCGCCTCGGAAATGATTTCGCCAACTTCCTTATCGGAGTTAGCCGAGATGCTGCCAACCTGTGAAATTGCCTTGTCATCTTCGCAAGGGGTTGACAACTTTTTCAGCTCTTCGATGATCGCTACGGTCGCTTTATCGATACCGCGCTTAAGGTCCATCGGGTTCATGCCGGCCGCGACTGACTTCAGGCCTTCGCGAAGAACTGCCTGCGCGAGAACCGTGGCAGTCGTCGTGCCATCACCAGCGACATCGGACGTCTGGGAAGCAACTTCCTTGACCATCTGCGCGCCCATATTTTCGAACTTGTCATCCAACTCGATTTCTTTTGCGACAGACACGCCATCTTTAGTGACGGTCGGTGCGCCAAAGCTCTTATCGAGCACCACGTTGCGACCTTTGGGACCGAGGGTCACCTTTACCGCGTTAGCCAGGACGTTTACACCCGCAAACATCTTCTGGCGCGCGTCGTCGCTGAAACGAACTTCTTTAGCAGCCATTTTGTTTCTATCCTCTTGTCTTGTATTCAGTGAGAGCGTGTGAATTCAACACGTTCCTGATTAGCCTTCGATTACGGCCATGATGTCGTCTTCTTTCATTACCAGAAGCTCTTCGCCATCGACTTTGACTTCGGTGCCTGAGTACTTGCCAAACAGAACCTTGTCCCCGGCTTTAATATCCAGTGCCCGGGTTTCCCCGTTCTCAAGGATCTTGCCGTTACCAACGGCGACAATTTCACCCTTGATCGGCTTCTCGGCTGCAGCATCCGGAATCACAATCCCACCCGGGGAAGTGCGCTCCTCTTCCATGCGCTTTACGATGACCCGATCATGTAGCGGACGAATCTTCATCGCTTACATCTCCTCTAAATTATTGATTAATAACCATTAAATCTGGTTCCCGGCCCAGACCTGTTAGCACTCGGCCGTGGGGAGTGCCAATGATAGGGGCAGCCGGCCAAATATCAAGTACTTCCGGCTCGAAACTGCGGTCTGTTTCAATGACATCGGCCCGACGCAACGGTATGCTTTCGATCCGCGTGCCACTATTTGTTCACATAACCGGTAACAAACAGTGTCTTCTTAGGGTCAAATAAGTCATCCGCCAACTGCAGTCTGAAAAATGCCAAATACCCTCAGCAAAAGCCTGATAGCCGTGATGCTTGTCCTGTTGACAGGCTTAAGCCTGGCTCAGCAAGATGACATTCTTAGACCTGAAGAAGCCTACCGATATGCCGTAGCCGATACCGGCAGCGCCATTGAAATCGACTGGGTTGTCGAGGAAGGCTATTACCTCTATCGCAACAAGATGTCGTATGCGAGCGGCTCGGACGCGATCGTTCTCAGCGCCTATGACCTGCCGGAAGGCGAGCACCATGAAGATGAGTTCTTCGGTGTCCAACAGGTCTATCGCGATCGCTTCTACGTCACGATTCCCTACACCATTGCGACCGACATCCCGGAATCTGTCGAGTTGGTCATAAAGTCGCAGGGATGTGCCGACATTGGCCTTTGCTACCCGCCGCAGACGTGGACTGAAACCATCCAGCTGGTCGCACGCGAGAATAGTGGCGGGAAAATTGACCTGGGCTCGACCTTCGGCACGTTTGGTGGTGCGAACAGCGATTTCCTGCCCGTCGACGAGGCGTTTGAGCCGATACTGACCGCGATCGACGGAAATAATGTCGAAGTCGCCATTCGGGTAACTGAAGGATATTACCTTTACAAAGACAAGATAGCAGCGAGCATCCAGTCTGACGTAGCTCAAGCCGGCATCCTTGATTTGCCGCAGGGCGAGCTGAAGACCGACCAGTACTTCGGTGAGATGGAGGTCTACCACGAAGACGTATTCGGCAAGCTGTCTGTCGCCCGCGCAACACCGGAAGCGATGGTTGTTGACCTCGAACTGAAATTCCAGGGCTGTGCAGATGGCGGCATCTGTTATCCGCCCGTCACGCGGTTACTGTCGGTCGCATTGCCGGAAGCCACCGCGGTTTCGGCACTCGCTGCCGTTGCAGCCCCGACAGCTGGCGCAGCACCGATGGTCTCGGAGCAGGGCCGACTGGCGCAGATTATTACGACGGCCAAACTGGGGTCTGTGATCGCAACCTTCTTTGGCCTGGGCCTGTTGCTCGCGTTTACCCCGTGCGTCCTGCCAATGGTGCCGATACTGTCAGGCATTATTGCAGGAGAAGGCGACAACATCAGTCCCACCCGCGGTTTCTCGCTGGCATTCAGTTACGTCATGGGTATGGCGCTGATTTATACCGCCGCGGGCGTAGCCGCCGCTGCCGCGGGCCTGCAGTTGCAGGCCATGTTCAACCAGCCCTGGGTCCTGATTCTCTTCTCGAGCCTCTTTGTGATTCTGGCGCTCGGCATGTTTGGCATGTTCGATTTGCAGATGCCGTCCGCTATCCAGTCCAGGCTGGCATCCGTGAGTGGCAATCAAAAGAGTGGCACCGCAATCGGTGCATTCGTCATGGGCGCACTATCGTCCCTGGTCGTTACCGCATGCGTCGCACCTGCACTCATCGCCACCCTGACCGTTATGGCGCAGACCGGCGATATGGTTCGCGGTGGTACCGCGCTGTTCGCCATGAGTCTCGGTATGGGTGCGCCACTGCTTCTCGTCGGCGCTGCACAGGGCAAACTACTTCCCAAGGCCGGCGCGTGGATGGTCGCCGTCAAGAATGCCTTTGGTTTCATGATGCTGGGCATGGGTATCTGGATGATGTCACGCATGCTGCCTGGCGAAGTAACGCTTGCAGCTTACGGCATCCTGATTTTCATGGCTGGCGTCTATCTCGGCGGCCTGACCCAGCTGACACCAGAATCCCTCGGCATGCAAAAGTTTGGCAAAGGACTGGGGTTGCTGAGCATCATTTACGGGGCCGTGTTGCTGGTGGGATCGCTGGCAGGCAGCAATTCAATGTTACGACCGCTGGCTGCACTCAATACGGGCGGCGGCACCGCCTTCGTCGAGGAACATCGCGGCCTCGATTTTCAGCGCATAAAGACCACCGGTGACCTGGACCGGGCGCTGGCAAGTGCAGCTGCCAGCGGCAAATCGGCTATGCTCGATTTTTATGCTGACTGGTGTGTCTCATGTATTGAGATGGAGGAGTATACTTTCACGGACAGCAGCGTTCAGGATGCGCTGTCGAATACAGTTTTGTTGCAGGCTGATGTCACGGCAAACGACGATGAGGATCAGGAACTCCTGAAGCGCTTCGGCGTGTTCGGGCCGCCGACCATCATCTTCTTTGGAAGCGACGGCATGCAACGCAACGGCTACGAGGTAGTCGGATATATGAAAGCAAAGGAATTTGCGAATCACGTCAGGATGGCAACGGGAACAAACGATAACCTAAACGCGAAGAATTAAACAAAATGAATAAGAGCGTCGCGATTACGATCGCATTGGTGTTACTCCTGGCCGGCGGCATCGTCGGATATTTCACGACCAAAGAACAGCAAACCACAGTGGCCGAAGTCGACACCGCTGCGCCGGTTGCTGCAGTGCCTGCATCTGCCAGCGAGGAGCCGGACCGCGGCGACATTGTTTCGTTTTCTCTCAATGATATTGACGGACAGACTCGACAGTTTTCTGAATGGCAGGGGAAAGGTCGACTCGTAAATTTCTGGGCAACATGGTGCGCACCGTGTCGACGGGAAATTCCGCTGCTGAAAAGCACCCAGGAGGCGCATGGCGAAGGCGACAACATCCAGGTGATCGGCATCGCGGTCGATTTCCTGGAGGACGTCGCGGCCTATGCAGAAGAGGCGCAGTTCAACTACCCGATACTCGTCGGACAGGAAGACGCCATGGCTGCGGCCGAGAACGCTGGCGTCAATTTTCTCGGTTTGCCGTTCACCATGATCGTTGCGCCAGGTGGTGAACTGCTGAACACGCATGTAGGTGAGATCGTGGAATCCCACATCGAACTCATCGTTGACGTTTTTCGCGGGCTGGAGGACGGCCGCCTGGACCTGGATGGCGCGCGCGCGGCTCTGGACGAATTGTAGCAGCGAAGCGACGCGACCCCGGGTCACGCAAGGTCGGCCTCAGCGCCAACCCGTATTGTGAAATCTGCGCTATCTGCGCCGAAAAGATGTAACATTGCCGCCATCTTCGGCTAATTGGCAATCATCAGCCCAGAATGGCTAACATTTTGCTAATCAATGGACCCAATTTGAATCTGTTGGGGTCCCGCGAACCTGGCGTCTATGGCAACACGGATCTCCAATCCGTGGAAAAACACCTGTCGAGCGTAGCCGCCAAACTGGGACACGAGCTCGGCTGTTTTCAGAGTAATGCCGAACATGAACTGGTTGATCGAATTCAGCTCACCGCATCTGACGGGACCAGTTTTGTATTGATAAATCCCGGTGCTTTTACGCATACAAGCATTGCACTGCGCGACGCACTTCTCGCGGTCAGCGTTCCTTTCATCGAAGTCCATCTAAGCAACGTTTTTGCTCGCGAGGACTTTCGGCATTCAAGTTATTTTAGCGATATCGCAGCAGGCTGTATTCTTGGCCTGGGCGCCTATGGCTACGAAATCGCACTACAAGCTGCATCCAGGCTCTTGTCCGAGGAAAAATAAATGGATATCAGGAAAGTTAAAAAGCTAATTGAGCTGCTGGATGAATCCGGCATTGCCGAGATTGAAATCAAGGAGGGGGAAGAGTCGGTACGCATCAGCCGATATCCCGCCAATGTTTCTGCACCCGCAATGCTTGCGCCAATGCCGGCAGCGGCACCGGTCGCGACGGCTCCTGGGGCCACGGCTGCTCCACCTGCGGCAGCGGCTGAGCCGGAAGAAGATGGCCACTGCATTACCACGCCTATGGTTGGCACGTATTACTCGGCGCCGTCTCCTGGCTCTCCCGATTTCGTGCAAATCGGCGATCGCGTTAACGAGGGCGACACGCTGTGCATCATTGAAGCGATGAAGATGATGAATCAGATCGAGGCCGATGTATCGGGCACGATTAAGTCGATTCGGGTGCAGAACGGCGAACCGGTCGAATATGGACAGATATTGTTCGTAATCGACCAGCGCGGCGCAGACTAGGCGGGTTGTCGAATATGCTCGACAAAATTGTTATCGCCAACCGCGGTGAAATCGCATTGCGAATCTTGCGAGCGTGCCGCGAGATGGGCATCAAGACAGTCGCCGTGCATTCGACGGCGGACAACAACTTAAAGCACGTCCTGCTCGCGGACGAAACCGTGTGCATTGGCCCACCGCCGTCCAGTGAAAGCTATCTGAATATGCCGGCCATCATCAGCGCTGCTGAAGTGACCGACTCTGTTGCCATCCACCCAGGCTACGGTTTCCTCTCGGAGAATGCAGATTTCGCCGAGCGGGTCGAAACGAGCGGTTTTGTTTTCGTGGGCCCACCCGCGAGTGCGATTCGTGAAATGGGCGACAAGGTGGCGGCAATTCGCGCCATGAAAAAGGCAGGTGTGCCCACCGTGCCGGGGTCCGACGGTCCGCTCGGCGACAACGCGGAAGAAAACCTCCGCATTGGCCGCGAAATTGGTTACCCGGTCATCATCAAAGCCGCCGGCGGTGGTGGTGGTCGCGGCATGCGTGTCGTGCATTCTGAAGCATCGTTGGTTGCCGCGATTACTGTAACCCAGGCCGAAGCGCGCTCGGCGTTCGGTAATGAAACGGTGTACATGGAGAAGTTTCTGGAGACTCCGCGGCACGTTGAATTCCAGATTCTTGCCGACAATCACGGCAACGCAATTCACCTCGGCGAGCGCGACTGTTCAATGCAGCGCCGCCACCAGAAAGTCGTCGAAGAAGCGCCGGCGCCAGGCATCACCGAGGAGCAAAGAAACAGGATCGGCGCTCGCTGTGTTCGCGCCTGCCAGGAAATGGGCTATCGCAGCGCCGGGACGTTCGAATTCCTGTACCAGGACGATGAGTTTTACTTCATAGAGATGAACACTCGTCTGCAGGTGGAGCACCCGGTCACTGAAATGATCACGGGCGTAGATATCGTGCGTGAACAGATGCGCATTGCGGCCGGCGAGCGTTTAAGTCTCACGCAGGACCAGGTGAGGTTTAGCGGACATGCCATCGAATGTCGCCTTAATGCCGAAGACCCCAAGACTTTCATGCCTTCACCGGGACTCGTGCACCTGTGGCACCCGCCCGGCGGCCCCGGCATCCGCGTCGAGAGTCACATATACAGTGGTTACCGAGTACCGCCCTATTACGATTCAATGATCGGCAAACTCATTGCGCACGGCGCCGATCGGCAAATTGCTATCGCCCGCATGCGCAATGCGCTCTCGGAGGTCGTTATCGAGGGCATTAAAACTAACGTCCCTCTCCACCAGGAGATTTTTCAACATGCGGCCTTCCAGGCCGGCGGCACGGATATTCATTATTTAGAGAAACGTCTCGGGCTATAAAACGTGCCCGACGAATGGCATCAGTTTGTAATGAACCTTGAATCCATTGAAGCTGACCGTGTCGAAAGAGTGCTGGTTGATCACGGCGCTCACTCTGTCACGTTTACTGACGCAGGCGATGCCCCGGTGCTCGAACCCGCCCCGGGCGACACACCGCTCTGGCCCGATACTCGCGTAACCGCGTTATTCGACGCGAACGTTGACGTGAATGCATTGCAAGCCGCCTTGCTCGAAAAACTGCAACTCACGCGGCTGCCGCCAAACCACGTCGAAACGCTGCGGGACCGAGCCTGGGAACGGGAATGGCTGAAGGATTTCGGGCCGATGAAATTCGGCCGGAGACTTTGGATAATTCCCGGCAGCGAGCCTGCACCAGAAGCGGACAACGTCGTTGTCAGGCTCGATCCGGGACTGGCCTTTGGCACCGGCACGCATGCGACAACCGCACTGTGTCTCGAGTGGCTGGACCGAATTGACGTGCGCGGCAGGACTGTGCTGGATTTCGGTTGCGGCTCCGGAATTCTTGCAATCGCAGCGTGTAAACTGGGTGCAGCGTCGGCCGACGGCGTCGATATCGATTTGCAGGCAGTCACGGCAAGCCTGCAAAATGCAGCAAGAAATAATGTTGCCGATCGGTTTACGGCCAGCACCGCAATGGCGGCTGAAACCGCACAATTTGATATCGTCATTGCGAATATTCTGGCAGGCACACTGATAGAGAATGCGGCCCGGATTGGTGATTGGGTCAAACCAGGCGGCCAGTTGGCACTCTCGGGCATTCTGCATGAGCAGGTCGACAGGGTTCGGTCAGCCTATCAGGGCCGCATTGATTTTGAGCCAACAGCAATACGGGAAAACTGGGCCTGCCTGATGGGCACGAGAGGGTAGGACTGCGTATGTATACCGAATGTCCTGAATGTGGAACCGCGTTTCGAGTCACGGCGAAAGTGCTCCAGCAGGCGCGCGGCAACGTACGCTGTGGCGGTTGCAGTCACGCTTTCAATGCGCTCGAGTTCTTGTCAGAAGTGATGCCGGGATCGCCTGTCAGCGATGAACAGGAAGCGCCGGTGGACGAACTGGCTGAGACGAGCCGCCGCCTCCTGGAGACGCTTGATGATCTGGCCGGACCGGATGAAGTCCACATCGAGGATACCGGCGTTGAGTGGCGGGTGCTGGAAGACATCGAGAGCGGCATCGACGTCGAAGAAAGCGGGGATGCCGACGAACCCCGCTATGACGACAACTCACCATTACCTGACGAGTTCGAAGAAGATGACGCCCCGGTCATACTGGCTGATGACCTGGACCAGCACGGCGAGGACGCGACCGATGCAACGCCACCGCAGCGGCGCCTGACGGATACGCACTTCAGCGTTGAATTCAATGAAATGCAGAGCGACCTTGCGCTGACCGAGCCGGAAGATTGGGATGACGTGCTGGATGAAGTACAGGACGCGGAGTCTGGTTCACTCGAGGTCGAAGAAGAACTGGCTTCAATTCACACCGAATTGGCCAGCGGTCGGCACCCCGTTGTAACCCGCGCCGATGCTGAATCTGATGCAGAACCTGATGCCGAAGGGAGCGAGCCGGCAGATATTGACACGCAGTTTAATTTGCAGGCGGAAGCACTGGGCCTCGACCGGGTCGGCAGCGAGGACGCCCTGACGGACGAAGTGCCATTGTTGCCTGAAGATAGAGTACCCGGCGAACATTCGGCGGATGTCGGGGCGGCGGCCGACAATGTACATACGCACAGCTCGGGCGATATTTCTGACGCTGACCCGAACGAGCTTTCGGACCATCAATTGGCCACTGCCCTGGAAGCTGCTGCGGATAGGGAAGCGACAGCGGACGAGGCTCGCTTTGACACCAGCAGCGACGACTCGCAAGCGGGAATCAAGGACGCGTTGTCGGAGGAGTTCGATGCAGACGCCGAAACCGGCATCAGCGAGGCGCTATCTGCGGAGCCCGACGACGAATCTGAAGCCGGGATCAACGCAACGCTGGCCAGAGCGTTCGACGATGACTTTGAATCCGGCATCAACGAGGCATTATCTGACGACTTCGACGAAAATTCTGCGACCGGAATCAACGCAACGCTGGCGGAAGAGCTCGACGATGATGTCGAATCCGGCAGCAACGAAGCGCATGAATCTTCATCCTCGCCTGCCGGCAGCATTGCTGAGATCGACCATGCGTCGGACCCTCAGCACGAAGATGAGGCGGGTGACGATTCCGCCGAAGTAAGTGAAAACAAGAGCCTCGCCGACATGATCCGTGAATCGACCGGAGAGTTTGAGGCACAAATCGAAGCCGCAGCAAGTGCGCTCGCCGGCGACGATAGCGCAGATGACAGGGATCCGTCAGCGTTCGATACCGACGATATTTCATCTGCGCTCGATGTTGCAGAGTCCGAGCGAATCAGTGATGTCGACGAGGCTGGCGATAGCGATTCTGACGAGGCACAAGACATCCAGCCTGCAGCGGCTGACGACGAATCGATTGATTCCGGACATTTTCTACCGCCGCAATCCGACGAAGAATTGACGGTCAACAGGGAGATTGACCAGGAATTGATGGCACTTGCGACACAGGATGATGAATTCTCGGCAACACTCGTTGGAGCGAATAGTGAGGATTTTCCGTTTAATGAGAATTCCGGTGAAGTCGAAGCCATTATCATGGAGGGCGAGGAGGTTCGGCGTGATGTCGACGAGGACCGACTGGCCGCCGAAAGCGCCGCAAGAAACCAGCTTGATAGTCCAATCGACCTCGCGGATACCTTTGCGGCAAGCAGGGAAAAACTGTTTGGCGGACGCCGCAAATATGACCCGCCCGGTTACGCCGCCATAGCAGCAACGATTGTTTTGGTGGTCGCCCTCGGTGCACAGTTCATGCATAACTCACGCGAAATTCTCGCGACAACGGGATTTTTTAACCAGACCATCGGTCCCGTCTACCGAATGCTTGGCGACCCGATAACGCCTGCGTGGAATATCAAAGGCTGGCAGTTTGAAGTTACCAACGGCAGCATCGAGGAAGCCGAGTCGGCGCTCGTTATCGTATCCAGGCTGGTCAATCGCGACGCGAGCCCTCTTCCCTACCCCCTGGTACACGTATCCTTAACCGACCGCTGGGAAGACGTCATGGGCAGCCGTATTCTGGAGCCGGGCGAGTATCTTGCCGGCGCAGTGGATCCCGGCCAGCCGGTCCGGCCAGGTGAGAGTTTCACGGCCGTAATTACGATCGAGAACCCGGCGGAGGAAGCGACCGGATTCAAGCTAAACGTCTGTTACCGGGAAGGACCCGAGACCGTCCGCTGTGCCATCGAAGATTTCAAGAATTAGGCATGCGGTGAACGGCATGCCTGCAGCAAACAACCTGACACAGGGCGCTCCCGGTAGCGGGACTCAGATCACGTTCCTGAAAATCGGTCCTTACCGGATTACGAACCCTTTTATGCTCGCGCCGATGGCCGGAATCACCGATGCCCCGTTTCGCCGTCTGTGCAGGCGTTTTGGCGCTGCCATGACCACTTCGGAAATGACGACGGCCGACATTGGCCTGTGGAAGACGGCGAAATCACAGCGAAGACTGGACCTCGATATGGATGCGACGCCCCGGGTCGTCCAGATCGCAGGCTCTGATCCTGCACAACTTGCGCTGGCGGCGACACTCTGCGTCGAACGTGGTGCAGATATTATTGACATTAATATGGGTTGCCCGGCGAAGAAAGTCTGCAAGCAACTTGCCGGTTCTGCACTGCTCAGGGATCCGCTGCTGGTGGAGCGCATTCTCGCGGCCGTCGTAGCCGCGGTCGATGTCCCGGTCACGCTTAAAATGCGCACCGGCTGGGACCCGGATCATCGCAACGGTGTCGAGATTGCGAAAATTGCCGCAGACAACGGAATACAGGCGCTGGCGATACACGGGCGAACACGCGCCTGTCGGTATAAGGGGTCAGCAGAGTATGCAACGATCGCACGCATCAAAAACGCGGTCGACATTCCGATTATTGCAAACGGAGATATCACCTGTGCCGAGAAGTCACTTGAAGTATTACGGCTAAGTGGTGCGGATGGTTTGATGATCGGTCGCGCAGCCCGAGGTCGGCCCTGGATCTTCAGGGAATTGAATCATTACTTCGATAATGAAACTCACCTCACACCGCTAGAAAAAAATGAAGTCCGTGATATCATGCTCGACCACCTTAACGACCTGTACCAGTTTTATGGGGATACAACTGGCGTTCGGGTGGCTCGCAAGCACCTTACCTGGTATTGCGCCGGTCTTAAAAAAGCAGAAGAATTCCGGTCAAGGGTGGTGCGCGTAGATAGTGCTTCCGAGCAAATTAGACTAACGCGGATGTTCTTTGGCGAACCAGCCGGGGACGACATTTTGGCCGTGTAGAATTTGTATTCGGCGAGTTTGATGCAACACACTTCAGGAATGATTAGAAAGTGGCAAAGACCGACACCGCCGATAACAAAGATCTAATGGCCCCTAAGAACAGGAAGCCGCTTCGCAAACATACCGAAGAAGCGCTGCAGCAGTATTTCAAAACCTTGAACGGCGATCGCCCGGGCGAATTGTACGACCTTGTATTGGGAGAGGTGGAAGAACCGCTCTTCAAGGCAGTAATGGATTACACCGCTGGTAACCAGAGCCAGGCAGCCGGCATTCTGGGCATCAATCGAGGCACATTGCGGAAGAAGTTAAGAACTTATTCCCTCATTCAATAAAGGCAAATCATGTTCGAGGTTCGTCGTGCGCTCATCAGCGTTTCTGATAAGCGTGATGTGATTCAGTTTGCCCGGGGTCTTAAGGACCTGGGCGTCGAAATCCTCTCAACCGGCGGAACCTGTCGCCAGCTCCTGGAGGCCGGCATCGACGTCACAGAGGTGTCCGCCAAAACGGGCTTCCCTGAAATAATGGCTGGCCGTGTCAAGACGCTGCATCCGGTTATTCATGGCGGCCTGCTTGGTCGGCGCGGCACGGACGAAGCTGTCATGGCTGAGCATGGCATTGAGCCAATCGACGTCCTGGCGGTAAACCTCTATCCGTTCGAAGCAACGATCAGGAAGCCGGACGCGACCATCGATGATGCCATCGAGAATATCGATATCGGCGGCCCGGCGATGATCAGAGCCGCGTCGAAGAATCACGACGGCGTTGCCGTCGTCGTTGATCCAGGCGACTACGCCGGCGTCCTTGAGCAAATCGCGTCCGGTGAAATGGATATTGCATCGCGGCGACGACTTGCGACGAAGGCATTTACCCATACCGCCAGCTACGATACGGCGATATCGCACTATCTCCGTGCTTCTCTCGATCAGGACGTGCTTGGCGAGCGCTTCCTGTACGCCGGGGGACAGGGAGAAAAGCTGCGTTATGGCGAGAACCCGCATCAGGAAGCAGCATTTTATCGCGATCAGATGGCGATGCCGGGCTCGCTGGCCTGCGCGGAACAACTGCAGGGAAAGGCGCTGTCCTACAACAATATTGCAGATACCGATGCGGCGCTCGACTGCGTTAAGCAGTTTACGGCACCTGCGTGCGTAATCGTCAAACATGCCAACCCTTGCGGCGTTGCCATTGGAGACGACATAGGCAATGCCTATGACCGGGCTTTCTCGACCGATCCGACGTCAGCATTTGGCGGCATCATCGCCTTTAACCGGCCGCTCGATGCCGCAACGGCGAGCAGTATCATCGAACGGCAGTTTGTCGAGGTCATTGTCGCTGCCGCTATCGATGAAGAGGCATTGCCTGTACTGGCTACAAAGAAGAATGTGCGGGTTCTGCGAACCGGCGACTGGTTGCAAGCCGGCGCCGGCGCATTCGATTTCAAGAAAGTATCGGGCGGCCTGCTGGTGCAGACGTCGGACGACGGCGTCATTACGGAAGCCGATCTCAAGGTAGTCACCGAGCGCGCACCTGATAAGAACCAGATAGAGGACATGTTGTTTGCCTGGAAAGTCGCCAAGTTCGTCAAGTCCAATGCGATCGTATTCTGCAAGGACGGTATGACCCTCGGCGTTGGCGCAGGCCAAATGAGCCGCGTCTATTCGACGAAGATTGCCGCAATCAAGGCGGGCGACGAAGGATTGAGCGTAAGCGATTCCGTCATGGCGTCCGACGCTTTCTTTCCATTCAGGGATGGCATCGACAGCGCGGCAGAACACGGTATTTCTGCCATCATTCAGCCGGGTGGATCGATGCGCGATGACGAGGTAATTGCCGCAGCCAATGAACACGGGCTCGCGATGGTGTTCACGGGCATGCGACATTTCAGACACTAGCACGACGTACGGAAGCTCAGCTTCAGCTGCGATTGAGAATGATGAAGATATTGATTGTCGGAGGTGGTGGACGAGAACATGCATTGGCGTGGAAATGCGCGCAATCCTCACGCGTCAGCGACGTCATCGTCGCACCCGGTAACGCCGGCACTGCGCGTGAAACTGGCGTTCGCAATGTCGCGGTCAGCGCAGAGGACATCCCTGCACTGCTGGATCTTGCGCTCGCCGAGGCGGTAGACCTGACGATCGTCGGCCCGGAAGTGCCCCTGGTCAACGGAATCGTCGACCGGTTTCATGCAGCCAGTCTTGCCTGCTTTGGCCCGGATGCCGCCGGTGCACAACTCGAGGGCTCCAAGGCGTTTACCAAGGATTTTTTGCATCGGCACCAGATTCCGACGGCGGCTTACCGAAACTTCGACCAACTGGAACCAGCGCTCGCCTACATAAGAGCCAGTGGCGCCCCGATTGTAATAAAGGCTGACGGTCTGGCGGCCGGCAAGGGGGTCGTTGTTGCGCAGACCCTCGAAGAAGCCGAGGCAGCAGCCACCAGCATGCTCGCAGCCGGTAGTTTTGGCACCGCAGGAAGCAGGATTGTCATCGAAGAATTTCTGCAGGGGGAAGAAGCCAGCTTCATTGTCATGACGGACGGCACCAACGTGCTCCCATTGGCCACCTCGCAGGACCACAAAGCGCGTGACGAAGGGGACACTGGCCCGAATACGGGCGGTATGGGCGCCTACTCCCCCGCACCGGTGGTCAGTTCTGATATGGAGCAGGAGATCCTTAAACAGGTCATCTACCCAACTCTGGCCGGGCTGCAGAAGGATGGCATTACCTACACCGGTTTTCTTTACGCGGGCCTGATGATTACACCGGATGGCACGCCGAAGGTGATCGAGTTCAACTGCCGTCTGGGCGATCCGGAAACACAACCCATCATGGCTCGCCTTCGGACCGATCTCGTCAGCTTGTGCGAGGCGACGCTCACGGGCGATCTTGCAGAGATCAGCGCCGATTGGGATGAGCGCGCAGCACTCGGTGTCGTTATGGCTGCGGGTGGCTACCCTGCCGACTATGCGAAAGGCGAGGCAATCTCCGGGTTGGAAAATGTTGCCGCGGACAGCATGGTATTTCATGCCGGCACCGCATTGGACGACGGCGGCGTCGTCACCAGCGGTGGACGCGTGCTTTGCGTTGTGGGACTGGGGCCATCGGTTCTCGCTGCCAGCAAAGCCGCGTACGCGGCTACTGACAAGATAACGTGGAATGACGTCTACTATCGACGTGATATCGGGCATCGTGCAATCGCACGTGAAGCCGGCGAATGCTGAACACAGAGGAAGCTGCGCAGGCCATCGCTGATGCGATGCCGGCATTTACCGTTGAATGGGTTCCCGTAGCGAAGTCAACCGGCAGAATACTGCGCCAGGCCGTTGCCGCTGAACGCGACCAGCCACCGTTCGACCGGGTCACAATGGACGGCATAGCCGTAAATTTTGCGAGCCTCGACGGTGGAAATCGCGAATTCGCCGTCGAGGCGACGCAGTATGCAGGCGACCCTGCCCTGCAACTTGGTTCGCACAGCAACTGTATTGAGATCATGACCGGCGCTGCATTGCCGGATGGCGCCGACTGTATTATTCCTGTCGAAAGACTGACAATTGAAAATCAAATCGCGACGATCGAAGACGGGTACGTCGCCGAAAAAAACCAATTCGTGCATCCCCGAGGCTCGGACTACCGGGAAGGTCACCGGGTCCTTCAGCCGCACGCGACCGTGTCGCCGCTGGACATCGCGGTGATTGCATCCTGTGGTCTGGAGACAGTGCAGGTCAGCGAACTGCCTGCAATTCGCGTCGTATCCACCGGCAATGAGCTCGTGCCGGCCGGTCAGCCGATTGCGCCGCACCAGATTCGCATGTCGAATGGCCCGGCACTCATCGCGTTGCTGCAACAACACGGCTTCAGCGACATCGCTCATGAGCATCTGACGGATGAGCCTGTGGCGCTCGAAGCAAGACTTGCCCGTCACCTGGATGATGCCAAGGTGCTCGTACTGAGCGGCGGCGTTTCGATGGGCAAGGCTGATTTCGTACCGCAGGCGCTGGAGAATCTCGGCGTACGGCTCGTCTTTCACAAGATACGCCAACGTCCGGGCAAGCCTATGTGGTTCGGTATCGGCCCTAACGATCAGGCGGTGTTTGCGCTGCCCGGCAATCCGGTGTCATCCCTGGTTTGTTGCCGGCAGTATGTGCTGCCTGCGCTGCGCGCAGCCAGTGGCGGTTTGATGCCCGAGGTGCAGCAGGCAACATTGACTGAGACGGTAACATTTGGTGCGGACCTGACTTTCTTCATGCCGGTTCGTATTACTGCTCTGGCGGATGGTCGAACCGGTGCGATTCCGGTCAGGACCAATACTTCCGGCGATTTCTCGGCCCTGAGCGGCACTTACGGCTACGTCGAACTCGCACGGGAACAGTCAGACTTTCCTGCCGGCACGGCTGTCCCGCTGCATCCTTGGTGCGTTTGTTAGCGTAAAGATCGGCTAACCCGCTGGACCAGACTACCGTTTGTAGTTCAACGCGTAAGTCGGCACGGCAAGGTTACCCTTCATTGCCGGATCCGGAATCGGCTCTCCGGCCGTCAGTTCGAGTGGTATAACGCCCGTCCAATAGCCGAGCCCCTGGTCTTTGGCAGCATCCTGGGGCGGCCCTGAACGAACTTTCACACTCGCTTCCCTGATTGGCACCGACAACACGATAGTCGCCTCTGATTCCTTGTCGTCAGGCTGCCGCGAATCATCCCATCTTGCCGGTACCAGGTGATCGAGGAAAGCCTTGAACGCGCGATCTTTGCAGGCTTTGTCGGTCACAAGTCGCGCATCTCCGAAAACAACGACGGAACGATAATTCATCGAGTGTGAGAAAGCAGACTGGGCGAGTACAAGTCCATCAAGCAGGGTTACGCAGACACTGACCGGCCTTCCCTCTTTAAATGCCGCTAACCAGCGACTGGCGATGGCGCCGTGCAGAACAATTGCGTCATCCAGGCGCGCATAGGTCATCGGTACCACTGTGACGCCGCTGCCCACATCAAATCCAACGTGCGCGACCATACCCTCGTCGAGTATCTCGTAGGCCGTATCACGATCGTACGACGCTCGTTCCGAATGCCGGCTTATCGTAGTTCGGTCTGTCTGCTGAAGTTTTCCTGTCACGAATCCTCCTTCGCGGTTGTGTCGGTCCGTTTGGCCCAAGGAAACACAAATAGGCGATCCCGGCAATTTTTTTCGGGCGGTAACAAAAACGATGATTAGAGGGCAACCGCCGACCGGGGCGAACATTGCCGTGGGAAATGGCACGCCAGAGACAACAGATCACGTTTGTGTCACGCCTGATGTAACCCGTTGACATACGGTGGCTGCCTGCAATGGTAGTCTTGACGTGCAGGACCCTGGCATCGAACCGGTGGCCAGCGAACCGAGCCATACCTATAAATAATAACGAGAATAGCGAGGTCCCGATCACTATGTCATTTATGAAAGCTTACGAAAGTCAGGCGTACGCATTGCTACGCATCACAACCGGATTTATGTTCTTTTGCCACGGCGCAACAAAGTTTTTGAACATGCCGGACGACCGACCGATGCATATCCAGTGGATTGCCGGTCCCGTCGAACTGATTGGCGGTGCATTGGTCATGGTTGGCTTCATGACGAGCCCGGCAGCGTTTATCTGCGCCGGCATGGGTGCCGCGGCTTACTGGATGGGCCACTTCAGCGCTGAGAATTATCTGCCCATCATGAATCGTGGCGACGCAGCAGCATTGTATACCTTTGCTTTTCTCTACATTGCTGCGAAAGGCACAGGTATCTGGGGCGTCAGCAAAGACTGATTGCGCGCCTTGCAGAACAAAAAAAGCCCCGCTAGAGCGGGGCTTTTTTTATTCCTGTCAGCAGCCGCTGTAGCGGCGACGGCTAAATCATGCTCAGCGTTTCATGGCTTCGAAGAATTCGGCATTGGTTTTGGTATCCTGCAATTTGTTCAGCAGAAACTCCACCGCTGCCAGCTCATCCATTGGATGCAGCACTTTTCTCAGCACCCACATCTTCTGTAGCTCTTCAGGGTCAGTCAGATATTCTTCTTTACGCGTTCCGGAACGATTGATGTTGATCGCCGGAAATACACGTTTTTCGGAAATGCGTCGATCCAGGTGGATTTCCATATTGCCGGTACCCTTGAACTCCTCGTAAATCACTTCATCCATCTTCGACCCGGTATCTACCAGTGCCGTGGCGAGGATCGTCAGGCTGCCGCCTTCCTCAATATTTCTTGCGGCACCGAAGAAGCGCTTGGGCCGATGCAGTGCATTGGCATCCACACCGCCGGTCAGCACCTTGCCGGAAGACGGCACGACGGTGTTATAGGCGCGCGCCAGTCGGGTTATCGAATCGAGCAGGATAACGACATCGCGTTTGTGTTCGGTCAGTCGCTTGGCCTTTTCGATCACCATATCGGCTACCTGAACGTGCCTGCTTGCCGGTTCATCAAACGTCGACGAGACCACCTCACCGCGCACGGTGCGCTGCATCTCGGTGACTTCCTCGGGGCGCTCATCGATCAGCAGGACGATGAGCTCAACATCCGGACTATTAGCAACGATTGCTGACGCAATATTCTGCAGCAACATCGTCTTACCCGCTTTTGGTGGCGAAACTATCAGGCCACGCTGACCCTTGCCGATGGGCGCGACCATATCGATAATCCGCGCAGTCAGATCTTCCGTACTGCCGTTGCCCTGTTCGAGTTTGAGGCGTTCCTTCGGAAAAAGTGGCGTCAGATTTTCGAACAGCACCTTGCTGCGAGCGTTCTCGGGCGCATCGTGATTGATCTCGCCCACTTTCAGCAGAGCAAAATATCTCTCGCCTTCTTTCGGTGGTCGAATCAGTCCCGAAACGGTATCGCCGGTGCGCAGGTTAAAGCGTCGGATCTGGCTGGGCGAAACATAGATATCATCCGGTCCGGCCAGGTAAGAACTGTCTGCGGAACGCAGGAAGCCAAAACCATCCTGCAGGATTTCCAGCACACCATCACCATAAATGTCTTCGCCATTCTTCGCATGCGCGCGGAGAATATTGAAAATGATGTCCTGTTTGCGCGATCGCGCCAGATTATCCAGGCCAAGTGACTCGCCAAGCTCAACCAATGCACTCGCCGGACGGGTTTTAAGCTCCGTCAGGTTCATCGCACTTTTCGATTGCTCCAGCTGATCGGCTGGTATGACCTCCAGGCTGCCATCATCATCCGGAAGCGCGTCATTTTGTGGACGTCTGCGACGCCGGCGGCCGCCCTGGTTGCTGTTGCCCTTGTTTGCTTTAGTCGACTGCTTTGGTCGGCTTCGTGTTTGATTACCCAAGTACCCTCTCACAGATTAGATTCCAGAAACTCCGTTAGTTGCGATTTCGACATCGCGCCAAGTTTCTGGGCGTGCACGGTGCCATCTTTGAAAAGCATCAGTGTCGGGATGCTGCGAATGCCGAATTTCGGCGGTGTGTTCGGATTTTCGTCAATATTGATCTTGGCTACGGTTACGCGGTCTGCATATTCATCCGCAGCTTCGTCGAGGAGCGGCGCAATCATCTTGCACGGCCCACACCATTCAGCCCAGAAATCCAGGAGAACAGGCTTGTCCGATGTCAGGACATCGGCTTCAAAATTGTCGTCATTGGTGTATACGATTTTATCGCTCACCGGCAAGTACCTCCAAATGATTCAGTGTGATTTTTGATTTTGATAACGCCTGCCTGTCCCTGGGGCACAGGCAAACATTGCAAAATGGATGACGCTGCCTGTTCATTCAGGCACTATGTCGCAGCTTTATCGCGGCTTCTCTAGGATTTCGATGATTGCGAAACTGGCAGGTGCGACGGTTGTCGCGTCGATGTTGAGTCAATTTGACCCCTTCACGAAGCATTTTGCAAGCCCCTAACACACATTTTCTGGCCTGAATTCAATGACTGACAGCCATCTGAGCGACCTCAGATTCGACACTCTCCAACTTCACGACTCTGTTCGGGCGGGAATAGCCGACGCTGGTTTCGAATGCGCCACGCCGATACAGGCGGATACCCTGCCCATCGCGCTCGCCGGGCGGGATGTTGCCGGGCAGGCACAAACCGGCACTGGCAAGACCGCCGCCTTCCTGATCGCGGCGATCCAGCACGTTTTGACCAAAGCCGATGCATCGCCCGCAGATGATCGACCCCGGCAACCGAAAATTTTCATTCTCGCGCCGACCCGCGAACTGGCAATCCAGATCGCCAAGGATGCGGAGGAACTCGGCAAACATACCGGGCTGAAGATCGCGCTTGCATACGGTGGCACGGGTTACGAGCAACAGCGACGAACGATCGAAGCGGGGGTCGATCTGCTAATTGGCACACCCGGTCGCATCATCGATTACTTCAAACAGGGTGTTTTCAAACTGGACCAGGTCCAGGTTGCAATACTTGATGAGGCTGATCGAATGTTCGATCTGGGCTTTATAAAAGACATTCGTTACCTGCTACGTCGCCTGCCGAAACCGGACCAACGACTGAATATGCTGTTCTCCGCCACGCTGTCGCAGCGGGTCATGGAACTCGCCTACGAACACATGAATGAACCGGAACTTATCCAAGTGGAACCTGACAAGGTCACTGCGGATCGCGTTCGACAGGCAATATTCTTTCCGTCCAATGAAGACAAGCTGCCATTGCTGGTTGGGCTTATCCGTGAAATGGGTACCGGCCGGATCATGGTCTTCGTGAACATGAAGCGCGATGCCGAGAAAGTTGAAGACTACCTGAAAGCGAACGGAATCGACGCGCAGGCAATTTCCGGCGATGTGCCGCAGACGAAACGCCAGAACATGTTGAAACGCTTTCTGGGTGGCGAGCTCGCGGTATTGATCGGTACCGATGTTGCGTCGCGCGGACTCCACATTCCCGATGTCCACTACGTCATAAATTATGACTTGCCGCAGGATTGCGAGGATTACGTACATCGTATCGGCAGGACCGCACGCGCCGGCGCCGCGGGTGACGCAATCAGTTTCGGCTGTGAGTCCTATGCGATGTCATTACCCGAGATTGAAGACTACATCGGTCACAAGATTCCGGTGGCGAGCTATAAGCCGGAAGATCTTCCGGAATTAATAAAGCCACCCTACAGACCGCGCAAGCCCCGCGGCGGTAGTGGGGGAGGACGCAAGTCGGGTGGCGGCGGTGGCCGCAAGTCCGGCGGCGGCAGGCGGCCAACGAGACGCTAGTTGAGCAGCTCCGCTACACCAGTGATGCCAACAAAACTGTTGTGATCGCGCTCAGGCCGGCGCGTATCTGGTTTCGTGATATGCAGAAGCGTGCCAACGCCATAGTCCCTGGCGCTCTGTAATACCGTCGCATTGTCGTCGACAAACACGGTCTTGGCGCAATCAAAACCCTCGGCTTCCTGCAACGCGTGCCAGAATGGTTGGTCTTCCTTGGCATGACCGAGTGCGTGCGACGTATAGATGTCGTCGAAGAATTCCGTGATGCCGGTAACGTCTGTCTTGATATCAAGCGTGTGCTGATGAGAATTCGTTACCATGAGCAGGCGGACATGATGCGCAGAAACGGTTTCAAGAAAATCGCGGGCGCCGGGAAGAAATCCGATGCGGTCGTTTTCCGCGCGATGCAATGCGGCGATATCCAGCTCCAGCACGTCACTCCAGTGCTCGAGGCAGTACCAGGACAACTTGCCCTCGATTCGCTTCATGATGGCGTACAAGCGGTCTCTTGCTTCGCTTTCGCTCAGGTCATTTTGACGCGCATATTCGGCGGGAATGTGCTCGAGCCACATGTAATTGTCATAGGCCAGGTCGAGCAACGTGCCGTCCATGTCGAGCATCAGCGTGTCGCAGGAATCGAGGAGTGCGTCGAGGCTTTCGGGCTTCATAATCGTCACAATGTTTTATACTGCGCGCCCAAACAGCCCGCCTGAGGGAAGCTGAATGAACCTTACAGAATTTGTTAAACCGCTGGTTGCGCTCGCACGTCAGGCCGGCGACGCAATTCTTGAAGTTTACGCCACCGATTTCGATGTTCAAGCGAAGGACGACGATTCACCATTGACGCAGGCGGATATGGCCTCGCATCGTGTGATTGACTCAGGATTGCGCTCCCTCACGCCGGACATTCCGGTGATTTCGGAAGAATCGGGGCTGCCGACATTCGCGGAGCGCAGTCAATGGGATCGCTATTGGCTGATCGACCCTCTGGACGGCACCAAGGAATTCGTCAAGCGTAATGGCGAGTTCACGGTCAACATCGCCCTGATCGACCATCACCGGCCGGTAGTCGGGATCGTGCATGTGCCCGTGCAAAACAGGACCTACACCGGCTGTGAGGGCGCAGGATCAACCGTCATTGTCGCTGCGGGCGAGCCCGAGCCCATACAGGTCGCGGCCGCCAGTGCGTCGCCTATCAGGGTGGTCGGCAGCCGCTCGCATCGTGGCGCGAGCCTGGACGATTACCTGGACGCGCTGGGAGATTTCGAAATGCTGCCAATGGGCAGTTCTCTCAAGTTTTGTGTCGTCGCTGAAGGAAAAGCAGATGTTTATCCCCGCCTTGGGCCGACCTCTGAATGGGACACCGCGGCGGCGCAGGCGGTCGTTGAGCAGGCCGGCGGCGCGGTCGTTGAGCTAAACGGGAAACCGCTCGCCTACAACGCCAAGGCGGACATACTGAATCCGTTCTTCCTGGTTCACGGCCCGCGGGACAACGACTGGCTGGCCGGTCTGGCCGGTCAATCCTGATTCGAGGCCAAGTTGCGTTAGAATCATACAGTTGCTGAGCAAATGACGGGCGGAACGTCGAATCGATGACCGACAAAATAGACACAGAGTCTTTTAAGCAGTTCGAGCGGCTTAGAGAACTGCGCGTCAGTCACCGCGACCTCGATTACCTCATCGATACTCTGTCGCACGATCCGATCATCGATCAGCTGCGGCTCCGCAGGCTGAAGAAAAAGCGACTGGTGCTAAAGGACATGATTTCGCAGCTCGAGAGTGAACTGATCCCGGATATGGACGCCTAATACGACAATGCGCAGGTTTATACTTCAATCAATCATCCTGATATTCGGCGTCAGCGGCATCGCCTGCGCTTGCCCGGGATCAGGCAGCGCTGCAGCGAACGATCCGGTTAAGTCGCACAGCGATATGCAGCACGGTGAGCATGGCGCAGCTGTTGCAAGCTCGCAGGGCGATGACGATTGCTGCGACAAGTGCGTCGAATTCAACGCTGTGGAACACGACTCCGGGAGTGTTCTGACCGCTAAATTCAGGTCGTTTTCGGACGACCTCGAATCTGACCCAAAAGAATCCGGACCACTCGCGCTACCCTGGCCGCCAGAGACTACCCACACCAGGCCGCCCCCTCGTTTACAGTACAGACTTTACAGGTTGAGAACGCCGGTCACTTTCTTTGACCGGATGCTTGATTAGGTTCACTTCAACTGCAACGCAAAGTTGCGCCCCTGTATTCCGCCGACCGCTGGCGGAATTGCACTAATCAAGCAGTAAGGATTAATCGTGAAGAAATATGCGTGTTTGACGCGTCGACGCTTCGTACAGTCGGCCGGCGCGGCTGGACTGAGCAGTTTGTTGCCGGTGCCGGCGTGGACATCAGCATTTGGCGCTGCAGGTTCAGAGGACGGAGCCAGTCAGTTCAATCTAACCATTGGCGAAACGCCGGTTGTCATCGGTGGCAGAAAAGCGCTGGCGACCGCTATCAATGGAACCGTGCCAGGACCGTTGCTCAGAATGACGGAAGGTCAAAGAGTGACATTGGACGTAACCAATGATCTCGACGAAGACTCGTCAATTCACTGGCACGGGCTGATTCTGCCCAGTGATATGGATGGTGTGCCGGGCATAAGCTTTCCCGGGATACGGGCCGGCTCCCGTTTCAGATACGAGTTTGACGTCGTCCAAAGTGGTACCTACTGGTATCACAGTCATTCGGGTTTCCAGGAACAAACGGGCGTGTATGGCCCGATTATTATTGATCCGGCTGACGGCGACCCGGTCGACTACGACATCGAGTTCGTCGTGATGCTGTCCGACTGGACGTTTGAAGATCCGCAACGAATGTACGCAAAGCTCAAGAAGATGGACGATTACTACAATCGCCAGCAACGAACGGTTGCGGATTTTTTTGCGGACATGACCACGAAGGGCCGGCGGGAAACGCTGGCCGACCGTCGCATGTGGGGCAACATGCGCATGGCGGCCTCAGACATCGCTGACGTAACGGGCACCTCCTACACCTATCTTATGAATGGCAGCGATCCGGCTGCAAACTGGACCGGCGTATTCGAACCAGGCCAGAGAGCTCGATTACGAATTATTAACGGTTCGGCCATGACGTTTTTCAATTTCCGCATCCCGGGGTTGTCGATGTCGGTGGTTCAGGCCGACGGTCAGAATGTCGAACCTGTCACCGTTGACGAACTGCAAATCGGCGTTGCCGAGACTTACGATGTGATTGTTCAGCCGGAATTAAATATGGCGTACACGCTGTTCGCCGAATCCATGGATAGAAGCGGCTTCGCCAGGGGCACGCTGACATCCGAGGCTGGCTTAGTAGCCGAAGTGCCTGAATTGCGTGAGCGACCGTTGCTGACCATGGCAGATATGGGCATGCACGATGGTCCTATGGCGATGGAGCATGCCAATATGTCCCATCACAACATGAACTCGATGCAACCGGCCGAACACAAGCACAGGCGTGGGGCAGGCGTTGCAAATCTTACGTCCAGTCCTGCAGACCGCCTTGCCGAGCCGGGCATCGGATTGTCCAATGTTCCTCACCGCGTGCTGACCTATGCTGATCTCAGGAATATTGGCGAGATTGGCGATCAGCGAGAACCGGGGCGAATAATCGAGCTGCATCTTACGGGAAACATGCATCGATACATGTGGTCATTCGATGGCATCAAATATTCGGAAGTAACCGGACCGATTCAAATGCAATACGGCGAGCGAATAAAGCTCGTGCTCGTCAATGACACGATGATGTCCCATCCTATTCACTTACACGGCATGTTCGTGGAACTGGACAATGGGAACGGCAAACGTAATCCGCGAAAACATACCGTCGTGGTCAAGCCGGCTGAACGTCTTTCTGTCAACCTGACGGCCGATGCAGTCGGACGCTGGGCGTTTCACTGCCATATGATTTATCACATGGCAGCCGGGATGATGCGTGAAGTTGCCGTACGCGAAGCCGACGGAGAGATTTCATGAAAACGCTCAGCCGCTGTATTTTGCTCGTGAACGCAATCGTCTATGCCGCCCCGGGTGCAGCGGACGACACAACCATTTTTTCATTCGTGCAACTGGACCGGTTTGAATATCAGGAGCATGAAGAGGATTGGATTTGGGACATGCAGGGCTGGATTGGTGCTGATCTGCATAAATTCTGGTGGAAGACGGAGGGCGAGGTTGACGGCGATGACGCCGAATTCCAGTTGCTTTACAGCAGGGCAATATCGCCTTTCTGGGACCTGCAGCTGGGGCTGCGCCATAGCCTGGAGCCGCGACCCGCGGAGAACTACGCGGTAATCGGACTACAGGGCCTTGCGCCGCAATGGTTCGAGATCGACCTGGCGGCTTTCGTCAGCGACGATGGCGACCTGACAGCCCGACTCGAAGTTGAATACGATTTACTGCTCACGCAACGTCTGATTCTTCAACCTCGTATCGAACTCGATAGCGAATCAAAGTCATCTGCTTTGGATCTGCGTGTTCGGTACGAAATCAAGCGCGAAATCGCACCTTACATCGGAGTCAGCTGGACCCAAACGAGTGGCCGGGAAGACTATGTGTCACTTGTCGCAGGAGCCAGATTCTGGTTTTAAACCGTGACAGGCTGTTTCAGCGGCGTGCCTTATACGCAGCCGCTCCCGCAACTGGGACTAGCAACAGCAAACAATGCACGGGGCGTGCGACCACTTTACGAATAACATCGGTCGCTTCACCCTGCGGTCATTAACGCTGTCCGACTAACGTTGTCCTGAATCAGGGCGTCGCTATCTTAATGTCCCACATGTAGTCGTCGTGGTCCGGGCAAATATCATTCATCTGCGTATAGGATCGATTCAGTCGGCCTGTGCTCAGATCTGCAATGATCGCAGCACGCGCGCGCATCATCGAACTATGGTCGTTTGCCGTCAGGCTCAACAGCCGACGATACTTTCCGCCAACGGTGTGGGCCAGCCAGGTCCAGGAGAACAGTTCACCATCCGCAACGTGGGCATCGTAGACCGCCCCGATAGGGCCTCCCATCAGCTCGTCGAGTCGCTCCTCGCGGTTCATATCGCAGTCCATGTAGATGGAAAGTCCTGCGACACCGCGCTCTGCTCCGACAGACGTTCCACCCACTCCGGGTACGGTCTCCCAGACGTAGTCTTCGTGGATCGGGCATATTTCCGTGAATACGCGACCGGCCTCGGGTGTCGCTTCCTCAATAACCTCACCGAGCGCGCCTGCGCTTGCTAACAGACTGTCCATGTCCGGTGCGGCCAGCACGAGTGCACGGCGCCATTTTCCGCCGACGAAGTGTGACATCCAGCTCCACTGGGCTATCTCCCCGGCTTCTACTGCTGCGTCATAGTGTGGTCGGTAACTACGCTCGATAATTTCATCAGCGCGAAATTCCCTACCCGCGTTGCATTCGAAATAGGTGACATAGGCAAATCCTGCTTGCGCGTCACCGTCCTGGGCAAGTACCGCACTGGATCCGGCGGCGAGGGTTACGATCAATCCTGTCAACATTACTCTTTTCATGTCATCACCATCCTCAGTCAGTTAACTTGGGAAAGCTCAAGATTGTACGAATTGAGTATAGCAGGCGGCAGGAGTAGCACCCGGAGGCGGGTGACGTTGAATTTGATTGTTCTGCCTAAGCGAAAGATAACGCTTGGCTGCAGGCCAAAAGGTAACTTAGTCCAGCGTCGCGCCTATGTGATCCTCACCACGTTCCTGCGCAAGTTTGACCTGTTTGCGACGTTCCTCGAGTCGCCTGGCGCGATCTTTCTCTAGCGTTCCTATGCATTTCGGACAGGACACGCCCTCTGAATAGTCGCTGGACGCAATATCCTCTGAACCCAGCGGTCTGCGACAGGCGTGACACTGCACATAGCCGCCTTCTGCGCGATCACGATCGACGGCAACCCGGGTATCAAAAACGAAACATTCTCCCTGCCAGAGACTTTTATCGTCATCGACGTCTTCCAGGTATTTAAGAATGCCGCCCTGCAGTTGAAATACATCTTTGAACCCCAGTTCCAGCATCAGTGCACTCGCCTTCTCACAGCGAATGCCGCCCGTGCAAAACATGGCAACCTTGCGGCTTGTCTCAGTTTTTGCGAGTCGACTGGCGTACTGCGGAAACTCCCTGAAGCTGCCAGTCTCCGGGTCAACCGCATTATCAAATGTGCCAACCTCGAACTCATACTGGTTGCGCGTATCAATGACGAGCGTCTCCGGATCAGCAATCAGTGCATTCCATTCTTCGACGCCCACGTGTTTGCCGGTAAGTTGATCCGGCCTGATATCGGGTCGGCCGAGCGTCACGATTTCACGCTTTACCTTCACCCGCATGCGCCGAAATGGCGCTGCGTCCGCCTCAGTCCAGCGGCTCTCGATAGGATTCGACAACGCCAGCGACTCTTCCAGCCAGCCGAATATTTTCTGTATCGCGTTCGCGGAACCGGCCAGCGTGCCGTTCACCCCTTCCCGCGCGAGCAGGATTGTACCCAGCAGTTTTTCCCGGTCGCACAGGACCTGCAGTCGGCCGCGCAAGCTGTCCGGATCAGCAACATTCGCAAAGCGGTAGAAAGATACGACGTTCACAGTCGCTCGAACCCCGGACCGGAAAAAGTCAGTGACAGAATACTGTGACGAATCTCCTCGCCGAGCACCAGCCGGGCATCTTCGCCGATGCGATTAATCTCGCTGCCAAACTCAAGAAAGCCGGCGTCATTGCGACGCACGACGTCTCGTTCCCGCAGCGCTCGGATGAAATCCTGGAACAGCGCTTTGTCAAAGAAATCGGGCGATGCCAGGCCATAAATCATGGCCAGCCGCTGCGCACTCTTCTGGCACAGACCTTCGAGCTTTGCTCGCGACAGGGTGCCGGATTCATTCCTGACCAGCAGCGCAATAACGAGGTAGAAACGCTGCAACATTGGCACCATGGACTGACCTAGCATCATCAGTTGGAACGCGGGCGCGGAACCGGTTGGCGGCCGTACAAGAAAATCTCCGTCTCGAATGAGAATTTCCTCATCGATCAAGGCGTCGATAGCCGCAGTCGTCACGGCACCAATGTCTTCTTCCGGCCATTGCAGGTGCAGTTCCTTGCGCATGAACGGATAGATCATGCCAACCAATCTTTGCAGTTCGCTGTGCTCGAGGCGCCGCCCCTGGATAAAGCAACAGGCGATCGAGGCCGGCACAGCGAACAGGTGCTGAATATTGTTGCGAAAGTAGGTCATCAGCACCGCATCGCGCTCGCTCATGCTGACAACGTCGCCGAGCGGGTGTGCGGTGCGCGAGATGACTTTCAGTTTTTCACCATGATCGATAATTTCGTCAGCCGACCAGTCTGGAATGGTCACCTGGTCCGAATACCGGAAGCGGCGCAGGAGCCTGTTGGAAAGGTTTATTTGGGCACGAAGTTCCTTGTCGCCCATACTTTGTTTTGGCGTCGACAAGAGCGTGTAGGCCAGCAGGCTGATTGGCGTTACCGCTGCCGCCGAGTTGATCTCACCCATGATCCGGCCGCCGAGGTCATCGATTATCGCGCCGATCCACGCGGGCCTTTCTCCCGCCGCCAGTTCGAATTCACGCCAGCCGGGCCTGTGCTGATCGAGTATGTCATTGAGCCGAATCGGACGACCAATATTGACGTAAACTTTACCGAAGTGCTCGCGCAATGCCTTTATTGAGCGGAACAGACCTAGCAGCGACTCCTTTTGTTTTTTGGCGCCTCCCATCTCCGAGATGAAAGAGTTCCCCTCGATCAGTCTCTCGTAGCCGAAATAGACCGGCACGAACACGACAGGAATACGGGGGTTGCGAACGTACGCACGGACGGTCATGGCCAGCATGCCGGCTTTCGGTGCCAGCAATCTGCCGGTGCGACTTCTGCCACCCTCAACGAAATACTCGACGGCATGACCGCGTGCCAGAATCTGGCGCATATAGGAATTGAAGACGGCGGTATAAAGCCTGTTTCCTTTAAAACTGCGCCTGAGATAAAACGCGCCGCCGCGGCGCAGAATGCCGCCAACGACGGGGATGTTCAGGTTCACCCCGGCGGCTACATGCGGCAGGCTCAAGCCTTCGTGATAGACAATGTAACTCAGCAACAAATAATCGACGTGACTGCGGTGGCAGGGCACGTAAACGATTTCGTTATCCCTTGCGACTTCGTGCAGGGTCTCGACATGCTGCACTTCGAGGCCGTCGTAGATTCGATTCCACACCCAGCCCAGAAAACGCTCCACCACCCGCACCGTCGGGTAAGAAATATGCGCGGCAATTTCCTGCGCCTGGCTGCGGGCCTTTTGGGTAGCCCGTTCCAGCTTGACACGATCGCCATCCGCTTCGGCGTCGATGACAGCGCGCACGCTGGGATCATCTACAACCGCACTTAACAGGGTGCGACGATGCGACAGATCGGGACCGACGGTCGCAACGCGTCGCTGCCTGAAATGTACGCGCAGGATTCTCGATACTTTTCGATATGCCATTTCGGAAACTTGGCCGTTGTGCACAATTGTGCTCAGCGGCAGCGGTTCACTAAAACGCAACAAAGTATTCCGTCCCTGGAAGAGGGTCGTAAAGAATTTGCGCGTTCGCCCGGCAACATCCCAATGTTCGGAAAAGAGCACTGTCAGCCAGGAATGGTCTTTTTTCGGTGAGCGACCCCAGTAAATTCCAACCGGAACCAGCAGCAGTTCCTTACCGCCTGCTTCGATACTGGCATCGATCAGGCGTTTCAGACGCTCCGAGCCCTGCGGCCCAAGGCGGCGCAAAATGAAGCCCTGCGTACTCTTCAAGACAATTATCCGGCGTTCTGAAATACCACAATACTCAATGGACTCGGTCGGCCTTGGAAGTTTGTGCTGTTGGCAGATTCGCTCGAGCGTGAGTGTGTCGGCAAGCCCGCCCGTCTCCAGCACGTAACAGACCGGGGCAGTGGTACCTGCCAGTAACTCAGCGGGAGCGTCGGGCTGTACGACCGGACGGGCCCAGACGCCAAATATCTTGCCCGCAAGCCAATACCATGGACGCAAAAGATGCTGTGTCACACTCATTGGGTGCCAATACTACCCGTTTCCGCAGCGTCGCAAACCATTGCTTTTTCCGGGGTGCTCGGTAATGCTGCGGGCGCTATGGCTACCACTGACGCGCAAGATTCGTGGCTGATCGCTGACATCGGTGCAACATCCAGTCGCTGCGGAATCTATTTCCCGCACGACAAGGCAACTCGTGATGTGCGAATTTTCAGAAACGACAATTATTCGGACCTCATGGGTTTGCTGAGCGCGTATTTTGGCGACATCAAAGCTGCACCGGCGAACTGTGCCCTGGCGGTTGCAGCCGCCGTGGACAGCGACGATATCCGCATGGTGAATCGGGACTGGGCATTTAGTGGTGCTGAGATTCGCGCCCGATTCAGGCTTGAGCAGGTCAAGATAATTAACGACTTTCACGCAGTCGCCTGCGCCCTGCCCGCGTTGCAAGATGAAGATCGGGCGCAGATTGGTCAGGCGACCGCATACCGTAGTGGCACGATCGCTGTCCTCGGACCAGGAAGTGGCCTCGGCATGGCTGCGTGGATCAGAACTGAAACGAATACAGCGGCGATGTTCGGCGAAGGTGGCCATATCACGGTCGCCGGTCGTGACGCAGCCGAAGACAGGATTGTCGGCGCGTTTCGTGAGCGCTTCGGGCACTGTTCTGCTGAAAGAATTCTGTCAGGCCCAGGCCTGCTTACACTGCATCGCATCATGCACGGCATCGATGTCGCCGCTTCGGAAGAAATTACGCTAAATTCAGGCGACCAGTACTGTGCTGCCACGCTGGAGCAGTTCTTCCGCTTCCTGGGATCAGCCGCCGCAGAACTGGCACTGATCACCGGTGCCTACGGCGGTGTTTATATTGCCGGTGGCATTGTGCCGGCCTGCATCGACGAAATTCGGGCCTCGGGGTTCAGATCGCGATTTGAGGCCAAGAATCGATATAGCGATTACATGCAGGCAATACCAACCTGGGTCATTACAGCCCCGGAGCCAGGGTTGATCGGCCTTGCTGCCTACATTGAGAAGTACGCCGTTTAGGGCGTTTGTAACGTGTTCTCAGCTTCCTGCAAGGCATCATCGATGTTCCTTTTTTGTTCAAGCAGCTCGTTTTCGACGTTACGTGCCTTATCCATTGACGCGTTGTAGTCGTCGGCAATTTGTTTGCCGACGGTACTGCTAACTTCTTCCTTTTCGTCGGAAGTACAACCAAGCAGCGCCAGCAACGCTATTAGTGACAGCAGAGTCTTCATTGGGTCGCTCCATGAAATCAGGATAGCCGGTCAATGAACCGGACCAGGCAGTCATTGATATCATCAATGTTATTGGTCAGACGGTGATCTCCGTCAACAATATGCAATGTGGCAGCGCAATTTCCAGCATAACGAATGCTGTTCTCGACCGGCACAATGTCGTCGTGCCAGCCATGCACAATAAAGACCGGCACGGCAGGGGCAGTGGGCGTCGCTGCATCGAACCCGGGCATGTAGAACGCCGGCGCTAGAACGAACAGGCCCGCAATATCAAGTTCAGCGGCTGCCGCCGTCGCCACAAAGCCGCCCATACTCGAGCCAACCAGGATCAGTCGATCCTCGATTCCGCTGCACGCATCCAGAAGCTTGCTGACGCGGTCCATCGGATCTCTAATACCCTGATAATCGATACTGTCGGCATCGCAACCCAATGCTCTAACGGCATCCGCCATCGCTCGAATTTTCGTTCCCCATGGTCCACTTTCCTGTCCATGGGAAAAAATGACAGTTGGCATGGTCATATCATTATTCCTTCACCGCCATGACACAGGTCCTCAATCTTGCGCGCGACTAACCAGGCGCGGTCCTGTCCCCAGAATACCTGCTCGCCCAGCCTGAACACGGGCACGCCCCAAAGACCGGTCTCAGCCAGCAGCTGATGATTGGTATCCACTTCATTGCGCCACCCTTCACGTCGCATCGCTTCCTGAAGTTCCGGCCAAAACAAACCCGCATGTTCCGCAACGATCTGCATGCCTTCGTCACTCGACGCCATGCATGCCTCTGCAAATATAGCCTTGCCGACCTCGAGCAGAAAATCACGTTCGCGACCTTGATCTTTTGCATAGTAGTAGGCGGCAACGAGCCGTTCAGCCTGCAACCGGGTAAAATCTGCAATCCTGCCAAACTCGACCTTACGCAAATGCGCCTCTCTGGCAGCGTCGCTGATGAAGTAGCGTAATTTTGCCTGCGGAACAGACACACGTTGCCCCTGCCCCGGCAAAAGCGGACGTACTTCAAGCTTCAGACCAAAGGCATCAGCGATATCAAACGCACTCTGCAACGCCAGGTAGGAGTAAGGGCTGCGGAAAGAATGGAACAGCTCAAGCGCAGGCAGCGCTTCGGCACGCGCCGGTATCGTTGCGGGCAGGTTCAACTGCATGGCCCGTTCAAGCGATGCGAGCTCCGGAACCGGCTCGTCAAAACGGTTCAATCCCAGCGCATCCAGGCGGTCGAGCAGGTAGTGCATGCGATCCACACCCCAGTACCACTCGCCCGCGTAGTACATCGTGGCACAGTTGTAGTGGCCCATCTTGCGCAGCAGCAACTGGTTCTTGCCGATAAGGACACTCGTCTCGGCACTTTCCCCATAGGTGCGTCCCATCAATCGTGCAGCACCTTCCACGTCACCGCGCCAGTAGCAGGAAAGCGCGCTCGTCAGGGTGTCCGCGAAGTCGTCTTCGTTTTGCTCGGCCGCCAGAAATTCCAGGAGTGGCAGGCGATACTCAACCACCGGCGTGTCACCCTTATCCAGGAATGGCACGCCGAATTCCTGTGCCAACAGCTGGCAATCCTGCAGTGCATGTTCTGCCAGCATTGCGGGCTCCGGCATGTATTCGCCGCGCAGCGCCTGGCAAAGATAAAACCTGAATTCGACAGCCACGTAACGTTGCCTGACGTACTGCAGATAGTGGCTCAGCAAATAGGAGTACGGATCATCGAGCTGCAGAAAAACTGACACAACGTGTTTCTTAAACGTTAGTTTGCGGAACAACTCGGAACTGCTGCGCCTGATGCTGTTGAATCGAGGCTCATGCAGCCAGGCGAAACGCAGCGACCGCAGTTTCTGTTTCATTTATTCATCATCCCACGCGGCAGTTGGCTTCCATAGCAGCTCGTCGAGGTCCGGCTGCCAGCGGTACTTTTTCATGTCTATGCGCCCACTCCGAATAGCCACACCTTCTCTCTTCAGTCGTTTGCTCTGTTCTTTGAATGCATCGCTGCCTGGCGCAAACGCGATGTTGCCCGACGCCTGGATAACCCGATACCAGGGTACTTTACTCCCCTGCGGCAGGTGCCTTAAGGCATACCCGACCTGGCGCGCACCGCGCGGAATGCCGGCAATTTCCGCAATCTGTCCGTAACTCGCCACAAAGCCTTCTGGAATGTCGCGAATGGTCGCCCATATTCGCTCATTTCGATTCTCGGTGGACGCTTTCATTTGCACGGAATCATACAGAAATTAACTTTATTAATCATATAGATAAGAATATAGTACTGTATATAACAACAGCTAATTGAGATTCACATCATGACTGGAAATGCACCTCGCCTGCATGCCTCCTATCGACGTTCCGCAGCGCTGGGTAATCAGATTACGGAGCTGTTCGGCTTTATCACGGCAGCGACCTGTGAACTGCTGGTCCTGATTCGCGAATTTGATCAGCAGAAGCTGTGGGAACTTGACGGCGCCTGCTCCTGCGCGCATTGGCTCAATTGGAAATGTGGCATCGGCATGAATGCAGCAGGAGAGAAAGTTCGCGTCGCGAACGCGCTCGCCGCACTGCCAAAGATCAGCGACGCGTTTTCGAATGGCGCAATCAGCTATTCGAAGGCCCGTGCGATGACCCGTGTGGCTACGCCCGAAAACGAAGATTTTCTTATGCATATTGCCCGGCATGGCACGGCATACCATGTCGAAACTGTGGTGCGCGGCTATCGACGCGCGAAACAATTGAATGATGTCGAGAGTGCAAACCGGCAGTTCCGCTCCCGATCATTCGATTATCACTATGACGATGATGGTTCCCTTAAATTCAACGGGCGCCTGCCTGCGGAGGTGGGAGCGATGTTGATCAAAGCACTGGACAAAGCCGTCGCTCTGGCAGACGACGAGCAAAGCATTTCCGCGGAAACGCCTGTCGAATCACGTCCGACCTTCGCGACTCGTCGGGCGGATGCGCTGGCAAGGATCTCTGCAAGTTATCTGGAGAGCGGCGACCGGCCCTCTTCATCCGCTGATCGTTACCAGGTCATGGTGCACGTTTCCGCGGAAACACTGGCCCCGGACGTTTCCGCGGAAACTCCGCAGAACGAAACCTGCCACATCGACGAGGGTCCGCACGTTTCCGCGGAAACAGCGCGGCGGCTGTGCTGCGATACATCCGTAATTCGGCTCGTCGAAGACGCGCACGGCGCGCCACTGGCAATTGGACGCAAATCGAGGGTCATTCCTCCGCCAATGCGGCGTGCCTTGCGGGCAAGAGACAACGGATGCCGATTTCCGGGCTGTACACACACCAGTTTTATTGACGGACACCACATCAGGCATTGGGCTGAGGGTGGAGAAACCAGTATGGAAAACCTGGTGTTGTTGTGCCGACGCCATCATCGGCTGGTTCACGAAGGCGGTTTCGGTTGCGCGCGAGAATCAGCTGGCGAAGTCGTTTTCAGGAACCCACTGGGCAAGCAGCTTGGCGATGCAGCACATGAGCCACAGAAAAATTTCGCAAACCCTGTGCATCAATTCGGCAAAATGCTCGAAGATCGCCACATTCACGCGCACACGTGCGTGACGAAATGGCAGGGTGAGAAGATGGATAGAATCCTGGCCGTTGAATTGCTTTGGCAGGAAGACCGTGGGGGCAAAATATCAATGCAAAGTGGGTCCTACTCGTAACCGGCCTGCAAGGCATATTCTTTGATCGGTACAGGTTCGCGGGACAGTAATTCGCTGATTCGCCGGCGCAGCTTTCTCGCTTTCCTGTTTTTCCCATTGGCGACCAGCAGCCCTTCTATTGCCTGTAATGTTTCTACCTGCTCGAAATTATGCGGGCCAAGATTGACATGGCTTATATGTATCGCCCGCGTCCAGGTTTTTTGGGCGAGGTCAGTCTGCCCGGCCTGCAACTGCAATCGTCCCATCTCGTTCAGCGGATAAAGCAAGCTCATGCTCAAGCCGTTTTCCACTCTTTCCACGATGTCGATCGCCGCAGACAGGTTTTGTATGGCGGCAATATACTCTGCGTTTTCGGACTGCAGGGTCGCGAGATTCGTGAGCGCTCTTGCGGTACCCCGGCTGTCACGTCCGTATGACTTTATGGAAAGCTCGACGACCTGTTTGGCCAGCATGTCCGCTTCGTCGAGCATGCCGGCCGTTCGCGCATCTTCATACAGCTCGAGAAGCCGGTATATCTCGTTTTCAACGACTGGATCTGACGACGTCAAAATTGCGGCAGTGGCGGAATAGCTGGCATCTCCGCCGGTTACCGGGATGGTCGAATCGCCGGTTTCCCCAGACATCGCCTGCTGCGCTGCCATCACAAAAAGCAGCGGTAAAATTTTAGTTGTGACCGAAGGACTGCATGGCATTTTTTATGCTCTTTTGTTTTTATTGTAGCAGCTCAGCAATTATCGGATATTCACATAATCTGGCGTCGCCGCAGCGATCTGTCGTGAAGTGAAGCAAAGAACAATATCCGGTTTTCCGGCGGTACTGGCGTCGAACATCCTCCCGCGAGGCGTTGTCGTGGCGACGTGATCGAAAGGGCGTAGCTGACTTTCTGCAAAGTCAGCCTGGTTTTCTAGCCTGAGTCGGCCAGGCTATCGATAAAGTTTCGTGTGAGTTCGACGGTACCGTCCTCCTCACCCAACGATCTAGCTGATAGCGGACAAATACCTGCGGTTGAGACGTTGCCATCACGTATCACACCAATGCCGCGAAATGTCCCTCCGGCAAACTCGGGTCGCTTTGAAATATCCACGGGGCTGGCAAACGTGTATTGCCTGCCTGCCACACCGCCGGCCTGCGCGAGCGGCACAACCGCTGCCCGGGAAGCGGCGATTGGTTTTTGCTGGGCGATTGCGACTTCCAGAATTTCCGCGAGCTTTTGCGGAGGAGGCTCTGTTTCTGCCGCCGGGGCCATACAGGGAAGAATGACGCCAGCGTAATTGTCGATATCGACGTCGGCCAGGTTGATTGTCGGCGTCAGGGTGGTCGTCGCCGCGGTCATGGTCTGGTTATCACGCGTGGCAATATCGACAGAATAGCCCGCCGCCTCGAGCATTTGCTGCATCACGCCAACCTCTTCCGTCAGCATCAACTCCAGATCGCGAGAGCCCTCGGTCACATACATGAATACTTTTGCTGAATCTGCGCCGAATGCAGGGCCGATGCCTAACAACAGCGCTGTAATAATTGTGAATTCACGAATAATCCGGCGCATAGCAGCTTTCCTAAAAAAACGGTTGCGATAAATAGAGCGATTTATTTTAGCGCAGTTGGCTCACGATTTGATCTGGTTTGACAATGGGGTGCAAGCAGGCGCCGCGATCCATGCCGGTAGCGGCCGGGCCTCAGCCGGTTCCCAGGCGAGCCTGGATCTCCTTTCTCGCCTCACGCAGCACGGTATCCCGATCGAGACTGTCGAGTATTTCATTGACGACCTGCTTTGGACCGCCCTCGCCCCAGGACTTGCCTTTCGACAGGTACTCCGCCGCGATCTGGCCGACGACGTAGGTGCTGTAATAGGCAATCGCTCCCTGTGCGCCGGCCGTCACGATCGTCGACAGACCGGCGGTGCCGACTTTCAGTGCGCTCGACACGAAATGCAGCGCCCAGACGGTGCCCATCAACGCCGCGGACTCGGCGGCAATTACGCTTACCAGTGAACCGGCTTCCCGCCGACTGATCGGCAGGTCGTAGACCTTTGACAGATGCACCACCATGCCGACGTCGATGAATGCCGCCGCAAACAAATCTGCCACCGGGACGGGATTGAACGCCACGGCGATGCCCTTGCCAACACAGTAGGTGCGCACCAGTTTGTCACCGATCTCCCTGCGCGCGTGCAGAATGCGTTGCCCAACCCGGTCACTTAAGTCCGCCGCGAACAGGCTCGCATTCAGCGCGGCCAGGGTCTTGCCCTCGTTTTCAAATATTTCCCAGAGTCGCTCACGCAGAGCCTCTATGTTGGGTTCTCGTTCTCGCGCCGATGATGATTCATTGCCATTTTCGTCGACTTCAATGATCTGTTGCGCACGTGGCTGCGCAGCGACAGCCAGCACATCGTTTTCCTGAACCAGGCCATCTGTTTTGAGGCGCACCGTTTCCAGCAAGGCGGCGAGCTCGGTCTCTGTGTATAAATCGGATTTGTTCAGTGCGACGACAACAGGGCGGCCCTGCTGCAGCAACGTGCGCAGTGCGCCCAGTTCCGTGTCAGTGATGTCGCCATCGACCACGAAAATCACAAGATCGGAACGATGCGCGACCTCTATTGCCATTTCTTCGCGCGCCTCACCGCCGGCCTCATCAAGACCTGGTGTATCGATCAGGAAAACACCGGCAGCCTCCACTTCGGACCAGGCTTCGACTGATGATCTTTTGGTTTCACCATGCAGAGGACTGACTGCGAAGCGCTGCTCCCCTATCAATGCATTGAGTAGCGATGACTTGCCGGTACTGACGCGGCCGAAAACCGCAATGTGCAGGTGGCCATGCTGCAACTTATCCAGCATCACCTGTACAGCGTCATAGTCATGCGCGAGTGACTCGCGCACGCCCTCCGGAAGTCGGGAATCCTCGATTAGTTCGCGCAGGCTTTCGCGGGCAAGGTCAAGATGAGAGGATCCGCCGTCGGGGATTGGGTCAGTCTGACTCTTTTTCGGGGTCCACGGCCATCCTGGCAACCTGTCGAACACCCGCTTCAATATGCTCACTGATTCCTTCCTCGAAAGCCTGCGCGGCAGTTGCCGGATTGAGCTCGCCATGCTCGCGCAAGGTCAACAACAGGCTTCGACCGAGCGCATCAAATATAAGTCCGTAGGCTACCGCATGCACGACGCCACCGGCGACTGTACCAACGCCGGGAAATGCTTTAAGCGCGTTGCCGGCAACGGCAAGACTGAGCGGCAATGCCTTACCCACCCTGCTCTGGCTCAGGTTAAGAAACTCTTCAATATCGAGATCACGGGGTGCCGCACCGAAAAGGGTGCAAAGCTCGCGCGTCATTAGCGTGCCAATATAGCCCTGGATTATGACGTCTGTTCCCGGGCTAACTGCCGCGAGCGCGCCGACAACAGCACGACGCGTCGCACTGCGAATGATCTGCTCGGCGCGGACGGTCCGATACTCACCTTCCGCTTCCGCAAGCTTCTCAGCGGCCAGTCGAAACACCGCGCGATCACGCTTTAAGTCCAGGTTAACCGAACCGCCTTCCAGCAGACGATTGATTGCAACGACCAGCACGCCGATGTCCGCCGGTCGCTGGCGTCGAACGGTTGTTTCGGCACCATCGGCGCGCCGTTCAATGACCTCTGTCTCGCCGCCCGCGCTTACAGCCACCACCTGATCACGCGCGAATTCGCCGCCCAGGTCCTCGATACGGTCCAGCAGGCGTGCCATGAGCACTGCCTGCTCGGACGCGTTATAGCGATCCGATTTGTTCATGACGAGAATGAGCGGCTTTTCCAGCGCGAGCAACCACCTGACCGCGCGGCTCTCGTTTCTCGTCAGGTCGCCGTCACAGACAAACAGTACCAGCTGAGCGCGTCGTGCCTCGTCAACGGCAATCTCATCAAGCTCTCCTTCCAGACCTCCGGTACCCGGAACGTCGGTCAGCAGAATCTCCGTTCCACTGTCAAAACGCCAGCGATAGTGACGAATGTCGATGGTCGAGCCCCCTACAGGATTGATGGCAACGTCGGCATCAGGAATAAGCGCTTTAATCAGCGAGCTCTTGCCGGTGCTTATCTCGCCAAAGAAACAAAGGTGAATGGAACCGCTTTGCTGCCGCTCTGCGAGTTCCTTAAGCTCCGCCTGAGCAGCAACGACTTTGACGCCCGAATTCTCTGCATCGCGCAGGCGCGATTCTATGTCCTGTTTGTCGAGGGGCCGATCGCGCTTGCTGCTGGTTTTTATTTTCCTTTTCACAACCAGCCGCATGACCAGCCAGATTGCTGCGATTACGAGCCCGCTCATAATCGTTACATACCCCCAAAGGATCACGCGGGGACCGTCGAGCAGCCGATCCCAAACGTTCAGTGCGGATTCCGTGACGAACAACATTGCGGCGATCGCGATAATAAACACGAGCAGAACCAGGAGGCCGATCACGAGTCGCAGGACTTTATCCAGTTTCATGTTACGTATACTACGTGTATGACCTCTTTAAATAGAAGCACAACCAGCCGTTTCGTCGCCATGATTGCTGCCTGCAGCATGACCGCCTGCTCCCAAACCGAGGCGCCAGGCAACGCATCGCTGGTCATAAAAAATGCGCGCGTATGGACGGGTAACTCGGAGCAACCCTGGGCCGAAGCGGTTGCAAGTCGCGGCGATCAAATCATAGTCGTGGGCACGAATGCTGACGTTGACACGGTCACGGGTAGCGACACGGAGGTGATTTCCGTGGCGGGCAGCATGCTGGTGCCCGGCTTTATCGATTCCCATGTGCACTTCATTTCCAGCGGTGCGGGCCTGGCATCTGTGCAGCTGCGCGACGCGGCCACACCCGAGGAGTTCGCGGCCCGTATTGGTGCATTTGCCAAATCAATCGAGCCGGGCGAATGGATAAGACACGGAGACTGGGACCATGAAATGTGGGGCGGAGAATTGCCGCGACGTGACTGGATCGATGCACTCACACCGGACAATCCTGTCTGGGTCTACCGGCTCGATGGCCACATGGCCCTGGCGAATTCACTGGCGCTGGAGCTGGCCGGGATCGATGCCGATTCGCCGGATATCGACGGCGGCACGATTGTCCGCTATGCGGATGGTCGACCCACGGGCATCCTCAAAGACAACGCGATGATGCCGGTCGAAACGGCCATTCCCGAAGCCGTCGCGGCGCAACTCGATCGCGAGGCCGCTGCCGCCATGCAGCACGTGGCTGGCAATGGTGTCACCTCCGTGCACGACATGGCGGGCTGGGAAAGTCTTGCCACTTATCGACGCGGGCACGATTCCGGCGCGCTGATTACGCGCATTTTTTCGGTCGTACCGCTGCGCGACTGGGAGCGTCTGCGCGATGAAATCGACGGTCGGGGTAAAGGCGATGAGTGGCTGCGAATTGGCGGGCTGAAGGGATTCATGGACGGCTCACTCGGGTCACATACGGCCGCCATGCTTGAGCCGTTTACCGACGCACCTGGCGACAAGGGATTCCTGATCAACAAACTCGACGACCTGCGTGAATGGATAACAGGCGCAGACGCAGCGGGGTTACAGGTCATGGTCCACGCGATCGGCGACAGCGCGATCCGGGACCTGCTGGATATCTATCTTGACGTTGTCGAATCCAATGGCGAACGCGATCGGCGCTTCAGGATGGAGCACGCACAGCATATTGCCCCCGAGGACATCGAGCGATTTGCCATTCAGGAAGTGGTCGCGAGCATGCAGCCCTATCACGCGATTGACGATGGTCGCTGGGCGGAAAAGGTCATCGGCGCCGAGCGCGCAAGAACAACGTACGCATTTCGCTCCCTGATCGACGCCGGTGCGCGCGTTGCGTTTGGCAGCGACTGGTCCGTTGCACCGGCAACGCCAATCGATGGCATATACGCGGCGGTAACCCGGCGAACTCTCGATGACGCCAACCCCGACGGCTGGGTCGCGGAGCAGAAAGTGACCGTAGAGCAGGCGTTGCATGCATACACTACCGTTGCAGCCTATGCCTCGTTCGAGGAAGACATAAAAGGCACGTTGAAACCCGGCATGCTGGCCGACTTCGTGTTGCTGGACAGGGACCTGACTGCGGTCCCTCCAGAGGCCATTCGCGACACTCAAATTCTCCGGACAATCGTTGGTGGAACCGTGGTTTACGAACGCAACTAATTGTTTCAGTTTGTAAAGAAGGGACAAGGACGCTTTCTTGCCCGTCGGGTTCTTGGGATAATCTCGTTCCCCACCCTGGATCCTGGTCGGCTGTCCCCTCGAATGCGTAACCCGCTGATAAATAGAATTTTATTGTTGCTTGCGGTGCTGGTACTCGCAGCCTGCAGCAATTCCGCGATCTCTCCGGAGACGGAAAACCCGGCAATTCCCGTGGATTGGGCCCGCGGCGGTGACACCGGGACCGTGGATCTGAACTGGCTCGACGACTTTAGTGACGCCGCGCTTACGGCCCTGGTCGGCGAGGCGGTGGAATCGAATTACCTGATCAACCAGGAGCGCGCGCGTCTTTACCAGGCTGAACAGACGGTCATCATTACGCGCGCGAATCGCTTCCCGACCCTCAATGTATCGTTCAACGCGTCACGACGATTTTCGCAACTTGCGGCTGGCATCAATGCGCTGCCCGAGTCTTTCAGTACCGCGGCCGACGCACGCATGGAAATTGATCTGTGGGGGCGCCTTAGCAAGCAACAGCAGTCAGCCCAGCTCGCGCTCGAGGCGCAAAGGGTCAGAGTCGAATCGGCAGAAAGAAATCTCGCCGCGTCGACCGCAACCGCCTATTTCAATGTTGCCGAAGCGAAGCAGTTGCTGCAGGTTGCGGAACGCAGACGCGACATAGCCCGCGAGAGTCGTGACATTGTTGCCAGCGGCTATCGACAGGGACTGAATGATGCGCTCGATCTCTACCTTGCGCAGAATCAGGTTGAACGCGAAGAAGCAAGTTTCGCTCAGCAACAACAGTCTTTTGCGGAAGCGGTCACAACGCTCCAGCTCAGCCTGGCACGTTATCCTGATGGTCGCATGGCAGTGGAAATTGATCTGCCGGTTATCAGCACCCCGATTCCGACCGGCATGCCATCAGAACTTCTGACGCGTCGCGCCGACGTGCAGGAGTCCTGGCTCAATTTGCTGGCGGCGGATGCGGACCTCGCAGTAGCGCACAAAGCGCGCTTCCCCAGCCTGTCTTTGGTGGGCAGTTATGGCCAGACCACCAGGGAATTCTCTACCCTGCTTGAAAGAGACAATCGTGTCTGGTCACTGGCAGCCGGCATCACACAGCCCGTATTCGCGGCCGGTCGCCTGAAAGCGCTCGAAGAGCAAGCTCGCGGGCGTGTGCAGCTGGCGGAACAGCAGTACCTGGACCTCCTCTATCGGGCGTTCGCCGATGTAGAGAATGCGATATCGCGCTCAACGTCATTGCAGGAGCGGTACGACTCTTTTCTCGACGCGGAAACCAATTCCCGCGCCGCGCTTGCACTTGCGCTGGAACAATATCAGCGGGGACTGGTCACCTATACGACAGTCCTGGAATCACAACGACAGGCTTTTGATGCCGAAGCAACGGTTGTACAGCTACGCAATCAGCTATTGCAGAACCGCATCAATCTTTTTCTCTCACTGGGCGGCGAGTTTTCTACCGACTTCTAGGGCAATATGAATCTTAAATCCAGGAAACTAATTCCATTCGCCATTTTCGGCGGACTGATATTGCTTGCGGTTGTCATCAAAATGAACCCGCCCGAGGCACCCCAGCGGGGGAATTTCGGCGGGCCGCAGATGGTCGTTGAGACGACCACGGTCAAACGGCAGAACTACCAGGTTCAGCTGCAGAGTTACGGTACGGTTCAGCCACGAACACGAAGCGTGTTGGTCGCTCAGGTCAGTGGCCAGATTATTTCCGTCAATGAGAATGTTCGCGACGGTGGCTTCTTCGAAGCGGGCGATGTCCTGGGTCGGATCGACCCGCGCGACTATGAAGCGGATGTTCGCATCGCGGAGGCAGCGCTTGCCGATGCGCGCCAGGCACTGGCGGAGGCGGAGGCGCGCTCCAACCAGGCACGCGAAGACTGGGAACGCCTCGGCAATAGCGGTGATGCACCGGATCTCGTTCTGCGTGTGCCGCAACTTGAGGCTGCCAAAGCCAGGGTCAGCTCCGCCGAATCTGCGCTGCAGAAAGCCAACCTTGATCTCGAGCGAACGCGAATTGTTGCGCCATTTTCGGGTCGGGTCCTAAGAAAACTGGTCGACGTGGGGCAAGTCGTTTCGCCAAATACCCAGCTTGCGGAAATATACGCTACCGATGTTGTGGAGATTCGCTTACCGGTGCGAAATCGCGATCTTAGTTTTATCGATCTGCCGGAGAGTTTTCGCTTTGGTGATGCCGACGGCAAGCCCAAGACGGCCGTCACCATCCACTCAGACCTTATCGGCGACGAGACCTGGAACGCGCAGCTTGTTCGTACCGAGGGAGCCATCGATGCCACCGCGCGGCAGCTGCACGTCATTGCACACATTGAAGATCCCTTTGGCCCCGAAAATGTCGGGCGGGCGCCACTCAAGATTGGCCAGTACGTAACAGCGGAAATCGCGGGTGTCAGGCAGAGCGACGTACTGGTAATTCCGAACAGCACGATCTACCAGGGCAGCTATGTCTATACGGTAGAGGACGGATTGCTCAGCCGGAAAGACGTTGAGATTGCCTGGCAGAATGACAATGACGCGATCATTGCGAACGGCTTGAAACATGGTGATCAGCTGGTGACGACGCCACTTGGACAGGTCACTTCAGGCCTGCGCGTTGCGATTGCCGGCGCAGAACGATCCGGCAGCGGTGGCGGACCACCGGCCGCCAAACGGCCGCCGGCTGACGGGGAGCGAAAACCCGCCGAGCCCAAACAGAATGGAGCGGAACGATGATTTCATGGTTTGCCAGGAACCCGGTTGCAGCCAACCTGTTGATGTTTGCCATCATCATCGGCGGGCTCGTCGGCTTAAACAACAATGTGCGCCTGGAGGTATTCCCGGACTTCGCCACGGATACCGTGTCGGTCCGCGTGCCGCTGCGTGGCGCGACCCCTGAAGACATCGAACTGGGCGTTGCAGTACGCATCGAGGAAGCCGTCCAGGACCTGGAAGGCATTGACCGGATTGTGTCGCGCTCGGTCGAAGGCAGCACATCCGTCTCGATCGAAATAGAATCCGGCTACGATCCGCGCGAGTTGCTGGACGATATTAAAGGCCGCGTCGACTCGATCAATACTTTTCCTGCCGACACTGAGAAACCCGTCATCAGCCTCGCGGTGCGCACGTTTGATGTCATCGAAGTCGTTGTCGCGGGCGACTACAGTGAAGACGAGATTCGTATCTTTGCCGAGCAAATTCGCGATGAGCTGTTGCGACGCGAGGAAATCACGCAGGTTGAACTTCGCTCGGTGCGGCGTTACGAGATCGCTATCGAAGCGTCGCAGGACAGGTTGCGGGAGTTCAACGTAACGCTTGCTGAGATTGCCAATGCTATCCGTAGCAGCTCGGTCGACATCTCGGCCGGCAACGTGCGCACGGAAGGGGGCGACGTCCTGATTCGATCGAAGGGCCAGGCTTACCGTCGGGGCGACTTCGAGGAAATCGTGGTCAAGACGAATCCCGATGGCAGCATCGTGACGGTCGGCGATATCGCTGTCGTTCAGGATGGCTTCGAAGAAAGCTCGCTGCAAACCCGCTTCAACGGCAAATTCGCCGCCTTTATTGGCGTAAAAAGGACCGGCACCCAGAGCGATATCGAAGTCGCGGGTGCGGTCAAGGAATATATTGCGGAGCGCAGCGAAACATTGCCGGCCGGGCTTGAACTCAGCACATGGGATGACGCCTCGGTACGTCTCGCCGATCGCCTGGGGATATTGAGCAACAGTCTATTGCAGGGCAGCGTTCTCGTAATCCTGCTGTTGACCTTGTTCCTGAGACCCGCGGTGTCTTTCTGGGTATTCCTCGGCATACCGATCAGCTTTCTGGGTGCTTTTGTCCTGATGTCGATTTTTGACATCAGTCTCAACATGATGAGCGCCTTCGGGTTCATTATCGTACTCGGAATCGTGGTCGATGATGCAATCGTGACGGGCGAGAATGTCTACAGGCATATGCAAACGGGCGACAATAGTCTGTCCGCCGCAATTCATGGCACCAGGGAGGTAGCGATCCCGGTGACGTTCGGCATCCTGACGACAATTGCAGCGTTCATGCCGCTGATTTTCATTGAAGGCAGGCTCGGGACATGGTTTGCTCCGGTGCCACTGGTCGTCATCCCGGTTTTGTTGTTCTCCCTCGTCGAATCGAAACTCATACTCCCGGCGCACCTGGCGCACGTCAAGATGCGTAAAGACACGAGCGAGCTGACCGGGTTTAGCGCCTGGCAGCAAAGATTCGCGGACGGCTTCGAAGAAAAGATTATTCGTTATTATCAGCCCGCGCTGAAATTCGCGCTGAAACATCGTTATTCGACGCTCGCCTCGTTTACCGGCGTGCTTATCGTCATGTTGATGCTGGTTTCAAGCGGCTGGACTCGCTTCGTATTCTTCCCGGTAACAGAGTCGGAAACCGCGACGGCGACACTGGTCATGCCGGTCGGCACACCATTCGAAGTCACTGCCAGGCACACGGAGCGGGTGTTGGAAGCGGCATTTGACCTGCAGGACAAATATGCGGATTACGCGGAAGGCGGCCTGATTACCAATATCTTCTCGAGCACCGGATCATCCGGACGCAGCAACGGCACGCACCTGTCCACTGTGCGATTTGAAACAGCGCCCGTACAGGATCGTAACCAGGACATCTCCACAACAGAACTGATCAACGAATGGCGCCAGGCTGTTGGCTTCGTTCCGGGCGCCGAAACGATGAACTATCGCGCTTCATTCTTCAGGCCGGGCGATCCGATTGACGTCCAGTTCAGCGGCAACTCGCTCGAGAGCCTCAGTGCCATAGGAGAAGAGCTCAAGGAACAGCTGACAAGATATCCCGGCGTCTTCGAGATCGCCGACAGCCTGTCGGATGGCAAGGAAGAGCTGCGCATCGAACTGAGTCCGCAGGGGCACCTGGTTGGTTTGACGAGATCCGACATCGTCAACCAGGTTGGCCAGGCTTTCAGAGGGCTGGAAGCACAGCGCATCCAGCGTGGGCGTGACGACATTCGTGTTCTGGTGCGCTATCCCATCGACGAGCGCGATACGCTGGCCTCACTCAGCGAAATGCTGATCACGGCACCCAATGGCCGACTCATTCCGTTGTCGAACGTTGCTACGCTAACACCGGGTAAAGGTCCTTCAGTGATCACCCGGATCGACCGCTTCCGCGTGTTAAACGTTACGGCGGACGTTGACAAGGACAACACCAACATGACGGTGTTGCAGGCTGACCTGAATGACTACATCAATTCCCTGTTAACCAAATACCCGGGAATCACATTCAAGATGGAAGGCGAACAGCGACAGCAGCGAGAATCGTTTGGCAGCCTGCAATCAGGCCTGATTATTCTTTTGTTTGTCATCTACGCCCTGCTCGCCCTGCCACTGAAGTCCTATGTGCAGCCGTTAATCGTTATGTCGGTCATTCCGTTCGGCATAATCGGCGCGATCATTGGTCACTGGATCATGGGGCAACCGCTGTCATTCTTAAGTTCGCTGGGCCTCATGGCATTGATGGGCGTCGTTATCAACGACAGTCTTGTTCTGGTCGACTACATCAATCAGCAGCACCGGAACGGGGGACAGCTCCTGGCAGCAGTCAAGCGCGCCGGCGTCGCGCGCTTTAGGCCTGTGATGCTAACGTCACTTACTACTTTCTTTGGCCTGATCCCGCTGCTCATGGAACGCTCGTCGACCGCGACTTTCCTCGTGCCGATGGCAATTTCGCTTGGGTTCGGAATCCTGTTCGCGACGATGATCACGCTGGTGCTTGTGCCGACAAATGTCATGATCGTCGCAGATATACGGCGCTACTTCCGGGCGAAATTCAAGGAAACGAAAGCCTCGATTATTGCGGATAGCGCGTAGCCTCAGTGCGACAGTTCTATGGGTGCAGGGTAAAGGTGTTTTCCGCAGGAAAACACTGTCGACGCCTGCTTGACAGGCAATAATACGCAGCACGGAAGTATTCAGACTCTTGCGACGGCAGGATGCCTGCACCCAAGAATACCCGAAAAGATTCTAAGTACTTGTTCTTCACAGGTACCAAATTCAAGTGACCCCGACAACAGCCGAACTTTGAACCGTTAGCTGCTGAAATTGGACTCTAATCTTCTGGAGGCTCTCACTCTGTGCATTTCCCCGAGAGTTCAGCGGCCTAGGCGACGTTTTGGTTAACCTAGTGCAAGTACACCAAAAGTGCATATATGTGAATTGGCTCACAAGAAATGGCGACCAAAACAAAATATGATGTAAGTCAGGCATTTAGCGGCCGACGATGCACAAGATTTGTGGATTGGTGAGCGATTCGAATGCTGATATCGCATAGCTGACCTGGCTAAAGATGGCAGGATCGACTGGGTCGAAAAAGGACAAAAGGAATATCGAGCTTGATAGATGCCAACAAGGCATCGGTATGCAGCCAAAATGGTGTGGATGAAATACACTTTTTTGTTCAAGCAACGACAAATGAATTCGTCTCGACTGAATGTGGCCCTGCAGCGCCGCTATGTTTCAGGATCAAATTCGAGTTCCGGAGAGTAAAAATTGAAACTGAAATTCAGTAGAACATCTCTTATGGCATCTGCTCTGACTTTGCCAATAGTTGCTTTGCTTACGTCTAGTGAAGCTGCTTTCGCTGCAGATTCTGTGGCCGCGGGAACATTGGAAACGTACTCAACAATGCACTCAATTGGTGTCGAATGGAGTGTTATAGGTGATGACAATCTAAACGCCGTCGGATCAATTGAGTATCGGGTAGTTGGAGCAACTCAGTGGCAGGAAGGTCTGAAGCTGTTTCGAGTTCAGTTTGATGGTTACGATATGGTAGCTGGAAGTGTCTTTTTTCTAATGCCGGGGAATGAGTACGAAGTGAGAGTGGGCATTGCAGATCCGGATGGCGGTAGTGCATCCACTACCGAATTGATCAGAACACAGTCGATTCCTGTTCGCCCCAGCGATGGCTCCGAATATCATGTGGTGCCGGGATCAGGAGGTGGCACGGGAACTCTGGATGACCCATTTCGTGGGCTCGAAGCAACGCGACCTTTCGCCAATCCCGGAGCAACGTTCTTGCTCCATCAGGGTATTTACGCTCAAGCTATATTGGATCAAGACGGTGTTGAAAACGGCCACATTATCTATGCGGGGGCTGGCGACGGGGAGGCGATTTTCGATGGAATTGTCATTGCCGCAAACCACGTATGGATCGAGGACTTGACAATTCGCAACCAATCATCTGGCCTCATTACCAGTAGTAATCCTGAGCATGTTGTCGTGCAAAATTGCCTGTTCGAAAACAATCACTACTCAATTGATCTGCGAAATGGTGGCCGGGCTTGGTACATTTCCGACAATACGATCGTCGGTGACACGCCCTATACATCGGCAAGCCTGGCTGGAGAAGGAATCGAACTTGGCCGAACCAGCGATCACACAGTTGCGCACAACAGCATCACCAACACGGCGGATGGAATCTCTTACCCGGGAAGGAATGTAGACATTTTCGGCAACGACATATTTGATACTTCCGACGATGGGATAGAAGCTGACAACGGACGTGCGAATATTCGAATCTGGGATAATCGCTTAACCAATACGCGACACAACGGGATTACGTTTCAAGATCAGCGGGGAGCGCCCTGGTATATCATTGGCAATCAGTTAGCAAACTGGGATCAAGGCGGATTTAAGTTTCGAACTACCGATCAATTTGTAATCATCAACAATACGTTCATTAACTGGAATCAAATCGTCGACCATTGGAGTCAGAATATCCTGAATGCCTATAGTCGGAACAATCTGTTTGTCTCTCTTAGCGGCAATAACAACAAGGGAGATGCCAGTATCTTTGGCATGCGCAATCCTGGGCACGGTTACCCGGATATCCACGTCAATCGACTGACAGACCTTGACTACGACGGGTTCGATTGGGGAGGTGGCAGTTCACCACCGTTTACCTATTTCGGCGAGACTTACAGCAGCGTTTCGGAGCTTCATTCGGGCCTTCAGATTGAGGAGCATGGTATACGAATCGACAAAGATGAATGCCTGAGTGATCTCGACAGGTTCTCTGGCCAGAATCCGATTCCTGTTTCTAAACCACTCAATGCCAGTCTGAGACCAGGTTGCGCAGCCATTGATGCCGGAGTTGTAGTTCCAAATATCAGCAACACTTTTGATGGAGCGGCTCCAGACTTGGGAGCACTGGAATTCGGTCTTGCCCCGCCTCACTATGGGCCGCGTTTGCAAACAGCATCACGACCAAACGCACCCGGGAATCTGGAAGTTTTTTAGGACAATAGCCATGCGATCGTGAAGATAGATGTTGGAAGCTTGAGTCAGGCAATCCAATTGATGTTGCGTTATACGTTGGTCTTACGTCACTAACATCGGGTCACCAGTTTATCACCGGGCAGCCAGGTTCGGCTGAGGGTTCAATCGGTCGTTAACAAAAGGCGTTGGTCGGTGAGTATTCGAAACCAACCGCTGTTCGCTATCGCGTGGAAGCGGACGGTCGAGCATTTTGATCGTCATAGTTGACTGTCGACCCTGCTCGGACCTGCAAAAGACCCTGGACCTCAATTCAGCAGGCGGTCACCTGGAAATTTGAATCTAGAAAGGCATCCGTCGGGTAATCCGGGGTTGTATATATGTGGTTATGCGTATATACAGTTAACCAACTAAGGAGAATCCCTTTGTGACCAGAGCCCGACGTTTCTTTTCCTGCCTTGGCGACGACGTGCGCCTCGCCTCTATGTTGCTGATCCATGCCGAGAAGGAGCTGTGCGTGTGCGAGTTGGTGGAGGCGCTTAACGAGAATCAATCGAAGATATCTCGCCATTTGGGACAACTCAGAAACTGCGGTCTCGTAAAGGATCGACGCCAAGGGCAGTGGGTTTTTTACAGTTTGCACCCGGAACTGCCTGACTGGGCCATAAAGATTCTGGAGCAGTCTTCGGTAGCAGAAGCCCGCTCACTGAAGGTCATGACTCAGCGTCTCGGCTCAATGCGGAATCGTCCCGAGCGGGCAACAGTTGATGCCTGAAGTACAGAACAGGGCTTCGGATCGCAGCGCACTTACTTTGCTGTTCGTCTGCACCCACAATCGCTGTCGCAGCGTTCTCTGCGAGGCAATATCCCGTCACCTGAGCAACGGGCAGATCTGCGCCTTCAGTGCGGGGAGCCACCCGAGCGGCAGCGTACACCCTGAAACGCTGAAACATCTGAAAAGGCGTGGCATCGATACTACCAATCTGTGCAGCACATCCTGGGACTCTTACGACGGGGTTTCTTTTGACGCGGTAATTACCGTTTGTGATTCCGCAGCGGGCGAGCAGTGTCCGTTGTGGCTCGGAAATACTACAAAGGTGCACTGGGGGCTGCCGGACCCGTCTGGTGTTGAGGGCAGCAAGGATCGGGATATCGCATTTGATGCCGTTATCGAAACCATCCAGCAGCGACTGGAACGTTTGCTTCCTCATGATCTCGCCATGTTGAGGGGTGAGAGCCTGCGCGACGCATTGCAGAAAATCGGGAATAGGGACTACTGAGATGGGTCTGTTCGAACGTTATCTCAGTGTTTGGGTAGGGCTTTGCATAGTTGCTGGAGTCGCACTGGGCAGCGTTCTTCCGACGCTTTTTCAGGCCTTTGCGAGACTTGAGTATGCACAGGTCAATCTCCCGGTTGCAGTGCTGATCTGGATAATGATCTATCCCATGATGGTGCAGATTGATTTCTCCTCGATCAGGGATGTTGGCAAGCGACCCCGCGGACTCATGCTGACGCTGGTCATCAACTGGCTGATCAAGCGCTTCACCATGGCGGCCCTGGGGTGGCTGTTCTTCAGAGTACTGTTCGCCGATCTGGTTGATCCTGAGACGGCCGGCGAATACATCGCTGGAATGATCCTGCTTGGCGTAGCACCGTGTACCGCTATGGTTTTCGTTTGGAGCCAGCTCACGCGTGGCGATGCGAACTATACCCTGGTGCAGGTCTCAGTGAACGACATCATCATGATCTTCGCTTTCGCCCCAATTGCCGCCTTCCTGCTCGGCGTAAGCGATGTGACCGTTCCGTGGGAGACCCTGCTCCTTTCCGTGCTGCTGTACGTGCTGCTACCCCTCGTGGCAGGCTACTTCACGCGGCGCTTGCTGGATTCAAATAACGACCACGACCGATTGAATAGTTTTCTTGCCACGCTTAAACCAATGTCCATCGCCGGGCTGCTAATGACGGTAGTGCTGTTGTTCGGCTTCCAGGCAGACACTATTCTCAGTCAACCACTGGCAATTGTGCTCATAGCCATTCCTTTGCTGATTCAGACTTACGGCATCTTTGCGATTGCGTACGCCTCCGCGCGGTCGCTGAAACTCCCCCACAGCATCGCGGCACCTGCCTGCATGATTGGAACGTCGAACTTCTTTGAACTTGCTGTTGCTGTCGCTATCTCCCTGTTTGGGCTGCAGTCCGGCGCAGCACTGGCAACTGTCGTTGGCGTCTTGGTTGAAGTGCCCGTGATGCTCTCATTGGTGGCTTTCGCGAACCGCACGCGGCATTGGTTTCCGGCGTGATGGTCTGATCGAGAAATTATCAGACCGGCAGGAGCGTGGCTCCTGGAAAGGTATGACGAAGAAAATGACTGTTGCCGAAAATTCTTTCGGCAGCGTAGAGTGTCCGCCTGTTCAATTAGGCGACGTCCGCGTCCGGGCGGAAGCTGCCTTACAACTTAGTCGATTAATCTCTTCGGAGCGATCTGAGCAACTTTTCAGCTTCTGAGTAATAGATCCGAGCTGGATAAACCATCGACAACACCTGCTAATCCAGTGGTAAAGTTTAGATGGCGCTTCGACCGATTGAACCGGCAACCCAGCTCAGCCGGTCAACTGCAGAGCTAATGCAGGCTGCGGTTGGCCCAAAGACGATGTTAGCGGTTTGCCACAATTTCATCGATTTCAGGAACGGAGAAATATGAAAATCACTGTCGAAACTATCGTCAGGTCACAGATCGATTCAGTCTGGTCAGCGTGGAACAATCCTGATGACATCAAGCAATGGAATGCTGCCTCGAGCGACTGGCATACAACAGCAAGTACGGTTGATCTTCGCAAAGGCGGCTCATTCTCATCGAGAATGGAGGCCAAAGACGGCAGTATGGGCTTTGATTTCGCTGGAACCTATACGAATGTCGTACCAAAGGAGTACATCGAGTATGAGCTTGAGGACGGTCGAGTAGTCTCGATTACATTTGCTGGTGAGGAAAACGGTGTCCGTGTGACAGAGACGTTCGACGCCGATGCCGAGATGCCTCCTGAGCAGCAACGACAAGGCTGGCAAAGCATCCTCGACAATTTCGCACGGCACGTAGAAGGAAACCAGGGGTCGCTGCTTGCCGAAAACGGAGCTGTATTTCGGATAAATTCAAATTCGTCTGATGTCTGCTTAATCAATAAGTAGGTATGTATAAATTCGTTAACAATTATTGCGAGCCAGACGACCGCATTCATACGCGCCCTTTCCCTTTGAAAAAGCGCGGGCCAATCTCCCAAACCGAGCCAGAGCCTGTACGAATTGACGATCTTTCGCATTAATACTGCAGGACATGTCAATATGACCACGTACGGATCTACTGTGTGCTGGTCCAACACTCCGCGACATACTCGAGCGACTCGAGTGAGATCGGTCAAGGATTCGATCAAATAAAGAAGCCCAGGTCACGCGTGGCGAAGTTGTCGATATTCGGCGCGACCATGTCGAGATCAAGATCGTCGATGCCGAACCACTTCGCAAGCGTTGCCGCATATTGATCTGCCGAGGTCGTGGGAATCATTCTGCCGCCGCCAACGTCATCATTGCTGTCAAGCGCCAGGTCCGGATAGGTGCCAAACAGGTTCTGCCCCTGGATCGTGTCGCCCATGACCATCTGCACGCCGCCCCAGGCATGGTCGGTGCCATCGCCGTTTGAGGTGAGTGTTCTTGCGAAATCAGATTGCGTGAATGTCGTCACACTGTCCGCAATATTCAGTTCGACCATGGCGTCATGGAAAGCCGCCATCGAATCGCTGATACCGCCGAGAAGCCCGGGCTGGTTCATAACCTGGTCGTCGTGCGAATCGAAGCCGCCGGCCGCGACGAAGAATATTTGTCGCTCCATCATCATTTCATCCCTGACCGCGATCAGCTGTGCGACCGTTTGCAACTGGTTGCCGAGCTGCGAGGCAGGAAACACCGTATTCAGCGTTGGCGCCAGTTCGAGCGCACCGCTTACCAGGTCAACGGTGTCAACGGCGCGCTGCTGTACCTCGGCAAAGCCACGCTCGTAAACCGTTGGGTGACTTGCCGCGAGCACACGCTCGAAGGCCAGTCGCTGCTGATAGAACAGGTCATTCGGATCGCCGGAGTTCGTAAACCCGGTGAACGGCACCGGGCCGGTGTTGCCCATGACGTAAGCAATCGTCTCGTCCGCGGATTGAAACAGCGAATTGCCAAACAGGGACACGTTGGTCGCCAGCTGCTGATTAACGACGTTCGTGCGGATGAGGTCGGCCACGCGCCCTGCCCACCCCGTATTGCTCGTGGCAACGCCTTTCAGCGACTGCCATTGATCCTGCTGGTCGTTGTGGGAGAACAACTGGGGCGGCAGCACGGCAGCCCCGTTCATATAGTCCGCCTTCAGTGTGGGTTCAACCAGCGGACCAACGTTGTTGATGAACGCCACCTTGCCTGTCTCGAACAGGTTCTGAATACCGGCCATGGACGGGTGCAGACCGTAGTCCGTGCCATCTGATGCCAACGGGTTGATCGCCAGTAAATCCTGTTGGGCAACCGCCATATTCTGGCGGGACGCCGCGTAGACGTTGTACTCGGCGTTGCTGCGCGGGATCAGCATGTTGTAGGAATCATTACCGCCAAACATGAACACGCACACCAGCGCTTTGTAGTCGTTGAAGGGAGCTGCAACTCCCATACTTTGCGAAAAGGCCATTCCCGGGACATGCGCGAATGTGGCGCTGGCTGCGGCTGCAGCACTGGTTTTTTTGAGAAAATCGCGTCTGTTAATCTTTTTCATGTCGTCATCCTAACGCTGGTACGCGAATTCGGGCGAAGTCACAATGAAGTAAATTGCTTCCGCAGCGAGCGCTGCGTCGTTACCCGGCAAGCCAGTTCTGACCCTGTCCACCATCTGTATCGTCTCGGCCCTTAACGTTGTCGAAATCTGCCCGCCGAGGAGCTTGTCGACCACGAGATCGACGAGCGCGTCGGTATCGTCAGCCACGGCAATTTCCTCGGCGATATCGATTAAGACATCGTCGGCCCCGGGGTTGGGCTCCTCTGAATTCCAGTTAAACGTCAAGATGAAGAAATAGTTGGTAATAAACGTGTTCTGGTATTCGGTCGCGATCTGCAGCTCGGGGGCAACCAGCCCTGAATTTCTGATCTCACCGGCCGGCGCGTAGAACGGGCTGAAGAAATTGAACACCGACGGCGACTGCATAGGCCCCTGTCCGAAAATAATGTACGCGGGCGCAAGTGGAAACACGCCGCTTTGTGACGCCGCATCATACGCACGCCACAGCTGGGTAAGGCGTAACAGTGGCTCTTTGATTTTGCCGTCGATTTCCATCGGCATGTCAGGTCTTGCCTCGTCATCCAGCAATATCGCCTTGACCACTGCGCCGAGGTCTCCACGAATGCCTGAGCCGTTGTCATTAAAAACGCTCGCCACTCGCTGTACATAACCGGGCGACGGGTTACTGGTCACCAGGCGCTGAATCAGGCGGATAGCAACGAAAGGGCCGACGTTCGGATGATTAAAAATATTGTCGAGTGCGGCCTGCAGGTCCTGGTCACCGGTTTGCCCTGCCGGAATGGTCTCGCCGTTGAGAACCTTCTTTTCTCCGGTGTCATGAAAATCCGGATACAGCTGCATCGGAACCGTCTGGTTATTGTCATTCTGGAAGGCCTGTTGAAACGTGGGTGCGCCCGCGTAGTTCCAGCCCGTAAAAACGTGTGCGAAACCTTCAATAATTTCCTGGTCGTAGGTTGGTATAGGCTGGCTCTGGCTATCGAGTCTCTCCGTGCCGTCGATATTCAGCTCCACCAGCCCGATGGAGAAGAGCTGCATCAGCTCACGCGCATAGTTTTCATCAGGTCGAATATTCAGCGTCGGGTTCGGTTTTTCGTTGCCCAGCATGCTTAGGTAGACGCCCATCGCCGGATGCAATGTCACGACGTTGAGAAGGTCCCGATAATTGCCAAACGCATTTAGCGCCAGCTGGTCATGAAAATCAGCAACCGCATAAGGCGCGTTAATCAGGGCGCCGAGCTGTGATACGACCGCGATTTCCGACAAGGCGAATGCTACTCGCTGGCGCAGCTGATCGGGCCCGTCGATGACGTTTCGAAACCACACATCGACGCGATCGGCGTGCAGCTCTCCTAGAAACTGTGGCCGCGGCAGGCTGCGCAGGTAAGGCAGCTGCAGCGACGTCGGCGTTTGCATTTGCTGATCGATCCAGGCATCGAAGCGAATGTTGATAACGTCAGCGGCAGACCCCGTGGTCGCACCGAAACTAGCCTGGTTCAGGAACTGATATGCCTCCGCAGTAGTAATCGCTGGTGGTGGCGGCGGCGGCGGCGGTGGCGGTGGTGGCGACGCCCCCCCGGACGACCCGCCACAGGCCGACAAAGTCAGCAGTAGTGCGGCGGTCATCGAGATCAGTTTCGTTTTGTTCATTTCTGCCCTTCCTGGACGGACTGCTTTCGACCGGGTCCACTGCTATCTTAATGATTGGAGATATGCCATCTGCTCATCAGTTAACAGATTTCGCAATCGGATCAACATTGCGACCTGCAGCTTTTTGACCTTGTTTTCGGCTAACAGTGCAGCTTCAATGCTTTCCAGCACCTTCTCCTCATCGACCGGCGACTCATCCAGGTCCGCCATGGCCCTCTGATACGCCTCGCGCAGGTCCCATTCATGCTCGGCAACCGCTGCCTGTACTTCGACCACCGCGGCGCGAATCGCAGTGAACTGCTCCTTGCTCAGGTCTAATTCGTCCTGATGCTCAAGAATGACGTTTGGCGGAAAAAGCTTGCCCTTGAACACATCATTCTGGGGGCCCGATCCCTGGGCCATGGCGCTCGTGGCCAGAAAAAACAGCAACATTCCAGCCACTGACAGCACACATTTCTTTCCCTGTCTCATAGTAACGATCCTTCATAGGGTTTGGTTGACTCATCCAGGAGTGGAATTCCCTGGTATATGTCAAATTGATGTTCCGGCATCAGCGCATCGCTCGGCGCCGTCCACGATGTTGAATTAAGCAGTGCATCGGCAATGTAGTAGTCATCGGCCAGTTCCGCCTGCTGTGCCGGCCACAGCGCGAACGTTATGGCCACCAGGGCGATCGCTGCAGCACTGGCCGCCATCGCGCCGTAGCGACGATAGCCGCTGCGTGATTTCACGAAATGCGATTCGGCAACCACCCAGGTCTCGTCGAAAGATGGCGTATCATCCTGCTGCACCGCCCGCGCCGCCTGTTTCAGCCTTTCCTTAATTTCCTTTTCGTTCATTCTCTTCACTCTGCCGGGTTCAAATCGGCCAGCTTTTCTGCCAGCGCTTTCTTTGCCCGGTCGTAATGCACTCGCCCTGTACCCAAACTTACGCCCATCACTGCAGATGCTTCCTCAATCGTCATGTCTCTGATGAAAACGAGCTCCGTAATGTCCCGCTGACGTTGAGGCAAGGTAACAACGGCCTCCCAGACTATTCTCATCTGGTCGTGATCATGATGATCCTCGCTCGCTTCGGCTTGTTCTGTTGCAAATTTATCGACTAATCGTAACTGTCGGTTGTAGTGGCGAAATCCGCTGCGCGCCAGGTTTTGCACGACGCCAAAGACAAACGTTTTGAGCGTGGATTTATTGTCGAATCTGGCCCGGCCGCTCAACAACTCTACATAAGCCTGTTGCATCAGATCCTCCGCAGTCGCCGCATTAAAACCGCACCTGGAGAGGGCCCAGCCGAACAACTGGCCATGAATGGTTTCCAGTTCCGCTTTGGATACGTGTGGATTTTTTTCCAGCGCATCATGATCCCTCATAAACCCTCCAGAAAGTTGGTGGCCTACAGGTGCGATGCATATGACATTCGAACTGGATTAGATCTTATGGCTACCGGACCGGGCGATCGCGAGTGCAACAAAAAACGGCACGAGTCGTTCGGCGACGTCCCCGGGTGTGGCAGGAAAAAATGAGATAAAAACAGTGAGTCCAAATCCGGCAACCATTGCTCCCAGGGTTGCCGCTGATGAAACCGTTCGGTCGAGTAAACGCATTATTAGTATCGGACCAAATGCCGATCCCGCCGCGGACCAGGCAAACAGGACGCGCGAAAAGATATCCGCCCTCCAGACGAGCGCCAGGGTTGTAGCAAGAACCAGCACGACGATTACAGTCGCACGAGTACTGGTCAGTCCATGGCTCTTGTGTCCGTCGGCAAGATTCCAGTCGTACGCAATCGCAGATGCGGCGACCAGCAGCTGGCTGTCTGCCGTCGACATGATCGCCGACAGCACGGCTGCCAGCATGACGCCCGCGATCACGGCCGGCAACAGCTCTGTCGCCACATGGAACAACACCTGTTCCGAGTCGCCTAACTCGGCAAACAGGACCCGGGCACTGAGACCGAGCAGCAACATACCGGCGTATACAATAATCGCCCATCCCAACGCGATGACGCGGCCCTGCCGCAGCGCGCGAGCGTCCTTAAGGGCCATGAAGCGATTCACCACGTGCGGCTGACCCGGATAGCCAACACCAATCCCGAACAGGCCAAGCACGAAAAACACACCAACCAACAGCCCGCTGCTGACTGGAGAGCCCGCGGTCCCGACTGATGCAAGTCCATCCGCCAACGGTCCAAACCCGCCAACGGCGAATAAAGCAACAACAGGTAAAGCGATGCTTGCCAAGACCATTAGAATGCCCTGCACCGAATCGGTCACGCTCACCGCCCAGAATCCGCCAAGTAACGTATACAGCAGCACGATCCCGGCACCGATCATGATGCTGTTCTGCTTGGAGAGATCGAAAACGGATTCGAACGCTTTGCCGGCGGCCTCAAACTGCGACGCTATATAAAAGGTGAAGCAAAAAACGATGATCAGTGCGGCAATGCGCAGAATCAATTTACGGCTGGCGCCCATTGAAACAGGCGCGACGACCTCACTTAAGGTGACCGCATCTTCTTCACGCGCCAATCGGCTCAATCGCGGTGCTACCCAGTACCAGTTGAGCAGGAAACCGCCGACGGTCGCCGGAAACAGCCACACTGCCGGTAAACCCCATGCGTAGGCAGCGCCGCTGACGCCAAGCAGCGTCCAGGCTGAAGAGGAGCTGGCCGAGGCGCTGATTGCCGCAACCCAGGGACCGAGTCCTCTGCCGGCAAGAAAGAAATCCTCTACCCCTTTGTTGCGCGACCGCGCCCACAGACCGACACCGATTAAGACAGCGTTGTACGCGACCAGCGTGACGAATACCGAAGTAGTGCTGTCCATTGCAGGAGTTCTTAATCTTCTACGAGACGATTGTAATCACGGAGAATTGCCTTGAGCCGGTCGTGGTCAATTCCCTTAACCGAATTACCGCGATTGCCCGTCATGTCGCGTCCCGCAATCAGGGCATTTGTAATTGCCTCCTCGGTCGCCTGCACGGTCGCCCTGAACAATGGGCCGATATCTTCATTGGCAAACGTATCGATTGACACCCCGGTGCTCGCCTGGCTTGCCTGCGCATTTGCCGTAGAGAATGCAATGAAGATATCGCCGGAGCCGTTGCCGGCGATACTGCCGGTACGTGAAAGCCCCAGCGCTGCCCGGCGTGTCAGTCTCTTCAACTGATGCGGCATGAGTGGCGCGTTGGTCCCGACAACAATGATAATTGACCCGGTTTCCGTGTCATCTGTCGAGTCGCCGGAAAAAACCATGTCGTTGCGCAGGTGTTTGCCAACCGGTGCGCCTGCAACGATCAGCTCATCGCGGCGGCCGAAATTGGCCTGCACCAAAACGCCAACCGTATACGTCTGCCCTGCCGCATTTGTCACCCTTGATGAGGTACCTGTGCCGCACTTGTACTCGAAACAGTTCATCGCTGTTCCGCCACCAACATTCCCTTCGGCCACGGGGCCGCTTTGCGCAGATTCGATTGCTGCGGCAGCGTGCGCCGGCCGAACGTGGAATCCGTTGATGTCGTTCAGGTAGCCATCCCATGTTTCGGCGATAACCGGCAAGGACCACCAGTAGCCACTCGAATCAGCCGCGCCGTTTTCGAAACGCCAGCGAATCGTGCCCTCGTGCACCGCGCCGACACTGTGCGTGTTGGTGATCATGATTGGACCTTCTATAAGACCTGATTCCTCGACCCAGGTGGTGCCCGTCATTTCCCCGTTACCATTAAGCGAAAACCAGCCGCCAAATACCGGCTGTTGATTCGTCTGGACGCCGCGAGGAAGGATCGCGGTTACTCCGGTGCGAACGGCTTTGTTGTCGTCCAGATCGGCAATGATCGTTTCGAAGCCGACCGTAACGCCAGGGACGTCTGTTATGGCGTTGTATTCGCCGGGATTGCCATCGAACGGAATGCCAAGATCTCGTGCCCGTGGGGCGCTTTCGTCGGCGAAGGCTAACAGTGGCAGCAGCAGGAAAGCATTGATCAGTATTTTCATTCGTCGTGACCATGTTCGGTAGTGAGTGGACTCAGGTAATTCGGGTCGGAAATGCCCAGTTTGCGCATCGCAATGCCGGTCAGGCACTCATACAGGATCCGGTTTGAATTCTGCGCGGTGGTATAACCCGGGTCGACCAGCGGATTTAGCTCCACCAGCTCAAACCCGACTATGTGCTTCGATGCACACAGGCCGCGAACGATCGGAAACGCCTCACGGGTCGTCAGCCCGCCCGGTTCCGGCGTTCCAGTACCTGGCATGTAGGCAGGGTCCAGTACGTCGATATCAAAAGAGATAAAGATATGTTCCGGTCCGTCTTCGAGGGCCTCACTGAACACTCGGTCTTTCACCGCATCCCAGCCGTTCTTCTCAATCTCGGCCATCGGGTGATAGCGCAAACCCTCTTGCTGCATCCACTCGAAACCTGAGCGGCCCGGCCAGGAGCCCCGCAGGCCGACCTGGATAAAGTTTTTGCCTGGCACGAGACCCTCGTTAAACAATCGCCGCACGGGCTGTCCGTGCGACAACAGATGTGAGCCGCTGTCGCCGGCGTCATAGTGCGCATCGAAGTGAATGACGCCGACGTTGCCCACGCCGTAGACATCGACAATACCGGCGACGTCGGGGTACATCAGAGAATGGTCACCGCCAACAATCATCGGAATCGAACCCGCCGCGGCGACCTCGCGCACCATCGTGCGAATGTGCTCGAGACTGCGCTCCAGGCTTAATTGATCAACGTTGACATCACCATAATCAACGACCGTCAGCTCGTTAAATGCGGAAACCATCGTGTGCATGTGTGGCAAATTGGACATGCCGGTGCCGCCATAAACCGTCCCAGTACGCAGTGCGCGGGGTCCGTACGCGGCGCCGCGGTAGCCAGTGCCGGTGTCGAGACCGACGCCCATGATGGCGACGTCAACATCACCGGCAACGAGATCCTCGGGTGTCATTGCGATCGGCATATTGAAAAACGTGGGAATACCGTTCTTCGGTCCTGCCCGCAGATAGCGATTAACATTGATGGGTCCGGCATCCCGCGGCGTATCGAATTCCGTTGGGCGCAGCGTTTTCCAGCCGTTGAAACCGCGATCTTCGGTATTCAACGGGATCGCCGCCATATCCGTCTCGGGATTGAACGCGTTTAATTCCTGGACGCGAATCATCGCGTCGATATAGCCCTCGATTTCGGCCGTCGTTTTGTTCCTGAAGCGCTCAAACAACCGCTGGTGTGAGCCCGCGAACTGAAAAATACGCGGCCCACGCATGAAATCGACTTTGTCCTGATCCAGGCTTGCGACTTTCTCGGCCAGGCTTTCGGGAAGATCAACCGGCTCGAAGTCTTCCTCCTGCGCAAACGTTCGCGAGCCTGTCAGTAGAAGCGCTGCAATCACAACCAGCGGCAAGACTTTAAATCGATATGCAAGCGTCATTTGTAGCTTCCCCGAAAAACATCGCGCGACACACTGACCAGTGAGCAGGAATGATAACCGGGATTGGCGTGTTTATCGGCGATTTTTCCGTTACCTTCGTTGCCGTGAGAAAGAAAAGTTGGCAATTCTGGATTGATCGCGGAGGCACTTTTACCGACGTCGTCGCACTCTGTCCGGACGGCAGCCTGCAGACCGCGAAACTGCTCTCGGACAATCCGGAACACTACAAAGACGCCGCTGCTGAAGGCATTCGGCGGTTTATTGCCGGAACGGATGTCATAGAAGCCGTCAAAATGGGAACGACGGTCGCGACCAATGCACTTTTGGAACGGGCCGGCACGCCTACGGTGCTGGTCGTAACGCCTGGTTTTAGAGACGCACTTGCCATTGGATATCAGAATCGCCCCGATATTTTTGCGCTGCATATTCGCAAGCCGGAACCTGTCTATGACCGGGTCATCGAAGCGCGGGAGCGAATCGATGCGCAGGGAACCGTATTGTGCGAGCTGGATGATGCGCACATTCGTCGCTCTCTGCAGCGGTGCCGGGATGCCGGACTGCGCGCTGTTGCCATCTGTCTCGTACACGGCTATCGATATCCGGCTCACGAAAGCGCAATTGCAGAAATCGCAACGACACTCGGCTTTGACCAGGTATCCGTCTCGCACGATGTCGAATCGCTGGTCAAATTCGTCAGCCGCGGTGAAACGACGCTCGCGGACGCCTACCTTACGCCAGTGCTCAACAATTACATATCCGGGCTGCAGTCGGAACTGGCAGATTTAGCCACACCTGAACGCCTGCTTTTTATGCAAAGCAATGGCGGCCTTACCCTGGCCGATAATTTTCGCGGCAAGAACAGCGTGCTATCCGGGCCGGCGGCGGGCGTTGTTGGCATGGTCGAAACGGCATCAAAGGCGGGCTTCCAGAAACTCATCGGCTTCGACATGGGCGGCACGTCGACGGACGTTTCCGCCTGGAGCGGTGTCTACGAGCGCAGCAATGACTCGGAAGTTGCCGGAGTCCGCCTGCGTGCACCGATGATGAAAATCCACACCATTGCGGCCGGCGGCGGTTCTATTCTCGACTACCGGGACGAGCGCTTCCAGGTTGGGCCCGGATCAGCGGGCGCAAATCCAGGACCCGCTTGTTATCGACGCAACGGACCGCTGACAGTCACTGATGCGAACGTGCTGCTCGGACGAATTCCGGTCGAGTGCTTTCCATCTGTTTTTGGAGAACATGCTGATCAGCCGCTGGATACCGACGTTGTCCGCCAGCGGTTCGCGGCCCTCGCAGGAGAAGTTGACGCAGTGATTCCGGAAGAAGTTGCAGAGGGATTCCTGACGATCGCAGTAGAGAGCATGGCCAATGCCATTCGCAAAATCACGATTGAGCGTGGCGAAGACGTGCGTGACTTCGTACTGTGCTGCTTCGGCGGCGCCGGCGGGCAGCACGCTTGCCGGGTTGCCGAAGTTCTCGATATAAGCCAGGTCTGGGTGCACCCACTGGCCGGCGTCCTGTCAGCTTATGGCATGGGCTTGTCGCATATTCGCGTCGAACGCCAGCAATCCATTGACGTCGATTTCTGTGACAAGGCGCTGGCAGATCTTCGCCCAGAAGTCGAACGGCTGCAGGATGAATGCAACAAGTCTCTGGCGGAACAGCGTGTTCCTGCTTCGAACCGCGAGTTCAGCATTAGCTTAGGGTTACGCATCAGGGGTTCGGACACTATTCTGGATGTTGGCTTTGGAGTAGCCGATGCAATGGTTGATTCGTTTGCCTCGACTTACCGCAGCCGGTTTGGCGCGGAACCTGACGCGGAGCAGTTGATTATTGCCATTGCTCGTGTCGACGGCACTGGCATCGAGCAGGCATTCTCTGATCTGCCGATTGCGCCTGCGTCACAGGTCGAACCCGCTGGCAGCAGCAGGATGTGGACAGACGGTGCGTGGAGCGACGTGCCTGTGTACCAGCGTGAAAACCTCGGCGCCGGCGCAACCGTTGTCGGTCCGGCAATTATCGCTGAACCTAACGGCACCACGGTCGTGGATGCCGGCTGGACGGTTACGGTTAACGAGGTCGGCCACCTGTTGCTAAGCAAAGAACGAGGCATGGCGATGCAGGTAACGGCAGATGAATCTGCACCTGACCCGATCCGACTCGAGGTATTTAATCGACTGTTCATGCACATTGCGGAACAGATGGGCGTGGTGCTGCAGAACACGGCGATCTCGGTGAATATTCGCGAACGACTGGACTTTTCCTGTGCGCTGTTCGATGCGGACGGACGATTGGTGTCGAATGCTCCGCATATGCCTGTGCACCTAGGCTCGATGGGCGAAAGCGTTCGCAGCGTAATCGCTGCCAGCGGACCTGACCTGAAACCTGGCGACGCGATCATGCTGAATTCGCCGTACAACGGCGGTACACATCTACCTGACATCACCGTTGTAACCCCATGGTACGCCGGGTCCGACAGGCCAGAGTTCTACCTGGCATCACGCGCGCATCACGCGGACATTGGCGGCATAACGCCGGGGTCGATGCCCTCCGCCAGTCATCACATCGATGAAGAAGGCGTACTGATCGACAACTTCAAGCTCGTGCGCGAGGGGTTATTCCAGCTGGATGAAACCAGGGCGCAGCTCGCTGGTGCGAAGTATCCATCGCGGAATCCGCAGCAGAATATTGCTGACCTGAAAGCGCAGCTTGCCGCCAACCAGCAGGGGATTCGGCAACTCGAAAAAGCGATTGACCGTTACGGCATGCAGACGGTGCAGTCCTACCTCAAGTTCGTGCGCGAAAATGCGGCAACCAGTGTGCGCAGACTGCTGGATTCGCTGCAGAACGGCAGCTTCGAGTACGAGCTTGATTCAGGCGAAGTCATTTGTGCCAGCATCGATGTCGATGAGGAACTGAGTCAGGCAACGATCGATTTTGCAGGCACATCGGGGCAGTCAGCCTCCAATTTCAATGCGCCCGAAGCGGTCACCCGGGCGGCAGTGCTGTACGTCTTCCGCAGCCTGATTCGCGAAAACATCCCGATGAATGAAGGCTGCCTGGAACCACTTGATATACGCATACCGAAGGGCAGCCTGTTAAGTCCGTCCTACCCGGCCGCCGTCGTCGCCGGCAACGTGGAGACGTCGCAGTGCGTAACGGACTGCCTCTACGGCGCGCTTGGCGCCCTCGCCGCCTCGCAGGGAACGATGAATAATTTCACGTTTGGCAATGCCAGCGTGCAGTACTACGAAACAATATGTGGCGGTGCTGGCGCCGGTCCCGGTTTTGACGGTGCCGATGCCGTGCATACACATATGACTAATTCACGCATGACCGATGTGGAGGTCTTCGAGCAGTCGTTTCCCGTCATCGTCGAATCGTTTGCAATTCGGCCCAACTCGGGCGGGGTCGGCAAGTGGCGCGGCGGCAATGGTACCGTTCGCAGGGTGCGTTTCCTTGAACCCGTCGAAGTCGCCATCCTGTCGAACCACCGTCGAGTGGCCCCTTTTGGTCTCGCCGGCGGCGGCAACGCGAAAACAGGCGCCAACTGGATTGAGCGGGCGGACGGCAGCGTTGAAGAACTCTCGGGCACCGCAACTGTACGCATGCAGAAAGGTGACACGTTCGTCATTGAAACGCCGGGTGGCGGCGGCTTCGGTCAGCCTGAATTAAATGTCGATCGCAGCTGACACTGTTCCCGCGACATTATTGAGTACCCTCAGGCAACTTCCGCCCGGACGGGAGCAAATGCCGTTTTCGACACGCGGCAGCCGGAAACGGATTGATGCAAAGTAAGCGACACAGATTCGGCAGATCCGCTGGGGTGAAACGCAAGCAGTATCGTAATGCCGCGATCGGGGTCAATGGGTTCGTGACGCGCGCCGGTATCACACTGCACCATGAAATGACTATCCGTGAAGGCACCTGCATCCGATAACGAACACATGTAAGCGTGTACCTGGTTCACGACCCGTTCAGCCACTGACAAGGCATTGGGCTCAAACACAGCCCAGCGTGTCGCCCGGTCGATCGCGTTCGTTATTGCCAGGCATAATCTGCGCGTCGTCATGCTTGCAAACTCGTCGCCCACCTGGGTGCCATGCGCCAGCGTCACCGAACCGCAGAACATTGCGTGCCCGGGAACATTTCCTGCGATGACGTTCAGACCTTCTTTAACCAGCAAATGGGCATCGTCGCTGCTGATGTCGATCGCGGGCACCAGCTTCCTGCTGAGTGTAAAGCCACGCTGATCCAGGTATTCCCACGGGCCACGTGTTCGATCGAGCTTGCACAGTAATCCGGCAATCGCGCCTCCGACGGTTGCCGGCGGTGAACCGTCATCCTTGCGGTAGTACATGCGTGGAAAATATGAAATGACGTCAGAATTTGCGTAGCCTCCATCCCGCACGCCGTGGATCGCGTCATGCGCATTTTTCCAGCTGTCAGGGGGATCGAGAATCAACATGGCACCCCGCTTGCGGCAGTAGAGTTCCGCTGCCAAAACCGCTGCTGGACCCGGCACTTTCCCGATTTCCGGCGGCGGCAAATACAGCAGATCGAAATGTTCGGCCTGGTTTAAAGCGAATATGCCACTGCCGCGACTGGCGGAACCGATCAGATCGTAATCCGAAAGCGTCAGTCCGTCGGTTCCGGACTGGGCCGGATCGATGTAATCCGCATCAGTTTGCTTCGGACGGTGCGGCGGCAGCGGTTCTTCCACCCGCACCAGCGACGAACCAAGGAGCGCATCTTCTATGCTGCCCTCTTTGTTCCTGCCGCAGGTTAAATTTCGGTAAATCTCCTGATCAAGAATCAGGCCGCTATCCGGTGCAAGACGCTGCAGAACCAAATTGAATCGTTCTTGATTCTTTTCGTCAATACCGTCGTAGTCGACTGCTGCCCTGACAAATTCCGTCGACCCCGGATCCATGGTCTTTAAGACAAGCACCCCGTGTGAGGCCGGGAGGCAAAGCATCGCGCCGCGTGCATTGTTGGCAACTCTGACAATATAGGCCTGCTTGCCACCGTGATCGAAAAACTGCTCGACCGCAGAACTCAGCTGGCTGCCGGACCATTCTCCGCCGAAGCGACGACGAAACTCGGTAAAACTGCTAATGAGGAGCGGTGTATCGAGGGGGCCGCGAAGCGCACGTCCTACAAAAGCAGCCGTGGTTTCATGCGACGCGTCGATGGGCTGATCCATCGCCGCAATTTCGGTGACCGTAATTCCCCGGTCTCCAGTATCAGACAAGCTCGATACTCCGTTAACGTAACGCTGCCTGAGCAGACAACGTGGACGCATTCTAAAGATTCGCGAGTTAAGATGCTATCGTTGTCAGAATTCTTGACAGTAGCGTCACATGTCGACCTGCGACTATTTAAAAAATCGCTTTCCTGATCTCGGTAACCAATTGCCGAGAATGAGCCTGGCGTCGCTGCCTACGCCGGTAAAATCTCGCAAAGTCTATGTGGGCAATACCGAGCACAGATTGTCAATCAAGTACGACAGTCAGACCGGCTCGCTGTATGGCGGCAATAAGGTCAGAAAACTCGAATACATTTTGCCGCGCGCAGCGGAGCGGCATCGACTGCGCATCGCTACGTTCGGCGCCGTTGGATCTAACCATGCGCTGGCGACTGCACTGTACGCCAAGGAAGCGGGTTTCGAGTGCACCTGCTTTCTCTCGCACCAGGCCAAAACGCCGTCAATTGGCAAGACGCTCAATGCGCATCTCGAGAATGGCACTGAGCTGCTCTGTTACGGCGGTTCGTATCGCGAGCGGATAGCGCTTCTGCGTAACGCACTGTGGGGTCGGCACACCTGGGTGATTCCTATGGGCGGCTCATCCTGGTTGGGCACCATCGGTTTCGTGGCGGCAGGGCTTGAACTGACCGAGCAAATCAAGCGCGGCGAGATTCCGTCGCCCGACAGGCTCTATGTTGGTACCGGTACGATGGGCACCGCTGTTGGCCTCGCGCTCGGTCTGGCAATCGGCGGCATCGACACGGAGGTTAACGCTGTGCGCGTTTCCCATACGTCGATCACGAACCTTGGGTCGATGCGCGCGCTGACCTACAAGACTGCCGCGATGATGTCCGCGCTCGACCGGAGCGTACCAACCGACCTTGCCGCAAGAACGAATATTCGATTAAGAGATGAATTCTTTGGCACCGGCTATGCGCACGCGACGGTCGCCAGCGACGCAGCAGTTCATTTCGGCCAGGAACAACTGGCGCTGGCGCTGGAAACAACCTATACCGGTAAGACGCTGGCCGCAGCGCTGGCGGACCTGCAGTCGCCGGAAACACGCAAGCTCAATCTGCTGTATTGGCACACCTACAACGCGACACCACTGGATGTGCCAACTGACCGCCCCGTGGATGCCGGCAGCTTGCCGAGGGAATTCCTGCAATACTTTTCGGGTTAGTGTGGCTCTGCGGCCGGCGGATTGTCTTTTGCGGCAGAGTCCGACCTGCGCTCAGCCTCTTCCTTCGCTGCCTGTTCTTCAACCCGTTTGCGCGTGATCTCGCTCAGCATGATGTCGAGCCACTCACTCATCGGCAGCGATTGGTCCTGCACCTTCCTCTTCGGCGACAGGCTCGTCCAGTAATGCACGCACTTCCTCAAGCGTCGGCATATCCGGATCCGGCACCACGGTGTTCCTGATCACCCGGGCCCGTGCCATCACCTCCGCTGACGCGCCTTGCTGAATACGCACCGGCACGCCGAAGCCTTCGGCAGCGACCGCATGCACCAGTGCTTCGTCCAGCTCCACAGGATACTTTTCATCTTCCGAGCTCATGGACGCGAGGACTGTTGCAAGGTGCGCTTCAGCACTCACTTCGTCGTCCAGAAGCGGCTCATGACCTTCGAAATACCACTCCCCGTCCAGCCTTCCGGCCAAATAGGGTTCATTAATAATGCTTACGGATTCACCGAGACCCACCAGCTCGTACAACGGCTCGATGTTCTCGGGATACAAACGCACACAACCGTGGCTGACCCGCATACCAACACCATATGGCTGGTTAGTGCCATGAATCAGGTAGCCCGGCAGGTCGAGTTTAAGCACGAATTTGCCAAGCGGGTTATCCGGACCCGGCGGCACAATTGCGGGCAATGGATCGCCGAGCTCCTCGTGCTCCTGGCGCACGGAACGCGGCACATACCATTGCGGATCGCGCGCTTTGGCAATTACAGCAGAACTGCCCAGAGGCGTTTCCCAACCCACGCGACCAATGCCAATCGGGTAAGTAAGTACGGTTTGTACCTCTCCTGCATCTGTCTTCGGAAAATAGAACAGTCGTTTTGATGCAATATTCAGCACGATGCCTTCGCGGGGCACATCAGGAATTATGTATTGCGTCGGCAGCAGCACCGGCGTGTCAGCCCCCGGCAACCAGGGATCGATGTCAGGATTCGCCGCCACCAACTCGTCATAGCCAAGCCCGTATTCGCGCGCCAGGTCGGAAAAAGTGTTCTCCTCCCGAGTGAACACAATCTGCGGTTCGCCGATGACAGCCTGGTCAGCTGACTGCAGTTCGAAATAGTTTCGACTGACGGGCTCAAGTCGCGGCATCTTGTCCAGCGGAATTACCGTGTCCGACTTGTCGCCCTGCTCGTCGCCCTCAGGTGCAAATATTCCCTGCATGCCGGCGCAGCCGGATAATGCCAACGCTGCCAGGGTCAGGAATATCGTGTTTTTGGCTGCGGCGCGGGTATTCAAGGTAACGTTCATCAGTGGTCTCAGGAGGCCAGGCATCAATTCTCGCAGAAACGGAGGACGGGTACTACGCGCGCCTACTTGCGTCCGAGCAGCAGTGTCAATGGCCAGGTAACGGTGCGCTCGGATTCGCCCCAGGCGGCGACAAGTTCCTCCTGATAAGGGCGCGTCGGGTCGGATCCGGTCGCCTTGATATACCTTTGCGATGCGGACCAGGTCCGCGCGTAATCGAGAATCTGCGTTGCGGTCCAGTCGACTGTCATTGCAAAGCTCTCGGCGGGAATTTCCGGCACCGGCAGCGTGATGCCGGCGTATCGGCTTTCGACTATTTTTCGCTCGGGTGGCCAGAATGATTCAACCTCCGCGAATATCTTGCGGACAACCGTGTCACAGGCCTCATCAACGCGACAATGCTCGTAGGCCCAGATTGCGAGTACGCCACCGGGGCGAAGGACCCGGACCGCCTCGGCAAAGAATTGATCGATATCGAACCAGTGGAGCGACTGGGCGACAGTAATCAAATCGACCGAGGCAGCGTCCAGCGTGGAAGCCTCGGCTCGCGCGACGCGATAACTAACGCCGTTTACTGGCGTAGCAGACTCAATTTGCGCTGCACTGGCGTCAGTGGCGACCACGACGTCAAAGTGTTTGGCGAGCGAGCGAGCTGCCTGGCCGTTGCCGGTTGCGCAATCCCAGGCGCATTCACGACCTTCCGTGCAGCCTGCGAGGAACGCGAACAGCGCCTCCGGGTACGCGGGTCGGTGCGCACTGTAGTGTCCGGCGTGGCCGGAGAAATGATCTTTGAAATCGCTGCTTTCGGGACTGAGTTGAATCAGGGCTGACAGTCCGGATTGAGTCCGTTGGCCTGCGCCTCGTTATACAGCGCAAGTGCTTGTGGCAGCTGGCTGACCATCGATTCGATACGCGTATCGCCGGACGGATGCGTCGACAGGAACTCAGGAATCTTCGTTGTCTCGGAGCTGCTATTCATGTTTTGCCACAGCGTAACGGCTTCACGGGGATCGAAGCCGGCCTTCGCCATGTAGATAAGACCGATATCATCCGCCTCAGATTCCTGCATGCGACTAAACGGATTCAGGAGCCCCAGCTGTCCGAACGTACCGGCAGCGCCGTAAACGCCTGAAGCCATATTCGGATCGTAATTTCTGCTGTAGTAATTGGCCGAATCACCGACGAGTACCGCGGCAAGCACTTCGATTCCAAAGCCGGTAAGGTCGCTTCGGGTGGCCCTTTCGTTAGCATGGTTCGCGGTGACGTGTGCCACCTCATGCCCCAACACCGCTGCCAGCTGATGTTGATTCTTGGCGACGCTCATGATGCCCGACTTAACCACAATCTTGCCGCCGGGCATGACAAAAGCATTCACTTCCGGGTTGTTGACGATAGCCATTTCCCAGTAAAGCGCTGCGTCTTCATCATCCAGCGTGCCCACGATGGCGTCGGCCACACAGGCGACGTAATCAATGGTTGCGCGGTCCGTGATCAGCGCCGAGGTTGCGCGTAGCTGCGCCATGGCGCGGGTGCTTTCTGCCGCGAGTGTCGCATCCGACTTCAGGGTCAGTTGCTTACGACCGGTCGGAGTCGTCGAACAGCCGCTCGCAAACACTGCCAATGATACGACTGCGATCAAATACTTAAAGCTGCTGCGCTGTGACTTCATTTTTCCTGCTCCGTGGTTTAAGCCGGCATCGGCCCAAGTATAGCCGACAGACCTGGCGGAATCGGCGCATTCAGGACCGTTCTTTCAGCTCTAGGGTTTCTGACCGGCCCGGGGGGGCGGGGTTCCCGGCAAGTTGCGCACAGAGCCCTGCCGTCAGCGCGGCAATCGGGCCTCAAATCGTCGCCGCCAGCCGCTGCTGTCGATTTTCTCCAAAGCCGCGTCGGCACTGGCCATCAGGCGTTTCTGCAGGGGTTGCTTGATCTTGTACGCCAACCTGTAAACGTCATGATCCGTGGCGAGTTCGGCCAGGTATTCATCGCTGGTTTTCAATTCATCTGCGAGGCCCAGTTCCAGCGCCCGCGTGCCGTACCAGTGCTCCCCGGTAGCAATGCGCTCAATGTCGAGGTCCGGGCGATAGCCTGAAACGGCACCCTTGAACAACGCGTGCACGTCTTCCAATTCTTCTTTGAGCTTGGCCCGATCCGCGTCGGTATTCTTGCCAAACATCGTCACGCTACGCTTGTACTTGCCGGCCGTTACCTGCTCAAAATCGATGCCACGTTCGTCCATCGCGCGATTGAAATTCGGAATCTGGGCAATTACGCCGATTGAGCCTAGTATGGCGAACGGTGCGGCGAGAATCCGATTGGCCACACACGCCATCAGGTACCCGCCGCTGGCGGCTACTTTATCAACGACGACCGTTAACGGAATCTCCTTTTCGCGAATGCGTACGAGCTGCGAGGCTGCCAGCCCATGTTCGTGTACGACACCGCCATAGTTCTCCAGGCAAACGATGACCTGATCTTCAGCAGTGGCGACTTCGAGCACGGCGCTGACTTCCTCGCGCAGCGAGGATACTGCGCTGGCCTTTAGGTCGCCCTTAAAGCTCAAGACATACGCATTCGGTCTGGATTGACCCGATTTTGCCTCGGCTTTGGCTTTTTGTTTTTCGGCCTTGGCTGCTTTTTTCCAGTCCGCTTTCGTCAGGACGGCCTGCTTCAGAGCACCAGCCAGGCTCTGATACTTCTTGTTCAGGTTTTCAATTTCCAGGTGATCATGTTCGCCCGCTTTCTTACCGGCGGCCGCAATCGCGCCAATAATTGCAACCAAAGCCAATACCACTGTGATGCTTTTCAGCAGGAACATGCCGTACTCGGCGAAAAATGCAGTCATGAAATCTCTTTTCTGATCAGAAAGTGACGAGGTGCATCAGACAGCGATGCCAACATTATTTTTTTCCAGCACCTGGTCTGCCCGGTAACTGGATCGAACCAGGGGCCCGGCCACGACTTCGAGAAATCCTTGTTCCAGACCTTCGGCACGATACAGGTCAAATTCATCCGGTGTAACGTAGCGCTCCACCACGAGGTGGTTGGGCGTCGGTCGCAGGTATTGACCCAGCGTCAGAATGTCGACGCCGGCATTACGCAAATCCTGCATGGTCTTCATGATTTCGTGGTCTTCCTCGCCAAGACCAAGCATCAGGCTGGTTTTGGTCAGCACATGCGGCCGAAATTTCTTGGCATGCTCGAGAACTGCCAGAGTTTGTGAATAGCTTGCACGCGGATCGCGAACCGGGTGGGTCAGCCTTTCAACCGTCTCCACATTCTGGGCGAAAACCTGTAGCCCGGAGTCAACGACCAGTTCAACGTCCGACATGACGCCGTTGAAATCAGGCGTAAGTGCTTCGACGGCAGTATCCGGATTCATTTTCCTGATCTCGCGCACGCACGATGCGTAATGGGCGGCGCCGCCATCATCGAGGTCATCCCTGTCCACTGACGTTATGACGACGTAGCGAAGATCCATCAGCTTAACCGCGCGAGCGGTGTTCAGCGGTTCTTCTGAATCCAGCCAGCCGTGTGGGTTGCCGGTATCAACAGCACAGAATCGGCACGCACGGGTACATACGGAACCCATTACCATGATGGTCGCCGTGCCGTTGTTCCAGCATTCACCAATGTTGGGGCACATCGACTCTTCGCAAACCGTGCTCAAGCGGTGTTCTTTGACAGTCTGCCGTACGGCAGAAAAATTGGTGCCGGACGGCATTTTGGCGCGCAGCCATTTAGGCTTGCCGCCGCGCGGAACCGCGGGCGTATCCCGCCGCAGTTTTACACCATTTTTAATAGCCGAAAAACCGGTTTCCGTGCGGTACTTGCGGCCGCTTTCGACAACCGGTATGCCGCGGAAGGTGGATTTGGGGTTATCTTGATCAGACATGAAGGCGCTTTGATTTTCCGGGCACGTATTCTCTCACAGAAGTGGTTCGCGGCTGAACCCCAATCCGCCCGCAGTGCTGAAAAAAGCCCAATGGGTCGGTGCGGATTGATCTTTAAGTACACGATCAAATAAGTGGCAAGAGAATCCAGACCGAAGGCACAAAGTAATAATCCCCGGACCCGCAGCCCGCAGTACTAAAAAATGGCCAATGGGTCGGTGCGGATTGATCTTTAGTACCCATTCAAATTAGCGGCAAGAGCATCCCCAACGAAGGCACAAAGCAAAAAAATCCCCGGACTAGCCGCGGGCAATCCGCCCGCGGTACCAAAAGTACTTAATTAGTCGGTGCGGATTGATCTTTAGTACCCATTCAAATTAGCGGCAAGAGCATCCTCAACGAAGGCACAAAGCAAAAAAAATCCCCGGACAAGCCGGGGAAAATCAGGGGGAAATAAGATCTGAGATGCAAGAATCGAACAAGCGGTTACTCTTTAATGCAACCTGGACCAGCTCACCAGCTGTACGGCGCTCTGCTGCAGGTCAAAATTCTTTGCCAATACTGCTTCGATGTCCGTGATATCAGAGTCGTTATCCATCGGGCTGCTGAGCTCGACCACGCCACTGAATTCGTTGCCGCCGCGATAATCCGCATCGGTTAATTTAAACTGTGTGTAGTATTTGGCAGACATGGGAGAAGTCTACTTTGACGCCCCAGGATCGTCTGTGAGCCAAGCCACATTTTCGAAAACGACGATTCTGCCTATCCAAGAGGGTCGTGCAGTGCTTGTATTGAGCACTTAAAAAATCGTGTCCGGGATAAGCATCTTGTCGTCATTTCAGCGTAAAATAGCGGGCGCGGCTTAACATTTGCCTGATAAAGAGAGCTATTGCACAGATTCGGGCTGGCGGGATATGTAATATTCCGCTAAGCGTTAAAATACGCGTAACTTATTGTTTTAATTACTAAGCGGTACTACAGAATGGCTTTTATGACCAATTTTGTCAGATTCTTTACGCTTGCCGTCCTGGTTTTGGGCGCGGGCCTGGCAGTAGCTCAGAATGAGCTGCGCAATACATTTTTCAAGGACGCCGATATGGCGCTGGCCGCAGCGGACGAGGTCAATGCCAAGCTGCTCGCGCCACGCAGCTATAGTGACGGCGCTGAAGACTACGAGGCAGCCGAGACCGGACTCGAACGCGGACGTAATATTGAATACGTGCGCAGGAAAGCAGCGGATGCGGAAGAGAACTTTAACAAAGCGGCAACAGCTGCCGAGTTGGCACAGACGGTTCTTGCGCAGGTGATGAAAAGTCGCCAGGACGCAGCCAACGCAAAGGCCCCCGAACTTTCAAGAGAAGTCTGGGACAGGGCACAACGGGAATTCGGCAACGCCATTCGCTACCTCGAACGTGGCGACCTGAAAAACGCGAAGAAAAAAGACATCGAATCCACGAGCCTTTATCGCGACGCAGAACTGATTGCGATCAAGGCCCAATACCTGACCGAAACTCGTCAGTTGCTGGCAGATGCAGATCGAGCACGTGTCGGTCGCTATGCGCCGTTGACGCTGGGGTTCGCGCAGCGGCTGCTGGCGGATGCTGAGCGAGAGCTGAGTGAAAATCGCTATGACACCGATTTGCCGCGCAGCCTCGCCCGCCAGGCCAATTACCAGGCCAAGCACGCAATTTACCTTTCTGAAGTGGTACGCGACGTGCGCGACAAAGACATCACCGTGGAAGAGTTGATTCTGCAATGGGAAGACCCGCTCACACAGATAGCGGGCGTCGCAGACATCGCACCATCGATGTCTGAAGGGCACGATCAGATTGAGCAGGACCTCATCGCATACATCGAGAACATGCAGAATGAGAACCAGCGCCTGGAGCAGGAAAGTGAAGCGAACATTTTGCGCCTTGCGGACATGGAAGAAGAAATTCGTGCCCTCGACGAACGCCTGGGTGGTGCAACGGAGGAGCGCGCTGCGCTTGTGCAGCGACTGGAGGCGCAGGCCCTGGTTAAAGCACAGTTTGAACAGGTCGAGAAAATGTTCGACCGCAACGAGGCGCGCGTCTTTCGCGAGGGCGATAACGTTATTTTAAGGCTGGTCGGCCTGACCTTTGCCAGTGGCAAATCCGAAATCAAGCAGCAGGATTTCGATCTACTCGCCAAAGTGGAGAAAGCTATCGACGTATTTCCACGCAGCGAGCTGATCATCGAGGGTCATACGGACTCTTACGGCGGTGACACTTCTAATCAGCTCCTGTCGCAGGAACGAGCCGAATCAGTACAGCAGTACATGATCAACGCGATGCGTATTCCCAGCTATCGACTGATTGCGACCGGGTTTGGCGAAACCAATCCGGTAGCAAACAATGAGACCGAATCGGGGCGCGCCAGGAATCGACGTATTGACATCGTGATCAAGCCCAATCTGGATCCGGTTTAAACAACAACGTCACGGGCGACGGTTTACGGCGTTAAAAGCCGACTCAGCCGGCGCCACGGGAATGCCACCACTCGCTTACTACCTGCGCGGTTGCCTCATTGATGAGGTAACCGTATTCGGCGTGCACATTCAGCGTGCCATGCATGTGGTAATAGTTGAAAGTTGCGCGATCGTCGATATCCGGCACAAGGCCCAGCGCGATCATTTCCGAAAAGTCGTTCTTTAGTTGCATATCGAGTGCGGTCAATTCGCCGACCGCTGCGACATTTATCCATTGGCGAATATTGTCAGGATAACGCTGCGTACCTTTTTTATCGGCGCCCACCAGGTGTCGTTGCACAAACGATTGTCCGAGCGGGCTCCCGCTGGTCAGCAGCAGGTCTACCTGCAAGTCACTTTTATGTAACCGCGAAAGCTGCCACAGCACTTCGTAGGCCATCACTGAACCCATGCTGTGCCCGAACAACAGGATCGGACGATTCTGCGCAGCTGCATTCTCCAGTGCCTGCCTGACTTTATGCCGGGCTTCCTCCGCAACGCCGTCCTTGTTGCGCAAATACTTGTTGAAATCGCGAAGGTGAATCTCGAGCTCTTCGGTTGCGAAATGCGGTATCAGGAAAGGCAGATAGTCGGCCGTACGGAACAGCCAGCGCGTCAGACGACGTTTCCATGACGTGACTGCAACGATGTCGGTCTCACTCGGGCCGACTTTGGTGAGCATCGTTTCGATATCATCAATATCAAGTTCAATGTTTCTGTGTTCGCCGTAAAAGTCATAGGTCCAGCTGACCAGCTCGAAGGCGTCGTCTGCGGCTACCGCCGCCGCCACGTCCGGATTAAACCGTTGCAATCCTGCGCGCAAACAGCGCAGTAACTGTTCACGATGTACCGTTGCCTCGGGCTTGGGTTTCAGCCCTGGCACGTAGATGATGATCGGTCGCACCGACATTCAGGTTGACGCTTTTGCTCGTTCGAGCAACGCGCGAACCTCGGGCAGCGAGGTAACGACAGCGTCGGGTGCATCCAGGTGTGCAGGCCATTCGGCCGCGGTGCGGTTGATCCACGCAGTTTTCAGACCGGCCTGCCTGCCACCGTTGATGTCCGTCTCCGGGTGATCACCAACGTGCAGGATCTCGTCGGGCGCGACACCGCTTTTCGCTATGGCCACATCAAAAATCCGGCGCGCGGGCTTGGCCGCGCCCACGTCGCTTGCCGTAACCACATCATGAAATAAATGGCGAATGCCAATCGCCTCCAGGTTCGCGTTGCCATTGGTTACAGCTATCAATGTGTATGTCGCATGTAGATGTTCAAGGTCCGGCAATACATCCGGATACAGCTCTACATCGTTTCGAGCTTTGTCGAACACCTGGAACGCCGGTTCCACCAGCTGTTGCTCGTAGCCAGCCTCGTCGGCCAGCATGCCGAGGACTTTCTTGCGCATGAACCTGAAGTCGTGGCGCTTGTCCTGCCAGTATTTTTCGACAACCATTTCTCGCAGCGCAACCGCATCTTCGGGAGAAAACAGTTCCGGTATTTTCGGATAGTGCTGGCCGAGCCATTCCCACAGGAGCGCTTCAGCACGATGTATCACAGGATCAATCTCCCATAGAGTGTTATCGAGATCGAGTGTTATGGCGCGAATGCGGTGCACTTATTTTTCCGGTTGAATGTCTGCAAGCATTGTCGTCTTATAGGCAACCTGAGTTCAACCGGTTAGGAAGGATAACGAGGCGCTATATGAAATATCTGCACACCATGGTTCGGGTGACTGATCTGGATAAGTCGCTGGATTTCTATTGCAACAAGCTGGGTCTTAAAGAATTACGCCGTAAAGATGTGCCGCAGGGTCGGTTTACGCTGGTTTTCCTGGCTGCGCCAGGCGATGAGGATGCACAGGTCGAGCTGACCCATAACTGGGATCCGGGCGAATATGACGAAGGCAGGAATTTCGGCCACCTGGCGTATGCAGTAGACGACATATACGCGACCTGCCAACAATTGATGGAGGGCGGCGTAACCATCAATCGTCCGCCGCGTGACGGCTACATGGCGTTCGTGCGGTCGCCCGATAACATCTCGATCGAATTGTTACAGAAAGGCGATGCGCTGCCTGCGGCCGAGCCTTGGGCCTCCATGCCGAATGAGGGGCACTGGTAGTGGCGGATCTGAGCGCAACAATCGATGCGGCATATGAGAAAGTCAATCTGGATGCGGATGACAAGGCGGCGATTGAGGAGGCTATGCACCTGCTGGACACCGGCGCAAGGCGAGTTTGCGAAATTGATAAAGACAAGTGGACGACCAACCAATGGTTAAAGAAGGCGCTGCTGCTGTATTTCAGAATATCCGATTCTGAAGTCCTGACATCCGGTCCATTTTCCTACTACGACAAGATTCCGCTGAAGCAGTGGCAAGGCGATGAAGGTGTGCGTGTCGTGCCCCAGGCGCTCGCCCGTTACGGCTGCCATATAGAGGCCGGTGCAATCTTGATGCCGAGTTACGTTAACGTCGGCGCCTACGTTGGATCGGGAACTCTCGTGGATACCTGGGCGACCGTGGGCTCCTGTGCGCAGATTGGCAAACACGTGCATCTTTCGGGCGGTGTCGGCATAGGTGGCGTGCTCGAGCCTATTCAGGCAGACCCGGTCATCATTGAAGATCACGCATTCATCGGCAGTCGCTGTATCGTGGTCGAGGGCGTCCACGTCCAGGAGGGCGCTGTCCTTGGTGCGGGAGTAGTCCTGACTTCGTCGACACCAATCCTCGACGTCCGTGGTGCCGAGGCCACCACAATTCGAGGCACTGTTCCGAAAAACGCTGTCGTTATACCCGGGATTCGCGAGAAGAAATTCCCAGCCGGTGATTTCGCTGTTCCGTGCGCGCTGATTATCGGCGAACGGAGCGCGTCGACCAATCGAAAGACGGGTCTGACAGCGGCGCTAAGAGATTTCGACGTTGCCGTCTGATGGCTGTTGACGTATCGACCGGCAAGGCGCATTCTTCGCGCATGTCACAGGCATTCGCGAAGCGCGACAAACAACTGAAACCGGACAACTACAGACCGGACGGCGTATTTGTGCGTTAGCGATTCCCAAGCAGCAATACCAAACACAACAACAACCCCGGTCACCGTTAGGTAGCCGGGGTTTTTTTATTTGGAGATTAAACGATGATAAGTGGCTCACTGGTCGCTCTTGTGACCCCGTTCCACAATGGAGAGATTGACGAAGACGCTTTGCGTTGCATGGTCCGCTGGCAGATTGATCAAGGCACTCAGGGCCTGGTTCCCGCGGGGACGACGGGCGAATCGGCGACCCTGTCGGCGGTCGAGCACAAACGAGTCGTTGAAATCGTAATCGATGAGGCGGCGGGGGTATTACCTGTTGTCGCGGGCGCCGGTTCGAACAACCCACGCGAAGCCATTGAATTCAGCGAGCACGCGGTCGGTTCCGGCGCTACCGCAACTCTGCATGTCGCCGGCTATTACAACCGGCCGAATCAAGAAGGGCTATTCAAACATTTCGAGGCAGTTCACGACGCGACCGATTTACCCATTATCGTTTACAACATTCCGCCTCGTGCGGTCGTCGACATCAATCCCGACACGATGGCCCGAATCGCCGAGCTGCCGCGCATCGTGGGTGTCAAAGATGCGACCGGCGACCTGAATCGGCCGATACTTGAAGGCATGAGAATCAAGAAGGAATTTTCTTATCTTTCCGGCGAAGACGGTACTGCGGTCGCCTATAACGCATCGGGCGGCAACGGCTGTATTTCGGTCACTGCCAATATTGCGCCGGCACTCTGCAGGGATATGCAGATTGCCTGTGCCGAGGGTGATTACAAACTCGCGATGTCCCTGCAGCGACAACTCATGCCGCTGCACGTCGCTCTGTTTTTCGAACCGAGTCCGGCTGGCGCCAAATATGCCGCGTCGCTGCTGGGTCTATGCTCATCCGAATGCAGATTGCCTATTACCGAACTGACGCCGGGTGCGAAAAAAGCCATCGACGATGCCATGTTGCAACTTGGCCTGATTCAACTGCGAAAGCGAGCCTGAAAATAGGTCTCCATTGTGTAAATTCCGCTACTTTCATCCAGTTGATCCAGCCACAGCGCAGCATCGATCGCCCCACGGGCGAACAAAGTGCGATCCGTTGCGTTATGCCCGATGGAGATCTGATCGGCCGCACTGGTGAAAACCACCTCGTGTTTGCCGACAACCTCACCTTCGCGAACTGACTCGATGTCGATTCTGTCAGGACCGAGTGGATCAAGGGCTTGAGCCAGTGTTTTCGCGGTACCGCTTGGCGCATCGAGTTTATGTATGTGGTGGGTCTCAATCATTCGTGCATCGTACGCAAGGGATTTGAGCATAGGTGACGCATATCTGAGAATGGCCGACAACGCCGCGACGCCAGTCGAAAAGTTGTTGGTATGTAAAACCAGTGTGGTCTTGGCCAGTTTACGGAGCCGTGAATAGTGTTCATCCGTCAGACCAGTCGTACCGCACAGCAGATTTGGTAACGGGTTTTTGCTCTGCTCCATCCAATCGACAAGAGCGGATGTCCCGTCGGGCAGTGAAAAATCAATGACTGTGGTGACTTTCGCCAGGTCATCCAGATTTCCACTATGACTGTCGATAGCCGCTTCGAGCCTGGCTCGGCCGGCATATTCAGACTTGAGGAGCTCGATGACTGAGGTGCCCATTCGCCCGGAGGCGCCGAATACGGCAATGGAAAGCTTATCGCTCGTCATCGCAGCCAGGCCATCAGCAGGCGACAGGTCGCGACTCGATGTTTAATTACCAACCGGGCTCAACGGGGGCAGCCCTTCGGCGGAGCGTTCTTCGACTTCATCGTTCAGCACGGAAAACGAACGCAGCGATTTCGCAAGCGCATTCCCGTCCCATTCGCGCCCACCCGGTCCGTAGCTGGCGCTGCACAACTGCTCCAGTTGCGTTGCTAGCGGCACGGAAACGCGACCTGCGACATCGCCGATGCTGCGGGGCGGCTGTTCCGGCCACTGCAGCCTGGCCCATTCGAGCAGGTTCGATTTGACGGCTGACGCGTCGCCCGCTAACGCCGCTTTGCGTGCAGCCTTCAGGAACCTTGCCTGCTGTTTGTGTACCGGTGGCACCTCGGGTTCGCGCGGCGCGTTATTTGCCGGACGCCGCGACGACCACCATGCGAGCAAGGTCATGACCCAGAGCGCCGCCAATCCCACGCTCACGTAGCGCCAGAAATCGTTGTAGATGATGTCCGGAGCAAGCCCTCCTGCGGCATCCTGCGCTGACGCTGAATCGTCCGCTTCTACGACCGGTTGCACCGGAATCGCTGTTGGCGAAGGCAGAATATTCAGCATGGCGCCGGACAAACTCGCGACTCTCCATTCACCGTCGTCAATGCTCCACCAGGGCAGCTCGATCGGCGACAACTGCACTTCTCCCGAAGTGACGCCAATCATGGCGTATTGATCCCGCCTGATTGCTCGCATGCCCAGCGCCTCTGCGGTGTCACGAAACTCGGGCTTGTCGGGATACAGTTTGAGCGCGTCAGACACGCCCGGGTCGATTACCGGAATCTGGGTCGACAGCTGGCCTAGCGCCGTCACTGTGATGTGTCGGGTAATAGGTTCGCCTGCAGGCAGGTCGCTCTGATCACGAGACCAGTCTTCCGTAATGGACACCGACTTCGCGGGGAACCAGACAGCGTCAGGAAAATCGTCGGGTGGCGGCGGAATTGGATTGACGATGACATCGATTGGCTCGGATTCGTAAATCTTGCGTCCGGTGATACGACCGTCGCGCAGCACGCGGGCTTCAAATCTCGCCGGTGCAATCGAGATGCTGCCGCTTTCCTGCGGGAACAACGCGTAGATACGCTCAACAACATTGTAGGCCTTGCCCCCGAGGATCGACTCGTAGGTGCGCTCTTCGCCGGCGGACTCGATGAGTACTTCGACACCGCTCATACTGGGTTCGCTCAAACGCGGCTGGCGTGTCGCGACGGCTCGATACACCTTCACCGTATACAACACCTGTGCCTGAACGTAGCTGGTCGCGTGATCCACTTCCGTGGTGACAAATATGTCGGCCTCGCCAGGCAACGTTGTCGATGGCGGCGTAACGCGAATCGTTACCGGCTCACTTTGTTCAGATCCAATACGCACCGGCGGGATAACCAGTTCACCTTCACGTTTGGCCATCAATACATAGGTCCAGGTGCGCGATCGACTGATCTGTCCGTTGACGATGGTCGTGTTGCTAAGCTGGCTGCGGGTGCCAACGTAGAAATCTTCCTCGAGACTATCGGCATTCGGTTCGACATCAATCGCGGTATCGACCGTTATCTTCAGCGTAAACGATTCGTTCAACTCGACGTTTGCGCGGTCTACGGCGGCGATTACAGAGGCATGTGCAGAAAATGTCGCCAGGAGCAACAACGCCGCAACAAACAGGTTAATGAATATCGACTTATGCTTTTCGAATCGCGTAACTACCATGGTTGTACCTCATCGTCGGGCCACAGATTGTTGCCATCCTGATCTCTGCCCTGACGTTGATATTGATAACGAAATTTCCTGCGCAACAAACCGCCGGGGTCATTGGGAATACGACGCAACCATTGTTCCATCGCCTGTTCCTGCTCCTGCGCGCGGCGCATTGCCTCGGCCTGGGCCTCTGACATGCCCTCCTGCTCCTGCGCTTCGGCAGACTGCTGGGCGGCTTCCTGTGCGGCACGTTCCAGCTCGGCCTGCATTGCCTCCATGTCCTCCTGGTTGGCGCCCTCCTCATCTCGAACAGACGCCTCGCCCTGTTCACCCTCAGCACCCGGATCACCGCTCGCACCCTCCTCGCCGGCCTGGTCAGATTCGCTTTGACCTTCTGACTGCTCTGCGCCGCCACCCGCCTCGGACGAATTCTCCTGGTCGCCCTGGTCGCCATCCGGGGAGTCCTGTTCCTGTTCGAGCATGTCCTTCAGCAGGTCGCGGTTATACAGGGCATCCTCTGATGACGGGTCCAGTTCGAGGACATTCTCGTACGCATCGATCGCCGCCTCCAATTCGCCTAATCTCGCCAGCGCGTTCCCAAGATTGTAAAGACTTTCAGTATCGTCCACGTCGGCGAATCCCGCCGCGCTGCCGCCATATTCGCCGGCACGATAATTCGCAACGGCGCGCCAGCGTGGATCTTCAAATAGCTGCGCTGCGTCGGGAGCACTGCCTTCCTCGAGCAGACGCTGGGCCTGCTGATCTTTGGTAAGCCACAAATCATCCCATGTAAACGCGTGGGCGGGTTGTGCAACCGGCAAGATGAAGACCACCAGTAGCACGATCAATCCGCGGCGAAATGCCAGGGCGGCCATCGGCACCAGCAGCAACAGTAACCACGGCCCTTCTTCCTGCCACTGGTCGGTTGCAAGCGAATCATCGGACGATGAACTGCTGCCAACTTCTCCGGACAGCAACGCGTCGATATCGGCATCGTCGGCGGTCATTACCGCATACCTGCCGCCGCCCGCGGCGACCAGCTGGCGCAGTCCATTGGACTCCAGGCGCGGCACCGCGATATTTCCGGAGCGATCCGTCACAAAGCCACCACCGGCTCTCGGAATCGGTGCGCCGTCGGTCGTGCCGACACCGAGGACAGATAGTGTATAACCCGCATCGCGCAGATCACTGGCAGCACGCTCGGCTGCGGGCGACGTTCCCCCATCCGTTATCAGCAACACCTCACCCTGCCTGACACCCGCCTGTTCGAGCAGCTGCCGACCCTTGTTGATCGCCGCGAGGGGATAACTGCCCCGGCTTGGCATGATGTCCGTGCTCAGACTATTAACCAGCGCAGCCACCGTGTCGGCATCGTTGGTCAAAGGCGTTACGGTGAATGCGTTCGACGAATAGACCACCAGCGCCGTCTGACCCGCGCTACGGCGCTCCAGTATGTCGAGGATTTTTAGTCGTGCCCTGGCCAGGCGGCTGGGCGTCAGGTCCTGCGCGTCCATAGACCGTGACAGGTCCAGCGCGATGACGATGGATTGTTCGGAACGGAACACCGGTTGCTCGACACGATTCCAGCTCGGGCCTGCCAGTGACAGTGTGGCGATGACACCGCCCAACAGGACCAGCCACCAGCGATAGCCGAGACCTTTCGCCTGGGTACTGGACAAAACGTAAGGCACCAGCGCGGGATCAACCACGTGTTGCCAGCTCCCGGGGGCCAGTCGGCGGCGGGCCAGGACAAACGTCATTGCCGCTATGAACGGCAACGCCCACAGCCATTCTGGTCGCAACCAGTGGAATTCAGCCGGCACCGAGATGCAACCTCCCTGCTCGGGCAGCACGCCAGCCCGCCAGCAGGTTCATCAATGCGAGAAACGACGCCAGCACAAATGCGCCGGTTAGGGGCAGGTAATAAAGTGACTTCACGGGACGGAAACCTGCTTCGGGTTCTGCCACGGGTTCCATTTCATCGAGCAATCTGTAGATTTCCTGCAATCCCGCTGTGTCTTTGGCGCGGAAGTATCGTCCGCCTGTCAGTTCGGCAATTTGGGTCAGGGTTGCCTCATCGAGGTCCGCGGACGGATTGACACGGCGCATGCCGCCGGTTATCGAGGAAACTACCATCTGTTCGGCGCCGATGCCGATCGTATAAATCCGCAGGCCTATCTGCTGTGCAAGCTCGGCCGCTTTCAATGGGTCTATTTCGCCGGCGGTGTTGGCGCCATCAGTCAGCAAGATAAGCACCTGCTCGCCGCCCTCGTCTCCCTGGTCATGAATACGCTTGACCGCCAGTGTGATGGCATCACCGATCGCCGTTTTTTCCCCGGCGAGCCCGATGAAGGCTTCCAGCAGAAGTGTATTGACTGTCTCCCGATCAAGCGTCAGCGGCACCTGCAGGTAGGCGCGCTCACCGAACAGGATCAGGCCGATGCGGTCGCCCTCTCGTCGCCCGATAAAATCACCGGCGACGGCTTTTGTTGCCGTGAGTCTGTCAACCCGACGAGAACCCAGTTCGAAATCCTTGGCATCCATACTGCCGGACAGATCCACGGCGAGCATGAGGTTGCGGCCTGACACCGGCACGTCGAGTTCGTCGCCGATTCGTTCCGGTCGAGCCGCCGCAATGACGAGCAGAATCCAGGCAACGATTGCTATCCAGAAACGCCAGTTCAGCAGCTGCTCAACCTCGGACCGATCTGACAGCACAGCGAAACCGCGAAAGCTCGGCACCATAAGTCCGGCGTCCTGACTGCCAACGATCGCGGGTGTCAGCAGGCGCACCAGCAGCGGCAGGGGCAGCGCCAGCAGCATCCACGGCCAGGCGAGCGACCACATCAGTTGCTGCCCTCCGGCAGCGGTGTTTTCAGTCGTTGCCGGACCGCTTCCAGCAACCCGGCGATATTGGCTTCATCCGCCACTTTCTCCGGTCGCTGATAAGGCAGTGATTCGAGGCTTTTGCCTGCGCCTGCCGTAAATGGCGCGTTCTCCAGGCCGCGGTCGAGCCATCTGAGCCAGGCATCGCCCGTCAGTCCCGCCACTTCACTGCGCGGTGCGTAGGCAAGCATGCTGCGACGCACCAGTTCGGACAGTTCCTTACCGAGCACAATCGGGTCAGCACCCTGCTCGAATTCGCGTTGCAGGCGTGCAAATTCCCGCAATGCAAGTCGACGGGCGGCATTCCAGCGCCAGCGCTGTATGCGCCGGTACAGCAGATAGACGAGACCCGCGGCTGCAAGACCGATCAGCACCCACCAGCCCGGCGCCAGCGGCCACAGGCCGATCGCTTCGGGCAGATGCAGGTCACGCAGCGGTATCTGTTCGGGGTCCATGAGTTCCAGCTGACCTAATTAATGCGACGACCGAGCGCCTTTTGCAGGAGCTGTACCGGGTCGTCGTCTGTGGAGAGCGGCAGTAAATGAATACCATATCGATGACAATAAATATCCAATGCGTGCGCGCGTTCTTCGAACGCGTTGCGATAATCCGAGCGCGCACCGCGGGCAAACGTATCGATCGCCATCTCTTCGTCATGACTGACGAGTCGATAACGCCCAGGCGGTGGGAGTCGTCGTTCGAGTGGGTCGCTTAAAAATACGGCAAGGACTTCGTTATGGCGCGCAATGCCGGTCAGATAGGATTGTGCAGCACGTGAAAAGCCGATGAAGTCGCTGACAATGATGACCAGACTACCCGGGTGTGCCACACGCCGCAGCATTGCCATCGCCTGTGTAAACGGCGGCTCTTCATCGGCCGCACGCTGATCATTACTGTCGGCCCAGTCCGGATGGTTGACGAGCTCATGCACATAGCGCAGCGCCGCCTGCCGTCCGAGGCGCGGGCGCATCTCCCGATGTTTTGTATCACCGAATACCAGGCCGCCCAATCGATCGCCGCGATGATGCGCGGCCCAGGCCAGCAGTGCAGCAGCCCTCGCGCCATTGACTGACTTGAAACAGCCGCGGGTGGCGAAGTGCATGTTGCTGCGCAGGTCAGTCATGATCAGGACCGGTCGCTCGCGCTCTTCGCGAAAAAGTTTCGTATAGGCCTCTGAGCTACGTGCCGTCACCCGCCAGTCGATATTGCGTGGGTCATCCCCCGGCTGGTACGGACGCGATTCGTCAAATTCCATGCCGCGCCCTTTGAAATGTGAAACATAGGCGCCCGTCTGCAATGAATTCACCCGTATAACGTCAAGCGCGATCGCCCGGGCAGGCCCGCTCAGGCGAATCAGTCCGGGCTGGTTGACGCTGACGGGTGACGCATCTTCGGGAAGCTTGTCGTGTCGCATGGATGAGTTCCGCTGTCGGCCTTATGGCACGCCGACGCCATCGAGAACGCCGTCAATGACTGAGTCCGGCGTAACGCCGTCGGCTTCCGCCTCGAAACTCATGACAAGACGGTGACGCAAAACGTCGTGAGCTATAGCCTGGATATCCTCCGGGCCGACGTAATCCCGGCCTTGCAGCCACGCGTGCGCGCGGGAGGCCCGGTCGATGCCCATGCAGGCACGCGGGCTCGCGCCATATTGCACCTGTCCTTCAAGGCGCTTGTTAACGGCGCCCGGATTCCGCGTCGCAACCACCACGTTGACAATATATTGCTCCAGTTCATCGGACAGGTGCAGGCCGAGAATTTGCTGTCGTCCCGCCATCACCACTGATTCAAGCGTTACGGCGGGTGGCGCAAACGCATCACGCTCGCCTGATTTCGCCTCATTCCGGTTCAATATCAAAATCTTGCGCTCGTCTTCCGGGCTCGGATAGCCGACCTGCACATGCAGCAGAAAACGATCGAGCTGCGCTTCCGGCAACGGGTAGGTACCTTCCTGCTCAATTGGATTCTGCGTGGCCATAACCATGAACAGGTTCGGCAGCTTGTAGCTGCCTTCACCGACGGTGATCTGCCGTTCTTCCATGGCTTCCAGCAAAGCCGACTGCACCTTGGCAGGCGCCCGGTTAATCTCATCGGCAAGAATCAGGTTGTGAAACAGCGGCCCTTCACGGAACTCGAAAGTACCGTCCTGTGGCCTGTAGATGTCGGTGCCGGTCAGGTCGGCCGGCAGCAGGTCGGGTGTAAACTGGAGTCGATGAAAGCTGCCCTCGATGCTTTCGGACAAGACCTTGATTGCGCGCGTCTTCGCCAGCCCGGGCGCACCCTCAACGAGCAAATGGCCGTCGCACAGGAGTGCAATCAGCATTCTGTTAATCAGATGCTCCTGGCCGACGATCAGGCTCGCTACGTGAGACTCGAGCTTTTGGAATTGTTCTGAGACGCTCATTATTCATTAACTCCGGGGGCAAAAACGGCGTGCCATTGTAGTGGTGATGCGCATCGAGTCCAACTGGTCGCGATTTTTATTGTTCTGCCTGCCGCAATTCAGCGGTTATCTGGCCCGCGACAGACCGGTTGGTTAGTGGCACCGGGTTGGGGATAATGCGCTTCTGACCTCAAGGACTGCAAAAAATTGCGAAAAATTGACAGCAGCGACCGGCCAGGCAACGGTTACTCCGGAAACCAGCACAGCCGGCCCTGGGCCCGCGCAGCACTGATTTACCTGTTCCTGGCGCTAACCGCATGCACCGAATCGCAGTCTCCGGAGCCTGCGACGCCGCCTGCGGGCAGCGTCGACGCGGCGGCCTGCATCACCGGCGGTCATTTGCGCGTCGTTCTCGCAGGCGGTCTGCGAGCCACGCTGGACTGGCAGGCGCACGAAATGGTCTGCGAGGGAATGCCGCGACCGAATGAGACCGGCGCGCGAATTCGTCTGTCCGGGCCACTGGGTCATGACAGCGACGCGAAAACGCTGACGATTATTCTCGGGCTTCCGCATCTGTCGGCCGGCGTTACCGGCGCGGAGCTGCCAACCAACGTCACCTTGGTTGAGGAAGGAACCGGCCGTTTCTACGGCACACCCGATACCAACAGCTGCTGGACGGATGTGACCTCACATCAGTTGATCGAAGGCAGCTCCGGTGATTACGAAATTAGCGGTCAGTTGTATTGCGCATTGCCATTGCCTGAGCTAAACGGCAGTACCAGTGTTACCTTTACCGAATTAAGCTTCACCGGACGCCTGAACTGGGACCAAACCGAATCGCAGCTCGGTGAAAGCCTGTGAGACCGATCCAGGGAGTTGTCTGACTCATGCTGTTGCGTATTTTGTCTATTGTGCTGGTCAGTGCGCTGCTCTCCGCCCAGAATTATTCAACAAGCGATCTGGACGAAGCTTTTGAGCGAACCACGCTGGTCATCTCCAGCAGCGCTCACGCGTGCTACGTATTCGACATCTATGTAGCCGCGAACCAAACGCAGCAGCGCCGTGGCTTGATGTTCGTGCGAAACCTGCCTGAATTTACCGGCATGCTGTTCATTTACGAGCGGCCTGCCAGGCTGTCGATGTGGATGAAAAACACCTATATCCCGCTCGATATTTTGTTCATTTCGACAACTGGCGAAATCGCAAACATCGTCAGAGATACAGTGCCGTTGTCTCTGGATTCGATCGCGGCCGTAGAACCGGTCAACTACGTGCTCGAGCTGAATGCCGGGCTTACCGAAAAACTGGGCATAGATAACAGCAGCCACGTAATCCTGACAGCAGTTGCACCTGAGGCTTGAGCCCACGGGATGACTTTAGGTGACGTAATCGACATGCAACGGTATCCGCTGGATAACGACGCCTGTCGCGCCAGTTGCAAAGCCACACTCGATGAAGAAGGTGCCCTGGTTATGCCCGGGTTCCTGCAACCAGCAGCCATCGCATCCATTCAACACGACGGAGAAAGTCGTCGGCAGCTTGCGTACTATACGGTCGACAAGCACAACCTCTACCTGACGCCGACCGATCCGGATTACCCGCTCGACCATCCCCGCAACAGACAGGTTGCCTCGTCCAAGGGGTGCATTACCACGGATCAGATTCCCGCTGATTCTGCGTTGCGCACGCTTTATGATGCGGCCGGGTTTCGTGACTTCCTGTGCGCGGTACTCGGTAAGTCCGAGCTGCACGAATATGCCGATCCGCTATCGTCCATCAACCTGCACTACGCGAGCGAAGGTCAGGAGCTCGGCTGGCATTTCGACAATTCTTCTTTTGCCATCACCCTGATGATTCAAAACCCGAAGAATGGCGGCACGTTCGAGTACGTGAAGGACGTGCGTGATGCCGACAGTGGTGAGATGAATTATGCACTTTCAGGGCAAGTGCTCGATGGCGAAGTGCCCGCAAAAACACTGACGATGGAGCCGGGAACGCTGGTTTTGTTTCGCGGGCGTAACTCGATGCACCGTGTCACACCAACAATTGGCGATCGAACCCGTATGCTCGTTGTGCTTGCATACAATACCGAACCCGGCATATCGCTTTCCGCATCAGCGCGCATGACATTCTACGGTCGTCTCGAATAGAGACGACGAAGGGCGCACATTCAGCTCACTACAAGTTAGGTTTCAATCCCGCGTGTCTGGACGTGAGTCCCAATGCGGTGTAGAAGCGAAGCGTTGGGTAATGCTAGAGCACGGATGCGATTGACTCGGCCAGGTATTGCACGTTCCCTGCAGTGATTCCACAAACATTGATACGACTGGAGTCGACCAGGTAGACGCCGCGCTCACTTTTCAGTTGCGCCACCTGATCTGCCGATATGCCGAGATAACAGAACATTCCCGTCGTCCGCTCGATATGAGAAAAATCGTGCGCAGGCGCGGCTTCTGCCAATGCCGTGACCAGCAGTTTGCGCATTTCCTTGAGTCGATTTCGCATTTCAGCAAGCTCGTCGTGCCACTCTGCACGGAGTTCCGCATCATTCAGGATATGAGATACGACGGCCCCACCATGGTCTGGCGGCAGCGAGTACATTGTGCGCACCGCGCTTTGTGCCTGGCTGCTAAGAATATTCGCGGTTGCCTCATCTGCGGCGACCAGGGACAACGCGCCGACGCGGTCACGATAGAGCCCGAAATTCTTGGAGCAGGATTGCGTAACGATCATCTCGGGAACTCGATCGAATAACATGCGCACGCCATAGGCGTCCTGATCGAGGCCTGCGGAAAAACCCTGGTATGCGATATCGACAAACGGGATCAGCTGTCGTTCAACCACCACGTCGGCAACCTGGTCCCACTGTGCCGCTGTCAGGTCCATGCCGGTCGGGTTGTGGCAGCAGCCATGTAACAGAAGCATGTCGCCGGCAGCGGCATCGTTAAGCGCTGCGAGCATTGCATCAAAAAGTAAGGCGTTTTGATCCACGTCGTAATAGGGGTAGGTTTCAAGTTTGAGACCTGCTTCGCCCAGTAGCGGAATGTGATTATTCCAGGTGGGCTCACTCACCCAGACGCGCGCCTGGTCATTCGCTCTTAACGCCACCTCTGCGCCGACACGCAGTGCCCCGGAGCCGCCCGGTGACTGCAGGGTGATAATGCGCTTGCTGTCAGCGCGTTCGCCGAATACGAGTTTTTGAATCGCGTCACAATAGACGGGGTCACCGCGCGAGCCCAGGTAAGCTTTGCTCGATTGCGTGCCAACCAGCCAGTTTTCAGCTTTTTTTACGGTGCGCAGAATTGGCGTATTGCCCTCCGCGTCCCGATAGACGCCGACACCGAGGTCGACTTTTTCAGAGCGCGGGTCATCCCTGTGCTGGCCGATGAGTTTAAGAATTGCATCCGCCGGCATATCTTCAAGTGTTTCAAACAAGGCATTGCTCCACTAATTTTCGGGACGGACTCGCGGGCCGCAAATTGTACCTGCCACCTGATCGAACTAAAGACTGTCCAGCGGTATTTTCAGATAGGCGACCTGGTTATCTTCCGCATCCGGCAGGTGTCCTGCCTGAATATTGACCTGGATGGACGGCAGAATCAGTGCCGGTAGCGACAGTTTGGCATCTCTCAGTGTGCGCAGCTCAACAAAATCATCTCGCTGCGCGTCGCCACCTACGTGGATGTTGGATTCTTTTTGTTCGCGCACCGTTGTTCTGTAACGCAGTGAGCGTCCCGCAGGGGGATAGTCGTGGCAAAGATACAATAACGTCTCATCTCCCAGCGCAAACAGTTCCTGTATGGAGTCGTAGAGAAGTCCTGCGTCACCGCCCGGGAAATCGCAACGCGCGGTGCCAAAGTCCGTCATGAAGATCGTGTCGCCGACAAATGCCGACGCCCCGACAACATACGTCACGCTGTCATTCGTGTGTCCTGGCGTATGCATGACCCGGCAAGACAGGTTGCCAATGGAAAACTCTTCCTTGTCAGCAAACAGATGATCAAACTGATGTCCGTCCGGCGCAAACGGGGCCTGCAGATTAAAGAGCGCCCCGAACTCGGCCTGCACTGCTTTTATCCCCTGGCCAATTGCAACGCTTCCACCCAGCTTTTCTTTTAGAAATTGCGCGGCCGACAGGTGGTCAGCATGTGCGTGTGTCTCAAGGATCCAGTCAATATTGAGGCCACGCGAGGTGACAAATTCAATAATGGCATCCGCCTGCGACGTGTCGGTTCTGCCGGACACGACAGAAAATCCAAGCACAGGGTCGATAATTGCAGCCACGCCGGTTTCTGCATCGCTCACCACATAAGACAACGTGCCGCTGGATTCGTGATAGAAATGCTGCACGTCAGGCGCCATGAGAATGCGCCTGGCAGACAAGCCGTGAACCGTGCTGTGTTCGGCTACCGACTGTGCCAACAAAAAAATCCCGCCCTTTCCAGGACGGGATTCTTACCGTTTGCAACATGCAGAATCGGATCAGGCTTTGGGTGCCCAGACCGTGCACCAGCCTTCAGCGGCGACAAGCTTGCCCGGGAAGATCTGGCAAGGACGCCATGCGTCTCCGTCAGCACCCTGGACCAGTGCGCAGTTGGCACAGTTTTGTTCCGCCGCCGGATTGGCGCGCGATGCGGGATCAACGGTGCTCGCGTCATGCACATATTTCATTGCCTGCGCCATTGCTTCGTCTTCTTCAACTTTAGGCATATCCTGGGCAACTGCTTCCTTGCCCGGAACGACCATGGCGCCAGCCGCAGCAGCAGCCGACAGCTGAATGAATTTTCGTCTCGCGATCTTACTCAAGGGAATCTCCTCAAAGTTTGTTGAATTCTTGCCCCAGGCTCGACCTGAGGGAGCCGTATATTAATCGATAATGTGCCATACACATAACCGTTTTTTGTAACACTTTGTTGTTGCGAATGGTTCGCATTTTCATTAAAACTCAATGAGATACAGCCAAACCCAGGCACTCGCGCATCATACCGCACGAACCTGAACGGCAGCATAACGAGGCCCTGTTTACAGGCCCTGAGCGCCGCGCACAGGACTTGTTGCGGCACAAAATGTGAACGTAATCACAGCTGCCGGCTCCAACATTCTCTTGGCGGTCACAGTCCGGCATAATCAGATGCAACCAGCAGACGGGCGGCGAATAACAGCGTGAAATTCTTGAGCTTCACAAAACTGACTTTCCTGCCCGTTTTCGCCCTGCTTCTGTCATGCACCAGCGCCTTTGGCGCGCCCCATCGCTACACCGTCAATGTCGACTACACCTTGAGTCGGCTGACGGTCGAGGCGCACTATAGCGCGCCAGTCCACAACATCAGGGCACGATCGCGGAACGCCAGTCGCTTCATGCTCGACGTCCGCGGCTGTGACGACGGTCCCGCTATCCGTGTTCGCAGCCGCCGGCTGCTGCTGCCCGACGACGGCGTCAAATGCCTCAAATACACGGTTGATCTTTCCCGCGCGGCAAAGGAGTACAGGGGGGCGCGCTATCTCGCGAGCCAGAATATTGTCGTTTCACCATCACTGTGGCTGTGGCGCCCCGCGCTCGACGACGATGCAGAAATACGGGTGCAGTTCCAGCTCCCGGAGGACATCCAGGTGTCTGTTCCCTGGAAATCGCTCGACGGCGATAACACGCTTTTTGCAATTCTTGATTCCCCGGAAAGTGCCAGCGCGCCGGCCGTATTTGGCAGGTTTGACTATCGTGAGATTACGGTGCCCGGCTCCACATTGAGGCTCACCATGCTGTCGGGCAATACCGCCATGAATCATGACGCCGTCGTCAACTGGATACGTGCCACGGCCACCGATGTCAGTCTGACCTATGGTCGATTCCCTAACCCGTCTCCGCAAGTTGTGGTCGTGCCGGTCGGCGGCGGACGTGGCACGGTCGCATTCGGTCGGGTCGTCAGAGATGGTGGTGAAACTGTTGAGTTGCTGATTAATCCGGATGGCGACACTGCCGAATTTTTCACGGACTGGACGGCAACCCATGAATTCAGTCATATGCTGTTGCCGTATCTTGATTCCAGCTTCCACTGGATTTCGGAGGGGTTTTCGCAGTATTACCAGAACATTCTCTTGACCCGATCCGGTGCATACGATGCCCAGAAAATGTGGCAGAAGCTCTACAGCGGCTTCGAGCGCGGGCGCAAATCGAGTCCGGATCTGTCGCCGAACGAGTCGACCGGGCGGCGCGGCCGGAACAGCCGGATGAAGGTCTACTGGAGCGGCGCCGCGCTGGCACTGATGGCAGATGTCACCTTGCGCGAACGTTCGAACGGTAAGGAGACGCTGGACGATGTCCTCGACCGTTTGCAGCTATGCTGCCTGCCGTCAAGCAGAACCTGGACCGGCCCGGAACTGTTCACCAAGCTGGATACGCTGGTCAGCGAGCCAGTATTCATGCCGCTTTATCGTCGTTATGCCGACACAGCAGGATTTCCGGACACGAGCGACGTTTATGCACGTCTTGGCCTGAGCGTCATGGATGACACGGTAAGCATCGAGCAAGACGCGGAACTCGCATCAATTCGTGAAGCGATGACCGTGACACACAGTCCCACGGCCCGCTGGCGCGACCGTTTGGCCGCCGACGACTAAACCGAGCACCATCAACGCGATATACTGGACGGCCGTTTACGAGACGGTTCCAACATGACCGGTAGCAGTCGCGTCGTCGCCATCAACAAAGTCGACGGCAACCAGATAAAACCGACCGACGATACTGTTGCCGTCGAAGAGCCGCTTGAAATCCAGCTGGTGTCCGCGGCGGCGGCAGGCGCTGCTGCGAAATCTATTTCAATCACCATGCGCACGCCCGGCAACGATGCAGAACTTGCCCTCGGTTTTCTCTTCACGGAGGGCATTATTGGCGCCCGGGAGCAGGTGATCTCGGTGCGCCAGGTTGGCGCAGGGGATTCCGCGACGGGGCTCAAGAATACCGTGCGCGTCGAGATTGACGCGGCCGTCGACCTTGACCTCGGAAAACTTGAACGACACTTCTATACGACGTCGAGTTGCGGCGTATGCGGTAAGACCAGCCTGGATGCATTGCGGGTGGCGGGACAGTCGTCGCTGGCGCAGCACAGCGTAAGGTTTGGGCCGCAGGTGCTGGCGGCGCTGCCGGACCGTGTTCGCGAACAACAGCCGCTATTCAGCGCGACGGGCGGACTACATGCGGCGGCGCTCTTTGGTCCGGATGGTGAAATTGTCGTCGTGCGGGAAGATGTCGGACGGCATAATGCAACCGACAAGGTAATTGGGTCGCGCTTGCAGGAAGGCAGGCTGCCAGCACACGGCTATGGCATTTTCGTCTCGGGGCGCGCGAGCTTTGAGTTGATGCAGAAAGCGCTGGTAGCCGGAATCCCCTTGTTGGCGGCAGTTGGCGCACCGTCCAGCCTGGCTGTAGAGATGGCGCTGGACTTTGACATGACGCTCGTTGGTTTTTTGCGCAACGGCACATTCAATATCTATGCAACCCCGGAGCGGGTGGCTTAAGAGAGAACGTGGAGCGGGAGAAAAACAGGTTATGGCGATAAAGTACGACGCCACAATTGCAACCGAGATCATCAATCAGTTTGAGGCAGCGCCCGAGATGTTGGTGCAGTTACTGCATGCATTCGTGCAGCGTTATGGCTATATCTGTGAGGAGGCAATTCGTCAGATCGCCGCCGAGTTGAACCTGTCTCGCGCCGACGTACACGGCGTCGTGAGTTTTTACCACGACTTCAGAACGACACCCCCGGGCGAGCACATCGTCAAGATTTGCCAGGCGGAATCCTGCCAGGCGATGGGCAGCCGTGACCTGACGGCACATGCGGAGAAAAAGCTCGGTGTCGACTTACCGGGCACGACCAGCGACGGCAAAGTCAGCCTGGAACCGGTTTACTGTCTTGGCAATTGCGCCTGTTCACCGGCCGTCATGATCGACCAGAAAGTTTATGGTCGGGTAAGCAACGCGAAGCTGGATGATTTGCTCGCACAGTATGGAGACGGTCAATGATACAAGCCGTCACCGTTTACGTGCCGCGCGAAACCGCCGCCGTTTCTTTGGGCGCCCATGATGTCGCCGGGAAATTGTCTGCGCTCGACAATGTGAATGTTGTGCGCAATGGCTCACGCGGCATGAGTTGGCTTGAGCCGCTGGTCGAAGTGGTCGTGGATGGGCGGCGAATCGCTTATGGACCCGTGGCCGTTGAGGACATTGACGGGCTGCTTGCAGCAGGATTCCTCGAAGGCGGTGAGCATGACCTTAAAGTGGGGCCAGTCGAAGACATTCCTTATTTTAGAAACCAGGAACGCTGGACGTTCAGGCGCTGCGGCCTGATCGACCCGCTTTCGGTGGATGACTATCGCGCGCACGGTGGATTTGCCGGACTGGCGAAAGCGCTGGCGGAAGGGCCCGCGCACGTACGCGAGCAGGTCAACATGTCCGGATTACGCGGCAGGGGCGGCGCCGGTTTTCCGACAGGAATTAAATGGCAGACGGTTGCTGACGCGAAAGGAGAACAAAAATACATCGCCTGCAATGCAGATGAAGGTGATAGCGGCACTTTTTCCGATCGTATCCTGATGGAAAGCGACCCGCTGACGCTCATTGAAGGAATGATTATTGCCGGCTTTGCGGTTGGCGCCGACAAAGGCTACATATACCTGCGCTCGGAATATCCGTTGACGCATCGCGTGCTCGGCAAAGCATTGACCGCCGCCCGCGAATCCGGTTGGCTGGGCGAAAACATCCAGGGGACCGAGTTCAGCTTCGACATCGACGTGCACCTGGGCGCCGGTTCTTATGTTTGCGGCGAGGAAACTGCGATGCTGGAGAGTCTCGAGGGCAAAGCCGGCCTGATTCGTTACAAGCCGCCGCTGCCGGCCATAGAAGGATTGTTCGGTAAACCAACGGTGGTTAACAACGTTGTGACGCTCGGATCGGTGCCGGACATCATTGCGCTCGGCGGCGACGCCTACGCGAATCTCGGTGTCGGACGGTCCAAAGGGACGCTCGCTTTTCAACTGGCGGGCAATATCAAGCGCGGTGGCCTGGTCGAAAAAGCGTTTGGCCTGACATTGCGGGAACTGATCGAGGACTTTGGCGGCGGCACGGCCAGTGGAAGAGATATCCGCGCGGTACAGATAGGAGGCCCGCTGGGCGCCTACTTCGCCGAACAACACCTTGATACGCCGCTTGACTATGAGGCGTTCGCCAAGGTCGGCGGCATGATTGGTCACGGCGGCGTGGTCGTTTTCGATGACACCGTTGACATGGCCGAGCAGGCCCGCTTCGCGATGGAATTCTGCGCGATTGAATCCTGCGGCAAATGCACGCCGTGCCGAATTGGCTCCGTACGCGGCGTTGAAGTTATCGATCGCATTCTTGCGAACGAGGATCGGGAGAATAATCTTAATCTACTCAATGAGTTATGCGACACGATGATTGACGGGTCCTTATGTGCAATGGGCGGCATGACGCCCTTCCCGGTCCGGAGTGCGGTAAAATACTTCCCGGAGGACTTCAAGCGATGAACCCAACCCGCGAAACCGATCTCGGTACGCCCGCCAGCAAGCAGGTAGAAACCGTGCGCATTGAAATTGACGGCCTGCCGGCGACAGTAAGGGCCGGCAGCACGATCATGCGCGCGGCCCGCGAATCGGGTGTCGATGTTCCCAAGCTCTGCGCAACCGACAACCTAGAGCCGTTCGGCTCTTGTCGACTTTGCCTGGTCGAGATCGAAGGCCGCAAAGGCTATCCCGCGTCCTGCACGACACCGGTCGAAGAAGGCATGCAGGTTCGCACGCAGACCGAGGCACTGGCAAAGCTCCGCCGCAACGTTATGGAGCTTTATATCTCGGATCATCCGCTCGACTGCCTGACCTGCTCTGCGAACGGCGACTGCGAACTGCAGGACATGGCGGGTGCCGTGGGCCTGCGCGATGTTCGTTATGGTTTCGACGGCGAAAACCATCTTGACGCTGAAGTCGACAGCAGCAACCCGTATTTTTCGTTTGACCCATCGAAATGCATCGTCTGTTCGCGCTGTGTCCGAGCGTGCGACGAAGTCCAGGGCACGTTCGCCCTGACCATAGAGGGTCGCGGCTTCGAATCCAAGGTTTCCGCAAGCCTTGGCGAGAGCTTTATGGATTCCGAATGCGTGTCGTGCGGCGCCTGCGTGCAGGCCTGCCCGACGGCGACGCTGATGGAAAAATCGATTATTGACCACGGCCAGCCGGATCACAGCGTGCTGACCACCTGCGCATACTGCGGCGTCGGCTGCTCGTTCAAGGCTGACATGAAAGGCGACCAGGTCGTGCGCATGACGCCTTACAAGGATGGTGGCGCCAACCACGGTCACAGCTGTGTTAAAGGCCGTTTTGCCTGGGGCTATGCATCGCACAAGGAACGCGTGCTGGAGCCGATGATTCGTGAATCGACAAATGATCCCTGGCGTGTCGTTGGCTGGGACGAAGCGATCTCATACACGGCGAAGCGCTTCAAGGACATTCAAAAGGAATACGGTCGCAAGTCGGTTGGCGGCATCACCTCGTCACGCTGTACGAACGAAGAAGTGTTTATCGTACAGAAACTCGTGCGCGCTGCGTTCGGCAACAACAACGTGGATACCTGTGCGCGCGTTTGTCATTCGCCAACGGGGTACGGCCTGAAGCAGACGCTGGGCACATCGGCCGGCACCCAACCGTTTGAAAGTGTCATGGACGCCGACGTGATTATTGTTATCGGCGCCAACCCGACCGACGGGCACCCCGTGTTCGCATCGCAGATGAAGCAGCGGCTTCGCCAGGGCGCACAACTGATTGTCGTTGATCCACGCAAGATTGACCTCGTCCGATCTCCGCACATCGAGGCGCAATATCATCTGCCGCTGTTGCCGGGCACCAACGTGCCAATGATCAATGCATTCGCACACGTCGCTGTAAGCGAGGGCCTGATCGATGAAGAGTATGTCAGCGAGCGCTGCGACCTAGACTCATTCGCGGCATGGAAAGCGTGCGTGCTCAAGCCTGAAAACTCCCCGGAGTCAGTGGCTGAAATATCGGGAGTCCCCGCCGAGGATATCCGTGCGGCCGCGCGGCTCTATGCCGGCGCAGAAAACGGCGCCATCTATTACGGACTTGGCGTCACGGAGCACAGCCAGGGCTCGACCATGGTGATGGGCATGGCAAATCTCGCGATGGCGACCGGCAACCTCGGTCGCTCCGGCGTTGGCGTCAACCCCTTAAGAGGCCAGAACAACGTGCAGGGTTCGTGCGACATGGGTTCCTTCCCGCACGAACTGCCGGGCTACCGGCCGGTGCAGGATGACGCGATTCGGGGCACGTTTGAAAAGCTCTGGGGCGTTGAAATTGATGCCGAACCCGGCTACAGAATTCCGAATATGTTCGATGCCGCAATTGCCGGCGAGTACAAGGGCATGTACATCCAGGGCGAAGATATCGCCCAGTCCGATCCGAACACGCAGCACGTCGAGGCGGCATTAAGCAGCATGGAGTGCGTCGTCGTGCAGGACCTGTTCCTGAACGAGACCTCGAAATTCGCACATGTCTTCCTGCCAGGAACATCGTTTCTCGAGAAAGACGGCACGTTCATCAATGCGGAACGCCGCATCAATCGCGTGCGCCCGGTGATGAAGCCGCAACAGGGCAAAGCAGAGTGGCTCGTTACGCAGGAGCTGGCGCAAGCGCTCGGTTATCCGATGAATTATGCGACTGAAGCGGAAATCATGGATGAGATCGCAACGCTCACGCCAACCTTTACCGGAGTCTCTTTCAAATTTCTGGACGAAGTCGGCAGCGTACAGTGGCCATGCAACGACAATGCACCAATGGGCACTCCAATCATGCACGTCGATAACTTCGTACGAGGCAAAGGACTGTTCATTGAAACCGATTATGTGCCGACCGAGGAGCGCACAAACCGCAAATTCCCGCTGCTGTTGACGACGGGTCGCACGTTGACGCAGTACAACGTTGGCGCACAGACGCGGCGCACCGAGAATGTTGTGTGGTACAAGGAAGACCTGCTCGAAATCCACCCTCACGATGCTGAAACGCGCGGCATCAATGATGGAGACCGCGTATCCCTGACCAGCCGCAAGGGCGACATCACGCTCGAGGCGAAGATTACCGAGCGCGTGCAGCCGGGCGTCGTTTACACAACCTTCCACGATCCTGAAACGGGTGCAAACGTGGTGACCACGGAGTATTCAGACTGGGCAACCAGTTGCCCCGAATACAAGGTAACGGCAGTTCAGGTCGCACCTGCCGTGCACCGCTCAAAATGGCAGGAAGGCTTCGAGAAAAGGGCAAAGGAACAAGGCAAGATTCTGGAGCCGAGCTAGGCGTCTTCATCACGGAATAGCCAACCTTCCAGCGGCTTCTTGATGAACTTCGGAAAAATAATGAACATGGCGGCAAGCATGAGCGCACCCCCGGTCGGGTTGATTTCGATGACATGGACGGGCCACATGAAGGCGCTGATCGTATTCTGAAACGACTCACCGATGTATTTGAACAGGATTTCTGTCGCCTGGGACGAAAAATAACTGCTGACGCTTTCCGCCTCGTAGATTTCGACCAAGAACATGCGGATTTCCAGATATACAAAAGTAACAATAAAACCGCAGGCATAGAGACCACCGCCGCGCGCATCCCAGATAGTTCGCAACGAGCGCTTGATAAGCTTCAGCAGACCGGCGGGAAACGACCTCGGGTCGTTGACCAGCACCTGTCCCAGCGCTCTTAACTCGCGCCCGCGGCTTGCCATCCTTGCAAAGAAGGACGGCCTCTTCTTTTTGGGTTTAGCATCACTCAACTTGTTGTTGTTCTCGTTGACGCTGCGGCGCTGGCAGTGTCAGTTGCAAGGCCGCCAGACCGGGCGCCTGCTGTCGAATTCCTAGTCTTTCTTGATACGCGAAATTTTGGTTCCTTCGAGCGTCAGGTTGTACATCAGTCCCTTCGCGCCAAATATGAAACCAACCACCGGGTCCTTGATGTTGCCGGTGTTGATTTGCTTTCCGGCACCGAGGTCGATCAGTGCAACGGACCCGTCCACGCCGACCTGCCAGCCGGAGCTCTCGCGGAATTTGGCCAAAGACTCTTTAGTCATGAACGCAATCACCATGGACTTTGCCTGCGCACCGAGCTGCAGGCCAAACGAGCCTGACGTCGTGCGAAAATACGCTGCCGACCTGCCGTTGACGACCAGGGCCCCTTCTCCCGTCTCGGCGCCGAGGCCGATACCCACTTTGATCACGCGCGGAAAAACGAGGTAGCCCGCGGCCTGGTTGAGAAACACTTCCGCACCGTTCACGTCGTTTTTGAATATGCGAATGGTTTCAGCAACATCGGCATCGAGTTCGGCCGCCGTAGCCGCATAAACGGTCGTGGTCGGCAACAGTGCGAGCGCGCTCAGCAATGCTGTAAAAAGTAGTCTTTTCATGATCTCGGTTCCTGTAAGAATCGATGCTCTGGAATTAAATGAATCATAGCCGACTGCCGGCTGCGCGCAACAGAGGTCACAGATTGGTGACATATTGCGTGCAAGTAGCTGAAAGGTCGATGAACGTCATCGGGACCAAGGCTGGTAAACATCAGGTACTTAAGATCGATTCGCACCGATCGAGATAGTTCATTCGCGCTGGCCGAGCCCGGCAAGCTTTAATTGAGGCATGTTTAGCCACATTACTAAAGATCGATCCACACCAGTCTCTGTGGCTCAACTACCGGGAGGGGGTCTGGCAAGTTTGGATCGAGGCTTATTGGGCCTCATTACTAAAGGTTGGTCCGCAACAATCGATGTGGCTCAATCAACCCGGTCAGGCGGACCAGGCGGACCAGGCGGATCGGGCATTAGCGAAGGGGGAATCGGTGCCCTGCGACGGTTGGGTTGCGGTGGATAGTTGGCGCTCAGGTAATCCAATATGCCGGCCTCGGTCTCCGGTGCGAACTGCCACAGATTCTGTGTTGCCTGCATCCAGCGAATGATGTCGAGCCAGGTCTGCCGGTCCGCCCGTTGCCCGGTTACCAGCGCATGTGAATGACATCCACCGCAATGAATCCTGACCAATTGCCAACCATCGTCAATCACAAGGCCGGTGGCCTCGTCGGTTTCCTGTGCGCCGGCAAGCGACCAGCTAAGCAAGAATACCAATGTGAGCACGAGCCGCCGCATATTTCAGGCGGTCACGCTGACTGCGATGCGGTGACAGGCGTTGTTCAGATAGCCGCGCGGATTCCATGCGGGCAATACGTGCGGTTGCGAGATGCCGTTCTCATCTACTGCACGCGCCCACACTTCGTAGTAACCGGCCTCCGGAAATTCAATCGACGCCGACCAGTGCTGCCATGCAAGCCGGTTGGCAGGCTTTCTCAATTTGGCTCTCTGCCAGGTCGCGCCGAAATCTATCGAGGTAAAAACCCGCCTGACGCGATGATCGCCGGCCCACGCGTGACCGCGCACATCGAGAGAAGCAGTGACTGGCTGCGTGAGACCAGACTTCGGCCAGGTAATCAGCGACTTCACCGGCATCGACTCAATGATGCACATGTCTTCGTCGGCTACCGCGGTGCCTGGCGCAACCGGTTTGCAGGGCACGCGATAGGATTGGCCCATCATTTTCTCGCCATCGTGCACCCGATCCCTGATCATGATGCGATTGAGCCACTTGCCGCTGACCGATGCCGGCCAGCCGGCACACAGCATGCGCACTGGATAGCCGTGCAACAGCGGCAGCGGCTCTCCGTTCATCGCCCACACGATCAGCGACTCATCTTCCATCGCTTTTTTGAGCGGCACGCCGCGGGAAATCGGACGCTTGCCGGGATCCCCGGAGAGATGTGTGTCGGCGCCCTCGTAGGCAACATAGACCGCGTCGTCCTTTACACCACAATCCTCGAGCACGTCGCGCAAGCGCACGCCGGTCCATTCAGGGCAGCCAACCGCCCCGGTCGTCCACTGATTGCCTCGTGCCGGTGGATAGAATTCCGAGCGACCGTTGCCGCCGCATTCTATTTGCAGTTGTAATGTATGTTGCGTAAATTTTTCCCGCAGGTCGGAGAGCCTGTACGTCTTTCGATCGACGACAGATTCGCCGCTGACCGCAAGCGTCCACTGTTCGGCATTGATGCTAGCCAGCGCCGGAGGAATACCGTTATTGCGCACGAACAAACGTGATGCCGGCGTAATGTCGTCGTCGAGGAGATGTGCGGGCGTCTCTGCATTGATTGGCCGATCGTTGAGAATCGTTATGCCGTCCTTGCCCTGCAACTGAAATGGCGCGTCGGTCTGCGCGAGCGCGGCGGGGATCAGACCGCCGGGCATGTATTTGGCAAACGGAATACTCGCACCCACCGCTGCGGTCATGGCGAGAAGCCCGCTGCCGCGAATAAAACCCCTCCGCGACACGGGATCGACCCGCCGGCCCCACACCAGCTCGTCTGCCTGCGACGAATCTGCGGAGTAGGCCTCGTGCAGACCCATTTTTTTCTTCATTTATTTTCCCTGGCTGCAGTCATGAACGCTTGCAGCATTTGGCGTATCACGTGCCGGGCTTTGACAGCGAGGTCGTCATCATAACGCAAATTATTTTCATCCATATAGCAGCGTTGCGACAGCTCCAGCTGTATTGCGTGCACGCCCTGCCCCGGGTCTCCGTAATGCCGCGTAATGAAGCCACCACGAAAGCGGCCATTGGAGACTGCCGAAAAGCCCGATGCCTTTGCGGCATCCATAACGGCCGATTCGCAGTATTCGCTGCAGCTTGCGCCGCCGTTGGTACCAATATTCAGATCAGTGAGCACGCCGGGAAACAATCGCGGCACTTCAGACGCGATCGAATGGGCGTCCCACAACAACGCATAGCCGAATTCATCCTGCAACCCGCTGATCGTCGCCTGTATCTTGTCGTGATACGGGGCCCAGTAGTGCTGCGTGCGCTCGTCCTGCTCTGCGGCCGAGATCTCTTCGCCGGCAAGATAGATATCATCCCCGGCAAACGTCTGCAGTGGGCAGAGGCCGGTAGAAACCTGCCCGGCATACAGTTGATCGTCACTAGCAGGTCGGTTCAGATCCACGACATAGCGTGAATAGTTCGCCGCGATGGTGCTCACGCCCATGTCTCCGGCGAACGCATACAGGTCTTTGACGAACCAGTCGGTGTCCGGAATCGCGCGACCCTGCTTCGTCATACGCCTGGCCTGTCCCGGCATCAGATTGCGGCCATCGTGGGGAATACTGATCAGCAGCGGCGTTGTCCCTGCCGTGAAAGAAAAAACCTCCGTCATTCTTCAAGACTCGGCAGCAGTGATGCACAGAGTTTCCGGAAGCCGCCGGTATCGATCAGCATTGCTACAGATTCGATATCGGGTTTCAGTGAGCGATCCTGCTCCAGCACCGGCGACCGCTCTCTTATCAGGGCGTATGCCTGCTCCAGGATCGCGGAGCTTTTCTGCGGATGATGAAAGTGTATGCCCTGGGCTGCCGCCAAAAGCTCGATCGCCACGATATAGATAACATTGTCGAGCATCGTGTGCAGTCGGTTGGCGGCAAACGTGGCCATGCTGACATGATCTTCCTGGTTGGCGCTGGTCGGGATAGAGTCGACGCTGCCTGGATGGGCGAGAGATTTGTTTTCGGATGCGAGGGCCGCCGCTGTAATCTGGACGATCATGAAGCCGGAATTCAGTCCGCTGTCTTTGACAAGAAAAGCCGGTAGCCCGGACATATGCGGATCGACGAGCAGCGCTATGCGCCGTTCTGCAATCGAGCCCAGCTCTGCGATCGCCAGGGCGAGATAGTCAGCGGCGAAAGCCACGGGCTCAGCATGGAAATTTCCTCCTGACAGGATGCAGCCCGTTTCGGCAAACACCAGCGGGTTATCCGTCACTGCATTTGCCTCTATTTTCAAAACATCGCCAACGTGGCGCAGCACGCCCAGGCACGCACCGGCAACCTGCGGCTGACAGCGAATCGAATACGGGTCCTGCACTCGCTCGCAATCCACATGTGATGCACGAATGGTACTGCCGTCGAGAAGCCCCCTCAGCATCTGCGCGACATCTGCCTGACTCGCGTGCCCTCGTGCCGCGTGTATGCGCGCATCGAAAGGCGTGTCGCTGCCCTTGATCGCGTCGGCCGCCATTGCGCTCGCAGTCACGGCTGCTGCGAGAAGGTTTTCTGTTCGAAAAACGGCAGCCAGCGCGATCGCGGTAGACACCTGCGTGCCGTTGAGCAGAGCGAGGCCTTCTTTTGGCGCCAGGCGGATGGGTTCCAGACCCGCCTTTTTCAGCGCCTGCGCTGCCGTGATTTCCTTGCCATCGACGCGTGCGCTGCCACTCCCGATCAGGATGCCGGCCATATGTGCAAGCGGCGCGAGATCACCCGATGCGCCGACTGAACCCTTGGCTGGAATCAGCGGATAAATTTCACGATCGATCAGCGTACAGATTGCGTCGATCAGTTCCGGTCGAACGCCGGAATTACCAGCGGCCAGGGCCTTTACTTTCATCACCATGATCAAGCGCACGATGTCGTCTGACAGTGGCTCGCCAACTCCTACCGCGTGCGAGAGAATCAGGTTTTCCTGCAGCGCACTGAGCTCATCATTACTGATGCGAACGTTCGCCAACAGGCCGAACCCGGTATTGACGCCGTACACCTGGTCGCCACCCTCGATGATCGCATTGACCGTTGCCTGGGCTGCCTGCACCGCGTTCCTGCGGTTTTCACTGAGCGTCACCTGAACGGGGCCATCCCAGGCGCGGCGCAGTTCGCGCAAAGTCAGGTCATGCGCGTCGATATGTAATTTACTCATTGGCCGGCCCCGTCGATCATGGGCAAGTTCAGCCCGTGTTCCTGTGCGCACGCAATGGCTTCCTCATAGCCTGCATCCGCGTGTCGCATGACCCCGATTGCCGGATCATTCCAGAGCACGCGCCCGATGCGTTCGTCCGCCTCAACGGTGCCGTCACACACGATGACCAGGCCCGCGTGCTGTGAGTAGCCCATGCCGACGCCACCGCCGTGATGCAGCGATACCCAGGTTGCTCCACTGGCGGTGCTCAGGAGCGCGTTTAAAAGCGGCCAGTCGGATACCGCGTCGGATCCATCGCGCATCGACTCGGTCTCGCGATTGGGACTCGCAACAGAACCACTATCGAGGTGATCGCGACCGATAACGACCGGTGCCTTCAGTTCACCGGTTCGGACCATCTCGTTAAACGCAAGCCCCAGCCGGTCACGTTGCCCCAGACCCACCCAGCAAATGCGCGACGGCAGGCCCTGGAACTGGATTCGCGCCCTCGCCGCATCCAGCCATTGATGCAAATGCGCATCATCGGGAATCAGCTCTTTTACTTTTTGATCAGTCTTGTAGATATCCTCGGGGTCTCCGGACAGCGCTACCCAGCGAAACGGCCCGACACCACGACAGAAAAGTGGCCTGACGTAAGCGGGAACAAAACCCGGGAAGTCGAAGGCGTTCCTGACGCCTTCGTCAAATGCGACCTGGCGAATGTTGTTGCCATAGTCGAAGGTCGGTACGCCGGCTGCCTGAAACCCAAGCATCGCACTGACGTGCGTGGCCATCGACTTACTGGCCGCGAGCACAACCGCTTCGGGATCCGATTGTCGCTTTTCCAACCATTCGGCGACAGTCCATCCAATCGGCAGATAGCCATTCGCTGGATCATGCGCAGAAGTTTGGTCGGTGACCGCATCCGGCCTCACGCCACGCTTGAATAACCCCGGAAGTACTTCTGCAGCATTGCCCAGCAAGCCAATCGACACGGCATCGCGGTTATTTACCGCTTCCTCGATCATTGCAAGCGCTTCGTCCAGCGTATCGGCGCGCTTATCGAGGTAGCCGGTTTCCAGGCGCTTGTCGATTCGATCGGCCTGGCATTCGACCGCGAGCATGGCTGCGCCGGCCATCGTCGCAGCCAGCGGCTGCGCACCCCCCATGCCGCCCAATCCAGCCGTCAGAATCCACCTGCCCGCCAGGTCGCCACCATAGTGCTGGCGACCCATTTCGGCGAACGTTTCGTAGGTGCCCTGGACGATTCCCTGGCTGCCGATATAAATCCAGGAGCCTGCCGTCATCTGCCCATACATCATGAGACCCTTGCGATCGAGCTCACGAAAGTGTTCCCAGTTGCTCCACGCCGGCACCAGGTTCGAATTGGCAATAAGCACGCGCGGAGCATCTGCATGCGTCCTGAACACGCCGACCGGCTTACCCGACTGCACCAGCAACGTCTCGTTATCCTCGAGCTGTTGCAACGTCTCGACAATTCTGTCGAAGCACTCCCAGTTGCGCGCGGCCTTGCCGATGCCGCCATAGACGACCAGGTCCTCGGGGCGCTCCGCGACATCCGGATCAAGATTGTTCATCAACATGCGCAGCGGCGCTTCCGTCAGCCAGGACTTTGTCTGCAAATCGGTTCCGGTTGGCGCCTTTATTGTTCTCTTCCCTGCATTAGTCATTCTCTGTTTCTCCAGTTGCCGGATGCCTTTCTGATGTCTTGGTGCCAGGTGGCGTGTAATGGCCGGACAGTTCGAACCGCGAACCGGGGTGATACAGGCGCGCAAAGCTGACCGGGTTGCCATGCGCCCAGGTTCGTCGCGTGACGACGAGGCACGGCTCCTGGTCGCTCATCTCCAGGTTCTTCTTCGTGAACGCGTCAGGCATTTGCGCGCGTACGACATGCTCCGCCTCCTGCAATGGAGACACAGAACTTAAGTAAGCGCTCGGCGTAGTGATACGAAAGTCCTGCCGCAGAAAATCAGGCGCGAAGTCCGGCACCACGTAACGGTCCTCTAACTGGATCGGTAAGCCGCTTTCCTGGTGCACGATGCGGACACAGGACAACGGTGCATCTGCTGCGATGTTCAGCGCGGCTGCGGCTGCGGCATCACCCGGCGCCTGTGCGCTGAAGAGGACGATTGCGCTATGCGTATGACCGCGTCGCTCTATTTCTGCGGCAATATTGCGTACCTCGAGCACGTGCGACGCTGCCTTGAAATCCGCAACGAAGGTACCCACGCCCGCAATACGCTCAACGTACCCTTCGTCATTGAGTTCGCGCAGCGCCCGGTTTGCCGTCATCCGCGATACGCCCGTCGCGTCGACGAGTTCATTCTCCGACGGCACCCGATCGCGCGGCTGCAATTCGCCGCTCGAGATGCGCCGAATGATCAATTCTTTAACCTGCCGATAGCGCGGCGTGACGGTCGCGTTCATGTCGACACCGTTTCCAACTGCAACCGTTCCGCCGCCGCTGCGTACGCGGCTCCAGCAGCTTCCCGGCCTTCCTGCCTGCCGTCGGTGACGCACCACTGACCCGCGACCATCACGCGATCGATTGGTAGTGAGAAACCGGAGAATACCAGCGCGTCCAGGAACGACTTCGTCGTGTGCCCCGCCAGCATCGGGCTGTCGTCATCGAGCACGACCAGGTCGGCGTTGCCGCCTTCGGCAAGTCGATCGCTGCTCCGGCCGCAGGCCAGCGCGCCACCGGTCAGCGCCATGTCGAAGAGACTGCGCCCGGTTTGCGGACGCCTGATGGCGGCCACGTTCCTGCTTTGTGTAATCAGGCGCTGGCCGTATTCGAGCCAGCGCAGTTCCTCGAACGGATTGACGGACACGTGACTGTCCGATCCGATGGCTATCTGACCGCCGAGTTCGAGATAGGTCTTCAACGGAAACAGACCGTCACCGAGATTCGCCTCGGTGCTGGGACACAGACCGACAACGGCGCCTGAACGCGCGATGGCCGCGACCTCTGTGTCGTCCAGGTGGGTTGCGTGAACCAGGCACCAACGCTCGTCTGGCTCGCAGTGCTCGAAAAGCCACTCAACAGGACGCGCGCCCAGCACCTCGACACATTCGTCTACCTCGCGCTGCTGCTCAGCGATATGTATATGCATTGGCACACGATCGCGTTTCGCAACCGCCGCAATAGCGCGCAACGACTCGGGGAATACGGCACGCAAACTGTGCACGCCTATGCCGGTCATGAGTCGATTTCCTGCTCGCTTGCCGACGTTTTCGTAGTGCGCAATCAGCTCCTCGACAGACCGCACGAAACGCTGTTGCGCTGCTGACGGGGTGTTCTGTGCAAAACCGGCACGTTCGTACAACACCGGTACGTAGGTCAGGCGGATGCCTGCATCGGCAGCGGCGGTTGCTATCGCTTCGAACATTGCTTCCGAAGTGGTGCGTTGGCCCGGCTCATTGTGCAGGTAGTGGAATTCCGCCACCGAGGTATAGCCGGTGGCAAGCATTTCGCCATAAACCTGGCGCGCTATTGCCTGCAGTGCCTCTGCATCGATCTTGCCGGCCAGGTCATACATGCGCTGCCGCCATGACCAGAAATTGTCCTTGTCAGCCGGCCCGCGATTCTCTGTGTGCCCCGCCATAACGCGCTGGAATGCGTGGCTATGCACGTTGGCCAGCCCTGGAATGACGATGCCGGCGGCAACATCACCCGTTTCCGCGCGTGCATCGCTCGTCAGTGAGCTGATCCGGCCAGCCTCGATGACGATGCGGACATTGGTAGCCCAGCCGTTTGCTGTGAGGGCCTGCGAGGCGAAAATAGTGGTCATAGCGATGCATCTTCCAGGTTGTATATACAGGCTAGTGCATGCTACGGTCCATTGCAATGCCAAGAGATTCGAAAAACTGGGACCTGTTGCTGACTGACGCAAACGTCGCCACGATGGTGGAGGAAGGCCCGGCCTACGGCACTATCCGGGATGCTGCGCTGGCGATCTCGGATGGCAGGATTGCGTGGCTCGGTGCTGCAGGCGAGCTGCCCGAGGCGAACATCACCCAAACGCGCTCGTTAGAGGGTCGCTGGATTACGCCGGCCCTGATCGATTGCCACACCCACCTCGTATTTGGCGGAAACCGGGCGCAAGAATTCGAACAACGCCTGCAGGGCGCCAGTTACGAAGAAATTGCGCGTGCTGGCGGTGGCATCATGTCAACCGTGAATGCGACGCGCGCCGCGTCAGCAGAGACACTGCTCAAACAGACGCAGGCACGCTTGCAGCTGCTGCGCGCCGAAGGCTGCGCCACGGTCGAGATCAAATCAGGTTATGGCCTAAATCTCGACGCAGAACTTAAGATTCTGGAGGTCGTGCGCGAACTGGCACGCAGTGCGGACATCACGATTCGCAGCACCTTTCTCGGCGCGCATGCGATTCCCATCGAATTCAAAAATGACAGTGATGGCTATATCGATCTCGTCTGCGCCGAAATGCTGCCGGCAGTGCATGAACGCGGGCTCGCTGACGCGGTAGATGCTTACTGCGAATCGATCGCGTTCTCGACTGAGCAAATTGCCCGCGTGTTCGAAACCGCCCAGGCTCGCGGTCTGCCCGTCAAACTGCACGCGGATCAACTGAGTGATGGCGGGGGCGCGGCACTCGCCGCCGAGTTTTCGGCCCTCTCCGCCGACCATCTCGAGTACACGACAGGGGGCGGCATCGACGCGCTGGCAAACGCCGGAACAGTGGCAGTTTTGCTGCCGGGCGCATTTCTCACACTGGGGGAAACCCAGCTTCCGCCGATCGAGCGGCTGCGCGACAAAGGTGTGCCGATCGCCATTGCGACCGATTGCAATCCGGGTACCTCACCAGTGTGTTCACTGCGTACGACGATGTCACTGGCAACCAGCCTGTTCAAGCTTACGCCGGAAGAATGCCTGGCAGGCGTAACCCGGAATGCGGCTGCGGCGCTTGGGCTTGACGAGGACCGCGGCACCCTTGCAACCGGCAAGAGAGCCGATCTTGCTGTCTGGGACATCGATCACCCGCAGGTCCTCTCGTACTGGATCGGCACCAATGAGCTTAGCGAGCTCTACGTCGGCGGGCAGCCACTATAAATGCATGTTCCCTTCATCCACGCGCTGCGCGAGGATCGACGAGACGCAGGCATACATCGACACGCTGAATGGCACAAGATAGGTCAGCGGAATTTTCCAGATCGCGGCAGACGTCAGGTTGCCGGACAGAATCAGATCACCCTGGTTGATGGCCGTAAGCAAGGTGCCGACGATTGCACTCACCTTCAGGCTGCGAACCACGACATCGTGACGCAGCGCTACTTTTAACCAGTCTTTCATTGCGATCCCGAGAATCAATACTGTGATTGGCGAACGTAAACCACTATTCTGCGCGATCGTCGCGGAATCTCCAATTGTATGCGCTAACCGAGATGAATAAAGGCCTGGCAACATCGAATCGGTTTATCGTCGTGCTCGGTTTACTGACCGGACTCGTTGCTTTCGCACTCGATATCAGCCTGCCCGCTATTCCCCCGATGGTGCACGATCTCGCCACAAGCATGTCCCGGGGACAACAGGTCGTCGGTTTGTTCATCGCGGGTATGGCGCTTGGACAGCTACCGGCGGGGATCATCTCTGATCGCATCGGACGCATGCCCGTTCTATATTTAGGCATCTTGCTGTTTACACTCGCCGGCGTCGTTACCTCCATCAGCAACGACATTAACACCATCCTCGGGGCCCGGCTTGTCCAGGGTATTGGAGCATCGACTGGCATGGTCCTCGCGCGTGCCATCGTGCGGGACATTTCGAGTGGCAAACAGGCCGCCAGATTAATGTCGTTCCTGGTCATGATTTTTACAGCCGCGCCGATGATTGCGCCGCTGCTCGGTGCCTACCTGGTTACTGCCTGGGGCTGGCAGGCTACGTTTGTTGCAACCACCATCGCCGGTGGATTGATTCTTGTCGGTATCAAATCATCACTGCGCGAAACTCACCGGCCGACCAACACGACCGGCGTCTGGGCCCAATTTGGATACAGCCTGAGAGTGCTTGCGGCACAGCCACAAAGTATTTTCGGGATTCTGATCATCATATCGACGATCAGCGGGATCATGACAATCATCAGCGGTTCGTCCGCTCTCGTCATAGAAATATACGCTTTTCCCGTTCGTCAGTTCGGCTATATTTTTGCGCTGACGGGCGTGGCGATTCTGTTTGGATCGTTGCTTAACCGGCGCTTACTGCACCGATTCGACCCGCTCCAGATGATCGGAGTCGGCGCGACGATTGTCGGCGTCGCTGGTGTACAGCTCGCTGCTATGGCGTGGCTGGGCCATGCAGGCTTCTGGTGGGTTTGGGGCAATGTGTGCCTGTTCATGTGTGGCACAGCCTTTTTGTTGCCAAACGCAACCGCGCTTGCGCTCGAGCCGGTTCCCGAGATTGCCGGCGTCGCCGCATCCGTCATCGGCACGGCACAAAGCGTGGCGGGCGCCGCCAGCGCGATCTTCAACAGCATGCTGTACACGGGGACGATCCTGAACGTAGTGATCGGCGTCGGTGTTTCGGGAATGCTGGTTAGCATTATTTTTTTGTTTCGGCACGCAGTGCTGCAGCGGCCACGTGCAAATAGCTAACCGCTAATCGGTTTCTGTCAGTATGTCCCCGACCGCTTTGCGATTCTGCGTGGGCAGGATTTTCGGATATCCATACCAGATCAGTCCGACGACGAATTCTTTTTCTGAATCCATGCCAAGCAGGTCGAAAAATCGCTGGTCTCGCGTAATCAGTCCGGTTGTCCACTTACAGGCTACGCCTGCTTCTGCCAGATAAAGGGTGAGGTTTTGCACGGCGCAGCAGCAGCTGGCGTAGTCCTCTAGCTGCAACAACTCGTCGTCAGATTTCCGGCACGTAACAATCAGCCAGCCGGGAATTGCCGCAGCAGATGTTGCTTTGAATTCTGCTATATCCTCGTCTTTATTCTCCGCGACGATGGTGCGAATAAGCTCGACGCTCCTTGCGATCTTGTCATCGCCCAACAGGTAGAAGTGCCACGGCTCGGTCAAATGATGGTTTGGCGCCCAGCGTGCAACTTCGATGGCGTCGCGGACCAGTGCCCGGCTCACGGCCTGTTTGAGAAAGAGATTCGTCGTGCGTCTCGAACGAATCCGCTCCCCGATCAGCTGCAGATTGCGGCTCTCGCCATCAGGATGCACCTCGCTCATGCGCTTTTAATCACCATCGCAATGCCCTGGCCGACGCCAATGCACATCGTGCATAGCGCGTAGCGCCCCCCCGTACGCCGCAACTGGTAGGCCGCAGTCGTCACCAGCCTGGCGCCCGACATGCCCAAGGGGTGGCCCAGGGCGATCGCACCGCCATTTACGTTGACGCGATCAGAATCGTCCTCAAGGCCCAGTTCCCGCAGCACTGCCAGGCCCTGTGCCGCGAAAGCCTCGTTAAGTTCGATGACAGCCATGTCGTCCAATTCCAGGGCGGCCAACTCAAGCACTTTCCGCGTTGCAGGTACCGGACCAATGCCCATTACCCGCGGCTGCACCCCAGCGGATGCCCAGGCAACGATACTTGCCAATGGCTGCAAATCGTATTTGCTGACGGCCGCATCTGCAGCTATCAGCAGCGCACAGGCACCGTCATTGATGCCAGAGGCGTTGCCCGCCGTTACCGTACCGTCATTGCGGACGATGGGACGCAGCTTGGACAGGCCCTCGATAGTGGATCCGGCCCGCGGGTGTTCATCCACGCGAACAACAAGCGGCTCGCCCTTTCTTTGGGGAACACTGACCGGAACGATTTCCTCGTCCAGTGTGCCTGCGGCAATTGCCGCAGCGGCCTTATGCTGACTGTGCAACGCGAACCGATCCTGGTCTTCCCTGGAAACGGCATAGTCGGCTGCGACGTTCTCGGCGGTTTCTGCCATCGAATCAGTGCCGTACTGCTTCTCCAGCGCTCGATTCACGAAGCGCCAGCCGAGCGTCGTATCATACATTTCTGCATTGCGGCCGAACGCCGTCGTTGATTTCGCCATCACAAAGGGTGCGCGCGACATTGATTCGACGCCGCCCGCGATTACGATTTCCGCTTGTCCGGCTTGTATTGCGTGCGCAGAATTACCGACAGCGTTCATCCCCGAGCCACACAGGCGGTTGACGGTCGCCGCCGGTACCTCGGTCGGCAGGCCTGCCAGCAGCGCCGACATTCGTCCGACATTCCGATTGTCCTCTCCAGCCTGGTTTGCACAGCCGTACACCAGGTCATCAATCGCGACAGGATCAAGACCCGGGTTGCGTTCGATTAATGCCCGTATCGGTAGCGCACCCAGATCGTCCGTACGTATCGACGACAAGCCCCCGCCGTAACGCCCAATCGGGGTTCGTACTGCGTCGCAAATCCATGCCTGCGTCAATTATCGCTCCCGTTCGACCGGTCGGCGCGATGATACGCGCGCCCCAGATAGGCACCGGCCATCGCCCAGATGCCTGCGATCACGGCAGCAAACAGTGCGACCCCGCCGAGACCTAAGTTAAGTGTCTCGCGCAACCCGGTGTGCAGCCAGGCGGTGACCATATCTCCGCCGCGATAGACAACGATATCAATTACGGGCTTCGCTTTATATCGGGTTTCCGCATCGACCTGCGTAAAAAGCATCTCCCTGCCGGGCCGCGTAATTGCATAGTTGCCTGCTCGCCTCGCGATCTGCAATCCAATGACTACCGCAAGTATCGGAACCGCCGCCACGATCAGCCAGCCGCCAACCATCAGCAGGGGAATAATCGCCAACGTCGTCGCCATGCCGAAACGCGTCGTCAACCTGCTGGTCGCAAAGAGTGCGGTCAAAACAGCGAGTGAATTGACGGCCAGGTCGATGCTCGCCTGAATCTCGGTCCTTTGGGCACGTTCGTAGGGTGCGAGAAACTCTCGCAACTCCATATAGACGAAGGTGCTCATCGTGACATACATCAATATGAAAATGCCGATCGCCAGCAGGTACGGATCCTTGACGAACAGCATGAATCCCGAAAACGGATTCTTGCCGAGTCGCTGCGCCTGGCTAAGATCAGCCTGCAGATCCTGGTTGCCAAGCTCGGTCGTTTTAAGTTTTTCCAATGCGCTGATCATTGGCACAGGAATGAGCAACATTCCGGCGGAAATGAGCATGAGGTTCATCACGCCTATATCTTCAGCAAAAAAGGTGGGTATCGCCGGGCCGACTATCGCCCCGATACTTGCACCACTGGCGATGATCGCGAACAGGCGCGGCGCCTGATCTTTCGAAAAAAGCCCCGACATGAAGCTCCAGAAAACCGAGACGTGAAACAGGCTAAAGACGCTCAGCCAGACATAGAAGGTTTTGTCTACCAGCGTGGCGTCATCCACCGATCCGGAGCCCAGGTAAAAGCCGGCAAAGGTTATTGCGAAGAAGATATACACGCCCGGCACCACGCGACTGAAACGAACCCGCGCTATGACAAAACCGTAGACGACGACGGCGACGATGCTGAAGAAAAATGTCAGCGTCCAGAGGAAACTCGTTTCCGCCCGTGTCCAGTCACTGGCCATCGCATCACGGACCGGTCGGATGATGAAATAGGCAGCCATGAGCGTAAACACGAACAGGAATGACAGGATGGTCGCGCGCGTTTCATTGGGCTCGACTTTGGTCGCAGCGGACATGATCCGTGCGATTGGCCCCTTATTGTTTTCGTTCACTGTGCCGCAGATTCCTGATTTTGATGAAACCCAGTGCAGAGACTGCCACAAAAAAGCGCCGGCAGACCACTTTCATGATCTGTCGGCGCCGAAGTTCCGGCAGGGGATTGGATTGCCGGAATTTAATCTATTGCGGATCAGGGCACGGAGTACATCAGTTGGCCAGGATCAATACTTCGTCGACCAATTGAAGCAGGTGCTTTAACAGCAAACTGCCTGTGCTGGCTGCCTCTGGCGATTCGCCACCGATGGCCGCGTCCGCTGTGTGCCCACGAATTGGATGGGACACAACAAAGGTGCTGATCAACAAAGCAACAAACGCTGCGTAAACGAGTTTCTGGCCGAGTTTCATTACGGATTCTCTTGTGCGGATATTTAAACGACCGCGCCGCAAGCGAATTTATTACTCGATGAGTTCAGGAGGGGGTCACCACGAGGTTTTCAGACCGCTTTTTCCAGCAGGTCCCTGTCTCCGGCTCGTGGCGTTGACCTGTTACGCGCTTTCGCGCGATACATCGCCGCGTCAGCGGCATGCAGCAGACCGGTCAGCGTGCTGGCATGCTCCGGATAGAGCGCCAGGCCGATGCTTGCCGTGCACGGCAGTTTCTGGCCATCGATGACGTATTCCTGTTCGAGAGAGTCCGCCAGACGGGTCGCCAGGTTTTCGGCCACTTCCGGATTGACGTTTGGCACCAGGGCTACAAATTCATCGCCTCCAGGGCGCCCGATGATGTCGCAGGACCGCAGACTCGTCTGGAGGCGCTCCGCCGCAACAATCAGTAACTGATCGCCAATCTCATGGCCATATCGGTCATTGATTTGCTTGAAATTGTTCAGGTCAATAAAGAGTAACGCACCGATTGCATCGTCTTCGCTTTGTGTCAATCGCTCCGTTGCATCGCGTTCGAATCCGCGGCGGTTCAAGACGCCGGTTAACGGATCCGTGCTGGCAATGGATTCCATTCTTCTTTCTTTCGCCTTGCCGTCTGTAACGTCGACGAACGTCAACGCAAAGTCATCGCCGACGGGCTCGCCGATCATTCTCAGCCATTTCGCACTGCCACCCAATACCACACGCGTTTCCGTATCGAAAACCTCACCACGGGATGCGGCCTCCGCAAAGCTTTCACGCATCGCGATCCCGTCGTCTTTTGGCAGGCCCGTCGTGGCAAATTCCAGGAGATTATCCGCCGTGGAGTTCGTTAACTTTTGTGAGTCGGTATTCAGGTACCGCCCGGCAGCGGCATTGGCGAATATACAGCGTAGCTTTCGAGCGCCCGGCTCCTTGCCATCATCAAACCAGCGCAGCCTGACGATGCCATTGACTGAATGATCAACGAGGGTCCGAAGAAGCCGCTCACTGTTCAGGACCTCTTTTTGTGCTTTCTCGACATCACTGACGTCGCGAAACATTACGACACTCGCGTTGCTGGCTATGGCGTTATTTGTTGCGATAGGTGTAACCTGAATGTGCAGAAATCGTCCCGATGCTGTCAGCATTTTCTGTGGCCGGCCGGTCGCCAGTGCAGCATGAACCTCGGAAGCGTCTGCCCCGAATACTTTGTCGAGGGGTTCGCGAAGAACGTCGGCCTCTGCTTTCTTTAGCAATAATTCTGCGCCGTGATTAAGACTGATAATTCGTTCCTCGTCGTCGACTACGATGACCGGGTCCTGCATGTTCTGAAATACCGTTTCGTAGGCAAGCGGTGTAAAGCCGATTCTTTCGTCGCCGACTACCAACCACGCATAGATCGGCAGCATGCAGGCAAACACGATCGGCAGGGTTGAGACCGTGTTCGGTCCAAGTCCGAGGTCGTAGGCGATGACGGCGATTACTGGTGCCGCCGCAGATCCCGCGAGGACCAGGAGACTGCGACGCTGTGACGAGGCAACTGCCTTGCTGTGCATCATCAACGTAAGCAGGCTGGCACCGAGCAGCGCGTAGCTGTATGGGCCATGAACAAAATAGAACCAGGGGCCAAATTCTGCAGGGCGCGTCAGGAATTCGATGGATTCTCCGACGGCGGGCAGATACCACATGAACTCGTGCCAGTAATTGGTCGCGGCGACAATAATCGACAACACCGGAACGATCAGCAACGCAATGACGAAGCTCGCCGAGTTCACCCTGCCCGTAAATTCACGGAAACACATGAAGATCGTTACCGGGATTATCGCCGTGCCTACAAAATGGCTCAAGCGACCGATGCTGAAGACGACGATCGAGCCTGCCGTTTGCTCGATTGCGCCGCCCATTACCCAGTAGCTTAAGACCAGAAACGTGATGCCCAGGGGCAGGCTGCCAATTTGACGCTTGCCGCCGAGCATGCGTACACCGAGGAACAGGTAACCGACGGCGCCGATCGCGAGCAGGAAAGACAGGATTACCAGCGGATTCATTGACGTAATTCGACAGAGCGTGGCCAGAATATGGTCAATGGTACTGGGAGCTATCCGGTGATTCCGGAACTGCTCCGCAGGTTTTAGCCACTGCGATTGCTGCAGATGGTCAGATTTTCACATTTCAGGATTGCCGCCCTCTTCGCGGCTGTCGCCGCAGACCGCGGCTCACTATTGCAGATTAATCGAAGCGCACACCTGCTCGAAAGTTTGCCTGGCGTTTGCGCGTGGAATCATATTTAGCTGCGCCAGGAATGTTTCCGCAAATGACTCGGCATCAAGCAGCTTGCCGAGATAAGGGTCATCTGCGTCACGGAATGACGCACGCCAGTAGAGTATGACAACAGACGCGCACAAGCGGGCCCGGATCAGTTCGTGAAGTATTGCAAGCTCGGACGGTTGCAGCGGCGCGACGGTCGTATAACCGGCTATGAATTCTGTAATCAACGCAAGTGGATCACCTTTAACTGGTCGGAGGTAGGACGCGGCTATGGCGACGTCTGCGACAAGTGGTGCTGCGAGCATGTCGCCGAAATCAATGACGCCAGCGACGGCATCCGGCGCTGCTGCGTCGGTCAGTACGTTGTCCGGATTAAAATCGCTGTGTATGACCTGGCGACGAAGCGCGGGTAATTCCGACCATGCGAAGCGCTCGAAATCATCCAACGAGCGGACGACGTCCGCGCGCACATCATCTTTTGGAATGTGGGTTACGAGTTCGCGAAGTTGCAGCGCCTGCTGGACATCCCAAAGGAGTGACTGCTGGCTGCCGGGATGACTGAAGTCACGCAGTGCTTTGCCGAGGTGAGCGAGGTAGCTGCCCATTCTCCGGCAAAGCACTGGCGACGGCTCGCGTTCCCCGATGGGCACGCCATCAACGTAACTGACAACACGTGCCACGTGCGACCTGCCGTTCACGTCGATCATCGTATGCGCCTCACCATTCCTGGCGAGGAGAACTATCGGCACCCTTACGGGGGACTTGTTCTTTTTCACATAGTTGGCGATATGCTGCAGTGCCTCAATCTGAAACAGCGTGACCGTCCTGTCTTCGGCACTGCTGGCTATTTTAAAGACGTATCGTTGGCCAGCTGCGGTTTGCATTTCGAAATTCTGATCACGCTCACTGACCAGCGGCTGGACGGACACGTCCAGACCGTATCGCTCGCGCACGATTGAAACAGCATCGGCTTCACTTAGCGCTGGAGTCTCTTCTGCAATGCTTGCCAATGGGTCGGGCTGTTGTGCCATATGCCTGATTTCGGGGCCTGTCTTTTCCTGAGTATGAGTGTCTGGCGAAGCGGCCGCAACGGACGCCGACGCGAATCCTGTCTGGAGGGCAAATGGCCGGCGACCCTCGATCGGTATACAATCTGCGCCGGGCGAATAATTGCGAATGCTAGTAACTAGCAGCCGATCAACCGTTGGAAACAGTCATTCAAGGACAGCCAGTCATGCCACTCGACATAACTTTTACGCTAAGCGACCAGGATCTCGATCACTTTCAGAAGATCGTTGACAAGGCCAAATCCGCAATGGAGGAAAGCCACGACGATGAAGCCATAGAGGCTGCGGCAAAACAGCTGGTCAAGGATGCCAGAACCAACGAACTACCAGAGTTTATTGGTGAGCGAATAGCGAAACTCGAAGTCGTCATCAACATGATCGGTGACGTCGAGTGGCAACTGTCGGCTGACGATCGCAAACGGGTACTAGGCGCCCTCATTTATTTTTGCAATCCGGAAGACCTCATCCCGGATCACATTCCGGGGCTGGGTTTTCTGGACGACGCGATTTACGTGGAACTGGTTCTTCGCGAGCTAAAGAACGAAATTGAGTCCTATGAGGAATTTTCTGAATATCGCGTGGCTGAGGAAAAGCGGCGCAGAGAGAGCGGACAAGACCCTCACGTGGAGCGCGAGGAATGGCTGACGGACAAGCGTGCCTCGCTGCATGCACGTATGCGCAAACGTCGCACGGGTCGGAGCGACACGCGATCCTGGAGACTCAATTTCTAGACTCTGGCGACCACATATATCGCCGCCAAGAATATACCTGTGTGGCAACCAGCCAGTTTGATTAGAATCGCAACCATTAAATATTCAGGGCGGGACAATGAATGGACCTGCGCAAACTCGTTGAAGCATACGTCGACGCATGGAATCAACAAGACGTAGAAAAAATACTCGGGCTGATGCACAAGGGTGCGGCGTACTACGACGCATTCTGGATGGAAACCTGTGTTGGCAAGGACCTTGCCGACTATTTTCATGACTGTTTCGAAACGGACAATTTCTTCTACAAGACTGTCGGAGAACCGGTGACGGTCAACGGCGGTGTGGCTTATCGCTACAGCGCGCATGACCACGGAGATCCCGACGAGCCGGTATTGTTTTACGGCACGTCTGTTCTGATTGTGCGCGACGGCAAGATTCTCACATCCAGCGAATTCTACAGCAGCCACAGGGAAGAAGACCTCGAAGAGATTTGCCGGCTGTCAGAGCGCCGTCATGGAATGCCGAAATATGCCGAGGCGGGCCTCGGTGTCTGGAAGATTTCGGCCTATAGGAAGGAACTGTCGAAACTGATGGACGACGATCAGCTTTTTCTCGATCCCGACCTGACATTGATTCGTGTCGCCGACACGCTTGGCTGCACTGCAGAGCAGTTGACGTATATCCTGCGCAGCGAATTTCAGATGAATTTCGAAAAATTTCTGAACCATCGCAGAGCAAAATTCGCGAGACACCTCCTTATCGAAGAGTCTGATGATCCGAATTTTGTATCTCGCGTCGCCGAAATGGTCGGTTTTCAATCCGCCGACGAATTTAGCGCTGCTTTCAGGAACCTGTTCGGCGTAAGTCCGGCGGATTTCCGTCGTGACAGGGAAGCAAATCCGGATCTGGCGAACGGCTATGCCGCGAATTAGCGGCCCTGCCTGCGGCCTGCGCCAAGTAAGGAACGGTGCTGGGGCGGCTTACACCTGAGCCGTGTCAGACACGGATTATTGCCATGCCCGGCGTAGCACAGTCGCGGGTCTCACGCCGTGGCGCGGTAGACGATGTCATGTAGCTTTGGTCTCGCTTCGCGCATCTCGTCTTGTGTGAGCGCATCGAGCTCATGTGGAAAGACCAGCCATTCGGCCGTTTCCTTGAGGAAGAAGTCAGGCTCCATGTCGGTTTCGTTGCGACTGGGCTTGAACCACGGCACGGCAACGCGAATATCGACAGGCGTATTGCCCCGGGCTTTGTTACGAATCTCCTCGATGACAGCCTTAATGGTATTGCCGGTATCAAAAACATCGTCGACGATGAGGACCCGATCTTCCCGGCATATCTTTTTGATAATGTAGTTCAGACCATGCACGGCCACCGTACCGCGTTCATCGACGCCCAGGTATGAAGAGGTCCTGATCGCAATATGGTCGGACTCGACGCCACAGTATTCGAGCACTTCCTGGACCGCCATCCCGACCGGTGTACCACCTCGCCAGATTGCGATGATCAGGGTTGGTTCGAAACCACTTTCGAGCACGTCGAGGCCCAGCCGAAACGAGTCTTCCAGAAGATCCTGTGCGGAGAGCACGGTCTTGTCCATCGGGACGCCTTTTTGTCGTTATAATGTGGTCCGCAATATTACACGCAAACTCATCGCCACCAAAAAAGAAGCGTCAGAGGCCTTCCCGATGAAAAAGACTTTTGTAGCGGCCAACGATTTGCTGCTGGATTCATTCCAGCTCGCCGCCAATATCCACGCATCCGGATTCAAGCCCGATTTCCTGGTCGGGCTGTGGCGCGGCGGCAGTGCGGTTGGCATCGCGGTCCAGGAAGGGCTCGATCATTTCGGCATCAAGACAGATCACATAGCCATACGTACCTCGTACAGGGGCCAGGCCAGTTATTCGAAGATGGTCAAGAAGGCGGACTCCATTCGTGCCCATGGCCTGCGTTATTTGCACGAGCGCGTATGTGAGGAGCACTCGATGTTGATTGTCGACGATGCCTACAGCACGGGATCGAGCGTCAAGGCCGTGATAGATCAGCTGGCCAAAAAGTCACGCAGAAACCTGCCCCACGATATTCGCATCGCAACGGTCTGGTACCGCCCGACCGACAGCACCATCCGGCCACCCGACTACTATGTGCACGAGACCGCAGACTGGCTGGTGCTGCCTTACGAGTTGTCGGGCATGTCAATTGAAGAGCTCCGCACTAACAAAGCAGAGATCAGGCCGGTGATTGACCGCCTGGAAGCGCTGCTGGAGGCCCGCAAGAAAAAGCCGGCAGCCTGACCCTGTCTGCCCGGCATGCGCGATGGGCGACTCAGATATGCAGAACAACCTGCCTGCCCAGGAGCAACTCATCGCAATTACCGGTCCCCGGGGCACGATCGACGATCAGGAATTTCTCTCCGGCACCGGTTGAGATCAGCGGCATGTGCCAGGTACCTCGGTGATAGTTGATCCCCTGCGCGCCGTTCGTTGTAAACGCCACGAGGTCCTCTACATCGACCCCATCCCCTGCAGGGGCGACGACGACGGTGAAAGAAAAATGGCCTAGCGGGATAAACGCCTGGCTGCCGAGTGGATGCCGCTCAACCAGGTTGAACCGGTACGGCAACGTCACGGGGGTCTTGCTTTCAGCAATGCTTATTGCCACGTGGCCGTCGTTTTGCGTATCGACGTCGATCAGCGCCAGGTCGTCGAAGCGGTCGAAGCGCGCCTCGTTCATCGCCTGGTTTTTGGCGGTTGTCGTTTGTATTACGTCGCCAAATGCGGCGAATGCAGCCGGCGTGAGTGGTGTCGAGTTCAGAATCCACTCGGTCATGTTTTCCTCCCCCTGATGCGCAGACGGCTGACGCCGCCGTCCGGAAATATGTTCAGCCGTATGTGCGAGACTTGCCCGGCATCCTGCAGTTCGCTCCTGAACGTGTGCACTTTGTCCATATCGAGCTTGGCGACGGGCAGGATCACCGGCCAGTGCTCGCTCGATGACGCAAGATCATCGACTCTGGTTACCAGCGCCCCACGCACCTCTGCCCGATCCGGGTAATTACCTTTGAAATAGGCGGTATCGATTTCGATTTCCTCGATCACGCCGGGTTTGCCTAGCTCAAAGACTACCCAGTCGTTCCCGGGGCCGCGTCGTCTCGCCGTCTCCCAGCCATCACCCATGTGTGTGCCCAGATCCGGCAGGTTGAGGTTGTGCATGCTGCCGTAGTGTTCATCGCTGCAGCACAGTGCACGTCCGCCGTTCTGCATGCCGATCAGGTCCAGGGAAGCGTCGGCGGTCAGCAGGCCCGGATCCGGTCTGACGTGACCGAATATTCGCAGGCGGGCTACGCCGCCATCGGGGAAAATGTTCAGGCGCAAATGGGTAACGATTTCACCATCGTCGACAGCAAAATAATTGTGCGCATCCCCGGCCAGGTTGCAGCGCTTCAGGACAGGTCGCCAGATTGCATCCTCGCCCGGAATATCATGATCACATTGGCAGACTTCGATTGACGCCGCGGGCGGAAAGTTGCCGGTGAAGTAACGAGTGTCGATATCGAAGCCGTGTATTACGCCAGGTATCCCGAGCCGGACAACGCAGTGATCGTGGCCCTCGGTACGCTTTCGGCGCGACTCCCAGCCATCCATCCATTTCCCGTGATCATCGTATTTGTCTTCGATCCAGACGGGTTCGTCGGCATCGATGAGGCGCTCTTTGGCACCAAAAAACTCGTCCGTCGCGTAAACGACGCGCGTACCCAGTCGCGGCTGCTCCAGGCGTATCCATTGATGAAACGGGTTGTCGTTATTCATTGCTTTTCCATCGCCTTGAGTCGCAACAACGCTATCTTGTGTATCTCGGCAATCGCCGTCTCGAATTCGTCCGTGGCGTCATTGTGCAGACGTGTGGCAAATGCCGACAGGATTGCTTTGCGGTCGCTGTTACGTACCGCCATGACGAACGGGAAGCCGAATTTTTCCGTGTAGCGATTGTTCAGGTCCTGGAACCTGGCGAATTCCTCCGGCGTACATTGATCTATTCCGGCACTGGCCTGCTCCGAATTTGACTCAACCGTGAGTTCGCCAGCAATTGCGGCTCGCCCTGCAAGATCGGGATGGGCGCGAATAAGTTCCAGGCGGCGGTCGTGGCTTGCATTGTCCACGCATTCCGCAAACAGCTCCGCGAGTTCCTCTGCGTCCCTGGCATCGATCGCAGCAACGAAAGACTCCCTGGGCACCCAGTCCGAATGTTCGTATATTCCGCCGTAGCGCTTGACGAACGCTTCAACATCCATATCGGCATTGTGCAAATGGTCACTCATCGTTTGACAGAAACCAGGCATCCACCAGCGCTCGTTCGGCTTCGCTCATTTGTGTCAGGTTGCCGATTGGCATGACCTGCAGCACGACAGTTTGCTGATGAATTCTGGACGCCTCCGCGTTTATTTGCTCATCCGTATCCAGCATCACACCGCCAGGCGCCGCAGGAAAAGCCGGATGCGTTGGGGCTGCGGAGTGGCATATCGTACAGCGGCTTTCGATGACGGGTCGTACCGTTGCAAGACTGACCGTTTCGACCGTCGTCGCGCGCGACGAGGGTGCGAGTGCCGCAGCCAGGGCGAGGATGAGCAAGGCTGCAACAATGATCGGTAGCGGCGACGCTTTGCCCTTGTGGCGCGCGACGAAATAGACTCGTATCAACGCGCCGACCAGCGTTATTGCAATGAGTATCAGCCAGTTGTATTCGTGACTGTACGTCATCGCGTAGTGGTTGCTGGTCATGACGAACAGTACCGGTAAAGTGAAATAGGTGTTATGCACCGAGCGCTGCTTGGCGCGAATTCCATCCTCGGGATCCGGATCTTCATTATTCGCAAACGCAGCGACCATGCGCCGCTGCCCCGGGATAATCACCATCAAAACGTTGGCAACCATAATGGTGCCAAGCACGGCCCCAAAATGGATGTAGGCCCCTCGACCACTGAAAAGCTGGCACAGACCCCAGGCAAGCAATGCTGTCATTGCGAACAGTACGACGGCAAAAACACTTGCGTTTCGACCCAGCGGCGACCTGCACATCTGGTCATAGACGATCCAGCCGCCAACGAGTATCGCGATTGCGATGCCGACGGCAAATCCAGGACTCAGATCGGCGACGGTGCGGTCGATGAGATAGACTTCGGCGCCGTACCAATAGACAAGGGCCAGTAAGAACATCCCGGTAATCCAGGTTGTATAGGCCTCCCACTTGAACCAGTGCAGGGTTTCCGGCAGAACCTGCGGCGCGACCCGGTATTTCTGCGCATGATAAAAGCCGCCGCCATGCACTGACCAGAGTTCGCCACCTACGCCCTTATCGTCATCGACTTTTTCCTGCGGCGCTTCCAGGTGGTTGTCGAGCCATATGAAATAGAACGAAGAACCGATCCAGGCGATGCCGGTGATGAAGTGCACCCAGCGACCCAACAGGTTGAGCCAGTCGACAATATAGGCTTCCATCAGGCCTGCACCTCACAACAAAATAGATCCGTTGCTTCTGCCATGGCGATGCTGTCCCTGATCTTGAGCATTTCTGCGCTGACCGCGATCGCAATTTCTACGGGTTGTTTGCCTGAGATGCCGTCGATTCCAATAGGACAAACAAGTTGCTCAAGCAATTGTGCCGACAGGCCCTGCTTTTTCATCAGGCGCTCAAACCTCCTGCGCTTGGTCACACTGCCTATCAGGCCACAATAGGCAGCGTCGCGTCGCTGCAAGATCTTTTGGCAGATTTCCTGATCGAGTGCGTGGCTGTGGGTCATGACGAGGAAATACGACCCTGCCGGCAGCGCCGCGACTTCTCGCGCAGGATCGCTGCATTCGACAACACTCACATTATCCGGTGTTGCTTCGGGAAATATGTTTCTGCGCGCGTCGATCCAACGGACAGCGCAATCAAGCCTGCTCAGCACATCGACCAGCGCGGCACCGACGTGGCCGGCGCCGAATATCGCAATGTGAAAACTGCTTTCGCGCACTGGCTCGAGGAAATAACCGCCGCAGACCAGGGCGTCGCCACGTGATTCCAGAACCGCTTGCGCCGCCGAGATCGCGTCCTCCGGACCCGATTCCCCCACCGGGAAGCACTTCTGATCATTAGTCGTAATCAAGATTGTGTGGCTTGCACCATTTAGCCGGCTCGCCAGCACAACGGGTTGTCTGCGCTGGTAACAGGCGTGCAGCGCAGGTAGCCAGCCGCCATTCCGGGTAGTAAGCGTTTCGAACATTATTTCTGCAACGCCGCCACAGCATTGGCCGCAGTTAGCGCCCAGCGCGAAGCGCCGCGTTTGCGGGACCGGCTGTGGACCTGAGTTTCGCAGCTGCTTGCAGGCCAGCTGTACACACTGGTATTCCAGCTGCCCGCCGCCGATCGTGCCAATGGTTTCCGTCTCGGTAACGATCATCCTCGCACCGACCTCACGTGGCGTCGAGCCGCGCACTGACACGACAGCCAGCAACACGGCCGGTGTACCTGCCTGTTGCAGCGCTACAAGGCAAGGTAGGAGGCTACGCACTGGAATGCTGCGCCATGACGGCGACCAATACGGCTTCCGGCGTAGCCGGTGCATGCAGATGCGGGTGAACGGTGTAGTTGGAAACACTGGCGACAGCATCGCGGATCGCGTGGAACACGGACAGACTGAGCATGAGCGGCGGCTCACCGACCGCCTTGGAGCGATAAATGGTTTTTTCCGGGTTTGGTGAATCGAACATGCGGACGTTGAACTCAGCCGGAACGTCTGAGCTTAGGGGAATCTTGTAGGTCGATGGAGCATGTGTCTTGAGTTCCCCGGCTTCGTTCCACCAGAGTTGTTCAGACGTCAGCCATCCGGCACCCTGCACGAATCCACCTTCGATCTGGCCGAGATCGATAGCCGGATTAAGTGACCGGCCGCAGTCGTGCAGGATGTCGACACGTAGCAGGCGATTTTCGCCGGTCAGCGTATCAATAATGACTTCGGCAACCGCGGCTCCGTAAGCAAAATAGAAAAACGGTCTGCCGCTGAAGGTAGCGCGGTCGTAGTTGATTCGCGGCGTGCGATAATAGCCGGTGGCGGACAGTGAAACGCGTGCAAACCACGCCAGGTGGGCGAGCTCGGCAAATGAGACCACGTTATCGCCGGCATGAACCTTGTTTTTCGAAAACTTGATCTCCTGTTCGGTAACCGAAAAATGCGCCGCAGCAAATTCAACCAGCCTGCCTTTTATTTTGCGCGCCGCCGCCTGTGCCGCCATGCCGTTCAGGTCAGCGCCGCTTGAGGCCGCTGTTGCAGATGCGTTAGGCACCTTGCTGGTATCGGACGCGGTGATCTTGATCTGCTCTATATCGATCTGCAGTTCCTCTGCCACGACCTGCGCAACTTTCGTAAACAGCCCCTGGCCCATTTCCGTGCCGCCATGATTGAGATGAACGGTGCCGTCGGTGTAAACATGGACCAGCGCGCCTGCCTGGTTGAGGTGTGTTGCGGTGAACGAAATGCCGAATTTGACCGGCGTCAATGCGATGCCTTTCTTGAGCACGTCACTGGCTGCGTTGAATTCTCTCAGCGCCGCAACGCGACTTTCGTAGGCAGACGATTCCACCAGCGAGTCGACAATGTCATGTATCACATTGTCCTCAATTTTCTGCCGGTACTGGGTAACATCCCGTGTGCCAATGCCATAAAAATTTCGGCGGCGAACCGCCAGCGAGTCGATTTTCAGATACCGGGCAATTTCATCCACAACTATCTCAATGCCGAACATGCCCTGTGGCCCGCCGAACCCGCGGAATGCCGTATTCGATACGGTGTTGGTCTTGCAGCGATGCGAAACGATAGTGACGTTTTCCAGGAAATAGGCGTTGTCACAATGAAACATGGTGCGGTCGTTGATCGCGCCGGACAGATCGGCTGACATGCCACAGCGGGAAGCGAACATGAATTCGACACCGGCTATGCGGCCGCTTTCGTCGAAACCAACCTCGTAGTCAATGGCAAAATCGTGGCGCTTGCCGGTCATTAGCATATCGACATCGCGATCCAGTCGAAGTTTGCAGGCCTTGCCCGTTTTGGCCGCCATCAACGCGGCGATACAGGCAATCAAGGCTGCCTGGCTTTCCTTGCCACCGAACGCCCCGCCCATTCGGCGACACTCGACTACAACGTCCTTAGACTGCTTGCCGATTGCACCGGCGACGAGGTGCTGCACTTCGCCCGGATGCTGGGTCGAGCTGTAAACGAAAATATCGCCATCTTCTTTAGGCAGCGCGAGCGCCACCTGCCCCTCGAGGTAAAACTGATCCTGACCGCCCAGGTCAACGCTGCCCGATAGTCGGTGCCGGGCACCTGCTATTGCACCGCTGCTATCGCCGCGCACGATTCTTTCGGTGGGCAGCACAAACGACCCTTGTGCCACGGCCTCGCGAATATCCAGAACCGGGGGCAATGACTCATAGTCAATGACGGCAAGACGCGCCGCCTTGCGGGCTGCGTCGACTGTGGTCGCCGCTACGGCGAATACGGCCTGGCCCGCGTACTGGACCAACCCCGGGGCGAGAATGGGGTCGTCATCCAGAACCGGACCGCAATTGTTGCTCCCGGGAATGTCGTCTGCGGTCATTACGTAAGCCACACCGGGCGCCGCCGACACTGCGGAAAGATCGAGATTCGCGATTCTTGCATGCGGGTTCGAACTCATGCCAACTGCCAGGTGCAATATTTCCTGCGGCTCCGGAATGTCGTCCGTGTACGTAGCATGTCCGGTCACGTGCAGGCGACTGCTTTCGTGCGGAAAAGCGGTTCCAACTGCGCCGCTGATTTTGCTCGATTCAGCGCCCATAGTGATACACACCCGCCGAGCGGGCGCTGCCGGAAGCAAGGAAAAACCGCTGCAAAAGATTCTTGCTGACCTGCTGCCGGTAAGCAGCTGACGCACGCATATCCGACAGCGGCGTAAAATCTTCGTCCAAGGCGTTCATTGCTGCCGCAATTGACTCACTGTTCCACTGTTGCCCGACGAGTGCGCGCTCACAGTTGAGCGCCCGGGCAGGTATCGCGGCCATACCACCAAACGCTGCCACGAACGCCGCTACCCGATTGCCTTCGAGCTGCAGACTGAAGGCCGCACACACTGCTGATATGTCCTGGTCGAAGCGCTTGGATATCTTGTAGCTCTCTACCCGTACATCGTGGGTCGGCAGCGGTATCAGGATTCGCTCAACAAACTCTCCTTTCCGCAGCGCGGTCTCCTGGTAAGCAAGATAAAAGTCTGCCAGGGGAAGAATTCGTGTTTCGTCACCTTTGCGTAAGGTCAACTGCGTTCGCAGTGCCAGGAGTGCCGGCATCGTGTCACCAATCGGTGAACCATTGGCGATATTTCCGCCCAGCGTGCCGGCATTGCGGATAGGCGGTGATGCAAAACGAATAAACAATTCCGTCAACGAGGGATAGTGTTCCAGGAGCAGCGGCATCGCATCCGTCAGGGTAACGGCCGAGCCGATCTCGAGATGGGTCTCCGTGCACGTTGCGCGAGTAAGTTCAGCGACGTCGCCCGTATAGATGATCGTATCGAGTACGCGGTGCTGTTTCGTAACCCACAAACCAACGTCAGTGCCGCCGGCCAGGAGAGTCGCCGATGGATACTGCAGCAGCAGATCTGCGAGCGCATTGATGTCTCGGGGCGCCAGGAACTGGCGCTTGTCAGCGGTTACCTGCAAGGGGCCGTCTCGCTCAATTTTCCGCAGCATGGCAATGCGCCTCTTCTCGTCTTTGCCTGCCTGCCCGTCGCCCGCTTGATAGCGCCAGTCCTCAGTGTCCGATGACTCCCTGTACATCTCCCGGGCCGCGGCAACGATCGGGTTATAGCCGGTGCAACGACAGAGGTTTCCCGCCAGCGCCTCGTCCACCTCCCGCCGTCCCGGGTTGGCATTATTTTTGTACAGTGCGAAAAGCGACATTACGAATCCGGGTGTGCAAAATCCGCACTGCGAGCCGTGGCATTCAATCATCGCTTGCTGTGCCGGATGGAGATTGCTGTTGGCGTCTCGAAGGCTTTCAACGGTCAATAGTTCTTTGCCATCGAGCGTCGGCAAAAACTGAATGCACGAGTTTATCGCACGCGCCTGCAGGCGCGTGCCAGTGTCATCGACTTCAGCGACGACTACGGTACACGCACCGCAATCGCCCTCCGCACAGCCTTCCTTGGTCCCTGTGCGCTGCAAATCTTCGCGCAGGTATTGCAGCACGGTTCGTGTCGGATCCGGGTGTTTGATCGTCACGACCTCGTCATCCAGAATGAATCGGACGCAACGCCTGATTTCTCGGCCAGCGGCTTTCGCAGATGCCATCTCAGCTGCCGCGATAGGTCGAATAGCTCCAGGGCGAAGCCAGCAACGGCACGTGATAGTGCTCGTTATCCAGGAGCGTGACGCGAATGACGACATCACTGAGGAAAGGCGGATCGGCCTGCTGCACGCTGTGTTCTCTAAAATAATCACCCACGGAGAACTCCAGTTCGTAGGTTCCGGCCTGATATGCCTCTGTATCCAGGAGCGGCGCGTCGGTGCGACCGTCGCTGTTGGTGATCGTACTGGTCAGTAACTCGCGACCATTGGCCATCAATCCGTAAAGCCTGATCCGCACACCTGCCCCGGGCTTACCCGACGCCGTATCCAGTACATGTGTGGTGAGCTTTCCCATGCGATGATCCGCTAACTAAAGTTAAATAATATCAGCAAATTAGCGCGGCCGAACGACTCTTATCGCCGAACCGGATCCGCGCCAGATTAACGGTGCGGGCGGGTTCTGGGTGACTGTGCTACTTTTGCCAATTGATTTCGCGCTTGCAATTGATTGAATTCGGATCGAACCGAACAACGAGGGAGCAATTTAATGCGCAGTGATGCACTGACTCGCCGCCTGTTCATACAGGGTTCCGGCACCATCGCCGGCAGCATGATGATGCGTGCCGGAATTCCCGCGTTTGTTGCGGTCTCACAGGCTGCCTGCACGGCAAAAGAAGAAGTTGCGGCGTTTGAAAATCTGACCAGCACCGAGGCACGCGAGATTGTTGCGATCGCCGCCAGAATATTGCCGACGACGGACACGCCTGGCGCAACCGAGGCCGGCGCGGTCTACTTTTTCGACAAGGCATTTGGGTCATTTTTTGCGCGCATGAAGGAACCCGCTCGCGGCATGCTGGCCGGATTTCAGTCCGGCGTCGCAGCAGCATATCCCGGCGCCGAAGTTTTTTCGGATCTGGCCCCGGCCGACCAGGATGAATACCTGAAGTCTGTAGAGCAGACGCCCTTTTTTCAGGGTGCCCGCTTCATGACGATGGCGGGCGTGTTCGGCATGTCAATGTATGGCGGCAACCGCGACAACATTGGCTGGAAGCTGGTCGGCATGGACGGGCCACCGCATGCGTGGGCGCATCCGTTCGGATACTACGACACCGAATATGCGTCAGAAATGCAGGGAGCGGCGCAAGATGGCAATTGAGAACCAGGTGACCTATCCGCTGGACGAGGCGGTCGATTTCGTAATCATTGGATCAGGTTCCGCGGGCGGCATTCTGGCCAAGGAACTGTCAGTGAATGGCTTCAAGGTGGTCGTGCTGGAACAAGGGCCGTTTCGCACGGCCGAAGATTTCACCCACGATTCCGTTGCCGTCTCCGCTTTCGGAGAACTCAGCGGGGGTGGCAACGACAATCACCAGCAAACCTTCCGGCGTGATGACACAGAAGTCGCGGAGGCGCCGGCCCAGAGAGGGCCCGCCTTTTATGCACAGACCGTCGGCGGCAGCAGCGTCCACTACACCGGTAATTTCTGGCGCCTGCGAGAAATTGATTTTAAAGAGCGCAGCCTGCTCGGACCAATCAGTGGCACCAATTTTGCGGACTGGCCGATAAGTTACGCAGAGCTCGAACCCTATTACACGCGCGTCGACTGGGAGATTGGCGTGTCCGGGGCGCCCGGCCCGAATGATTCGTTTCGCTCCAGACCGTTTCCGATGCCACCGTTTCCGATCAAGTCCTCAGGCGTGCTCATGGAGCGGGGCGCAAAGAAGCTGGGGCTCAATGCGCAGCCCGAACCGCATGCAATCCTGTCAAAACCACTCAACGGTCGGCCGGCATGCATCAACTGTGGTTTCTGTATGGGGTTTGGCTGCGAAGTCAACGCCAAATCGTCAACCCTGGCCGCTATGATTCCGGACGCCATCGCCAGCGGCAATTGTGAAATTCGCGCAGAGTGCGCGGTGTTTCGCATTGGCACCAACGACATCGGGCGTGCCGACGAAGTTTTTTATTATGATCCCGACGGGAACGAGCGATCACAAAAAGCCAGCGCCGTTATCGTATCGGCTAACGGCGCCGAGACGCCGCGCCTGCTTTTGAATTCAGCCAGCGCGCAACATCCCGACGGCCTGGCGAATTCGAGCGGCTTTGTCGGTCGTAACCTGATGTACAACAGCCACGCCAACGTGAAATCCGTTTTTGAACAACCACTGAATGACTATAAAGGTGTGCAGGTTTCACGGATTGTCCATGATTTTTACGAGTCAGATCCAAAGCGTGGCTTCTACGGAGGCGGTGGTATCGATGCACGGCCATTCGCCGCTGCCGTACCGTTCATGTTTTCGATGATTGGGGCGCGACCGGGGGGCCCGACATGGGGTGCAGATTTCAAGGCGAACCTCGAACACGATTTCACTCGTAGTATGTACCTGTTTTGTGGCGCCACCTCCATCGCGCAGGATCGCAATAATGTGACGATTGACCCCACCCACAAGGACAGGTGGGGACGACCTTCGCTGCGCATCACCTATCGCGATCACGACGACGACTTGGCGATTGCAGGCTTCCTGCAGGATCGTGCGGCCGAAATCGCCGAGGCGGCCGGCGCGGACCACGTCTGGAAACTACCTTACGGTTACCAGAACGGCGGCTCACATTTGCTCGGCACGTGTCGCATGGGCGATGACCCGACGTCGTCAGTCGTCGACAAATATCATCGCGCGCACGACGTAGAAAACCTGTTCCTTTGCGACGGGTCGAGCATGGTCACATCAGGTCGCGGCCAGCCGACGATGACGATAAAGGCGCTGGCATTTCGCGCAGCGGAACATATCATGGCGGCGGCCAGGAATAATGCGGTTTAAGAAAGCCCCGATGACCCGATTTGCGAGCATCATTCTATGCGCAATTCCGGCACTGGTTGCGCTCGCAGGCTGCCAGCCGCAGGAAACCGGTGCCGCGCCCGCCGCCGAGGTCGAGTACCTCCAGATGCCAATGTACGAGGGTCAGAACCTGCCGTTCTCGGCGGCAGTTCGGGTCGACAACATGCTCTATCTGTCGGGCGTAATTGGCACCGATCCGGAGGCGGACACGCTCAGACCAATGCCTGGTGGTGTCGCCGCGGAGACGCGTCGCGCGATGGAAATCATTCGCGATGAACTCGACACTTTTGGATCATCGATGGAGCGTGTGGTCAAGTGCACGATCTTTCTGGCCGACATGAGCGAGTGGGGCGCAATGAACGAGGTGTATGTCACGTTCTTTGATACGCCACCGGCGCGCAGTGCGCTTGGAGCAAACGGGCTCGCAATTGATGCCCGTGTCGAAATCGAGTGCATTGCCGCATTAAACTAGCCGTTACGGCGTTGTGGCCAATTCACTTAGCAGCATGTCGCGGCGTTTGCCAAGCGCCGAGAGGCGGCGTTTGTCCAGCACATCGGCCAGATTCTCTGCCAGTGCGGAATCTGTCAGCGACCCAAGCGCTTCAACCCAGGTCCCCGTCAACTGCAGCTCAATTTCAGCCAGGTATTTAGGCCGCGCACTCCGGGTGCCAAATGCTTTTGCATGCCCCGTCAAAAGGAGCTGCCAGTTGGACGGGCTGTAGTTCATGTTGCCGGGTGCCCGCCCCTCGTTGTAGACGAGGGCGTCGAAAACATACATCGAGTTCCACTGGCGCGACAGCGGACACCATGCGCTGCCGCCCTGACCACCCGCGGACCGATAGGCTTCGTCGCGCACATTTTGTGGCAGGAACTGCAGGGAACCCCGCTCACCGTCTACCTCCCGGGCAACCGTAACCGGCACCATTTCGAGACCCAGTAACTGGTCTAGCCGGTATGCCGCCAACTCTGTGTTCACACGTTTCGAGCGTGCTTTGGCAAACAGTGCGCTCACAGTCTGGCCACCTGCTTCGACCTGCACCGTTTTTCTGCCGGCTTCGTCGACTTGCGCAGAGATGATATCCCCGCCGGCCAGCAGTGACTCCAGCGCTTCTGCACTCAGCGCGTCGCCGCGAGCGCCGACGCGACGCGGGTGCGGTACCGGAATCCCGTTGCCTGAATTCGATTCGTTGACAACTGACAGCTGATCGCCCTCGATAACGAGCGCATTGCCGGAACCCTGGTAGGCAGAACTCAACATCCCGGTGTCGATTTCAATTACCTGGCCGTCGAATTTTTGCAGAACCCGACGCGTTACCGTCGGCGTATGTCCGATGACGACGCGCTTTGCGCCGATCGCTGCGAGCGATTGCGCTAACACATCGCCTTCCACAAGTGCGCTGCAGCCGACCGTACCGCGATACCACAAAGGACTAACCGCATCGTGCACGCGCGCATCACTCAGCGCCATGACGGTTTGCAGTGCATTCTGCAGCGGGGGCGCCAGCGTCGTATCGATTGCCAGTGCTTCCGCCAGATCAGCATGAGCGTAAAAACTTTCTGCCGGATCAATCAGTCCGGCCTGAATCAATACATCGAGCTGGCGCACATAGTCGGCCACTTCCGCACCCAGCTCTGTGTTCAGTCTGTCGAGACCAAGCTCCGCTACCAGCGGTGGCAAACCGCCGTGGACAAAGGCGGTCTCGTTGACCACCACCAGCAGTGGTTTCTGCAACAGCCAGCGACCGTATTTACCCTCGCTGGAAAAGGCGGCTCGATGGGCAAAAAAACCTGGCGGGTGGTTTTTGTCAAACTCCGCACGCAGAGTCTCGTCATCCGTGCCCAGCGGCGATTCGATCGCTTGCGCCGCGCGATATTGCCGGAACCAGCGCTCGCGCTCGGCGGCGGTTTCCTCTGCGGCGAATGCCGCATATTCACCGCGCGATACATAGCGCAGATCCCCGACAAGATTCATAACCTCGTGATTACCGAGGGTCAGGTGCACCATGCCGCCCTGTTCTTGCGACTCGGCTTCAAGACGCATGACCAGGTCCATGATCTTGCGAGAATCTGCGCCGCGGTCCGTCAGGTCACCGGTGATAACGAGGTGCGTCGTGCCGCCTGACCATGCCTGTGTGCCATCGATAACACCGGCATGGCCGAGCGTTTCGACCAGGGCGTTATAGGCGCCGTGCGGGTCACTGACCGCGACAATCCGAGCAACGTCGGTGAAGCGATACTGGTCGGCCAGCGCGCAGGCCGACATGCCAAGCGGCAACAGCAGGCAAGCTGCGAACTGAAATACGCGGCGACGTAGGCCCATGACCACATTCTCCCTTTCGAACGATTCCAATGCCCAGTTTAGACGACCTGTTTAGCGGTGTCCTCATGCTAATATTCCAGTATTCATTAGCCCGCATCCAGGGAGCCGCACGAATCATGAAAAGTTCGTTGACAGTTGTTTGGACCGGCGCAGCCGCTTCGGCGTTCCTTCTTTTTTCGTCGGGCACCCGTGCCCAGGGACTATTCGACAGCCATGAGACGCTGCCGGTAACGATTGCAGCGCCGCTGACAACGTTGCAGAAAGTGCGTTCCGATGAGGATTACCTCGACGGACGATTCAGCTATACCGATGAGGTCGGCGAGGCTCGATCTTTCGATTTAAAAATTCGCGCTCGCGGCCGCTATCGGCGCCAGAAGAAGACCTGTTCGTTTCCCCCGGTACGTCTTAATTTTCGCACCGGCCAGGTGGAGGGAAGCCTCCTGGACGGGCAGGACAAACTCAAGCTCGTGACGCATTGCAAGAGTCGTGAAAGTCATCAGCAGTATGTCCTCCGGGAATACCTGGCCTACCGCATATTGCAGACGCTGACGGAGAAGAGTTTCAGCGCGCGATTATTGAGGATTACCTACCTCGATAACGAGAAGGATGCCGAACCAGTCACCCGCTATGGATTTGTCATTGAAGACGCTGACGATGTTGGTGAAAGAATTGCAATGAATGAACTGGACGTCAAGGCACTTTCGTACAGCAATCTTGACGCAGGATTCACTAATCTGATCAATGTTTACCAATACCTTATCGGCAATACGGACTTCTCGCTGATCAGGGGCCCGAACGACGACAACTGTTGCCATAACTCGGTGCCATTCTCGGCCGGTGACGAGATCGCCTCCATTCCCTACGACCTGGATTTTTCCGGCCTGGTAAATGCGCCCTACGCGGAGCCTCATCCACGATTCAAGCTGCGCAGCGTCCTGGTCCGCAAATACCGCGGTCAGTGTTCTAACAATAGTCGCCTGCCCGAAACGCTAGCTTATTTGCAATCGAAACGCGCAGAAATCTACGGGCTTGTTGATGAGATGGTGGATCTCGACAAGAGAAACAGAAAACAGGTCAGCGGCTACCTCGACAGTTTTTTTGAGGAAATAGCGGACGAGAAAACAATCGAAAGAAAACTGCTCAAAGGATGCTCTTAGGCAGGGGCTTGGCTATATCCTTACGTAACCACTCGCACACGATCTGGGCAGTACGCGGATGGATCAGGTAACCCAGCGAACTGTGTGGATTGGATTTCCCGTAGCGGACGGCCATATTGTAAATTCGATAGTCCCGGATGCAGCTGACCTGGTGCTGCGACAGCATTGGCTTGAAGTCGTCCGCCAGCGTATTGTCGTGGCTGACGAAATCATCTTCGGCTGATACGTTATGCCAGGAGACGACGTTTGTCGGATACCGTTCGACGCTCTTCCTGTTTGCGCCAAGCAGCCTTTTTTGCACCATTGCGTCGCCGAGCGGCGCGCCCATCGTCAGCCACAAATCTATTTTTCGCTCACTGTATGCGGCATATTCCTTGCTGTGTGACAATTCCCAGAGGACGTCATACGTTACCAGGCAACCGGTTCCATGACTGACCAACAGGATGGTGTCACCAGCGTCAAGCGCCTCACAAATGGCGCCCCGAACACGCTCACGTACCCGCTGGCCAAAATCGCTGTCCGGATTCCAGTACTCAGCGAGATCGATACCAACCTTGGCTAACAGCTTTTTCGAAAGACCCAATTTACCGAGGACTGGCGCTATCACGCCGGCGGCGAATTCCGTCAAGGCCGACTTACCCGGCAGACGATCATAGCGATTGACGCCGAAATTCTTCTTCCGGGCGATTGATTGCAGGCTAATCAGAGCGTTTCTGCGATCTCCAACGTCAAGAACTTCGTCGTACCTTTGCCCCTGGGTTGTAAGAAATTCCCCGGTTAGATCGCCGTAGTAACCACACCGCTTGTTGAGCAGCCGAAATTGCTCGGCGTCATCCGGAAAGTCGCGCTCGATTCCGGCCGACAACGCCGCCACGCTAACGTCCAACCAGTCTTCTTCGCGAGGCTTGAAGTCGCGGCCATGCACGAGGACGAGTTTTCTTCCGGCGCTAACGCTTAAGTCATTCAAAACATCCTGGTCCCGGTCAGTGGCGCACTATTGGTCCATGCGCTTCTAATACGAAGGATAAATGGTCAACGTTGCTGGCCCGTTGTTGGCCTCATCTGCAATCAATAGTCGACCATCTTTGGTTATTGTGATGCCCTCGGCTTGTCGATGGCGACCGCTGTCGAGTCTCATTATAACGCCCAGGAAGCCGCCGTTCCGGGATAGTCTGAAAACAGCATTCTCCCGCGCCGCCACTACCAGTAGATCGCCGCTTTCCCGATCGACTTCAACGCCGGATGGGTGTACGCGCTTTTTGCCAAGCCGGTCTGCAATCTCTGCTTCTGGCAATCTGGACTTACCGGAATCGGCATCCATCGACCACGTGAAAATAAGTCGATCTTTTTTCCTTTTCGCATCCTTGCAGATGAGAATCAGGGCATTTTGCCTCTCGTCGGCGGCAAGTCCCTCAAGCTCACAGTCATCTTTGAATGCGAACTTGTGTTTCTCGTACTCGACTCTTTCGCCATCGCTACCTTCCCTTGCGGAATAAAGGTCGCCCTTACTGTTCATTAACCAGACGGTGTCGTGAAGAACTGCAATGCCCTCGAAGTCGTCGCGAAGCGTCGGTTCGCCCAAAGCAAAAGCCTTGACCAGTCGCCCGGCGGTATAGTCGAATTCGTAGACGATCGCCTCTTCATCGGTAATCGCCAGCAGTCTTTCGTCATGCGTCAGGGCAAGACCCGATATCTCGTCAAGCTTGCCGGGCAGGTTCCAGCGGACAACGTCGCCATGCAGCGGCGATTGGGAATTGGCGGGCTGACCCGGATGGCAAGCTGCAACGAACACCGCTAGCAGCGTAACCGCGATCCTGTATTTTCTAATAATCGTCTTCAGTGCGGTCGCGTCGGGTAAGCATTGAAAAGAAGGGGCCGGAGAGCGCTTTGCCGTACTCCAGCTTCCAGATAATCAGGTTCGCGTAAACGAAGGCTGCCGAAATTACTGCCGTGACGCCCAGGGCCCCGATTCCTGCACTCAGGCCCAAACTGATCGCAACAAAAATATACATTGCGTGTGATGACTGATCGAGGGTAAATCGAAATCGGACTGCGGCCACGATTCCGGCAAGACTGAAGGCAAGCGCCAGGCTGTTCAGCACTATCGTCGATATGCCGGTAACGACGATCGGCATGATCAAGATGGTCTGCACAAAAGACTGGTCGACCTCCTTCGTGCGGCTGGTGATGAAATACACCCAGGACACGGGGATAACCAATATGCCGGCACCGATACTTGCACAGGCGAGCTTCACCGGGCCATAGGGCGCGAGCACGGTCTCTATCGCATTGGAATAGACGGGTTCGAAGTTATCGGCATTGCGTTGTGCGGCAAGTTCGCTCAAGCCGCCCAGTGGAAAAAAGTCGGTAATGGCCGGAAACTTTATCAACAGAATGGCCATCAGGCCCGCCCAGAACACGTAGTAAGCCGTAATCAGCGTAACCGGTATCAAGAAGCTGGCTGCTCGCCGCATTATTGTCGCCCTGACTGCTGCTGGGAACGGCAATTACCATACCGCCAGCCCGTCAGAATCGCCAATTTAATGTGATTGAGAGTCCCGGCAGCGAAATATGGTGTAGGCTATGCGGCGGTTTTTTACCAGGCACTCCAGTATGCAAAATTCAGTAAAGCTTCTCGGCATCAGCAATGCGATTGTCGACGTTCTGGCACATGTGGATGCAGCATTCCTTGACAAAATCGGCGCGCCGAAAGGGTCGATGACGCTGATTGACGAAGCCCGCGCACACGAGATCTACGACATGATGGGCCCGGCCACGGAAATGTCCGGCGGTTCAGTAGCCAATACGGTCGCCGGGTTCGCGAATCTTGGTGGCACAGCGGCTTATATAGGAAAGGTAAAAGACGATCAGCTGGGCGAAATTTTCCAGCACGACATGCGCTCGCTTGGCGTTGATGTGCGTCTCGCGCCGGCGGCAGACGGATCACCGACCGCGCGTTGCCATGTCCTGATTGACGACGAGGGCCAGCGCACGATGCAGACCTATCTTGGCGCCTGCACCGAACTCGCGGTCGCGGATGTCACGCCGGAAACGGTTGGTAATCCGGCGGTAATTCTGCTGGAAGGCTACGTGTGGGATATCGCGGAGGGCCCGGCGCTCGCAGCTGCAGCAATCGCGATCGCCAGGGCAAACGGCAGCAGGGTTGCCCTGTCGTTGTCGGATTCGTTTTGCGTAGAACGTCATCGCGATGCATTCCATGCCGCGGTTAAAGACGGGGTCGACATTGTGGTGGCCGATGAAGATGAAGTCGCCGCCCTGTTGCAGACGAAATCGCATGCAGGAACCATGGCGGCGTTGCGGGGTTACGACAACCTGTTCGCCATGACCCGATCCGAGAAAGGCTCCGTCATACAGTGGGGCGAGGACGTCATCGAGCAACCTGCGACGCCGGTCGCGAAAATTGTCGACTCGACCGGCGCCGGGGATGCCTATACAGCCGGTTTCCTGTTTGGCCTGACACAAAATAGAGCACTCAAGGACTGCGCCGAGCTGGGCACGTATTGCGCAACCCGGGTGATTCAACAGGTGGGCGGCAGGATCGAGCCCGGCCTGTTAGCGGACTTCGAAGCCAGCAAGAAACCAACCTAGTCGTCGTCAGGAAAAACCGCTTGCCTGTCGATGCGATTGCGCAGGTAGGCGAATCGTTGGTGAATGTTTTACCCACTCGAGGTCCCTACCGACATACCGCCGGTTGGTGCAATAAGTAATGTATTGACCGAAATTCTCGAACGCCCACCGATTGACGGCACTGGGATCATCCAGCACCCGATAGCAATCTCCTTTCCTTAGCAGCGTCCGGCCCAGCGCGTCCTTTTCGACGTTTTCCCAGATCTCTTTTCTCACTGGCGCTGCAGATGCTCGAAACCGGATGGCTGCTGACGCCCTCTGCCTGTCGAATTCCGGATTGACAGGGTCCGTTTTTTCCATAGCGTCGATTGCTGTCCGGACAGCATCCGTTTTCGCAGCCTCCCAGTCGAATGGCGGCTCGGCAACGTTTGCGACTGTGGCGGGTGCGGTTGCCGATTCTGCAGATTTATCAGCTGATCTGGATTCGGTCTCGGCAACCAGCCCGGTTTGTTCGACGGCAACAGTGCGCGCCGAGGCCGGATCCTGTACTTCATCTTGCAACGGCGATTCTTCGCCGGGGGCTGCCCGGGGCCTGGATATTTCCACAACGAGTTCAAACAACGGAGCCGGGACCCGCATCGCGGGGAACTTCATCACACCAAGGAGCATTGCCACGATAGCGGCGGCGACCAGCATGCTTGCGCGAAGTCGACGATCCGCAGCCACCTGCCAGTCCGTCAATTCGATCGCATGAGTCGGAAAATTGTGCATCGCAATTACTAAGGATGCGCGGGTATTCCTTCCCGTTGCGCCGGGACGGGACGGGCGGCCGGTTACCGTCCAGAAAGGGTTGTAATGCTCCGGCGGTCCGCTCAGCCGCCGATCGGATGCCAGGTGGTCTTGGTTTCCTGCGTTTCGCTGATCAGGTAGGGGCTCTGGCCCGCATCGGCCGTCCAGTCTTGGTCGCAGCGCGCCAACACGCGCTTGACGTTGTCGGCCGCCCTTACCTGCACGTTTTTAGCGACTTCTGAATCTCCGTCGCAGTAAACGATCGCGTTTACGTCCATGTGCGACGCAAACTGCTCAGTAAGTTCCTCTGCAAACCCGGTCAGAATATTGACGACACCGCCGGGGACGTCAGACGCATGCAACACCTCGGCAAAACTGACGGCACACAGCGGCAGCTGTGCGGAAGCGAGCACGACGCAGGTATTGCCGCCGACGATGATGGGCGCAATATTGGAGACCAGGCCCAACAGCGATGAATCTTCCGGCGCCAGCAGGGAGACCACACCGGTGGGCTCCAGTACCGAAAAATTGAAATGCGCAGAGCTGACCGGGTTCACCGCACTGAAAATCTGCTGGTACTTGTCCGACCAGCCCGCGTAGTAGATAAGTCGATCGATCGAAGCCACAACTTCCTTTTTTGCTTTGCGCCTGGAAACGCCCTGCAACACGAGCTCGCTGACAAACTGATCGCTACGGCCCTCGAGTAGTTCGGCAATGCGGTACAAAATCTGGCCACGCAAATAGGCACTGGCTGCGGACCATCCGCCGAAAGCGCTGCGGGCAGCAACGACAGCGTTTCGAAAATCTTTGCGACTGCCTTGGCAAACATTGGCAATGACAGAACCGTCAGACGCATTCAGTTTGAAGTATCGCCCTGACTCCGTGCGCGGAAACTTGCCACCAATGTAGATCTTGTAAGTTTTCGCCACGGGAACTCTTGCTGTTGAACCGGCCATCTCTAAGTCTCCAGTTTCAGATAGGCGCCGAGACCGTGCAGACCACCTTCCCTGCCGACCCCGCTTTCCTTGTAGCCGCCAAACGGTGACGTGGGATCAAACTTGTTAAATGTGTTGGCCCAGATAACCCCGGCCCGAATCTGTTGCGTCATCTTGAAAATCTTGGCGCCCTTGTCTGTCCACACGCCACCTGACAATCCGTAGGGCGTGTTATTGGCCTTCGTAAGACCCTCCTCGAGCGTCCGAAATGTTTGAATAGCGAGGACCGGGCCAAATATCTCCTCCTGCACGATGCGGTTCGACTGCGAGACACCGGTAAACAGGGTCGGCCTGCACCAGTAGCCCTGCTCCGGCAAACTACCGGAGCCCTGGTACATCTCCGCGCCCTCGTCCTGTCCGACCTTTAAGTAAGACTGGATCGTTTCGAGCTGAGAGGCGGAGTTGATGGCACCAATATCCGTGTTCTTGTCCAGCGGATCACCCACGATCAGGGTTTCCATCCGGTCCTTGAGTTTGCGCACAACCTCTTCCGCCACCGACTCCTGCACAAACAGGCGTGAGCCAGCGCAGCAGACGTGTCCCTGGTTGAAGAAGATGCCGTTAACAATTCCCTCTACCGCTTCATCTATGGCCGCATCAGCGAAAATAATGTTGGCTGCCTTGCCGCCGAGCTCCAGCGTATATTTCTTGTCCGTTCCCGCCAGTGAACGCTGGATTATTTTGCCGACCTCAGTCGATCCCGTAAAAGCGACTTTGTTTACATCTGGGTGATTGACAATTTCAGCACCTGTCTCACCGGCTCCCGTCAGGATGTTGACCACACCCGGCGGCAACTCCGCATCGCGAATAACTTCCGCAAGTTTCATGGCAGTTAACGGCGTCGTCTCGGCGGGTTTGAGAACAACGGTATTGCCACAGGCCAGCGCCGGTGCGATTTTCCAGGCTGCCATCAGTAACGGAAAATTCCAGGGAATCACCTGTCCGGCCACCCCGAGCGGCACTGGTCTGCGTCCCGGAAACGCGTACTCGAGCTTGTCCGCCCAGCCGGCATAATAGAAGAAGTGTGCCGCTGCCAGCGGAATGTCAATATCGCGCGACTCGCGAATCGGCTTGCCACCATCCAGCGACTCGATCGTCGCGAATTCACGCGCACGCTCCTGCAGAATTCGCGCTATGCGAAATAGGTACTTGCCGCGATCTGCAGCCGCCATCTTCGACCAGGCACCGTTGTAAGCCTTGCGCGCCGCTTTCACCGCAAGATCAACATCCGCAGCCGACGCGAGAGAGACACTACTCAACGTTTGCTCGGTCGCCGGATTGACCGTTTCAAAATAACGGCCGCTTTCGGGCGCAACGAATTCTCCGCCGATAAAAAGGCCATATTGTTCATCGATACTTATGTGATCGGTGCTTTCCGGAGCCGGCGCATATTGCCAGCCGTCGTTAAAGGCAAGTTTTGTTGATTCTGTACTCATGAAGATTCCAGACTAGTCTTTGGAAAAATAGTCAGCTGACTGGTAAACGCCGCTCGCCTGTTTCTGCAGCTGCATAAGAACATCGTTAGCCAGGGAACTGGCACCGAAGCGATACCATTCCGGCGTCATCCAGGCGTTGCCCAGGGTTTCGCGAAGCATCACCAGGTAGTGGATTGCGAGCTTTGCGTTCGAGATTCCGCCAGCAGGCTTCATGCCGATCATGCGGCCCGTCTCGTAATAGAAATCGCGTATAGCCTGCAGCATGACCAGCGTAACCGGCAACGTCGCCGCGGGCTGAATCTTGCCGGTTGAAGTCTTGATAAAATCGGCCCCGGCGTGCATTGCCAAAACACTAGCACGACGTACCCGGTCGAGCGTGCCAAGCTCGCCCGTCTCTAGTATGACCTTCAGGTGTGCCTTACCGCACGCTTCTTTAACTGCGGCTATTTCGTCGAACACGTAGCGATACTCACCCTGCAGGAACGCACCGCGCGAGATCACCATGTCAATTTCATCCGCGCCGTCATCTACCGCAATGCGTGTTTCTTCGAGTTTGATTTGCAGCGGCGCCATGCCGCTGGGGAACGCTGTGGCGACGGAGGCTACGTTGATGTCGTGGTTACCCAGTGCCTTTTTGGCTTCTCCAACCATGGTCGGATAGACGCAGACCGCTGCGACGTGTGGTAATCCGGGCATCGCGTCGTGCAAATGAATGGCCTTTTGGCAAAGCTGGCGCACTTTGCCGGGTGTGTCCTGGCCTTCCAGCGTCGTCAGGTCAATCATCGACAGAATCATATGCAGCGCTTCGACTTTTGACTCGTTCTTGATGCTGCGTGTCTGAAAACGCGCTGCGCGTTCGTTAACCCCGACCTCATCGACCAGCGCCACTCGGCTCAGATCGGGCATGCGGACTTCCTGCGGAAGCGGGACGACACTCATCAGTCGTTCATGACCGCGGTATCAAGCGCGACTTTGATCATGTCGTCGAACGTTGTTGCACGCTCATCGGAGGTAAGCGCAGCGCCGCTCAGGATGTCGTCACTGACGGTGCATATCGCCAGCGCTTCAACGCCATGTTCCGCCGCAATCGGAAAAATACCGGCGGCCTCCATTTCGACACCGAGCACATCGTATTTCGCCATGGTCGCGAACATGTCGGGATCCGGGGTATAAAAAAGGTCCGCCGAGAATATATTGCCAACGTGATAGCTAACCTCCAATGCGCTGGCCGCGTGCACCGCTTTCTGCACCAGGGAAAATGTCGCCAGTGCCGCCAGGTCGTAACCGCCGAAACGCATCCGGTTAACGCTCGAGTCCGTCGAGGCCCCCATGGCGATCAGCACATCTCTGAGCTTGACCTTCGGGTGCGTGGTGCCGCAGCTGCCGACCCGGATGACGCGCTTTACGTCGTACTCGGTAATGAGCTCGGTGACATAAATCGAGACGGATGGAATGCCCATGCCATGCGCCATCACCGATATCGGCGTGCCCTTGTACTCACCTGTGAAACCCCACATGTTGCGGACGTCGGTGACGCGGCGTGCGCCGTCCAGGTAGGTTTCTGCAATATATTGGGCGCGCAGGGGATCTCCCGGCATCAGCACCGTGCCGGCGAAGTCGCCGGGGGCAGCATTCATGTGTTTGGTCGCCATAGTGAGGCGATATTAGCATCTGGACCCTGCACAAAACCGCCACCGGCGATAAGTTTTGTCCGTTCAGGCCGCGGCAGTGCGCTTCGGATAACACCCTTGTCATCCACCATTGCGTCAACCATATTGTCATGCTCCGGACTTATAGAGAGCACCTATTCACATGCGCGATGGGAAAATTTCCTGCGGTGACAATGCGGAAACATGGTATCGGGAGCGTTGCTTTATTCGCGAACTCGTCAACTCACCGAAGATCGCAGATTTCTCGCTGGCGGAAACGCGGGTTGAGCCTGGAGTCCGCACGGAATTGCATGAACTTGACGTCAATGAGTGGTACGTCATTCGCAGCGGCTCCGGAAAAATGCAGGTCGACGGTAAACCCTGGTTTGATGTCGTGCCGGGCGACGTGGTGCCGATTCCTGCCGGCATTTCCCAGCGCATTGAAAATACCGGCACGGACGACCTGATTTTCGAGTGTGTTTGCCTGCCGCGCTTCACGTTGGCCGGTTATATTTCACTGGAGTGACAGCGGCTTTACAGAATCGACGACACACTGGGTCGGACGTTAATACGCTGCCCGAAATGGATTGATTCCCGCCATGAAAACAGTCCCGGAAGTCGCTGGTCAAGAGCAGTTTGTTGCGAAAACACAACAAGTTTCTTACGCAATTGACTGCGTTGTTGTCCGAAGTCGACCCATGCAGGTGCGCGTTTCTGACAGGTTGACCATAGCCTCTGATGGCAACATTTCCGGTTTGACCCGGATCGACCGTGCTCCCGGTCGGGATTCGAACTTAATAGAAACAAGGTCTTGTAACCAAATCGGGCCTGGCACTGCAGTCTTTGGCCAATCTACGCCGGGACAGTCACGAGGCGGCGTTCGAATTTGCCGGCAAACCGTTATTGCATGCGGCTTTCAGCTGCGTTAGTTTGCCTTAATACGTATTTGACAATAAGTCTTGCGGACCGCTTCCAGACCGCGAAAAAAGAAACCTGGTGCCGCATTCAAACGTCTTATCGCTTCCCTACTAGCACGCTTCAATTATTTTTTTCGAGGAATAGCCAATGAATAATCACCCAAGCCGTTGCAATACCGGCAATTGGCCTTTGCGTCGATTGGCCCAAATAGCGACGATGGCATTCATGCTTCTCGCAATTCCTGTTGCAGGATTCACACAACAGACCACGTCATCTATCCAGGGTACGGTAACCGAACCCGGCGGGCGCCCGATTCCGGGCGCAGAGATATCCGTAACGCATGTACCCACTGGCATTACCACGACCACAATGACCAATTCGACAGGCAACTACAGGGTGCCCGGACTGCGCGTTGGTGGCCCTTATGTCGCCACGCTTGACGGCACAGCGCTATACGGCGAAGAGAGAATCGAGGAGATCTATATCTCACTGTCTGAGCCATATGTTCTGAATCTTATGACCCGAACGACGGCAATTGAAGAGATTGTCGTATCGGCGTCGCAGCAGGATGCGTTTTTGCGCATGGGTGCGGCCTCGAACTTCGATACCGAAAATATCGCGGGCCAGGCAAACGTTAATCGCGATTTCAAAAATATCATTACACAAGATCCGCGCGTGATCATCGACTATACGAACCAGAACGCAATTTCGATTGCGGGTACGAACAATCGCCTGAACAGCTTAACCGTCGACGGCGTACGCCAAAACGATGATTTCGGCCTCAACAACAGCGGCTTCCCCACGCAGCGCGCGCCAATTTCCATCGATGCTATCTCACAGATCTCGGTAGAAACTGCGCCGTTCGACGTATCGTTCGGTGGCTTCACTGGCGGTACAATTAATGCTGTAACCAAGTCCGGCACGAATGAATGGGATGGATCTATCACGGTCATGCATTCGAATGATGGCCTCCTGGGCGACAAGAGCGAGGATACGCCGGTCGATATTGGCAAGTTTGATGAAGACACGCTTGCCGCGACCATTTCGGGCCCGATCATAAAAGACAAACTATGGGTATTTGCGAGTTACGAGGAATGGACTGGCACCGATACGCAATCGCTCAATTTCGGGCCGGCCGGATCCGGGCGCAACAATGAAATTGCCGAGGTTACCCAGACTGACATCGACGATGTCATTGCATTGTCAAACAGCATCTACGGATTTGATGCGGGCGCATTGCCGAGCAGTGGCCAGGACATCGAAAGTGAGACCATATTGCTGAAAGCGGACTGGGCGCTGGCAGACGACCATACGGTGTCTGTGACGTATCAGGACGTTACCGGCAATACGCTGGTTCCGCAGGGAAACTCAACGTTTAGTAGCCGTATCGGACTTAAATCCAATTGGTATAACCGCTCAGAAGATTTTCAGTCGATTTCGGCACAACTGTTTTCAAACTGGACCGATTCATTTTCCACTGAAGTGAAAATTGCCAGCCAGGAGCGAGTCACCGGGCAGGTCGCGACCTCGGGCAACAGCCTGGCACAGATGACGATTGCGACCCCGGGTGGTGGCGAAATTCGGGTCGGCACTGATGAATTCCGGCACTTTAATGAATTACAAAATGACCAGCTCCAGTGGAAGATCAAGGGCGATTACCTGTGGAACGAGCATACTTTCTCCGCCGGTATCGAGCGCGACAACCTGGAAATATTTAATGTGTTCAACCCGGGTTCAAACGGGCTGTATGAGTTTGACTGTATTTTCGCAGTTGATTGCGCAGCGTCTTACGAAGGTCAGGTTGCCTCAGATTTTGAATATTCCAACGCATTCACAAATGTAAAAGCGGATGCAGCGGCTGCATTTGAATACCAGGTGAACAGTTTCTATGTGCAGGACGTGTGGGACATGTCGGACCGGCTGACATTACAGTTTGGCATACGCTACGACTGGTACAGCGGCGACGACATACCGCGAGAAAATCCCAACTTCATCGCGCGCAACGGGTTCAGTAATACAGAGTCGCTGGACGGACGTGACGTCGTAATGCCGCGGCTTGGCTTTACCTACGACTTCGACAACGGAACGCGGTTGCGAGGCGGCGTTGGCCTGTTCTCCGGCGGCAACCCGAATGTCTGGGTATCAAACTCGTTTTCTAATGATGGCGTGACCATTGTTGTGCCGGACGACGCCGGCGCGGTCGATCCACTGTGTGCCGGAATTTCCAGTTCCCCCGCCGCACTGACGAACGTTGACGCATTCAACGTCTCCCAGGCGGTTCAGAATTGTATGTTTTCTGGAGCAGGTGACGTTGAGGCGACCGATCCGGGCTTCGATATTCCTTCAACCTGGCGTTACAACATTGCGGTTGAGCACGAATTTGACCTCGGCGCATTGGGAGATGGGTGGTTCGTGACCGGTGAGATCGTGCTTTCAGACGTGGCCGATGCGGTCGAGTGGAGAGACCTGGCCAGGACCCAGATAGCAACCGCTCCGGATGGTCGACCTATTTACGACACACCGCCGGTTTACGACGTCTTGCTAACCAACACCAGCAAAGGATTTTCAAATACGTTTTCGCTCAGTCTCGACAAGTCGTGGGACACGAGGGCGGGCCTTTTCGATCTCGCGTTCAGCTACACACACATGGATGCCGAGGACGTCAATCCTGCGCAGAGCTCGACGGTTAGTTCCAACTACGGCCGGCCGGCCACGTTCGATAGAAACAATCGCCAGCTATCGACCTCTGATTTCGAAATCGCCGATCGTATCAACGGCACGCTTAGCTGGTCCAAGGACCTGTTTGCCGATAATGAAACCCGGGCGAGCCTGTTTTTCGAATATCGATCCGGCAAGCCATACAGCTACACGATGCGAGAAGGAACGGGTGATACGTCCGTCTGGGGTGGCGACAGTACTTTCGCGAGGCGCGACAGCCAGCTAATGTATGTGCCAACGTTGGGTGATCCGAACGTAATCTTCAGCAATACAACGGGGTCATTGGTCAACGACGCGGCTCTTGAAGCAGATTTCAACTCGTTTATTGCCGCAGCCGGTCTCGAAGGATTCCGCGGGTCCATCTTGCCGAGAAATCATGACACAACCGATGGCGCGGTGCGTTTCAATCTTCGTCTGCAACAGGAAATCGGCCTGTTCGATATTCCGGTCGTAGGCGAATCCAAAATGCATCTGTTCCTCGACATCGAGAATCTTGGCAACCTGCTGAATGATGACTGGGGTGTCGTCGAACAGGTATTTTTCCCGTTCAACTTTACCGCAGTCGACAGTGTCTCGCTGAACTCGAACGGCCAGTACGTTTACGGTTCGTTCGACAATTTCCAGGACGGCATCACACCCGCGGGATTCTTTGGCACCCAATCAGTTTACAAGATTCAGATAGGCGCCAAATTCCAGTTCTGAGAACGCGTCTCGAAGACTCAATGCAAAGCGGCCTGCGGGCCGCTTTTTTTTCGCAATTAATTGGGACATTCATAATTAACTGCGCCAACTTAGTTAATAAACTGTATTAAGAATGTCCCGATTAAAAACAGGTATTTTTGCCGGCAGGTAATAGCCAGAATCGCTGCGTTGCGGTGTTGAGCGGCTTACCTATTTTCTCGCCGGCCGCCTGCGCCCGAATTATTGCATCCAGGACCAGATACTTGAGCTCCGATGCGGGGCGCGAAACGTTAGTCGCCGTCGTAAAGTCGTAGCCGTCGCCACCGCGGTATACGTAGTCAGTCGCGACAATCGAATAGTCCTTGTCTGCGTCGATGTCCTGCCAGCCACCGTCTGTTGGTACCTGCAGCTGCACGATGCGCCGGCCATTCGGTCGGCCTTGATCGACACAGACCCGAAACCCGGAACCTTGCGGAAAGTAGCCCTTGCCGAGGCCATTGCCCCGGTAGCCCGCTTCCAGCGTGTCGCGGAAATCACCGCCCGTCATGGTCATGTAGCGCAGGTAGGACGAAAAACCGAACGTCCTGCCGATATCCTCAAACGTAATGTCCTCGGCGATGTAGTCATCAATACGCAGAGTTCCCCCGTTGACGAACGCGAGATCGGCAGGGGGATCTCGAAATGCCGTGCGCATCTGGTCTGCTATAAACATGGCCCAATTGCTGTCCCCGCCTCTTACAGATACCTCGCGACCGTCCAGCGGCAAGGCCGCCTCGCCGATGCGACTTGGCAGAAAAGGCATTAGTTCGAGCAGTTTTGTGCGCCATTTGCCGGCAATCAACTGGTATTCCGGGTCCGGCTCGATAGACTCATCAACTTTGATCAGTCGTGCCGAAATTTCCGGTCCGGAATCGGAAAAGTTCACATCAATCCGCCAGATAGTCCTGGCATTGGAAGCGCCCTTCATGATGGCCGCATTGGCGACATCTCCAGTTTCGTGCTGCACCTCATGCTCGTGACCACCCACGATGAATTCGAACTTCGGGTGGCGCCTTTTCAACTTTGCAATCTCGATGTCGGTGGCAAGGTGTACGTGTGTAAGACCGATGATAAGGTCGACGCCATCCGCCTCAAACTGCTCAATCACGCGCTCCGCGTTTTCAATATAGCTACCTGAAAACGGCGTGTATTGCCGCCGATTGCCACCATGCTCGGGCTGCACGGTCACGGCAAAGATGCCAACTGTCCTGTTTCCGGATGAGAACGTAAACCCGGTGCGCAGCCGCTTATCAACGTCCACCTCGCCGGTGATAAAATCAAAGTTGTCGCCGAGCCAGTCGAACTCCGACTCGCGCACCCGGGCGATAATCGTGTCAGGCGATCGAGAATCAAATTCATGATTGCCGGGAACGACATACATCGGCGCCAGCGCATCCAGAAAGTTCATTGCTTCCACCATCTGCTCACCATTCCATAGCTGGCTCTCGAGTGACGGATACAGAAAGTCGCCGCCATGGAGAATCCTGACGTCGCGACCTGCGGCCTGCAGTTCCCGAACCAGCGTCGCGACGCGCCCAAATCCGCCCCGGCGCCCCTCCTCAACGGCCTCAACCCGGTAAGTATCATTGAGATGCAGGAAGGTAACGCCATCCGGCCCACCTGCAGTCGTGTTCTGCGTCGCGCAGCCGCACATAAGGAGTATTAATGTTGCGGCCTGGAGTGTCCTGAAATGCATTGTTCGGCTCAGTATCGATGATTAGTTAAAGGGCAGATTCTGCCAACATGCAGGCTGATTTGCGATTATGGAAACCCACGATGGCCCAATGCGTCGAAATTGACACTTTTTATTGTCACAGGAAGCAACCTGCAGCTCATCGCAAAACGGTAAAACATTCGAATAACCGATAACTTACGGCTAGAATGTTTGTAACAAGATCACACTCATCGGTTGCCCACCACACGCGGCGACGTAAAGACCAAGCGAGGCCCGTAATGGCGAAAGTGAAGTGCGGACTAATCCAGATGGCGTTCAAGGGCGATACCAGCAAACATCCCGACCAGATTCGCGATGTCATGCTCGAGGCACACATTCCCTATATCGAAGACGCGGGCAAACAGGGCGTGCAGATCCTCTGCTTTCAGGAAGTATTTACGCAACCCTACTTTTGTCCGAGCCAGGACAGGAAATGGTATGCCGCTGCTGAAACGATTCCAGACGGTCACACGACCCGACTCATGCAGGAATACGCCAAGAAGCACAACATGGTGATTGTCGTCCCTATCTACGAAGAAGAAATGACCGGCGTTTACTACAACACGGCGGCGGTAATCGATGCTGACGGCACCTACCTGGGTAAGTATCGCAAGACACACATCCCGCAGGTCGATCCGGGCTTTTACGAAAAATTCTTTTTCAAACCCGGTGACCTCGGCTACCCCGTTTTTGAGACCGCCTATCTGAAACTCGGCGTATACATTTGCTATGACCGTCACTTTCCGGAGGGCTGGCGCGCGCTTGCCCTGAACGGTGCAGAATACATCGTCAATCCATCGGCAACGGTTGCCGGCCTGAGCAAGTATCTGTGGGAACTGGAGCAACCCGCATCGGCAGCGGCCAACGGTGTCTTCATCGGTGCCATTAATCGCATCGGCAAGGAAGAACCCTGGGCCAGCGACATGGGTGAATTCTATGGCTCCAGCTACATTGTCAATCCACGCGGCGCGATCGAGGCACAGGCGAGTTACGGCGAAGATGAACTGCTGGTCCACGAAATAGATCTCGATATGATTCGCGAGGTCAGAGATACCTGGCAGTTTTTCCGCGACCGTCGGCCTGAACTTTATCTCGACCTGATTGAAGGCTAAGGAATAAATGCAGGCCAGCGACAGCAGGGTTAATGCCGTCGGCGAGTTTTTCGAACTTGACGCCGGTCCTGATCTGATCGACAGCCCTCGCTACAACGAAGACATTGCACCGACCAAGATTGCCGAACGGACGTGGAATCGCTGGAACATTGCGTCACTCTGGGTCGGCATGGCGATCTGTGTCCCCACCTACACATTGGGTGGCGTACTCACTGCCTACTTCGGCTTATCCGTCACCGAGGCCCTGTGGACCATCTTTATTGCCAATCTGGTCGTCCTCATTCCGCTGACGCTGAATGCCTATCCGGGAACCCGCTACGGCATTCCCTGCCCGGTTGTGTTGCGCGCATCGTTTGGCATTGTTGGTTCCAACGTTCCGGCACTGATCCGCGCCATAGTCGCGTGCGGCTGGTTTGGCGTGCAGACACTGTTCGGCGGCATCGCAATCCACCTGCTGCTATCGGCCTTGTTTGACGGCTGGGCAGCACTTGGCGGCACCGGCGAAGTGCTTGGCTTCTTTATCTTCTGGGTTGCCAACGTTACCGTGGTCATTCGTGGCTCGGAGTCGATCAAGCATCTGGAGACTCTGGCGGCCCCGCTGCTGCTGGCGGTCGCCATTGGCCTCATCGTCTGGGCACTGCCAAAAGTTTCGCTGAGCGAAGTGCTGGCGACCCCGGCGACGCGTCCGGCAGGTGCACCGGTCGCAGGTTATTTTATGGCAGCACTGACGGCAATGGTCGGATTTTGGGCCACGCTGTCGCTGAATATTCCCGATTTCAGCCGCTTTGCTGAATCTCAGAAAAGCCAGATTGCCGGACAGATTATCGGCCTGCCGCTCACGATGTTCCTGTTCTCCGGATTGGGCGTTTTGTTGACGTCGGCTTCCCTGGAACTGGTCGGCGAGACGATTGCGGATCCTATTAATCTCATCGGCAGAATCGACAGCCCGGTTTGGGTCGTGTTGGCCATGCTGATGATCGTGCTGGCAACCATTTCGACCAACACGGCGGCAAACGTTGTGTCACCGACTAACAGTTTTCAGAACATTGCGCCCAAGTACATCAATGAGACCAAGGGCGTGCTGGTCACAGGGCTCATCGGCATTGCCCTGATGAGCTGGGAACTAGCGAAAAAGCTCGGCTGGTTTGCATCAGATGTCAGCGTGGAAAGCCTGTATTCGAACTGGCTGCTGGGCTATTCGAGCCTGCTGGGTCCCATCGCCGGCATCATGATAGTCGACTATTTCCTGGTGAAGAAACAGCATTACGAGCTCGCTGATTTGTATATCAGCGGACGAACCTACCCGGACTGGCACGTGCCCGGCCTGGTGGCATTTCTGGCGCCTGTTGCTCTGACGGTTATCGCGCTGGTCACCGGCTCGATCTCGTGGTTCTACGACTACGGCTGGTTTACAGGATCTATTCTGGGTGGGCTTATCTACTGGTTTATGTGTCGAGGTAAATGAAATGACAGTGTTGATCAAAGGCGGAACGGTAGTGACCGCCGAACATACCTGGCGTGCCGACGTGCTCTGCGCCGAAGGGAAAATCCAGGCGATCGGTGCAGCGCTTGACGCACCGTCAGGTGCCAACGTTGTGGATGCAGGCGGACAGTACGTCATGCCCGGTGGCATAGACCCGCATACGCACATGCAGCTGCCTTTCATGGGCACGGTTGCCAGCGAAGATTTCGAGACTGGCACGGCCGCGGGGCTGGCCGGTGGCACAACGATGATCATCGACTTCGTCATTCCGAATCCGCAGCAAAACGTAATGGAAGCATATAACCAGTGGCGAGAGTGGGCTGAAAAATCGGTCTCGGACTATTCATTCCACGTCGCAATAACGTGGTGGGATGACACGGTCGCTGCCGACATGGAAACGCTCGTCAAGGAAAAAGGCGTAAACAGTTTTAAACATTTCATGGCGTACAAAGGCGCCATCATGGCGGACGATGAGATTCTCGTGAACAGTTTCTCGAAGGCCATCGAGCTGGGCGCCATTGTGACCTGCCACGCGGAAAATGGTGAGCTCGTTTATCGGCTGCAGCAGAAAATATTCGATATGGGTATCACGGGCCCGGAGGGCCACCCCTTGTCTCGACCCCCGGAAGTCGAGGGCGAGGCTGCCAATCGTGCGATTCGAATTGCAGAAGTCCTCGGTGTACCCATCTATCTTGTGCACAACTCCTGTCGTCAATCACTTGAGGCAATCACACGAGCGCGCAACGAGGGCCAACGCGTCTATGGCGAAGTCCTTGCAGGCCATTTGCTGGTCGACGACTCGGTTTACCGGGATCCAGACTTTGAGTCGGCTGCCGCTCACGTGATGAGCCCGCCGTTTCGCTCGAAAGATCATCAGACCGCACTCTGGCATGGCCTGCAATCCGGCAACCTGCAAACGACGGCAACCGACCATTGCTGCTTCTGTGCGGATCAGAAAGCGGCGGGCAAAGACGACTTCAGGCTGATTCCCAATGGCACCGCCGGTGTTGAGAACAGGATGGAAGTGCTGTGGCATCATGGTGTCAGCACGGGTCGGCTTACAATGAACGAATTCGTGGCAATCACTTCAGCGAACGCCGCCAAGATCTTTAACATCTTCCCCCGCAAAGGAAACATTGCGGTCGGTGCCGATGCAGACATTGTCATATGGGACCCGGAGGCGACCAAAACAATATCGGCGAAAACACACATGCAGCAGATCGACTTCAATATATTTGAAGGCATGACCGTAAAGGGAGGAGCGTCGCACACGCTCAGCCAGGGCAAAGTCGTTTTTGCCAATGGTGCGTTGAACGTCGAAAAAGGTGCTGGGCGCTATGTCGATCGACCCCCGTTTGCGACCTACTACGATGCTATAGCCAAACGTACCGCGCACAAGGCGCCTACTGCGGTTAAGCGCTGATTATGGCCGGGCCGGATGTCAAGAGTGGCCGCCTGTCTGCGGATGAAATCGCGCGAAATTTCGCGGACCTGCATCCACCCCTGTCGCGGCCAGAAGCGCTGATCGAGGCCGATCGGTGCTACTTCTGCTTCGATGCGCCCTGCACGACCGCCTGCCCTACCGACATCGACATCCCGGCCTTTATTCAAAAAATTCGCAGTGACAATGTCAAAGGCTCTGCTGAAACCATTCTGCGCGAGAACATTTTTGGCGGCATGTGTGCACGCGTCTGTCCAACGGAGGTCTTGTGCGAGGAAGCCTGCGTTCGCAACGTGCACGAAGACAAGCCGGTCAACATCGGATTGTTGCAGCGTTATGCGACCGACCCGGTATTTGATACGAACCAGCCGATCTTCACACGAGGCACACCTACGGGCAGGAAAGTTGCCGTGGTCGGTGGCGGCCCCGCGGGACTGGCATGCGCGCACCGACTGACAATGCTCGGCAACGACGTGGTCGTCTACAGTCGCGATCGCAAGCTCGGTGGCCTCAATGAGTACGGCATCGCCGCCTACAAAACCATCAATGATTTTGCGCAGCGCGAAGTAGACTGGATACTGGCTATTGGCGGCATTGAGGTGCACACAGATAAAGCACTTGGCGTCGATATAGGCCTCGACGAGCTGCGCGCCGAGTACGATGCCGTGTTTCTTGGTTTCGGCCTGGGCGGTATCAACTCCCTTGGCCTGGACAACGAAGACGCCAGCGGAATTGTGAATGCGGTCGAATTCATCGCGGCACTTCGCCAGGCGGATGACAAGAGCGCCCTGCCAGTAGGGCGACGGGTCATTGTAATTGGCGGCGGCATGACCGCTATCGACGTGGCCGTGCAGTGCCGGAGACTGGGCTCGGAGCGTGTGGACATTGTCTACCGGCGCGGCGCGGATCAAATGGGCGCCAGTCGGTTCGAACAGGACCTTGCGCAGACAAATGGTGTCAGCATCAGACTTTGGTCGACGCCGGTTGGCATTGAACCGCGCGACGACGGAACGCGTGTAACATTTGCGCGGACTACGCTGGACGACGATGGCAAGCTGCAACAAGCCAGTGAGACATGGAGCGCCAAAGCTGACATCGTTTTCAAGGCTGTCGGCCAGGCGCTCGATCGGGACACGCTCGGCGAGATCGCTGCCAGCATCGGACAACAGCATGGCAAACTCATCGTCGATGCGGAGCGCAGAACGACGATCGAAGGCGTCTGGGCCGGCGGAGACTGCGTTTTCGGTCATGATGACCTGACCGTCACTGCTGTTCAGGACGGCAAGCTGGCGGCAATATCGATTGACAGACACCTCCGTGCCGGGGAGCCCGACAATGACTGACCTCACGTCCGAGTTTATCGGCATCAGAACGCCGAATCCGTTCTGGCTGGCGTCGGCGCCACCGACTGATAAAGCCTACAACGTGAATCGAGCATTCGAAGCCGGCTGGGGCGGAGCCGTCTGGAAGACGCTTGGCGAAGACCCGCCCATCGTTAATGTGAATGGCCCACGATACAGTGCCATGCACAGCAACGAGAAGCGCGTCATTGGTTTCAACAATATCGAGCTGATCACCGATCGTCCGTTGCAGACCAACCTGGATGAGATCCGCCAGATCAAGAAGGACTGGCCCGACCGGGCAGTCATTGCCTCGGTGATGCTGCCGATGAACGAAGCAACGTGGGCGAAGTACGTGCCGATGATCGAAGACACGGGCGCGGACGGATTCGAGCTGAATTTCGGCTGTCCGCACGGGATGTCTGAACGCGGCATGGGGGCAGCCGTCGGCCAGGTGCCTGAATACATCCGGATGGCAACCGAATGGTGCAAGAAGTATGCGACCACGCCGGTCATCGTCAAGTTAACACCGAATGTTACGAATATTCTCCCGCCGGCGAAGGCGGCGTGGGACGGCGGTGCCGATGCCGTCTCGTTAATCAATACCGTGAATTCAATCATGCGCGTCAACTACGACACGCTTACGATGTATCCGACGACTGATGGCATGGGTTCGCACGGCGGTTACTGTGGCCAGGCAGTGAAGCCCATTGCTCTGCACATGGTTGCCGAAATCGCACGCACCAGGGATACAGCAAAAATACCCATATCAGGCATTGGCGGCATCCAGGACTGGCGTGACGCTGTGGATTTCATGGCGCTTGGCGCGTCGAACGTGCAGGTGTGCACAGCGGCAATGGTGTACGGCTTTGGCATCATCGATGACCTGACGGATGGCCTCTCGAAATTTCTCGACGAGAAAGGCATGCGATCCGTTGCGGACCTGGTCGGCAAGGCCGTGCCCAGCGTTACCGACTGGCAATTCCTGAATCTCAATTACGTCGAAAAAGCGGTTATCGACCAGGACCTGTGTATCAAGTGTGGCCGCTGTCATATCGTCTGCGAAGACACTTCACACCAGGCGATTACGCGCGAGGTTAACGGCGCACGACATTTCCAAGTCATCGATGCCGAATGCGTCGGTTGCAACCTGTGCGTCAGCGTATGCCCTGTCGATGGATGCATATCGATGCAGCCGATGACGGCAGGCACGGACCCGCGCACCGGCAAAGCTATTCGAAGCGACAAAGCTGACTGGACGACCCACCCGAACAACCCGCTGCGGAAAGACGCCTGACATGGAAATTCGTTAAGTGTCCGTCGACGAGAATATGCTGGTCGCTGCGGCGAAAGCAGTTCGACACCACGCCTACGCGCCATACTCCGGCTTTTTTGTCGGTGCTGCACTGATCGATGAAACCGGGGCTATCCATTCAGGCTGCAACGTTGAGAATGCCGCGTTCCCGCAGGGCGCATGCGCTGAGGCGAACGCGATTGGTGCCATGGTGGCGGCGGGCGGCAAAAAGATCGTCGCGATCGCGGCCGTAGGGGGCGCCGACGATCTCGAAGCCTGCACGCCATGCGGCGGCTGTCGGCAACGCATCCAGGAATTTGCAAGCGAGGACACACGGGTAATCCTGATTGGTGACGACGGCTCGATCGAGAGTTACCTAATTGATGATCTGTTACCGGCGACCTTCAGGCTACGCTGAAAGACATTCCTAGTTATGATCTAAAAGAGTGTTCAGTCGGCAACAGGCAGGACATAGAGAATTATCGGGACGAAATGGCAGGCGCTCCCGCCAAGCACGAACAGGTGCCAGACCGCGTGGCTGAATTTCCAGCCCTTTGCCATGTAAAACGACGCACCAACCGTGTAACTGACTCCTCCGGCAACCAGCCACCGAATGCCACCGGCACCGATTGCATCGGTCAATTCGGGTAGCGCAATCACCATCACCCATCCCATGAGCAAATAGCTGAACAAGGATACTCTTGGATGCTTATGTCCGTGCGCCAGTTTTGACCAGATGCCAATCATTGCCATCCCCCACATTGCGCCGAAGAGCCACCAACGAAATCCACCCTGCATTGCGATAAGCAGGAATGGCGTCGCAGTCCCGGCAATCAGGAGATAGATTGCGCAGTGATCCATGATTTTGAGGAAAGATCTGTGCGCGGATTTGTGCAGCGAGTGATAGAGCGTAGAAGCTGAAAACAGCATGATCAGGCTGAACCCATAAACGACACTGGCGAATATTCTCCATGGATCCGCTGCCGCGATAGAAACATCGAGCATCCACACGAGCGCACCGATGCTGAGCAATGCACCCAGACCGTGAGTGGCCGCATGCGTAATTTCTTCCGCATCCGAATAGTAAGATTCGTGGCTAATGCTCAAAGTGAATCTACTTCCGCACGCGATGGAAGTGACGGCTGCGCGCCGGCTCTGGTCGCTGCAGCGGCGCCCGCGGCACAGGCAAAATCCAGTGCTGCCTGGAAGTCATGACCTTCTATTATCGCGAGCGTCAACGCGGCGGTAAACGTATCGCCCGCGCCGGTCGTGTCGACCACCTCAATTGCCGGCGGTCTGGACCGAGCGACGACTTCGCCACCCTTCATTAGCACCGCACCTTCGGCGCCATAGGTAATGGCCAGGAGTCCGGCGAACCCCTTCAGGCTGTCCCCGTAAAACGCGGCCTCGGTTTCGTTGACGACAACCAGGTCGGCGCTGTCGATCAGGTCTGCGGGCACATCGATTGCCGGCGCCAGGTTGATACTGATGAACCCGGCGAACGATTCCGTAGCACTTTGCAATGTCGCCACCGGCACCTCGAGCTGGCATATCAGCGCATCTGCTTCAGGCAAATTCATATCCTCCGGAGTTGATACGCGATTTGCACCAGGCACGACGACGATCTGATTTTCACCGTCGGATGACACCGCGATCAGCGCGACACCGGTTGCGGCCGCTTCGTCACGCCTGCATGCCGAGAGATCCACGCCGCCCTTGCGCAACAATGCCAATGCGGCATCCGCGTTGGCGTCATCGCCAACACATGCGACGAGTGAAACGTCAGCCCCCAGTCTTTTCGCCGCCAGCGCCTGGTTGGCGCCTTTGCCACCAGGGAACTGACTGAGCGTGCCGCCCGAAACCGTCTCTCCGGCAACGGGCAACCTGTCGACCGTGACGACGATATCCAGATTCACCGATCCGACTACGACAATTTTTTTTCGATCAGGCATGGCTGAATCGATCCAGTCTGTTTACCAGGAGTTCGAAGAAACCATCCGCATCAATAGAATGCATCCACAGCGCATTCCTCGGCCTGTCAGTCACATGCCAGAAATCCACAGCCGTATGTCCCATGGTCAGCTCCGAGTGTATTTCAACACTGACGTTGCAGTGCTTCCCCTTGAACAATTCGGGCGCCAACAAGTAAGCCACGGTGCAGGGGTCGTGTAACGGCGCCCCGAGTGATCCGTATTTTGCCGTATCGTAGCGATCGAAAAAATCGAGCATGCCAACGGTCGCCCGGGCAACGTCATTGTCGATGGCTCGAATCCGGTCGCGCCGTTGCGGCGTCCCCAGCACCTGGTGCGTCACATCCAGACCGATCGCTGTGATAGGACGCCCGCAGCGAAACACGATATCGGCAGCCTGTGGGTCTACCAGAATATTAAACTCTGCTGACGGTGACTGATTGCCGCCCTCGCGCATCGCGCCACCCATCAGGACAATTTCCTGAACCTTGTCCAGAATCGTTCGATCTGTCTCGATCGCTGCTGCGATGTTGGTCAGTGGTCCGGTTGGCACCAACGTTATCGAATTGACTTCTGCAGCGCGTAAGGTCTCAACAATAAAAGCCACGGCGTGCTGCGCCTCGAGCGGCTGTCTTGGCGCGACTAAATCGACACCGTCGATGCCGGTCTTGCCGTGGATCTTCTCGGCCGTCAGCAATTCTCTTTCCAACGGTCGGTCGCAGCCGGCAAAAACCGGCGCATCATGACGACCCGCAATATCACACATCAGTCGTGCGTTGCGCTCAGTCAGATTCAGAGGGACATTGCCGGCAACGGTGGTAATGCCGAGGATTTTCAGCGCCTCAGGTGACGAGAACGCCAGCAGGAGATTGATAGCATCGTCCTGCCCGGGATCGCAATCAATGATAATCGGGCGCGCAGTCATAGATCAAAAGGAGATGAGCAGACCCGCCAGTGCCGCACTCATCAGGTTTGAAAGTGAACCCGCAGCCACCGCCTTCAGCCCATAGCGGGCAATTAACGTTCTCTTTTCCGGCACGAGAACGCCGAGGCCACCCAGCAAAATAGCGATCGAAGAAAGATTCGCAAAACCGCATAGCGAGAACGTAACGATTGCGCGTGTGTGCTCGCTCATTCCTGCGAGGTATTCAGACAAATGACTGAACGCATAGAACTCGTTCACGATTAACTTCTCACCGAAAAGCGCGCCGGCGGCCTGCGCTTCGGACCATGGCACGCTCAACAGGTACATTAAAGGCGAAAATACCCAGCCTAATATTTTCTGAAAGGTCAGGTCTTCGATGCCCACCATGCCGGCGATACCACCAAGCATTCCGTTCAGCAATGCGATCAGAGCCATGAATGCGATCAGCATAGAGCCAATGTTGACCGCCAACCGCAAACCGTCGGCAGATCCGACTGCGGCCGCGAGGATCACGTTCTCGTGTTCGCTGCCACCCATTTCCAGCTGCGCTTTTTCATGCTTGCCTGCCTCGGCATCGTCATCGGGCATGATAATTTTTGCCATCAGCAAGCCGCCGGGCGCTGCCATGAAGCTCGCTGCAAGCAGGTATTTGAGCTCCGCTCCCATCTGCGCATAGGCCAGCAGGACCGTGCCTGCAATCGAAGCGACGCCTGAAACCATGACGGCGAACAGCTGCGGCTCCGACAAAGTTTTCAGATACGGGCGAATCACCAGCGGCGCTTCCGTCTGGCCGATAAAAATGTTTGCCGCGGCATTCAGGGATTCAACGGCGCGGGTACCGATAATCCAGCGCAGGGTGCCACCAACTGCTTTGACAACGATCTGCATGATGCGCAGGTGATAGAGAACGGACATCAATGCAGAAAAAAAGATGATGACCGGGAGCACATTGACGGCGAAACTCCAGATCGTGGTTACTTCATTCGAGCCCGCGCGACCGATCTCTCCATCCAGCGTGGCAAGCCCGCCGAAAATGAATTCAATCCCTTCCCGGGAATATCCCATGACGTTCATTACGGCACTACTCATGCCTTCGATCATCCGCTGCCCGAGCGGCACATAGATTACGAATGCAGCCAGGGCCACCTGCAGCGCGAACGCCGCGCCGACAATGCGCAGACTGATTGCTTTGCGATTACTGCTAAGAAGATATGCAATACCGAGAATAACGGCAATGCCCACGATTCCTATGAAATTGCCTGCCATGCGCGAGGCCCCTTTGTGACCAGGAGTATTTTTTGAACTTATGCCTGCAGGCCTTAGGATACCGGCAATCCGGACCTAATTCCTGCTTACATTGCGGTCATATTCAGGTAAGTATCTCGCGGATCACAGGATTGGCGGTCGGAACGCTGTCTGACACTGTGCAGGCCTCACGCATGATTTCCGCCGCACTGGCAGCCGTCGCTTCGTTGGCAGCATGAATTACGCCAAGCGGCTGGTCGCGGCCAACCTTTGTGCCTATCGGGGCCATGTCTGACAGTCCAACGGAGAGATCGAGGACATCGCCTAGCGCGCGCCGGCCGCCACCGAGCTCAATAATCACGTTACCCAGCAAAAACGCATCCACGGCCGAAAGATACCCTGCATCTGCCGCGAATACGGGTTTTATGACCGGCGCCGTTGCCAGGTGCTTTGCATGCTTGGCGACGAAATCAATCGGGCCGCCGAGCCCGTGAACCATCTTGTCGAACGCTTCTGCCGCCTTACCGGAGGTAACGGCCTCATCCGTCTTCCGCAGCGCCACTTCGTGACTCGATTCAACCCCGGTTACGATCAACATCTCGGCCGTCACTGCCATTACCACTGCGTTCAGCCGCGGCTCTCTGCGGGCGTTGGTCAGAAATTTCATCGACTCAGCGATTTCGAGTGCATTGCCCGCCGTATCGCCTAAGCACTCGTTCATATCTGTTATTACCGCATGTGTTTTCAGGTTCGCTGCGGCAGCAGTATCGATAATGCTGCGTGCCATGGCCCGCGCCTTATCCATAGTTGCCATAAAGGCACCGCTGCCCACCTTGATATCCATGACAAGTCCGCCAATACCCGCCGCAATCTTTTTGGATAAAATCGATGCCGTGATTAACGGTATAGACTCAACGGTCGATGTGACGTCACGGATTGAATAAAAACGCCGGTCCGCGGGCGCAAGGTCACTTGTCTGTCCGATCACCGCACACCCTGCTTCCCTGACGACCTTGCGAAAAAGCCCGTAGTCCGGCATTGACTGATAGCCAGGTATCGACTCAACCTTGTCCGTCGTGCCACCGGTGTGGCCAAGGCCGCGCCCGGAAATCATCGGCACGAAGCAACCACAGGCTGCGGCAATGGGCGCCAGAAGAAAGCTGACCTTGTCGCCGACACCACCCGTTGAATGTTTATCAACAACGGGCCCGTCGAGCTGGTCATCCGACCATTCCAGGACCCTTCCGGACGCGGCCATATTCATCGTCAGCTGGCCGGCTTCCCTGGCCGTCATCGAGTTCAGATAGATCGCCATGGCCAGTGCTGATACCTGCTCAGCCGGAATACTGCCGTCAGCCAGCCCGTCAACGAAGAATTCGATTTCCTCAGCAGACAGCTCCCCACCGTCGCGCTTTTTGCGTATGACGTCCGTGAACAACATGATCAGGCCAAATCTCGCATAGGAATCTCCAGACTATCCCGGCGCTCAGTTAAATGCGGCGCAAAAAGCGCCGAGCCGCACATTAGCATTCTTTCCTCTGCACTTCCCAACGCCGCTCGCTACGAAGCCGCAACAACATCGGGCAATCAGGTTAAACTGCCGTTAACCAGGTCAACGCAGTAACAAAGATAATGATGCCCAAACGGCGATTCGCGGACAGTACGCTCAGATTCCTTATCGTGACAACCGTTGCGTTCATAGCAGGTTGCACGCCCCCTGAAGCGCCGACCGGCCCGGCAGTGACCGAAGCCACGGATCCGGACGCAATCGACCTGATCATCGCGGGTGAATATGTTGTCACGATGGACGCAGCAGGAACGGTGCTTCGCGATGGTGCCGTTGCAATCGACGAAGGTCTGATAATCGCGATTGGCAGCGCCACCGATATCAATGCCCGCTACAACGCAAATGGCAATCTTGCTGCTAAAGATCGTATCGTCATGCCGGGCCTGATTAATGGCCACTCGCACGCAGCGATGACGCTGCTGCGCGGTGTGGCAGACGACCTGGCCCTCATGGACTGGCTGAATAACTATATTTTCCCGGCGGAAGTGCAGTTTGTCGACGCTGAGTTTGTGCGGATAGGCACCGAACTGGCATGCTGGGAAATGATTCGTGGCGGCACCACGACATTCGTCGATATGTACTATTACCCCGATGTCATTGCAGAAGTGGTAGAGCAGTGCGGAATGCGGGCACTGATTTCCGCAACCATAATAGACCAGCGGAGTCCGGATGCGGAAAGCGCGGCCGACTCATTGGTCAAGGGTGCAGCTTTCGTTAACAACTGGCTGGATCGAAGCAGCCGGATCACACCAATCTATGGACCACATGCCAACTACACGCTGAATGCGGAGCAGCTTGCGGCGACCCGGGCGGCTGCGGATGAAACGGGTGCGCCTGTCAGCATCCATATGTCGGAATCACCTTTTGAGCTGCAGTACTCCAAAGATACGTATGGCACAACCAGCATAGAGTTGTTGAACTCAATCGGCTTTCTGGACGGACCAACGATCGGCGCGCACGTCATCTGGCCGACAGACAACGAGATCAGCATTCTTGCCGAGCGACGCGTCGGCGTCATTCACAACCCAACCTCGAATATGAAAATTGCATCCGGCATCGCGCCCGTCACCGATATGCTGAATGCGGGTGTACTGGTCGGGCTGGGAACAGACGGGGCCGCCAGCAATAACGACCTCGATATGTGGGAAGAAATGCGGCTCGCGTCGTTTCTGCAGAAAGTCGACAAGATGGATCCGCAGGCCCTTTCGGCGAGCACGGTGCTGGGCATGGCGACCAGTGGCGGTGCAGAAGCGATCGGACTGCGCGACACGGTCGGTGCTCTGGAAGTTGGTCTGCGTGCCGATGTGATCCAGGTCGCTTTCGACGACGTGCATTTTGTGCCGACCTACGACGTGATTTCGCACCTCGTCTATGTCGCCGACGAACAGGATGTCGCATCAGTTACGGTTGACGGCAAACTGCTGATGCGGGACGGTGAATTCCTGACTATTGATACGGCACGAGTCAAGCGCGAAGCGACAGAACTGGCTGCTCGAATCCAGGCAGCCCTGGCAGAGAGAAACCGCTAGATTGGGGAGCTACTATCGTTACGCGGCATACGGTTCCAATCTGCATCCTGTCAGGCTGGCAGCGCGGACGCCTTCGGCGCGCCTGCTCGGAACGGATTTCCTGGAGGGATGGTCGCTGCACTTTCACAAACGCAGTGACCGCGATGGCTCCGCAAAATGCAGCATGCACAGGCGGGGGGAAGGTGTTTATGTCGCAGTCTACGAGATCGCAGAATCTGAAAAGACAATGCTCGACGATATCGAGGGGCTTGGGGTTGGCTACGATGAGATCAGTATTGAACTGCCGAAATACGGCCTGTGCCAGAGCTTCACTGCTCGTCCGTCACACATTGCCGATGAACTGGCGCCATTCGACTGGTACAGGGAAATGGTCCTGCTAGGGTGCGAGGTGCACGCGTTCCCGCACGAATACCGAGCTGGAATTTCCTCGATCGATGCGCTTGTGGATAATGACGTAAGCCGCAGCCGGGCGGCCTGGCAGACTGTCCGCAGGCTGCGCAATGGTTCTGGGCAAATCGCTGCTGCAGCGGACTGACTAAACTATGCGAGCGCAAAGCTATTGAGGCCGGTAACGATTGATCTGTACGGACGTACAGTCGTAGCAATAAATAGCGACTCTGGCTGGAAAATATTCTATGCAGGCCAGGAGGGCAAGCGCAGACCGGCGGCAGACATCGTCGTTCCGCCGGACATAACCGAGCGGCAGCTTGAACAATACCTGGCGGATCTCTGCCATGAATGGGCCACCGGTCAAAACCCGGACGTCAAGCGAATTTCCTGAATTCTTCGTGTCACCCGACAGACTACTGCAGTGACTACAACTTTGGCTCAATGTATTAATATGCTGTGCAGCAGCGACAAAAACCAACATCGAGAAAACCCGGGAAAAATCGTGGATGAACTGATATTCAAGGTGAAAGGATCCTCGTCGGACCCGTATGAAATTACCTTTATCAAAGATGGATCGAGCCTCACGGCGATTTGCACCTGCCCCGCCGGTACTTTCGGCAACTTGTGCAAACATCGTGTTGCGATCATCGATGGCGATACCAAATCAATAGTCAGTGACAACGTCAATCAGGTACCAAAGATCGCGGAGTGGCTGCGCGGAACCGATGTAGAGATTGCGCTGACGGAGTTGCGCGCTGCAGAAATTATCAAGGATTTCCCAAAGGACGAAATCAAAGTCCTGAAGAGAAACCTGGCACGTGCCATGAACACCTGAATCGAAATTCAGGGATGCAATTATTGATTCAGCGCACCTTCCAGGTGGGCCGGCGGATGCGGATAGTCGACAGGAGTCCTGAATGAAAGTCACCGGAGCAGTCATCACGGTATTTGCACTCTCTGCAATACAATTTGCCGATGTCGAGGCGCAAGAGTACGACCCGAATCGCGGGCTCGTTCCGATAACTGAATTTGACGGGCCGGCACTGGAATTTGACTTTCCTGGCCTGTCCATAGGTGTTGCGGAGTATGCCGAGGGCCCGACCGGCACGACCGTTATCCATTTCGACGAGCGGGTAATGGGTGTGATCGATGTCCGCGGCGGCGGTCCGGGTACGATGAATGCAACCCTGTTGCAGCAGGGCTACGAAGATCCGCTGCTTCGTGCAATTGCCCTGTCGGGTGGCTCCGCCTATGGACTCGCTGCAGCAGGCGGCGCCGCGAAGGAAATCAAGTCACTTCTTGATGACCCCGGCTGGTTCACCAAGATTGCGGTGGTCGGTGGCGCTATCATTTTCGATCTCGGTGGACGACGGTACAACGCTGTCACGCCCGACGAACAGCTGGGACGTGCTGCCATTCGCGCTATGCGCCCGGGATATTTTCCGCTGGGCGCGCGCGGCGCGGGACGTTTCGCGATGCAGGGCGGGTATTACGGAGCCGGGCAGCACTCGGGACAAGGCGCCGCATTCGGCAAATATGGAGATATACGCGTTGCCGTTTTCACTGTCGTAAATTCTGTAGGCGGCATTGTCGATCGTTCCGGCAATCTGGTCCGCTGCGGCGTGCCCTCCCGGTCCGACTGTCCGCGGGTTGAGTCCCTGCTGCATACGCCTGCCGACACGGATGACACTATGGCGCGTGCTTCGGAGGGACTGACGTCAAATACCACGATTACTCTCGTGGCGACGAACCAGCAGATGTCGTTCGCTGAGTTGCAGCGTTTTGCGATGCAGACGCATACGTCCATGGCGCGAGCGATTCAGCCGTTCCACACGATTAATGATGGGGATACGCTCTTTGCAGTAACGACTGGCGAGATCCGCGACGAGACAGTCTCCAGCGGAAAACTGGGCGTGCTGGCCAGCGAACTCGCCTGGGATGCAGTTTTGTCAAGTGTCCCGCCATTGGCGCAGCGACCCACAGCGAGCACTCAGGTCCCGCCCGCCGACGAACTAGTGCGGTATGCCGGCACTTATTTATTCGCGCCCGGGATGGAGGGCACCGTATCGACCGCTGATCGTCAACTGTCGATCAAGGCACCCGCCAGATACTCGATGTACTTGCCGGCAGATGCGGTCGTTAGAATGACGCCGGCGACTAATGGCGACTTTCTGCTGGATACTAACCGGCAGGACGTCGTGCGCTTCGACAAGAGTGACGCTGGGAATATCACCGGCCTGACGATCAATCCGGGCCGCTGGCCGGTGCGAGCCCGCCGGATCGATCGGTGACCAGTATGCACAGACGAATTTCAGTTTTGCTTGCGCTGCTCGCTGTTACGACCAATGGCATTGCACAATCCTCAATGAGCTGCTCGGTCAATGTCGTCGACGGTGATCCACAGGTAACGATCGTCATGCCGGTGCCGCATGCGAATAAAATGGTGCTTACTACCCCTGATCAGCGCAGGATCTACCTGCGTGACGCAGATACGCCGGTTCAGTTTCCGGACGTCGATGATTTCGTGAACCTGCGGGAGTTCGTACTGGATTCGAGCGCTCGCGGAACCTGGTTTAACGACTGGGGCGAAACCGAGATTGTCAGCGCACTGGGACAAAGTGGAACGTACCGGTTGCTGGTCGCAGACGATCTGGAACGAAAAAATGCCACGGCAGCCGGCAACAGCTGCATATTTTCACTGGACTAGTCGTTCCGTGCCACCCGGAATTGTGGCTTTTGTAACATTCATTGCCAGACAGGTACACGATAGCGCATGGAGCTGAACCAGATCACTCTGCCCTGCACGAACTATGACGCTACCGTCAAATTCTATCGACAGCTTGGTTTTAGACTAATCGTCGACAGTCCACCACGCTACGGTCGGTTCGAAACCGAGCACGGCATGACGTTTTCGATACATGCCGAAAACGTGTCGGGCGGCACGCAGGATTTCATCGTATATTTTGAAGTTGAGGACGTCGATGAGACCGTTAGGCGGCTCGAGGCCAAGGGACTACGATTCGAGCGTGCTCCGGTTGATCAGGAGTGGCTGTGGCGTGAAGCCTATCTGCTCGACCCATCAGGCAACAGGGTTTGTATCTATCACGCTGGTGAGAACCGTCGCTTTCCACCGTGGCGAGTTGCCGAACCGGAAGATTGATACCATTTTCGGGGTAGCGTATTGACGTCAAATGTTTCAGACAACAACGGCAGATGGTTTTCGATGAAGACACTGCGCAGCGCCCGTGTGAATATTTTCAGCGACACGATGACATTGTCGAAAATGTTATGTTTGGAGGCATCGCGTTTATGCATACTGGCAACACGTTTTGTGAAGTCGTTAACGACACCCTGCTGGCGCGTATCGGTCCTGATGCCTGGGAGGCAGCAGTTCCGAAACCCTATTCCAGGGAAGTGGATTGCAGCGGAAAAGCCGTGACCGGATCTGCCTGAATCGATCCGGGAGGGTTTGCCAAGGATAGTGATCTGGACGCGTGGCTTTCCGTCTGTCATAAGTTCACAGGTACTTTGCCACCTCGATAAGAGACTCTATCGGCATCGCTGGAAGCGCCTGCAGTTGGATGAAACAGGGCAGATTTTTTCTGAATATGCAGGCATTGGCGCCGCTGCGGCATTGGGTTCGCTGCAGGCCTGCGGCTATAATAAGTTCCCATTCTGCCGTACCACCCTGCGAGAATTACGTTGTCAAAAGACCAGAAAATTGACTATGTGGAGTTTGCGGCAGCCGACTTCGATACCGTACAGGCTTTTTACGCAGCCACGTTCGGCTGGACCTTCACCAACTTCGGTCCTGATTATCGCGCCTTCTCGGACGGTCGGCTGGAGGGCGGATTCCGACGCGCCGATTCACGATCAACAACGGCCACTGGCGGCGCGCTCGTCATTCTCTACGCCGACAATCTCGAAAGTACGCGCGACAGGATTGTTGCGAATGGCGGCACACTCGTCGAGGATATATTCTCTTTTCCGGGCGGGCGCCGATTCCAGTTCGCCGACCCCCATGGCAATGAGCTGGCGGTGTGGACTGACAAGTGACGATGCCCGAGAGCGAGAGTCCGGAAATTGAAGGCGGCGACCTAAAACGCGACTGGCGCGTGTCCGCCATTCTGCTTGCCATCTGGATGGCGGGAATTGCCTATATCATTAAACAGAAAACCGGCATTCCGACGTCAATGCTGGTGATCGCATCCGCCTTTTTCGTCTTTCTGATTCCAGCCATGAACGACCTGGTTTGCAGCATCGAACGACGTTTCGGTGCAGGGAATAATGAATAAAAGCATAAGGTAACAAGAACGTGAACATCGTCTATATCGCAATACTCATACTGGCTGCATTCGTTGCAATCTGGCTTTTCGTCGTCGTACCCGCCGAGAAACGTCACCATGAACGTAAACTCGAAATAATCAGGAAAAAGATCGCGGATCGCGAAGGCGACTCGCATAACTCCGGCGCGTCAACGGTTTCCCGCAGTCCGGAGAACCAGGAATAAAGCCCGGCAAGAATCGATGAGAAATCGCGCGATCCTGTAGACGGCCTGACAGGAACGACACTGAGGATAACAGCTGGCCTGATCTTGCGGGTTAAGATCCCGGCGACAAGACAGCGCTCAGTTGAGAAAACTTGTGCCGTAGTTCATAGCAGGTAAATCGAAGAATTCTGCGAGAGATTGTCCGATATCTGCGAACGTCTCCCTTTTGCCAATCGATCCCGGGGAAACACGGTGACCAAACGCAAGAACCGGAATGTGTTCCCGGGTGTGATCGGAGCCTTCCCAGGTAGGATCACAGCCATGATCAGCACAGAGGATCAGGATGTCATCGTCGTTGAGGCGTGCCGTCAACTCGGGCAGACGCCCATCGAAGTACTCCAGTGCGTTCGCATACCCATCTACATCACGTCGATGTCCGTAAAGCATGTCAAAGTCGACGAAATTGGTGAAAACAATGGATCGGTCCGGCGCTGACTCCATGGCCTGCAGCGTGGCGTCGAACAACGCGGCGTTGCCAGTGGCTTTGATCTTTTTTGTAATCCCCTGGTGCGCATAAATATCAGCAATCTTTCCTACGCTAATCACCTCGCCGCCCTGTTCAACCAGTTTGTCCAACAAGGTTGGTGACGGAGGGGGTGTCGTCAGATCGCGCCGATTGCCGGTACGCTTAAAGTCACTGGCGTTTGACCCAACGAAAGGACGTGCAATCACTCGTCCGATGTCATATTCATCGACGAGTTCCCTGGCGACATCACAAAGACTGTAGAGCCGTTCCAGACCGAAGGTCTCTTCATGGCAGGCGACCTGGAAAACGCTGTCAGCTGACGTATAAACAATGGGCTTACCGCTCTCCATGTGCTCTTCGCCAAGCTCGGCGATGATCGTGGTGCCGGAAGCGTGGCAGTTGCCGAGAACACCGGGCAGATTCGCCCGTTCGACAAGCTTTTGTAACAGTTCCGGCGGAAAAGTGTTTTCCCTGGCCGTGAAATATCCCCAGTCGAACAAGACCGGCACGCCGGCGATCTCCCAGTGGCCACTCGGCGTATCTTTGCCACTGGAAAGCTCTGCGGCGTATCCGTACGCGCCGGTGATCTTCACCTCACTATCGCTGCCTGCCGGAAACGAACCGGTGCTTTCGGCCGCAGCGTGCATCAGGCCAAGTTGGGACAAATTTGGCAATTGTAGCGGTCCGTCCGCGCCAGCCGCCCGCACACGGGCGATGCTTCCAAGCGTGTCAGCACCCACATCTCCGAAACGATCGGCATCGGCCGTTGCACCGATACCGAACGAATCCAGCACCAGGATAATTGCTCTGCCCACGTTCCTCTCTGCCCGTTGTACCAATCAGATCAGTCAGTGTACCTCGAACCATAAAAAAAGGGATCCTGGCGGATCCCTTTCCGGTATGTCTTCTAGTAAAACCGTTCAGTGATGCGGCGTTTGTGGCTCCATCGTGCTTTCGCCGAAGAATTCTATGCGTGTCAGGAAGGTGTAGTCCGCTTCAATTGCCATCAGCCAGATCAGCACGCCAATAAATACCGGCGGCACTAAAATCGCGAGTTTAAGTGCCAGCCGCTCCCATCCCATGTGCATGAATATCCAGACGATGCCGCCGGCCTTCATGAACATCAACGTCAGTATGGCGGTCTGCCGCAACGCTCCGTCGGGCCAGAAGTCGGTCCAGTAGGAGAACCCGCTCAAAATGAACAGAGCGATCCACATAATCCAGTAAATCCTCAGCGGATGCTGTTGTCCTTCTTCACTTGCCATGCGCTTGAGACTCCCTTACCAAAGATAGAATAATGCGAAAATAAAGACCCACACGAGGTCGACAAAGTGCCAGTACAGTCCTGCGACCTCAACGATCTCGTAGTTGTTGCCACGCCGCTCGTAGAATCCCGTTCTCACCCGATTCGCAACCACAAGCAGGTAGATCACGCCGGCTGACACGTGCATGCCGTGGAAGCCGGTTATCATGAAGAAACTCGAACCGAACTGGGCGGCACCGAATGGATTGCCCCAGGGACGAACGCCTTCCGAGATCAGCTTGGTCCACTCGAAGGCCTGCATGCCGACAAATGAAGCGCCGAGGGCTGCCGTCGCCACCATCAGCCAGAAGGTTTTCTTTTTGTCCTTGCGATAGCCCATGTTGACCGCGAGCGCCATCGTGCCCGAAGACGTGATCAGGATGAAAGTCATGATCGCGATAAGCAGCAGCGGTACGCTGACACCACCCACTTCCAGCCCGAACACTATGCTGGGATTAGGCCAGGGATCTGTCGTCGACATGCGCACCTTCATGTACGACACCAGGAAGATGCTGAAAATGAAGGTATCGCTCAGGAGGAAGATCCACATCATGGCCTTGCCCCAGGGAACCTGGAACGCCTGTTTATCCGCAGAGAAATCCTCGACGAAACCTTTGGTGCCGTCGGGCAACACGTCTCCGGAGCTAGTTACCGCAGCTTCTGACATAAATCGCTTTCCTTCTTAGGTAGATAACAGCATGCCAAACAAAACAATCCAGACCAGCAACAGGAAGTGCCAGTAGACGGTGCACAATTCGATGCTTAGCCGGACGCTGTCTGATCCCGCGCCGGTCCATACCTTCATTGTAGATCTGGCCCACACCCACAGCCCACCGAGCATGTGCAATCCGTGTACCGCCGTCAGGAGATAGAAAAAGCCATTGGCGGGATTATTCGCAACATAGAATCCGGCCGCACTAAGTTGCTGCCAGGCCACAATCTGGCCGAGCAGAAACAGGATTGTCAGTGCTCCAGCGACGGTGAGCCCCGGTTTGATGCGCTCCTCGATGCCCTTTACGGCTGCGTTGCGAGTCCAGTGATAAACAATACTCGCCAACACCAGCATGATCGTGTTCGCCCATAGCAGGGTCGGTTCTGACAGCGGTCGCCAGTCCGGCTCTTCCATGCGAATCGTGTACGCGCTGATGAAGAGGCCGAAAACGGACGTCGCCACGGCCAGGAATGTCATAAGGCCGACCGCTTTTCGGTTGACGTCAAGCGACGTTCCCGAAACGGCATCATCCGCGGCTGCGGAAACCCATGGCTGGGTACTGAGCGTCTGTCTCAATAGCCACCAAATGATGGTGGCCATAATGACGCCCAGCAGAATGAGCGTTATATACATATCGTTAGCACCTAGTGATCAACGCCGTGATCGCGACCGACAGGCACTTCATCTGCGGGCACGGTTTGCGGCGTATAGTCGTCGGGCGCACCAGGCACCGCGTAGTCATAAGCCCAGCGATGGACGACCGGCAGATCGTGCCCCCAGTTGCCGTGCTTCGGCGGCGTATCCGGTGTGAGCCACTCAAGCGACGTCGCTTTCCACGGATTGCCACCAGCCTTCTCCCCTTTTTTGAGGCTGACGATAATGTTGTACAGGAATATCAGCTGTGTCGCGGCGATGATCAGCGCCGAAATCGTCATGCTTGTATTGAGCGTAATTGCCGAGTCGGGCATGAAGTCGGTGTTGCCCATGGCGAAATAGCGACGCGGCACACCCAGGAATCCAATGTAGTGCATCGGCAGATACAGTGAATATGTACCAAGGAACGTTAACCAAAAATGCCATTTGCCGAGCGTCTCGTTGTACATGCGACCGGTCATCTTCGGGTACCAGTGATATATCGCGCCAAACACCACAAGGACCGGTGAAACGCCCATCACCATGTGGAAATGCGCCACCACGAAGTAGGTATCAGAAAGCGGCAGGTCGATCGTTACATTGCCGAGGAAGAGCCCCGTCAGGCCACCATGGGTAAAGGTGAATATGAAGCCGATGGCAAATAGCATTGGCACCCGCAGGTGAATGTTTCCCTGCCACAGCGTCAGCACCCAGTTGTAAACCTTGAGGGCCGTTGGTACGGCGATAATCAGCGTCGTCGTGGCGAAGAAGAAGCCGAAATAAGGGTTCATGCCACTGACGTACATATGGTGCGCCCAGACGATGAAACTCAGGCCGCCAATCGCGAGAATCGCCCAGACCATCATGCGATACCCGAAAATGTTTTTTCGTGCGTGAACCGACAGGAGATCGGACACGATGCCAAAAGCAGGCAGCGCTACGATATACACTTCAGGGTGACCGAAAAACCAGAACAGGTGCTGAAACAAGACCGGACTGCCACCGCCATATTCGGTGACTTCACCGGCTGCCATCATCGCCGGCATAAAGAAACTGGTACCAATCAACTTGTCCAGCAACATCATGATGGCGCTAACCAGCAGCGCAGGGAATGCCAGCAAACCGAGAATGGTAGCCATGAAGATGCCCCAGACGGACAGCGGCATACGCATTAGGGTCATGCCGCGGCAGCGTGCCTGGAGTACGGTCGTTACGTAGTTCAGTCCACCCATCGTGAAGGCGACGATAAACACCGCGAGGGACACGAGCATCAGAACAATGCCCAGGTCCACACCCGGCGTGCCGGGGGAGATTGCCTGCGGCGGATATAACGTCCACCCGGCCCCGGTTGCACCACCCGGCACGAAGAAGCTGGCCATCAGGATTACCACCGACAGTGCATAAACCCAGACACTGAGCATGTTCATGAAGGGGAAAACCATGTCACGCGAGCCGACCTGCAGCGGGATCAGGTAATTGCCAAATCCACCGAGGAATAGCGCAGTCAGCAGGTAGACCACCATGATCATGCCGTGCAGAGTGACAAACTGGTAATAGTTTTCGGGATTGATGAAATCAAAAGTGTCTGGAAAGCCGAGCTGCAGTCGGAACATACTCGACAACACCATGCCGAACAGGCCAATAAGAATGGCCAGCCCCCCGTATTGAATCGCGATGACTTTATGGTCCTGACTCCAGACGTATTTCGCGACGAATGTTTGCGGATCGTCGTGGTGCTCAATTTCGTGGTCACGATCGGCTATTGATACGTATGCCATCAAGATTTCCTCAGTGCTGTCTTTAAGTTCAATTGCATCATTACAATCTCGTTACGCGTGCTGAACTAGAGTGTGTTTATGTAGGCGATCACGTCGGTTACGGCTTTTTCGTCGTGCAACGTTCGTCCCATGAAGCCCATTTGCTTGCCGTAAAAATCCTGCGGATGTTCGCCACGAATGCCAGCATTAAAATTTCGCAGCTGGTTCGCGAGGTACCAGTCCGTCATGCCGGCCATGCGCGGAGCATTGATCGCCTGGATGCCTTCCGCATCTTTGCCGTGACAGTAGGCGCAAACGTTGTAAATTCGTTGTCCGTTGCCGACATCGCCATCGATCGTAGTGGGCGCCGGGTTATCGGGAAACGTCTGGATATGTGCGATCACGTTGTCGATCGCGGCAGCGTCAACCAGCGTCGCCGCCATCGGCGCCATCTGTTTGCCGTAGATGTCATCGTCATGTGCACCGCGCAATCCCGCCTTGTAGTTCTCCAGCTGTCTGCGCAGATACCAGGGCTCCTGGCCCGCAATCTTCGGCGCATTCAGTGCCTGCAGACCTTCTCCCTGCTGGCCGTGACAGGCAGCACAGACGGCGTACTGTGCAGCGCCGAGGGCCGCATTGCCTGCCGAGCTCTGCTGCGTTTCGGCGAACGTGGGTTGCGCATCCAGCCAGGCGTCGAAATCCGCCTGCTCATCAACCACCACCGCGCCGCGCATCGTATGGTGCGCAATGCCGCAAAGTTCTTCGCAGAGCACTTCATAACTGCCCACTATCGTTGGCTCGAACCAAAGGAAAGTTTCCATGCCAGGCACGAGGTCCATCTTGACCCGGAACTGAGCCACCGCAAAATCGTGCAAGACGTCTTTCGATCGTAAATTGACCTTGACAGGAACGTTTACCGGTATGTGTACTTCGGGGTTATATACCAGCACATCGTCGCGGCCGAGCGGGTCGGCCGGGTCCATGCCGAACGGATTTTCATGCGTTATGTGCTTGGGATCGACGTTGCCAAACTGTCCGTCGTCGCCCGGCAGGCGATAGGTCCAGTGCCACTGCTGCCCGATGGCCTCAATTTCGTGCGCATCCTCGGGCACCGTTACGAAATCACCCCATACAAAAAGTCCCGGTGTCAGCATAGCGGCTACGCCGACCGTGGTCAGGACGGTCAGCCAAGTTTCGAGCTTCTTGTTTTCCGGATCATAAGTTGCCCGAGAGCCTTTTTTGGCACGGTACTTGATTACGGCATAGGCCATGAACAGGTTTACGGCGACAAAGACGAAACCGGTGACCCAGAAGGTGATATTGATCGTTTCATCAATCTGAACCCACGTCGACGCCAACGGCGTAAACGTCCAGGGGCTCAAAAAGTGGAAGAGCAAAGTACCGACAACCAAGAGGATAAGTACAATTGCCATAGGCATACCTATTGCATCCTTATTTCATTTTGCTGCGAATGAGTAGTGCGGTTGCGGGTGCACCGACGATCCTGGATAGACCAGTACGCGTTTTTTCGTATGAATTACTAAAGGTGAATCCCCCGCGGCATTCCCGCAATATTTGTTTGCGATGTCGCCTCTTGTCAGTTCGGCGAACTTTATATTGGCTCTTGCCGGGTCACCTTAACCCGTCGAACCAGTCCGCAGGATAGTGGATTCGGAGGCCGATTTCCACACCAAGACGGTAACTATGGTGTTTTGAACAGCTGCCAAAAGCTGACGAAAATCAATGAGTTTGCGTTCGAGCCGTAAAATTCAGGGACACGCGGGAAATTGATTGCGGCGCGCTAACGGGTGGCTCGCTTCAGAATGTGAAATCGATATCTTCCCGAACGCTGTTACGAGCCTTTTCTATATCAGCCTGGAGCTTTAGCAATTCTTCTTGCAACGGACCCGCAAAATCAGCCGACTGCAGGTCAAGATCCGTTGGAATCATCGGTAAATCCAGCCCTGTGTCAGGCACCGTGGGCAGCTCAGCAACAGGCGCCTCGACAGGCACCGACGCATCCCTCCCCAGGTTCACAAGCACAATGATCGCAATCGTTGCCGCAAGTCCGGTCAGGCTGCTCGCCCACCACAACCTTGAAACTGGTCGTTTCTCCACTGCCGCTGTGTGTGCCCGTTCGGTACCACGTAACGATGCGTCAATACGGCCTCGCAGCTGTGGCGACACGCTGGCCTCCACGGCAGCCGCATCCTGTTTCAGACGTTTCTCAAATTCATCCATAGCTTTCTCTCCGTGCTGCGGGTAACGCATTCCCGGCAAGCTCATCGCTCAACCGACGCCTGCCTCTGAGCAAGGTTACTTTCGTCCACGACTGGGTCTTGTCCAGGGCGCGCGAAATTTCCCGGACGGACTGGTCTTCCACGTAACGCAGCCACATTGCTGCGTAGGCGTCGTCGGACAGTATTTGCCTCGCGGTTACCCAGATATTGTTGCGTTCAGAAGCATTGATGCAATTCTGCAGTGGGTCGTCCGTGCCAATGAGCGAATCTGCCGGTGCGGTGAATTCAGGTCGCTTCTGTCGCGCCAGGTTTCGCAATGCAATTCGATATATCCAGGTACTGAATCGCCAGCGCGGGTCGAAGCTGGCAAGAAAACGGTATGCGTTGATAAAGGTATCCTGAATGGCGTCCTCAGCATCGGCATGACTCGCGGACTGAGTTAGCAGGAATCGCAACAGTCGCTCCTGGTAACGATCGACAAGTTCGTCAAACGCGGTGGCTTTGCCATTGAGCGACGCCTCCACAAGCTCTTCATCAGTTAACACGCTTTGTGACCCTGACGACAAGTGATGCGCGCGCCAGCTTCAATCGTCCAGAAACGATATCAGGAGGTCCGGATCAATAACGGTATTGATCGATAGCATGTTGTCGTTTACCTGAACTTTGGTATTGCGGATCAATCCCTGAATTTCCGGGCCAAGTTCGGCGTTGAATGCCTGCAGGCCAATCAGGCCATTGATGATGCCGCCAATCGCGTTGGCCATTTTCGGGTCCGTCGACACCAGCTGAGCCTCGACGGCAATCATGCCGGATGCGTCGGACACCAGTAAGGCTGCTTGTTTGGTATTGCGCAGGATATTGGACTCCCAGCCGTCATCTTTGTCGCCAGCCGTAAGTTCGTCGGTTCGTAATCCAGCCTGCACAAAACTGGTGTCAGCGGAAATCACGAATACTGCGCCTGCATGGCTGCCACCGCCGGTAATTTTGCCGCCATTATCCAGCAGCGCCTGCATTTGCATCTCATCGCCAGTGATGACGACCCGGTTATCAAGATCGAAGCTGAAAAAGGCGGCATCGCTCAGATCGTCGAATGGTTCATTCGGCCGCTTACTGGCGGCTTGGTGGTCGCCCATCTGGAAATAGCGCCTGCCTTTATGCTCGCGCGGATCGACTTCTTCCTCGCTCGACACGAATAGCAGCAGTTTGTCCTTGGTCTTCTGGCTCAGCGGTCCATCCACAACGACAACCGTGCCGAAATCGGCGTCGGTAAAAGCGGTTATCGATTCGAGTTCTGCATTGATATCAATTCCAAACTCTTCGCTGACTTCCGCCAAGATTTCGTCTGCGAACCAGGCGTAAACCGAGCTTCCGGATTCTGTATTGCGCATCGCATCAAGATCGGCGTGCAGGTACCAGATAGTGCTTCCGGGCAGATCATCGGTTGACACCGCTGCGAATGCGGCCAACGGCAGCGTACTCAATATGGCCAGCAGGGTCAGGCGTAGTTTATGCATATGGGTTCCCAGGAGTTGAGTGGTGATGTAATGGCTTATAGGCACATCAACCCGTATTGGTTACATTCCTTTGCGAAAAAATACTCGCACCACCCCCGCCCGGCGAGCCTGGTACCGAATGATCGACGGCACGGTTAGTCGCCAGCGGCGTAAACGACATTGCCATCCATCAGGGTCAGGATGACGCTTGTTGTGTGGATATCGTAGGCGTCGATTGCGAATAAATTTCGGTCCAGTACGACCAGATCGGCTTTCTTGCCAACCTCCAGCGAGCCGATTTCGTCTTCCATCCGCAGTTGATAGGCAGCATCGAGCGTGTAGCCGCGCAGCAATGATTCCAGATCCAGTCGTTCCGCTTTGCGGGGCTGAACCGGCGCATCGGGTTCACCCGGGTTCTGGCGCGTGTGGCCGATCTCCATTTGCACCACCGGGGACATGCCCAGCATGCCGGCGCCGCTGGCCGGAAAGTCGCTGCCCCAGGTCAACCGCACACCGAGTTCTTTCAGGCTATTGAATCGCCAGTAACGATCGAACTGATCCCCGCTGACAAACTGCTCACCGTAGGTGTCGTATGAAGCCCATAGGGGCGTGCTTTGTGCAATAACATCGAGCTCGGCGAAGCGCGGCAGATCCTGATCCGTTATCACCTGGATGTGACAAATCGCATAGCGTGACAGACTGTCCGGATGCGCATTGCGCGCTTTCTCAATTCCGTTAAGCGCTTCATGAACAGCGCGTTCGCCCAGTGCGTGGACATGTACATCGATGTTTTCGGCGGCCGCCCCCGTTAGCATGACTGCCAGCTCTTCTTCGGAAAATACCGATTCACCGCTGTTTCCAGGCTCGCCCTGATAGTCTTCGAACATGGCGGCAGTCCGGCCTTCTATCGTGCCATCCTGCATGATCTTGAGAAACCGGAAGTGATAATTGTCGCCCTTGATCGTGTCGCGCCAAGTGGCGGCGTTGCGGACGGCTTGTGCGACGTCTTCAGGGCCGCCGGGCCGGTAAGAACCCTGCAGCCTGACAGTCAGATCGCCGCCGGACTCGAGCCGCGACAAAATACTGCGAAGATTGTCCGCATACGGGCCGACGCCCGCGTCGAATGCCGCTGTGACACCGTAAGCATTCAGCACGTCGACAACGTGCGCCGTTCCCGCGACCACGACGTCTTCGGTGATGACATTGAGCGCGGTCATCGCCATGCCAGCCGTACCCTCAAGCAAATAACCGGTCGCATCGCCGTTTTCGTCACGTTTGTAGTAGCTGAAACCGGGAACCGGGTCGGCGCTATCCTGGGTAATATTCAGCGCGGCCAGTGCCGCTGAATTCGCCCATGCGCCGTGGAACCCCTCATCCATGATTAAAACCGGCTTGTCAGAAACAACGGCGTCAATCATTTCGCGTCGCGGGCCTTCCGGGCCAAAAGTGGTCGACAACCAGCCGTAGCCGAAAATCAGCGGCGCCTCGCTGTTTGCCGCTGCGAAAGCCTCGATTGCAGCAATCCACTCATCGACGCTACCGCCCGTTTCAAGACTGAGCGCTTTGGCATACGCGCCGCCGCTAATGGGGTGCATATGCGTATCGATGAAACCAGGCAACAGCATCCTGTCCTCCAGTCGATGCTGAATCGTATTCTCTCCGACCAGGTCCATGGCACCATCCAGGTCGCCGACATATACGATAGTGTCACCATCCACCGCGACCGCCTCAGCCCAGGGCTGCGCGTCGTTCAGCGTGTATATCGCTCCGCCTGTAAATATTCGATCGACGCCAGGTTCCGGTGCATTGCCACACCCGGCAAGAACCAGTGCGAGCAAACCTTTAAGACTACGCTTCATAGACAGTCCGGCCACCCATGACCGTGCGCAAGATCCGGATGTCCTTGATCGCATCTACGTCGACGTCGTGCGGATCCTTTTCAAGGATCACAAGATCAGCTAGCTTGCCGGGCGCCAGCGTTCCCTTGATATTTTCTTCAAAAGAAGCATAGGCGCCGTGTACGGTACAGATACGCATGGCATCGGTGACCGATATCCGCTGACTCGCACCCCAGACCCGACCGCGTACATCCTTTCTGGTCACCATGCTTTGAATGGCCATCATCGGCTCATACGGACCCGGCGTGTAGTCGGAAGCGGGTGCGACTGGAATCCCGGCGTCAAGAAAGCTTTTGTGCGCGAACATGTTTTCCATTTTTTCTTCTCCGTAGTCGACCCACTTGTTGCCGTGATAATGCGCATACGTGTAGAACGGCGCGGGCACAACACCGGCCGCTTTAATTCGTGCCAACAGATCAGCGTTGATCAGCGAACAGTGCTCGATCCTGTGACGGGGATTGGGACCCGTGCGATTCTTTAGCACGCGCTCATAAGCCTTCAGTACCATATCGATGGTCCAGTCACCGTTTGCATGAATGCCAACACGAAACCCATGCGCAACCGCATCGTCAACGGCAGCATCAATCTCTTCCTGGCTCATTGTCAGAATGCCGTGATCGTCGGTGCCTTCGTAGGGCGTACTCATATACATGGTGCGCTCGGAAGCCGAGCCATCCGCCGCGTATTTGACGGCACCGATACGTAACATGTCGTCGCCAAAGCCGGTGCGTATGCCAGCGGTCTTCAGCCCCGCGTACACTTCGCTATTGCCGCCGGGCATGAACGAGACACGGAAATACAATTCGCCGGCATCCCGCGCATCCTGGTAGGCAATCATGTCATTCAGCTGGCCGTAGGCATCCGTCGTGGATGTCAGGCCTGTCGCCGTCATATTTTGCGACGCAATTGTCGCCGCTTTCTGCCTGACAGCACGATCCATTACCGGCCAGGTGCCGGCCGCGAAGAACACTTCCCGCGCATGCTCTGCAACCTTACCCGTCAATTCGCCATCCTCGCGGAAGAACCGGCCGCCAACAGGATCCGGCGTGTCGTTGGTGACGCCCGCAATTTCGAAGGCCTTAGAATTGACAACGCCAGTGTGACCGCCACGGTGGCCAACATATACGGGATGATCTCGCACGACTTCGTCTATGTCCTGGCGATTGAGTGGCCGCTCGTCTTCAAACTTGGTGTCGTCATACATGACACCACGCACCCAGTGACCGGGCGGTGTGTTGGCCGCTTTGCCAGCGAGCGCCTCTTTGACGTCATCGATACGGCGAAGATTGACGTTGACCCCAACCGCCTCTTCGGCGAACAGCGGGTGACTGTGTGCGTCAATAAAACCTGGCGTTACGGTTGTGCCCCGACCGTCTACCCTGGTCGTACCCGCGTTCGCGAAATACAGGATTTCCTCGTTTGAGCCGACCGCCAGAATGCGATTTCCACGAATCGCTATTGCTTGTGCTACCGATTGGTCATAGTCCATTGTGAGCACATTCGCGCCGGTAATGATCATGTCAGCGCTTCCGGTCAACGTGCCACTTTGTGCGGCGGCACGCCCTGTGAGCCCGAGACCCAGCGGCAATGCTGCCGAACTACCTAAAAATTTCCTGCGCGAAATTCCACTCATACAGCCCCCTTATTCTTTTGTGCTCTCAAATGCGACCCGCGGTCAAACGACGCTACAGCCCCGAGCCGTCCTCCGAGTATATAACCCACATCTTCGTGTAGCCGTCGGTATCCCAGATGCCGGTCCACTCTTTGGGAATGGTGACTGCTTCGCCGGCATTGATCGTCTGCACCGTGCCATCGGCCGAAGTCAATTTGACGCTGCCCTCGATGAAATACATGAATTCATCGACACCATAAGGGTCAGTGGCTTCAAAATAGGTTTTTCCGGACTTGTACATTCCCGATGCAAATTTCTTGTCGCTTGACAAGAGCGTGGTGACGTCCAACGTCACGTTACCGTTTTCATGTTCAGTGCGAAGCATATCTTCCCGCTTGAAAATGCCTCCGCTCACATCTGCACGGCTGATTTTCGCCGGCACCACCGCCTCCTCATGTTGAGCTGCAAATGCGACAACAGCAGCTAAGGCAAGAATCATCAAGGTGACAACTATCTTTCTCATCAGAAAACTCCAGTCTGTTTTTGTTTTACAGGTAACCGAGAATCAGGTAGCCGATTATCGCTATGGTTGCGCCAATCAACGCATACGGAATCTGCGTAATTGCATGTTGATAAGGTGTGCAGCCAGCTGCCTGTGCTGTCAGGACAGTTGCGTCAGAATAAAAACAGGCGTGACTGCCGAAAGTGCTGGCCGAGAGCGTTGCACCGAGCACGAGCGTCATGTCTGCGCCCAGATTGTTCGTCAACGCTGTCACAATCGGCAAAATAATGACGAACACACCCCAGTTGGAGCCGGTCATAAAGGCGACCAGCGCCATTGAAAAGAATATCACGACCGGAAGCGATTCTGCGGTGAGGAAGGGCTCCATCGTCGCGACGATATACGGCGCCAGACCCAGTACGTCATTGACGTCCTTAAGAATGAAGGCCGCAACCAGTACACCCAGTGGCTCCACCATCATCTTAAAGCCATCGATGATCGTGTTAAACGTGTCGTGCATATTCATCAACCGGGATGCCAGGATAAATATGGTCGTGGCCCCTAGTGTAATGTAGATGCCAACGAGAAAATCCTTGTCGAAGTAAAGCGTAGCGGCGACCAGCGTAATCATCGGCACCACGAAAAGTGCCATGCGCGGCTTGATGTCCGGCCGCGGCCTGATCGACTGATTTGCCGCCTCGATATGCTCCGCTTCGGGAGGCACAGTGACGCCGGTTGTTTCAGCGCGAAGATCGGCGCGCCGCATTGCACCCAGCGACGGAATGATGCCGACTGCGACCAGCGGCACCAGGAGCACGGCCACCCAGGCGTACAGCATGTAGGGTATTGCGGAAATATAGGTATCCAGACCCTGGCCCTCAGGCGCGATGCCGTTTGCGACTATCAAGCCGGCAAAGAATACGCCCCAGGTCGAGAATGGAATGATGACACTAATCGGCGCCGCGGTGGAGTCGACAACATAGGCGAGTTTCTCGCGCGAAATTCGATATTTGTCAGTAAGGCTGCGCATTGCCGAACCGACGGCCAGCGAATTCAGGTAATCGTCGACGAACATGAATATCCCGAGGATCCAGCTCGCCATCAGTGCACTCGTCTTCGACTTGACGTAGCGGGACATCGTATCCGTGAACGAACTCGTGGAACCGGTGCGAATCAGGATGCCAATCAGGCTTCCCATGAAACCGCAAACAAGAATAACCCAGGCGACATCCGGGTCGGTCATCACTCTTATCGATGTCTCGGCAAAACCGCCAACAAAGCCTGCACCATGAATCATTACGAGACCCACAATCGACCCTGTGATCAACGACTCAATGGGTCGGTGCGTCAATATGGCCAGCACGAATACGACCAATGTCGGTATCAGGATTGTCGCGCCTGCGTCTTCCACGGGGTCAGGACAGGCCGAGCTGCTCATTAACCGCGCGATGTGCTGCATCGAATGCACCATTCACGTAGGCAAATGCCGCAGCATCTGAATTGGCGATAGAAATTCTGCCGATTCTTGCTGCCCCTTGCAGGTGCGGACCATTGTCGCGACTCCACTCCGGCGGATCAAACAGTTCGTTGTATTCGTAAGCGTAGCCGTGTGGCCATCGGTTTACTGTCAGGGCGGCGATATCCCTCTCGGCATCGAAGCCACCTCCCTCAAGAGCGCCGCTCATCGCGCCGACAATATCGCGTTCCAGGTCGGCAAAAGTCATCTCATACAGGTCACGCCGCCCCTGCACGTGCTGCTCGCGCTCTGTCAGCCCCTGGTCCGGCGCCGTGGGGACATAGGTGCCGTGCACGATAGTGGGTTCGTTTGAGTTTTGCGTATAGCCATAGCCGCCCATGCTGACAGGAAAATCCATGCCAAAAGAATGCATCATTTTCGGCTGCGGAATGTAGAAACTCTGGTAACCCAGATTCTCAAACGCCTGCCAGTTGCGTACCGCTACGCTTATATAGACCAGCGGAATCTTGGTCGCTTTGTTGATTGCGTCAACCTGGTTTTTGGGAGTTTCCGGGCATATATGCGGGACGATATTGTTGTAACAGGCCATGATGACGTGCTTGCCGCGCACGCGTTGCGGCTGACCGGCTCTGACATAGGTGACGTCGACAAATCGGTCGCCCTGCACATGCTGAGCATTGACCGCGGTACTGTTGAGGCGTATCCGCGTTTGATTCGACTCGGCGTCCAACAGGCTATAGTCGACCCTGGCAAGAACCAGGTCCTCCATTGAGCTGCCAGGCACCGCTTCGGGAATCAACTTGCGTACGATTGAGCGTGCAACGCCGGCATTACCGTCCGGAAAATGAAATATGTAAGGTTCTTCACGACCCGCCGGCCCGCTGCTTTCCACGTCGAGATCCAGGTGCCGTGCCCCCGGCATGCCAAGGCGATAGCCCTCCATCGCAGACAGCGCATCGTAGCCTATTCCCCAGTATCCCTTGATGACATCACGCAGCAGCAGCACGACCTCTTCATGCGTTCCAACGTGCTGGCGCAAGAAATCGGTGTAACTCATACCGATAAGTTTCGCCCTCTGTTGCGCTCTGGACAGACCCGGAAAATAGTCAGTGTCGCTGGTGAGCAGATCAAGAAAACTCTTCCTGGCCTCGGCCGAAATGGGATAGTCGTTGACGATCTTCGCCACTTCAGGGTCATCAGATCCTCTCAGCACATCCCTGTGCACGCTATCGACACCGTACTTTTCCCGGCTGAAATAAATACCGCGACCGAGCTTGCGATCGGCAAAATAGCTGCGGTCGAAGTATTCATAGAAAGGATCGGTATCGACACCGGCATCTTTTAGCATCTGTGACGCCGGCTGCGAAAAAGTCGCGGGTGAGTCGATGGACTGGCTGCCGCCATAGCCAATCAGCTGCCGGCCATCAACATTGAACTCGTTGCGTTTGGCATGACCACCAAAATCATCGTGATTGTCGAGAATCAGGATGCGGGCATCCCGGCCAACTTGTTGCCGATACATGAAGGCGGCTGCAAGACCTGACAGGCCGCCACCCACGACGACCAGGTCGTACACGCCGTCCGCCAGCGAATCCGGCCGCGGCCAGGACGCGTTTCCCCAGGACAAGGCATGCGCTATCTCGAATGACCCGGCATGGCTACCACGAAGTCCGGTCAATGCCGGCGGATACGGGCTGCCGCTTTCACCGGCCCGTGCCAGAAGTTCAAGCGGCGTCAAGGCAGTGCCGGCAGCGAGGCTCAGTGCGAACCCATTCATGAAATCGCGCCGCGTTATATTTAGCTTATCTGTCACCGTTTTCCCTCTGAAGTGGAACGGAAATTAAAGACCAGAATGACGTTGAGCTGTAGCCTGGTCGATTCATTGACTATGCAACTTTCAGTGTCAGTGGATGCATGTTCCCGCTGGTGCTGTCGACCATTATCCTGGCATTGCTCGATTGCACGATCCAGAATCGCTTGTGTACGATTCCACGCGGCATCATCGCGACATCGAATGAAGCGATCATTCTTAGCTTCCGCCCCATCCGATGGGTCACGGTTCGCTGCGCGATGTCGACCGCTTCTTCGTTATTTATTCTGGACGACATCAAATCTGCCTGCCGCACTGACTCTGTCTTTGATTCGAAACTGTCTGCGGTCGCCCCGAGGCCGTTTACCGCGTCCACAAGACACAGCAGAGACACTGCTTTTCGCCCTGCCAGGGTGGGTACCGAGCAGCGGGCGTCGAAACAGTAATACGGATAGCGCATTTCAGATTCAAGCGTGACATTTATGTCGCCGGTCAGTGATGTCACAACGCTCAGTGCATCGCTCGACGTGATCGAACCGCACACGACTTCGATCTGCTTACTCATCTCGAGCGCCGTTCCGAGTCGCCTTGTCAATCGCAGCAGCCTCCGGACCGAGTGATGTATCAAATTCCGCCAGCATTTTTCCGGGAATCGGTCCGACAACCGCCGCCTCGTCCATCACCTGCTGAATGTATCCGGGAACCGGTGCAATCTTTTGCGTGGCCAGGCTTACGACAATCATTGTGATCGTCGAACTGACAACACCGGTTAGCATCGGCGCCAGCTCCGTTGACTCAACAAGTGCGAGGTACTCCCAGAAGAAGGCAACCGTCGCGCCAACGATCATCGATGCGAGGGCGCCAGGCGTATTGGCTTTGCGCCACCAGACCGCGCAGACATACGCCGGCAGGAAGGCACTGCCAAGCACCGAGGTGGCAAAGATAACAATGCTGAATACAGTCGGTGGCTCGATCAACGCCACCAGGTAGCCGATCACGGCAATCGCCAGAACCAGTCCGCGCGACACCATGACCATTTGCTTCTCGGTTGCATCCGGATTGATGAATCGTTCATAAAGATCGCGGGACGCGATAGACCCGGTTTGCAATAACAGCGAGTCTGCGGTCGACATGATTGCCGCCATGATGGCTGCCATAACAAGCCCTGTCACGGCGGCCGGCAAGAGCTGTTCGGCCACCTGGAATATCGCCATTTCCGGATCGTCAAGATCCGGCAGAATGAGGATGGCCAGAATGCCTACCAGGTAGGGTGCGGGCACAAAGAACAGGTTCCAGATCGTGGCCCAGAGTCCGGCGCGACGAGCGGTGGCGGGCCGTGTCATCGCCATATGCCGGGTTACGACGTGCGGCCAGCCCATGTAGCCGATGGAAAAAATCAGCAGCGCCCCGGCGACAACACCCCACTGCCCCTGGAAACCAAGGTCCCTGCCCCAGACGGACAGCAGGTTTGGATCGACAGCGGCGATTGCATTGTTGGCGGCGGTCAGCCCACCCAACTCGGCTAACGCCGCGATGACAATCCACATCACGCCAACCAGCATGACTATACTCTGGAAAAAATCGGTGTAGGCCACCGCCAGGTACCCGCCCATGAATGTGTAGATCAGGATGATGCCGACCGCAATTGCCAGCGCAACCGGGTATGAAATACCGGTTACCAGCGCCATACCCTTACCGCCCGCGATTAATTGCGCGAGCACATAGAAACCGAGCAAAAAAACCGTCAGGACGCCGGCAAACAAACGTACGGCCGGTGACGGATAGCGTTTTTCGAGGTACTCAATCGACGTCAATGCGCCGATCATTTGCGACAGCTTGCGCATGCGCCGACCAATGATGGAAAGGTTGAGCACACCGCCACCGATATCACCGGCAGCAAACCACATCGCCCAGTAGCCCTGCTGGTAGCCGAGCCCGCCGGCGCCGAGAAACATGTAACCACTCATCGATGTGCTCTGTAGTGTCAACGCGGTCGCCATCGGCCCGACTTTGCGGCCACCCAAAAGAAATCCTTCCAGGTCCTCGCCCGCACCCTTCTGCATCGCCCAGTAGCCGATTCCAAGCACCACCACGTAGTACAGGACCAGGAAAAAAATGACCGTGCCGCTCATGACCGATCGTTACCAGCAGATGAATCGTTGCCCCAGTTACGCGACACAAACAGGAACACAATTGTGTAAAGAATCCAGAATATTGGAAATCCAATTACCAGCAGCGATGTTTCCAGTGGCAAGCCAAACATCAATTTCCCCTGTCTATTTAATACCAGTCTTTTTAATACCAGCCCAGCGTCGTGCCCATGTCTGTTGAACCAATGGGCTCACCGGGCGGAACAGTGATGGTCTCAATCTGCTCGATACTCGCAGGGTCAGCGCGCATTTGTGCAATGCGAAACCGGGCGAACCCATAGTGCGCGCGCCACCTGCTGTCGCTGGCGCTGTTCGCACGTGGCGTCAGCCAGGCGTCCAGGCCGGCAATGGTATCCAGCGCGATTGCACGGACCTGGGTGTCGGCATCCTTGTTCAGGGCCAGCGCCATCAGCCGTTCCAGGGCCAGGGTGTTGGTCGCTCTCTGCAACTCCCCTTCGATGCCAGACGGCCGCGATCCATACCAGGTCGCGCGCAGCAGGTCATCCGCGAGTTCTCCGAATCCAGGCATCGTCGGCTGACGGGCGTTCGATGCCACCAGGCGTGCAGCGCGGGTGGGTTCGAGGAGTACCTCCAGCGTCAGGGCGGCGGCGCTTTGTGCTGCGCCGATCGGCTCGAATATCTTGCCGGTATTCGATGGAAACGTTTCCCGGGATTTCGGATTGCCGGGTGGCCGCGGCGGGAGCAGACGTAAAACGTTGTCGGGAATGCGCAGCGCCGACGGTGTCATGGACGACAGCAAGGCCGCAATGGCTTCTCGCTGCCGGTCCGCGGAAACTGGCGTGGAAATCGGCTGGCCATCGCCACGCATCGTGTAATAAAAGTCTTCGCCACCGATCAGCTTGCCAACGGCATGCAGCTGGAAGCGGTGGATCAGGTAAATGGGAACCAGGACCTCCTCCAGCGTTGCCAGCGGCCTGCCCGGCCGGATATTTTGTTCCGAGAACCGTCCCATTGCATACGCACGAACGCGCAGCAGGTTGTTGAGCTCCTCGATGGCATCGGCGCCGTTGTCCCACAGGTTGCCAAGCGGATGGGCGGCACCTACAGGTCGCGAGTCCGGATCGGATACGAAGCGCAGACCTGTTGCGATGGTGTCCGCCATGATTTGATGGCGGCCTGCCTGTGGATCGACCGCGTCAGGAAAGTCCTGGTAGGCGTAAATCACGGTGCGCTTGTCCCACTCGCCGATACCAACTGCATACGCCTCATCAAGGTTAATGTTGCCGTCGGCGTCGAACTGAATCAGCGGGTGCGGATAGTCCATGACCGACGTTCGACCTTGCGTGCTCGCCGCCATGTTGTGCTGAAATCCTATCGTGTGGCCAACCTCATGCGCCGACAACTGGCGGATTCTCGCGATCGCCATCTCCATCGGTACATCCGGTTTCTCTTCGTTTCCGTACGGTGCCAGCAGACCTTCTGCAATCAGGTAATCCTGCCTTACGCGCAGTGAACCGAGCGTCACCTTGCCCTTCATGATTTCACCGGTTCGCGGGTCGACGATACCACCGCCGTATGACCAGCCGCGTGTTGAGCGATGCACCCACTGAATGATGTTGTAACGCACGTCCATAGGATCAGCGTCTTCCGGCAGCAGCTCGACGCGGAAGGCGTCCCGATAACCGGCGGCCTCGAAGGCCTGGTTCCACCACGACGCGCCTTCTATCAGTGCGCTTCGAATAGGTTCCGGCGCACCCCGATCAACGTAATAGACGATCGGTTTGACCGCTTCACTAACGTCGGCCGTGGGATCCTTTTTCTCAAGACGAAAGCGGTGACCATAGGCTACTTTCAGGGGATCGCCCACAGGGCTCGCGTAGTCCAGAAACCCGGAACCGCCAAGCGGGATGCCGCCGGCGCGAGGGTCAAACGGCAGTGGCTCATAGTTATCATCGGGCAAGCGGATCAGCGAGTGGTGCAAATGTACCGAGAAACTTTCGCTGTCGGGCACAACGGTTGGCAGGAACGGGCCGGTCGCTTCGCCGACGAACGTAACTATCGCTTCTATTTCAGAATTATCCGGAAAGGCCTTGGTCATCGGCAGGTAAATTGCCGAACGTGACGCATCCGCCTTGAAGTTGCCCTCCTCCATGCCTGCAAGTCGGGCACTGACTCGATGCGCGTCGCGCAGCAGGAACTCGGTGGCATCGATAAACACGGAGCCGTCCAGTTCTCCAAGCGATTCGAATCCCCACAACACCGAGCTTGCAAAGGACTCCGCAACGGCGTTTTGCTCATCGACGTTATCACTGAGCGCCCGATAAGCGAGATTGTCCTCGATTAGTAGAACCTTCGGTCCTGAACGCTGAAAACGAACAACTTTTTCCCCACTCAGCTGGCCGCGATCCAGCCCGATATCGTTCGAACCCACACCGCGAGCCATTGATGAAATGTAAAGGAAGGGTTCATCGAATTGTTCGATCGCAACGATCAGGCGCCCCGATGGCTCGTCCCAGTAGAGATCGAAATAACCGGGGAGATGCTCGAAGCCTGCGATCTGGCTGCCCAGCTCATCTGGCTTGCCTGAATTTCCCTGGGTACAGGCAGTAAGCAACAGCATGGTCGCAAGCGATATGACACGCATGATCATTTGATTACCTCTAAAGCTGTGACGCGGCCAACACCTCGTCGAAATTCTGTATGAAGTGATCGGCATTCTCCTGCGAAAACACCATCGGGGGGCGGAGCTTCAGTATGTTGTCCGCGATACCCGTCGAACCCGTTAAAACACGCCTTTGCCGCAACCCATTTACCAGTCGCTGCGCCAGGTCGCTGTCCGGCTTGCGGCTTGCGCGTTCTTCGACCATTTCGATGGCCTTGAACATGCCATCACCACGAACATCTCCGATACACTCATATTTTGCCGCCAGCGCCGCGAGACCCTGGTTCAGGTACAGGCCAACTTCCCAAGCCTTCTTCTGCAGGTCTTCCTGCTCGATAACATCGAGCACGGCCAGGCCTGCCGCACAGGAAACAGGATTGCCGCCAAACGTATTGAAATAGTGCGCGTGTCCGGAGAAGCCATCCACGAGATCCCGCCGCGTGACGGTTGCCGCCAGCGGGTGGCCGTTGCCCATCGGTTTGCCCATCGTCACGATGTCGGGAATCAGATCATCAATTTCATAACCCCAGAAATTTCGGCCGGTGCGGCCGAAGCCCGGCTGCACTTCGTCTGCCACGAACAGACCCCCTGCGTTGCGAACATGCAGAGCCGCGTCGCGCAGATACCCGGGCGGCGTCGCGATCACCCCGCCGCTGGAAAAAATCGTGTCGACGATCATCGCCGCCGGCCGAATGCCACGACTGTCCAGTGTCGCCAAAGCATCCTTTACATGTGCTGCAAATTTCTCGCCCGCATCTGCATCCCGGTATGGTCCGCGATAGACATCGGGCGTCGGCACGGTCACCACAAAATCGGGCACCTCGGCAGCAGGAATATCTTCAGTCGAGATTTCGTAAATTGCCTTGGTATTGCCGTGATAGGCGAAGTCGGTGACGATAAGCCCCGTGCCACCGGTGCATGCGCGGGCGATACGCAGCGCCAGTTCATTGGCTTCGCTGCCTGTGCAGCTGAACATGGCCGTATCGAGCTCGTCCGGAAATTTCGCCGTCAGGCGTTCCGCCAGATCGAGCACGTTCTCGTGCAGGTAGCGAGTGTGCGTATTCAGTGTCTCGATTTGTTTCGTCAGCGCTGCGACAACATGCGGGTGGCAGTGCCCCACGTGCGGCACGTTGTTATACATGTCTAGGTAAGCACGTCCTTCGGTGTCGTACAGCCACACCCCTTCGCCACGAACGATGTGCACCGGTTCATCGTAAAACAGTCGGTAGGCCGATCCGAGCAGCGCTGTGCGCCGCTCAATTAACGCTGCGGTTTCAGAACTCAACGCCAGTCCTTGATGTTTGAATCAACTCGAATCGTCTGAGTTTTAATAGTTCAACCCTGCCGCTCGCGAACCTTTGATATACGACCGGCAATGATGCCGGCGACCAAAATAAAAATGCCCATAAAGAACAGGTATTCGGGGTAGCTCCGCGTGATGCCGCAGTAGTAAGAAGTAACGACGGTAAAGGCTGTAAAGCCATTTATGAAATAGCCGTCACGTTTCACGGCCTTTGGAAAGCGAATGGTGGATATCATGCCGAGCGCCAGGACGAACATGATGACCGGCAGATACGCATGCAGCGGCATGCCGTAGGCGATTTCGGGATAACGGACCATCAGGATGACCGACGACGACAGCAGCGCGCCGCCGGCGGCAGTTATCGGGATACCGGTAAACCAGCCGTAGACTGGCTGCTCACTCATGATATTGAAGCGCGCCAGGCGCATCGCGCCGCTCAGCACGAATACTCCTACGGAAACGAGCAATACCCAGAACGGACCGGAGAACAACTCATATCCGCCGAACTCAATCCCCGCCTGAAGGACCAGCATGCCGGGAGCTACGCCAAATGACACCAGGTCTGCCATCGAATCGAACTCGGCGCCGAAATCTGAAGTCGCCTTGAGCAATCGAGCGGCAAGCCCATCCAGGACATCGAGCAGGCCACACCAGACGATCATCCAGCCGGCGAGCTCCAGGTCGCCAAGCTGGCCGGTCACTATCGAACCTATGCCGAGCAGGAGGCTGATGGCCGTGAAGCTGTTCGGGATTGTGTAGCGGAGTTTTACCAATGGGCACCGGCATTCATTATTTTTTTCCGGGCTTCATTCTGCATGGCGGCGCGCCGCAACGCCAGCGGCAATGCGGCCTGAACGAGCGGGATCAGGCTGGCATCGCCTTACTCAGCGGCCAATCCGCACACGCATTTTTTGGGATCCTTGAACGCCGTGCGGATTGATCTTTACCGCCCGAACCGGCCGGAGTATTGGCGGGCGTGAATGCTAGCGCCTGCCTCTTCTGCCGGTAATTCCCAGCGGTCCCCGTGGCATCACCACCTGCATCGTGAGTCCGTCGCGCATGACGTCGACGACCACATTCTGCCCTGGCTCACCGACCATCGTTGCTTCTGTAATATCGCTCATGCTGAAGACACGATTGCCGTCATAGCGAACGATCTCGTCGCCGGGCATCAAACCAGCGACCTGGGCAGGCGAGCTGCCGATGATGCTCGACACACCGACGCTGGTCGAACGACCGTTCGCCTCCAGGTAACGCTCATAGTTCTCGTCGCCCAGCTCCTGGCGCAGCGCGTCACTTGATGAAAACCGCTCGCGGCTGAATTCCGTTGCATCGTCGCTTCTGCCCGCGTCATAGCGCGCCTGCAGCGAATCCATCTGCAGTTCCTGTTCGCGCTGCACAATCCAGCCGGCAAGGCCCGGGTCGATGCCGGCCTCCACGAGGCGCTCGGTCCGGGCCTCAGGCGAATTTCGCGCAGCATACCGCGCTCGGCGCCGTTCCCACTCGGACTCGCGACTGGTCTCGGGCGCCTCCTGTTCCGATTCGACCGCAATTGGCGCGGCATCCACGCGCAGGCTTTCCAGTTCGTCGCTAAGCACCATGATCTCCTCCTGCAGCAGCTGCCGCGCATACTGTTCCTGGCTAACGGCCTGTTCGAGTGCCTCGATTCGCCGTTCTGCGGGGAGTTTGGTATCAAAGGTGACGGGGTCCGCGTCTATAGCCTCGGGATTGTCGGGCAGATAGACCCAGGTCGCCGCTGCGAAGGCAGCTGTCGCACTCAGTATTACGGCTAACAAGATCGTTTTCATCGCTGCGTCCTGTTCGTCATCTCTCTCTTTCATGATTCTATCGCGCGCGTCGGGTTCCCAATGTCAGGATTTGTTACGCCTCCAAACATATGATTTGGGAGGACTTGAAAGCCGCGTAAACTGATTATTAATCTATTATTATCTTGCTGCAGGCCGTCGGGCCATGAATTAGAAGAACAAGGTCAGGTTCTAAGGATCAGCGATACCGTGTCTTCGACATACAAATATCGTGCTTTCATCAGCTATAGCCACAAGGACGAGAAATGGGCTTCCTGGCTGCACAAGGCGCTTGAGACATTCAAGATACCCAAGTATCTCGTGGGCCGAACGACGCCTATGGGCATCGTGCCCGATCGCATGGGAAAAGTTTTTCGTGATCGGGAAGAACTGGCTTCGTCACATAGCCTTGGAGCAGAACTGACCCAGGCGCTTGAAGATTCTGCCTGCCAGATCGTCATCTGCTCGCGCAATGCGGCAAATTCGCACTGGACCAACGAAGAAATCCTGACCTACAAGCGCCTGGGTCGTGAAAATCGCATCTTTTGCCTCATCGTCGACGGTGAACCTGGTACCGACCAGGAATGTTTTCCACCAGCAGTACGTTTTCAGATGGGCGCCGATGGCGTGTTGTCCGACAAACCCGCTGAACCGATTGCCGCAGACGGCAGACCGCATGGAGACGGCAAACAGAATGCGAAGCTGAAGCTCATCTCGGGAATGCTCGGCGTTGGCTTCGATTCGCTGAAACGGCGCGAACATCTGCGCCGGCAGCGGCGCATGGCGATCATTACCGCTGCGGCTGTGGTCGGCATGGTGATTACCACCGGTTTGGCGACCATGGCGGTAGTGGCAAGAAACGAGGCGGACGTGCAGCGGCGGCAGGCGGAGATCGAGGCCGAGACCGCTCGCCAGACGACGGACTTCCTGGTCGGGCTTTTTGCGGTCTCTGACCCGAATGAGGCCCTGGGCAATTCGATTACCGCGCGCGAAATAATGGACAAGGGTGCTGCAAGAATTGAAACGGAGCTCGCCGCGCAGCCGGAGATTCAGGCAACGCTGATGGAAACCATGGGCACGGTGTACCGGAGCCTGGCGCTGTACCCATCGGCTGCCTCCCTTCTGCAAAGCGCGCTCTCGAAGCGTCGCGAACTATACGGAAACGAGCATCTCGAAGTTGCGAGAATTGCGCATGAACTGGGGTCGGTATTGAAACTCACCGCCGAATACGAAGCAGCGGAGGAAATTTACCGTGAAGCGTTCGTCCTGCGCCAGCAACTACTTGGAACGGAGCACGTCGATGTCGCGAGCACGGCTTTTGAACTTGCAGATCTGCTGGGGCGCATGGGCGACTATGAATCTGCCGAGCCGCTGTTTCGCCGGGCATTGTCCACGCAGCGCAATCTGGTGGGCGACGAGAGTGTCGAGGTGGCCAAAAGCCTCGAGGGTCTGGCGCTGAATTTATATGATCAGGGTGACTATGATAATTCGCTGGCACTCATGCGGGACGCAGTCATGCTGCAGCGCAAACTTCATGACACGCCACACACCGACCTGGCCGAAGCGCTGAATAACCTGGGCTTTCTGCTTGGAGAAGTCGGTGAATATCAGGAGTCGGAAGTCCTTTTCCGGGAAGCGCTCGACATGAATCGTTTCCTGTTAGGCGATACGCACACTGAAATCGCTATTGGCCTGAACAATGTTGCATTTGCGCTTTACGATCAGGGGAAGTTCTCCGAGGCCGAAAACCTGTATCGCGAAGCCATCGCAGTGCAAAAAGAATTGCTGGGTGATGATCATCCTGAAATCGCAGCCGCAATGAATAACCTGGCGTTCATCTTGTACGACCAACGCGAGTTCGAAGTCGCACGAACCATGATGCAAGAGTCTGTAGCAATGTATCGACGCACGGTCGGCGATGAACATCCGGACGTTGCTCGCGGCATGACCAATGTTGCAATGTGGATGATAGAGGCTGGCGACTACGGGTCTGCTGAACCGTTGATAAGGGATTCCGTCGACCTGCGCCGCAAACTGCTGGGCAACGAACACACCGATGTCGCCAGCAGCCTGACCGTGCTTGCAACTTTGCTGATCGATACAGGGCGTTTCGAGGAAGCTCGGATTGCCGCGACCGAAGCGAAAACGATATGTCTGCAGGCGTTGACCGAGAACCATTGGCGCTCTGCAGGGGCCACGGCCGCGGAAGGCGCGGCACTCGCCGGGCTGAAGCGAATTGATGAAGCCGAGGCACTCTTGCTGAACAGCTTCGAAGTGCTCGGCGCCGATAGTGGCGCGCTGTCATTTTTTACGAACAATACTGCGCGCTGGCTTGTTAACCTTTACGAAAGTCAGGGTGACACGGTAAAGGCAACTCATTTTCGCACCTTGCTCGCGATGTAGCTGGCCACCTGAAAACAGCGCTATCTGGTCGAAAATTTGCGGCACTGTATGGCCCATACAAACAATCGATAAGTGGCTTTACATAATGGAGATTTCTTTGCTTCTGTGCGATTGCGACCACCTTGGATCGGGTGTATGTTGATCGCAATTGCAAAACCGCGACTAAAACAAGCAATAACAGCAATTTAGGTAATGCAAATCTCGATTCTTCAAATGCAGTTGGGTACCTCCTGATTGCATTCCTTTCACGGTGGATCGTGCTCGGTGAAAAAACAATTGACGCTGTTGAAAACAAATTAGATACAGCCAGGGGAACTAGAATGATCTACAGAATAATTCGCCTTGCCGGGTTATCGCTTTTGGCGATGCTCGGAGCAACCACTACCCATGCACAAGAAGACCCGGTCCTGAATGAGGAGACTGGCCATTATTACCAGGTATTCGACACCGGGCCGATCACCTGGGACGCTGCTCAATCTGCTGTTGACGTGCTGCCTTGCCTGTTTCCGGACGGCAGCGAGGGCGAAGGTGAACTTTGCGAAGACCCCGATGCAATATTCCCTCACCTGGCAACCATCACTAGCTCGCGTGAAGAAGTATTCGTCGATACATTGAGGGATGATGTACTCGAAGCAGGTGGCGGGGAGGGGCAGACCTGGATCGGCGGCGTTCAGGATGATCCTGAAGGTGATTGGAATTGGGTCAATGACGAAGGGACATTTCCTGACACGAACGGCGGTACGGTTTACACAAACTGGGCTGCGGGTGAACCCAATCAGTCAGGTAACGAAGATCACCTGACGCTTGGACGATACAGCCTCGGCGGCGGCTGGAACGATGAGCAACAAACCCGCGGCACCATCAGGGGTTACATCGCCGAATGGGATGTACCGCTGGACGCCGAAGATTGTACAGGAGCTGGTTGCGAAACTGTGATGGGTCAGACGATCACAATTCCTGCGGCTTCAGTCCCCGCTGGTGCAACAATCAGCTTTAATTCGTTCGAGTTCCTCGACCCTCGGGTTGATAACAATCCGGGGAGTTCAACCTACGGTCAATGCGTGACGCGGCAGCCACTGAGAATTTTCGGCAATACGGGAATTGGCAGCGCACCCGGCGTCAGGCCGGAAATGTTCATTCCGGCCTATCTTTGCGGGTCACCGGAATTTGTAATCGTGGCCCTCGATTCCGGCGAACTAGTAATTGAGACCGGAACGGTTGGTGTCGAAAACGAAACCGTTGAGGTACTGCCGAACAACTTCTACCCCGGCTTCCTCGGGCCAATCACGGGCAGCGTCTGTGAAGATCCAATTACCCAGGATTTCCCCAACTTCGGCGATCCGCAGTATCAGGATGTCAGTCTTTGGCAAGACACAGAGTCACCAACCAAGATGCTTGAAGTTGATCCGGGCGTCGGCGGTACGGGAGACTTCGAAGGGGCCACGGGCGAGTTCACTGATGAGTGCGGCTCTTCGCGAATGCGCGTAAGAGGCGGTTCCTATTTCGGAATCGGCTTCCGGATTGATTTTGGCCCTTTGAATACTTGGGCGGGAAACAGTGCGGGTAATTTCGATCGCTTCGTCGAGTTGACCCGGTACAAGCTGGTTCTCCTTGAGCAGTCAGTCAAGGACGCGAGAAACGCGGGTGCCATCAGCGGTTTTGCGAACGGTCTGCTGAGATTTAACGTGGGCAGGGCGATAAGGCGCTTGGATCAGGGCCGTTATCAATCTGCTCGTTTTTATACAGGCACTTTTCTGTGGCTGGCCGAAAATCTGGTCAACTACAATGTCGCCGATCGAAATTACAATGGCGAACATGTGATGCGTAGCAGCAATGCCCATTTCATGTTGCGAGTTAAAATTATTCCATACGCACCATAAGGAACAACCAGGCTAGCTCACTCGGCGCCTCCGGCAATGAAGAGCAAAGAAGGGCCCGTTAGGGCCCTTTTTCTTGCGCTTTCCGCAACAACAAACACGCTTTGCTGTAAATTACAGCGACATGGATTTCACCCAGACTCACGCGCAAACGATAGTCGGCGGCCAGGCTGGTTTCGCTGTGCCGCTAATCATTGCAGTAACCGGTCACCGCGATCTGGTTGCGGAAGAAATACCGTCCATCCGCGACAAAGTCAGCAAGCTCCTGACTGACCTGCGCAAAGACTATCCAGATCGTGGCGTATCCGTCATGTCCGCACTTGCGGAAGGCGCCGATCAGCTGGTCGCGGAGGAAGCGCTGCGGCTTGGTATTCCGCTGATCGTGCCACTGCCTATGGCGCGGCAGCTTTACGTTAAGGATTTCGATACGGTAAAAGCGCGCGAGAAATTTGATTTTCTCTCGAGCCGTGCGGCCGAAACATACGAACTACCGGTTACTGAAGGCAACACGATCGAATCGATCAGTGAGTATGGCGCTGCCCGTGACCAGCAGTATGCCCAGCTGGGTGTATTTCTTTGCGCTCACTGCCATATCCTGCTGGCGCTGTGGGACGGCAAGTACAACGAAAAACTCGGTGGCACCGGCCAGGTCGTTCGCTTCCATCATGACGACGTCATGCCCGGCTATACCACCGAGGTAAAGGGCAGCGGCCTGATTATTGCCGACGACGAGAGTGACCTCGTCTATCACGTTGTGTGCTCAAGAGACCGGGAGGACGGGCAGCCCGACGAGTCACTCGAACCCGGAGATTGCTGGTGGTTTTCGCTCGACGAACAAGAGCCGCGCTCCAAAATACTGCCGGAGAGCCATCGGCGCGTCTTCAGGTATACGAGTGAGTTCAGCCAGGATGCCGTAAATCATGCTGAGCGCATTCGGGATGAGGCCTGGCCGTTGCTGGATAAGAAAGATCATGCCGTTTTGCCACCCGGGTTGCGCGATATCGATCACGTCTTTCGTGCAGCGGACTGGTTAGCAATCCACTATCAAAAGCGCACACACTTCGCCCTTAGGGCCACGCACATCCTGGCGTTACTGATGGGCCTGTCCTACATCGCTTACTCGGACGTGCTTCCGGAACACATTTTCCTGTACGCATTCCTCGCTTTTTTTGTCCTCGCAACCGGCGTACATATACTGAGCAACAAACGCGCCTGGCACCGCAAGTACCTCGATTACAGGACGCTTGCCGAGGGCCTCAGAGTGCAGCTCTACTGGGCTGCTGCCGGCGTTAACGTGGGCAGCAAGACCAAGTACACGCACGATAACTTCCTGCAGACACAAGATCCGGATCTCGGCTGGATTCGCAACGTGATGCGGGTCGCCGGGACTGAATGTGATGCCACGAACTATCGCGCGCAGGCGGGCCTTGATTTCGTGTTACGGGAGTGGCTCGGCGACAGCGGCACCGGTCAGCTTGGCTATTTCCTGCGCAAGGGCGATGAGAAAGTAAAACGCTTCCGGCGCACGGAATGGATGGCGCGACTCGCGTTCTGGATCGGTTTCGCCGTTATTGCCCTGTTTATCCTGGTGAGCACGGAGTTGGAAGACGCGCTGCGGGATCCAGTGGTTATCCTGATGGGCGTCATGCTGTTGCTGGTCGGCGTGCGTCAATCGTATGGAGACAGCGTTGCTGATGGTGAACTCATAAAACAATACGAGTTCATGTTTCGCATCTTCAGCAATGCACGGCGACGCATCGACGCTGCCGATTCGAATGAAGAAAAGCGCCGGATTCTCCGAGTACTCGGCGACGCAGCCCTTGGCGAACACGCGCAGTGGATCCTGATGCATCGTGAACGCTCGCTCGAACAGGGTGAAGTGTTCAGGATGAGCGGCTAGACTAGCCTCCGCATTGAACTGTCATCGCTGTTAGCGATCAAAACATGGCGACTGTAGCCAGGACGGGGATTCCGCATGATTCGCAAGCTTTTGCCAGCTATCGCTGCACTTTCATTAATTGCCTGGGGCCACGGCCTGGCACAAAACGAATCGGCCGACGTCGACCCGGCCTACACGTGGGACCTGACGGAACTCTATCCCACGGTTGCGGCCTGGGAAGAAGCCCGCAACGACGTCATGTCAAAATTCGAGCAAATCGAGGCGCGCCGCGGCACGCTTGGCGACAGCGCCGCCAGCCTCTACGACACGCTTTTGCTTATATCGGACACGCAGAGAGAAGCTGCCCGGGTTTCTACCTATGCAAGCCTGAATGCTGATGAAGACCTGCGCAGCAACGAAACACAGGAGCGGCGCCAGTTAAGCCAGGTGATGTTCGCACGACTGGGCGAAGCGACCGCCTGGCTGCAACCCGAGATCCTGCGCGTGGGCAAAGAGGTGATCACAAGCTATCTCCATGAAGACAAACGCCTGGAGAGATTCCGCTTCGGGCTTGAGGACAGTCTGCGTAATGCACCACACACGCTCGGAGATGAAGCGGAACAAACGCTCGCCTATTTTTCCCAGGCGTTTAGCTCGCCGAACACGATATACAGCATGGTTGCGAATTCGGATATTCCGTGGCCGACCGTTACGCTCTCGAATGGCGCTGAAGGCGTCATCGATTCGCAGGGTTACAGCCGCTTTCGCAGCAGCGACGACCGCGACGATCGCAAGCTCGTCTTCGACACTTTCTGGGGAAAATGGCTGGAGTATCGAAACAGCGTCGGCGCGGTACTGAATTCTCATATTCAGACGCAGACAGCTCTAGCCAAAGCACGCAACTATGACTCGGTACTGCACAGAGAATTGTTCCAGGACAATCTTCCCGAGGCCGTCTATCGCACGCTGGTCACCGAGGTCAATGCGGCGCTGCCCACTTTGCATCGCTATTTCAAGCTGCGTACGCAGATGCTTGGCATCGACCAGATGCACTACTACGACATCTACCCGCCACTCGTATCGCTCGACAAACAATTCGACATCGAAACCAGCAAGGCTATAACACTTGATGCAATGACGGTGCTCGGTGACGACTGGGTAGACATGCAGCGCGAAGCGATAAACAAACGCTGGATGCACGTGTATCCGCAGCGCGGCAAGCGGTCGGGCGCATACATGAACCCCGGTGCATTCGATGTACACCCCTACCTACTACTGAATCACAATGACGACTACGAAAGCCTGTCGACCCTGGCGCATGAATGGGGCCATGCCATGCATACGTTGTATTCGAAACAGAACCAGCCGTTTGACACGTCGTTCTATTCTACGTTCATTGCGGAGATTCCGTCGACTTCACTGGAACTGATCCTGCAAGACTACATGTCAGAAAAAGCGGAGTCCGATAACGAGCGACTCTTTTATCTCGGCAGCGCACTCGAAGGCATGCGCGGAACATTTTTTCGACAGACCATGTTTGCGGAGTTCGAATTGGCCCTGTACGAAGCCGCAGAGCGCGGTGAGGCGCTTTCCGGCGAGCGCATTTCCGAGATGTACGGAGAAATTTTGAAACGCTACCATGGCCATGATGATGGCGTGGTGGTCATTGATGATCTCTACACCAACGAGTGGATGTTTATCCCGCACTTTTACTACAACATGTATGTTTACCAGTACGCGACATCGCAAACGGCCGGAACTGCGCTCTATGCACGCATCGTTGAGGAAGGTGAAACCGGCGTGGAGAACTATAAAAATCTCCTCAAAGCCGGCGGCTCTGATTATCCGTACACGCTGCTTAAGAATGCCGGTGTCGACATGGCAACTCCGGGGCCGTATCGCGCGGTTGCCGCAAAAATGAACGCCATAATGGATGAGATGGAATTGATTCTTGGCAGACAATAGTGAGAACCGTCAGTTGTTTACCCCACTTTCAGATTCTGGCAGGCCACAACCGTGATGGAAAAGCATAAGTGCTGGAATTAAGGCCTAACTGCGAATTCTGCGACCGGGACCTGCCGCCCGATGCGGCAGACGCGCGCATTTGCACCTATGAGTGCACGTTCTGTGCGGCCTGTGTGGAAAACGAGCTGCACAATGTGTGCCCGAATTGTGGTGGCGGTTTCGTGCCTCGACCGGTCCGACCGTCGGTGGCGCGACGGCAGGGCGTTAGTCTGGCCGATCAACCTGCTTCGACCGAACGACGCTCGTTAAAGTACAGCAAAACTGACATTGCCAGTTTCGTTGCCCAGGCAAAGGATGTACCTGCAGCTGATCGCTAGCCAGCTATGGAACCGACCCATCTATGAGTTAAAACAGGAATTGCCAGCAAATCTTCAGATAGTCGCTAGTTGGCGATCCTGGCACCCGTTATCTGCACCGGGCAATTAGCACCCTCCGGATAAGGACCGATGCCGGTATCCAGGTCTGCCCGTTGACCAGGTCCTATCGGCCCGCGAATTCGTTCTTCGCGATTGCGTGTAACGCCGCTTGAGTCGCGATACTGCACGACGAAATAAACGTCGCGAATTGACACATTGGTGGCATTCGCAATAGCCACAACGAGATCGCTGTCACGATTCGGGTAACACCCAAACTGGATATATTTGGCCGGGTTTTCTTCGAGATCCATGCGCACCAGCTTGTCTCTTGCCGCAACCGCTATGTCTCCCTGACTATTCGCCACCGCAGTGTAATATTCAATCGCTTTCGCGCTGTCGCCAAGTTCGCCGGCGATATTGCCGAGTGAGTACGCAGCTGCAGCGGTTGGCAATAATTCGTTGCTTCTCTCAAGATCCGTTCGGGCACTCAGATTGTCGCCCAGCTTTTCCTTGGCCAAACCACGTTGCAGATAGTATTGAAAAAAGTCCGCGCGGCGCTGAATCGCAATATCGTAGTTGTCGATCGCCATGTCGTAGCGTTCCGCCACGAAGCGTGCATCGCCGCGCAGGCCATAAAAATGCGCCTCTCCTGGAAACAAGTCGATGGCTTCCTCGGCTTTCTGCAGCGCCAGGGCGTGGTTTTTTTCCGCCAGTGCTTTTCGCCCTTCGGCATAGACATCGTAGGCCGGTTTGGTATCAAGCGTTTTCTCCATTGCTGCGCGATAGCGAGCCACGCCAGCCTCCCCACCGTCGGGCAATGCCGCTGCAGTCTGCATGTTGGCCCGAACCCGATCCTGCGATGGCGGATGGCTTGAAAAAAGGCCGCTCAACCAGTCGGTCGCGCGTCCCTCACTCAGGCGCACAAACGTCTGCTGCAGCTCCACAGCACCCTGCGGATCGTATCCCGCCTGGGACATGTACTGCATACCGTAGAAATCGGATTCCAGTTCCGCCTCACGACCGTAGCGTTGATTGATTAACTGCGCGCCGACATTGGCGCCACCTATAGCCAGATTGGCATAGTCGCTGTCGCTGGACATGATGGCCGTGCCGATGACCGCAGCCTGCAGCAGCAGTCCGCGTGACATCTGTTGCGCCGAGTGTCGCGCCGCCGCGTGGACAATCTCGTGACCCATTACCGCGGCCAACTCCGCCTCGCTGTTCATTTCCGTAAGCAAACCGCGATTGATCGCGATTTTGCCGCCAGGAAGGGCCCAGGCGTTGGGCACAGAGCTGTTGAGCACCGTGAATTCGTACGGCAGCGGTCGATCACTCACCGCGGCCAGTTTGTTGCCGACCCCACGCACGTAGACTGTCAATTCCGGGTCAATATCGTATTCGCCGCCCCCGGCCTGTTGCATATAGGCATAGTTGGCGACGCCCATCTGGATTTCCTGAGCTTCAGACACGATGCTGAACTCGCGTTTGCCGGTGACCGGATTGACCGCACAACCGCCCAGAATGCTGGCAAATATGACTATCGACAGAATTTTCTGTAACACTTTTCGCTCTCCACGGCTTGGGATTCAGACCGGTTTGTTTAATTTGGTAGAAATTCCGGTTGAAGGTTGAGTATACAACCTTCAATATTGCCGCTGACAGACCACTTACAAGGATATCCAAATGGGTTTATTTGATTTCGCGAAAGATGTCGGCAGAAAGTTGTTTGACACAGATGACGAGGCGGCAGACAACATCAAGCAGCACCTGGACGTTAAAATGACGGGGCTCAGCAATCTCGAAGTCGAGTTTGACGACGGTGTTGCAACGCTTTGCGGAGACTGCGACAGCGAGAAGACGCGGGAAACGGCGATCCTGGTCGCAGGCAATGTAAAGGGCGTCGAGAAAGTTGTTGCAGACGACCTGAAAGCGCCACCGCCGCCGCCAGAGGAAGAAGCCGCAAAAGACGAGTTTTACGAGATAGTGAGCGGCGACACGCTTGGCGGAATCGCCAAACGTTTCTATGGCAAGGGGTCTGCGTACATGAAGATATTTGAAGCCAATCGCGACATCATTTCAGACCCGAACAAGATTTATCCGGGTCAAAAAATAAGAATACCTAAGGATTGACCTACTGTACGAAATGAAAGCTCAGAAGATTCGCATACCCAAGGATCGAATCGGAGGTCGAAAACTGTAGCAAGAATCATGAATTCAGGTGGCTTGACGTTGACGTCACCAGGCAGTCATTGCGGCGGGACCTCAACCGGTCCCGCCGTTTTTTTGGCCCACACATACATCACGATGCCGATAATTATCCAGCCAAAGACAATCAACCATTCATAGGGCCAGACCAGGGCTGCCGGGCTCCATGGAAAGTAGAGCATGCCGATCGCGAGGGACAATAGCAGCGCCGTGTAGCCAACGATCATCCCTTGCGGAACGACATAGGGTCTTTCCATGTCCGGTTCGCGTTTGCGCAAGACGATGAACGACCAGGCGACGAACGCGTAGGCTGTAACAATTCCCAGGCCGCCCGCATCAACCAGCCACACCAGGGCCGGACGACCGAACAGTGGCGCCAGTACCGATAGTGAGCCAATGAGCAGGACAGCCCGGTGTGGCGTATTGAATTTCGGATGCAGGCGACCGAGTGACGCGGGCAACTGGCCGGCCCTGGCCAGTGCGTAAACTGCCCGACTGCCACCGATCAGAAAAGCATTCCAGCTCGTCAGAATGCCGCCTATACCGCCAATGACCAGCAGCTTGCCACCCCAGGAACCGCCCAGCAATGCCGCGCTGGCGTCTGCGGTCGGCAACGCCGAAATTTGCCGCTCGGCGCTCGTAAGGCCCGTTGATACGGCCCAGATCATCGCGACATACCAGATGACAGCCATCGCGATGGACACCATCAGCAGCTTGCCGATGTCGGCAAACGAAATATCAATTTCTTCTGCCGACTGGGGAATAACATCAAAGCCGACGAACATGAACGGCACCATGATTAGCACGCTCAAGAATCCCTGCGCGCCGTCGTTAAATAGCGGCGCCATATTTTCAGTCGCGCCGCCGAGCAGGCCGCCAGATAGCAACAGGACGCCAACCAACAGGATTAGTACGGTCGCAACAAGTTGCAGACGCGCGGCTGTGCGTATGCCAACGACGTTAACTGCGGTCATGATTATCGCCGCGGCAATACCGACCAGTACCCACGTCAACTCAACATCCCACCCGGCGATTGTCCACAGGTAACCGCGACTGAATCCAGGCAGAAGGTAGTCTGTAACAGTTGGCAGGGCGACGGCTTCAAAGGCCACTACGGATACATAGCCCAGCAGAATGGCCCAGGTACATATAAACGATGCCGCAGATCCGAGCGCCCGTTTGGAGTAAACGTGTTCACCACCCGCTCTGGGCATCGCCGAGGCCAGTTCTGCGTAGGTGAGGCCCACGAATACGACGACGATGCCGCCCAGAGCGAAAGCCAGCATCGCGCCGACACTGCCCGCGCCGGCGATCCAGGTTCCGGTGAGGGCAACCCAGCTCCAGCCAACCATCGCGCCAAACGAAAGCGCCAGGACCTCTTTGCGACGTATTACCCGGATAAGCCGACCGCCCGTCACCTGACCTCCCATTTTCTGGCGCGCTGCCATGCAGAATCGTGCATCATTATCTATCGCATCAGTTTTGTCATCAGCGCTCGAGCATGGCGGAGTTTCAGAATTGAACGGGGAATTTGATCTTTGGCGCCTGGCGGCCGGACTCGGCTTGTTTTTGTTCGGCATGGATCAACTGGAGCAGTCACTTAAGCACCTGACTGGACGCAGGTTCAAGATATTCCTGCGCGAACACACGTCGCACCCCCTAAAAGGTGTGCTCGCCGGCGCTGCGACGACCGCGGCGTTGCAGTCAAGCTCTGTCGTAAGCCTGATCGTCCTGGCCTTTGTGGGCACGGGCATCATATCGCTGGCCAGCGCGATCGGCATTGTCTTTGGCTCAAATCTGGGCACCACGGCGACAGGCTGGATAGTCGCCACGATCGGTTTCAAGCTGGATATCGAGGTTCTCTCGCTGCCTCTGATCGCATTAGGCGGGCTGGGTGTCGTCTGGTCACGGTCCGGCAGTCGCACCAGCGGCTTCAGCCACCTGGTTGCCGGTTTTGGCCTGATGCTAATGGGCCTCGAATTCATGAAGGCAGGCGCAACCAGCGCAACCGCGCTGTTCGATCCCGCGACACTTGCCACCTATCCGCCCATCATTTTCCTGTTGGTCGGTTTTCTCGTGACGGCATTAATTCAATCCAGCTCCGCAACGATCATGATTACGCTGAGTGCTCTTTATGCCGGTGCAATTCCACTCTCTTCGGCCGCTGCGGCCGCCATAGGCGCAGATCTTGGCACAACAGTTACGGCGCTGCTCGGCGCATTGGCCGGGTCACTGGACAAGAAACGAGTTGCTGTAGCCATCGTTATTTTTAATGTGGTCACGGATACCATTGCCTTTGCCGCCCTGGAGCCCTTACTGAGGTTTATCACAGACGTCGTCCGTCTCACGGATCCGCTGCTGGCACTGGTCGCTTTTCACAGCCTGTTTAACCTCATCGGCATCGTACTGTTTCTGCCACTTGTTGGCGTGTTAAGCAGGCAACTCGCGAAACGCTTCGGCGACGACGACGATTCTACCCTGCGACATATCAAGGAATCGGATCTTGCCGTTCCGGAGGCAGCAATCGAAAACATCAGCAGGGAAACAATGCGGCTTATTGATCAGGCCATTGCGCTGAACAGGCTGAGTTTTGACCTGCCATTGTCGGTGTCGTTCTACCCAAGTGACAAGGATCGGGTTGGGGTTGTGTTGTTCGGTTCCGATCCTGACTATGCCGCCTGTTACGACGACATAAAACAGTTGGAAGGCGGAATACTTTCGTACGCTATTCGATTGCAGGAAGTGCGTTTAAGTCCGGAGGAGTCAGCACGAATGGGACAGGTAATCGTCGCGATTCGCAACGCTGTTCACGCTGCAAAATACCTGAAAGATACGCACCATGACTTACAGTCATTCCGCGAGGCGGTCGACGACCATTTCAATGCGTGGTACAGCTATTTTCGCAACTCTGCGGCAGATTTCTACGACGCACTGAGTGAACTACAATCTGCCAGCTCGTCGTCGCATCGGTTTGAAATGCTGGTTAAGCTGAAACGCCGGAATGAGGAAATTCATGCCGACCTGCATGGCAAAATCCATAAAGAGGTTGCGCTGGACCGGTTGACTGATTTGCAGATCTCCACACTTCTGAACGTGAATCGTGAGTTCTATTTGTCCTGCCAAAGCCTGCTGGCCGCGCTATCCGATGCACTGCTCGATACGCACGGCGCAACAGATTTCGAGAGCCTGCCGGCCGGCGCCTGATTTAGGCTCTATAATCAGGTCAATGCCGGGCGATAAAATCAGGAATTATTCCGCTTCCGGCAATCAACCTGGAGCTACCGTAGGGGACACTTATGTTGAAACGATTACTCCTGCTCGGCCTGCCTGTAGCAGGTATACCGGTGGCCAACGCCCATCATGCGTTTGCGGCTGACTATGAGGCCGGTAACGAGGGCGTCATTGAGGGAACCATTACCGAGGTAATCTACAAGAATCCGCATGCGCGTTACTATATCGAGGTTGCCAATGACGATGGCAGCACCGAGCTGTGGGATCTGCAAACCATGAACCTGATGATGCTTGGGCGGGTCGGCTGGACCCGGGATACACTCAAGGTTGGTGACAAGATCAAGGCCGAAGGAATACTCGGACGCGACAACACCAAACGCATGTCGATCAACGTCGTAACGCATGAGGATGGGCGCGTAATAAGCCCGCAGCGCGGTATTTCGGAAACCAATGCCGAACTCAATGCGCGGACCGCGGCGCAGGGCGGTGGAGAATCTCGCAGATTCGATTCTTTAGCGTCAAACGTGTCGTCAGGAATGTATGAACTTGACGATACTCATGCGTATCTTGGTTTCTCATATAACCACATGGGGCTGTCTAATCCGCAGCTCCAGTTTGCCGAATTCGACGCGAGCCTCAACCTCAAGAGCGGCAACATGGCCGAGAGTACGGTCGCAATAACAATCGATGCCGGCAGTGTCGTCGCCGCGGTTCCGGAATTAGAGGAGCGTTTGCGTGGAGCGGAATTTCTTGACGTTGCCAATCATCCCGAAATCACATTCGTCAGCACTGGCTACAGCGAGACTTCTGAATCGACTGGAAATCTGTCCGGAGACCTGACCATCGCGGGCATAACCAAGCCTGCAACACTGAACGTCACTATCAATGCGGCTGCCATGAACCAGATGAACCGGCGCGAGATGATCGGCTTTGCAGCTCACGGAACCATCAGCCGATCTGATTATGATATGACGGATTTTTCCGACTGGGTTGACGACGAACTGGCACTCAGAGTTCAGGTTGAATTTCAGAAATCGCGTGACGCTGCCGTCCAGACGGGACGATGAGAATGAGAAGCACATTAGTTTTTACATCAATAGTCGCTTTATGGCTTGCGGGATGTGGCCAGGCAGAGTCCCCGGCCAGCGCGGATGGCACTGATGGTGTGCCCTCGGGAATTTATGCGATTGATCGCGAGCATACGTACCTGTCGTTCTCGTATCTCCATCAGGGGTTCTCTTATCCATTGTTACGCGCAACTGACGTGATGGGTGAGCTGCAATTTGACGTCGGCGATATGACCAATAGCAAGATTGACGTGACGGTTGCCGCTGATTCGATTCGCACTAACGTTGCACACTTTGACAAGGAACTTGCGTCACGAAAATTTTTTAATGCCGAGAAGTTTCCTCATATCACTTTCACTACCAATCGCTACGAGCCGACGAGCGATTCAGAGGGGGTACTGCATGGCGACGTGACCATCCGCGGTATATCGAAACCACTTGAGCTCGCGGTGACGTTCAACGATGCGATCTTGCATCCAGTCCTTGAGGTACCGGTTTTAGGGTTTTCGGCAACAGGCTCATTAAGCCGATCCGATTTTGGTCTCGACCGATTCGTCCCGGTTGTATCTGATACGGTCGAGCTGAATATCGAGATAGAGTTCCGTTATGGCAGCACAGATGACAGCGCTGCTGCTGCCAAAGTAGCGCGCAACGAAGTTTGAGAGAGATCAAAAACATGAGAGAGACTTTGATTAAGCTGGCAGTGCTCACGTCGTTTCTGTCTTCAGGCTTTCTTGCCAATGCCCAGGACAGCGACCTTGTCGGAGACTGGACACTCGTGACGACCGGGTTTTCTTTTGTAGGCTCGACAACTTCGTATGTCGATCTGTCTATAGAGCAAGAGAACGGAGTTCTCAAGGCCTATATCTACGACGGTCCGGCGTCACTGCGAATTGATGGCGAGCAGTTCGAAATTGATATCGACTGGGCCAGTGGTTTTGACGAGGAGTATCTGAGCACTTTTAGCGGCAAGACCAATGCCGACGGAACATTGTCCGGTAAAACAACCCACCACGGCGCCACCAATTTCCTGGGACGGGCCTGGAAAGACGGTACGTTCACGGCGACACGTGCAACACCGCCGCCGGACCTGGATGGTCTTGAGCCAGACCCGGTGGATATGAGCGGGGTTTACAACCGGGCGTCCGGCCTGGGTGCAATCAGAAAACTGCAGTTTTCGATGACGGAAAAAGGCCAGAGCATTATCGACAATTACCTTGAAATGGATAATGCCAACAGCCGCTGTGCGTCACCCGGACTCGTCCTCGCCTCGGGACTGCCCTACCCGATGGAGATATTACATGCCGATAACTACATCCTGATCGTCTACGGCGCTGACTATGCGCGACGCATTTACCTGGACGGACGTGAGTTTCCTGAAACGGGCAGTAGTTCCTCACTTGGTTTCTCGGAAGGTATGTGGAAAGGAGAAACCCTTGTGGTCACCACGACACGGCTCAATCCGGCGTTCATGAGTACCCGCGGACAACCCGTCTCGGCAAATGCGTACACGACCGAACACTTCTACTACGATGACAAGGGTTATCTGCATGCTGACATGTGGCTTCACGATCCGGAAAATTATTCCAGGCCGCCTCATCTCCGACGTGTCTACGACCAGAATTTCAACCTGTCTGTCATTACGAAAATTGACTGCGACCCATACTCGTTTTTCCGCGCCCTGGCTCTTGAAGGTGAACTCGAGAAGTTTTGGAGTCGATCTGCCCTCAGACGCTGAGCCGGTCGATCGGACCGGGCGGTGCTGACCCGCCAGGACTCACGTAACGCCCTGATTCTCATGGGTGCCATAGGTGTTATTCCGAATTTCCCCGAAGTTATTCCCGGATGATACTGACGGCTCGAATTGTCGACTCAGTGACCCATGGAAACAACGCCCTCATGAGCAATAATGCCGCAGAAGTCCTCGAAGAACTTCGCAACGATCATCGGAATATGGCGATCATGATCGATCTTCTTGAGCGCGAATCGAACCGGATCTATGAAGGTGGTGAACCGGACTATGACCTGATGACAGATATTATGCATTACATGACTGTCTACCCCGATGCGGTGCATCATCCGAAAGAAGATCGACTGTATGCGGAACTGAAGGCAGTTCGCCCTGACCTGTCGCAGGGGTTTGACAGAATCACGCTCGACCATCGGCAGATTGCCGAACAGAGTATGGCGCTGCGTGACAGCGTGGCCGCGGTCGCAGCCGGCAGCCCTGTGTACCGAAACAAAATCGTTACCGACGCTCTGCGATACGTCAACACGCTGCGGGGGCACATGCAGTGGGAAGAACTGGACCTGTTTCGCCGTGTCGATGAAATGATCAATTCAGGACACGTTGAAATTGATGCGGCCAATTTTGTGCATCGGCCGGACCCGGTATTCGGATCCACTGTCGAAAACAAGTTTGGTCGGCTGGTCGAAAGCATTCAGGCGGTGGCCGCCTGCAGCTAGAACGATGATGTTCGCTTGCTAGAAATACCACGCCACCTGCGCGAACAGTGACCACTCAGTCGAATAGAACAAATTGTTCTGGTCGCCGCTGATGCCGCCGAATTCGGATCCATTGGGACCCATTGGCAAGTTTACAGCGCCCACGAATTCTGCATTATCGCTTATGCTGTACACCGTAGTGACCTGCAGGAGAGCGCTGCCATCATCGAGGTTGGCAAACAGATTTGGTGTGACCAGCCATAGTGGATTTACTTCTACCGTTAAGCCGCCAGCCAGGTAGTTCCGCCCAAGCGTGAACGATTCTCCTCGCGCCAACCGGCTGGTAAGCGCCGTGTTTTGCGCGAGACTTACAATGTCGTACTGGCCGCTCTGCTGGCCGAATTCCGTAAAGAAATACTCGACGACACCACTCATGTTCCTGCCGCCCCAAATCCAGGAGTAGCTCAGGTTCGTGACCAGTTGAAACCGGCTTCCAGACACCGTGTCTGAGAAAACAACATCGCCGCGCCAGACTGCACCGCCAATACTTTTATTGCCGCCGATACCGAAAGTTGCCTCGTCATAGCTGCGTCCGATGAGCAGGTCGATCTCGGCATCGCCCAGGATTCCATGGTACTTAAGCGCAGTGGTCGCAACATCCGAAACCGAATTGCCTGTCAGCGGGTCGCGACGGAATACATGGCTAAACTGCACGTCATCACCGTTGTCCAGCAGGTATTGGCCGTAGACCATATCGTCACCGAACTTGTACTCGGTATCGACAGTTGTTGGATCGAACGGGTTAACAATATCCATGGGCGAGAATATCAAGCCGTTGCCCCAACTCAAGGCCTGTCTCCCAAGGCGCAGTACAACATTCTCCGACGCGTAGCCGACGGACAACCTGTCGATGCGATGCAGCGCTCGAAACCGGTCGTCATTCTCAATCGTCCCGGCGAGATCCATGAGCCGCCTGTCGTCGCCCGGGATGCCGACGAACCCTGGCAATCCTGCCGGCGTCAGGTTTCCCGACTGCTCGACCCGGTCGCCGCCTGACGCGAAAAGTTGCCAGTCAGCGTTAAGTTCCCACGCTTGTTT
>JAJFKP010000009.1 GCA_021773135.1 Woeseiaceae bacterium | reverse complement strand
AACGAACCTTGTCGTGTTCGTTGCTGACGACATGGGGTGGGGAGATGTCGGTTACCACGGCAGTGAAATTCGGACGCCATCCATCGACCAGCTGGCAGCCGAGGGCGTGGCTCTCGAGCGGTTTTATACTCATCCGGCGTGCTCTCCTACACGTGGCGCATTAATGACCGGCCGTTCTCCGCTGAACACCGGCGTGCTTATTCCTTTCGAACCCTGGTTTACCAAGGGATTGCCGCTCCGGGAGAAATTGCTGCCCGAGTACCTGCAGGACGCGGGATACCAGACCTTTGCCATCGGCAAATGGCACCTCGGCCCGAACAGGCTGCCGTATCATCCGACGAGTCGCGGTTTCGATCATTTTTACGGGCACCTGGGCGGCTTCATCAACTACGAACAACACACCTACTGGCGTGGCGTCGACTGGCAGCGCAACGGGAAAACCCTGGACGAGGAAGGTTACTCGACCAACCTGATAACGGATGAGGCCGTCAGGATGATCAGGTCGCGCGACACGAATGCGCCACTGTTTTTATACGTCGCGTACAATGCCCCACATTCGCCGCTCCAGGCGCCGTTGACCGCAGTCGCTGAGTATGCCGACATCAGTGACCCTAATCGTCGGACATACGCAGCTATGGTGAGTGAGATGGATCGCGGCATCGGGCGCGTTCTGTCGGCATTACATGCGGAAGGTCTCTACGACGAAACACTCGTCATGTTCATGAGCGACAACGGTGGTTCAACGCGACTTGGCGCCAGCAATGGCGAGCTGCGCGGTGGCAAGGTCACGACCTGGGAAGGCGGTATTCGGGTTCCGGCCGTAGTGCGCTGGCCGGGCCGTGTCGTTGCCGGGTCACGGTTCGCAGAAATGATCACGGTGGAGGACCTGCTACCGACCTTGCTACACGCCCTGGCAATCAAGCCCGAATGGCCCAATCCGTTGGACGGGACAAACCAATGGTTAGCCATTAACGAGGGTCAGGCGACCCCAGACCGGTTGCGCATTCTGACCATGCACGACCGGCAAAACTATCGGGCCGCGGTTTTCGAGAATGGCTGGAAGCTTGTACAGATGAGTGACGCCGCCGGCGGCAAGCTGCAGCCTCAGTTATTTAGAATCGGTGAGGATCCGTATGAGCGGACCGATCTTGCCGCAAAACATCCGGAAATCGTGGAAACGCTGTTGGCGCACGTGGTGGCACGCCAGGATGTAACGATCGCAGGCATCAGCGACGCAACGGTGCCGACTCGGCTGGGTCTCGGTGGACCCGCATCGGCCAGTCCTGATAATCGGCCACCCAACCGGGATCCGTACGCGGAGTCAACGCTTCCTGAATAAGTGAGAACCCAAAACCAGACTAGTCGCTGAACTCCCACGCCGCTTCATAGGTTCCGGCTAACTCATCAACAGGTCTGTCTCCGATCGTGAGATAGGGCGTCGGGTGAGCCGGCTTTGGTTTCAGTGGCGTTGTAATGTCGAGGCCCCTGGCACCATTTTTGCCGGCTACAAAACCGTGAATATAGTTTCTCTCGAGGGATACGAGGTTCATTGACCCCGGCCTGAACAGCTGGTCAATTGTTCGCTTGACCAGAAAGCTGCCCTCTTCTTCGTAGTCGGGAACACCGACCACTTCGTAGTTGCTGACGCGTGCAGTGCCTTCGAGCCCGATCGACAGGACGTTTCCATACGTGTGTGCATGTGGCCTGCATATCGCACCGGGTTCAATTCGCCAATGCAGAACCCTGAATGGGTCTCCCCCCGGATTGAATCCTATACGGTAGGAGTCCGGCGTCACACCCTGGTTCGTATTGTTCCACTTATCAGGAACGGGCACGTCAGCGAGGTCGGATGCGAGCGCAGCGATGGATCTGAGATATTTGTCCTGGCCGCTGGCAGATTGGTCGCCTACGAGGCTCTGCGCAAGAGGATTCGCCCGGGCCAGGAATTCCTTGAAAGTGACATCGTCGCCAGGAGCGGCAATACACCTGGTTCCCGACCCCAGTCCGAGCAGCACCCCGCCCAAAGCCATAATAAACGACCTGCGCTCAAGAAAATCAGTTGGCGAGATAGTTATTTCGTCACCGACTCGCAATTCGATAAGGGGATTTGGAGACATCGTGAATCACCCGCCGCACTTTTCCGAAGCTGCCGATACCGTATCATGATAATTCGACATCAGCATGATTAGTGATCGCAATATCTGACTTCAATACGCTACTATCAGAGTTGCTGAGTTGCTGTGGACTACGGCAGGCAGCGAATCCTGCGGCCAACGGCCACAGCACTTTAGTTTTTAATAATCCTGGATAAACCGTGATTAAACAGAACCGTAGAGATTTCATGAAAGTCGCCGGTGCGGTAGCGCTTGCCGGCGCAATCGGCGGCTGTGCAGCGGTGCCCAGAAGCAAAGTGGCTTTTGATGATATTCCACGCATGAGCCTGACCCATTTACCAACCGCCTGTTACCGGATGGAAAATCTTACCAAATTGGTTGGCGGTCCTGATCTTTTCATTAAACGCGATGACGTCATGGAGCTTGCGCACGGGGGCAACAAGACTCGCAAGCTCGAATACGCACTGGCAGAAGCTCTGAATAGAAAATCTGGCGCGATCGTGACCCAGGGCGGACTGCAATCAAACCATGTTCGTCAAACGTGCTCCGGCGCCGCCAAGGTCGGTCTTGAATGTCACGTAATCCTGTCGAACCCGGTTCCGGAAATGAAGGCTGAATTGATGGGTAGTGGCAATTACCTGATGGACCAGCTGCTGGGTGCCCATATCTACTTCGCCGACGACGGTCGCGGGCCGGTCGTCGAAAAAGTGCTCGCCGACCTGACTTCCGCCGGCAGGAATCCCTACAACATACCCGCCGGTGCCTCAAACGGTATAGGCAGCCTCGGCTACATGAATGCCGCGCGAGAATTAATCGGTCAGTGGCAAGAGATGGCAATAAGACCGAGCCACATTTTCACCGCAACCGGCAGCTGTGGAACCCAGGCCGGCCTGTTGATGGGCCTCCGTTATTTCGGCAATACCGACACGGCCGTCGTCGGTATTTCGGTCAGCGCCCGCCGCGACAGGTTGGAAACCCGCACGCGGGAAGTATTGAATATGATTTGCGACGAAACCGGTATCGCCAAAAACTTCATCAAAGATGACGATATTTATGTGAACGATGAATATATTGGCGAGGGGTACGGTCGACCCACTGATGCTGGAATCGCCGCCATACGAACCGTCGGAGCAAACGAAGGTGTAATCCTCGACCCGGTTTACACCGGCAAATGTATGTCCGCCATGCTGGACCTGCTGCAGCGTCGAATACTCGACAATCCGCGAGATGTGGTTTTCCTTCACACGGGCGGAGCGCCGGCCATTCATCCGTACGCGGATTTTTTCCGCAGCTGACGCGATTCAATCGTCGGGTTGCAGTGATTGACAAAAGCGGCTCCGGAGGACGGAAATCCTCTCTTCAAGTCCGCTTGCGCTTTCATTGCATTGCTGCTTTGCGGCGAAATACTAGTTGGGTAACTACTGATAGTCCGACGCCTGTTAAATGTCTTATTTTTGTCTACCTGTTCGGAGTCAGTCGTCAATTGCTTGCCGCCGACTGACTGATCTAATCGCAATTCGTTTTAAAAGTCGTGCAGGAACAGTATGGATGAACATCATGTAAATCGATCCAAGATCGAGGGCGAATCTGTCGTTGTGCTCCTTGATCAGGATGAATACCCATCTCACATAGGCAGCGTGGCTGCCATTTCTGATGAACACATCTGGTTTTTGAAACGTGATATGGGTGAGATGACACACTTCCGGCTGGAGCACCTCGACGCAAGTGACTGCCGTTCCATTAATTACAGGAAAGAGACGGCCTACTACCGCATTGTCGTTGGTATTGCGCTTGTGCTTGCCGCATTGGTCCTGACGCTCTACCTGGTTACAAACTACGCTGATTTCTCTCCCGAGAGCGGGCCGCTAATTATCGTCGTCGTTGCATTCGCATCAATCGGCTGGCGATTTGTCACCAGCATTCATCGCCATGTCGTTCGCTTTGAAATGCCTGACGGGACGTACACCTGGCGTTCTCCCGCAATCGATTTCGATTCGAAGAAAGAGGCCGCACAGGCCGTACGGGAACATGCGCGCAGTCGCGGCATACTTGGGACTGCTTAGCGATCCAAGGCGGTAGTGGCTCACGGTTTTATCGATCAGACACTGGCAAACCTGGAAACTCGTGACGCGGATCAGGTTTGCGACGCTGTCGTCCCCTATGCTTGGGGAAACGCAGGGCGGGAGTTGCCATGACTGTATGGCTCACATCGACAGTTAGAACCGGCATGAGAATGCTTTTCTTCTAATGTCTCAGCATGCACTTGTGCTGGATTGCCATGAACACACGCTGACCGTTGTGCGCTCGCTGGCGCGTTTGAATTACACGGTTACCCTCGGCGTTACACGTGATGATCTGGCGAGGGGATTCGTTCACGCATCCAGATGCGTAACGTCGACCTGGCTACATCCGGATATCGTCGATGACGCAGCGGCATTCAAGGTTGCGCTGTCAGACTTCTTAACCAGCAACGCCCATATCGACCTGATCTTTCCTGTGGGTGAAAACTCCGTCCGCGGGCTGGCTGCTATCAGGGCTGGTTTACCTGGTGGCGTGACGGTTGCGATGCCAGACAACGAGATTGTGTACACCTGCCTGGACAAGCCGAGTGCATACTGGGTTGCGGATAAATGCCAGGTGCCTGTAGCCGATACCCGGACCGTTAATTCTGTAGCGGGCCTACGTGATGCTGTCGACGATCTGGGTCTCCCGGTCATTGCGAAAGCCTCTGACTCAACGTCATTGCTGCTCGGCAAGAAATGTATTTTCATTCGCACCGCCACCGATCTTGCTGAATTAGTCGCAAACTGGCCATCCGGGCAGGACGATATCATTGTGCAAAACGAAATCAGAGGTCGGCGGCACAATTGCGATATTGTCGCCGTGAACGGACAGATTCGCCTGTATTTTGAATCCGAAATTCTCAGGACAGACCAAATCGACTATGCCGGCAACAGTGTTTTCGACCGCTCCATTCCTCCGACCGCCGAACACCGGGAATATTGCGAAAGGCTGATCGCTGAGTTGAACTACACCGGACTGACACTCATCCAGTTTCTCAGGGACGGAGAGTCCGGCAACAGCTATTTTCTCGAAGCGAATCCGAGAGCAGGATCAACGATTGGCCTCGCCGTAAATTGTGGTGTCGATATGCTCGCAGCATCGGTCAAGGCGCATAAGGGAGAATTGTCGGACTGTGACGCGCGCTATCCAGTCAATCGCTCGCAAAACTGGCTACACGGAGATCTGCTTGGCCTGCGCAAGGCGAGAATAAATGGGGAAACCAGGATGCGGCAAACGTTCGCCTGGCTTGCGCAGGCTTTGAGCAACTTTATGCGCGCCGATTATCACACTACTTTCGTATGGAATGACCCGTTGCCAACCATCAAACTGTATTGGAATCTGTGCGTGCGCGTTTTTGTTCCCGAGAAGCGGGGTGCGAATGATCAATAAAGAATTCTTACCCCGTGTTTTGCTGGTATGAAGATAATACTTTCAGTTTTCTGAACGATTCGATGCCAGGTTCTTGACCCACAGATGATTCCAATCCCAGTCGCCGGGTTTGGCGCAGAGCCGCGCCTCCAGCCTGTTCGAATAGTTGTTTACCGCTCCTTTGACCATTTCATCGCGGTCCAAATCATGGTCCAGGTCGAGTGGAGCTTCGACAACGACCCGGTAGTGAAAGCGTCCCAATCGTTCTGTGTGCACGGGAAGCAGCGCCGCATTGTAGCGTCGCGCCAGTAAGGGCGCCCCGACAGGAAAACACGCTTCGCGGCCCAGCAATTCCACACATTCAAGCTTCTTGGCACGGGTGCGCTCTCCGGCAATCCAAACGCAGCCCTTGCCCTTTAGGACTTTGCCGACTCGAAAGAGATACTTGTTACTGCCATCGACGGGCATTCGAATACGCTCGGCGAGGTAACGGCCTTCCGGCAGACAATGTAACGGCCCGGCGACCCATTTTCCCAACAGGGTTAGCGGATACCATGCACCGTGGTCCGCCGAAGACAGCTGGGTCAGTGCAATACCGGCATTCTTCAGCGCAATCTTGGGAAACAACGTGCCGCAAAAAGACATCCCCCAGAATACAACGCCTCTCCCCTGGTCCTGAGCGTTAGCAACATGCTCGAGTCCCACGACCTCCGTTCGTACATCCCAATCCGACCGGTAGCTTGCCTGCCATCGCCCCCACAGGTCTTCCGAACGGAGCTGCTGGTACTCCTCGGCAGATGCGCGAATCCCTAAGTCCGAGCAAATGCCTGACAAGAGGGTCTGCATTCTTGCCACAATTGGGTCGCGTTCGACACGAGCCAGGAACTTGGCGCGCTGGCGTTTGGCGAGCCATTCGAATACGCCATTCGCCCTTCGTTTCGGCAATACGGCCACGAGCAGGTATCCGGCGCTCATGACCAACGACCGTCGCAATTCGTACCAGGTACCTAGTCCGCCCGGGGCCTCACGCCGGAAGGCGCTCGCAGAGAATCTTGGCAATTTAAAATTGACTGTATTACTTCAGTTGCCCATACCAGGCAGTGACAAATTGTCCTTGTAAATGCAATTGGCTTCGCGAACGTCTGAGCGCAACACCCGATCGCGAAACTTGACATGTTTCCACTCACCCACCCAGTGCTCGGGATCGGTAAACGTGAACTCGGTAACCAACGTGTTGCCGTCGTTAATCATTTGCATACGCTCCACAATTTTCAACTGACTTCCTGTGATAACGCCAGCCTGGATCAGGTGATTCTCGTCGGTGAAGCCGGTGGTCTCCACCACCAGTGTGTCGCCTTCCCAATGACCCAGCGATTCGCCGCCCCAGTTTCGATCGAGTTTGCCCTCCGGCACGCGCTCGCGACCGTCCAGGAAGATCACGCGATACTCATTGTTCAGGCGCGACACCATGAATATCGCGGTTGGAAACTGGGTCATCATTAATGAGCCATAGCGTGTCATGAGTCGTGGCATGCCCGCCGGATAACAAAGTGCCGTCGGGTCGCCGTAACGTTCGCCTTTTTTCGATGCTTCCATGTACGCATCGTGAAACGCTTTGCCCTTTGCAGTGAATTCGGGGCCTGGTTTGAATTCGAAGGACCCGTAATTTGCACGCCATTCGTCTTCACCGCGAAATTGCCAGACACCCGTCACATCGAAGGGAGCCGGAGGACGCTCCCGTGCCAGGTTGTCCGGGTCAAGAGCGCCGGGCGTAACGCCGGTCGCCGATGCGTCTCCCGCAGCGGTGCCGTCTGACACGATCGGCAATTGTGGTGGCCGCGTTTTCTTCTCCCGCATCTGCCATGTCTCATCCTCGGGCGGTGGTTCCCAGGGCATTAATGCAGGATAGACCTGCCGCCTTTGTTCCGGAGCACCTGAATCGTCCATGGAGTAAGACCTGCCATCTGCCCCGATCATTCCCTGGATCAGACCGCCTGGGTTACCGCTTTTCAAGGGATGCATCTTGACCGTAACCACATCGCCCACTTTGAGAGAGCCGCGATCGAAACCATGCTGACGCATTGCCGCAATGCTCTGACCCTCAATTTTCCACTCCTCGGTTTCGCCGGCCTCGCTTTCCACATTCAACGTAATAATCATATGTGGGTTGCGATAGATGAACTGCGTAACCTCGCCGGTCTTCTGGACCGATGCCGCTTCGTCGAAAACGACGGCCGAGTGATGGGCTATGGCGATTCTTGCGAATAGTCCAAGTGCCAATGTCAGTACAAACAAGTGTTTACGAGAGTTCATATTTTTACCTTCTCCTGAATCTTACAGTCGCCCGCCAAGCTTGGCGCGAATGGCGTTTCGTTGGTGCAAGTCCTTCGCTTAATTACTGCCACCCATGCCTGCCTCCAGGTAGAGCCTGGCATTTTCCAGCGTACAGCCTACGTTGATCAATTCCCGATCCGCAATTTTTGCCATGTAATAGTCGATGGTGACGGGCTCCGTCAGGTATTCCGGATCGGTTAGCGTCATCTGAAACTCCAACGCCAGTCCGTCTGCCGCGATCTTGATGCGCTCCAGCAGGTGTTTTTGGTTACTTGAATCGACGCCGGTGTGAGAGCCCCATCGGTCGGCAACGAAGTTCGTGGTTTCGATGACCAGGACGTCGCCTTCAAACCACCCGACAGAGTGCCCCATTGCCGAGGGCACTCCGGCAGGATGGTCGCGATCGAGATGGATCGTTCGCTGTTTATCACGCAGCTCGTAGTCGAACACTATGGTCTTGTCATCCGGTCTTATAATTTTCATTGGGTATGGCAACAAAGTCGCCTTCGGCGGGCCGGGGTTCCTGCAGGAAACCTGCGGGTTTTGACTTTCGTCGAAGTTTTCTACCAACTCCTGCGCGCGCTTCGTATACGGCCAGTCTGACGGTGGCTTGTAGTGCGGTCGCCCGCCGCGCAGGTCTCTTACCCACAGCCCGGTGAAGTCTGTTGACGGCATTATTTCTACGGCTCGCTTTTCCATCTCGAGCCGTGTGCCATCGGACTTTTCCAGCCAATTCAGGCCGGAATAAGCGCGATTGGGATTTTTGTCGGCTGCACCTTGCCAGGTTATCTGGTCACCGGGCTTTAGTGACGTTTTGCTCCAGCCGCGCTCGATCATCGCAGGAGGGTGCAGCACCTCGATACTGTATTCCACAACTTTTCCGGCGGCATTGGGCGCCATGACCTTGATGAAAACATGTGGCATGCGCCAGTCGTACTTGGTAACCGTACCCCGATGCGTTTGGATGTTGTTTCTGTCAAGGCTTGAATGAGAATGATGCGCGCTGGTGAAGACGGCGGCTAATATCACGACGATACAGCGTGCGAATTTTACTGCGATCGCACGAACAGCGTTTGTGCTCATGACAGGCGAGCACGTGGTTTGACGGGATGACTGCATAATTCGAATTCCCCTGTTAATTCTTTGCCGGCTTCGATCAGCGACAAACCTGTCCGTATTGGCAACGTCCGGCGGGTCGCAAGTGGCAAATCGGCATGGGCTATCAAGAATGCCCAGCTTTCTCTCGATATGATCCAGAGATTGCCATAAATTCAGTCTGCGGTTCTGCAGTGTTTACGAGGAGCGAAACGCTCCGCTATCAGGATCAGCCAGACTGAAACTGCGTGCCCTGGAGCCGTTGCTGCACCTTTCACAATCTGCTTCCCGAAAAAGCGATCTTGTCAGTCGTTCCAGGACCCTAGCTGCTGAATCTTTTTGCCGACAATCGGGTTCCAGAGATCATACCCGAGAGAATTCAAATGCATGCCATCGGGGAGGAAAATCTCAGCCCTGAGCCTTGTTTCATCGGCATACATTACTGTGCTGATATCAACGAAATGCAGGTTGTCCTGCGTTGAGCTGTACTCAGCGAGCATCTGGTTTGTAATTTTCTTGTTACGTCTGACATTTTTCCCCAATACGTCATCGATCAAGGTGGGCTTCATCGCGAGGAAAATGATTTGTGTTGCGGGAAAATCTGTGTGGATGCGGCCAAACAGGTCTTTGAACGCGTTGACCGAAAATTCAGGCGACTTACCGTTTTCTACATCGATATCACAGTAAACAACGACCACTGCAGGCGAGTGTTTCCTGATGACATCGTCATAATAGTGCAGTACTTCGGGCAGGCTGGCACCGCCGAATCCGCGATTAATCACCGGGACGTGCTGAAACGCCAATGCAGTCTCCCAGAATACGATGCTCGAGCTGCCGACAAATAACACCGGCTTCTTCGGTAAGGTATTGCGACTGTCGAAGCGACGAAACCGCTCAATCGTGTCTTCATATCGATCCAGATCGATCTTCCGGTCCCGCCGGAACTTATCCTGGTTGCGATGATAGGTTGCAATGACGTTGCTATACCTGTCTGGATTAGCGTTGTAGTCGACCGCATTCTGAATCCAGAAGGCATAGGATCGCTGGTAGAACGCCGCAACAGATTCCGGGTCGACCGCGTAACTGTCCGAGGCCGCGTTCTGGAATTTCGAAAACTCCTCCAGGGTATCGTCAGCAAGAGCGCTTGATACAATAATCACAGCAAATATGCTGAGACTGGAAAATATTTTCGAGAGCTTATTTGGCAAGATAGTTTTCCTTCTGCTTGCAGATCGTGTTCCAGGCAATGCCACAATAAGACCAATCAACTATGCCGGTAAAGCGTTCTTTTCGCAGATGCCGTGGACTGCACCGACCGACATCGTCACTCGCGGCCGTACGTCAGCCGCGAAGCCGCAGTTGCCAATGCGATGATTTGTTGCACATAATGCAACGACTCAGAACGCCGGCACTGTAAACATCTGTTTTTAATAGGATTTGGCGTCCGACCGTTCTGATTCCGCATGGCGCAACAACACTGGCGTGTACGTTCAGCCGCCATGTAGGCTGACACGGGTAGCTCGATGACGCTTGGCAAGAACAACCTGATTGCCTCATCGAGAACAACAATCGAAGTGTTTTAACATGGGGGGGAATGCATGAATCCAAAACCAATGACAGTAATGCTCACAGGCACACTCGGCGTTTCGATGCTGTTCGTATCGCCGGCAGGTGCGCAGCAAGACGGCGCCGACGCGCTGGCAGAAATCATCGTGACTGCGCAACGCCGTGAGCAGAGTATTCAGGATACGCCGGTATCGATTACCGCGTTCTCGCCGGAACGACTTGACGAGCTTGGCATCAGTGATCCTGTCAACATGATGGATTTCGTGCCAAATGCAATGGTCAGTTCCGGAACCGGACGTGGTTCGGAAGTTGCGCAGTTTTCCATCCGTGGCGTCAACGAAGCACGCATCAGCCCGGTCCTCGATCCCGGCGTCGCAATCTACATTGACGATGTCTACTATGGCCGACCGCAGGTAGGCTTCCTGCAATTCGTGGACACCGAACGGGTAGAGGTGTTGCGCGGGCCACAGGGGACGCTCTTTGGCAAGAACAGTACGGGCGGTGCCGTTCGCTACATCACGAAAAAACCGGATCTGGACGGCAACCATGGTTACGTTGATGTGACGATCGGCGATTACGAACGAATTAACGTCAAGGGTGCCTTCAACGCGGTGCTTTCTGAAACGACGGCTGTGCGTGTATCGGCCGCCAGCATGGAACGCGACGGCTACGTGAAACGACTGGCGGATAACGTCGATCTTGGAAATCAGGACGCACGTGCTTTCCAGGCGCAACTCCGGTACCAACCCTCAGACCGGCTAACCGTTGATGTGCGCGCCGATTTTTCGGTGTCCTCCGACAACAACGGCGCAGTAAAGCTGATTGATTACTACAACTTCAATACCACCACCGATCTGCCGAATCCGGGCGGGCCACCGAATCCGGCGAGTCCCAGTTCCAGCTCAATAGCGGCGTGGAACAACCAGTGGGGCGGTACCGCAATGGAGTACGCGGCGGAGATTCCGAACAGCCTGTACGAGGTTGCCGGCACCGGCCTCATACCTTTCACCGATAACGAGAGCACGGGACTGTCGCTGGACTTCAGTTACGAGATCAGCGACCAAACATCGCTGCGATCTATAACGGGTTACAGGAAGATGGACTCCACGGCGTTTCGCGATCCTGACGATGTGGCGCACGCGACAACGTTTTTCGATGACTACGCCGAAACGACTGTCGATTTCTGGTCGCAGGAATTTCAATTCAATGGATTACACATGGACGATCGCCTCAATTGGGTTGCCGGAGTGTATTTCTCCAGCGAGGAGAACGGTGTAAACGAATTCGCAGATCGGGATGGCAGGTCGACCGCCCGTTACGGGGCGTTGATGCTGAATGACACGGCGCTGCAGGAAACGGACAGTCTCGGCATATTCGCACAGGGAACGTACGCATTTACAGATGCCTTTTCGCTCACACTTGGCGTGCGCTATACGGAAGACGACAAGAACTACTCCGTCAGCCAGGTTGCGATGTGGGATGAGCGCCTCGACCGGCTGGCCGATGACCTGGGTCTGGCCGACCTGGTTGCGCCGACGTACGAAGGCGGTACCTGCGATCCATCAGTGCAGGGGTCGTGTATTTCCAATGCCGGTGTCTCCGGCGGTGACACCTTCGATGCAGTTACACCTCGTATTGCACTTGAGTATCGTGCCAATGATGACGTGATGTTCTATGGCTCGTTCTCCAGCGGCTACAAAGCCGGTGGCACGAACGACAGCGTGCAGGACATCAACACGCCATTTGAGGAAGAACAGCTCGATAGCAGTGAGATCGGAGTGCGAACGACATTATTTGGCGGTCGTGTAAGGGCAAATCTTACTGCGTTCAGCATGGACTACCAGGATAAGCAGATCACCGTGACAACATCGCCGATTTGCAACAATCGATGTACGACAAATGTCGGCGACGGTAAAATTACCGGCTGGGAATTCGATGGCATGGCGGCCTTGACCGACAACCTGGTCTGGAATATCGGCGTCGGCATACTGGATGCCAAATGGGACCAGATAACAAACCCGTCTGCCGGTGTTACGACTGCGTCCCCGTTTAGTGCAGCGCCGGATTTAAGCTGGAACACCGGTTTACGATTAACCTCGGAACTGTCCAGTGGCGCAAGCATCGTTACCAGCCTCGATTATGCGTTCACCGATGAGCACGCTACATCACCGCAGGACAGCACGACTTTGTATATCCCTGATTACGGCCTGGCCAATGCCCGAATCAAGTGGATCTCGGAGAATGGCGATTACGAAGTTTCACTGTTTTGCAGCAACTGCTTTGATGAGGAATACGTTCGGTCTGGCAACGGCTGGGCAGGTGGCACGGCGAATACAATTTTCCCGTACAAGGAAAACAACGAGCCTGCATTCACAGCAAATACGCTCAATCCGCTCAGAAATTCCGCGCCGGGGATTACCATCGTCCACGTTGGTGCACCGAGAATGTGGGGCGCTCAGTTTCGCTACAACTTTGGCGCAAACTAAGTGTGATTCGCGAGTGAAATTCACAATATAGAGCAGATTTTCGAGACGATTAGCAGAGACGCCGATGGAGCAATCCGCCGGCGTTTTGTTAATGGATTGATTGCGAGCAGCATCTTCGGCAGGCCGGAGAACCGCAAGGTTCGAATCCGTTACGCGAAATATCCTGCCAGAGCAGTCCCTGTCGTTGACAGAGCCGCCCGTGACCCTTGCCAGGCCAGTTCTGGTCATTCGATACAGCGCCTCTTAATCCGTGAGCGGTTCGGCGCCATTTTGCGGACACAGCGATCAAATTCATGGCGTACATTCGCCAACGTGATGGAGGGGAAACCGCGCTTATCCAATAAGCTTTCAGCTTCCACGTTGGGTCGAATTTTTTCAGCGCTGTCAAGATGGATGATGCGTTCATCAGGTTGCCATCCACTTTCTGTAGATCGATGCCTTCCGGCTGCTAAAATTGTGACCTTGCCCGTTGAGTAACGTCGACGTTTCGACTGCCAGTCTTCCATTCCAGCCTTCAGATCGCTGCCGGCCGAAAACCAGTTAACACAGAGTGTTGAAACGACAGTTTTACCATTGTTCCGGGATGACGCCGAGCAAACCTGCATCCGGATTGGCAAATCAACTTTACACGCGACCAATCGAGTAGAATTACTATGACCGGTTTTCAGCGAACGAAATGCTACTGCCGTTGGTTTATTCTGGTTTTTTTGCGAACTTAGTGAGTAACGTCGATGACTGCATACGTTGTTTCCATGATGTCGATATCTGACCACGATACGTACCGAAAATATACGGATCGGACACCGCCCATCGTCAGAAAATATGGCGGCAAATTTCTCGCGCGCGGAGGCGATATCCTTACTGTCGAAGGTGAAAAGTACAACGACCGAATGGTCATTCTTGAGTTTCCGTCACGGCAGGCCATCCTTGACTGGTACGAAGATCCTGACTACGTGGATGCGCGGGCTTTCCGTCATGCGTCGTCTGAAGCCCGAATCTTCGTCATTGACGGCAACGAAAACACGCGGGATCCTGATCCGAATTTGTGACGGACATACGGTCTGTGATCGTCACTGACGCCGGTTATCACGCAATAATCTATTAGCGGATGTCGACGAACGGCGCAGCACGTGAAATTGGTCGCCTATAATAGTGCATTGAGCAGGTCTTCAGCTGCAGGTGCCGTCGTGAAACGTACGGTCATAGCGCCTTTTATTGCACTCGGTTTTGCCGTCTTTTCGCAATACATTGGTGCGCAACCCGAAGTGACGTGTCCCGTGACACTCGGCTCTGACAGGGTTTTTGCAGAGCCGTGGCCGCAGGTGTCAACCTGGTACGGCAGTGAGTCACTGGCCACAATCTTGCCTGAAGATGGTATCTGGTCCACCACCAAGCCCGGGGCCCGAATAACTGGTAAGGTTTCTTGGTGGAGTATTGGTTCTGAGCCAGGCCAGGAGTCTGACCTTACAGTCAAGGTAGACAGCCTGCACGGAGGCCCGCACGGGGTTATTGTCGACCGGCCGACGAATGCGCTTGGATCTTCGTTGGGGGCGCCGATAATGCTAACGGGTATCCACTTTCCGGATGCAGGTTGTTGGCAAATTACTGCCAATTTAATGGGTCAGGAATTGACGTTCGTCGTGGAAACGATCAAATTTCAATAATGCCGTGAGTAAAAAAATCACGTCGCCATGCCGAGGCATGAAGGCGGGCGAAAACAGCGGGCCGATTTCGACTGAACAACAATAGTCCGGATATCTTCTTCGATGGAATACGACATTCAGCTCCTGACGGCAGAAAACGCCCGACTACTGGAGCGCGTGAAGCCGGAGGTTTTTGACAACCCGATTGATGTCGCTCAGCTGCACGCTTTTCTTGAAGACGCGCGACATATCATGTTTATAGCCGTGGTTGGCGATAGCGTCATTGGCATGGCGTCCGCAGTCGAATACTTCCACCCGGACAAGCAGCCGCAGCTGTGGATCAATGAAGTCGGTGTCGCGCCACCCTACAGAAAAAATGGCATCGGCCGAGCCCTGGTCAAAGCGCTACTGGATGCAGCCGAAAACAGAAATTGCGGTTTTGCATGGCTGGGGACGGATATCGATAATCATGCCGCCCAGGCCTGTTTCGGCTCGATTGCGGAGGTCGAAGCTGCGCAACAGTTTCTGCTCTATGAATGGGACCTCGAAGATTGATAATCTGATCTATTGGATGCTCATCGGGTGGCGCGGTGTAATTAGTGTGGCCGGTGACCGAACGCTGATGGCCGGCTATATTTCATAGGGCGCAACTTTTCCAGGCCAACTTCGGTCGAAATCAATATCGACAAAAAAACCAGGAACTACAAATGTTGTTTTCACGAGTTCTCACATTAGCCATTGTATCCGTTTCACTTGACGTCTCGGCTGAGCCACCCGACTGGTTCCAGGAGAATCTTGAGCGACTGGCGCCCGGAGACAGCATCTGGGCCGCCGATAACTCAGCCTATCAAAGCGACAGTGAGCTGTTCGACACGTATGTGATGGAGTGGAATTGGGGCATAGGTAGGCAAAGCGCTATAGGGCGGCTGTACGGCATGATCGACGGAAAAGAGGTTCGCACGTTGTGGGAGTTTCGAATGTATTGGCATTCCGGAGATCAGAGCGCCTATGTTCAGCAGTTTGGCGCCGACGGCACATTCGGTACCGGGACGCTCACGCCGGATGGCGATAATAAAGATCGCCTTGAGCAGATCTTTTACAGTCCAGCCGGCAACCTACGCGAAGTGGGTCACGTAACCGAGCATCATGCGAGCAGCAATGTTGGCACGTCTTACGACATTCTGCCGGATGGAAGCTGGCAGGAACGAAGATCGTACGTGTGGCAACGAAAACCGAAAGGGAATTAGCTGCAGAGTTTGCTGACCGGACCGGCCCGTATAGCTGCCGCCAGGGGAGCAGACTCAAACCTGGCTGGCGCCGTGTTCTCATCTCATGTCGAATCGATTTAATGCTCTGAGAAACTCCACCCGCGCAGACGATTGGGCAATGGGCGCAATGCTGTTGTTCGGTTAGACGAAAGCCCGCCGGCGCATAGCATTCATTGGTCGGCATAAGTCAGAAATGACGTCATTTCGTGACTTGCGAGTATTGCCTGACCGTAAAACACGGGTAGGGACGTTGAATTGGACTCATTTGGGCGTAACTTCTCGCCGTGCTATCGGACTACTTGAAGGGCGGGAAACTCACGGCTGGTGACCGCGGCGCCGCGGATGACTCAGGGCGTCGTGAACACCGCGGCCAGGCCTCCTCCGTCCGTGCGAAAATTGGTCGTCTGCCCCCGATACATGCGCGCGCCCAGCAGCTGCATTTCACCCCGATAGGCGTAACAACGGATGTCGACTTTCATCGAGCGATGAGCGCCATCTGCAAGCAGCAGTCGCTCGCCGGGGTCGATCAACGCCTGTGCGACATATTCCGACTGCAGGATTGACGACCATGTCTTTTTCGTCAATTTGGCACCCTTGTAGGTGCCGCGGCTGCCGAACCCCCACACCGGTTTGAAAAATAGCTGGCGCCTGCCGGACCAGAGTTCGTCCGCATTGTCGTGATTCACGAGTACCGTGCGCGGGATAGTCTTTGACAGGGTCTCGACGGCCTCGCTGGATGCGCCCATCTGCCGCAGAGTGTCTTTGTCACCAAACACAGTAAGATTCCGTTTATCTGCATATAGTGCATGGGTGCGTGGGCTGGGCGTAAATACGGCAGCACCAGTTTCAAAAGCCACGCGAAGAGTAGCAACAGCTTCCGACTGCAGGTAGAAATCAGTCAGCCGATTATAAACCAGGTCCACGGTTTTACCTTGTGCAAGCAGTTGGTTGTCACTTAGAGCAAAGTCGCCGGGGTCCGCAATGATGGCCTCGACCCCATGACCAGCAAACATTTGTTGAAACAATTCGAATTCAGGCCTCAGGTACTGTTGCAGGGGCTCTTCATCCACGATTGCGATACATCGAAGTTCGCCAGTCGGCTTCTGCGCGCGCAGTTCTTCACGGAACATGTCGACAAACGCCTTTTCAACGTGATCGAGACCCTGCGGACCCACGAAAAAATCACCGACTTCGCGGCAACACGCTTTCTGGGCTGCGGCAACATGCTGCAGCAACAGCGCGCCCCCGGCGTTGGTATTAATCTCTATTAGCCGTGGACCCTCCTTTGTCAGGTGAAAGTCGTAGCCAAAAAACACGCCATGCGGACCGTTTGCAACCGCGGCAATATCTGGCGCCGACTTAAGGACCTGCTTTTGGTATGCCTCGAGCGTGACCACATGCTCGATGGCGTCAATAACGTCCTGCATTTTTGCGATGTGCTCGCGCCCAACAAAAACCGGAGAATCAGCAAGCAGATTGGGGTGCGTCTCGCGCAGACGACGATAAGAGCCAGGTTCGCCGAACCGCTCATCCAGTGACTTCCGCAACTTTTGCGGATCGACGTTGATGCAGTGGCAGCTTCTGTTCAGAACATCGGCGATTGATTCTATTGCCATAGCGTCATTTTACACGAGGCGTATTCATGCTGCTTACCGAGGCAGTCGGGTAGAATTCCTAACTACTTTGCAGGGCCAGGTAATGGTTCCTTTCGAAACTGTCAACAGTCAGGCTGTAGCCGCCTGCCGGCGGGCCTACCCTATATAACCGGACGACTTCAAAGAAAGAAGACAACGCCGAAACTTCAAAACATCGAGTTGTCGTTCTCGGAGTGGATTGGCACTGCTTGCACAATGTCCCAATGCTCCCCCATGCGACAGTTTTCAACTCGAAAGATGTCGACAACGGCATACCCCGGGTCTTCCGAATTCGCCTGGCTATGACAGTGCACTGCAACCAGATCCCCTGAGGAGATGATTCGGTGGATCGTGAAGATTCGATCTGGGAAACGTTCGAGCAATTTTTCAAGAAAGGTAATGACCGCCTCCCGGCCGTCCGGAAGAGTCGCTTTGTGCTGGATATGATCCGAATGAACCCAGGTTTCAAAGGCCAGGTGCACTTCTTTCTTCACATATAACAGGTCCAAAATCTGCTCGACGACTTCCTGGGCAGACATCGCGCACTCATCCCGTGACGCCGACAAGCTCAGGCCTTCTTCTGCGTTGCCGAGGTCGGCGTTTAAACCTATCGCTGCCAAGGCTATTAGGATCGCAAAATTACAGAGTCTGACTTTTATTCGCGCTCCACGAAATTAACAAGCAAATGGACGAATTCGCAGTTTATCTTGTCACGCATTGGGCGCCCGCTATTCGTGTCGAATGGGTCATAAACTTTTGGATTTGAATCCGCCTCTCGCCAAATGTGGTTGTGCGTACCGCTCGAATTTCGATTTCGGCCCGGCCGCTGGCAAGAATTGCGAGCACCAGAAATGCCCTCCCTGGCATCGCTTTGCAATAACTGCCGGCATTTCGGGCTTAATACGAGGCAATTAATGGAACAATGGATGTTCCTGACGGGTCCAACCGAGCATAGTCTGCTTTTACACAATAGAACGGGAGCTGAGATGATCGTGACTCGAACAATGACGATAGTTTCTTTGTCGTTCACGGCTTTGGCGTGTTTCGCACCATCTCAGGCCCAGGAATTCGAGATCGAAGTGGAACCCGAAGTGGAGCTGGAAACCCGGACCTGTATTCCTACCCGCAGGATTAGCCGCATTCGAATACTCGACGACAGGAATGTTCTTATTTACATGAGCGCCCGCAGGATTTATCACAATGTGCTGCGCAATACGTGCCACGGCCTGAAGCGACTCGGCACCTTTTCTTATAACTCGAGTGACGGGCAGATGTGCCAGGGAGATGGCATCGCCGGACTGACCGGCGCCTGGGAGGACGTGCGCCCGATTCCGAAATGTTGGCTCGGCATACATCAACGAGTTTCCAAAGTGCAGGCCGACGCGATGAGAAATGCGAGCAAACGCAAGCCGAAGATACCGGCGGCTCCTCTCCCGATGCCGGAACCGAGAGAAGTTGGCACCGAGGATGGTGACACCGAAAGTGCAGAATCGGAGTCGTGATCCGCTCGACATAAATCAGGATAACGAACTAACGCTGTAACCTTCCACGGCTGAATTCACCGCCGCGAAAAGACTCAGACCGCAATTTTCGCAGGCCGCATTGCGGGTCATGCGCCTTTGGGCTACTATTCGCGCCCCATGCCCGGTTGGTCGCGATCGGGATTTTTTATGGAAGCCTAAAACGGCTTCACAATCAATCAGTTATCGGAGAACTCAAATGAGTCAAGATTTCGATCTGATTGCGGAAATTCGTGAAGACCAGGGGAAAGGTGCGAGCCGCCGCCTGCGTCATGAAGGAAAAGTTCCTGCAATCATCTATGGTGCCGGTCGTGCGCCCAGAAAACTGGCCTTCGACCACAATCGCGTGCTGCAACAACTCGAGAACGAATCGTTCTATTCGAGCATCCTGAATATCAAGGTTGGCGGTAAAAGCCAGGCCGCCATCGTCAAGGATATCCAGCGCCATCCTGCCAAGCGCAGAGTTTTGCATATGGATTTCCAGCGCATTGTCGCCGACGAGAAGATCACCATGAATGTGCCTATTCACTATATGAATACTGAATCTGCTGTGGGCGTCAGAGAGGGTGGAGGATCTGTTTCCAGGCTGATGACTGACGTTGAAGTCAGCTGCCTGCCCAGAGACCTTCCGGAGTACTTCGAGGTGGATGTCGCTGAGCTTGAGCTCAACGAGATGTTGCATTTATCGGATATCAAGGTTCCCGACGGCGTTGAAATACTCGAGCTTGCTCAGGGGCCCGAGCACGATCAGGCGATCGTTTCTATCCAAATTATCAAGGTCGCAGCTATCGAGGAAGAAGAGGATGAAGCTGCCGACGGTGTGGACGCTGCTGAAGGCGAAGATGGAGAAGCACCTGACGCTGACGCTGATAGCGAAGGTGGCTCCGAGGAGAGCTAACAGAGTCAGGTTGAGCATAGAAAGGCCGCCCTTCGTGGCGGCCTTTTTGTTGATTTGGCCTGAAGCGCTACCATAGTGTTGCTATGAATAATCACGTCACAATGATCGCCGGGCTTGGCAATCCAGAGGAACGTCACGAACGAACGCTGCACAACGCGGGCTTCTGGTTCGTCGACGAGTTGGCACGGCGTGCCGGAGCAATTTTCAAATACGAAAAGCGCTTCGACGCGGATGTTTGCAAAGTCGATGTCGCTGGTCATGACGTCTGGCTCGTGAAACCACAGAGTTATATGAACCTGAGCGGCGGACCGGTACGTGGCGTGCTTGACTACTATCGATTGAACGCCAGGCAGCTGTTGGTTGCGCACGATGAGATCGATCTGCCGCCGGGAACGGTAAAGTTGAAAGACGGCGGCGGACATGGTGGTCACAATGGGTTACGCGACGTCATTCAGCATTGCGGGCGCGATTTTCTGCGGCTGCGACTGGGTGTTGGCCACCCCGGGCAAAAGGACAAGGTTACCTCTTACGTTCTCAAGAAAGCATCGAGTGATGTCGAAGCGGCGATCATGCAAAACGTTAACGATGCTGCGGACGTTGTGTCGCTCCTGGTCGAAGATGGCCTGAACGCGGCGATGAAAAAACTCCATACGAATAAATCAGATTAAACGCATTCAAAAGAAACTCTCGATATGGCAATAAAATGTGGCATCGTCGGCCTGCCGAACGTTGGGAAATCAACGCTGTTCAATGCGTTGACCGCGGCTGAGATTCCGGCTGAAAATTACCCCTTTTGCACCATCGAACCGAATGTTGGGATCGTTCCTGTGCCGGATCCTCGGCTCGATATCCTCGCCGGAATAGTGAAGCCGCAGAAGATCATCCCGACAACGATGGAATTCGTGGATATTGCTGGCTTGGTCAAAGGGGCTTCGCAAGGTGAAGGACTTGGCAACCAGTTCCTCGCAAACATCAGGGAGACCAATGCAATTGCGCATGTCGTGCGCTGTTTCGAGGACGATGATGTGACGCATGTTTCCGGATCCATCGACCCGGTTGACGATATTGAAACGATCAATACGGAGCTCGCGCTTGCCGATCTCGAATCTGTAGAGAAGCAGTTGTACAAAGCCGAGAAAAACGCCAAAACCAACGAGAAAGAGGCCGTTGCACTACGCGATGCGTTGCAGCGCGTTCGTGACCACCTGGCTGAAGGCTACCCGCTGCGTACGCTGGATCTCGATGATAACGATCGGGAGCGGTTGCGGGACCTGCACATGATCACCGGGAAACCGGTCATGTATGTCGCGAACGTGGATGAAGGCGGATTCGACAACAATCCGCATGTCGACGCAGTCGCCGCCCTGGCGAAATCCGAAGGTGCAGAGATCGTTATTATTTGTGCCGCCATAGAAGCAGAGATTGCGCAGCTCGACGACGAGGATAAAGTAGAATTTCTCGCAGATCTTGGGCTAAATGAACCTGGTCTTAATCGTGTCATTCGCTGCGGTTATACGCTGCTCGGTCTGCAAACTTTTTTCACCGCCGGCGAAAAAGAAGTGCGGGCATGGACCACCCGGATCGGGGCTACCGCACCAAAGGCGGCAGCAGAGATTCACACTGATTTTGAAAAAGGCTTCATCCGGGCAGAGGTAATTGCCTACGAGGATTATGTGGCCGGCAATGGTGAGCAGGGCGCAAAAGAAGCGGGACGATTACGCCTGGAAGGCAAGGAATATATCGTCCAGGAAGGCGATGTAATGCATTTTCGTTTCAACGTATAGCCGCACGTCGCTGGTAGATCACAATGCCAACCAGCAGGACCGCACCGCCAATATGAATCCAGGTGCCGAATGGTGTCCACAGCAGTCCAATAGCGCTCGCGAGTACTAACGCTGCGGTTACCGGATTGAGCTTTTCTTCGAGGTGCCATTGCAAAAGCCCGGCAAGCGCATAGAGGCCGAAGCAGGCAAACACAAAAACACTTATTCGTTCGATCCAGCTCCCCGTAACCAACGGTGTGAAAGCGAACAGGGCCGGAACAAGGTACAGACCCTTAGCCACTTTCCAGGACGTCAAACCGGTTCGCATCGGCGGCGTGCCTGCTATTGCCGCGGCGGTGAATGCGACCAGGCAAACCGGCGGCGTGACGTTGCTGTCTTGTGACAGCCAGAAGATAATAAGGTGCGCGCTCAGCAGCATGCCGGTGACGAGCGAAGGATCAAGCAGGTCCCCGCGCACCAGCTGGCGCATCTCGATCGGCATTTCATTGAGTGCACGAACCGGGTCGCCGCCGAACAGATCTACAACAGCACGGACGTTCGATGGCAAATTAGTGGCGCTCAGCGCCTGCAACATCTCAGCCTGGCTGATCAAATCATAGAGTGCCGGGGCGGCCAGGGTTGCCAGCACTATGTATGAGGCAGTCACAGGCAGGCCCATGCCCAGTATGAGGGATGCCACAGCCACGAGAACGAGTGTAATCAACAGGTTGCCGCCGGCCCACTCAACAATCATCAGCGAAAACGCGTTTCCAAGCCCGGTCGTCGTCACGACGTTGACGACCAGGCCCACGGCAATGAGCAGAATGGCTGTTGGTACCATGATGCGCAGTGCGTCGAGTATTGCCTCGATACATCGGTTGAGCGTCATCGGTGTGTCAGTGATCCAGGAAACTGCGATTACGGCAAAGATCGCGAGCGTCGCCGACCGGACGGGCGTATAACCGATGATCAATGAGGCCACCAACACGCCCAGAGGGATGACAAAGTGCCAGCCACTGCGGAGCGCAGCCCGAGTTGATAACTGATCGTCGTGCTCGTTGGTTGTGAGACCAAGGCGACGCGCTTCTATGCGGACAAAGAACGCTACTGTCAGGAAATAAAGCAGCGCAGGCAGGACGGACACCGCGATGATGTGCAGATAGGGAATTTGTGTGTAACTTGACATGACGAATGCGCCGGCGCCCATCACCGGCGGCATGAGCTGCCCACCCGTCGATGCTGCAGCCTCGACGCCGGCTGCGAATCTCGGAGTAAATCCGGAGCGCGTCATCATGGGGATGGTGATGACACCGGTCGAAACCGTCGTTGCGACGGCTGAACCGGAAACGGAACCCATCAGGCCTGAGCTGACCACTGCGACATGACCCGCACCGCCTTGAAATCGGCCCGCGAAACTGCGCGCCACGTTGACGATGAAATCCCCTGCTCCTGATTTCAGCAGGAACGCGCCGAAGAGAATGAACATGAAAACAAAGGTCGAGGAGATGTTGGCGACCATGCCGAACATGCCGTCGTTACTGAAGTAGGTACGGTACAGGACCGTCTCTACACTCAGACCCGGAAACGAAAAAACGCCGGGAACGTAGCGACCCAGAAACAGGATGTAGGACAGGCAGAGCGCGATCAGGGTGGGCATGAACCAGCCTGTGGTTCGTCGCGTAAACTCCATTGCGAGGACAACTGCCAGCCCGGCGAATAGATAATCACTCCAGATGAAGCTGGATTCCCTCAGGTAGAGCGCATCCTCAAAAAAGATAAGGTACACCGGGATCGATACAGCGAGGGTCGCAAGAAAGTAATTCAGTTTGCGTCGCGCTGGCGTTTCACTTTGATGGAATCCTAATGCACACAAGGCACCAAATCCGCCAAAGTGAATCGCCGCAAACCAGAGTTCCGATACCGCGGTGAACAAATTGTTGTATACGTGGAAAAGGGCGAACGCGACCGCCAGCCACTTGAATACCTTCTCGCTCACGGCGGCGTCAAGGCGGCGGGTATTTCGATACCCTGTTCACGATAATAGCGCGCGGCGCCAGGGTGGAGCGGCGCACCGATGCCGGTCAGCGCAGTTTCAAATGATACGTCGCGCGTTGCTTTGTGAATTTCACGCAAGGCGGCAAGGTTTTCCCACAACGTTTTGGTAATCAGGTAAACAACTTCGTCAGGAATGTCCGCCCGGACGGCGAAAATGTTTGGGTGCGCCACACCCTGGATGTCTTCCGGCTGATTCGGATAGGTGTTGGCAGGAATGACGTAGCGACTCCACAATGGGTAGGTAGCGTTGATCGCCTCGATATCTTCGTCCGAAAAGCTGAGCAAAGTAAGGTCCTCGCCCACCATCGCAAACGCCCGGGTGATGCCGGTCACCGGCGGTCCGGCGGGGATATTCATGCCGACGATCGTGCCATCCTGGATGGCGTTCGCTGTTGCGCCATAACCCATGTAGGCCAGGTCGAGCTTGTCTTCGTAATCGATGCCGAGACTCTTCAGGATGTGATCGCCACTCTTCTCCGCGCCGGAATTCCTTGCACCCAGCACAAATCGTTCTCCATCGAGCTTGTCGATATCCCAGATCGTGCCGTCCACGGTTAACTCGGTTAGCAACACGAAGTGATCCGTGTTCTGCCATAACGCGGCAATGCTGCGCAACCAGGGCTGTGGTTTGCTGATCGGTCCGTCGCCATTCCACGCCCACGCGGCAAAGATCCCCTGCAATATCGAGAACTGCGCCTGGTTATCGCGCATCAGTTTTATGTTTTCGGCCGACCCTGCCGAGCTAATCGCAGACAGGCTAATACCGTGCTTCTCGTAGAGCTGCGCTTTCGTGATCGTCGCCAGCGCGACGCCAACCGGATAGTAGGTGCCACCCGTTGTCGCGGTTGTGAGAATGTAAGGCCTGTCAGTCGACAGGTTTTCCGTGCACGCAGCCAAAATGACGAACACCACAAAACAGGCAAGTGATCTCAAAGGCCGTTGCATATCAGTGCCAGGCCAACTGACTGGATTCAACTTTGTAGAGGATGTAATCGCGCAAATCTTTGGCCACTGTATGGTCGACGTAGGGCAGTCTAAGCGACCCCGACGCCAGGTAAAAGCGAATCGTGGCCAACCCCTTCCTCTCCTGGAGCGGTGTCTGCGTTACATTGATGCGCTGTACTTTACGGTGCAGGAAGGCAACTGTCTGGTAACCGATAAAACCTCTTCGCAATACGACGCCATTGTCGGCAATGACGAATCCGAACTTTCGGTGGTGGTGCCACACGGCAAGGGCGCTAATCGGCAGCCAGGCGAGCAATACGAATGCAATTTTTCCGATCAGGAAATAGAAAAGGGGGGTAGTCACCATGGCAGGTAGCAGCCCGAAAACCAGAAACCGGGACCGTATGTAGCTCATTGCGATAGGTTGGAATGACTCAGATCGCGGCTCCAGGTCGACACTTGCGAACTCGGCACCGAACACCTCATTGCTGAGCTGCGGCAGTTGTTCTGCATTACAAATCGGCACATCGAACTGCTTGCCCTTACCTGACTTGCCGCTCGAAGCCTGTTTCGCCCGCAATCGATATCGCCTGAATAAACGCAGTGCCGGATTTTGAATAGCCCGCAGCGACTGAATTTTGGCCAGGTTGATAGAATGCTCGTGCCGTGTCAGCAAACCACCCGTCGACCGCAGTGTAGCTTCTTCCGACCGAAGTTCGAAACGGTAGTAGCGCAGAAAAGCTCCTGCGATAGACGCGCCGGCAAGGAGTGCAACCAATAAGAGTACTGCGCCAATGATCAGGCCAGCGCCGCTTGCTACCGATATTCCCGCGCTATTCAAAATCGCGACAACGTCGCTCTCGCTGACGAACTGCTCGATTCGCTTGTCGATGTTGTCCATAAGTGGACCAAGCAAAGCCAAAATAATCAGGACTCGCCCGCTCGACAGGCCAATGCGAACCATATCCAGTTTGGTAAGCTGCAATAAGATGCGTGAGTCTGGTGCGGGTTCGGCGGCATCGTTTTCAATGTTCGTCTCTGATCGGCGCTCTGAGCGAATGCGAGCCTTCAATGAGTCCGCGAGTTCGGACTTTATCGCTGGCAGGTGACCTTCCTGTTTGGAGGATCCTGCCGTATCAAACATGACAGTGACAAGATCAAAGGGCCGAAAGACGATGTTTTGCTGCGTATTGATCGCCTGGATGCGATCAAACTTGATGTCTACCTGGGTCTTGTTAAATACGCCTTCACGAATGAGTACCGAGTCTTCTGTAACTCGGTAGCGGAAAAACCAGTACCTGACAATTGCGCTGACGAGCGTTATCGTCACGAACGCAATGACGCCAAAAATAACCTTGCCAACCAGATTTCCTTCGGCCGCGACCAGCAATGCGAACAGCGGCGCGAACGTCTGCACGGCATTCTGTGCAATGGCTTTGTAGATCTTTCCCAGGTAGAAGATCGCCGCAAGCGGCGAAGTATGGCGCCATCGTTTTTCGATACGCCTTCCCTCGTTACTCTCACTCAATGCTGGATCCGATCTTGTCCAGCATGAATTTGCGAAGTTTTTCAGCCGTCTTGGCAGAGAGGCCGTGTATTTTCAGGTCGCCGCCGGAGCCGCCGGCCGTGAACAACTGTAGCGAGGCGAGCTGAAACCGACGATCGAGAGGAGTGCTGCTTTTTTCGACGTGTTGCAGGCGGTTAAAAGGAATTGCTGTCACGGTGCGCCAGAACACGCCGGATTTGTAAATGATGTCTTTGTCCCTGACGGCATAGCCTTTTTTGGGCACGCTGATAAAGGGCCAGACAAATAGTGGCATGCCCACCAGGAATGGTATCAGCCAGAGCCAGCTAAGGTTGATGTCGGGTCCGTCGTCGGCGAATGCAATGCCGAAAAGGGTGCGTAACATCGCGATGCTGAAGAGCAGTATGAAAAACGTAATGGCCGCGTCGGCCAATTTGCGGCGAGCGTACTTCTCGTCCATCTGCAGCCACGTGATCGTGTCAATCCTGGGCAATTCGTCGATAGAGATCTCGGGGTTTTCAAACATGCATATTTCCGGATAAAGCTGGCGGCCATTATACTTAGGTATCACCTCGCAGCGCGTATTGTGCACAATCTTCCTTGTCGACCGCGGGTCTGATAGATTCGTTCTACCTTAAGAGCGCCTGAAAGAGGTAGTCGTCATGAAGAACGGCAGGCTGGTTGCGCTAGTCCTGATTCTTTCCTCGCCAGCTGCCATGGCGCAATCTCCTCTGGACCTGCTGACGGCGGGTGACCTCGCTGACGGTGAACGACTGTTCCGCATTCACTGCGCACGCTGTCACGGTATTGATGGCGCCGGAGGTGAAGGCTCAAACCTGGCAAGGCCAGCGCTTCAGTATGTCAACGATGACGAGCAGCTGATTGCTATTATCGATGACGGCATACCCGGAACGGGCATGCCAGCAATCTGGTCACTTGATGACACGCAGACAACGAGAGTGGCTGGATACGTGCGCACGCTGGGTCGCCTCGAGGCGGAGGAAATGCCCGGTGATCCGGGCCGTGGGCGCAGGGTTTACCAGGATATTGGCGGCTGCCCGGCATGCCACATCATTGCGGGTCACGGAATTGGCATCGGCCCCGAACTGACTACGGTCGGCGATCAGCGGGGACTCGATTATCTGCGCAGCTCGCTGGTAGCGCCTGCCGAAGCACAGTCGCAGACCGCCGGCTATAAAGACTATCTAACGGTTCGCGTCAGGACGCTTGAGGATCGCGTAGAAGGATTGCGTATCAACGAGGACGCGTTTTCAATCCAGGTTCGCGACGTCGCCGGGTCTGTGCATTCGTTCCGCAAAGACGACCTGATCGAATTCGAAAAAGTCTTTGCGCATAGTCTAATGCCTGAGTACGGGGCTAGCCTTTCAGGGCAAGACCTGGACGATGTGGTCTCTTACCTGATGAGTCTCCGGAGCGAACGATGAAGAAGACAATAATGGTTGCAGCGCTGCTAGTTTCTCCGGCGGTACATGCGGAAGTCAGTTTCGAACGCCTCGTCAACGCGGCAGACGATAAAGAAAGCTGGCTGACCTATTCGGGTACGTATCGGTCGGAGCGATATTCGCCGCTCGTAGAAATCAATACCGAAAATGTCGTTGATCTCAAGGTTATCTGGGCCTATCAGATGCAGCCCTCAACGCACACGGGTGCCGGTCTGGTTGAGACGACGCCCCTGGTTGCTGACGGAGTCATGTACCTGACGGAACCACCGAGCACGGTCACTGCGCTCGACGCGAGAACCGGAAAACGCTTGTGGAGCTGGACCCCCGATATCGACGAGGACGTCAAAAACATCGGTTTCCCCAAGGTCAATCGTGGCGTGGCATTGCTGAATGACGCGGTTTATGTTGCAACGCTGGATGCACATCTTGTGTCACTCGACGCAGCAACGGGTGCAGTACGGTGGGATGTTGCAGTTGCCGACAATGATATCGGCTTTGCGTTGACCCTTGCGCCGCTCGCCATTGAGAACAGGATTATCATCGGTGTCAGTGGAGCGGAGGCTGGTGTGCGCGGCTTCGTCGATGCCTACGATTCGGCAACCGGCGAACTGGACTGGCGTTTTTATACGATACCGGCGCCCGGCGACCCGGGCAGCGAGACCTGGCAGGGCGACGCCTGGCAAACGGGTGGCGGGTCTACCTGGCTGACCGGATCGTACGATCCCGATCTCGATCTGCTCTACTGGACGGTTGGCAACCCGGCGCCCGACTGGAACGGCGATGTGCGGCCGGGCGACAACCTGTACTCCTGTTCGATCATTGCGCTGGATCCGAATACGGGCGAACTAGAATGGCACTTTCAATATACGCCGCATGACACGCATGACTGGGACGCAAACCAGATTCCGGTCTTGCTCGATGCGGAGTTCAACGACGAAGACCGAAAGATTGTTGCGCTGGCGAATCGCAATGCCTTTTTCTATTTACTGGATCGCGAAACCGGGGAGTTCCTGCACGGCAACGAGTATTCAAAACAGACCTGGGCCAGCGGGCTCGACGAAGCGGGCCGGCCGATCGTCATTCCTGGCACGGATCCTACTTACGACGGTAACCTGGTCTGGCCGAGTCTGCAGGGTGCGACAAACTGGTTCAGCCCTTCCTACAATCCCGAGACAGAGCAGTTCTTCGTTGCCACCCGCCTCATGGGATCCGTGTATTACAAAGCGGATGTCGAATACGAGGAGGGCGAGCCGTTCTTAGGTGGCGGCGAGCAGGCGCTGTCCGGTGACGATGCCGCCGGCGCGATCCGGGCGTTGGACGTACTGACTGGCAAGCAGCAGTGGGAATTCATGCTGCATTCGCCGCCCTGGGCAGGCGTCATGGCCACTGCCGGAGGGCTGGTTTTCGGTGGCAGCAACGAGGGCAATATGTTCGCGTTGGATGCGGCAACCGGCGAGGCGCTGTGGGACTTCCAGAGTGGCGGAGCGGTGCGTACCAATCCGATGTCCTTTGCTGTGGATGGCAAGCAGCGCGTGGTCTCCACAGGCGGCGGGACGCTCTATGTATTTGGGCTCGAGTAGGCTGCGAAAGCACCCGCCGGCGAGCATATTTCGACTTTCTTTACTTCTGCACTGCACCGCAAGTGCCTGACAGCTGATCCGGCATGCCGGCAGCAGGCATCAAGATGGTTTGGCGGATTATCCTGAGTGCCAAAGGAATAATCTTGTGCCACGCCCACTTATTCCATAGAAAGGTATCGATCGAGAAACGGCATTACCTGCCCGGGCGAACCGTGATTCCTGTTCTGTGTTTCGTCGTCAAGTACACCTATCATTCTGGAGAACATCTCACTGGCCTGTTCGCGCGTATTTCCAATGCAGGTCATGCCCAGTTTGCCGTATTGCGATAGCGCACCCATCATATAGAACAGCACCCCGGTGTTTGTTGCGTGACTAAAATGCAGACCGCAGTGGGATATGATTTCAAACAGGTCTTCTGGCAAGAGCCCGCAGTAGCCAGGGGATTTGAGGTTGTCCGTCGCAGAATAAAATTTCTGCTGTCCGTCCGGTGCGTGAAACAGCCCGGTTGCGTGGTCGATTTTGCCACTGGTCAGAAATTCCAGGGCATGAAATGGCGGCGTTGTGCCACACATTCGAAGATTGATCTCGATGGCTTGCGTTTGCCAGGCGCCGTCCTCATTCGGGTAGGTGATGAAATCGACACCGAATCGCCCGATGACACCATTCCTCGACAGCTCCTCGCCGACGCGCATGCCGAATTCCTGTATTTCGAGGCGGTAGTCGTCACGCGCAGGGTATCGGCAGCCGAGATAGACCTGTCCGGTGTCGCCACCGAGGACCTGCTCATGGGTTGACACCAGCGAGGTACGGCCATCGGGATGTATGCGCATCTGCACGCTTGGGGAATGAATCTCCGCAGCCTCGATCATCTCTTCAATAACGCCGCCCATAATCCCGAATTTCTGCAAGTAGGTTTCGTACTGACCCTGGCCCGACGGCCACGATACCAGGCGAAGTGCCGCGGCGATGTCATCTCGATTCGGATTCTTGTTCGGGTAAGTAAAGACCGCATTGCCCTCACCGGCGAATCCTTCATTGAGTTTAACGACCGCACGGCGGACCGTCGGCCGAGACTGTTTCAGATCGAGCAGGGCATCGATGATGTCAGTCTCATCGTAGAGACCTTCTGTGCCGGCCGGATGATCGATGCCAGCGTTCGCAAACAGCTTGCGACTGCCGGATTTGGTGCCGTGATATAAAAGTGCGGGGTCAACGCCGTTTAACGGGATCCCTAACTCAACGGCAAGCCGACGCTCGAGCGCCGTGGCGTTATAACAAGTGAGATACGCGTGCTGCCGGTCGCCAATCAATGTCCGGATTCGCGCAAGCAAACGCGGTCGTTCGATCAATTTGGCGCTCAATGGTCGCGGCGTCGCGTCATACACCGAGATCATGTGCAATCGCCGCCGAGCGTGTGACGAAACAACGCCCGGCAAGAGCTCCAGGTAATATTCGACGACATCAGGGTTGACAGGCTGGCTTGTAATATAAATAACGCGTGCATTTGGATTGCGCAGCCGAATCACCGCGAACATCAGCCGCTCTTCGTAAAATGACGCGCCCGTGACCTTGGCCAGCTCTTCCTGATCGACACTTAGCGAGGGCACGATGACCGAGGTGTGTTCATATAACTCGTCAGCTTCGAGGGCCTCCCAAACCGCGAGCAATCGCGGCTTGAGCGTTTCGAAGCGGGCAATCTCTTGATCAGTCGAGCCGCCTGCCGGGATAACTCCATAGTCACTCATTCTGCGTGAACCCGCACGGTCTGCCCGACTTCGTTCAGCATGGCGCGCAGCGTATCGTAGTCGGGGTGTCGCAAGCGCATCCAGGCGTTTGCCATGTAACCGCCTTCGATTGGTTGCGTCGGCGAACCAGGCGAAGGAAAATGCGCACCAAATATACATTCACGGTATTTGCGCTCGATGTCCGCCACCCCGGAGTAACCGCTGATCGTGCCGTCTCGTTCCGGCCGAAGCGCAATCATGCCTGCAGAAAAGCGTCTGGAAGGTCGCGTATGAATGCGGCCCTTCACGAGCGCATGCGCCCACTCAAAATACAAATTGAATTCATTCGCTGCATTGTAGACATCCCATTGCCCGACACCGGGCGGGCGACATCCGATTTCCGAAAACTTGAGTCCCTTTGGCCCGTAGAACCATTCCATGTGGGTCGGCGACGTATCGATTTCCAGCACGGAAATGACCTTTCTTGCCATCGCCTTGACCTCGTCGTAACCGGCTGCATCGATGCGGTTGGTCACGACCATCTGCGGTGAAATCCAGCGTTGACGCATCGCTTCAAGCACGTTCGGGTAGTAATGAGTTGCAAATTCGTGAGCGACCTCGCCGTTAATCGTCAGTGTATCCAGGTAGCCCTCATGGCCCTCTATAAATTCCTCGATAGCGACTTCCGTGCCCTCGGCAAGTCCGGATTCCACAATCACCCGGTTTAGATCTGCGGCGTTACCAACGCGGAAAGTCGATGCTGCACCCGCGCCCGCTGGTGGTTTGACGATTAACGGATAACCAACGGCGTCCGCGAAGGCCTTCGCCTCCGCGCCGGACGTGGCTCGGGTTGACCGCGCGCACGGGACACCCGCTTTCCGCAGCGCTTCTTTCATAGCCGGCTTGTCGCGGCAGAGATAGGCTGTCGCAGAGGACGTACCTGGAATACTGCAGGCCTCGCGGACGGCGGCGGCCGCCATGATGTGCGCTTCCACGGTTGCCTCGAGCCTGTCGACCCAAACTTTCGCCTGGACAGACTGCACGGCTTCCAGAAGTGATGGTTCGTGCACAACCGATCTGACCTGCGTGTAGTCTGCGAGCCACTCCTTAAGTTCGTCGTCGAGGTATTCTGCAGGCCGCTCACCTATGCCAATGACGTTCGCACCCGCTGCGCACAATGCGTGCACGAATTTCTTCTGGTTATAGGGAAAACTGGGTTCGATGAAAATAATATTCATGTCGGCATTCCGTTATTCTGCGCCGGACAGTCGCCGGTACAGGTCAATATACTGTTTACCCTGGCGATCCCAGGAATAATCCATCGCCATGCCGTTGCGCATGATTCGTCGCCACATACGCTTGTCCGCATACCATCCCAGCCCCGTCTCGATTGCCCAGCGCAGTGCGTTCGCGTCGGCATGTCTGAACTTGATGCCATTACCGCTGCCCGTAGCGGGATTGAACAGTTCGACCGTGTCCGCGAGCCCGCCGGTATCGTGGACAATTGGCACCGTCCCATAGCGAAGGCTGTACATCTGGTTCAGCCCGCAGGGTTCGAAAAGCGATGGCATCAAAAACATGTCGCTAGCGGCTTCGATCCAGTGGGCAAGTTTGTTGTTGAATCCCCGGTAAAAACAAACCTGATTACGATGTCGTGCCTGTAACCATTCGAAAAAGGATTCGTATGATGCCGCACCACTTCCCAGGATCGCCAGCGCAAAGCGTTTCTCCGCCAAAAGATCCGGTAACGCTTGCTGCACCAGGTCAATGCCTTTTTGCGGCGTCAGTCGCGTCACCATGCCAATCAGCGGTACATCATCGTCAACATCGAGGCCAAGCTCCTTGGCCAGCTTGCGTTTGTTTTTCGCCTTGCCAGCTAAGTTTTTCGACGAATACTGATGTGGAATCAAGGCGTCGCATGACGGGTCCCAGTGCCGATAATCGACGCCGTTAAGTATGCCGATAAGGGTGTCGCTACGAGCACGCAGCAAGTCCTGTAGCCCCATGCCCAGTTCATCACCCTGGATTTCGCTGGCGTAGGTAGGGCTGACGGTGGTCACGACATCGGCATGCAAGATCCCGGTCTTGAGAAAATTAATGCGTCCGGCGTCAAGTTCGCCCTGGTGAAGTTCCCCGACATCGTCGCCGAGTCCCAGGTCCGGAAGTGCGTCTCTACCGATGACGCCCTGGTAGGCAATATTGTGGATGGTAAGTATGGTCCGGGTGTGCTCGAACAGTCGATCCCATGCGTAAACAGTCTTCAGGTACAACGGAATCAGCGCCGTGTGCCAGTCGTGGACGTGAAACACATCCGGGGCAAATCCCATATGCTGACACATCTCGATGGCAGCCCGGGAGAGCATGATAAAACGCAGATGTTCATCATGGTCTTGCGTGTATATACCGTCGCGATCAAATAACGGCGGGCAGCGCAGCAGGTAGATCGAAAGTTCTTCGCCAGGCACGCGCACCTGGTCGATCGAATATGGAATGTCGTGCGGGCCGATCCGGACATTGAGATTCTGGAGAAAATCGACGGGCTGAATGTCAACGTCAGTCTGCCGAACTCGTCGATACAATGGCAGCAGCACGCGCACATCATGATTTTCACGGTCGAGAAACGACGACAGGGCCGCGCACACGTCGGCCAGTCCGCCGGTCTTTGCGAAAGGCGCAAACTCGGAGCTGGCAAAACATAGCTTCAGTGTGTTGTTACGGGCCAATGTTGTTTTTCTTTGAGGTGCGACAATGGGTGCTATTCTACGTTGCAATTCGCGAAAGCGTGTCTATTTTGAGGTCTGGCTGGCCGATGAATGTATTAATGATTTCGCCGGGGTATCCGGCCGATATGCCGGAGTTTACCCGTGGTCTCGCCGAATGTGGTGCCGCAGTCATCGGCGTCGGCGACCAGGGAGCCGGAAATCTTCCGGACCTGGTAAAACGCTCGCTCGCTGACTACATCCAGGTCCGCTCGCTGTGGGATGCAGCGTCAGTTGCCGACGAAATCCGTGGCCGGCTATCGGGCCGGCAGCTTGACCGGATTGAATGCCTGTGGGAACCGGGGGTCGTCCTGGCCGCGCAGCTCAGGGAGGAATTCGGGGTTGATGGACTCGATGTCTCCTCGGCGCAGCGTTTTCGCGACAAGGAATCCATGAAACACGCGCTCGACCAGGTCGGCATACGAACGCCGCGCCACGTCGCCGCCGACAATGTCGCTGACGTTTGGACTGCGGTGCAGGATATCGGCTACCCGGTCATTCTGAAACCGATTGCGGGCGCCGGATCTGCGGACACTTATCGAGTCGGCAGTAACGACGAGTTACGGGCCGTACTGCCCTTGCTGCGTCATGTCGCGGTCGTTAGCGTGGAGGAATTCGTCGATGGCGAAGAATATACGTTCGATACCATCACGATCGACGGCAATATCGCGTATTTCAATATTGCCTGGTACCGGCCGCGGCCATTGGTCGCACGGAGCAATGAATGGATCAGTCCGCAGGTTATCGCACTACGCGACGTTGACCTACCAGAATTCGAGGGCGCAATCGAGATGGGGCGTCGGGTTATCGAGACGCTTGGATTCAATACCGGTTTCACACATATGGAATGGTATCGAAAGGCGGACGGAGAAATTGTCTTCGGTGAAATCGGCGCACGGCCGCCGGGCGCGCATCAGGTCGATCAGATGAAATATGCCTGCGATTTCGACGTCTTCAAGGCCTGGGCCTCGGCGGTTACGGCGAAGCCTTTTGATTACAACATTCACCGCAAATTCAACGTTGCGACCATTTACAAGCGGGCCCGGGGAGTTGGCAGAATTCAAGCCATTGAGGGTGCCGACATCTTGCAAAAACGCTTTGGCGAACACGTTGTCTGGAATACGTTGCTGTCGCCGGGCACGCCTCGTCGTGACTGGCGCCAGACGCTGGTTTCCGATGGTTTTGTCATGCTTCGACATCCCGATCTCGGGCAGACCCTGTCAATGGCCGACGCAGTCGGTTCGGAATTACATCTTTACGCGGGCTGACGGCGTTGAGGGTCGTGCCTGCGCTCAAACGAACTGAGCAAGATACTTTGGCAGCATTTCGCGCCACGTCACCCAATTATGGTGATACTGCGGCCCCCACGAGTCAACGCGGTTTGGCACCCGTTTGTCACCCAGCACACCGGCCAGCCGCCACGATTCGCCGATGTCTTCGTAGTCACCTTCGCCCGTCGGCAGTAATATCAGTCTGGATTGCAACAGTTTGAGCGCCTCGCCGTCGAGACCTGGCAGGAAATGAAGTGGCGACGAGAAATAGAAATCCTGGTTGAAACGGCCCTCCAGGTACTTCGACAGATCAAAAGTGCCACTCATTGCGATGGCCAGTTTGTAAACATCCGGATGACGACATACGGTCGCAACGGCGTTAAAGGCGCCGATTGAAGCGCCGGTCGCGATGATTTCAATTGAGTCCGATTCGCAGTCTTTGCGGATCGCCGGCGTTACTTCCCGGTAGACAAATGCGTCGAACAGATTCTGTAACCTGGAACAGTATTCACCTGTGTGTTCTCCAGAGATCCACGCTTTACCAGCAACACTGTCTGTGGAGTAGATTTTTAGGCGTCCTGCATCGAGCAATGGCTCCAGCGCGCGGATCAGTTGGAACCGCTCCACCTCTTCGGCATCGCCACCCGCGGTCGGAAACAGTAATACAGGCGCGCCGAAGTGGCCCCAGCGAACCAGCTGCACGTCACGTTCCAGGTGTTGCGAATGCCAGCGGATGACGTCCTTTGTGCTCACGAAGCCCGGCCGTTCTGCACGCGGTCCCAAAATAGTTCAGTGAATTCGTCGACTTCATGTTCCGGGAACAGGGCTTCGACCTTCTGCCGAATCGCATCACGCACGATCGGTTTGCCAAAGAATTCGTGTGCCACTTCGTCCAGATGTGAAAGGTACGTCTCGCAGAATTCCTCGAACTGTTCGACGTCAAAACGGCGGCGAGCGATAAGCAGGTAGTCCGCAAGCTTCTCTTCGAAAGTACGCTCGGAATCAGCAATTTCGAAATAGGATTGCCAGTCGAGATTCGTATCCATTTTGCGATCTGTTGCGGCACAGAAGATCGACCAGCGAAGGTTCGCCTTGATCAGCCACGGAAAATGAAAATGGAGTGACGTGACCTGCGAGTCAGGACAAGCATTGGCAAAATCGATTGGACACCAGGTGTCATTGCTACGGAGGGCTTCACATGAATTGAAGTCCCAGCCGAAAAACGCATTGATTACCGTTGTCATCTCGCGCAGATGCTGTGCTTCGTTGGTCGTCAGGAAGTCAGTATCCATACGGTAGCGATCATGCAGCGGTGCAGACGGGTCATAGTTTACCAATCGCCACTGCGGGCCAAGCCCAATGCAGCGCACGAAGGCATCATTCGGTTGCACGCCTTTCTGCAAATGCATGACGCGGGTGCCGCTGGCGTCATAAGCGTCGCGCAACGAGTCCCGATCGTCGATCGCCGTTACGCCGACCCAGGCACCGCCGTCATAAGGCTTCATGAATAGCGGATACCCCATCTGGTCGCCGATTGCCGCAAGGTCGAAGAGCTTTGCGTATTGTTTAAGGGTTGGCGCCAGGTCTGCCGATTCTACATAGGCCTTGGGCGGAATCAGCCACGTATCCGGCACCGGGAAACCGAGCCGCATCATCGCGCAGTAGGTAGTCTGTTTCTCCATGGACTGCAGTGACCACGGATTGTTGTAGACGTAAAGATCGTCCGTGAGTATGGCTTTCTTAATCCACTCCCTGGATGTGTGATACCAGTGCGTCAGTCGGTCGATGACCACGTCGTATTGGCAGGTCTGGCGCAGGTCGAACGGTTCAATGTTCAGTCGTTCGACTGTGAAACTCTGGCGGTCCTTGCCCGCCGGTATATCCAGGTCGAGTTCCTTAAGAAGTGCCTCGTAACAGATCGGCCAGCAGATGTCCGCACCGAGTGAGAGACCGATTTTTCGCGTTATTTTTGCCATCTGTCACATCCTGAATTGCCCGTGGTCCACCAACAGCGGATCACGGTATGGGGCTGTCATTCGTATACCATCCACAAAGGACCGGGAAAAAGCCAGGCAAGGCCATTGCGCATGCGGTCACGCCAGTTCTCCCAGTTGTGCGCGTCGCGCACTTCTTCAAACCGCACTGTACTGCCCTGCGACTGCAGTCTGGGCACCAGCGATCGGTTTTCGTAAATCAGGGACTCATAAATTCCGCAGCTCATATAAATTTTGTCGCTTGCCTGTCGCTCCTCTTCGCGAAAGCGGTTCATGAAACGCGCTACCGGATCGAACACCGGACCGCGTTGATGGTTACCGAAATCACTGAAGGCGAACGATCCCGACTGTAACAAAAGACAACCGAACAGGTCCGGGTAACTCCACGCGGCATGCAGGGCAGCGACGCCGCCAAAACTGGCGCCCATAATGCCACGCGAGTGTGCCGCATCATCCAGCGGGTAGCGTCGCGCCAGCGCAGGCAGCAGATCCTCGCCAATAAATGCGGAATGCCGTTCGTTCGCAGCGTATTCTTTCAGTCGATCCGGCGACTGCGTCAGCGCAACGATAATCTGCGGAATTTCCAGGCGGTCCGTCAGGTTGTCGAGTACTGTCTTCAACGCAGCAAATCGCAAGTAGTCTGCGCCATCGTGTGCAATCAGGATCGGGTACTTGCGATTGGTCCGAAAGCGCGCCGGCAAATAGACGTCAATCGTGCGCCGTTCGCCAAAAGCCTTGCTGTGCAACCGGACCTGCTCGATTTGGCCCTCACGAACGCTGTCATCCGGTTTCGTCCAGACCGGCCGCTCATAGCGATATCCCTGGCAGACCGAATTGGCGCCGAACGGATCATGGGCCAGAACCGGATTAAGCGGGTCGACAACCAGGTGGCTGTTGCCATTGGCGACGACTTCGAACTTGTATTCGATACGCGAGGTTTCCGGCAATTCGATCGTCGTTGCCCACAGATCAGAGCCAGGAAGATGTTGTAGCGGCCGCGCTGTTTCGAGTCCCGCGATCCAGCAGCGCAGGAAAATAGCCTCCGCGGCGCCGCGGTAGACGAACGTCACATCGGTGCCGTCAACCATCGGGAACTTGTTCGCCGCGATGAACCGGTCGATCGCGTCCGCGGAGGCTTCGCCACTCCTGATGAGCTTGCGTAGTTCGGCGTTCACTGGACGCGAGCCTTGCGAAAGCGGCCACTGCGCAGGAGCCGCTTGACGCCGGTCGCCGATACAGGCTGGCCGTCGCGATAATGGAGCATAGCGCCGTTATCCAGGGTCAGGCTCGCAGCCGGCGCAAATCTCCTGCTGAAGAGACCGATCCGAACTCGATCGTTCCACCGCAGCCGGTGGCGCGCATTCGGCAGCAAAACAACGCCAGGAATAATGCCAAGGCCGCAATCCAGTAGTTCGGCATCGCGGTTCTCGAGCGGTGTCTTGTCGTGAAACAGGACGACGTGATCGGTCAGCGCCATTGCTCCCGCCGACCAGGCAACAATTGTCTTGTCGCGCAACATGTCTTTCACACCAAACAGTCGTAGCCGGTTGACCAATACGGCAACGTTTCCACCCGTTATCAAAACAACGTCGGAATCCGCAACGGCGTCGGCGATCTGGCGGGTCTTTCGCTCCAGTTGATCGGACGGGCGATCCTGCAGCAACTGGTCAAACTCAGCGTGGATTGCCGCAATGCTCTTGGCGTGGTGTCGATCGAGCGAACGCAGCTGCGAGATCGCATGACGCTGTTCGTGGCGCAGAATTTGTGCGTCGCCTTCCGCGCGCAGCAGGCGCCGCGCGGCAATGAGAGATTGTCGCAGCCGAATCCGGTGCACGCGCTGCAGTTCCTGTAGACGATCCTGGCGCCGGCGATACTGATCGCGCAACAGGTCGTCTTCCTTAAAAAGCTCGTCGGCGTGGCTGTAGAGTCGAAGGTCCGTGAGCTTTCGTTGTATGACGCTCGCGATGCTGTCAATGTCGTTTTCGGCTTCCTGCCATCCAGCTGATATCACGGCAATCGGCCGCGACGACTCGATACCCGAGAAAGCCTGATCCAGGTTTATGTCGGGACGCTGCGGTCCAAGAATGAATAGTTGTTGCACGGTCAACCGAGTTCCACACGCACGATCTGTACGATATCCCGCAATGCATTCTCGATGACCTCGGTTTTCTCGTGTCTGAGAATGACAAAGCCATCGCCCTCGTAACTGTCCGACGGCGACTGGCCGGCTGCAGGAAGCCTCGCTTCAACAACGAGGTCACCGTATCGCTCCTGGGCGGTGTCGAGTCCTGAAACGTGCCGGACCAGGCCCGCTCCCTGGCCGCGGAGATAAGCGGCGCCGACGGCATAGCGGCGGACAGGCGGCTCAAATTCGTCGAATACCATTAGTCGCGGCCACAGTGAATATATATCGACATCATGAGCATACGAAATCAACGACGAAAACTGAGCGCCTGGAGGACGGGCGCCGACCTCCGAGATGGCGATGCGGCCATCCGGGGTCCTGAACCACTCCATGTGACTGAAACCGGTTTGCATGCCTAGCGCCGCAAGTCCTGCGAACGCTGCGTCCACTATGGGCGCGAATTCGCTGCCGCCAATGTCTCTGGGCAACATTACGCACCACTGTATCCAGCCGTTCTCCAGCACTTCGAGCGGTGTTGGTTGGTATTCTGAAATCGAATGCCAGATACGGCGACCGCCAATTACGACGCTGTCGAACGAGTACTCGGTGCCCTGCACAAATTCCTCGAAGAGTGTCGGGCTGCCCGGATCCAGCGGATAACTTCGCAGGAAAGCATCAAGATCCGCATTCCGGTTGAGCCGAAAAGTGTTCTTGCCGCCTGCGCCTGCCGGAGGTTTGACCACAATCGGAAAGCCGACCGTCTCGACGAAGCCGCGCACTGCCGTTTCCTCGCCAGCCAGCAAGTGGCGAGCACAGGGTATGCCGGCCTTGCTCAGCACGGTTTTCATCAATGCCTTGTCCCGGAACCTAAGGGCAGCCTCGGCGCTCAGTCCGGGTAAACCCAGTGCTTCGCGCGCTTGCGCGAGGGACACCTGCAATTGCTCGAGCGGTCCAAACATTCGTGCGGGCGGACCCAGCGACCTTGCCAGCTTCCGCGCGGCGTCAACGATCTGCTGGGGATCCAGGCCGTCATCGATCCGGTAGTGGCCGTCGAGGCGATGTCGCAGGTGGTCCGGCAGGCGTTCCGCCGGATCCTGGCTGATCAGCGACAGTCGAATACCCGGCAGACCGGCGGTGCCGGAAAGAAATCGTAGAGTAGCGTCCATGAAAAACGGCGCAACAAAAATGATATGCGGCTTCACTGCGCTAGGAGAACACCGAGTTGGCCCCAAGGCAAGTAATCCGGGATATGCTTCTGCTGGCAAGTAGTTCTTTTACAATTACAAAATCCGAAGCGGACATGCGGATGGATCCGGTACCAATGAAAAACAGGAAACCAAAACTGGCGCCACCGAAGTCCCGAAGTGCCGGTGTCTGTCTGCACCTGTCGTCCTTACCTGGCACCTACGGGATTGGCGGGATCGGCACAGATGCGAGGGCTTTCGTTCGGGCACTGCAAGCGATGCAGGCGACGGTCTGGCAATTTCTGCCGATCGGTCCCACCGCATTCGGCAACTCTCCCTATCAACCCCTGTCCGTGTTTGCCGGCAACGAACTCCTGATCGATGTCGACAGTTTGATCGCCGACGGCCTGCTTCGGCATCGAGACGTTATGCCGTTAACCGGTTTCGCGCGCGACACCGTCGATTTCGACCACCTGATTCCCGTCAAAACGGCCATACTGGCCGGCGCTGCGGCAAATTTCGAGGCGCACGGCGCGGGCGCTCTGCGAACCGGGCTCGAAGAATTCATGCACCTGGCCGACGCCGAATGGCTGCATGACTATGCACGCTTTCGCGTTCTGAAGCTGCGTAATGGCCAGGTCGCGTGGCCGCATTGGGAACGCCGCTACCGGCGCCGCTACCAGCGCTCGCTGGCGAAGTTTGACCGGGACGAGCGGGCCGAGATCAAACGCGTCAAGATCCTGCAGTTCCTCTTCGATCGGCAGTGGCGTGAGCTGCAGTCCTTTGCGGCCTGCCATGATGTGTGGCTGTTCGGTGACATGCCGATTTATGTGGCCTCTGACAGCGCAGACGCCTGGGTCCGCCCGGACTTGCTGCAAATGAATCGCGACGGTGTGATGCAGGCGCATGCCGGCGTACCGCCGGACTACTTCGATGTCGACGGGCAACGATGGGGCAACCCGCTGTATCGATGGCGGCGGCACCGGGACGAAGATTTCAAATGGTGGGTGCAGCGACTCCGACGCGCAATCACGCAAGCGGATCTGGTCCGGATCGATCACTTCAGGGGATTTGAGTCATTCTGGTCGATTCCGGCGGATGCCGAAACGGCTCGGGCGGGGCGATGGGTCAAAGGACCCGGCGACGCATTGTTTCGCGCTTTTGAAAATGCCTTGGGACAATTGCCTATTGTCGCCGAGGACCTTGGGGAGATAACCCCGGCCGTGATCGCGCTACGACGGCGTTTCGACATTCCCGGTATGCAGGTACTCCAGTTCGCGTTTCAGGACGAAAATTTCGCGCCCGGGCAAATTGATGAGGACTGCGTTTGTTATACCGGCACCCACGACAATGACACGACCCGGGGTTGGTTCAGCGGCGACGCTTACGGCCGGCGCAGCGCTGCCGGCAGTCGCATGCTGCAGGCAAGGGTTCTCGAACTGACGGGCGGAAGCGAAGCGACGGTGCACATTGATTTGTTCCGCATGGCGCTCGACAGCAAGGCCCGTATGGCCGTCGCCCCTATGCAGGATCTGCTCGGCCTCGGTTCGGAATCCCGAATGAATACGCCGGGCACGACAGCTGGCAACTGGCGTTGGCGAATGCAAGAGGGCGAATTGTCTGCGCGACTGATCGACCAGGTGGGCACGTTCATCTCCCGTAGCGGCCGCTCCGCGGTTCTTCGCGGCGCGACTGACTGACGGATGCATAGCTGGGTTACACTCTGGTACAGGAAATCGAATCGAGTCCGACCATGCCTAACAAAAAGCACCTGGACGACGAACGTCATATCAGTCGGCTGACACGTGAAACGCTCGCGCTTGTTCTCGCAGGAGGACAGGGTTCGCGGCTCTATGAGCTGACCCGCTGGCGCTCCAAGCCGTCTGTCTATTTCGGGGGGAAACTGCGCATCATCGATTTTGCGTTGTCGAATTGCATCAATTCCGGAATTCGTCGTATAGGCGTGTTGACACAGTACAAAGCGCATTCACTGATCCGGCACCTCGTGCAGGGCTGGACCTGGGTGCAGGCAGGGTTGCGAGAATTTATCGAGATACTTCCGGCGTCGCAGCGCATTGGCGGTGAGTGGTACCGAGGCACTGCCGATGCGATTTATCAGAATCTCGATATCATTCGTACCCACGACCCACGCCTGGTGCTGATACTGGCCGGTGACCACGTTTACAAGATGGACTATGGCCCGCTGCTTGCGGCACACGCGTCGACGGATGCCGACATGACGGTATGCTGCATCGAGGTACCGCTCGAGGAAGCGGCAGGCGCGTTGGGCGTGATGACGGTTGACGAATCGGGCCGTATCATCGCGTTTGACGAGAAACCTGCAGAGCCCGCGCCTTTGCCCGGCAAGCCGGACACCTGCCTTGCTTCCATGGGCAACTATGTTTTCAACACGCAGTTCCTTTTCGAGCAGGTTGTCAAAGATGCCGAAACACCAGGCACGCAGCACGATTTCGGCCGCAACATCATTCCATCGATTATCAAGACGCACAACGTGTACGCGTACCCGTTTCGTGATCCCAATACGTCAAAGCAGGCATACTGGCGCGATGTCGGCACGCTGGACGCCTTCTGGCAGGCGAATATGGAGCTCATCACTGTGACCCCGCAACTGAACCTGTACGATCGGAACTGGCCGATCTACACGAATCAGCGGCAGTCGCCGCCGGCCAAATTCGTGTTTGACCAGCCCGATCGCCGCGGCGAAGCGATCGATTCGATGATTGCAGGCGGGTGTGTGATCTCTGGTGCGAGCGTTCAGCGCTCCCTGTTTTTTTCTGATTGCCGTGCAGAGGAGCAAAGTATTGTTCGCGATTCGGTCATTCTTCCCGAGGTCGAAATTCGCAAACGAGCCCGCATCAACCGTTGCATTATCGATCGCGGCGCCATCATCGACGAAGACGTGGTGATTGGTGAGGACGCCGATGCGGACCGGGCCCGAGGTTTTCGGATAACCGATGATGGCGTGGTGCTGGTGACGCCAGACATGCTCAACCAGGCGCTGCACAATCCCCGCTAGGACTTTTCTGGCCAATCGGGTGCGACGCGAGCCTGGTTGATGGAAATCCTGTCCGGAGATAAGGCGCGCAACGTTGCCGCGATCGACGCGCTTGTAAACGGTACAAACGCGGACCCGTTTGCTGTTCTCGGCATGCATCCCGTCGAGGGAGGCAGAATCGTTCGGGCCTTCCGGCCCGGGGCAAACCGTGCCGAATTGGTCAGGGCTGACGGTAGTTTGCTCGCGGAGATGCACATGGTGCATCCCGACGGGTTTTTCTCGGGGCTGATGCCGGCGCGCAAACGACGCTACCTGCTGCGTTTTATTTTCGCGGACGGGCACGAGCAAACGCTCGAAGATCCTTACCGGTTTGGCTCGCTCATGTCCGGCGGGAATGACGCCGCAACGCACGAGCAACTTGGCGCGCAGGTTATCTCGCACCATGGCGTGATTGGAACATGTTTTGCGGTCTGGGCGCCGAACGCCAGGCGCGTGAGCGTGGTCGGCGAGTGGAACGCCTGGGACGGTCGCGTGCATGTCATGCGACGACATGCAGACAGCGGTTGTTGGGAGATTTTTGTTCCCCAGGTGCTGGATGACGCCGCTTACAAGTTCGAATTGCTGGACAGAGACGGCCGGCTACTGCCATTGAAGTCAGATCCCTATGCGCAACGCGCCGAACCGTCGCCCGGCACGGCATCGATCGTGTTTCGCAGCAATTACCGCTGGGGCGACGAAGACTGGATGAGGCGCCGCCCCCAGCAGACGGAACTTGACCGTCCGGTGAGTATCTACGAAGTACATCTCGGGTCGTGGCGCCGCAAAGCAGTTCATGGCGACAGCCGCTATACCTACCGGGAACTCGCGGATGAACTCGTCAATTACGTCCAGGAGCTGGCATTTACGCACGTCGAATTGATGCCGGTATCAGAGCACCCGTTCGATGGGTCGTGGGGTTACCAGCCAATAGGTCTGTACGCGGCCACCTCCCGGTTTGGCTCGCCGGATGATCTGCGTTACCTGGTCGACCGCTGTCACCAGGCAGGCATCGGCGTGATCCTGGACTGGGTCGCTGCGCATTTCCCGCGAGATGATCACGGGCTGCGGAGATTCGATGGCACTGCGCTCTATGAGCACGAAGATCCCCGTCGCGCGGAACACATCGACTGGGGAACCCTCAACTTTGACTATGGCAGGCGCGAGGTCGTCGATTATCTTATCGGCAACGCCCGCTTCTGGGTTGAGCAAATGCATATTGACAGCCTGAGAGTCGATGCAGTTGCCTCGATGATCTATCTCGATTATTCAAGGAAAGGTGCTGACTGGTTGCCGAACGAGGAAGGCGGCAACCAGAATCATGACGCGGTCAGGTTCCTGCAGCGCATGAACGAAGTTCTGCACGCCTGCGGCGGAACAACATTTGCAGAAGAATCCACGACGTGGCCTGGCGTCACGAAGCCTGTGTACGCGGGCGGCCTGGGTTTTACCTACAAATGGAACCTCGGCTGGATGCACGACACGCTGGGATATATGCAGGAAGATCCGCTGTTTCGTAAGTACCATCACGACAAGATGACATTCGGCCTGGTGTACGCGTTTGAAGAAAACTTTGTGCTACCACTGTCCCATGACGAAGTCGTGCACGGCAAAGGCTCGCTCCTCGGCAGGATGCCCGGGGATGACTGGCAGCAGTTTGCAGGCCTGCGTGCGTATTTCGGCTTTCAATACTGCCACCCCGGCAAGAAGCTCATGTTCATGGGCGGCGAGTTCGGCCAGCGCATTGAATGGAATCATGAACAGTCTCTGGATTGGCATTTGCTGGACGAGCCGCTGCACGCGGGATTAAGGCGGCTCGTGCGGGACTTGAACAGGGTCTATCGCGATACAGCGGCGCTTTACGAGATTGATTTCGAGAGAAAGGGATTCACCTGGCTGATTGCGGATGACCGTGATCACAGCACCTTCGCGTGGCTGCGCCACGCCGGGGACGGCAGCTCGGTGGTCTGTGTCGCTAATTTCACACCTTTGGTTCGCGAAGACTTCGAAATACCGGTTTCCGGCCAGTTGGCATACCACGAGCTGCTAAACACAGACAAGGAATGCTATGGCGGCAGTGGGGTGCACAATCCGGGCACGCTGCATTGCGTTAAAAAAGACGCATCCAGCCACGTAATCCGGATAACATTGCCGCCGCTGGCGATGGTCATGCTTCGACCAGCAACAAATTTATCGCAGTAACTGGACGGAGAACAACGTGGCCGGGAACGGAGACACCCCCATCGGGGCAGGGGACCTCGAATTGCTTCAACTGGCGCCGCTGCCGATGACTGCGGATGCCATCCTTGACGATTTCACGCACTATTACGTGCGCATGCTCGGTCGCCGCACCGTTCATACGCGCTCGCCGTTCCTCTACCAGGCCGTGGCGCTTGCGGTCAGGGAACGACTCGTCGAGCGCTGGAATCGTACCCGGATTGCAACGGCCCGCGATGACAGCCGGCAAGTGGCCTACTTATCGCTCGAGTACCTGATGGGCCGTCTGCTATCCAACGCGCTCCTGAGCATGGACCTGACCAGGGAAACATCCGAGGCAGTCGCGCGACTTGGCCTCGAGCTTGAAATTGTCGAGGAGCGTGAGCATGACGCGGGACTCGGCAACGGCGGGCTCGGACGGCTGGCAGCGTGCTTTCTCGACAGCTGCGCTACGCTGGCGTTGCCCGTCATCGGCTACGGGATTCGCTATCGTTACGGCATGTTCCGGCAACGTATCGAGCAAGGACACCAGGTGGAAGAACCCGATTCCTGGCTGCGAGAAGGCTTTCCGTGGGAGATAGAGCGCATCGAGATCGCGCAGGTCGTCCGTTTTGGAGGCCACACAGAGGCCTACCGCGATGCAGATGGCAGGAAGCGATTCGAATGGCGGGATACCCATGACGTGCTGGCGATTCCGTTTGATGTGCCGATTCCCGGATACAGAAACGATATTGTCAATACATTGCGTTTATGGTCGGCGGATGCCACAGACGCATTCGATCTTGCTGAATTTAATGCCGGCAGTTACTCGGAGGCCGTGGCGGAAAAAAACGCCGCAGACAACATCACGATGGTGCTGTACCCGAACGACGCCAATGAGAGCGGCAAGGAACTCAGATTGCGGCAGCAGTACTTCCTGGCTTCGGCGAGTCTGCAGGACACGCTGCGTCGCTGGCGCAAGCGACACGGCGAAGACTTTGGTGAATTCGCCGAAAAGAACTGCTTCCAGCTAAACGATACGCATCCGGCAATCGCTGTGCCCGAATTAATGCGGCTGCTGATGGACGAGCACGGCCTCTCGTGGGACTCGGCATGGACTATCACCAGTTCGACAATGGCGTACACGAACCACACACTGTTGCCCGAGGCCCTGGAAGAGTGGCCGGTGACAATGTTACGTCAGCTGCTGCCACGACTGCTCGATATCATTTACGAGATCAATACGAGATTTCTTGAAGAGGTTGTGGAACGCTGGCCCGATAACAAAGAAATGGTCGCGCGAATGTCACTGATACGCGACGATGCATCCGTCCGCATGGCATACCTGGCAATCGTTGGCAGCTACTCAGTCAATGGCGTTGCCGAACTGCACTCCAAACTTCTCAGGGAGGGACTGTTCAGGGATTTCGCCAATCTGTGGCCGCATCGTTTTAATAACAAAACCAACGGTGTCACCCAAAGACGGTGGCTTGCTGCCTGTAATCCCGCGTTGGCGGAGTTAATCACTGCGCGCATCGGCGACCATTGGGTAACCGACCTGCCGCAACTCGAACGTCTTCGCGACTACGCTGACGACCCCGACATGCAGTCGGCCTGGCGCACGGTCCGCCGGGACAATAAGACGCGCCTCGCCGCAGAAATCCAGTCACGGCTCGGCATCACTGTTGATGAGACGGCCTTGTTTGACGTACAGGTGAAGCGCATTCACGAATACAAACGCCAGCTTTTGAACCTGATGCATGCGATACACCTCTATGACCGAATACTGCGAGGTGATGGCGATGAACCTGTGCCGAGAGTCATTATTATTGGCGGCAAAGCTGCGCCCGGCTACGTAATGGCAAAGCAGATCGTCAAATGCATTAATGACGTTGCGCGGATAATCAACAATGACCCTGCCGTGGCCGGGCGGCTGAAACTGATTTTCCTGCCCGATTACAATGTATCCGCAATGGAACGCATTTGTCCGGCGACAGACCTGTCTGCGCAGCTTTCGACTGCGGGCAAAGAAGCTTCCGGAACCGGAAACATGAAGTTCATGATGAATGGCGCGTTGACGGTTGGCACACTTGACGGTGCAAATGTCGAAATCCTGGAAGCGGTCGGACCGGATCACTTCTTCCTGTTCGGGCTGACTGTCACCGAAATAGCCGAGCTGCAGCCGGTCTACGACCCGGACAGTATCATCGCCGCGGATGAGGACCTGCAGAGCGTTATGAGCTGGCTCGAGAGCGGCAAGTTGTCGGCTGGCGATAGTGCGCCTTTCGACAGCATCGTTCAGGCCATCCGCAGTCAACACGATCCATGGATGACGGCGGCCGATTTTGGTGCTTTTGTAGCAGCACAAGAACAGGTTGACGCCAGATGGCTGGATCAAACTGCATGGACCGCGTCGAGCATACTTAACACGGCAATGTCCGGCCGATTTTCCTCCGACCGAACGATCAGAGAATATAACGAAGATATTTGGCGTTTGCGGCCGGTCACACCAGCATTGCCGTGATCGAAGCCGGCTCCGCTGCAACAATGGGCGCCGTTTTGATCGACGACGGCGTCAATTTTGCTGTTTACTCGTCAACAGCAGAGGCGATTGACCTCTGCCTGTTTGAAAACGGAATCGAAACAGCCCGACTGGCATTGCCGGGCAGAAGCGGTGACGTCTGGCACGGCTGGGTGAAAGATTGCAAACCGGGCCAGGCGTACGGCTTCCGGGTTCACGGCGGCTACGTGCCCGAAAACGGAATCAGATCGAACCCAGACAAGCTGCTACTGGATCCTTATGCTCGCTGCCTGGACGGAAAGTTCAGCTGGTCGTCAGCCGTTTTCGACTACGTCCGTCCCGCATCGTCGAGATTCGTCCGCAGTAGCGAGGACAGTTCGCCGCACGTACCAAAATGTATCGTAACCGGTGAAATGGATCGGCGGCCGGACCATCGGCCGCAGATTCCCTGGCGCAAAACGATAATTTACGAGACCAATGTCCGCGGCTACACCATGCAACACCCCGGGTTGTCCGCAGCAGAGCGAGGACGTTTTCGCGGCATGGCTAACGGCGAGATACTCGAGTACCTTTCCGCCCTCGGTATTACGTCAGTCGAACTCATGCCGGTGTTCGAATTCATAGACGAGCAACACCTGTTCGAAAAAGGCTTGAAAAATCTCTGGGGCTACAATTCGATCAATTTTTTTACGCCGGCCAGGCGCTACCTCGGTCGCGACGACGCACCATATTTCCGCGAAATGGTCGACTCGATCCACGCTGCCGGGATCGAAGTTATTCTCGACGTCGCCTACAACCACACTGGCGAAGGAGACCGCTTTGGCCCGACGCTCTCCTTTCGGGGGCTCGATAATCGCAGCTATTATCGGCTCGATGCATCCGACCCCAGCGTCTACCTTGATGACACCGGGTGTGGCAACACGCTGGACGCAGATCAGCCGGTGGTCCAGGCGCTGATAATCGACAGTCTCCGTTACTGGAGCGATGAGATGGGCGTGGATGGATTTCGCTTCGACCTCGCAACCGTTCTCGCTCGGTCCCGCGACGGTTTCCGGACCGGCCACCCGCTGCTCAGGGCCATTGCGAAAGACCCGAAACTCGCGCAGCTGAAGCTGATCGCGGAACCGTGGGATGTCGGGCCGGACGGTTATCAGCTCGGCAATTTCCCGCCAGGTTGGGGTGAATGGAACGATCAATTCCGCGATGATGTCCGCCGCTTCTGGCGGGGCGATGATAATTCGGCGCCCAACCTTGCCAAACGTCTGCACGGTTCGGCGGACCGCTTCGACAACAATGGACGCGGCCCCACAGCCAGCATCAATTTCGTTACCAGCCATGACGGGTTTACACTCGCTGACCTGGTCAGCTATGCGTCACGTCACAATCAGGCCAACGGTGAAGAAAATCAGGACGGCCACCGCCACAATTTCAGCGACAATTTCGGCGCTGAAGGTGACACGGACGATCCGCGCATCCTTAACAGCCGCCGACAACGGCGCTTGAATCTGCTTGCAACCCTTTTGTTTTCGCAGGGCACGCCGATGCTGCTGGGCGGTGACGAGTTCGGCAACTCACAACAAGGCAACAACAACGCCTATGCCCAGGACAACCCGATCGGCTGGATCGACTGGTCGGGTCTGGCGGAAGATCCGTCGTTCGTTGCTGCCGTTCGTGAACTGATCCGGATCAGAAACGTATCCCCGTTGCTGCGACAGGGGGTATACCGTCACGGCGATCAACCGGGATCTGGAGACAGGCCGGACATCGCATGGTACCTGCCGGACGGACGCGAACTGAAGGGTGACGAATGGGACCGGGTCGCTACGTTCGGCGTGGTTCTGTCCGAGCCTGGCAGCACGGCTATTGCGATACTCATTAATGCCGACCACAGCGCCGTGTGGTTCAGACTGCCAATCTTGCCAGGCGAGAACTGGCAGGTCGCTTTTGATGGCCAAGACAGCATTGATAGCCAACCTGCGGACGGGTCGTGGAAGATATCCGGTAGCAGCGTCACCTGCCTCGTCAACTCGGGCGATGTAGTCGCACAACGTTCAGGTACATGAAGGTGTCGCCAGCGTCTGGCCCTTAAAGCATGAATGACAGCAGCGACGCCGTTCCCAGGAACGAAATGAAGCCGGCAACGTCGGTGACAGTGGTCAGAATAATGGAGGAAGCGGTCGCAGGATCCTGGCCAAGTCGAATCAACATTATCGGCACGACGGCGCCGGAGATACCGGCAGCGATCATGGACAGTATCATCGCGACGCCAATGACGAGGGCAAGACCGATCGACTGGCTCCAGGCGAAAACGGCGACGCCGCAGGTGAAGGCGAGCGCGAATCCGTTTATGAAACCAACGCGAACCTCTTTCCAGAGCACCTTGCGCCACTCCCGCGTGCCGATTTCGCGCAATGCAAGACCGCGCATCGTTACGGCGAGCGCCTGCGCGCCCGCGTTGCCCGATTGACCTGCCACGACGGGTAATAACACGGCAAGAGCTGTGAACTGCGCAATCAGCGATTCAAATACGCCAACGACTGCGGCGGCAAGGAATGCCGTTAACAGGTTGATGTGTAACCACGGCAGTCGGCGCCTGACAGAGAAAACAGGTGTCGACAAAGCGCGTTCGTCCGCGCTAACGCCAACCATCTTTTGCAGACTTGCCGTGGCAACGGCTTCGATCGCCTGGAACAGAGTCTTATAACGCACTACGCCGAGCAACCGTCCCTCGACGTCGACTACCGGCAGCGAGTCGACCCGGTATCGATCGAGCAGTTCAACGACTTCGCTGCGGGGTGCCGTTGCCAGCACGCTGGCCTCGATATCCTCGAGCAACTCGCTCATCAGGCAGTCACCGTCCGCCATCGCCATTGCCTGCATGTCAACGCGACCGACGAGGCGATTGCCGCGGTCGACCACGTAAACGGATCGTGTGCGGCGCGCTCCCGAACTACGCAAAACCTGGAGCGCGTGTGTCACTGTCATGTCGGACCGAACGGTGTCATAAGGTCGATCGAGCAAGCGGCCGGCCGTGTTCTCGTCAAATTGCTGCAGGCGCTCCAGGTCTTGTTGGACCGATTTGGGCAGCTTCGCCATATGTTCAGCTCGTGCAGCGTCGTCCATCCCGGCAAGCATGCTGATGGCGAGCCGCGGCGAGGCATCTCGCAATACCGTGCGCTTTTGCCTGTTCGTAAGCGCAACGAAGGCCTCGGCTGCTCGACTGGTGGACAGGTAGTCCATGCAGTTAATCAGCGCGGTCGGGCTGATATCGCGCAGGTGTTGTCGCAGCTCGTCGGTCGGCATTGCTTCGAGACAACGGGCGGCGTCGGCCGGTTGCTCAAGCAAGTAGGTGTCTTTAAGTTCTGCGTATAGCGTCACGACGTATCTTTCCCCGGCAGGGTCTTTAGCAGCACGGCTTCACACATGTAGACGAGGTCAGCGAGCAGATCCAGCAGGGTATTGCCGCCGGGCTGCACGCTTCCCGAGTGCACGCTCGCAGCACGCAAGACTTTCTCGCGCGACACGGCGCCAAGAATGCGGCGCTCATAATCGATAACGGGCAACCAGTTACGGGTGTGCCATTCTTCATGCATCGCGACGGCAACGACCGGCGTTTCGGGACGAACGGGCGTGACATTAATGACGTAATCCGCGATCGTCCCGGTTGCAGGATTTCGCAGCAGCAGCCGCCACCGATCGAGGATCCCGAGGTAGTGCCCCTCGGCGTCAACGATGACGACGGGTCCCTGAGACTCGACATCGATCTTGCGCAGCTCTGCCAACACTTCAGCGGCCGGTGACTCTGAGTCGACACGCAAGGGTATTTCTGCCACCAGCGCACCCACGCTGTGGGCTGGATACTGCTGTTGTCGCAAAAACTGGCGCTGGCGTTGCCGGTTCTGAAGGCTGTTCACTAATGCAAGGCGTCTCTTGCGCGACAGTCGGCTGAGCAAGGTCATCGCATCGTCGAAGGGTGCATCCACGAGCCAGTCTGCGGGACGATGTCGTTCTGATTCGAGCAGTTGCCGAATCTGCGGTGCGGGCAGTCGCGCAACGATGGCCGCCTTGCGATCCGCCGGCAAGCTCTCGAGAATACGTTCGCTCTCTTCGAATTCACCGCCAGCAAGAATTCGTGCGAAGGAATCCGGGTGGCGCATCGCGAAGTCTTTACTCAACCGATCGATTTCACTCATCCTTGCTGACTTTCTTGAATCTGAGGACGCTAGTGTCGGCGAATCGCGCTGCCGGCACTGACACCACGCCCTCCGCGGTGGCAATATCCACTCCGGTTGCATGGATGTCCACGATGTCGCCCTCGACCCCGTCGATGCGTATACGATCGGTGACGGCCAAACGCGAAAGCTCCCGTCGGGCGAGCAGGTTTGCGACATGCTGCCGCGCGCCCAGACCGAATGCGAGCATCAGTCCGCTACCAGCAACGGCAACCCCGATCAGTAACAGTTGGGTGACAAACGAGATATCGACGTTGACGTGTTGGAGGCCCATAACGACGGCAACGACGACTATGGTGCCGTAGACGAGGCGCGGGGCTAACGAGCTTGTCGACGTGTCGCTGTCTAAGTTGGAGGCAACGTGGCTCGCCAGGAGCCCAATGACATGCCCGGCCACAACAATCGTGAAGCCGACCAGGATCTGAGGAACGAAATCCATAAAGTTGACTAACATCGTCGACAGACCACCGACACCCAGCACCGCCAGTGCGTAGGAAATTGCTAGCACGACGATCAGCCAGAAAAGCACAGCGCGGATGACGCGGATCAGCTTTGGTGAGACCAGGGCATCTTCGGTAGTTGCCAGCTGGGCTGCACGCCGATCAAGGAGACCGAGCATGGCCCCGGCGGCGATGCTGGCAAGGCGAGCGGCGATCACACCGAGAAACAGTATCGCAATAGCAATAACTTCGTCACGGGCAATAAAGTCACCTAACATAGTAGAAACAGTATCCGCGTGTAGTATTGCAGGTTCAAGTCGTCACTCAGGTTTATCGATGAATTCTGTCGTCTGGATTGGCAACTTTGTTTGTCTCGTCCATTCCGTGGTGTTTTCGGGACTGAACCTTGCATTTATCAGCCTGAGCCGACTTCGCCTTGACGCCGAAGCCGGCAACACGGCAGCTGTCAAGCAACAGGCGGATTTCACAGGAAGCGGAACGCTTTGCGTATTTGGCATGGAATAGTCTCCCGGTATGCTTGACAGGATTGGCCCTCAGCCGGACAATTTGCACCCCAATTCGCCCGCTCGCCATATAGATAGTCGCGGACTGGTGCGAATTGATCTTTAGTCCGACAATCACAATTTAGCCTTCCAGCGCTCCCAGGACAAAGGTAGTGTAGCGGGGCGACGGAGTCACAAGGATAGAGCAACGCACTCATAAGCCCTACAGTCGGTGGCTTAAAAATCGCGAAAGTGTATGGGTCACCGAAGGCGCCCGCAGGGTGAGAATCGACACAGGTCGATTCGAGTCAAATCCACCCATTTGATAGGTAGAATTGACAGGCAACGAACATTGATGATGTAGCTCAGTTGGTTAGAGCGACGGACTCATAAGCCCTACGGTCGGTGGTTCACAAATCGCGTTAGCGATTTGGACGCCGAAGGCGCCCGCAGGGTGAGAATCGACCTAGGTCGATTCGAGTCAAATCCACCCATTTGTTGGGTAGAATTGACAGGCAACGAACATTGGTGATGTAGCTCAGTTGGTTAGAGCGACGGACTC
>JAJFKP010000008.1 GCA_021773135.1 Woeseiaceae bacterium | reverse complement strand
AAAGAGACTGCAATCGAGGTCAGTTTGTTTTGCATCTTTTTTCACTCAGGCTACATCGGGCGTTTCACAGCTCCCCGGGAGTCGAATCTGAATAGTACCCAATACGTCAAGGCTACAGTACGAAATGAATCAGCAATTTGCAGATCAATCTTTGATGCAAACCCCGACCCGCAGTTCTCAGTCCTGCATAATCATAAATCGATCGAAAAAAGCGGCGAGGTCCGCAAACCCGTCGAACGGCAGGATATTGGCCACATGCTGATCGGGCCTCACGACAACGATACAGCCCTTGCCTCGATTGACGTCACGCTCGTCGAAAATATCGTTGCCCTTGTCAACGTCGGGGCAAAACACTTTATTGTAGTCTCGCAGCCCATACACACCCTTCGATGGTGACAGGAAAGCGGGAAGTTCCTGCATGTTGATATCGCGGTATCCCTGCTGAAAAACGACAAGGAGCTCTATAACCGCATCTATGTCACTTCCCGCCGGTGTATATCTTTTAACCGGAGATTCTGCTGCATTATGGAGAAACTCGGCCAATCTCCGAATTCCTGTCGAGTCACCGGTCGGGTCTTCCCGGTTCGAGAACGCAACAATGCGCCATCGACCGTCTGCTTCAAGTACATGTCCGAGGTGAATCGGCCGTGCATCCGCCAACCGGACGACCGGACTCGAATGAAAGCGCTTGCCAACTTCAAAGCCGCTGGCAAGCGCTTGATGCGCCGGTTCGGCAACGATCTGTGACGTCGGATACCTGGTCAACGTGCCTGACACGTAGCCGTCGTGTTTCACCATGTACTGCTGCAACCTGGTTGCTTCAAGTCTGTCGCCTTGTTCCAAAGACGAATCCTCCTGCACTGAAAACATCGTCGCGAGTTCCCGGTCGAATGCCAACAATTCCTCTGCAACGGCCCGCCGTTCAGCAGCGTAGGAATGCAATATCTCCGGCGAACTGTGACCGCGGATAACGGAAGCCAGTTTCCAGCCGAGATTGAAACTGTCATGCATGGAAACATTCATGCCCTGTCCTGCCTTTGGGCTGTGCGTGTGACAGGCATCACCGACAATAAATACGTTTGGCGGCCCGGAATCTGAATCCTGCGGTGAAATATTCGCGAAACAATCACAGAGCCGTTGGCCAATTTCGTAAACCGACCACCAGACAACCTCTTTGACATCGATGGTGTACGGGTGAAGAATCCGTCCAGCCGCAGAGATGAGTTGCTCGACCGTGATATTCCGATTGGACGCGCGCTCGCTTCCCTTGAGCTTGTCCATTTCGACATAAAAACGCACCAGGTGTCCGCCTTCCCGCGGAATGATGAGCAGGTTGCCTTCGTTTGCTGACTGAATGATGCTCTTGTTGCGAATATCAGGGAAATCTGTGACCAATAGAAGGTCCATTACGCCCCAGGCCTTATTCGCCGAATCTCCCCGCATCTCCAGGTTCAGCAATTGCCGTACGGTACTTCGTGCGCCGTCGCAGCCAACCACGTACTGGGCGGCAACGACTTCTGTCTGACCTTCGTGATCAGGATCGGTCCGTGCGAGCGAAACCCTGGTCGGATAGCAATCTCCCGATCTCGCATCACGGGGCGTCTTTTGGTGCTCCAGACCGATCAAATTCCGACAGTAGTCAGGCGACAATTGAGAACGTGACTTTTGCATGACATCCAGCAGGAAATGATGCACCCTCGCCTGGTTTAGTACGACGTGTGGAAATTCCGAGAACACATTCCGTCCGTCTGCCTTTTTCGACGTCCGGACGATTTGGTCAGGTTTCTCGGCAGCATGCTGCCAAAACGTAATTGCCTCGAGAAAGTGCGCTTCTTTTAGCACCCGATCAGCAAAGCCGAACGACTGAAAGATCTCGGTGGAACGAGCGGAGATCCCGTCGGCCTGCCCCATCATCAGGGGTCCGGGTTTTCGTTCGACGATTCTTGTACTAATTTCAGGAAACGCGGCGAGCTGCGCCGCCAGGACCAACCCTGCTGGTCCGCAGCCGACGATGAGTACGTCGACGGCTTCTGGAAGGTCGACCAGAAGCTGAGTCGCTGCCGAATCCGCCGTTGCTCTAAAATCCGTCGGGTCGCCCGGTTTGAATCCGTTTTGGTAGTACTGCATTGCGATAATTGTCCTTGTCGGCTGTAGAGCAAAGATTATTACGCCTTTGCGCAGACTTCATCGGGTTCGTGTCGACGCATGCATTTTCCGACAAGTGTAGTTCAAGTGCACGACTTCCACGCAAGGAAAACCGCTTCTCCCTGAATTGCTGGGATAAACAAGATTGACCAGGAACACATTCGCTATTGGTTAGGCTCAGGATAACGTTTACGCTAATGGCTTCTTGCAGACGGGCCCGTCCACTCACAACGCATAAAGTGGATCCTGAGTCGTGATATTCGAGCATTTTCTCGCAAAAAACCGTATCGAGACAGAAAGCTCAATGCCATTCTCCTTCATTTTATGACCCGTTTTGCAACGTCCAGAACGTTGAGAATCTCATCCACTATAAATGGATGCCGGCTGGCGCGCTGAGCAAAAGCAAGTCGCGTAACCGTCCGAATGGTATGACGTAAACTTAGTGTGGCGTTTTATCCGACCGTATTCACTGCCGGTCCGAGATTGTTCTGCAATTCTCAATAAATCGACTATCCAGGCGCCTATTATTTGTTCGTCAAAACCTATTTGGCAGATAATCATCGTCACGCTACTAAATCCGGGGACCCTCATGAAAAACGAACTGACACATAATAAGTTGACGAGGCGCGAATTCGCGACACGTGCAGCAACCGCAGTTGGCGCAATTGCGACAACTTCCGCGTTAGCATCATCTCAGGGGACGAATCGAATCGTGGAGCCAAGCGACCCTACCCCTCCGCTAGACGTCCCTCTAAGAACGAAGCAGTTTAACTATCATAATGTTATGAATAACGATGCCGCTCGTATTGATATGCCAGTCGGCGTTATCAAGGGCGAAACAGATGGCCCCACCCTGATTGTCACCGGCGGACTATTTGCCACAGAGTATTCAGGTGTTGAAGCTGCATCGCGGATGTATCGAGATTTTGATCCCGCAAATTTGGCAGGACGCCTGATAATCATTCCCGTCATTACGATGGATGCCTTCAGGTTTCGTACACCGATGTTCAAACTGGCTTCGGGTATTAGTCCGATGGACGGGAAAAGCCTCAATAGTGTCTTTCCTGGAAACCCTAACGGCTCACCTACGGAGGTGGTCGCCGATTACCTGTTTAACAACCTCATTCTCAAGTCTGACTACCACATTGATCTCCGCGGTGGCGATCTCGCTGAATCCCATGTGATTCATTCCATCCATCCCAACAATGCATCAGAAGACGTCAATCGTGTCAGCAGAGAAATGGCACAGGCCTGTGGCTTCGAATATTTCCAGGCGCGGGATGTTGATCCGAGAAGCCTGGTATACGAAGCATCCCAAGCCGGCATTCCAAGCATCATCACTCAGTGCGGCCTCGGCTATAAAGTTCAACCGAACGAAGAATTCATAAATTCACACATTCTGGCTGTCACCAATAACATGAAGTACCTGGACATGATCAAAGGCGATCCTGTAATGCCTGAAATTCAACGCGAATTCACCGTGGGCTTCGATCAGCTACGAGCCAAGACGTGCGGTGTTTTTCAGGGCATCGCTGATCAGGGTGACATGATCTCGAAAGGCCAGCTGATCGGTAAAGTGACCGGACTGGACGGATCAGTTTTGGAGGAACTCCGCTCGCCTATTGACGGAGTGGTTCACGAGTTGCTCGTCCGTCGGGTGGTGTTCCAGGGTGATTTGCTTTACAACCTGGTGCAGTTTCTGGACTGAATCCGCGTTGAGAATTATTGAATATGATCGAAAGCCCGGCACACATCCTTCCGGTCGCCACGAAAGCCTGTGACAACAGTGTCGCCCTGGTCACAAACGACGGACAACCCAAACTTGACGAGTTGGAGCAACGTGTGGGCTTCTACTGTTGTCACTGCTCATATGCGCCAGTCAGCTTCTGACCGGGTCCCGCCATCCATGATTCGAGGCGGTTGAAATATGGACTTCGAGTGGGTAGCCATAGCGCTCGGCGACGTCGCCTGGATTACGCTGGCCTTTGTTCTTGGCTTTGGTGCCCGACTGATCGGCCTTCCGCCTCTCGTCGGATTTCTCGCCACCGGATTCGTCCTTAACTATCTCGGTATGGCGGTTGGCGAGGTCCTGCAGAAGCTGGCAGACCTCGGTATTACGCTGCTGCTATTCACCGTCGGTCTCAAGCTGGATATCAAGACGTTGTTGCGCCCACAGGTGTGGGCCGTCACCAGTCTGCATGTCGGCTTCGTCATCGCAATTTTCGGGGTGGGTATCTTTGTGCTAGCCCTGACGGGGGCACCGCTCTTCAGCGATCTCGATTTCAAGCGGTCTTTGTTGCTCGCATTTGCCTTGAGCTTTTCGAGCACTGTTTTAGTGGTCAAGAGTCTCGAGGAAAAGGCCACGATGAAGTCCCTGCACGGACGTATCGCAGTCGGCATCCTCGTGATGCAGGACATGGCCGCCGTGGTGTTCCTGGTTGCATCAACAGGAAACCTGCCATCGCCCTGGGCCGGGCTGCTGCTCCTGCTGATTCCGATGCGGCCACTGTTTCACCGGCTCTTGGAGCGCGTCGGCCATGGCGAGTTGCTGATCCTCTATGCGCTGGTGCTGGCATTGGGTGGCGCCGAGATATTCGAGTTGGGAGGGGTGAAGGACGACCTTGGTGCCCTGGTCATGGGGCTGTTAGTCGCGACACATCCCAAGGCTCCCGAATTGTCCAAGACGATTCTTGGCTTCAAGGACCTGTTCCTGGTGGGCTTCTTCCTTTCGATCGGCATGACCGGCGAATTGTCAGTCGACGCCCTGTTGATAGGCTCACTGCTGGTACCACTCGTCTTCATCAAGTCTGCTCTGTTCTACTGGTTGATGATCATTTTCAAATTGCGCGCGCGTACGTCCCTGTTGGCGACTCTGAATCTCAGCAACTACAGCGAGTTTGGTCTGATCGTAGCCGCCACCGGTGTAGCTTACGGCTGGATAGACGCTGGATGGTTGGTCGTTATTTCCATTGCCCTGTCACTATCCTTCGTGCTTACGGCTCCGCTGACCAACCGGGACGACAAGATCTACAACAATTTCCGGCACGTCTGGCAAAGACACCAGCGTAAAGAGCGCCTGACGGACGATCAGCCGATGGATACTGGCAGTGCCACGATTGCCATCTTTGGCATGGGCCGTGTCGGAGCCGGCGCATACGACAAGATGTCCGCGCTGCGCGGTGATACTGTGGTCGGCGTTGACTTCAATGCAGAGCGCGTTCGGCAACATCGGCAGGAAGGGCGTAACGTTATGCGCGGCAATCCCAGCGATGCGGATTTCTGGGAATTGGTGCAACGAGTACCCAGAATCGAACTCGTCTTGCTTTCCCTCCCCACACTGACAGCCAACCTGGACGCATTGGCGCAGCTACGTGAAATAGATTTCAAAGGCGGCATTGCCGCTATAGCGCGGTACCCTGACGAGGAAGCAAAGCTGCGCGAAGCCGGCGCCACGGTGGTTTTCAACATTTATGCGGAGTCCGGAACCGGGTTCGCCGCCCATGTCGCGGCGAGTTACGACGCGTAGTCACGCCGCAGCCCAAATACACTTTGCAATCAAGAGAGTCGAACCGAATTATCTGCCATTGATTCTCGAACTGCCATGATTGCAAAAGTGTCGATTTAATCGGTTCGACCCCTTATATTCCAAAGTGTCGATTTAATCGGTTCGACCCCTTATATTTTTCTTCTATTTTTTATAATTGGGTCATTAACAGTCTCAAAGGACAATTGTGACCCAATGATTGCTAACGGCGGCAAAACGGCAATATATACAGCTCAAATCTCTTATTTAAATTACTGTTTTTGACCACACGTTGATGTGGAGACCTGTGAGATGACAATCTACATCCAATTCTTGTATTCAATGTAGGCTGGTATGGGCTGCTCTCGTGATTCGTAATCTTTGACCCTTTCAGCCAACCACTGAAACCATTCCCAGGGCGTCTCCCGATCAAGGTCTTTCCTCAGGCCCATCACGTAGGTGTCAGCTACGGCCCAGGAATGGCGTATCGGATGGCTAAAGAAGTCACAAATCAGGTCCAAACCAATCTGACGCCGATGCACCATTATCCCGAGGCTTTCCCATGTCGCCAGGAAAGCATAGAAGGCCGGCAAGTCATCGCCGAGTCTGGCGTCAAGGTCTCCCCGAGACAAACCGACAGGCAGATCGAACGTGAACTGCATCATCTTTGTGAATTCGGGCGTCTGGAAAGAACGAATCAACTCAAACGCTGCGTCTCGCTCATCGTTCTTCTTCGCTTGGCGAAACTGAATATTTAAGTAAACCAGCGATGCCAGGATGGTCACCACACCAACAATCTCTGCTACTGCAGCCCAATCGGCTAACGTCACAACTTGCTCCTTCAACCAGACAATTACATGGCTAAGGGTACATGCTTGATGTCTAAATTGGGTCAATCCCGAGAATAATGGCTTATAGAGATAGACCTTGTTGTCTCGGAGAAGGACCTCACTCGCGGCACTGTCGCAACTCGATCTAAACGTATCGCGAGAGAATTTCGGCCTTTTCGCTACTGTATTTTCGCCATCACGACAAGATAATTTAGAGGATCAAGCTGTACAGTTCCCTGCATGGTTGCTCTCGGCCAGGGGGGCCGACCCGAAACAACAATCCTCGTCGACACGGTCGTTAACCTGCTCTCTGGATTAAACCCGCTCGATGATATGCATACCGGTTCTGGTTAGGAGCGCCTGATAAAATGGCAAACTTTTGAATCAGCTCCACAGTTAATTCAATAGCTAACCGACTTGCAGCGCTCTAGTCAGATTAGACTGCGTCATCATGCCACTTGTTGCTATGTTAGAAGTGTCTGTCACACGCTCGTCACGAACCTATTCGGCCAGGTTGTCCGGACACGAGCGGCAACTTAACATTTACGCTTTGTTGCGAACTGACGTCAACGTCCACAACGCGGTCGAAGCCCATTAGACAACTTGTCGGTTCCACGCCAATGTGACGACTGTGACATTGTAATGAAAAGAGGCAGCATCTATAGTCACCATCGCTGCATCCATTGGAGAATAACTTGTCGGATCCGACATTGGACAGAATTGAACGTGAGCTCCAACTTTTGAATGTTAATCTGGCCGAAGCAAACGACATCGCCACGATGGTAGCATTTCCGAAAATGCCGGCTGACCTCGATAATGACAGCAGGAATGCTTTGCGCATGCTTCGTGAAAAAATCATGGAACGTGCACGCGCTCGGGTCAAAGCCTAGATCTCCCGTCTAAAACAGCCGATCATGCTCTGCAGCGGGCCGGAAGCAGGCAGCGGAAACAGGCCGATTTGATTGTTTCTTATGACTGCTCTCTTGAGAAAAGCGGGCAATTGGCAAGTGTCAAAGCACGCTTAGAATGACGCATTTCGGCTGCGAGTGACGGCTTTTCCGTAAGGTTAAAATAGACCGCACACTCGCTTCCGGTCGATCCGGACTTGTTCCCGGGCGGGACAGCCGTCGATGATCATCTGGAGTTGCCAACTCCATCACGCACTCTACTCACGCCGATGGTGCGTCCGCCGTACTGGCTGAAATTGAGTCGATTGATTGCCGACTGTGCATCAACATCAGCATTCATTTCGACCGTGCCGCAACCCGTGTTAAGCCCTGTGACCGGGTCTTTCGTAAAGACTACTGAAGAAACCAGGCCGAATGGGCGAAACAACCCTTCAATATCAGCGTTCGTCGATGCGCGCGGCAAATTGCCGATGTGTAGTTTGGTTGTCATTTGTTTTTCCTGAACATAGACACGCTCCTGTGAGTGCCAGAATCGTCGATTAGGCTATTTGACGCAGATTGGAAACATTCGACGCGCAATGGAATGACTTTGCTACGAATGGTGAAGTCATCGCACGAAGCATTGCGCCGTAATTAAGCTTGAACGTCAATTCTGTGCCGACTACAATGCGGCCCGCGCCAGACGTAACAATAAGGTGGTCGCTGCTGCCGCCGTGTACGTCGCAGCCTTCTGGTGGTTGTAGCCCACCAAGATCAACATCCTGCTCACCAATCGCCAGAATAGATTGTGCGACGTCGCCGCGATCCTCACACTCAGGACTTGTATAAAACCCAGTTTGGGCCAGCACGCCGGTTGGCTGGGTTGGTTTCACATTCGACTCGATGACCTCGGCCGTCAGTGTAATTGCGTCTGTGTGCAAGCCATCTATAGCACGTCGATGAAGCGCTTCACGGCCCAGCAAGATCGATTCCCCGAGACGCAGATTATTGACTCGCCCGGTTTTCGAGCTGCTGAACGCCCAATCTAAATTGGCCGAATTCCCTCCGGACACAGTCTCCAGCGAAATATCAAACGTCGTTTCGACTTGCACAGCAAGCCTGGACAGTTTCCCCATATTCCGGTCATCGGGAGAAACACCGCTGCGGCACGCCAGATTGGTACCAAGACCCTTTAAGACAATGTTTGGCATACTTAGCACCTCGCGTACCGCAGCCATTACATCCACAGGTAATAACCCTTCGCGCAGATCGCCAAGCTCTACCATGAGAATAATCGCATGCGTGCGGTCTAATTTAGCCGCTTCGAACGACAGTCGCCTGATGACTTCCAGCTCGGTATTGAAACTAACATCGACGCTTTTAACCACGCGACTTGCCTGGCTTAGCATAGGTGATCGAATCAGGGACATTCGCGCGGACACGCGCGACCTGCGCATTGCTTCGACATTCTCAATACGTGAGTCACCTAAATCCCGCACGCCAGCGATTAATAATTCGCGTGCAATTTCAACCGAACCAAGTGTTGCCTTGGTCACACCGGTTACCGATATACCCTGACTGCCCAGACGCTCCACGAGCGTGCGGGCATTGTGCCGGATCTTGCCGAGGTCTATCTCAAGGCGCGGCGCGGTCATCACGCCGCTGCGGGCAGCTTCTCCGCGAGCTTTGGGAAGCCACGAATGATCATGTCGACGAGGCGCTCGGATGGACGGCTAAGTGCGTCAGTTGTCGGAATGCCAAGCTCGTATTCATAGCGAAGAATCGCTGAACTTACTTCGGCGTCACTCATATTTTCATGGTTTATCGTCACGCCAATTACTTTGGTTTTAGCGAACGTTTCGATCAGGTTTATTTCCGTAGCCGGTGTTGGCATAAGCATATCCGGAAAATCGCATCTAGCCTTACGTCCAGGCGCATGTTGCAATACCACGCCGTCGGGGCAGGCGCCACGAAGAATAAACGATGATGTCGAGAAAGCCGGATGACTCAGCGCTCCCTGCCCTTCAATAAGGATTACATCGGGGCCTTCAACCATGAAAGCGTTGATGACCATGGCCTCGAGTTCGCCGGCACAGAATTGCGATGGTATTGCGTCAAGAGCAACTCCGTAGCGGGCTCCCTGGATCAGACCCGTCTGCCCCGTTCCGATCATTACCGTCTTAACGCCACGCTCGTTGAGCGCTTGGGCCAAGACAGTCGCTGTCGTACGTTTGCCGATCGCGCAATCGGTGCCGAGCACAGCGATGACCGGGCAAGTGACGCGATCGATATCGCCCGTGAAGATTTTTAGATCCTTTTTGTCACGTGGTTTGCGTACATCGAGGATCTTGACATTACTCGCCGCGCACGCGGCCTTGAAGACCAGGTCGTCGCCCAGGAATTCGTGAAGTCCGTTGACGATATTCAACCCGTGGCTAATAGCTTCGAGAACAAGACTGCGTTCCTTTAGTGACAGCATTCCGCTGGACGGCGCCATGCCAAAAATAAAATAATCAGGTAGCCTGGTGGCCTTCTCCAAAGACTCCGCTAGATCGCGGCAAATCGGAATTGCTTTGGGTTTGCCGTCGAGAACCATCCCAGCATCCTGACCTGCTTTCTCGCTGTCTATTACCGACAGGATTTCGTATCGTTCCGAGTACCGGACAAGCCCGTTCGCGGTCTTGCCATCGATTGCGCCAAAATTTCCTTCGCAATAGACAATTGCGCTGGTTGAACGGTCATTGCCTGCAATTACGCTCAGCGGAGTTGGATTTGGCATATTACGGCTCGTAGCTGAAATTGATTTGGCGACGGATTCGTCGGGCGCGAGAGGGGTCGGCTGCATGAGATGACATGTCATGTATTTCCGACATCCAATGCTGGTCGATGAGCATCGATTTTGGCGTAACTGACCGCATCCGCCGGTCGCTCGTACCTGGAATGGTTGCAGTAGCAGACATCGTGCGATTTAGACGTAATGCAGCAGACGTGCATGCACCTTTTCTCGCCGTTAGTCATTTCAGTTCCCTGCTACACATGCTTGTGTGCGCTTGCGGTAAGGTTTATTGCAGTCCCAACTTTGTCCGGTTGAATCAAGATGAGCATTCTCAGGAACAACTACTGCGACGCATGTCTCCTGGACGCTTCGATAGCCGCGGTCACATTCCCACCCTCGACCGAAACTCCGGCCGGACAGGTATCCGTTTACCGGTATTTCGATGCGGTCACAGTTGCCGTTTTTTTCCTGATAGCCGCGATTGCACTCCCATCCGGCATCGTAAGATCTGTCTGTCATGTAGGCATTATCCGGCACCGCAATAGCCGCACAGGTGTCGGCAGTCGCACGAAAGCCGCGCTCGCAGGTCCAGCCCGACCCGGAGGAACTCTCGGTCAGGTACCCATTCTCTGGCACCGAAATAGCTTCGCAGGTATCTTTAAGTTGCCGAAAGCCTCTGTCGCATAACCACCTATCGCCTGAACTTCCACTAAGATACGCATTGGCCGGCAACGCAACCGGCGAGCAGGTGTCGCCCTTTTTCCTGTAGCCATGCCGGCACGCCCAACCATCTCCGTAGGATGAGTTTGTGAGGTAGGCGTTTTCCGGCGACGTGACGGCAATACAGGAGCCACCATTCATACGAAAACCCTTGTCGCATTCCCAACCGCTACCATATGACTTCGCAGTTGAATTTGCGGGGATTGCGCCCTTGGAATCCTGTGCCGATGCCAGTTCTAGAGGACCTGAAAATACCGCCAGAAGTACGAGCGCGTATTCGAACACGCCGAGCTTTGAGCGTTTCGACTTCATTAATTCTCTCCAAAAACGGGACTCATGCCCGTAAAGAAATTTGAATAATCGCCGGCGGCTGCCAGGGCGACCATGGGGTTCTGGGCGACGATGAAATTTAAAGACTTCGTCGTGTTCCGCACAAATTTGCAGAAAGCAGCCGCATCGGCGTCTGGATGTACGCCAGTCCATAGAATCGGTTTGCTTGCGCGTGACTCAAGGAGCGCACACCCGTAAATTCGCTTGCCCTGCCCAGACGCGAAGCCTGTATATCCGCCAACCATGGTCCGCTAATTAACTTGAATAGTCAATTACTATTTGCGATTATTTGGCTAATTAACTTTATTGGTAAATAACTAGTGATCAAATATGGACGTTAGCTCAGTCATCAAGACACGACTTGAGGAATTAGGGCTCGAACAGAAGGCCCTGGCGGCCGCCGCTGAAGTGACCGAATCGTATGTCTCCCAGCTTCTGACCCGAAAGAAAATGCCGCCGGCGCCGGATCGAACAGATATCTACGAGAAACTGGATAAGATCTTGAACCTCCCAAGCGGCGAGCTGGCAAAACTGGCGCTTGCACAGCGCCTGGACGCGTTGAAGCGCAATTACGAGGAACCTCAGAGCGCGTTATTACAAAACACGCGTAAACTGATCCTGCGCAAGTGCGTGGCGGCGAGACAGAAAGACGTTCGCTCAATATTCGAGAAGCACCCCTTTGGCGAACTCGAACGACTCGTCACGCAAAAGCTTCTGGACGTCGTCAGCAAGGTCGCGCGATCTGAGCTGGACAATCAGGCGTGGCTAAAAAAGGTCGCGCAACTGGGTGATAAGAGCCACGAGCAGATGCGTGTCATTATTCTGGAATTCCTCGACACAGACATCTTTAATATTTCACAAGAAGACTGCGATTCTTTTCTCGATCCGCTAATTGCTCGTTGGGATATCGATCTTGTGACTTTCGAAATGGAATTTACGTTGAACGAAAGGCTGGCCGATGGCGAATCAAAGAGGTTCGCATTTGTTGAAAAGGACAGTGACAGTCAATACGGCGATGAGGCAGGCCTTACCGACTTCTTGCAGGATGCCGTGCTGTGTGACGATCTTTACGAAGAGGAACTCGATTTTTTGAGAAAACTCAGGTTTAAGCGCAGAAGACCGAATCGACTCTTCTATTATCGAGCACTTCAGATCCTTAGAGACCCGCTGCATTTTCTAACTGCGGAAAAATAAAGATTAGTGTGAATCTCGCCGTGGCGCTCGATGGCAGATCTAAAATTGCCGGTCCCGTTAAGTTATGAACGGGTGACCAAGGACTGCGTCCTGCCTGTTGGCTCGAGGCCTCGCTCTTTCCACCACGCTTTCACGACGTTAATACGACCGTTTCTTCTGGCAATGTCGAGACCGGGACGCGGGGCCCATAGCCGGGAATGCCGCAAGCACCAAAATCTCGATCGATGCAGACCAACCGCCATTCATCAGCCAGAGCTCGTGCTCAATTTAGTCTAAAGCCCGAACCGAGAGGGCGGCGTTCGCCTGTTACGTTGGAGCTCGTGCCTGTCGCCGCCGCGGACAGCTTGTCATACGATAACGTCACCTTGATGATGCGCTGCAAATAAAAAAGGGCAAGACCAATAGGCCCTGCCCTCTCAGGCCTCCACTCACAAGGAGTATGAGGCTGGCCCGCAATGACTACATTGCAGGCTGAATCGCGCTGGTCAAGCCGCTACGATATTCTCTGCCTGGGGACCTTTTTGGCCCTGGGTAACAGTGAACTCGACTTTTTGGCCCTCAATCAACGATTTGTGCCCATCGCCTGCGATAGCGCTGAAATGGGCAAACACGTCGGGTCCAGATTCTTGCTCAATAAAGCCAAAGCCTTTGGCATCATTGAACCATTTAACAGTTCCAGTTGTAGACATAGTAAACATCCAAATTATTCAAGAGTAATGAAAGCCTTCTTGTTGAAGGCAAGATAGCTGGAACCGTTGCTATTACTCATGAAAACAGGACGAGGTAGTAAAGATGGAACTTCGAAATGGTGTACATAAATATCAGACGCACATTCAAGCTGTGCGGACTATAACAGCTTGACACAATAGTAATAGCTATTTCCTCACAAATGTTTCATTAACAGAAGCCGGGTTCGCTGCATGGCAGGCCGGCTTTAGGAAATGTGGGGTCAAACCGCATTTCGGGAAATTGCGGTCGAACCGAAATTCACGGTATATAGGGCTTCGACGTCTAATACGTTTTAGTCAACAACTGGCGGTAACGCTGATCTTCTTTGAGGCAATTCTACCTCCACTACTATTCGATAGAATTTCCAATCTATCGTTACCTCCTGTTCTCGGGTACTCCGAAATTCACTGAAACAGGTGTTCAATTCGGCAACGACCCTTGTATGACCTTGCCTTCCATCACCACCGCAATTGGTTTTACTTTCCAGATATAATACTGATCAACTTCAAACAGATTATTGTCGAGGACTACAAGGTCGGCCAGTTTACCCACCTCGATCGAGCCAAGGTCGTTCTCCCTGCGTAATTGGAACGCACCGTTTCGGGTGTATCCCTCTACCAACTGCTCCAGGCTCAGCCGTTCGTCACTCGGTGATCTTATTCCATCATCCGCGGTCTCCCACCATTCCCTTGGGTTTTGTCGTGTGTGTCCAACCTGCATTCCCAACCAGGGGCTGATGTAGGTTGCAAGCATGTCGCCGCCCCACCATTCGTCGCTTGAAAATGAAACAATGGCGCCACTGTCAAACACGGATCGAGCTTGATACATCGAGGAATACCGCTCCTCACCCAGAAATACTTTCACCACATCATCCCGTTCTACCCCCATCCACCATGGTGTGAAATTGGAAATGACCCCAAGTTCCTTTATGCGAGGCAAGTCAACCGGATCGATCAATACCAGATGCGCCATGGTCACCCTGGGATAGAAGTCATCTTTCGCGATCGCCTGTGCCGCCTCAACGGCGTCCAATACCGTCCTGACCGCTAAATCACCGATTGTGTGCACCAGCAGGTCCAGTTTTTCCTCGTGCAAATCCAAGAGCAGATCACGTAGCTCCTCTACGGATAACATGGTGGTGCCAATGTAGCTGGCGTTGCCCGAATACGGCTCCAGGAATCCCGCAGATTGATTCGCGCTAATGCCATCCATAAACAATTTCACCGAATTGAACTGCAGAAGATCGCTGCCATATTCTCTCCGATAGCGTTTCACTTCCGATATGGCCGTTTTGGCTCGTGCGGGTGTGAATATTTGATAGGTGCCATAGTATCTAAGAGGCAACTTACCTTCTTTTTCCAATTGCGAAACGACACCATAAGCCAGATCCCCATAGCCTTTGTTGCCCGCGTCGAAAAGCGCTGTAACACCATGTCGGCTTAACACTTGAAGAGTTTCTGCCACGCTTTCTTTATGTTCCTGTTTGCGCGCGTCATCGTTGAGCGCAAATTGCCTGGCAAAATGTTGTACACCGGCGCCTTCTTTCACCCATCCGGAGGGCTCTCCGCTATGATCTCGTGCGTACATGGCCAGACCGGGTCTGGGGTCTGGCGTATTTTTGTCGACACCAAGTTTCTCAAACGCTTTGGAGTTCAGCCAGAAGTCGTGGGCAGTCGCGCTCTCGAACCAGACCAGGCGATCCGGTACAACAGCATCCAATACTTCTTTCCTGGGACCGTCGTTGCCGTGGACAAACATATCAGTGGGCCAACAGCAGAGTCGCAGCCATTCATCGTCGGGGTGCTCATCAGCATATGCCTTAACGGCAGCTAATAAATCCTCTGGGGTGTCACCTTCTACTTCACCAAAGTTTTCGACATTGACATACCCAGGGTGCGAATGCCCATCGACAATTCCCGGAATAATCAGCTTTCCGTCGAGGTCAATGGAGTTTGTGCTTGTATACGCAGAGATTCCGTTGCCATCCCCAATGTATACGAATTTCCCGTCCTTAATGGCCAGTGCTTGCGCCCATGGTTGTTGTTTATTCGACGTGAAAATATTGACACCGGTGATAATCAAGTCTGCATTCACGTCCATACTGCTATCTGCGGATGCTTGGCTATACGTCGCCAAAACAATCATTAGCATGGTCAGCCTTGCACGGTAAAAACGTTTAATTGTCATTATCGAATCACAATCTCGTCAAACGGGATACCGGACGATAAATTATAGCCGAACGAGTGTAATTGATCATGACAACGTCCTAACAATTACAATTGCTTGATTGGGTCAAATAGACATTGTTTTTGGGTGCACTAACAGCGGTGCCCGCGGGAATTGGGGTCGAACCGAATTCTAAGAAAAAATACGGATCGACCCCTAAGTCCCTGTTCGATGATGTACCCCGGCACGTCAGATGGATACATCTGCCGTGCCGTGTATCTTGCGAATACGGTGTAAATCAAGTATCACTTGCCATCTTTCATCTTGTACCCGGCAATCAAAATGAATTTCTCCAGGAGAAGCTATGCCACGTGTAATCGACCTTGAGTGTGAAGCGCCGGCGAGCTTGCAGGACCCGGATTATCGGGCCATCAATCATGGTCGACCCGGCACACCGTTTCCTGAACCAGTCGATCGCCCCGAAGGTTACGGCTTCGCTAACTATCAACACGTTTTCGCCGGCGGCGTTGCCCGGGAACATGCCACTGAATCGCCAGCTGACGACGGCGGCCTGAAACAAATGGTCGCCGACATGGATGTCGCGGGAATTGAAGTTTCCGTGCTAGTGGATGCCCCTAACGCCGTCATTCCACAGGTCCACGCAGAATTTCCCGGTCGGTTCATCACAATGGCCGTCCTGGATCCGCGCGATGGAATGCGTGCTGTGCGTGAACTGGAAAGATTAGTGCACGAAGATGGCGCGATGGGAATTCGTGTGTCACCTCTCTATACCTGTATTCCTGCTGACGACCGCCGGTATTACCCTCTCTATTCAAAGTGCGTGGAACTGGATGTGCCGGTCCGTATATATACTTCCATGAACTACGCGAATGACCGTCCATATGACCTTGGCCACCCACGACACATTGACAATGTCGCAATCGATTTTCCGGAATTGCGCATCATCGCCGGACTCTCCGGTTGGCCCTGGATTGCAGACATGGTGGGTCTGTTGAGGCGTCACCCGAATCTATATTGCGACACCGCCGCCCATCGGCCGAAATATTTTGCGACACCGGGTTCCGGCTGGGAACAGTTTCTGCAATTCGGTAATACGCTCTCCCAGGACAAGATAATGGTCGGCCTGTCACGAGGTCTCATGAAAATGAGTTACGAAAGCCTCATTGCGGAATACGAAAATCTTCCACTCAAGGAAAGAGTGATCGAAAAGTGGCTGTATCACAATGCCGCACGTTTCTTTCGCCGCGACTAGCAGCCGCTAATAATGTTCAAAGACGTCAACTCGTTAATCAAACCAGAGTCGGTTGCGGTCATCGGCGCATCAGCGAAACGCGTATCCCAGGGCAACCTGGTCATCGCGAATTTGCTTTCAGCCAACCCCCAAAAAACAATCATTCCGGTGCACCCGACAGCCGCGTTAATTGATGGACTTCGGGCCGTGTCATCACCCGACAAATTGCCTGGTGATATCGATACTGCCGTTGTTGCGATTCCCGCCAACGGAGTCACCGATGCGTTAATACAATTGCAACGTAATAATGTGCGCAGCGCGATCGTTTTCGCAAACGGCTTCACCCCCGCAGAGGAGCGAGACCTGCGTAGCTTCCTGGACGACAGCAGCATCGTCGTTCACGGCCCTAATTGCATGGGACTCATTAACGCCAACGATCAAATATCACTTTATCCGACCCGCCCTTCCGAGCGATTGAAACCTGGCGGAATAGCCCTACTTGCACAATCAGGATCAGCTGCGATTTCAGTTATGAATTCAGCTGGCGCAGGCTTCTCGAAAATTGTCACTATGGGAAGCGAATTTCAGGTTACCGCGGCAGATTACATTCATTGGTTGGCAAGCGATGAATTCACAAAGGTCATTGGTGTCATTACGGAAGAGATTACTGACCCACTGGCGTTTGCCGAAGCAACGACTCTCGCCAATGAAGCCGGGAAGACGGTTGTCGTTCTGAAAGTGGGCACATCTGAAATCGGGGCTGCCGCTGCACAGGCACACACCGGTGCGCTGATTTCCAATCAGGATGCGTATGACCAGTTTTTCCTGGAATGCGACCTCGCAATTGCTCGGGATTTTGACGAACTGGTTGCGTCGCTCGAAAGCCTGGCAAATCAACAGAGATGGACGTCAGGCGCAGGCGGCATAGCCGTTGTTGGCATTTCCGGAGGCCAGACAGCACTCGCCTGCGACGTTGCCGACCGCAGATCTGTTCCGCTGGCAAAGTTTGCCGATGCAACAAGCGAAACAATCAAACGATATTTGCCGGGCTCGATTGGCACTAACCCGATTGACATAGGCGCAACCCGGGAAATCGATAGAATGCAGCTGCCCAAGGCCCTGGATGCCGTGTTAAATGATGAAGCCGTCACAGGACTCGCATTCATTCAGGATGCGCAGGACAGCTTGAACCCGCGTTCTCTAGGTAGTTATCAGTCGATCCTGGAGACATACGCCAACGCGGGCGAAGGCTCCGGGAAACCTGTCGTGCTGATTTCTCCAACCGGACAAAATCTTCACGAAACGATAGTCGAGCAGTTTGCCGCCAGGAGAATTCCAACGCTGCGCGGATTGCATGCCGGTATCGCTGCAATTGACAACATGGCCAGGGGCAATCCGGCACGCGCGCGTGAATGGACCAGTGCTCGAAAAGCACATCGTAAACCCAGCGCCAATCAACATTCGACAGCTGGATGGAACTTTGACGAAAAGTCAGGCGTCCTCGATCGGCAAGCGAGCGCCGATCTGTTGGCGCAGTACGAAATTCCCCATGTCGCCTCGATTGTCGTTGAGACCAAGCAGGAAGCAGACAGCCGCGCGCCTGAAATCGGGTTTCCGCTGGTTGCTAAAGTTGTATCGACAGACATCCCTCATCGCTCCGAATCCGGTGGCGTAATTACCGGAATTAAGGATCGAGCCGAGCTTGAAGGGGCCATGGAATTGATTGCATCCAGTGTCAGCGCCCGTTTCCCGCAAGCAGGCATCCAGGGATTCGAGTTGCAACAGGATCTGTCCGATCATGTTGAAGTATTGGTTGGATTTACGCAGACACCGCCATTTGGATCTCTGCTCGTTGTTGGCGCGGGCGGAACGATGGTTGAACTGGAATCGGATCGTGCGCTCAGGCTCGCGCCGTTTGGTGTCGAGGACGCCAGGAAGATGGTTGCCGAAACAAAAGTCGGCAAACTACTATCGGGATACCGGCGCCTTGTTCCGGAAACGGACATCGAACCACTGTCGAGGCTGGTATCCAGTCTTTCCATTATGGCGGATGACTTCAGGCATTCTCTGGGTGCTTGTGATCTGAATCCCGTGATGGTGCAAAAGGGATCCGGCCACGTTTGTACGGTCGATACGCTTTTTGTGATTGACCGGGATTTACTTGCCCGAAACCAAGCCGTGAAAGGGACAAAATTATGATACTCGCTATTGTCATTGGCTATCTTGTCTTCGTCGTCGCGCTTGGAATCTATCTGCGCCGACGAATAAGGGGTTTTGAGGACTTTATGGTAGCCGGCCGCAGTGCCGGACTATTCATAGTTGCCGCATCATTTGTCGGCAGCCATTTCGGGGGCGGCATGACAGTTGGTGGCGCCCAGCTGGGAGCAACGAACGGTCTGTCTGCAGTCTGGTACGGACTGGGCGCAGGATTTTCGTATCTTCTCCTCCTGACGATCGTGCGAAAAATCTATGCGCTAAAGCAAATCACTATTGCTGATGTCCTCGAAAACTCCTACAAATCAAAACGGATTCGCGGCATGTATGCGTTACTGTCATTTGCCGGGTCAATTGGAATTATTGCGGGTCAGATCCTGGCCGGCGGCGCAATATTCTCATCATTCGGTGTGTCCCCGGAAATGGGCGGCGCGATTACGTTTCTGATCATTGTTGTGTACTGCGCTTTATCCGGCCTGTACGGGGTCATGGTAACTGACGCAATTCAAGTCGTCATCGGCGGATTCGGCGTCGTACTCGCAGCC
>JAJFKP010000064.1 GCA_021773135.1 Woeseiaceae bacterium | reverse complement strand
ATATTTGCTTTATTGGGGTAAAGGTGTTGGCGGTACTATATTTGAACGGACAACGGCTCTAAGGCTTAGAGGCGAATATACAAAGCGAATGTATAAACTTTGTAAAAGGTTCGAAGACAGAGGCGGTTTTACTATGTCATTAACTGAGTTTAGAACAATGTTAGGACTCGAGGACAAATACAAAACGGTTTCTAATTTGCGAATTCGGGTTTTAGATGCTGCACGTAATAATTTAATGAAGGATGCAGATATATATTTTACTTACGCCTTCGAAAAACTGAACGGTGCAAGGGAGTTTAACAATATAAATTTTCATATCGAATCGAATAATGTAAATTTGAAAGTCGAAGATAAAACCGATGTATATTTATTAGTTTATAATGTGATTAATATAGCTTATCCGAATTCAGAAAGTACACGCGCTCGAGATTTTTCAGATCGTTTGGCAACCAATCCCGATAAGCTGAAAAAAGTCTATATGCGATTTAAAAAAATACAAGCGGATTATTACGCAAAAGAGAAAACAGCAAATCAGACAATACCGTTGATCAAACATATTTTAAAAGAAGATTATAACCTTTCATAATGCAGACACTTTTAAGACTAAAACATTTGCTTTCTGTTATGGACTCCATACCTCAGAATGAAAAAAACTCTTTGCATCATCAATATCGGGAAAAACTCGAAACTCAAATCATTGTAAGATCATACGAACTCGAGGGGATGGAATTATACGAACTTGAAGAAATGGAAATCGAATATTACAATATAGAGGACAGCATAGATATTACAAATGAGTTCAAATAAAATTTATTAAATTAGCACAAATTAAAATCTATAATCATGGCAAAAACTTATAAGCCCTTGACTGAGGCAGCACACAAAAAACTAGACGTAAAAATTGAGAAACTTGAAAAAGAAACTTTAGCAGCTAAAAAAGCAACTTTGGCAGCGAATAAAAAAGTAACTGATCTTGAAAAACAAACGGTAAAAGATGATAAGTTACTTGAAGCTGCGAACGCTTTAGTAAAATCGCTTTCTACGGATAAAGAAGAGCTTGAAAAATCGGTAAAAGAAAAAGACAAAAAAATTGCAGACTTTGACAAAGCGAACGGAGATTTAAAAACTCAGTTAGCCGAAATTTTAGAAAACCAAAGCGAAGTAGTCGAAGAAAATTTTGAAGTATTAAAGAGCTTAATACATGATCCTATGCAGCATATTTTTGATGATAGCTTTCAAGTAATTGAATTCAAAGATTTACATCAGGCTTTTATAGGTCAATACGTTTATTCGGTTGTTAATAATGAAAAGGAAATTTTACACGCCTTTATCCAGCACCCAAATATGACAGTTTGTTACTTGCCTAACCATATAGCAATTACAAGCGCTATAATCGAGACTAAGCAACAAATTCAAACTGTCTTAAGGTTTGTTTATACAGGTCAAGAAGATGACGAAGGCAACCAAATATTCACAGTCTACAAAGGAAAATGAAAAATCTAATTGTTTTAATTTTTGCCATTTCGCTTACTAGCTGTTTCAACTACACTCATGTAGTTGGAACGGGTGCGAAAGGCACGCAAGAAGTAACCGAAAAAAATAACTATTTTATCGAAGGTTTGGTTACTGCAAAAACTGCAGACCCTCAAAAGATGGCAGACGGTTCGAAGGACTACACAGTCCACACACGGCACACATTCGCGGACGGTTTATTGTGGTTTATCACTTTAGGCATTTACACGCCATCAACGACCACCGTAACAAAGTAATTTTCATATGAAAAAAGTCCTCGATCATGAAAAAACTTTTGTCTGCAGGTAAATTTTTCATATGAAAAATACTGATCATATGCATGGAGCTGCGGTTACTTTCATATGAAAATTGGCAAAAGTTATTTTAACAGATCAAAAAAAAAAAATTATGAACATCGTATTTTATCCAGCAATTAGCCAAAGAGACAAAGACGGCAACCCTTTACAGCCTTTTGAAATTTCAATTAAAGAGCTTGTAAACGAGTTTTTTGAAAGCGAATATTGCCAATTGCCAATGAGATATGAACGATCATTTATAGGAATGATAAGCAATAATTTTAAAGGAAATGGAACAACTTACGACCCGATCACAGAGGAACAATGGAAACACATTTACGAGGAAATTGAACAACACAGTAAACAATAAATTAATCATATGGCACAACGTACAGAAAAGGAACTAATAGCAGAATTCACAAAGCTTTGCGATAAATCGAGCCTGCAGCAAAGGATCAATTATATTAATAAGATGGGTAAACATCAATATTTTGATATTTGTCAAATTGCTACTGATCCCTGTTATGGTATCAGGATAGCTTTTCAAACTCAATACGATAATGAAATACATTATTATATCGGAATGATGGCAGGAATTGATTTTGATATTAAAATTGAAGGAGAAAAAAAAGATTTAATTCTTAAGAATGAAAGTTACTCGTATGAAATAGATCAAACAACTTACGACTCATTAGAAGCAATATTTAAAAACGGGACATCATGAAAAAACCAATAGATAAAGAATTTATAATAGCACTATTTAAAAATATGTGCCAAAAAGATAGTATTGACCAAAGAAAACAGGCTTTAGCGCACGCGTACGATGGCAGCATTTTAACTATTGTTGATAATATGGGCGATCCTACAAAAATGGTTCGACTAATTCCAATGCAGGCAAAAGTTGATCTTAAAACTTATCATATTGTTTATACTAGAATCGAACTAAATGAAAAGAATGAAAAGGAGGACCAATTAAGCCTTCAATTTGATTTGGACGAAAAGGAATTTGAAACTTTAAAAGCTATTTACTTAGATATTAAATAAAAAGACCATGCACAAAACAAAAGCTAAAAAGAAAACCCGAAATATTGTAATTCAGAATCTCGAAAAGGACGTAATAAAAAAGCTTGATGAATTCCGAACTAAAAAAGATATTAACGCGGATTCTAAAGCAGTTAGAAAAATGATTCTTACTTGCATGGACTTTGAAGAGTTAACAATTAATCAACGCGAAGAAATAGCGCTTTTAAAACGTCAATTAAATATATTCAAAGAAGCTTGGAAGGGATATTACAACGTAAAACATACTTTGAATGAAATGACCGCGATAATTGATAACAGCAAAGCAGACGATTCGAAACTATCCGAAATAGAAAGCGAATCTTCTTTAGTAACGATTGATACCGAATATTGATAATTTCATATGAAAAAAAAATAGATCTCCGGAACCGGTTAACATTTTTCATATGAAAAAAGCTTTGGCCAAATTCCTGGAAACTTTATTTTCATATGAAAACATCGGGCAAGTGATCGGATCAAAGTTAGATCATAAGTTATGATCATATGAATATAAAAAAAGTGGCGTACTGATCAGTACACCACTTTTTTTTTATAGGCTCGGGATTACTTGCCTAATTTTCGTCTAGCCTTTTTTAAATTGTTAGCTCGTACTTTTGCATCTGCAGCACTTAATTTTTTTCGTTTCTTTTTGTCCTTGCCTCGAGTTCCTTTTTTCTTTGCTGCAGGTTTTTTCTTTGCTGCAGGTTTTCTTTTCCTGTTAATCATAATTATACTTTTGGAAGTTTAATATTAGCAATGTAAGCTTCATATCTTGCCGCGTTCATTGCATTAGTTGAATACCACCGCCCCGCCTGATATTTGTTTAAATAGGCGTTTAAAGTGGCTGCAAATGCTACAGGCGATTTAAACGCAAGAAAAGCGCGCCTTCGTCCTGCTTTGTCTGTCATGATCTTGTAACCATCGGGTCGGTAAAGCGAATTTTTCCAAAGACTATTTGCAACCGTCCAACCGTACGGATAAGCTTCTTTGTGTACTTCCATACCGCCCGAACCCGTATAAATGAATTGACCGCTTGTAAAATGCGTTGTTTCAATTGCCATTATTCTGTAGATGTTCGCAGCGTTACGGGGGTAAAGCTTTTTTATGATCTTGTAAAATTTTTCTTTATCATAACCTTTAAACCTTGCATTTTTTACAGGTCTAAGCCCTTTTGGAATAATTGTTATTCCTTGGCTTTTTTCTTGCGTTCCAAATATGGACCAAATTAATTGATCAACGTTTGCAATTAGGTTTTTATATGCTTGGTTATTTCTCATTTTTATGGTTCTAATTCTTCGACTTCTAAAAGTAATTGAGTTACAAAATTAGTATCAAAATTTCCATTTGGAATAAAGTTATTTGTCGCAAATACTATAAACCCTGCAGCCGTCAAAGGGTTAAAATTAATAGGGGGCATATTTAACGGAATAGTAGTAAAAAACGCACCGCCACTAGCTGCATAGGTTAACGCCTGTTGATCGGATTGTGTGTTACTGCTACAATTTACATTTATAGCAATTCCAGCGCCTTGAATATCAAAAAAATGAGATAATTGAAGAGCTGAAGCTGGGGGCGCATTTGTATATGTTGCAAATATATCTATTTGACCCGTAACAGCTACAGGCACATAGCTATAGGTAAATTTTTGAATTGTAATTTTTATTGGTTCTGTCCCATAAACAGCATCTAAGGCAGTTAACGGAAAGCCTATTAATTGGTTTGTAAAATACGCCCCGTCAATTTGAAATTGCCTTTTTTTAGTTGGCGCTGATCCTGTACCGCCACCGCTTAAAACGTTCCAAATATTCGCAAGGTCAACGCTTACGAATGAATCTAATCCTGTTGCTGGAAATGCTAAATTACCTTGTGCCATATTATGAAATTATTTCCTGTACTTCGATTAATACCTGTGGTACATATATTGGGGTAAAACCGCCTAATCCCACATTTGGTTGATTTAATAAAATCGTTTCAGCTCCCGTAGGACTGTTAATAATAAAATCAGGCGCATTTAGTGGAGGATTTGCAAAACTTGATACGCCACTTGATCCGTATACCATTGTAGAATTATCTGTAGTCGTTTGTCGGTTCGCATTAACTCGAATATTGATACCAGCACCCTGAGAAATTAAAAAATGACTGTAAAGAACTCCCGAAGGCGCAGAAACATTCGGCAAAGTCATAAACATATGCATAGTTCCAACTCCTACGCTAAAATCTACGGCATAAGTCAAAGATAAAACCTTTATCGAAATATTTTTACCAGCGTAAAAAACAACCAAAGGAAAAAGACTAAAAGTAATATCATTTACAGTTGGAAAAAATCCGCTAATTAGTAACTGTCTAACAGGTTGAACCGCTCCACTTCCGCCACCGCTTAAAACGTTCCAAATATTCGCAAGGTCAACGCTTACGAATGAATCTAATCCTGTTGCTGGAAATGCTAAATTACCTTGTGCCATTTTTTATTTTTGTACTGATTGAACAATCTTATTGAGTATATAATTTTTGTGCGTAGTATTCATTCCGTCCTCGTTTTTAACCCAATCGTACAAATTTTGATTTTCCTTTAATCCAAAAGCTTTAACTATCATCCGAATATCATTTTTATAATTAAGGTTTTTAAACATGGCATAAACTACTAAATTTTCGGCTGTGGTGCTAAGTCCTTGCATATTTCTATAAAGCTGTAGTGCTAACATTTTAGCGTTCTTTTCTCGAGTTTTGAAGGATGCACCAAGTTTGCTTTTTGCAGTTTTACTTATAGAAATATCATCAATATATTTTTTCTTATTCTTAATGATCGCTTCTTGATTTTTTTTATAATCATCGATTACTTCGCCTAATCCTGTTGGATCATCGGCAAAGCTTTTTATTTTGTTTACGATTACTAAAATTATAAACAAACTCACGATAGTACCACCCCCAACTAATAAACCTTTTGTTGAATCTTTCATCTTTTTGCTGCTTCTAAAAATTTAAATAAATTGTCTATTCTCTTTTCATTTGCCATTCCACCTGATAAGGTGTTTTTTAAGGCGTTTAAAATCATAATCCTAGGATAACCTAGAATATACAATATAACGGCTGCAAATAGATCGCATTTGCTTTCTTTGGTATAAAACATATGACCCATTTCATGGAAAAGCATTATTTTCTTTTCAACTCGAGAATCTAAGCCTTCATAAAATTCGGGATTATAAAAAATTTGTTGCATCCCTGTGTAAATACAAGCCTTTTTAGTTTCTGATCTTGACTTGTTAATCCGTAAATTTCCAAAGGCTCTTTTACGATCTGGTTTCATATTTTCAAGGAAAACACCTAACAAACTCCAATCAGGCTTTTTAAGTCCGATTAACTCGAGTTTGTTAGGTGTTTTAATTACCTCATAAGGCAAAGTAAATGAAGTACCAGCGCTAGGAAAAATAGTACTTAATAATATTTCTCCTTTAGCATTGGTAATGTATACTTTACGTTGATTTGTATAGTACGTGGCGATCATTTACGCTTTTCCTTTTGCTCTTGAATAGCCTATTAATCCAATGATCAAAGCCGTAGCGGATAAGGTAGTAATAATAATTGGCGTTCTATTCTTAATAACCCAAGCTCCGATTCCTTGTTCAGCCTCTTCGAGAACAACTTGTTCTACTTCGGCTTCGGCTTGTTCTACAACTTTTAAAATTTCGGTTTCTTGTTTACTCATTGGCTCGCCACGCTCTTTTTTTCCTTTGATCTTATTGAAATATTTTACTATTACTTTAACCAAATTTCCAACGCTTAACGCCCCAACTAAATTATCTTTTGCGTGGTGTTCGTAGCTATCCTTTTTGTATATCGAGTAAATATCATAAGAGCTTTTCGAAAGTACTGCAGACTGAAATTGTGTAGCCAAAGTTTTTAAATTACTTGAAGGCTTACGACCTGTTTTTTTGACTTCTTTTTTCATTGCTGGAATGAACGGAACTAAAGGCAAAAGTGCCACATTTCCAACTAAACTAACGCCCCATGCTACGCCCTTTTTAATTGCACTTCCAACAACTCTAATACCTTTACCAAGCTTTTTAATCCATCCATCGTTCGGGTGCATTTTTCGCCATTGTGCCAAGTCTGCCATTACTCCTTTTAAAGCTGCAGAAACAAAAGCTTTCCTTTCGTTTAAATCGGGAATTTGTAACGCCTCTTCTTGAATATCTTTAAGCTTTGCAGCGCTTAATTGCGCCCCTTGCTGCTTTGCTCTCCATTCGTTAAGGTTTGATATTACCCTTGCCATTGCTGCTTTAACAAAAGCTTGCCTTTCTCCTAAATTAGGTATTTGCATTGCCTCAGCTAAAATTCTTTTTAGCTCGACAGGGTTCAACGGTGCTGCTGCCATAATTCTAAATTTTATATTAAAAAGGGCAGCTTTTACACTGCCCTTTACAAATTAATTATTTCTAGTTTCTAACTACGTGATTTGCCCAAAAAGAGAAAATTGTGTTAAAACCTGTAGGTGCAGATTGTGACATAAATCCAGTAACGGTACGATATTTATCCGCAGTAAATGCAGCGTTAAAATCAATTATACCGTTTTGAAATTGATCAGGGCTTTTTTGTGCAACTCCCGAAATTGGGTTATCAGTAAACCCACCAAATAAACTACCCGTTGAAATAACAAGCGGTAAATTAATTTGGCTTAATGTAATTGCATCGGATATAGTTTCACGAGTTTTAATTACATCAAAACGATCAGTCATTAACGCTTGCACAATTGAAGGATAAGGAGTTGTAGTACTTGTAATTGTAAGTACATTAATATTTGCTCCCTCAGTATATGTAAAAGCGATTGAGTTTGTACCAACTTGAGTTACCGTTACAGTTGTACCTACAGGTAAATTTTGCAAAAGATTGTTTTTTGCATAACTAGACTGTAAGAAAACAGGCGAAAATAAGACAAAAGGAAGATCGCCAGCGATCGAAGCCCCTGCAGTAATCGTTTTTGTAATGGTAATATCAAACTGACTATACATAGAAAGTTGATCTTGTCTAGGCGTAATTACAACGGGTTTTACCTCACTCGGTGCAGGCATTGGCGAAGCACTAGGACCGCCTAAATTAGGTTCTATAGGCATTGCAAAATTTGGACCTTCTGGTATATTGATTGAAGGCGTAATGGTTTGAGATGGTCCAGCTCCATATTCCATAGGAATAGCTTTGTTATAAAAATCAGGGTCAAATTGTGCAGCTTGCACAGCTTGCTGCATCGGGTAAAATTTACCGTTCATTGTATAACCCATAATTGTATCTTTCATTGGCATTTTTGCGCCACCATCAAAATGATCAGCATCAATATGCGCGTCTAATTCTCGAACTACTCGAGCTACTTTTTTTGTGTTCACTTTTCCTTTTGCGAAAATTGAATTTCTTTTATTTCTTTTCATCGTTTAAAATTTTGGTATATAATAAAATTTATTTCTACTAACTTATGTTAGTAAATCTAGGCTGTCTCCATAAATTCGGAGTCAAACTCATCATCATTACCGACCATATCGGTAATTTTCGAAATAGCAATACCCATTAATTCGGCTAACATATAACCAAGAAATACACCTATAACGATTTCTAAAACATTTTTCCATTCTATTTTCATAGCAATTTTTTTTATTAATAATTAATTTTCTCAAATATAGTAAAAAAATCAATGGTAGCAAGGCGCACAGAATCATATGAAAATCGTATTATTTCGAAAATAATTATATTCATATGAAAAAAAAAGAAGCTCAGCGAAGCGCAGGCGTTTTTTCATATGAAAAGAATATTAAGAAAAAATCGATTTTAAATATCGTCTAACGTAATGAATTTATGATAATGCTTATTGCTTCGGCTTTTTTGATTAACGTCCTCAAAACCGCTTAAAACTTCGGGGGGGGCATTTTTAATGTTAGGTAATAAATCCCTTGTTTTAAAAAGTACCATATAATCCAAATAATCATACACAGCCAAAGGAATTTTTCTAATCGAATGATACACAATAAAATAAGTATTTTGGCTTTTCCATTTATTTACTAAAAGCTTTTCGGCTGCACTTGAATAGTGCCTATTTGAAAGGTAAAAACTAGCTTCTTCTAAAACAACAATACTATTTTTTACGTTTTGATCTACGTAAGCAATAAAGCCGTCCCGATCTCCCGAATCATGGTATTTTTTAAAACCTTTTCCGTATTCTCCCTTTATATCATTGATAATATGAGGACGAAAACCGCCTTTCGGGTTTCTCAAATGGGCTTTAATATAGGTCGATTTGCCCCTATGCGTTCCCCCAACTATGGCAACAACACGACTCAACTAATTACCTCCCATTCGTAGCCCTCAGCATCAACAACGGTTTGACTAACATTGTCGTTTATTCCTTCTTCTTCATCAAAAATTTTCTGCCAATCTTGAGGGCTTCTTTCTTCGGTTACATCTTCATGATCAACGTCAACGGTTTCTTCTTTGTTCTTTTCCTTTTTATGATCCTCTTTTATTACGTCAACAAAATTTTTGATATTACAAAAAGCCATAATACAGGCAGCACCAATAACAGGATTAATTTTCACGTGCAAAGTCTGCCAATAAACATCTAAAAGATCGGCACTAATTCCTTTCATTTGATCACTCGCTTTTAATTCGTCATCGTGAATATCTCGAGGGTGTTTTAAAACAAATTTTGCAACGATCTGCAGAATTCCAACTATAACACCTTCGTACATATCCAGCGCCAACGCTGCAGTTATAAAATCCGAAACTTTTACGCCCGAAAAGTCAATTTCTGGCTCTTCTTTTTTCTCTGTAAAATCTTCGGCTGTGCTTTCTTCCTGTGGCTCTTCGTCCTCAATCGGTTCGGGTTGAATTTCATCATAAAAACCGTTCATTGCTTCATTTAAAGGGTCAATTACAGGCTCTTTTTCTTTGGGTTTTTCCTGTAACTCTTCAATGATTTCGGTCTGTTCAACTGTTTCGTTTTCCGTAACATTTACAGCCTCTTTTTCCAGCAATTCCCAAGTAATGGTTTGCTCTTTTCCGTTTATTTCTTCCATAAATTGCTAAAGATTTAGATCAATATTGATAAATTCGTGCTTCCCTAAAGTATTGATAATCTGCACTTTATGCACCGACATAGTGCCACTTTCTTCGATCTCAGTATATAATAAAACGCTGTCTAAATCGCTGGTAATATCTTCGCTGCCTGCTGCCATTATACCTTTATACATTTGTCGCTTAAATGATTCGGGCATATTTTTAAGCATTTTATCCTTTCCACCGCCTAAAATGCAATCTTCTTGCCTTTTTAAAGCTGGGTTACTGATCATTGTCTTTTTAACAACAACGTCAAGTTCTGCATTAATTGTAGCAATAAAAACGAAGTACCAAGCACTTTGCAGCATTTCGGGCGCTGCCTTTGTTTTAATATCATCATATAAAATTTTCCCTATAATTTGGTTCATTGTAAGCCCACTCATATTATAAATTTTTAGTTTCTGTAAAAGTAAACATTTATTGATTATTCATAACTTACTGATTTACAGCTATTTATGAAATAAAATCCGCGCGGAACTTCTTTTTTTTACTTTACTTTTTACCTGTTGCTTTTTGTCTCAATCTTTTGTTTTTTTTCGGGGGTATTTCCTTAAAAAATCTACTCTATTGTATTTTAATTGTGGGTATACTTATTGTACAACCCTTGAATACCAATGATTTAGGGGCTAACAGAGTTTAAACCCTTACAATTCACGCAGTATATTTATTAACAAAGCTTACAATTCACGCAGTCAAACCCTTACAATTCGCGCAATTATTACACAAAAAAGCTTACAGAACTATTTTTATGTTTCTTTTTTCTCTATATTTGTAGAAACAAAAGCCAAAAAAGCCCATTTAAAGCGGCTCTAAGGCACTTTAATACTTATTAGATACTAAACACAATGGAAAACAAAAAAATGCAAGACGTTATTAACTTAGTTCAGCCGAACAAAGTAACCAATGCGAAGTACAGTTTTACAGAACGCGAAGAAAACATTTTAACCATGATCATTTCGAACCTGCAAAAATATATGTCAAGGGATCAGGAATTAAGCCAAGACCTCTTCGGCAATCCTATGTTAACGGTAAATATGAACGATTTACCCAAAGGCTCGAGAAAGTCGGACTATGTGAGAAGCGCGAAAAATATGATTAGAAAAACTTTTTCTTTTGAGTGGAAACATCCCGACTCATTGCAAAACGTAGAATCGGAAGGGGTGTTAATTACTACCGTTCACAATTACCCACAAAGCGCATATTTTCAGCTTACCATTAACCCGTGGGCTATTCAATATTTGCTTTATTGGGGTAAAGGTGTTGGCGGTACTATATTTGAACGGACAACGGCTCTAAGGCTTAGAGGCGAATATACAAAGCGAATGTATAAACTTTGTAAAAGGTTCGAAGACAGAGGCGGTTTTACTATGTCATT
>JAJFKP010000063.1 GCA_021773135.1 Woeseiaceae bacterium | reverse complement strand
CGCGACAACAGCAAAAATTCCGACAACTTGCATCCAATCGTTCAGTTTTGTTGTATTCACGTTTTCCCCTACAGAATGTCAAGAGTCCGCTTCGGGTCAATACCAGCCACCGAGTGTATCACCAGGCGAGAGGCTGGTTTCGGCCAAAAGCGGCCGTTCGCCAGCGGCAGGTTTGGGTCAAAATTCATTGCCTATTCTTGCTCTCCTAAGGCTTTATCCAGCGCACGCAATGCCTCTTGAGCAGCGTCATTCAAACGATTCTTGCCATCAAGCAGGCGCTCTCCAAGATCGATATAGACCTGCCAAAGTTCAGCCAAATGCTCTCGGTTCATCGAACCTGGCGCCGAACTCAGAATCAACAACCGGGTGGATGTTGCCAACTCGAGCGCCCAATTTTCTGCTCGGTCGTTGTACTCGACTCGTTGCAGTAGACTTGCCATTGCGCTCCGAACATCCGGGCTAGCGATAAGAGTGGTTCCACCAGACGCCACCAGATCGCGATAGGCATCCATGCTTTCTGCGGGCAACGTAACGGCCGGAAATGTGGTTCGAATATCCGCGGCTAGATTAGCTCCTGCTCGAATGCTTTCAGCGATATTGAGAATTCTGGTTTGCTCTTTTGACTGTTCATCGATAACGCGATTATTGTCAACGATCGTCCTGACTACATCGTCCCGCAAAATTTCGAGATACGCGAGCTCACGATGCGAGGCTTTGCGTTCATCCCACCAAGCATCAATGCCAAAGGCCAATAAGATACTGATGACAATTACGCATGCTTCTACAACGAACCTAAACCATTTCTTTTCCGTTGACATTTAGTCCCTATCGGATACCCAGTCAGGCAGCAGTTTCTGACCCATTCTTGCATTGAGATGACCGACTGCTTTGAGTCAATAGCGGCCTCTCACCAATTTAGCAGGCCACTGGCTGCTTTCGGCCAGAAGGAGCTAATCAATGCGCCGCTTCGCGCAATTCCTCATCAATCATCAATTTCAATGTTTCTGTCTTGTCAATTAAGGTTGCTGCTGAAGCTATTCCCACAGCCGAAACACGCAAACGCACGAAACACATTCGACGAATTTTATTCCAGATTTCCGCTTCTGCGGGCTGAGCTAGAACAGCGTCGACCGGGTACGCGATATCTGACACAAGAAATTCTCTGTATACAACATCCGCATCGCTCAGCAACGTATTCAACTCCAACTCACGCCAATTCGTGGGTGCCCAGGTAATTCCAACTTCCGTTATGAATGACCAGAAAAACCCATCGACGAATACGCTATTGTTTTTCTCGATTACCAGTTCCGAACGTGAAACGTCTGCGAAGTATCGTAGGAGTTGTTCGCGTAGATCTATTGAGCGGATTAGTTGGAGATTTCCGGTGCTTGTCAGATCGGAATACGCGGAACTGACTAGGCGGAGCGTGTGTCGCCCACCCATATTTGACAAGTATTCGCGCAGTTCATCGCCCTTTCCGTTGTAACCATCATGCGCCAAAGTCTCAAGAGCTGTCGCACTTGCCGACGCCAATGAGGTTTCAGTTTCGATGTAAGCCTCCAGCGACTCGACCATCTGGTCGAGATCCCTTGAAAGTGACGCCAAATAGATCTTCTCAATGCGTCGGTCTTCACGCTCCTGCGCCCAATCGTCGATCGAGAGTGCCGCGACGATTCCCACGACGATCAATGCGAGCTCAATTGCGAAGGTGCTCCAATGCCGTCCTCTCAACGTATCAGCAAGCCGACCTGCGATTGAATGTGAGCTATCTCGATATCGGTTGTTTGGCTCAGGACTCATCACAATCACTTTACATCACGCGGTAAACTCGCCATACCCCGAACACATAGGAGCGCCAAGGAATTGAATGACCGCTTTGGGTCATTAGCAGCCTCTCAGTAGTTTAGCAGCCCAGCGACTGGTTTCGGCCACAAGCGGCCGGTCGGAAGTCTCCGCTAGTCGGTCGCTGCCAGGCATCTCTGAAGTTCAAACCGATTTACACACCGGCATGTTGGCCGACGTGGCTGAGGATCACCGCTCAGATCCATCCAGATTGAGCTGCTCTAGTATGAGGTTTTCGATCTCAGACAATTGCTGCATCAGGCTTTTGGCGTCGCGTTGAAACACTTCGTTCATCCGGGCTCGATAAAGAACAAGGTTTACGAATATCGGATCGTTGACGATTTCGCTGGTATCTCGTCTGTTACGCGTCGGGTCGACCCAGTCAACATTGATCGCATCTTGACCAATCCGTCGAGGTACAATCCCGCGATAGTCATACATCCTCAACAAGTACGGGTCGACCGTTCCGAACGATACGGACGAGATCTCTTCCATAGCATCGGCGACATTACCGATTGTGCTTGCAAGACGCTGAAGTCGCTGCCTAAGTTTCGGACTCCGAATGAGATCAAGCCGCCCGGAATTTCGGAGTTCGTCATACGTTACCGTCACCGGAACGTAGGAAGGAATCTGATAGAGGCCGCGAAAAATATGATTGTCGAGTTCTTGGAGCGCAATGACATCGCCGTTCGCCAATTCGGCAAGCACTCTCAGACTTTCGCTTCCCGCCACGTTAACGTCCAAGATATTTTGGAGCCGGATTTCGGATGCCCTGAAATCCTCGAGAAGCGCAGCCAATGCTTGTTGCTCGCTAATTCGGTCATTCGCGGCGTCGTTCCAGTTCGAAACTTGAATACCAACAAATACGCCGACGACGACAATAGCGAAGTCCAGCACGACTGCGGTCCAATTTTGTGCTTTGACGTGTTCTGTGATGCTACGTAGCAGCATAAGTCGAGTTCCGTTTCGTCGCGTGATCTGTTTCTAGTTAAACGTCTGCTTTGGGTCATTAGCAGCCTCTGAGCAGTTTAACAGTCCAGGGTCTGGTTTCGGCCAGAAGCAGGCCTTCGTGATCCAATAAAGGATCACTCAATCGCGTCTGCCAAGCAGGCTTCGATGAAAGGCGCTTTCAAAGTTTGGTAATCGATCGTTGGCACATCGTTTGTACTAACCAGTCGCAGTTTTAGGTCTGAGTACTCCTCTGCTTTTTCTGGATGCGCAAGCAGAAAGTCGCGAAAAGCGATATGTCGCGTGACGTATATTGAACTGGTTTCGAAAACATGAACATGGAACGTTCGGCGCCCATTTGGTCCATGTTTTCGAAAGTACCTCCTCCCTGCAATTCCGTACTCACCCATCGATTCGCAGCTCAAATCGCTCATAAGGTCACAATGATCATCAACGTGACCAATTCGCAATACTTCAATGAGAACATCGATGATCGGCTTTGCAAAAACATCGGGAATTGATGTGCTACCGATATGGTGTATCGCCACTACGTTCTGACCGAGCGCCTGACGAAATCTTTCCGATTCATCAAGATACTTTTTCTTCCATGACGGATCATGGGGAACGATAGAATGGTTCATCGATTAATTCAAATCCGCACATTTTTGTCTGTCCGCTTCGGGTCAGCAGCAGCCGGTCAACATTCTAACACTCGTACTTCTGCTAACGGCCATTAGCGGTCTCTGGGGACCTCCATCGTCAGATGACACAGAGCTAATGACACGCCTCGACGAGTTCCACGAAATTTTCCAACAGGATGTCTTTATGAATTGGCCAGTCGCCGACCGCATAGTATTGGCATAAGAACTGGCCATAAAACTCCCAGGCTTCATCATTGAGAGTGCCCTGGCGCCATTGTAGGAACGCCATTTGAATCCTAATCCAGCTCGCCCTCCGTAGTTGAAAAAACTGCCTCGCTTCAGATTCATCTAACGATGCGAAATCATCAAATCCTTTGCTATTTATTCGAGCCAACTCCTTGTCTGACGCGAGCAAGTACATCGAGCTTGTCGTTAACTCCGTTAGATTTTGCAACGTATCGGCTTGGACGGCGGCAGTATTCTGTCTAAGCTCAAATCCAACGAAGAGTAATCCGACGAGAATCGCAGCGGCACCAACCAACTCGACCAATATCTTCAACCTTTCTTGTAAGAGTTCTGGCACTTTAGTGGCGTCCATCAATACCGAAATGAGGCGAAAATTCTGAATGACCGTTTTGGGTCGTCAACAGCAGTCGTTCAGTAGTTTAGCAGTCCAGAGGCTGCAAACGGCCAAAACCGGACATTAGGACTTGATTGAATGGTCCGTTCTAGCGGGGCCAAACCAATCGGCCACAAGCGGACGCGTGGACTTGTCGCCGAACAGTTCCTTCGGTTTGGAACCGTCTTATATCGCATAGAAGGCCCTGTTACTGGATAAATCGTCGGGCAATTTCAGGATCGCAATCGAAACTCTGCAGCGTTACATTGGGCTCGCTACGCAGAATCAGCTCAAACTTCAATGGTTCCTCAAGGTAGTCGGGATCCTCGACCAGCATTTCAGCGGTCGCATAAGTGCCGTCTTCACTCAGCGTGTACCGCTCAATAACATGGCGCGCCGGACCAGACGGAAAGTCGCCCATCATTGGATTGCGATGATCCGCGAAAAAGCGAGTATCGACAACCAAGGTATCCTCTTCCCAGCGGCCGATTGAATAACCCTGATTTGTGCGGGGTGTGCCAGGAGAATGACCGCGGCCATCCAGAAAAACCGTTCGCTTCGTGTCAAAAAACTCGTGATGAAAAGTCACCTGCTCGTCCGATAGCTCAATTTTCATCGGATAGATGAAACTCACCATCACGATTTGAGGCGTCGGATAGGCGATACACTCCGCAACCGGATCCATCGCCTCGTCGTATGAATCCTGAAATTGAAGCGCTTCGTCCGTTAATGGATGCTGCGCGAAGCCACCGTAGATCTGACCAAAGTTCTCGGTATCAACACGCCATACTCCCTCGAGGCTGGTTGCTACGGTGGCCGAACCCGAAAATTCTTCACCATCATCAAGCAATGTGTACGTCTCGCCGGCAGCGTCGGTCACCGAATTCAGGTAGAGCCTATTCTTCTCGGGATTCCTGTTGGCATTGGCTCGGAACCTGATTACGTCGCCTGGAGAGAACATGTCTTTGTTCCAACCGTTGCGGCGCAGCCTGACCGCAGAGCTCGTTTCCAGCATCCATTCAGAACCGTCCGAGTCACGAACGAGAATATAGGAGTGCGGGTTTCGGAATTCGAATCGAATCACTGTCGAATCTTTCTCGACGACGATCGACTCGTCGTACTGGGCCGGACTATGGTGCGCTGACCCCTGATCAGCCAAAGCCATCGCTAGCATTGCTAGTGGAGCAGCTCTGATAATTCGTCGCATATCGATACTCCTCTGGGACACTTCTCCGGCTATCGGTATTACGCACATCAACTCCGACCGGCGTCGGTGCAAGTAATACGCAAGTACCGCTCTTGTCATTGAGCGTCCGCTTCGGGTCATTAGCGGCCCGTTCCAATTTGGTCAATATAACCTTTTGGAGGGCTGACAAGCGACCGTCACCGGACGGTCGCCACTTAGTTTTATACCTCCATTTGTTCCGACATTTCCAGGGCGTCGTCTATCTCGATTCCAAGGTATCGGACCGTGCTATCCAGCTTTGAATGTCCCAGGAGCAATTGCACAGCCCTGAGATTTTTCGTCTTTCGATACAGCAATGTTGCCTTTGTACGTCGCAATGAGTGTGTACCGTACGCAGTACTGTCCAAGCCGATGTCACCGACCCAGGACGTTACGATTCTTGAATACTGTCGAGTCGACAGATGGAACGATCCCTGGATGCGACTTGGAAAAAGAAAATCAGTCGAACATAGTTCGGCATGCTTAAGCCAGTCGGCTATCGATTTGCCGGTCTTGCCGGTAATTTCAAACTGAACTGGCCGGCCTGTCTTCTGCTGCATCACAGTTGCTCTAGTGTTAACTGAGCCGCTGCTTGAAACATCCGATACGCGAAGTTTTAGCAAGTCGCAGGCGCGTAGTTTGCTATCCAGTGCTAGATTGAACAGCGCTAAATCACGTCGCCTGCCAGCATCCTGCAGCTTCGTGCGAATGGACCAGATTTCTTGCAATGATAGCGGCGCTTTCTGACCGATCAGGCGACCCTTATTCCAGGGCAATCGGGATTTTAGGTGTTGCGTTCTATTGAACATCTTTCTATCTCCTTACTTCTCCTCTCATAGGAACAATAAGGTTCCAAGAAAATGTCCGGTAAGGACGTAACAGCGGCCGTTCAAATGCTAATATTGACCAAATTGGAACGGGCCGCTAATGACCCAAAGCGGACTATTTACCAACTTTGTGCTGTCTGCGTTTGGCAATAACGTTTAGGGGCTATGTATGGATTTGTTTGAATTCATCCTGATAATTACCTCAGTTATCTACGCGATGGCGCTCGCACAAATCCTGTCTGGAGTCAGTCGTCTTGCTCAGACCGATGCGACTATTCGATGGTACTCTCCGCATACTATTTGGATAACAATACTCTTCGTTTGGATTGCGCTTGTGTGGTGGTCCGTCTGGGAGTTTCGATCAATCGAATGGACGTTCCCAAGCTATCTCTATATGTTGATTGCGCCGACCCTGGTATTTTTTACCTGCTCTCTACTTATTCCACAGGGACTGGGTAAACATGAACTTGATCTCGAATCACACTTCATCCGCATCCGAAGACCATTTTTAGGGTCGTTTGCATTCGCAACATTTGCAGCCGTAATTGATGGATCTGTTCTAGCCGACGAACCAATCTGGTTCCCAACTCGGATTGGCCATGCTGCTTTGATAATTTCAGTGCTTGTCGGGCTGTGTACCGATAACAAGCTTGTACAGAATATCGTTGCCAGTATCGTGATGATTGCGCTCATATATATTACGATCACACGGCTGTGGAATCCGAGATAATAACTGTCCGTTTGTGGCCGAAAGCAGACCCACGAGTAATTTGAGCTAAACTGTCTGCTATTGACCCAAACCGGCCAGTCGGTCGTGTGAAACAAAGGCGGTGTCATCTGTTGAGAATGAGCTGAGCATCATCAGGTACGTATGCGATTGTGTTACTCGCTCTCCCCACGATTGTT
>JAJFKP010000062.1 GCA_021773135.1 Woeseiaceae bacterium | reverse complement strand
AAAGGTAGGTTCGCACCAGTCGCGAGTAGAATTTATCTGCACTGCGGGCGAACCTGGTGCCCGGGGCGGGAATCGAACCCGCACTCCCTTTCGAGAAACGGATTTTAAGTCCGTAGCGTCTACCAGTTCCGCCACCCGGGCTGCGCCAAACAAGACATTAGAGGCTGGGAACCACCAATTATCCCAGATTTGGATCGGCATTTTCATGTGCCGCTGAAGTCGCGCATTATAAACACTGTTGGCTGGCAAAAGGCTACCGCCACCCTTACCACACTGCAGAGCGATAGTTAGGCTCCAATAAATGCGCCATTAAAATGTACAGCGCATTTAGGCTATGCTTTGAGTTACTCACAATTATAAAAAGAATGGAGAAGTCCGATGCAACAGAAAATCCTTACGATCGTATTATTGAGTCTCGCCGCACTGGGTGGCGCTCTGATCTCTCCGCTGAATGCGCAGCAGCAGGCAGTTCCCCAGCAGCAGACCTGTAGCGTCGCCGAAGGATCTAACGCGGCCTGCAGTGGCAAGTGGGTCTATTTTGCTGGAAATACGTCTGGCGTTGATTCCGGCGCCTGGGTTGTTCGGATGAACGGTGAAACGGGCGAAGTCTGGTACAAAAACGGCAAACGATTGGTGCTCCTCGAGGAGCCGGACTAGCGTTGCAAAAAAATTGCGGGTGGCTGCACGTATTCAATGCGCCGCTCGATGGTCCGACTTTTGCCGTACAGGTGGTGCAGTCGCAGCACCTTGGCGGGCCACCCTGACTCATTGGGGGGCGAACTCGGGCGAAGCAACTGAGAAAACAGGGGGATTTCTTGGCAGCCCGCTTAGGACCTGATGGAGGCTAGGAACGGAATCGAACCGATGTCCGCGGCTTTGCAGGCCGCTGCATAACCACTCTGCCACCTAGCCACAGGTTGGCCGAAAATGAATTTCAGCGAGAAAAACATAGCACAGAAGTGCCAAGGCGTCGCAGTATAACGCTCCGCGCGGTCGAATCAATTTCAAATTAGGGGGCATGGTCAATTAATGCTGCACAACCCATAATAACCATATGAACAAAACCTGGTTGTTACCTCTATTCGCGTTATCTGGCGTGTCCTTCATGCTGGCCGCCTGCTCGCCAGAACCAACGGTGGCGCCAGCGCCAGTGCACCTGTCTGTTGCCGCTGCAGAAGATGCCATGGCTCCGAATATCTCGACCGGGCCTGATGGCACCATTTTGCTGAGCTGGATAGAGCCTGCCGGAAACGGCCACGCCCTCAAAGTAAGCCAGTTCGATGAGCGGACCTGGAGCAGCCCCAGGTTGGTCGCGCAAGCGGATAACTGGTTTGTCAATTGGGCCGATTTTCCATCGGTCGTCGCGATCTCTGGATCGCTCTGGGCGTCGCACTGGCTGGTCAGACGGGAGGCTGGTGGCTATGCGTACGATATACACGCCGCGCTGTCTATGGATTCAGGATCCAGCTGGTCGGAAGCATTCATCCCGCACAATGATGGCACTGACACCGAGCACGGCTTTGTCAGCCTTTTTCCCGATTCCGGTGGCGTGGGGATGCTGTGGCTGGACGGACGCAAAATGGTCAACGAATTCGACGAGAACGACGTACGTGCCAGCGGCATGGCGCTGCGCGCCGGCACGTTCGGAACCGATACCCTGCCGGTACGCGAGGCGCTTGTGGATGATCTGGTCTGCGACTGCTGCCAGACCGACATTGCTGTGACTGCAACCGGCCCGGTCGCTATTTATCGCAATCGAACAACCGAGGAAACTCGCGATATTTATGTTTCGAGGCGCGAGTTCGGAGAATGGCAACCGGGGATTGCCATAAGTAATGATGGCTGGGAAATCGATGCCTGCCCTGTTAACGGTCCGGTGATTCGGGCCAATGGCGATCGGGTGGCCGCCGTATGGTTTACCGGAGCCAACGACGTGCCGCAAGTCAAAGCGGCATGGTCGGCGGATGCCGGACGCACGTTCTCGGCGCCGGTTTCAGTCGATACTGATCGCCCCTCAGGACACGTTGGAGCTGCGCTGCTCCCCGGCGGTGATCTTGTTGTCAGCTGGCTGCGCAGCGACTCTGCCGGAGGGGGAAATCTCCTGGTCAAGCGTGTTTCGCCGCAAGGTGGGATGAGTGATGACTTGCTGATTGAGCTTGCAACGGACGTATTCGCATTCAGCGTGCCGCAAATTGCGATTAGTAATGACGACCTCATCCTCGCCTGGACAGAGGAACAGGAAGGCGTTTATGGCATTGGCAGCGCCTTGATTCCCGTGGCGATACTCGACTAAAACCCCGGATTACGCCGATCAGCCTGTGCTAATTTCAGCTCAGGGGCTAGTCGGTTTCTGGCGGCTTCCTGGCTGCCAGCAGGCCGGCACTCACTCTGCTACTTGTGAGCACGCCCGATCCGGGTTTCAGGTAGCTGGTCCGAACAGGTCGATTCCGTGCCACTCCATTCAGTGAGACCTTGGGCGTCGCGCGTGGATCCGTGAACTTGATGCGGTGGTGACCAATCTTGATTTCATCCTGGTCGCTCATCGTTTTTGCCCGAATTCTTTCGCCATTCACGGATGTCCCGTTTTGACTGTCGAGATCAATAATCGCCGTTTCCGGCCCATCACGAATGATCGCTGCGTGCTGGCGGCTGACAAACGGGCTATTGATACACAAATCATTGTCGACCCCGCGGCCGATCGATATGCGCGGCTTATCAATCTTCAGTTCACGCACTTTACGGCCCTGGTAGCGCACAATGATGCGTGGTGCCTCGCGCACTTTCAGGGTCGGTATCATTGCCAGTGGCTCCGCTGGTGCGACATGCGACCGGACCCCAGATTGCTGTATGCCGAGTTCTTCACTGACGCGCATGACCACGCTCGTTGATACCGGCGCAGTATCCTCGCTATCAGCCAGTTCCAACGACGCACAGCAAAGCGCATCAATGGCGTCCGGCATGCCCTCGGCCAGCTCATGAATCAGCGTAATGGCCTGGAAATCAAAGATTCTGCTGATATCAGCTGAATCGTCGGCGTCGATGCGCCAACGAATAAACTTCCGCGTGTCACCGGAGGTAAAAGGGGTCAGTGAAATAAATTCACCGACATCGGCACTCAGGTTATCAAGCAGCGGGAAATCAGGCAGCTCGTTGTATCTCGCGCGTCGCGCAAGTATCACCAACATGCCAAAATGTTCTCTCGATTCAAGATCGATCAGATTTTTGGCCCTTTGCCGAATCCATTCCCGGTTGGCCTTCGTTTCTTCGAGAATGATGACGGTGCGTCGATGCCTCTTCTCCTGAAACGCCAGGAACCTGACCAGCACTTTTTCCAGGTCCGCAACATCAAGCTTAGCCGGATCGACGCCAATTGGCCGTACAAGCTCACGCATGCAATCAATGTCGTTCTCACACGATTCCGTGATGTGCACGAGGAAAATGTTGTCGCCCACCTCGTCGAGGAATGACTTTATTAGCTGATTTGAACCGTACGACCAGCCGCTGTTTACGATCGCCATTGGCAATCCTTCCGTAAACGCGCTCATTAGTTCGTCATGGGCTCGCCGTGAACGGAAAGTGTGGAACGGTTCTGCCGGCTCAAGCTCCTCCAAAAACGACGCTGCCGTCGAATGTGGCTGCTGGTGATGCATGGACGCTACCTCGATTGGCCTTTTATGAACAGAATGCTAAAGGCTCTTGTTAATGTTATGTCTGACTAACCGAGTTTAGGGGAGCTTGCAGATTATGTAAAGACCTTATAAATCGTTCAAATCGTTGGAAATAACGCCGCCAGTCCGAATTGTGACCCGTGGCCGTAGGAGCCGATGAATCGTATTACTACTCACTCACCATAGCCGTTAGCTATCACTGGCCCGGTTGGTCCGCAGCGGCTTTTGAGAATTCCACGAGGTCCCACAGGTTCCCATACAGATCCTCAAAGACTGCCACCGTCCCGTACTCGGCTTCCTTGGGCTGCCGTACAAATTTGATGTCAGCTGCGCGCATCTGCTCATAGTCCCGCCAAAAATCGTCCGTACTCAGAAAAAGAAATACCCGGCCACCGGCCTGATTGCCAATATGATTCTCCTGTACCGAATTCGACGCGCGTGCCAAAAGCAGCGTAGTACCTGCCGAATTTGGCGGCGCAACGATGACCCAACGTTTATCCTGTCCCGCCTGGTAAATATCCTGAATCAGTTCAAAACGCAGCTTCTGCGTGTAGAAAGCTATCGCCTCGTCATAGTCCTTTACCACCAGGGCAATATGGGCAATCGATTGTTTCAAGAAACAGCCTCCAGTCTTCATTATTGGTCGAAATTTCTGACGATATCGCCCAGTGGCCCTGAAAATTTCGGGTACGCGCGGACGCAAGATTTCCAGGCCCGACGATGCCGCTGTCTGCCGCCAAAGGCCAGCAATAAAAAAAGGCCGTCCAGTTGGACGGCCTCTCGTTATTGGAGCGGGTGATGAGGATTGAACTCACGACATCTTCGTTGGCAACGAAGTGCTCTACCGCTGAGCTACACCCGCGTACTGCACCCATTTTAAAGGGTGGGCCGAGATTTTAGCCGCTCTCCGCAAACTGTCAAGGACATCCGTAATAATGCAGTAAATTCATGCTATCAGGCATTCTTCATTAACGTCGGCCAGGCAGCTCGCAGATACACAAACATCGACCACAATGTCATTACGGCAGCTGCCAGCAGCAGGTAATAGCCGAGCAGGTAAATTGCGATTCCGAACAACGGCCGCTCATAGACCATAAATGCAATACCAAACATTTGCAGCGTGGTCTTGATCTTGCCCGCGGAGCCAACCGCAACATCGGCACGTGCGCCAATGCCGGCCATCCATTCCCGCAGTGCGGACACGGTAATTTCGCGCCCGATAATGACAGCGCCGACAATCGCAACCGAAATCCGTGGATCCGTGTGGACCAGCAACACCAACGACGTTGCCACCATCAACTTGTCCGCAACCGGGTCCAGAAACTCCCCAAATCTCGACGTTTGACCCATGCGCCGGGCGATGTACCCGTCGAGCAGGTCGGTGATGGCTGCCAAGCCAAACAGGATACCCGCCAAAGGTCGGGCAAAGTTGCTGTTTTCATAGCGAATATCGCTAAAAAAACACCAAACGACCAACGGGATTGCGGCGATACGAATCCACGTCAGGATATTCGGAATATTTGCTTTCAATGCCGCTCAACCGTATTCAGGAACCACCTTCCAGGTGCAGGTTGTCATATATGTTTTCTGCCATTGCGCGACTGATACCCCTGACCTTTACAAGATCATCGACTCCGGCGCCACGCACCCCCTGCAGCCCACCAAATTGCTTCAAAAGCTCTCGGCGGCGCTTCGGTCCGAGTCCTGGAATCTCTTCCAATCGCGACGTCTTTCTGGCTTTCGCGCGCCGTTGCCGATGGCCGGTAATCGCAAAGCGATGGGCCTCGTCTCTAATCTGTTGAATGAGATGCAGCGCGGGTGAATCTGAGGGCAGTATAGTGGCCGTACCCTGACCTGCCAAGAACAGCTGTTCCATTCCCGGCTTGCGGGACCTGCCCTTGGAAACGGCCACAACCTGCAACCAATCCAGTTCCAGCTCATCCAGCACGGTCAGCGCCTCGGCCAGCTGCCCTTTGCCGCCGTCGACGAACAGAACATCCGGCATCGGCACCTCACCCTTCTTGATGCGCGCATAGCGACGTCGTAACGCCTCGCCCATTGCCGCATAGTCATCGCCGCCACTTGCCGGCGTGAGGTTAAAGCGGCGGTAGTCGCTTTTGAGCGGACCTGCCTGGTTAAACACAACACAGGACGCCACCGTCGCTTCCCCCGAGGTATGACTCACATCAAAACATTCGAGACGTGCTGGCGGCGCTTCCAACTGCAGCAGGTCTCCCAGGCTGTCGAACTGTTTTCGTAGCGTCGCATTGCTCGCGACGTGCAGTTTGACACCCTGGTCCGCATTGGTCCGGGCCAATTGCAACCATCGATGCCTGTCGCCCCTTACACTGTGTTTGATTGAAACCTTATGGCCGGAACGCTCCGTGAATCCAGCTTCAAGCAAATCTTTATCCTCAATTCGTGCATCAACTATGATTTCCGCAGGTGCGGTCTTCGTCAGATAGTACTGCGGCAGGAAGCCACTCAACACCTGCTGTTCTGTTGCAGCACCAGATACCTTCGGAAAAAAGTTGCGACTGCCCAGCATCTTGCCACTGCGAATAAACAACATCGTAACGCAGTAGGTACCCGGCAATGCGGCAACGCCGACGACATCGAGATCTCCGACGTTGGTACGCGACACAATCTGTTCGGCTTCGACCTTTTTGAGTCGGCTGATTTGATCGCGGAACCTGGCAGCCTGTTCGTAGTCCTGCGTGGCTGAAGCATCTTCCATACGACTAACCAGGGTGTTGATGACCGTGCGGTTTTTGCCTTCAAGAAAACCCATTGCAGCATCGATATCGGCGCGATAGGACTCTGCATCGATATAGTCCACACAAGGGGCTGTGCAGCGTTTTATCTGGTACTGCAGACAGGGCCTTGTCCGGTTTCTGAAAAAGCTATCCGGACACTGACGAATGAGAAACAGTTTCTGCAACTCGTTCAGTGTCTTCCTGACGGCCCGCGTACTGGGATACGGACCGAAGTAGCGCCCCTTCCCTTTTCTGGGTCCGCGGTGGAACCGCAACCGGGGAAACGCATGCTCAGTGGAAACGTACAGGTATGGATAGCTCTTGTCGTCGCGAAGGATGACATTGAAACGCGGCTTGTGCTCCTTGATAAGGTTGTATTCAAGAATGAGCGCTTCGGTCTCGGTATTTGTTACCGTCACTTCGACATCAGCGACCACTTCCATCATGGCGGCGGTCTTGGCATCGCTCGGCGTTCGCTGAAAATAACTTGAAACGCGCTTGCGCAGGTCGCCAGCTTTACCAACATATATTGTCTTGCCCTGCGCATTGAGCATGCGATAACAGCCCGGACGGTGAGTAAGGCTCCGCAGGAATACTTTCGGCTCAAATGCCGCTGGATTGTCGGGTACGTCTGGCGTGTCGGTCTTGGTCATCGCTACGAATTTCGCAGCCCGTTCATACAGGCAGTAATTCCCGTGCGCGGGCGAAAACAGCACGGAACATCTCAGTCGTCAGCCGCCGGGTATTGGTGTTGTAGCGACTGCAGTGATACGAATCCAACATTGTAAAATGGTCACTGATCTCGTGCTCGGCTGCATGGCCAAACTTGTACGCGGCCTGTCGACCCCCGACCGACCTGACCACGGCGCGGTGCGCAATGCCGCCAAGCGCAAAAACCACCGAACGCGGCGGCAAGCCGGCAAGCTCGCTTGCGAGGAACTGATTGCAGGTATTGATCTCCGCGCCTATTGGTTTGTTATCCGGCGGCAAACACTTGACGGCGTTGGTGATACGGCAGCCGGTCAGCCTGAGCTGATCATCGGCAGCAACGGATTCAGGATGGGTCGCGAAGCCGAATTCGTACAGCATTTGATAGAGCAGTATTCCCGCATGATCACCGGTAAAAGGCCGTCCTGTCGCATTGGCTCCATGCATACCAGGCGCAAGACCAACCACCAACAGCTGCGCTTCCGGATCACCGAATGGCGGCACCGGTCGACAGTAGTAGTCGGGGTGCTTCACTCGCACATCGTCGAGAAACTGCGCCAGTCGCGGGCACTGCCGGCAGTCCGGGTCGAACGTAAATGCCTCGCTAGTCATCCATATGCCGGATCACAGCTTCGCCGAATCCAGTAGTTCCAACCAGCGTTGCACCTGGAATCAATTTATTCATCTCTTGTTCGACGTCGCTTTTACCATGCGGCCGGCTTTTCCTGATCGGTTGCTGAATAGCGGCACGCAATCGTGCAAGATCAAAGGTCAACTCCTTGTTCGCAATCGTATTGGCTACGCCCTTGACGATATAATCAGCCGCCTCCGTCCAGTCCATGTAACGCAGCATCATTTCCGCTGAGAGAATTAGCGACCCGGGATTAACCCGGTCTTTTCCGGCAAAACCCGGTGCCGTGCCATGGGTCGCCTCAAATACCGCTACGCCTTCGCCGATATTGCCGCCAGGCGCAATGCCAATGCCACCGACCTGCGCCGCCAGTGCGTCCGAAATGTAATCGCCATTGAGATTCAACGTCGCAATTACATCGTATTCTTCCGGTCGCATGAGAATCTGCTGCAGGAAATTATCAGCTATCACGTCTTTCACAATAATCTCGCGACCGGTTGCCGGGTTTTCAAAACTGACCCACGGTCCCCCGTCTTTTTCGGTGGCGCCAAACTCTTCTTTGGCCAGGGCGTACCCCCATTGACAGAAAGCGCCCTCCGTAAACTTCATGATGTTCCCTTTATGAACCAAGGTCACCGATCCAGCATCGCGATCGATGCAATACTGAATCGCTTTGCGCACCAGGCGCTGTGAACCCTCGCGGGATACCGGCTTGATGCCAATTCCGGAACTGGCAGGAAATCGTATTTCCCGGACGTGTAATTCGTCCTGCAGGTATTTGATCAGTTTCTGGACTTCCAGCGACCCGGCCGGGTACTCGATGCCCGCATATATATCTTCCGTGTTTTCCCTGAATACCGTCATATCGACGAGATTCGATTCCTTCATTGGGGTAATCACGCCAGGGAAATACCGAATTGGCCTAACGCACGCATACAAATCTAGTGTTTGACGGATGGCGACATTCAGCGATCTTATTCCGCCGCCAGTCGGCGTCATCAATGGACCTTTGATGGACACGACATATTGACGCAGCGCATGCAGCGTTTCTTCAGGCAGGAACTCGTTTTCTCCGTAGATCCCGGTCGCTTTCCCGCCAGCGAATATTTCCATCCACTGAATCTTCCGAGAGCCCTTATAGGCCCGCTCCACCGCCGCATTGACGACCGCCTGCATTACCGGCGTTACGTCAATACCGATTCCGTCTCCCTCGACGAAGGGAATGATGGGTTGCTCCGGAACATTGATGGAATGGTCACCGTTAATGGTAATGACCTCGCCCTCTGCCGGTACCTGGATATGATCGTAGTGCATGGATAGTTCCGTTATGGCCACAAAATGGCGTGCATTGTACCGATGACGGCGGCAATGCACATCAGCTGCAAAGTGAAACCTATGGAATATCCCGGTACGCGATCAAGGTCAGGAACTCAGCGAAGTCGTCGGCAGCCGTTATTTCGTCAAGCAGGCTGGCCGCGCGACGGTAATGACCTGCCGCAAACTGCTCGGCTCCAACAGCTGTGCGAATTTTTTCCATTTCTTCTCGCAAGAGCCCTTGAAACAGTTCGTAGGTGACGTTTCGACCTTCGTCGAGTATTCCGGTCGGGTGATGCACCCATTGCCAGATCTGTGCCCGGGCAATCTCCGCCGTTGCGGCGTCCTCCATCAGGTGATTTATCGGCACACAGCCGTTACCGCCCAGCCATGCAGCCAGGTATTGCACCGCGACGCTGATATTGTCCCGCAGGCCAGCTTCTGTGATCTTGCCTTTCGGCACCTGCAGCAAATCGGCCGCACTAACCTGCACGTCGTCGCGTTGTCTGTGAACCTGGTTAAGGCCCGCCATGTGGTTGTCAAAAATCTCCTCGGCCAGGTGCACTAAGCCCGGATGCGCTACCCAGGTACCATCATGCCCATCGTCGACTTCGCGCTCCTTGTCTGCCCGGACTTTCGCCATCGCCTCTGCATTGGCATCCGGGTCGCCTTTTATGGGGATCTGCGCTGCCATCCCGCCGATGGCCAGGGCTCCGCGTCGGTGACAGGTCTTGATGACCAGCCGTGAATAGGCGCGCAGAAAATGGCTGGTCATCGTTACTTCCGCACGATCAGGCAGGACAAACTCCGGGAAGCGTCTAAACTTCTTGATGAAACTGAAAATGTAGTCCCATCGTCCGCAATTCATCCCGACGATATATTCCCGCAGTTCGTACAGGATCTCATCGATTTCAAATGCCGCGAGTATCGTCTCTATTAAAACGGTGACCTTTATGCTCCCTGCTTTCACAAGGCCAAAATTTTCGGCAAAGCGGAAGACGTCGGCCCACAGGCGTGCCTCCTGGTGAGACTCCAGTTTCGGGAGGTAAAAATACGGGCCAGTGCCGCGCCCGGCTAACGCGGCAGCGTTGTGATACAGGAACAGGCCGAAATCAACCAACGCTCCCGGCACCGCTTCGCCGTCGCATTGCACATGTTTTTCATAGAGATGCCAGCCGCGCGGGCGCACGACGAGTGTGGCAGTGTCGTCATTCAGAGCGTAGTGCTTGCCATTGGCATCAAGTTCTATGGTTCCGGCGACTGCATCACGCAGGTTAATCTGGCCTCGCATCACGTTGTCCCAGTTTGGCGTCAGCGAATCCTCGCAGTCGGCCATAAAAACACGCGCACCGGAATTCAGCGCATTGATAATCATCTTGCGGTCTGTTGGCCCGGTAATCTCTACGCGCCGGTCCTGCAGATCCGGTGGGATGGAACAAACCTGCCATGCGCCGTCGCGAATGGTCCGCGTGTCACCCAGGAAATCCGGCCGTGCGCCGGCATCGATTGCCTCCTGGCGTTTTATTCGCTGCTGCAATAGGTCATCCACGCGGCCGCCAAACTCGTGCGCTAGCGCGGCAACAAATTCCAGAGCGGGCGGTGTAAGGATAGAATCATAGTCCGGCAAATGTTCGCCAATGACGTCAATTGAAAGTGTTTTAGTCATATTTTACAATTGCTTATATAATTTATTTAATGTCAGTTATGCGAAGTTTAATTCGACGTTGATCTTTCAATAAGCAGTCGCGAGTGGTCGACTCAATTCGACGTGGCGGTGGTAACGCCTGCTAAGCTCGACCCATCGTGCCGCTGCTCCTGCTAAACAAACCCAATCGCGTGTTGTGCCAATTCCGGGACGACGGGGACCGTTCGACGCTGGCCAATTTCGTCTCGACTCCCGCAGTCTACCCCGCCGGAAGACTGGACTACGACAGTGAGGGGTTGCTGTTACTCACGGACGATGGCCGCCTGCAGGCACGAATCAGCCAGCCACAATCAAAATTGCTGAAACGGTACTGGGTGCAGGTCGAGGGCGAAGCAGGTCCCGAGCACCTGCAGCAACTCGGTTTAGGGGTGCAGTTGAAGGACGGCACCGCCCATGCTGTTGAGGCAAACATTATCACGGCACCTGCTTGCCTCTGGCCACGTGAGCCACCGATTCGCAAACGCAAGAACATTCCGACGAGCTGGCTCGATCTGGCAATTGCGGAAGGCAAAAACCGCCAGGTACGGCGGATGACCGCTGCTGTTGAACTGCCAACGTTGCGACTCATTCGTCATGGCATAGGGCCGTGGCGAATCGGCTCGCTGCAACCGGGAGAATCGCGGCTGGTCGGGAATGCGGAAGCCTGGCGCCTGCTGGACCGCTAGCGAATTTACTTTGCGAGCTTGCCGTTAGGTTTAGACAGACCAGCGATCGTCATCGCAATCTCCATGGCCTGTTCGTAGTTCAGGCGCGGATCAACAGATGACTTGTAGGCCCGCGCAAGATCTCCGTCCGTGAGGCCCCTGGCGCCGCCGGTGCACTCGGTGACATTGTCACCGGTGAGCTCAAGATGCACGCCACCCAAGTAACTGCCCATCTGCTCGTGTACCTCGAATGCAGAGCGCAATTCAGACACGATATTATCGAATCTGCGTGTCTTGGTGCCGTCGGCTGTGCTTTCAGTGTTGCCATGCATCGGATCGCAGACCCAAAGCACGGGAGAGCCTGTGGCCCGCACCGCCTTGATTAATGCCGGCAGACCTTCTTTGATGGATTTTGCGCCAAAGCGGTGAATCAGGCTGATGCGTCCCGGTTCATTGTTTGGATTCAGCACCCGAATGAGGTTTTGCAGCCATTCCTCTGTCATTCCCGGGCCTATCTTGATGCCCATCGGATTACTGATGCCACGAAAATAATCGACGTGAGCGCCGTCAAGCTGCGCCGTACGCATACCTATCCATGGAAAATGCGTCGTCAGGTCATACCAGCGATTGCGATGTTCGAGGTAGCGCGTCTGGGACTGTTCGTAACTAAGGTGCAGCCCTTCATGCGCGGCGTAAATATCGGCTCTTTGCGTCTGGTGCACCGCGCGTCCCAGTACGGATTCGAGAAAGTCCAGCGAATCTGAAATGGAATGTACGATATCCCTGTAGCTGCCGGCCATTTCTGAGTGTCCAACCCAGTCAAGATCCCAGTTTTCAGGATGATGAAGATCCGCGAATCCACCGTCGATGAGCGAACGAACAAAGTTAAGCGTTAATGCAGCCCGTTCGTATCCGCGCAGCATGAGCTGAGGATCGGGAATGCGGTCAGCCGCCGTAAATGCATTGCGATTGACCAGGTCCCCACGGAAACTTGGCAACGATTGCCCATCCCGGGTTTCGGTATCAGCCGAACGTGGCTTTGCGTACTGGCCGGCCATCCTCCCCACGCGCACGACCGGCTTCTTCAGTCCGTACAACATGACGACACTCATCTGCAGCAGAATTTTCAGCTTTGAAACGATGTCCTCTGACGTACAGGCGTCGAAGCTTTCTGCACAGTCACCGCCCTGCAAAACGAACGCCTCACCCCGCTGGGCCTTTGCGATATGCTCCTTGAGCGCCTCGACTTCCCACGAGGTCACCAGCGGCGGCAGTTTGCTCAGATCGGCGATGGCCTTTTCAAGCACCACTTTGTCGGGATAATTAGGCTGCTGCTGGGCGGAATGCGCCTGCCAGCTTGCCGGATGCCAATCATTTTTTGCTACTGAACGCGTCACAGGGAGCTTCCGATATGCTGCGAATGGAGGGCTTTGCCTCTTTCGCGGACTATGCCCCATAGGAAAGGTATACGCAAAAGTTTCACGGGCAATCAGATGCTTACGCGACATGCTTGACGTTCGGCGGCGTTCGTCGCCTGAGCTGGCGGAAAATCTCGGCGCACTGTTACCGCTTGCGCACCAATTCACTCTGGCAAGGCTGCTCCCGGATTGGCACAATGCGCGCCTGCCGCAGATCGGCGAACTGACGTCGTCAATGCGAAAAATTCTGATACCCGGGGAAAACCATGCAAGACATTCTCGATCGGCTCGGACTGAGCGAAACCAATCCAGGCACCTGGCTAGGCGCCAAATCGCTGCAGGACGATTCAGCCGCGCTGATTGAATCAGTGAATCCGTCAACCGGCGAAGTCATTGCCAGCGTCCGCACATCGACCGAGGCCGAGTACGAGCAGGTCATAACTGCGGCGCGCGAGTCATTCCTCGAATGGCGCAAGGTCACAGCGCCCGCACGTGGTGACGCCATTCGCCGCGTTGGCAATGCGCTACGGGAGAACAAAGACGCGTTGGGCAGCCTGGTTAGCCTGGAGATGGGCAAGATCAAGGCGGAAGGCGACGGAGAGGTCCAGGAAATGATCGACATCTGTGATTTCGCGGTCGGACAATCACGAATGCTCTACGGCAACTCTATGCATTCGGAACGACCGAATCACCGGATGTACGAACAATGGCACCCGCTTGGCGTCGTCGGCACCATCACCGCATTCAATTTTCCGGTTGCAGTCTGGTCGTGGAATGCCTGCATCGCCGCTATCTGCGGCAACGTTAATATCTGGAAGCCTTCGCCCAAGACACCATTGTGCAGCATCGCTGTACAGAAAATTTGCAACCAGGCGCTTGCGGACTCGGACTTGCCCGAGATTTTCTATGTATTCAACGACGCGGACAATGCGCTGGCCGCGAAGTTTGTCGACGATAAACGAGTGGACCTGGTGTCATTCACCGGTTCATGTGCGGTCGGCAAGCGAGTCGGCGAACGGGTTGCCTCGCGTATGGGCAAATGGCTGCTGGAACTGGGCGGCAACAATGCGATTATCGTGGATAAATACGCCAATCTCGATATAGCTGTGCCAGGCATTGTCTTTGGCTCGGTCGGCACGGCTGGACAGCGTTGCACGACGACGCGCCGCATCATCTGCCATGAGTCCCGCGTTGATGAACTGAAGAAACGACTCTTGCGCGCCTACGAGCAGGTCAGAATCGGGGATCCGCTCGATCCGGATACGCTCATGGGCCCGCTTATCGATGCCGCATCAATAGAGCGCGTCGAGGCGGCAATAGCAGCGGTCAAAGACGCCGGTGGCGAAATACTGTGCGGAGGTGAGCGAATCGACCGGCCCGGAAATTTCATTTCGCCTGCCATCGCAACCGCGCAGAATGAGTGGGATATCGTGCAATCGGAAACCTTCGGTCCAATACTCTACGTTCTGACCTATACGGACCTAGATGACGCGATCGCGATGCAGAACGGCGTCGTGCAGGGTCTTTCATCCGCAATATTCACAGACAATCTGCAGCATGCCGAACATTTCCTGTCCAGTGTGGGCTCTGATTGCGGCATTGCGAATGTGAATATCGGCACATCCGGTGCGGAAATCGGTGGCGCCTTCGGCGGCGAAAAGGAGACCGGCGGTGGTCGGGAAGCGGGCTCGGATTCGTGGAAGGCTTACATGCGCCGGCAGACGAACACGATCAATTATGGCAAGGACCTGCCACTGGCACAGGGAATCAGTTTCGATATTTGATCGGGTCAGCCTTGTTCAAAGCGATTCTCGGCGCGGTTCTTTCTGACCGAACCTGCCGCGAAGACCTGCCCGTTCATCGCGATGTAAACGCCCGGTGTCGCTGTCTGGACTGCGGCTACCGCCATGCCGACGTTGAAAATCGCGTCCGTTGTTCTAAATCGTGCGGGGCTCAGTGCGCCCGTCAGCACTATCGTTTTGCCGCGCAAGCCGGTAAGCATGTCTGCGGTCTCAACCATCGTATCTGTGCCGTGACTGATAACGTAGCGGTCTGCGTCATCCGTCTCGATAAAGCGTTTTAGCTGCTGCCGGTCAGCGTCGGTCAATTCCAGGCTATCTTTACGAAACATCGGTACGACTTCGTAGTCAAAACTAACCAGCGCATCGGCAAGAATTGCATCGATCGGTGATTCGCCTATCTCGAATTGACTCAAGGCATCGAAATAGACTTTGTCGATGGTGCCCCCGGTCGTAATAAAACGAATGAACATTATGGTTCTCAGGTGTCCAAAAAATGGAGCATGCCAGTTATTCAGGATTCAACAAACCCTGCCCACTTTGAACCCTCAGGGGAACCCGGCCCTGTTATGATGACACCTATGCACGGAATAACCGCAAGAAACATTAAATCGTGGTTTTCGCTCGCCATCGTAGCTTGCCTTGCAATGGTAGCGACCGCACGGGCAGATGGAACCGCGATTGTGCTCGATATGGAAGGGGCGCTGGGCGTGGCCACCGCGGAATACTTGATCAGCGGCATCGAACAGGCTGATCTGCAGGACGCCAACGTCATTATTATTCGCATGGATACGCCCGGCGGCCTGGTCTCTCCCATGCGCGATATTGTGCAGGCGATCCTGGCATCCGATATTCCGGTCGTCACCTACGTTGCACCCGGTGGCGCGCGCGCCGACAGCGCCGGAACCTACATCTTGCTGGCAAGCCACGTAGCGGCCATGGCCCCGACGACTCACCTGGGAGCGGCGACGCCGGTGTCCTTGACCGGTGATGGCTTTGGCCCGGGTGGTGCCGATGACCCGTCGCCCGCAAACGAGCAGGATCCTGATCCGGACACGGACGAAACAGCATCTGACAATGATGCATCCGGAGAGACGTCGGATAATGGTGACTCCGGCAACACAGAAAACGCATCGTCGTCTGCCATGGAGCGAAAAGTAATGAATGACGCAATTGCGTACATTCGCGGCCTTGCCGAGGCACATGGCCGCAATGCCGACTGGGCGGAAGATGCTGTTCGTAATGCGGCAACCTTGACCGCGACGGAAGCGTTGGAGAAAAACGTGATTGACCTGATCGCGGACGATCAGGCAGCGCTGCTTAGCGCGATTAATGGTCGCGAGGTCAGGGTTAACAACAAGCCGTTTACGATTGACACCGAAAACGTCGTGGTGGAGAAACTAGAGCCAAGTTGGCGTCTGAAAATTCTGAATACGATTGCCAGTCCGGAAATTGCCGTGCTGCTACTGATGGTCGGTCTCTACGGACTGCTATTCGAGGGATACAATCCGGGCGCAATAATTCCGGGCGTAGCGGGAGTTATTTGCCTACTGCTGGCAGCGTACGCACTGCAGGTCATGCCCGTTAACTATGCCGGCCTTGCATTGATTGTCGTTGGCCTCATTTTAATAGTGGCAGAGGCATTCGCACCCAGTTTCGGGGCGCTGGGACTTGGCGGCATAGCAGCCCTGATATTCGGTTCAATCATGATGTTCGACAGCGGCATACCAGGATTTGGCATTTCGATTTCGTTTGTAGTCAGCATGGCGTTGGTTGCTGGCGTTTTTCTATTCTGGCTGGTAACTATGCTGCTCAAGCTGCGACGCCGCGGCGCGGTTAGTGGACGCGAGTCGATCATTGGCGGGCGCGCAATTGCCACTGAGGCCTTCACCGGCCATGGACATGTCTGGATCGACAGTGAGTCCTGGTCCGCAACAAGTGATGTACCTATCGCGAAAGATCAGCAGGTCATTGTTCGGCAAATGGACGGTCTCGTACTAAAGGTCGAACCCGTCTCCGCAATTCCACCCATCGACGGACAACCCCAGTCCTGACACTTCAACAGTAGGAAACTGACATGCAAACCGGAATTCTTATCGCCTTAGCTGCAGTAGTACTTGTGCTGTCACAGATGTTCAAGATACTGAAAGAGTATGAGCGCGGCGTCATTTTCACGCTCGGCCGCTTTTACAAGGTGAAAGGACCCGGACTCATCATCCTGGTTCCGTTCGTGCAGACCATCGTTAAAGTCGATTTACGTGTCATCGTCATGGACGTGCCGACCCAGGACGTTATCTCCCGTGACAACGTATCCGTGAAAGTGAACGCGGTTATCTACTTCCGGATCGTAGATCCTGAAAAATCTGTCATCCAGGTTGCCAATGTTTTCGAAGCAACGAGCCAGTTGTCACAAACTACACTGCGCTCCGTGCTGGGTCAGCATGAACTTGATGACATGCTTTCCGAGCGAGATAAGCTCAACAGCGACATTCAGGCGATTCTGGACCAGCGGACGGATAACTGGGGCATCAAAGTTGCCAACGTAGAAATCAAACATGTTGATCTCGATGAAAGCATGATTCGATCCATCGCCCAACAGGCTGAGGCAGAGCGTGCGAGACGCGCAAAAGTTATTGCGGCAGAAGGTGAGCGCCAGGCTGCTGGCATTTTGGCCGAGGCAGCCAAGCAACTGTCGACGCAAAAACAGGCGTTGCAGCTTCGTTACCTGCAAACTATGAAAGAAGTTGCGGGCGACAAGACCAACACCATCATTTTCCCGCTGCCACTCGACTTGATCAAACCACTGCTTGATATAAAAGACGCTATTACGAAGGATTAATCGTCACTGATATTTTTGCGCCGCCCAGCTCGGAGTCTGATATTGAAACAGCGCCGCCGTAAGACGCGGCGATGTCTGTCACTACGGCAAGGCCGATGCCCTGACCCGGTGCGTTTTCATCCAAACGCATGCCTCGTTGCAGTAACTTGGCCCGTGCCTCTGCAGGAATTCCGGGGCCATCGTCTTCGACCACAATACGCATGCCGCCCGAGTCTGCGGTTGCGCCTGTCACCGGGCCAATCGTCAGCCTTACCTGCGAATCGCAGCATTTACAGGCGTTATCCAGGAGATTGCCGGCAAGCTCAAGGAAATCTCCACTCTCACCCCGAAACTTGATGCCCTCAGCCAGATTAACTTCAATCAACGGGTTCTTGTCGCCATAAACCTTTTGCAGCCCGTCAACTAGCTTCTTTAGTTCCTCGTCGATTGGCAGCGCAGCTACGCCGAATTTCTTGCTGCGTGCCGCCGGGATCTTAAGTTGATAGCGGACAATGTCGTTCATGCGCTCAATCTGTGCCTCAATTTTTTCCGTGACTGCGCTGGACCGCTGCTCCGTAAGGACCGCCCGTATTGCGGCAAGCGGCGTCTTCAGGCTGTGAGCGAGGTTATCGAGCGTGTTCCTGTAGCGCTCAGAGCGCCCTCTTTCACTTCCGATCAGTACGTTCATGTTGCGCGCGACGCTTGACAGCTCGTCGGGATAATCCGCTGAGAGGGACGGCCGCTTGCCTGCCTCAACGTCCGTGATTTCCGCTTCAATCTGGCGCAGCGGCCGCAGTAGTCCGCGCATAACAATTGAAATCGAAAACAGCATGATCAGCGCTACAGCGCCGAACCACGTGAACAGCTGTCGTCGAAAGCTCGCCAACTGCGCGTTGAAAGAATCGAGGCTCTGCGCAACGCTAAATGTGTAGGGCTTCAAATCACCGTTGGCGAGCTCCCACTGCACGTGGAGACTGAGCGCCATGAGTGGCGTCCCGTCCTCCAGTTCGATCGTTGAAAAAGTGCGCTGTCCGGGCGCGGGTTGTGGCCCATAGGGTACGTAAATGCCGAGCGCGGAACGCGATGTCCAAACCGGAAAATTCGTATCATCAGTGAGTGCGCCGTACAACCCCGACCCAATGTTGGCAAACCTGGGTTCGCTCAGATCTGCCGGCATTTCAAGTTCGCCACCAGCATTAGGCTCGGCGGCCGCTATTAGTGCCATCAGCTGGCCATCCAGGATATCCTCCTGCGCCTGCTCGCCGGCTTCCCGAAACGCAGAATCCAGCACGACGATGGTCATGCCGAAAAAAAAGATAAGCAATAGACTGACGGAAATAAGGAGCCGGGCGCTAAGCGAAGAGACGGGACTCATTCAGTTTGATTTCTTTCCAGGGCAAACCGATAACCGCGACCGCGAAGAGTTTCAATGGGCTTGAGTGAATTATCAGGGTCGAGCTTTTTGCGCAGACGCCCTATAAACACTTCAATTACATTACTATCCCGCTCGAAATCCTGATCGTATAACCGGTCGGTAAGATCAGACTTCGAAATGACCTCACCGGCGCGCATCATCAGGTGCTCGATGATTCTGTACTCATAGCTGGTTAACTCGATTGTCGCATCGCTGACTTTTAGTTCCTGGCGCGACGTATCGAGTGTAACCGGACCGGCGCTTAAGACTGACGTGGCCCACCCGCCGCTGCGGCGTAACAGCGCATTAACACGCGCTGACACCTCTTCGTAATGAAATGGCTTTACGACATAGTCATCGGCGCCCGCATCCAGGCCATCGACTTTGTCCTGCCAGCGATCACGCGCGGTCAGAATGAGAATCGGATAGGTCTTGCCTTTGTTCCTGAGTTCACGAATGACCTCGAGGCCTGACACTTCCGGAAGCCCCAGGTCGACAATAGCGAGATCAATGGGATACTCCAGTGCGAAATACAGACCTTCTTTTCCGTCGGCAGCCTGTTCGATACCAAACCCGGCGTCACGCAACTGGCGGCACAGGGATTCTCGCACCGTGTCATCATCTTCAATAACCAGCAATCGCATGCTTCGGCTCCGCGGTCAGTTCCGATTACAACCAGCTACCCGCACAGTCTTGACCTTACCATCCGGCGTCAAAACTTTGATAATGTGCGTTTCGCGATTGCCACGCACCTGGGTTTCCGCACTGACAATCTGGCCGTTATATTGGCGCCGCACCTGCTGGACGGCCTGGCTCAACGAAGTGCAACCGCTTTGCAAGGTTCGAAGCTCTGGCGTCGCGTCTGTATCCCCAATCACGACCGGCACCGGCATAGCCGCTTGCTCAATCTGTAGTGCAGCAGCCGTTCCAACAAAGCAGAACAGCGAGCAGCAAAGCAGCAAGTGGTTGATCAATCGCATAGCCATTTACCTGGGCGAGTCAATTTACGGGCAAGTGTGGTGTGTCGCCGGCCCGATTGCAACGCAGTTTGTCACAGTCAGAACCGGCGACAGGTAGTACGCAGCCTGCGCCTATTGGGCGGGCCTGACGTCCACCCGGATTTTCAGTTTCTCGCCCGGGTCAAACGGCGTTCGCGTCGCATACTTTCGGCCGTGATAGCTGTACACGACGTCATAGCCGTCAATACGCTCTTCCTGGTGTTCCTGGTAATTGGTCGAACAGCGACGCACGGGGCGGGAATACTGATTGTCAGTCACCCGAGCGTCATGCCGGCCCGAATTGCTGCCAACCGCAGCGCCGATCAGGCTACCGGCAATCGTTGCCGCGTCATTGCCACGACCGCTGCCGATCTGGTGACCGATCACACCACCAACGATAGCCCCAAACAGTGCCTTACCTGCCTTACCCGGCTGGCGGTTTCGCACGGAATAGTACTCAACGTCGTCCCAGCACTCTTTTACCGGGGTCGTTACCGTGACATAGCGCACGACGGGATAGGCGCTAATCACCCGTGCATAGTCGTACACGGCTTTGCTCTGTCCCCTGCTGTAGGCGTATTCGGCATTCGCAGGTGCTGAAACCAGGACCAGCGATGCAATGGCGAGTCCCGTCACTGACGCAATCCAGGATTTACTCTTCATGATCGTTCTCCATTCTTGACGTGATGACCCGAACCTCCTTCGAGCCTGGGAGAAGAATAGAACGCGACCACTGAACCGAGGCTGAACGTCTCAGGCGATTTTTCTCCTTGAAACTGAATGGTTTATGAACGTTGCGGTGGCGCTGTCAGGGGCCAACGCCGGTTGCGGCCAGAAAGGTACCGATTTCGCGTGTCAGGCGTTCCACGTCGACATTCGGGTTTGCGGCGACATGCCGCACCCAGGAAGTCCCTGCTCCACCGCCGATAGACGCGCTGCCCACGGGCAGGCCGTCCGCAATCTCCTCTGCCGAAACTCCGGTCTGCATTCGCCATAATATGACACCGCTGGCATTCGGTGAAAAAACCTGCAAATCGGACTGAGCACGCAGATACCTGAGGAGCGCATCTGCCTTTGACATGGCCCTGTCGATGCGCTCCGCCACTCCTTTTCTCCCCCACGCAACCAGTGTTGCCATAAGTGGGACCGCACTGGCACCGTGCGAGCCCAGCAGGCCGACATTTGGCACCGCAAGATATTCGGCACCAAAGCTGACGGCATTGTGTGCCTCGTCCGCGTCGCGAAAGAAAACCAGCCCTGATTCCTTCGGCTGAAAAAGCCACTTGTGTGCAGATACCGCTACCGAGTCCGCCGATTCGATTCCGTCCAGCCTGTCACGGTACGTGTCGGACAGGCGCAACGGTCCTGCCCACGCGGCATCGACATGCGTCCAGGCCGCGTTGCCGCCCGGTTCCATTGGATCTATAGCGCCGGCGCTCGTTGTTCCCGCGGTCAGAACAAGGGCCGAATCCGCCATGTCAGCGGGCAATTCGGAGCGCAGCAGCCGGCCCTGATCGTCCGTTGGCACACTTTTGTATTGTAAGCCCAGAATATGGGCCGCCTTTTCGATTGAGAGGTGAGCGGCTGCGGAAGCTACGACGCGTCTGACACCTTTAACCTCCCGGGCAGCCCACAGTGCGGTCAGGTTGGAGATTGTGGCACCGGGCGTCATGTGTCCGCCACTCATACCAAAAAATGGCGCCAGCCAACCTGTGACGCGCACTTCTAAGTCGCGCGCTACGGGCGCCACATCGGGGTGCAGCAGATTCTGATTGAGCGACGCGTTCCACATTGACATTGCCCAGGTAATCCAGGGCGTCGGCGGATCCATATGCGCAAATGCGGTTGCCGCTCCCAGGCGACGTGCACCTCCAATTATGTGCGGAGAAAGCAGGTCAATTACGCGCAGTTCGCCAAGCCCGTGTTCCTGAAGTGTTTCCGGCAATTCGCTGCCATGCGGCTCATACGTGACGTCGAGCAGCGCATCCAGTGCCTTCTGCAATCCGGTGCGATCCGCATGAAAGGCATCGTCTCTCAATTATCCTGGTTCCTGCTGGCGCTGCAGACTGAGGCTGGCCGCGATCACGCTAACTGCCAGGCGTCAGGTACGGTATCGTCCCTGCGATGTCTGTCGCGTCAATCGCAATGATTTGACTGTCCGTCCCTGCCCGCCGGACCGCCGCAAAAGGGGCATAGTCCGGGTCTGCAAGGAAAGCCTGCAGCGACTCCATACTCGGAAACTGTAAGACAGCCACCAGGTCAGCATCGCACCTGTCACCTTCAATTTTCGTGATGTTGCCACTGCGAGACAAATACTTGCCGCCATGTTTCTCTACGAGCGCATGTACGCTGGCCGCGTATTCAGGTATCCATGCATCCTCATTAACTTTCACCTGGGCAATAAGGTAATGGGTCATCTTGGGTCACTCCCGTTCTTCTCGTAATTTTATTTGCGCCGTGGGCAACGCGATATCGTGCTCTAGAATGCTGCGGCCCGCGTAGGACAGGCGTTGAAATATTTCGCGGGTCCTTGCAGGCTGGTGCGTTTTAATATGCTCAATCATGATCGATTGACGTCTTCTTTTTCGCTATTTGCCAGCGATCTTCCAACGCCTGGGTACCCAACCCCGCTAATTGCCGATCCTCTGATCGAATCTCCTCCTCCATCGATCGAAACCGGCGCTCGAATTTTCGGTTAGCAGCCGACAGGGCACTTTCCGGATCCACCTTCAGATGCCGCGCCAGATTAACCACGGAAAACAAGAGATCGCCCACCTCCTCCTGGATATCGGCAACCTGTCCGGAACACTCTGCCGCCGAGAGCTCTGCAAGCTCCTCAGCAATTTTCGCCCGCACGCCCTGCGTGTCGGGCCAATCAAATCCGACCCCCGCTGCGCGCGCCCCTAATTTCTGCGCTCTTTTCAACGCTGGCAACGTCACAGGAACGCCGGCCAGCGCGCTTCCATCCCTGGCCAGATCCTTGCCCGCACGTTCCGCCGCTTTTATTCGTTCCCATGCACCCGGGACAGGACCCTCCTCGCGCTCCTCCTCGGTGCCGAATACGTGCGGATGCCGCCGGATCATTTTTTGCTCAATAGCGGATGCCACGGCCTCGAAATCGAAGTGACCCAGCTCATCGGCCATTTGCGCGTGAAATACAACCTGAAACAACAGGTCGCCGAGCTCGTCCCTCAAATCATCCATGTCACCGCGGGCGATCGCATCGGCTACTTCGTAGGATTCCTCGATCGTATATGGAGCGATCGTTGAAAAGTCCTGTTGCAGGTCCCACGGGCAGCCGGACTCTGGGTTTCTGAGCGTCGACATTACTTCAAGTAACTTATCGATTGACGACATAATTATTTGTTTTTGCTATCTATTAAGAGTGATCTCATCGTCATCAGCATGCCAGCGGTGGCGCCCCAGATGCGATGGCCACCATAGTGGAACGTAGTCACAGGAAAAGTCGTGCCACGAAACTCTCGCTCGGAATGGAATGCATTGCGGCTGTCCATCAGAAAATCGAGTGGTGCCTCAAATGCCGATTCGACCTCACCCGGATCCACCTGCAGCCGATACGCGCTGCTAACGAAACCTACCACCGGTGTTACTGCGAAACCGGTAATAGTTAAGGTCGGCTGCAGATAGCCCGCTATTTCGACCTCTTCCGGGCGTATGCCCACTTCCTCGTGCGCTTCCCGCAAAGCCGTTCGGGATATGTCGGCGTCATGTCTTTCCATTCCGCCACCGGGAAAACTGACCTGCCCTGCGTGGTGCCTCAAAGCGGCGGAACGCTCTGTCAACAACACGGCCAGCGTGTCGCCTCTCTCTACGATTGGAATGAGTACTGCCGCTGCCCTAAGATTTCTGTTTAGCTCCTGCACTGCATCTGGCGGCAGCCGATTCTGCATCTCCTGTACATCGACGGCGAGCGGGTCTGCCGGCATACAGGTGCCTGACAAGCGCCGGCGTATTTGGTCAGCAGTGATCGACTTCAACGTCTCGGGCATCAGTGTTTGATGCCGCCCTCGGTCAGGGCGCCCGGATCCAGCAGTCGATCAAGCTCCTTGTCTGTCAAATCCGTTTCTTCCCGCGCAACGTCCTTGACAGACCGACCCTCCGCGTAAGCCTTTTTCGCAATAGCAGCGCCCTTCTCATAGCCGATGACCGGGTTCAGCGCGGTGACCAATATCGGGTTTCGACCAACCGCGAGATCGATATTGTCCTGATTTACTGTGAAGCCTGCGATGGCTTTGTCAGCGATACAGGTACAGGCGTTGGCCAGAATCTCGATACTCTGCAGCAGATTCTGCGCCACGACCGGCAGCATCACATTCAGTTGAAAATTACCTGACTGCCCGGCAATCGTAATGGTGGCATCGTTGCCGATCACCTGGGCACACACCATCGCAACCGCTTCGGGAATTACCGGGTTCACTTTGCCTGGCATGATGCTGGACCCCGGTTGCAGAGACGGTAGCGCAATCTCGCCAAGTCCCGCGAGTGGTCCGGAATTCATCCAGCGCAAATCGTTTGAAATCTTCGTCAGACTGACCGCAAGCGTGCGCAAATTCCCGGAAGCCTCGACGGCCGTGTCCTGACTGCTTAATGCGGCAAACAACGATGCCGCAGGATTAAAAGCAATGCCGGTCTGCTCCTCAAGTAACGTCGCAACTTTCTTGCCAAACTGCGGATGAGCATTGATACCGGTGCCAACCGCAGTGCCTCCCTGTGCCAGCCCCTTCAAGCGGCTCATAGACTCTTCGAGACGATCAATTGATTGTTCGATTTGTGCGCGCCAGCCAAGCAATTCCTGACCCATGGTAATTGGCATTGCATCCATGAGGTGGGTACGTCCGGTTTTGACTACGCCGTCCGTTTCCTCGGCCTTCTTGTCAAGGATCTTGGACAGATGTTGCAACGCGGGGAGCAATTGTCCCGCTATCGCGCACGCCGCACTGACATGCACACAGGTCGGAATGACGTCGTTGCTGCTTTGACTCATATTGACGTCGTCATTCGGATGCACGTCGTTGCCAAGGTACGACGTTGCCAGCGTCGCGATGACTTCATTCGCATTCATGTTTGAGCTGGTGCCTGACCCCGTCTGGAATACATCGATCGGAAAATGCTGGTCGTGCATCCCTTCCGCTACCTCCAGGGCGGCACGCTGGATGGCAACTGCCTTATCCGACGTCACCAGTCCCAGCTCTGCGTTTGCTCCCGCTGCGGCCCATTTTACGAGCCCCAGCGCGTGGATGAACTGACGCGGCATCGGTATACCACTGATCGGAAAGTTGTCCACCGCGCGCTGCGTTTGCGCGCCCCAGAGCGCCTCCTCCGGAACCTCTAATTCGCCCATGCTGTCGCGAACAGAGCGGAATGTTTTCTTGCTCATTGCCTTTAAGTCTCCGGGTGCGCCCTGTCGGCGTCACCGTCTAATGAATGGCTTACCTTTGGTGTATGATTCGCGCTTTGGTGCCTCAAGTCTAGTGCTGCGGCGCTCGATTATCGCTTCAGGGAAAAGATGGAACGTAACAAACTCAGAGCGCTGTCCCCCGCAGACGGACGCTACGCAGAGAAAGTAAACGGATTACGCGAAGTGCTGAGTGAGTACGGCCTGATTCGCTACCGCGTGCTGGTCGAGGTCCGTTGGCTGCAGTGGCTCGCAGATGAGGCGTCAATTATTGAGTTGCCGCCATTGTCATCGGTCATGAAAGACGTGCTCAATGATATCGTCGACAAGTTCACCGCCGACGATGCAGAGCGTGTCAAGAGCATCGAAGCAAAAACGAATCACGACGTCAAAGCGGTTGAGTATTTCATCAGGGAAAAAATCGGTGCTGGTGGTGAAACGCAGGGACTGAGTGAGTTCATCCATTTCGGCTGCACGTCAGAGGACATTAATAATCTCGCCTATGCGCTGATGCTGCGCTCCGCCCGGGATGATGTGTTGCAACCACAAATGCGTGAACTCTCGGCGAAGCTTCGTTCGATGACGGCGGAGTATGCCGAGCTGCCGATGCTGTCGCGCACACACGGCCAGACCGCCAGTCCGACCACCGTAGGTAAAGAAATTGCAAACGTTGTCGAGCGCCTTTCGCGAGCCAGAAAACAGATTGCAAACGTTGAGATTCGCGGCAAATTTAATGGTGCTGTCGGCAATTTCAATGCGCACCTTGCCGCCTATCCGGACGCCGACTGGTTCAATATCGGGAATAATTTCGTTCGGTCGCTGGGCCTCGACCCGAACACGCATACCACGCAAATCGAACCGCATGACTGGACGGCGGAGTACTGCCACGCGCTCATTCGCTATAATTCGGTTCTGCTGGATCTTTGTCGTGACGTCTGGAGCTATATCTCGATCGGATACTTTCGCCAGAAAATGGCCGTCGACGAGGTAGGTTCATCGACCATGCCCCACAAGATAAACCCGATTGACTTCGAGAATGCCGAAGGCAACCTCGGGCTCGCAAACGCAATGCTCGATCATTTTGCGATCAAACTACCGATTTCAAGGTGGCAGCGGGACCTGACAGACTCAACGGTGCAAAGAAATTTTGGGCTCGCACTGGGCTACATCCTGATTGCTTTAAGCTCCACACTGAAGGGACTGCGAAAACTACAGGCAGATCCGGCGATCATCGGCGCAGACATCGACGCGGCCTGGGAGGTCCTCGCTGAACCCATCCAGACGGTTATGCGTCGTTACAGCATCGCCGAACCCTATGAAAAACTGAAGGCGCTGACACGCGGCCAGTCGGTGACCAAAGAATTGTTACAGGGTTTTATTCGAAATCTCGACATACCGGAAGCGGAGAAAACGCGTTTGCTAAACATGACGCCGTCCAACTACACCGGTCTCGCCGCTACGCTGGCAAAGAAACTGACCTGACCGGCCGGCCCCTTTGATCCTGCCACGGTCGATTACGCCGCAAGAATTCCTGGCGACATACTGGCAAAAGCGCGCCTTGCTGCTGCAGCAGACGCAGCATGACGCAAACCTGCCGATGTTATCTCCGGAGGAACTCGCCTGGCTGGCCACTCAGCCGGATGTCGAATCCCGCATTGTCTTCACGGACCGAACCGATGCAGACGTCCGCTATCGGCTAGAACATGGCCCATTTGAAGAAAGCTACCTGGCCGGGCTCCCGGATCGAGACTGGACAATCCTGGTCCAGGACGTTGATAAACATCTGCCCGATTTTAACGCCTGGTTTGCCGAAGTGCCCTTTGTGCCGCAATGGCGAATCGACGACCTGATGATTAGTTTTGCGGCCCCTGGCGGCAGCGTGGGCCCGCACAAGGACAACTACGACGTGTTTTTGTGCCAGGGCGCAGGCACTCGCCGCTGGCAGGTCAGCGCCGATCGATCGCTGCAACCCGACGACGATGCCAGGGACCTGGCACTGCTCAAACCGTTCGCTGCAACGACTACGCATGAATGCCGGCAAGGCGATGCGCTTTACCTGCCGCCGGGAATTCCCCATTGGGGTGTTGCCGCGGAACAATGCACAACCTACTCCATCGGTTTACGAGCACCTACCCGGCGTGAGCTTGCAGCCTGCGAGTCCAGAATATTCTCCCGGCCTGAAAGCGAGATACCGCATGAGGACGAACGGCAAGCTGAGGTATTTTACAGCGATCCGGATCTTACGCTGGATGAAATATCTGGGGCGCAAATATCTGCCCGGTCGATCGAGAGACTGTACGAACAGGGTCTCATTGACCCCGCCGTGGTACCGACAGCGGCAGCGACCGTATTCGGCTCACAGTTGACGGATCCGAAAGCATGGCTGGATCCGGAAAAACTGTCGCCTGATGATGCACGGCTCGCCGCGGCCGCGGGCAAATGCTTAAACGTTCACGGCATGGCTCGAGTGGCGTGGTACGAAGACGGAGAAACCAGCCTAGGCTTTGTTAACGGCGAAGCCCACGCGGCAAGCCGGGCCTGCATCGGCCTTCTCCGACAGCTTTGCGAACATGGTAATGTGCCGCCTGCGGAGATTATGGAAATAAACCAAACGCCGGAAAACGAGGAATTTTTGAACTGGTTGCTCGAACGGGGAGCCTTTGACGTCCAGCCAGACGGTTAATGAGAACGGTTCTCACCCGGCCGGGTCGGCAAAACGTGACACAGTTACCACGCACATTCTCAGGCACTCGGTAAAATTCTATTCCCGGGGTCCATGCGACATAAGAATCCGACAAACGATGGAAGAATCGCGAAAAAGAGGTCGTAGGTGGGTCATTTCGACCAAAGATGAGATGCGCCAGGCTGTCAACGATGTTGCCAGTGAGGCGACCAGGAAGCTATCGATTTTTACGCACGACCTTGATCCCGGAATCTACGACGATCCTGACTTCCTGGAAACGGTCAAACATCTCGTGCTGTCGCAGACTTATGCTCGAATTCGGGTACTGATTGCCGACCCTGCACGCGCCATAAAGAATGGCAACAATTTCGTCCATCTCGGCCGGCGCCTGAATACCTACATTGAATTTCGGCATGTGCGGGAAGATCTGCGGACCCACGCCGAGTCATTCTGCATCGCAGATGAAACCGCCCTGGTATACCGTCTGCAGCACGAGCGCTGGGAGGGCATCGCGGACACCTACGAGCCGGCGGTTGCGAAGCTTTACGGCAAGATGTTCGACGAAATCTGGCAAGCGAGCGAAGTCGAAATTGAGTTTCGCCAGCTAGGTATCTAGGAACGACCAGGAAGATTGCCGTGCTAGCTACTGATCTGACCGTGTCTGCCGTCGTCGAAAAAGATGGCAAATTCCTGATAGTCGAAGAACGCTCGTCAGGCAAAGTGGTCATCAATCAGCCAGGTGGACACATAGAAGCCGGCGAAACGCCGGAACAGGCGACGGAACGTGAGGCGCTGGAAGAATCCGGTTGCTCGATTCAGGTCAGCGGTCTGCTTGGTGTTTATCTTTGGATTCACCCGCAGTCGCGGCAAAATTTCTTACGTATTGCCTATACCGCCGAATTGCTCAAAGTTCACCCGGACAGCAAACTCGACGACGGCGTGTGCGCGGTTCACTGGTACTCGATCAATGATATTCAACGCCGCCTTAAGGATTTACGCACGCCCATGGTGCTGCGCTCGGTTGAAGACTTTCTTGCCGGTCACCGGCAACCCGAAACCGTTCTCGCGAACATGATGCCAATTCAGCGAAACGTAGATCAGGTTTTGGCCCGCGCTGCCCTGGTCTGATTCCCTGCAATTAAAGCCGGCCCGGATTGACCGCTATTCCTGACTCATTCCGGGTAAAATGGTGAGCTATGAACGGCTCACATTCACAACTGCGGGGCAAACGCATCATCCTTGGTCTCTCCGGCGGCGTGGATTCTGCCGTTGCAGCAATCCTGCTTCAGAGCCAGGGCGCCGACGTCCAGGCACTGCACATGACTAACTGGGAGGACGACGATGGCTACTGCACGGCAGCCAGCGACCTCCAGGACGCCCGACAGATCTGCGAGCAGCTTGGTATTACGCTCCACCACGTCAATTTTGCGCGGGAATACCGCGACCAGGTTTTCGCAAGTTTTCTCGACGAATATCGCACCGGTCGAACTCCGAATCCGGACGTACTGTGTAATCGGGAAATCAAGTTTGGTACGTTTCTGAACTATGCGCGGCGGCTCGGCGGGGACATGATTGCTACGGGTCACTACGCACGCACAGCGTTGGTAGACGGCGAGACGCACTTGCTCAAAGCTAACGACCTCACAAAAGACCAGAGTTATTTCCTGCACGCCGTTAACGCCCAGGCGCTGGCAGAGACCGTGTTCCCACTCGGGGAGATTTGCAAGACCGATGTTCGTGACATCGCGCGAGATCACGCGCTGACGGTTCATGCGAAGAAAGACAGCACCGGAATTTGTTTCATCGGGGAACGGCCGTTTCAGGAATTTCTCGCAACCTACATACCACCCGAGCCAGGCGCTATCAAAGCGCCCGATGGCAGAACGGTGGGCGAACATCGTGGCCTGATGTACTACACACTGGGACAGCGTCAGGGCCTCGGCATCGGAGGACGAAACGATTCCGGAGATGCGCCGTGGTATGTCGTTGCCAAAAATCAAAGTGAGAATGTTCTGGTGGTCGCGCAGGGTGATCACCCGCTCAGGTATCACACGGGTCTTGCGGCCAGCGAGGCAAGCTGGATCAATGCAGTGCCATCAGGGTCACTGGCCTGCAGTGCGAAAATTCGCTATCGCCAGCAGGACCAGGCCTGTCGCGTCAACCTGCATCCCAATCGCAGATTAAGCGTTGCCTTTGAGGAGCCGCAGACGGCAGTCGCACCTGGGCAATATGTGGTTTTTTATAAAGACGATCGATGCCTTGGTGGCGCGGTAATTGATCGCGCATTGAATTCAGAAGACGCCATGCTAATGGCCGGCTAAGACGGTATAATGCCCGCCCGCAATGGGCTCAGCGCAGGTTGGCCCGGCGGTCGATAATTCAATTTCCCGGAGAATAAAATCATGACGGACAGCTTCGGCGCTCGTTCAACGCTCAACGTGGGCAGCAAGGACTATGAAATCTACAGACTCGACGCGGTCAATGAAGGCCACGCCGCGCGACTGCCCTACTCGCTTAAGATTCTTCTGGAGAATTTGCTGCGCTTTGAGGATGGCCGGGATGTGACTCGCGCGGACATACTTGCACTGGCGAACTGGGACCCGAAAGCTGCGCCTGATACCGAGATTTCTTTTACTCCAAGTCGGGTACTCCTCCAGGACTTTACCGGCGTACCGGCAGTTGTCGATCTCGCCGCCATGCGTGATGCGGTAGTAAAGCTGGGTGGAAACGCCGACAGCATCAATCCACTTTCGCCTGCAGAGCTGGTTATCGACCACTCGGTACAGATCGATCGCTATGGTACGGCCAATTCGCTTGACCTAAACAACAAGATCGAATTTGAACGTAACCGTGAACGCTATTCCTTTTTGCGCTGGGGCCAGGGTGCGTTTGAGAATTTTCGCGTCGTGCCGCCAAATACCGGCATCGTTCACCAGGTGAACCTGGAGTATCTTGCCCGGGTTGTTTTTGATGCCGAAAAAGACGGCAAGCGCAGCGCATACCCGGACACTGTAGTCGGAACCGATTCACACACGACAATGATTAATGGCATCGGCGTGCTTGGCTGGGGCGTGGGCGGCATCGAGGCTGAGGCAGCAATGCTGGGTCAGCCCATCACTATGCTGATACCCAATGTCATTGGCTTCAAGCTGACCGGCGCATTGAAAGAAGGTACGACGGCCACGGACCTCGTACTGACGGTCACCGAGATGTTACGCAACAAAGGCGTTGTCGGAAAATTCGTTGAATTCTTCGGTGACGGACTTGATCAACTGCCGCTGGCCGATCGGGCTACGCTGGGCAACATGTCGCCCGAATTCGGCAGCACCTGCGCAATCTTCCCGATCGACGGGGAAACGCTGCGCTACCTGGAACTGTCCGGACGAAGTGCTGAGCACATCAAACTGATCGAAGAATATGCGAAAACACAGGGCATGTGGCGTCATTCAGGGCAGGAGGAACCGCTGTACTCCGATACTTTGGAACTCGATATGGGTACTGTCGAGCCGTGCATTGCCGGACCGAAACGACCGCAGGACAGAATTCCGCTGGGAATTGCCGATTCCACGTATCGCGAACACCTCGTGAAAATGACTGCAACCCGAGCATCCGGCGGTAAGGCAAACATCAATCTTGACGGCAATGCCGTAGAGCTGGCGGACGGGGCGGTCCTGATTGCTGCTATCACGAGCTGTACCAATACATCTAACCCCGCTGTCATGATTGCTGCGGGCCTGCTTGCAAGAAATGCACGCGCGAAAGGTCTCAAGTCGAAGCCGTGGGTAAAAACCAGCCTGGCACCGGGTTCGAAGGTCGTGACCGACTACCTGGAAAAATCCGGGCTGGATGATGACCTCGAAGCACTTGGGTTCTATACCGTCGGCTACGGCTGCACCACCTGCATTGGGAATTCCGGGCCACTGTTGCCCGAGATCGCTGCTGGTGTAACGGAGGGGAATCTTGTCGGTTGCAGCGTGCTGTCGGGCAATCGTAATTTCGAGGGGCGCATTCATCCGCTCGTGCAGATGAATTTCCTGGCATCGCCGCCGTTGGTGGTGGCTTATGCCATTGCCGGTTCGATGGAAGTTAATCTTTTCAGCGATTCCCTCGGCGATGACAAAGACGGTAACCCTGTGTACCTCAGAGACCTCTGGCCCAATCAAAAAGAGATTCACGATGCGGTTGGTAACAACATTAACTCAACCATGTTCAAGACGAGCTATGACAGCGTATTTGCCGGCGACGATAACTGGAACCGCATCGATTCACCCGAGGGCGAAATCTACACGTGGGCGCCAGATTCGACCTATATCAGAAATCCGCCCTATTTCGAAGGCATGACTCTCGCCACCAAGCCTGTCAATGACATTCACGGCGCACGCGCGCTGGCTTTGCTTGGCGATTCGGTGACGACCGACCACATATCACCTGCCGGCAGCATTGCAGTCGATAGTCCGGCAGCGACCTATCTGGAGGCAAATGGTGTCAAACCAGTGGACTTCAATTCTTACGGCTCGCGACGAGGCAATCACGAGGTAATGATGCGCGGGACATTCGCCAATATACGGCTGCGTAACCAGTTGGCTCCTGGCACCGAAGGTGGTTGGACGCGTCACCAGCCAAGCGGAGATCAGATGTCGATTTACGACGCTGCTTTGAAATACCAACAGGACGGTATACCGCTGATAGTGCTTGCCGGAACGGAATATGGCACCGGATCATCGCGGGACTGGGCGGCCAAAGGGACTATGCTTCTTGGCGTGAAGGCGGTAATTGCCCAAAGTTATGAGCGCATCCATCGCTCTAACCTGATTGGCATGGGTGTATTGCCGTTGCAGTTCATGCAGGGCGAAGGTGCAGAATCTCTGGGCCTGACCGGGACAGAGGTCTTCGATATCAGCGGTCATGCCGACGCAGGGTCTGAGACCGTTACTGTTACGGCAACGCCGGACAGTGGTGCGCCCGTTACGTTCAAGGCCAGGATCCGCATCGATACACCCAAAGAGCGCGATTACTTCGAGCATGGCGGGATTCTCCACTATGTCCTGAGACAGCTCGCTGCGGCCTGAAAATCAGTCGTATGATCCCCAACAGCGCGGCGAATCAATTCGCAATCAAGACCGATGTCCCCTGCCGGCTTGGATTTTTGCGGCAGCCCGCCGTGTCTGGCATGCATGTGAATAAGATCGGCCGATAATCCGTGTCAATCCCGCGAGGCGCGATTTCTGCGGTTCGGGACGCGCAGCATGTCTTTGTCCTGACCGGGTCCGGGGTATCCGCGGAGAGCGGCGTGCCCACCTTTCGGGATGCGCAAAGTGGCCTTTGGGCGAAATACGATCCGCTTCAACTGGCGACACCAGACGCTTTTCTCAATGATCCGGCGCTCGTTTGGCGCTGGTATCGTTGGCGACGTGAGCTCGCTGCACGTGCCACGCCCAATCCCGGCCACCTGGCACTCGTGCGTCTGGCCCGATTTGTGCCACAGCTGACGCTGGTTACACAGAATGTCGACGGGTTGCACCAAAAAGCGGGTAGTCGAGATGTTGTCGAATTTCACGGCAATCTGTTCGAAAACCGGTGCTTGAACGAGAACGTCATCGTTACCGATGCGGCCGAGTGCGTGGATGTGCCGCTATGTCCTGATTGCGGTGGCCCGTTGCGTCCTGGTGTAGTCTGGTTCGGTGAGGCTATCCCCGCCAAGCCTCTGGAAACCGCTATAGCCGCTTCCAGTCAATGTGATTTGTTCCTTTCTGTTGGCACATCCTCCGCGGTCTGGCCTGCAGCCGGCCTGGCGGACAGCGCCGCAAGCAATGGTGCCTCGATCATCGAAATCAATCTGGAGGCAACGCCGCTGACATCCGACAGTCACTACAACCTGGTGGGAAAGTCGGGCGAGGTATTGCCGGAACTGTTAGATTGTCTGCCACTCTAATCACAGATGCCCTCCATGATTTTCAAGAGCAAAAAAACCGCTGAAGACATCGCAAAGCCGCCCCTGTGGCGAAAAATCGCAGCCTATTTCCTGCTCGTTTTCGTCCTCGTCAATGTGGGCGTCGGCTGGTACTGGTCCCGCTCCCCCGACATCTTCTGGGTTAACGAAATGGGTGCGCGAAATCAGAACGTCGTAGGCTATTCGACCACCGATACCCTGATCCGTGTAGCCGAAACGCTGCTCGACAAACCGGGCGGCTACCTGACCAATGATGTCTCGCCTCCCAGCGTCTTTCTTGACAACATTCCAAACTGGGAATTGGGCGTGGTCCAGCAGGTGCGTGATCTGGCCCGCGTCATTCGCAATGACTACAGCCGCAGTCAATCCCAGTCGCGGGAAGACTCCGGTCTGGCGATTGCGGAACAGAAATTCTTTTTCGACACCGACTCCTGGATTTTGCCAAGAACCGAGACCGAGTATCGGCATGCGATTGCCGGTTTTAAAACTTACCGAGACAGTCTCGCAGGATTGAACGCGGATGAAGCACAGTTTTTCGCCCGCGCAGATAACCTGAGGGAATGGCTCGCTCAGGTCGAAAAACGGCTCGGCAGTCTCACCCGCCGGCTCGGTGACAGCGTTGCTACCGATGTCATCAATACGGACCTGGCCGGAGATCGGGCGGCAGAAGCCAACACCACGCTGCCGGACAAAGTCAATGTCCGCACCTCGTGGTTTGAAATTGACGACGTTTTTTTTGAGGCACGTGGCGCGGCATGGGCCCTGGTCCATTTTTTTCGTGCGGCTGAATTTGATTTCGCGCACGTTTTAGCAGACAAGAATTCGGAAGTCAGCGTTCGGCAGATCATTCGCGAACTCGAAGCGAGTCTGACACCGCTTAGCTCGCCAATGGTCATGAATGGCGGTGGCTACGGTGTGTTCGCGAATCATTCGCTGGTTATGGCCAATTACCTGGCACGTGCCAATGCCGCCATAATCAATCTGCGGGAGCTACTGGATCAGGGGTAATTAGTTACATTAAAAAAACAAGGTAAATCTTTGTTTTTACTAATAAACGCCTAGCCAGTTCGGCACATCCCGCCAGGACTCACCAAGACGGCGGTCGAGCGCACGGTAAGCAGGCTCATGCCGGGATACCAACTTCCAAAAGCGCTTGGAATGGTTCATATGGCGGCCATGGCATAGCTCGTGGATCATCAGATAACGGGTCAATTCCGGCGCCAGAAAAAGCAGGCACAGATTCAGGCTGATCGTACCGCTGGAACTGCGACTCCCCCAACAGGTGCGCTGCAAACGTATATGAATCTTCTCGTAGGGTGTTTCCGTACGCAGGGACAGCGCTCGCAATCGCGGCTCGAAAGCCTTTCTGGCCACCGTCGACAACCAGCGTTTGAGCGCCTTGACGCAAGCCGCATCATCATTGGTGTTGCCGCTTAAGGTAAGAATATTGTTCGCAAAACGATAGCGAACTGTTGGTATACCCACTTCTTCGCGATAGGTCACAATAACCCTTGAGTCGATTGTCGGCAGGTGGATTTGCCTGGGCAGCATGAATGACTCGGGTGTGTAATTTTCCGCAAACGAATCTCGCGCGCGATCGATCCAGTCTTTATTCTCCTCGACAAACGCCTTCACTGTGCGCGCACTGGTGCGTTTTGGCACTACCACTTCAACCCGGCCGCGGGGATATACCTTTATGGATAGTCGTTTTGCTCGTGCGCTGACCCGCACGGTAAACCGGGGGATCCGCCCCGATTCATCAGGCCCCGGTTCAAACAGGAGAAGTTGTCTGGCGGCGTTTAGCATTACCGGATTCTAACCGGCCTGGGGTCCTTCATGCAGCACGCATTCGCTGCTGGTCCGGGTCTACGGACTTGCGCCGCTAAAACGTATTGCATCATCCATACTCAGCTCTCCCTTGACGCCCCCAACTGCAGCGGAGTCGCTGATAAAAAGTTCAACCTCGCGCTCTAGTCGAATATCGCCGGCGACGCTGGTGTTTGGCCCGATGACAACCACGGGATTGCGGCGTTTCCTGGTCCAGCGCCAGCCACCGGGTTCCTCCACAATAAGGTCGCCACGCAGGATGGAACCGTCAGTCAGCGTGATGTCGCCGTTTTCGGTGGTCAGGTCACCACCAATATCTGCGCCGACGACGGAGATCTCGCCGTTCACATTGCTCACGTCGTCAGCAACGGTCGTACCCGGATAAAGGCTGATCTTGCCATTAACGACAGAGATTTCGCCTCCAACGGCTACATTTTCATCCAGCCGGATCGAACCATTGACGCTTGTTACGTCTTCTGCTGTCACGCCGGAAGCGATACGAATGCTGCCATTCACCGTTTTGGCATCAATGAGACGGGCATCCTCATCGATCCGGATCGTGCCATTCACCGTTTCTACTGCGCCCGTCAAGGCCGCGCCCTTGCCGATAGATATACTGCCGTTGACCGTCGACACGCCATCGGATTCGGCGCCATCTGTGACAGAGATGCTCTTGTTGACGTTAAATGCAAAAACCGGGCTTATACTAATCAGCGCAACAGTGGCGACACATACGGACTTGAATTTAGATTGTTGCCTCATCGATCGATTCCTCAATTCAGGTAACTGTGGGTAAAAACGGCCATTTGTGCAGTTTAGATTCCGCTGCCGCCCGTTTGGTTGCAAGCACCTGTATTGCGTGTCTATGCGGAATTGGCCCAAGAGGGTAACCTTACGCACCTCGCCCTGGTAACGACGACAGACACGATGCAGATAGCCCTTGAGGCGAAAAATCTCGTCAAGCAGTATCCCGAGGTTCTGGCTGTGGACGACGTGTCCTTTGCCGTACAGGAGGGTATCTGCTTTGGCCTGCTGGGACCCAACGGCGCGGGCAAGACGACCACTGTCGAGATCATGGAGGGTGTCACGCCAGCCACACGGGGTGAAATCTGGTACTACGGAACGCCCGCCGGCAAGCGCTTTCGCGAAGAAGCCGGTATCCAGTTTCAGAACACCGCGCTGCAGGACTACATCACCGTGCAGGAAACGCTGCAGATGTTCCAGAGCCTGTATGACCGCAGGGCCGATCTGAATCACATCATCGAGCAATGCTCTCTTGGCGCATTACTCGATCGCGATAACCGCAAGCTGTCAGGCGGGCAACGGCAACGCTTGCTGCTCGGTGTCGCCCTGGTCAATCGGCCACGGCTGGTGTTTCTCGACGAGCCGACGACCGGGCTTGACCCGCAGGCCCGACGCAACTTCTGGGATTTGGTCAAAAACATTCGTGACGAAGGTACGACCGTCATTCTGACGACGCACTACATGGAAGAGGCTGAGATTCTGTGTGATGAAATCGCAATCATGGAAGCCGGCAAGATTATTATCCAGGGCAGGCCCAATGATCTCCTTCATCAGCATTACAAGAACGTCATTATCGAACTGCCAATCGCTGAATTTTCGGGGGACCTGAGCTCACTTGAACACCGCGTTCTTGAAACCCAGGGTGTCATTGAAATTGAAACCAATAATGTCAATGACACGCTGCGTGAACTCGCTTCTCTAACTTCAGGGCTCAACCGTATGAAGATCAGACAACCGAATCTCGAAGACCTGTTTCTGGATCTCACGGGTCATTCATTGCGAACCTGAGCCATGTTGAAACGAATCTACGCAATCTTTCGTGCCCGAAATCTTGAATTCGTACGCGACCGGGGCTCGATGAGCTGGAACCTGATTTTGCCTGTTGCGCTGATGTTCGGCCTGTCGTTTATTTTCAGCAATGAACGAGCGGAATATACCGTTGGCGTATTGAACGCAGATACGAGCGCCGTGGAACACCCGTTCCTGGACACCCGCTACATCGAGTTTGTGGCTATCGACGACCGTGACGACGCCGTGCGCAAGGTGGCGCGACACCAATTGGACCTGCTCATCGATCTCGGCGCTCAGAATCAGTATTGGATAAACCCCGACTCGCCGAAAGGCTATTTCGTTGAATTTGCACTGCTGCAGTCAGACGAAGGTATTGGCGGGACAATTTCGCGGTCGCAGATCGAGGGCGATGCGGTTCGCTACGTCGATTGGGTATTACCCGGCATTCTCGGTATGAACATGATGTTCAGCAGTCTGTTCGGCGTTGGTTACGTGGTCGTGCGCTACCGAAAAAACGGATTTCTGAAACGCCTGCGTGCCACACCTCTGCGCGCATTCGAGTTCGTAGCCGCACAGGTTGCATCGCGGCTGGTGCTGATATTTACGTTTACGACTTTTGTTTTCGTCGGCACAAAATATTTTCTCGATACGCGCGTCGACGGCAGCTATGGTCTGCTGTTAATCATTCTGCTGCTGGGCGCCATAACGCTGGTATCACTGGGACTGTTGATATCGGCCAGAGTTACCAGCGAAGAACTTGCAGGCGGACTGCTTAACCTCGTCACCTGGCCAATGATGATGCTTTCCGGAGTCTGGTTTTCGCTTGAGGCAGCCAGCGACTGGGTGCGCCAGTTGGCAGCAATATTTCCGCTCACCCATATTCTTAACTCCGCACGCGCGGTGATGCTCGACGGCGCCGGTCTGATCGATATCCTGCCGGAACTGACAACACTTGCCGCGATGAGCGTTGTCTTCCTCACACTTGGCGCTGTTACTTTTCGCTGGCATCCTCGCTGACGGCAGCTCGCGATGCAACTGATCGATATAGGTGCAAATCTGACCCACGACAGCTTTGATCGTGATCGCGCCGATGTCGTCCAGCGAGCACTGGATAACGGCGTCCACCGCATGATTCTGACCGGTGCGAGCGCGCAGGGCAGCCAGGATGCAGCTGCACTTGCGGGAGCTTTCCCGGGTTCAATGTTCGCCACTGCTGGCGTACATCCGCATCACGCCTCTGAGTATTCCGACGAGGTACACCAGCTGCTGCGGGATCTTGTCACTCAAGAAGTGGTTGTTGCTGTGGGTGAATGCGGACTGGATTATTTTCGCGATTTTTCGCCTCGGGATGCACAGCGTCGCGCTTTCGAGCGTCAACTGGACCTTGCAGCCGAGGCGCAATTACCATTGTTTCTGCACCAACGCGACGCACACCCAGATTTTGTAGAAATCCTGGAGCCGAGGTTGTCCGATTTACCACATGCCGTTGCACATTGTTTCACCGGTGATGCAGATCAACTCCGGGAATATATTGATATGGGCTTACATATTGGTATTACCGGATGGATATGCGACGAACGACGGGGTTCTCACCTCAAGGAGATCGTTCATTTGATTCCGGACGATCGCCTGATGCTGGAAACCGATGCGCCGTATCTGTTGCCGCGTACCCTCAAACCCAAACCCTCGAGCAGACGCAACGAGCCTGCGTTCCTCCCGGAAGTGCTGCGGGTTGTCGCCGAAGCGCGCGGGCAGTCGATTGAAGAAGTTGCCGTTTTAACGACCGCAACGGCCAAGCGTTTTTTTGACTTGCCGGATGGTTAGCGTGGCACGAGCGCTATAACCCGAACGGGACCGCCCGAGCCACCCTGGATCTTCATGGGCAGCGCCATGACGACGCTCCCTGTAACCGGCAGCGCTGCGAGGTTGGTCAGATTTTCAAGATTGGGAACACCCTGTGCGGCTCCTATCTGGTGTGCAATAAAATCCTGCGACGGACCATAGTCCACCGACGCTGTGTCGATCCCCAGTAAACCGACGTTACGTTCTTCAACAAGCATACGCATTGCGGCAGCACCAAATCCCGGAAACATAAGATTGCTCGCGTCCCCTGGCGAATCATCGCCAAGATAAGTCAAGGCGTCGGGCCAACGAGTGCTCCAATCTGTTCTCATCAGAACAATTGTGCCGGCCGATATCTTGCCGTGACTGCTTTCGAATCGTTCGACATCGGCCACAGTGAGACGATAACCGGGATCGGCCGCGGCCTGCGTGGAAACGTCGATTACGACCGCAGGAGCGATCAGATCTTCAATCTGCAATTCGTCAGTCGACAGTCCTCCTTCAGCAAAATGAACAGGCGCGTCGATATGCGTGCCGCCGTGCTCCGGGGTGCAGACAGAGTACGCGGAATAAAAGTAACCCTGATCCGTGTCGCCATACGCAAGCACCTCCTTCCGGAAAGTGGTCGGAGAGGTTGGCCAATAGAGAGTAGCCTCCCCGTAGGCGTGGCTCAGATCAATGACTTGGTAGTCAGCCGGCTCAAAGGCCAGTGACAGTTCAGCAGTGCTGATCAAAAACACCAAACCAAGCAGACGAATACGCATGGAATTACTCCTGTATCGAGCCCTGCGATATGGAAGATTATAGTCTCAAACCGACCAGAGACCCGCGAATCAACGGATTGCAATCCTCCGCTGCGGCGCTCAGGCAGTCGCGCGATCGGCCAGGGCCTGGATCTGTTCCCAATGCGGCTTGAACGCTTCTATCTTCACCTTGGCAGCTGACCTATCCTGATCACCGAACTCTGCGCGCAGCTCGTCCAGGTTGCAGACCAGGCTCGGTATGCCCTTCGTGAATGATGCACCCTCCAGGAACAGGATACGACCTGAAACCGGCACTTGTCGTACAACCTGTCGCACAGCGGCAATGCGATCGTAGAGTGCCGGCTGTGGATTGCTGAAGGTGAATCGACTATTGGCACCAATTACTGTCCAGTCCTGCAATTTATCTCCACCAAAAACCGCGCCATTGACGTCCTTGATGTCAATGATCAAAAGACCCTGCGCGGTGAGGATCAGGTGGTCGATCTGAATCTCGCCCTCGTCTGCTTTCGGAATCACCAATCCCTGGATGCGCTCAAACGCAATATTGTTCAGGACACCTGCAAGGGATTGTGTATGGCTGCGCTTCCTGCGCAGTACGATCCAGAACGCGATCAATGCGACAACAGCTGCCACAAATAACCAGGTCAAAGGAGAGTTTTCAGACAGGAGATCATTCATTATTCGGTGGTCAATTCCATGGGCTCAACTGCCGGTGCGCCGCTGATTCAGACTATTGCGGCCCACTGCTAATTGCAAGTCGGCACCGTCAGTCGAACTGCTTTTCAAGGGCGGCTTCAAATGCCGCCATCGAGGCCTCGATGGGAACAAAATGGCTAGGCTTTTTCAGTATAGCGGCAAGGACACTCGGCAGGGCTATGCGCTCGCCGATGATCGGCTCCACGATCTGCTCAAACTTGGCCGCATGCGCGGTCGCGACAACAATCCAATCGTGCGATAAGCGCTCTTCCTCATCGAGGTGCTGCCAGACATACGTAGCCGTTGCAGTGTGTGGGCAACTGATCAGGTTCAGCTCTTCGTAGTCCCTGCGAATCTGGCTTTTTATTTGCGCATCCGTTACTGATTGTGCGCGTATCCGGCCAACAAGATCTTCCGCGTCACCGCCCACATGCCGCAGCCGCTCCATATTGCTCGGATTCCCAACATCCATCGCGGACGCAAGCGTCTGGATACTGGCCCGCGGCTCCCACGCCGAGCCCGCGAGGTAATCAACGATAAGCCGATTGGCGTTTGTCGCAAGGATAATCTTGCCAATTGGCATTCCTGTCTCTCTTGCGAGGAAACACGCAAACGCGTTGCCCAAGTTACCGGTTGGGATAATAAAACCGGGCGCCGTTCCCGTGCGCATTTTATGCAGCACGCTCGCATGGGCATAATAGATAGCCTGTGGTAGCAGTCGACCGATGTTAATACTGTTGGCAGAGCTGAAGCGGTGTTTGTCATTGAGCTGTCGATCTGCCATGGCAGACTTGACGATGGCCTGGCAATCATCAAACGTGCCATCTACCGCCAGCGACAGCACATTGTCGCCCCAGCAGGTCAACTGGTGTGCCTGGCGCGCCGACACCATCCCGTCAGGGTAAAGGACGACAACCCGCATTCCCGGCCTGCCGTCGAATGCGGCCGCAACAGCCCCGCCCGTGTCGCCGGAAGTGGCAACCAGAATTGTCAGCGGCTTTTCCGCATCGCCCTCCAGCCGCGACAGACAGGCCGCCAGGAAACCGGCACCAATATCCTTAAAAGCTGCGGTCGGGCCATGATACAGCTCAAGCACGTCACAGCGGCCGGCAGCAACCTCCAGGGCGGAAACCGGCAGCGGAAAACTGAAAGTCTCCGCAATAATCTCATCCAGGCTGTCCTCGAGATCAGACCCCGCAAAAAACGGTGCCAGGAACGTCCCAGCAGTAACCTTGATATCGGCACTGTCGGCACCGCTCGAGAGGGTCAGTTCAGGCAGCGATTCGGGTAAATACAGCCCGCCATCCGCGGCAATACCCTGCCGCAGTGCCTCATCCAGTGTGACCGATGCCCCACCCCTCGTACTTTGGTACCTCACGTGCTTGTCTCGAATGTGGCACCAGGTGCATCCATATTGCTAACCCATGCCTGGCATTCGAAACCCGCCTCGCTGCAAGCTTTTGACATGGCGTCAGCAAGCGCCGCCGCATCGGCATCAGCGCAAATGGCGAATATGCTCGGCCCGCTACCCGATAAAGAACAACCGTAGGCTTTGCTGCGCATAGCTGCGGCTTTAACAGCCGCAAAGCACGGTACAGACGCAGCCCGCTGCGGTTCGATCACTGTATCCCGCAGGCATTGAGCGAACAGTTCTACGTCATTCTGCTCACAGGCCGCAATAAAGCCCGCCAGGTATCCTTGCTGGGTCAGCCACTGTTCGATTGAATATTCGGTCAGAAGTTTTCCTCTCGACTCCGCTGTATTGACCTGGAGCTCGGGATGTATCAGCACGCTGCTTACATGCTTTGGCGGTGTCACCGATATCATCTGTGGCAAGAGCACTTGCGGACACAGAACGAGGCCACCTACCAGGCTTGGTGCAACGTTGTCCGCATGCAGGCCACCACTTGCAAACTTTTCACCCTGCAATGCCGGAGCCAGTAGTCGTTCGGTCGGTAACGGCCTGTCCAATAGCTGATTGACCGCGACCACGGCGGCAACTGCGGACGCTGCTGAACTTCCCATACCCGATTGCAGCGGCACGCCTTTGTAGACCACAAGTTCGACGCCCATTTCGATGCCCGCTTCATCCAGCAAAGCCTGCGCAGCGATGGACGCAGTGTTTTCATCCGCACGCGATGAAAGTTCGGCGTGTATCTCGCCATCCAGACCACGCACTTCCTTGATCGTGACGCCGGCCTTATCCACCTGCCGTGCCGACACCTTGTCTCCGGCACCGGCAATTGCCAGACCGAGCATGTCAAAACCCACGCCAACATTGCCAATCGACGCCGGCGCAAACGCAGTCACAAGTGTGTTTTTCTTCATAGGCTGGTACCGTCATTCAGGAAAGAAGCCAGTTTGAGCAAGTCTCCGAAGACACCGCCTGCGGTCACCTGCGGGCCTGCGCCTGGACCCTGAATGACCAGTGGATTCTGGGCATAGCGATCGGACACGAATTGCACCAGGTTGTCGGTCAACTGCATGTTGCTGAACGCGTCTTTTGCGGACACCCGCTGCAAGCCGACGTTCGCGGCGCCGTCAGCGTCAAGTGTCGCGATGTAACGCAATTGTTTGCCTTCTGCCTGCGCAGACTGATACGCATGCAACATTTCGTCATCGTATTCTGCTAGACGCTCGAGAAACTCATCTACCGTGCTGTCCCGCAGCGCTTCCGGTATCAGGTTCTCAACCGGAAAATCGCCAATTTCAATGGTCTGACCGAGCTCTCGCGCCAGGATGGTCAGTTTTCGTGCCACATCCATGCCGGACAGGTCCTCGCGAGGATCCGGTTCCGTATAACCGCTGGACCTGGCCTCGATAACAATTTCGGAAAAGGGCTTGCTGCCATCGTAAACATTGAATAGATAGGCCAACGTTCCGGACAGGATGCCCTTGATAGAATGAATGCGGTCCCCGGTGTCCACCAGGTCCCGGATGGTCTTTATTATCGGCAGTGCAGCACCGACGGTTGTTTCGTAGAAATAGTGGCTACCGCCCTCTGCCGCGGCCGAGCGAATGGACTCGTAATATGACTGGCTGCCACTGAAGGCCTTTTTGTTTGGCGTAATGACATGGATTCCTCGTGCCAGCCAGCCCGCATAGCGTTCCGCAATGGCGTCGTCTGCGGTGCAGTCAATGATGACCGCATGCGGCAGATGGTCGGCATGTACGTGCGCCTCAAACGCACCGAAGTCGACCTGCATCTCACTGTTGTCCAGGTTGCTGCGCCAGTCATCGAGTTCGATGCGTCGTTCGCCCAGCAGCATCCGGCTGGACCGGGCAATCGCCCTGACACGCAGATCCAGGCCGAACTTTTCATGCAGCCGTTGCGTTTGCTGCTGTATCTGATCGAGCAACGTACTACCAACAACCCCTGCCCCGATAATGCCTACGGAGATTGTCTTGGCGGACAGATAGAATCCAGAATGCACCGCTCGAAGTGCCCGCGTGACATCCTGCGAGTCGACCACTGCTGAAATATTTCTTTCGGAAGACCCCTGCGCAATAGCGCGCACGTTAATTCCGGCACGGCCAAGATTTGCGAAAAAGCGCGCCGCAATTCCGGGCGAACCTGCCATGCCGTCGCCGACAACTGCAATGATGCTTTGGTCAGCTGTTACGTCGACACTCTGAATCTGGCCATCGTCAAGCTCTTCTGCAAACGCTAAGCAAACGGTATTTCTGGCACGTTCGGCCAGCTCTGCCGGCACGGCGATGCATATCGAGTGTTCCGAACTTGCCTGTGAAATCAGCGCCACTGAAACACCGGCGTCTTTTAATGATGCAAACAATCGATCGGCCGTGCCCGGAACCCCGATCATGCCCGCGCCTTCGAGATTGATCAGTGCCATGCCACCGACTGCCGTAATGCCCTTGATCTTATGATCACCGGCAACCACGGCGGTAATGCGGCTGCCAGGATGGTCTGGTCGGAAGCTGTTTCTGATCACCACCGAAATGCCATTGTCGATTGCCGGCCCAAGCGTCTGCGGGTGAATCACCTTGGCCCCAAAATAGGCAAGCTCCATCGCTTCATTGTAGGAAAGCGAATGGATGATTTGTGCGTCCGGTACACAACGTGGGTCAGCGCTCATTACGCCGTCCACATCGGTCCAGATATCCAGTTCATCGGCCTCGGTCAGCGCCGCAAGAATGGCAGCCGAGAAATCGCTGCCGTTGCGTCCAAGCGTCGTTTGCAGCCCGTCTTCATCCATTGCAATGAAACCCGTCATGACCGCCACGCCATCGAAACCCTGTTTCAACTGACGGGCCATCTTCGATCGCGAGACATTCCAATTAACGGCAGGTCCAAGATCACCCTGGCGTACCGTGATGACTTCGCGGGCGTCAATGCAGGTTACCGCCCGTTGCAACCCGAGTTCTTGATTAAGAAGTGCCGCCAATAGTTTCGCTGACCAGATCTCACCAAATCCCGCCACAATGTCCTTGCTTCGCTGCGATGCCGAAGTCGTAGCCACCATAGCGCCCAACAGTTCTACCAGCTGTTTCTCATCCTGACTCCAGCTGTCAAGCAGGCCGACCAGTGGGGAACCCGATACAAGCTGACTGGCGGTCTCGGTGTAGCGAGCACCTATAGCCCGAAGTTCCTCGGCATGACCGGAATCACCCTGTTCCGCCAGATCGACCAGGGCCAGCAGGCTGTTGGTCATTCCCCCCATAGCAGACACGACGACACCTGTCGGTGTTTGCGGCAATGACGAAATGATTTTCGCTACGCGCTGGTAGCACGCCGCATCCGCCAGGCTGCTGCCACCAAACTTGTGAATCTTCCATTTGTTTACTGCCACGAATCTAACACTCACCTGCCGGACAAAGCGGCTAATGATATAGGGGAGGATGTCAATCGTCTGCAGTTTTTTGAAATCAATCGCACCTGAGGTTGTGGCGGACGGGAGCATGCAGGAGCCGGGCGCAGCGAATGGAAAACCTCAAATGTTCGCTCCCATGGACCTGAGTTCATCCAGGTTGGTCCCGCTTTCCGGCAGAATCCTGTTGTTGCGGGGAATCCGCAACGCGCAGCGAGAGGACCACAACAGCAACCCCGCAGTCAGGCATTTTGGTCGATACGGAGCGGATGGTTAGATGGTGGGGCGTGTAGGAGTCGAACCCAGCCAACAAACAAGGTGAATTGTTCGCTACCACCGAACTGATTCCGTGTAGGTTGGCCCCGCTTTTCGGCAGAACCCTATTGTTGCGGGGAATTTGCAATGCGCAGAGGGAGGGCACAACAGCAACCCCGCAGTCAGGCATTTTGGTCGATACGGAGCGGATGGTTAGATGCTGGGGCGTGTAGGAGTCGAACCCCGCATGGAGTACCGGACAACCAATCACTATCCATTCATCCCAATGCTTTAGTGAGGTAGCCGCACGGTCAACCAGAAAAGACGGTGTATCGGGGATTAGTTAGTCATGAAGCCTCGCACCCCGTAAACGACTCCGTTGTCATATCAGTACCGCTGGCATCGCCGGAACGGTGATGCCAGTGTGCTTATCGACAGATAGCTTACAGATTATTCCGATCACATAGTTTACACATTGAGCATTTGGGGAGAGCCCAGATGCCCTGGAAAGAGTGTAAACCAATGGATGAACGACTTAAGTTTATTGCCAGATTGCTCGAAGG
>JAJFKP010000061.1 GCA_021773135.1 Woeseiaceae bacterium | reverse complement strand
GCGCTTGGACTAAGCGCAGCCGATCGCCCCTTTTGTGTTTCTGAAATGACCAGCCCGGAGCTTGCAATGGCAAAGAAGACACCGCTTTATCAAATTCACGTTGATGCCGGCGCCAGAGTTGTCGACTTTGGTGGCTGGGATATGCCACTCCACTACGGCTCGCAACTGGAAGAGCATCATGTTGTGCGCGGCGCCGCGGGCGCGTTTGATGTCTCTCACATGACAGTTGTCGATGTGACCGGTGCAGGTGCGTCGTCTTTCCTGCGCACGCTTCTCGCCAATGACGTGGAAAAGCTCAAAGAACCGGGTAAGGCACTCTATAGCTGCATGCTCAATGACGATGGTGGCGTCATAGACGATCTGATCACCTACTACCTTGGGCCGGATCGGTATCGCATTGTCGTCAACGCCGCGACCCGTGACAAAGACCTGGAATGGATCAATGCCCAGGCAGCGGCGTTTGACGTCGAAATCGATGAACGTACCGGTCTTGCGATGATTGCCGTGCAGGGGCCCGATGCACGCAAACTGGCAGCTGGCGTGCTCGCCGACGAGTGGCGCGAAGCTGCATTGGCGTTGCGACCCTTTTTCGGACTCGAGGCCGGATCGACGTTCATCGCCCGTACCGGATACACCGGCGAGGATGGATGGGAAATCATGCTTCCCGAGAAGGATGCCGCCGGTTTCTGGGGGCAGTGCGTTGCTGCAGGAATCCGCCCGTGCGGGCTTGGCGCGCGCGATACGCTGCGCCTGGAAGCCGGTATGAATCTTTACGGTTCAGATATGGACGAAACGATTTCGCCGCTGGAGGCCGGACTGGCGTGGACGATCGCCTGGGATCCGGCAGACAGACCGTTCAATGGCAGGCAGCCACTGAGTAAGATGCGCGCGAACCCCGACCGACGGCGATTTGCGGGCCTGGTTCTCGAGGGCAAAGGCGTTTTGCGCGACCACATGCGGGTGGTTGTTGACGGCCATGCCGACGGCGAAATAACGAGCGGCGGATTCTCGCCAACGCTGCAGCGGTCAATCGCCATGGCCAGGCTGCCGGCCGGTGACTATGATCGGGCGCAGGTGGACGTACGCGGGCGATTGCTGGACGTTCGGGTCGTAGAAATGCCGTTTGTTCGTCACGGCAAAATTCGGGTAGAGATGTAATTAAAACTGGTTATTGGGAGACGTCAGATGAGTGAATTGCCGGGTGATCTGAAATATACGAAAGAACACGAATGGCTGCGCCAGGAAGAAGATGGCACCGTGACTATTGGCATCACCGATCACGCTCAAAGTGCGCTGGGTGATCTGGTCTATGTCGAATTGCCGGAGGTCGGACAGGAAGTGGAGAGTGGCGGCGAAATGGCGGTCGTCGAATCGGTGAAGGCAGCGTCTGATGTCTATGCGCCGATCGCAGGCGAAGTCGTCGCAGTCAACGAGGAACTTGCCGATGATCCGGAAAAAATTAACGCTGATGCATATGGCGAAGGATGGATTGTACGCATGCAGCCTACCGGCGAGGACGAAGAAACAATGAACCCGGACGAGTACCAGGAATTCCTGGACGCGCTGGACGAATAGACCACAACGGATAACCACCCAACCATGCCTTTTATTCCGCACACGGAAGAAGAAATCAGTGAGATGCTCGCCACAATCGGTGCCAGCAGTATCAATGAGCTTTTCGACGAAATACCCCGCGACCTTTTGATCAAGGATCTCGACGGCGTTCCTGATGCACTCAATGAAATGGAGATCAGCCGGCTGATGCGCGAACGGGCCGCACAGGATCGCGGCGCCAGCTGTTTCATCGGTGCGGGCGCATACGAACACCACATTCCCGCAGCGGTATGGGATATTACGACGCGCGGTGAGTTCTACAGCGCCTATACGCCCTACCAGGCGGAAGCCAGCCAGGGTACCCTGCAAACGATCTACGAGTATCAGACCATGGCTGCCAGCCTGACCGGACTGGATGTCAGCAATGCCTCACTTTATGACGGGGCGTCGGGCCTGGCTGAGGCGGCCCTGATGGCCGTACGCGCGAACCGCAAGTCAAAGTCCCGGCGCGTGCTGCTCTCTGCTGGTGTCAATCAAAACTACCAAAACGTAGCCAGGGCGATCGCAGGCTCGCAGGGACTGACCTTCGAGCGGCTGCCGCTCGATGTCGAAACCGGCACAACCGCTGTAAGCGCGCTGGATGACCAGGGCGATGCGCCGGTTGCAGTGGTCATCCAACAGCCATCATTCCTTGGCACGTACGAGCAGGTCGACGACATTACGGACTGGGCGCATGCAAATGGCGCGTTGGTCATCGCCGTCGTCAATCCGATTTCTCTAACGGTGCTGCGACCGCCCGGAAGCTGGGGAGCAGCCGGGGCAGATATTGCAGGCGGCGAAGGCCAGCCGCTGGGCATACCGTTATCATCTGGCGGGCCCTATTTCGGCATCATGACCTGCAAGGAACAGATCGTCAGGCAAATGCCTGGAAGAATTGTAGGTCGCACCACGGACCTCGATGGAAACCCTGGCTTTACGCTTACACTGCAGGCGCGCGAGCAGCACATTCGGCGTACCAAAGCGACCTCGAATATTTGTACCAATCAGGGACTGATGGTGACCGCGGCGACTATTTACATGTCTCTGCTTGGTTACGAAGGATTGCGCGAGGTTGCGCTGACCTCGCAGGCGCGAACGAGCAATCTGGTTGATCTGCTGACGTCGATCGACGGCGTAGACAGGGCCTTCGATGTGCCACATTTTCACGAAGCTGTCATCCGACTCGATCGACCAGTAGCGCCGGTACTGGAAGCGCTGGCGGCACAGGATATTCTCGGGGGTTTCAACCTGAACAAGGACTTTCCCGAGCTTGGCAATGCACTGCTGGTTTGTGCAACCGAGACCAAAAATGATGATGACCTCGCGGCCTACCAGGTGGCGCTGCGGGACATCATGACTGCCTCAGCCTAAAGGGAACCGACCTCGATGCAGGAAATAATTTTCAACGGAACACGATATCGAACTCACGGCGACCTGCCATCCTTGGGCAGCCGGGCGCCGGATGTTTCCCTGGTCAACACCGAACTGCAGGATGTATCGCTGGCTAACTTCATGGGAAATCGGAAGATATTGAATATCTTTCCGAGCATCGATACACCAGTCTGTGCAAAATCGGTCGTAGTTTTTAACCAGCTCGCGGAAGATCACGATGACGTTGCGATGCTGATGGTTTCGTACGATTTGCCGTTCGCGCACGCCCGATTCCAACAGGAAAACTCACTGAATAATGTTGTCGGCCTGTCCGCTATTCGACACGCGGGTTTTGGCGAGAACTACGGCGTGCAGATCGTCGAAGGACCGCTCGCCGGAATGTTTTCCAGGGCGGTTGTCGTGCTGGATGAGAACAACACCGTAGTACATCGCGAGCAAATCGCGGATATCGGCGATGAGCCGGATTATGTGGCTGCATACAAAGCGCTTGGCATAGAAATTAACCCACTTGAGATCAAGACCTAAGGCTACCAAGGACGATGAGCGAGCAACTTATATTCGAGCGATCCAGGCCGGGACGTCGCGCTTTTGCCCAGGCGCCATTGACCGATTCAAACGGCAGTGTTCCGGAAAATTTGCAGCGCCATGACAGGCCTACCCTGCCGGAAGTCTCCGAACTGCAGGTCGTGCGCCATTTCACACGACTGTCGCAGCGCAATTTCTCGATCGATACACATTTTTATCCGCTGGGGTCGTGCACCATGAAGTACAACCCACGCGCCTGCAATTCGCTGGCACTTCTACCAGGTTTTGCCAGCCGTCACCCCTTGGGTCCAGTGAGTCACGGGCAGGGCTTTCTTAGCTGCATGTATGAGCTCCAGGACATGCTCAAGTCGGTGACAGGAATGCAGGAAGTGTCGCTCACGCCGATGGCTGGCGCACAGGGCGAACTTGCGGGTGTCGCAATGATTCGTGCGTATCATCTTGCAAACGGCGCAGCTGAGCGCGATGAGATTATTGTTCCCGACGCCGCGCACGGTACCAACCCGGCGACTGCGACGATGTGTGGTTGTACGGTTCGTGAGATTCCTACCGACGCTGAGGGAGATGTGGACCTCGAAGCCCTGCGATCAGTTGTCGGACCAAAAACTGCGGGAATAATGCTTACCAACCCATCGACGCTCGGCGTTTTTGAGCGACATATAACCGAGATTGCTGACATCGTTCATGATGCCGGCGGGCTGTTGTATTACGACGGTGCGAACCTGAATGCGATATTGGGCAAAGTCCGGCCCGGTGATATGGGCTTCGATGTCATACACCTGAATCTGCACAAGACTTTTTCCACGCCACACGGTGGTGGCGGGCCGGGGTCGGGCGCGGTTGGTGTAGGCGAACGGCTGAAGCCGTTTCTCCCGATTCCCGTAGTCGGGAAAAAGGACATTGATGGTCAGCCGGTATACAGCTGGCTGGACGAGGAAGATCTTCCGCAAAGCATCGGTCGACTTTCCGGATTCATGGGCAACGCCGGTGTGCTGTTGCGAGCCTACGTTTATATGCGCATGGTCGGTAAGGATGGAATGAAGCGAATCTCGGAATTTGCGACCCTGAACGCTAATTACCTCGAGGCACGTATGCAAAAAGCGGGCTTCGAGCTCGCCTTTCCCTCTCGTCGTGCGAGCCATGAGTTTATCGTTACTTTGAAACACGAAGCCAAAACGTTGGGCGTAACCGCAATGGATTTTGCAAAGGCGCTGCTCGACAAGGGATTTCATGCGCCAACTACGTATTTTCCCCTGCTGGTTCCCGAATGTCTGTTGATTGAGCCGACCGAGTCGGAAACCAAGGAATCCGTGGATCGATTCGTGGAGGCGATGATCGAGATCAAGGACGAGGCGATGACCGATGCTGACAAGGTGAAGGGTGCACCCTATACGCTGCCGGTCCGCCGCCTCGACGACGTGAAGGCCGCACGTCACCTAAACCTGGCGTGGAAGGCAGATCGTGACTGAAACAGGCGCATAACAATTGCACCACTGAATATTGCAGCTGCAGCGTTGTTCGCCCGCCTGGAATGGTGGGGCAGCCGAAAGGGTGCAAATTGATCTTGAAGTGCAGTAAATGTCAGTTGACACCCTCCAATCGGATCCTGCGGATATGAGCGGACGAACTTTAGGGTTTAGCCGCGAAATGCGCGCTGTTACAGCGTAATGCACGTTAATTGCGGCATAATTGCCCGTTCCGTCACAACCGTGTGGCCGTCGGGGAACCGCGACCGCCTGCGCTAGTCGGAGATTCGGAAGACGCAATTTCGCGTCCCTGCACATAGACGATGGAATACTCAATGCGAAAGATAACCTGCCTGCCACTGATTGCCCTTCTGCTATGCAGTGTGGAAAGCGTAGCCGAAGAGCCGCAATGGGCAGGCACGCTCGAACGCATTTCTACAGGCGTGGTGTCGATACGGGTCGATAGCACACGTGCCTTCGACACGGAATGGAATTCATCCAGCCAGGCAACAGGCTTTGTCGTCGATGCAGAACGCGGCCTTATTCTGACCAACAGGCACGTTGTGACACCCGGGCCGGTTGTTGCGGAGGCAATATTTCTTAACAATGAAGAAGTCAGATTGACCCCCATCTACCGGGATCCGGTCCATGATTTCGGCTTCTTTAGTTACGATCCGGACGACCTCGTCTACATGGAACCGGCAGAGTTACCGCTGGTTCCAGGCGCTGCCGGAATCGGTCGGGAAATCAGGGTTATTGGCAATGACGCAGGCGAGCAGCTGTCAATACTGGCGGGCACGATTGCCCGACTGGATCGCAAGGCGCCCGAATATGGTCGCGGCAAATACAACGACTTCAACACCTTTTATTACCAGGCTGCGTCAGGCACCTCTGGCGGTTCGTCCGGTTCCCCGGTTATTAATATCGACGGCGAGGTGGTGGCCCTGAACGCCGGGGGGAGCAGCAATGCTGCCAGCAGTTTCTTTCTGCCGTTAAATCGAATTGAACGCGCACTCAACCTGATACGCGAAGGTGAGACGGTTACGCGCGGCACGCTCCAGGCCGTGTTTGAGCGCAAGACTTACGACGAATTGCGGCGCCTGGGACTGAATGCCGATACCGAGTCTATCGTGCGCCGTGATTTTCCAGGACAGACAGGCATGTTGACTGTGTCGCACGTGTTACCCGGCTCGCCCGCGTACGAAAGACTGGAGACGGGCGATATACTAGTGCGCGTAGATGGCGAGCTTGTCACTGAATTCGTCACACTGGCAGATATTCTGGACGACAACGTTGGTCAATCGATATCGATTGAAGTCGAGCGTGGTGGAAATACCGTTACTGAGGACGTCGTAATCGGTGACTTACACGCGGTCACACCTGATGAATTTCTCGAGTTTGGCGACGCAATTGTGCACAACCTCTCTTATCAACAGGCTCGTCATTACAATCGCGAAGTGAAGGGCGTCTACGTCGCTAATCCAGGATACATGTTTGCACGATCTGCCATTCCACGAGGCGCTATCGTTTCACAAGTTGGTAGTGAAGCGGTCGCCAATATCGAAGACCTGAAGCGCATACTCGCGACCCTGGCTGATGGGGATCGCACAACTTTTCGTTACAACACGATCGACGATCCGCAGAACAGCATTGTTCGTTCGGTCGAGATGGATCGAAACTGGTTTCCTGCCCGTCACTGCAAACGCAACGACAGCACTGGCGTATGGCCCTGCGAAAATCTTGCAGCCGGTCCTGAACCATCAGCGCCGGAATCGGGCAGTACCCGCTTCACACGCAATGGTGATCCGCGCGTCAATGCTATAGCGCCCTCGCTGGTGATGGTTACGTTTGACTTGCCATACACAGTTGCCGGCGTTTCGGATCGGCACTACTACGGGACCGGGCTGATCGTCGACACCGAGAAAGGCCTGGTTGTTGTGGATCGCAATACGGTTCCGGTTGCGATGGGTGATGTCAGCATCACGTTCGCAGGATCGTTGCAGATCAATGGGCGGGTCGAATACGTCCACCCGTTACACAATCTGGCCATCATTGCATACGATCCCGAACTGATCGGAGACACGCCGGTGAAAGCGGCACGTTTCTCGAAAGCCGTTCTGAAGCCCGGCGATGATGTCTGGGTCATAGGCATGAAAGGCGACCACCAGATCGCGCACCAGGCGAGTTCAGTCGCATCCATCGATCCTATCGTATTGCCCTTGTCGCGCACCATGCGATTCAGGGACACCAACCTGGAGGCTATTTCTCTGGTCAACGCGCCGGGCGATTTCGATGGTGTCCTGGTCGATAAGCGCGGTGCCGTCGTTGCCAAATGGGTCAGTTTTTCGATCCAGTCCGGCGGCGAAGGTGCGCAGGTAAATCGCGGTTTGTCGGCCGAAATGGTTAGCGAATTCGTGGATATTGTCAGGTCAGGCAGTCCTGTTTACTCGCTGGAAACCGAGCTTGGCTATACGCCGCTTTTTGCGGCGCGGAAACTGGGCCTGGACGAAAAGTGGCTGGACCGACTCGAGGCGCACAATCCGAGCGCGCGACGGGCGCTGAGCGTGAGCCGCATCGTTGCCGGCACACCGGCAGCACAAATGCTCAAGAATGGTGACATGATACTGGCCGTCGATGGTGAGCTGGTGTCCACCTTTCGCGAACTCGAACGCGCAGTACAAAAGCCCGAAGTTGACGTGACCATCTGGCGCGATGGCAAGGCGCAGGATATCGAAATGGCTACCGTCGAATTGGGCGGCGACGGCATTAGACGAGCCGTGTCGTGGGCCGGCGCGCTGTTGCACGACCCCCACCGGGCGATGGCCGCTCAGCGCGGTGTCGAGCCGACCGGGGTCTACATTGCCTTTTTTAGTTACGGATCACCTGCAACCCGGTATGGCCTTTGGGCAGGGCGTCGCATTGTTGCCGTCGATGGCACGGAAACACTCAATCTTCAGGATTTTGTCGAAACGGTTAGCAGCAAGGGCGATCAGGAATCGGTGCGCCTCAAAACTGTCTCCTGGAACGGTGCCGAGCAGGTCATTACGCTCAAGCTGGACAACCAGTACTGGCCTGCCTACGAAATCTTTCGCACTGATGACGGCTGGCAGCGCGCGCCAATCGGGTAACAGCTAAAGGTCGCTAATCCGATCGACGCTGCCATCCGGTCGCACGCCTTTTATCTAATTTCCTTTCCGCTGCCAACTCTGATGGCGGCGAATGCACACGCTTATGCTTCCGGTGAATTTCAATATAACAAAATAGTGCAGTAATCCGATGCAACCAATCGCATACAGAAAGCATCAATACTTCAAACTGATACGGAAAATCTACTTCGAGTTGTTACGGTTCAGTCAGGTTTTGAAGAATCGTTGAAACCGTTTTCTGTTTTAACGCGTACAAGCAAGAACTAGATGAACAAGGCTGCCATTGGCTGTTCCTGTTCGGCCGGCAAGGTTGGCGTCTCATCAATTCGCATAAATGAAACGAGTGTCTGCAATCGGAAGAGAGGAAGCCATGAAAAAACCGAAAATATTGAGAGGTGTTGTCGCTACAATCGTTGTGCTCGGGTTGCCTGTTGCCGCAATGGCGAACGGTGATTCGGAAATCATTGGCAAATCGGAGAAGGTCAGTTTCGCGGACCTGAATGTTGAAAAAGAAGTCGGGGCAAAACAGCTGTACCGCAGGTTGCAGCAGGCTTCAAAGCGCGTCTGCGGCGTGGAATCGCTGACCAAAGTCGGGTCACTCAGAGAAATGTCGCGAGCAAAATCCTGTTACAAGAACTCTCTCGATTCTGCAGTCGCTGAAATCAACAGCGAAGCACTAACCGAAATCCACCAGGGGTAGATCGCGCCAACCGGCATTAGCCGGGCATCGTCAAGCGGGTGTCGTTGAGCCAGGTCAGGCGATGTGTCCGGGCCCAACGTCAGCCGCTTGCTTTCATCAGGCGAATAGCTGTTTGTAGACCTGCACGAAATACCGCATTTCTTCGGGCTTGGACATGCTCACACGACTCCAGGAGTCATGGAACGGTGGGAAGTCCCGGCCAGTCAGGATGCCGAATTCACGCATTTTTTCCTGGACCATGCTGTTCTGCATGCCGGTTTCGATGAACGTAAAGTTGGCATTCGATTTGACGTAACGAAGACCCAATTCCTCACACATATCTTCAACGATTTTTCGCGATTCCTTGTTCTTTCGAATGGAAAATGCGGGAAATTCCGGGTCGAGGTAGCTGGCGTGAGCGGCTTCGATGGCCAGTACATGGGTGTCGCCTGTTTTCATCCGGTTCATCTGGGCAGCCTGTTCGGGATGAGCAAAGCCGAAGCCGATGCGCAAACCGGCGAGACCATGAATCTTCGACGCAGTCCTTGAGACGATTATGTTCCTGTGACCTTCCGCGATCAGGCCGATCATGGACTGGTAATCCGGATCCTCGACGTATTCATGATAGGCCTCGTCGACAAAAACAAGGTGATCCCGCGCCATTTCCAAAACGAATTCACGCATTGCGTTGCCATTCAGGACGGATGGAATCGGGTTGTTGGGATTTACCAGGTAAACCATGTTGGTATCTTCTCGAACCGCGGCACGCATCGCATCCAGGTCAGGGCGAAGGCTCTCATTTACCGGAACACGAATAATTTCGGCGCCCGCACTCTCTGCGTGGCGCAGCAGCGACTGGTACGTGGGGTCGGCACACACAATGGAGCCCTGGTCGCGTGCGGCCATCATTCCCGCTACTTTCAATACTTCGCTGGAACCCGTGCCGATGACAACGTTTTCGGTAGTTACATTGTTTATGTCGGCAATCAAGGAAATCAGCGGACGAGGATCACCGCTGTAACGATTCGCCAGATGCATATTGTCGTTGATGGCTTTGAGTGCCACCCGGGAAGGTCCATAGGGATTCTCATTCGCACCCAAACGAACCATGTAGTCCGGACGGGCAATATCATCTGCGAGCGCACTCTGCATGAGTTTCATTGCGGGTGTTAGTGGCGTCTTCGGAATTGCAGGAATGAGTCCCGCAGCCGCCAACGCGGTGCCGCCAAGCAGGATTTGTCGTCGTGTTAATGCGCTCATCTAATTTCCCCCAGGATTAATTATTCCGCTTCATTGTCGTTGTCATCGGTCTCAATATCGTTGCAGATGCAACTGCTACGTCTTACTCGTGCCCGAATCAGATCGACATTATCCCCGATGGGATAGTCCTTTGCGAATACAATCGGCAAATTGTCGCCGCGTTCCCACGATTCTTCGTGGACAATATTCCGCGTCTCTCCACTATCGTCCCGAACGCGAATTGAAACTGTGTACTCTCCGGCCGCTTTGCTGCAGCCTTCGACACTAATCTCGCCGGTGACGTGCGCCAGGTTGTTTCTTTGCTGGTATTCGATTGACGTGCTGGATTTACAATAATCCCGCGGTTTGGTCGTCTCAAAGGTCATCGTGAACTTCTTCTCGGCGCTCTGGCCAGACTGCCTTTTTTCCTGCACCTGGCCAGCAACCTGGTCATAACCGAGAGTTGGATTGCCGCAAATAACGATCAGGCACGCGGCGGATAGGTAGTGACGGTACTTGGACATAGGGGCCCAATAAGACAGGAGACATTTGCTGGAATCATTATACCTTTGTTGTTGCTGCCGCCGGTGAACGGGTTTGCGGTTGCATTGGTTCATCTACCCGGTAGTCTTTGCGTCTGATCAGAGCATAACGGGTGAATTCATATGGCCAATCAGAGAATACTGGCGGCGTTTGTAGTGGTTCTTGCGCTTGGGTCGAGCCTAATTCGCGCAGACACTCTCCAGAATACAGACGTGTTCGAACTCGAAATCGCGGGTGATCCACAAATCTCGCCGGACGGCTCGCAGGTCGCCTATACCCGTCTCTCCAATGACATCATGATCGATCGCACGCGCTCTAATATCTGGGTTGTTGGCAGTGACGGGCGTGGCCATCGTCCGCTGCTGTCCGGCACAGATTCCTATTCGAGCCCGCGCTGGTCTCCGGATGGCGATCGCATCGTCTATATTTCGAGCGCCGAAGGGCGTGGACCCGAGTTATACGTGCGCTGGACGGATAGTGGCCAAACAGGCTTGTTGTCTAATCTGCCAGCGGCGCCGAGCGCAATATCATGGTCGCCAGATGGCAGGCAAATTGCCTTTACAGCGCACGTGAAGGGTGAGGGCGCGAAATTGGCCGAAGCGCCCGAGAAACCCGAAGGGGCCGAGTGGGCGCCACCGGTAATCGTTATCGATTCGCTGAATTACCGCAGCGATGGCCGGGGTTACCTCGAAGCCGGCAATACGCAGGTATTCGTGCTTCCTGCCGATGGAGGCACTCCGCGTCAGCTCACGTCCGGCGCATTCAACCACGAAGGTCCGCTGGCATGGGCTCCGGATGGCGAAACGATTGTGTTGGCGAGCAACAGGGAAGACGACTGGGAATTTAATCGCCGCAATACGGAGCTTTGGTCGGTCGATGTCGCTACAGGCGATATGACACAGTTAACCGATCGATTCGGTCCTGATGGGTCTGCCACCTTCTCTCCGGATGGAGCAAAGATCGCCTATATCGGTTACGACGATAAAAAAATGGGCTATCACAACGCCAATGTCTACGTATTGGATGTTGCGGACGGCACGTCGACAGAGTTAAGCACGGATTTCGATCGTTCAATTAGTCGAGTAGCATGGGCCGGTGCGTCAAACCGCCTTTACATTCAATACGATGATCGTGGCAAACGTCACCTTGCGATACTTTCCCTGAATGGAGAGGTCGACGACATCGTCGACAACGTTGGTGGACTGAACGTCAGCCGTCCTTATACCAGTGGCGCGTTCTCGGTTGCCGACAATGGAGCGTTCGCGTACACGGCAGGATCGGCGTATCGACCCGCCGATGTCGCCGTAGGTCGACGCGGCCGCGAAGCAACCATTCTGACGACATTGAATGATGACCTGCTCGGTCATAGAGAACTCGGCAATGTCGAAGAAATAGTCTGGACATCGTCAGTCGGCGATCACGACGTGCAGGGATGGATCGTGACGCCGCCGGAATTTGACGCTGCGCGGAAATACCCGCTGATTCTTGAAATTCATGGCGGTCCCTTTACCGCCTACGGGCCCCACTTCAGCGTTGAGGCGCAGCTGTATGCCGCCGCCGGATACGTCGTGCTTTATACCAATCCACGTGGCTCCACGAGCTACGGATACGAATTCGCCAACGAGATTCATCATAACTATCCGGGGCAGGACTACGACGACCTGATCTCCGGTGTTGACGCTGTCATCGAACGGGGTTATGTCGACACCGACCAGCTGTTTGTAACCGGCGGCTCCGGCGGTGGTGTTCTGAGCGCCTGGATTGTCGGCAAGACCGATCGTTTCGCAGCGGCGGTTGTCGCCAAGCCGGTTATCAACTGGATAAGCGAAGCACTGTACAGCGACATCAGCACCACTGTGCCCGGCTACTGGTTTGAGAAGTTCCCGTGGGAAGATCCCCTGGAGTATTGGCGCCGATCGCCACTCTCATTGGTCGGTAATGTATCGACACCGACAATGTTGCTGACAGGGGAGTCGGATCACCGCACACCTATGCCTGAGTCAGAGCAATACTATCAGGCGCTCAAGCTACGAAAAATCGACAGCGCGTTGGTGCGAGTGCCGGAATCGTCGCATGGCATCGCGTCAAGACCGTCGAACCAGATCGCAAAGGTGGATAACATCCTGGCGTGGTTCGCCCGATACCGAAAAGAGTAGCGTGGTTCGAATGGCGTCCGTTACGATCAGGTATGGCCGCTGTGCTGAATTCAGGACGGAAAGAAAGAAATTGTGGAGATGAAGTCATGCAACTAATGCGCATAGTAATCCTGGGACTCATGATGTTTACCCTTCCCGGGCACGGCCAGGAATCCGGGCGGTTGACCGCCGCAGGCGAGCAGTGGGACAAACGCTTCAGCAGAGACATGTACCTGTACGGCAAGGAACCCGTCGAATTTCTGCGTTCGCGCATCGGCGATCTGCCCAAGGGCAAGGCGCTGTGCCTGGCTGCAGGCGAAGGGCGCAATGCAGTCTACCTTGCGGGCCAGGGTTACGATGTGACGGCCATGGACCCATCGCCAAAAGGGCTGGAGAAGGCGGCCGCGCTGGCGGCGGAGCGCGGCGTAACCATCAAAACAGAAGTGGGTGACCTGCAGGAAGGTTACGAAATGGGCGTGGAACAGTACGATCTCATAACGGATTTCTACTACCACGATCCGCAGATGTTGCCCGACGTAATGCACGCGCTCAAACCCGGTGGAATGTTTGTTATGCAAAATTTTTCGATACAGCAACTGCAGACCAACCGCTTCGGTCCCAAGAATCCGGATTACCTGGTCAAACCGAATGAGATGCTGGAAATTTTTTCTGACTATCGGATTATTTTCTATGAGGACACCGTAGTGTCGCTGGATGAAGGTATGCACCAGGGGCCGGGCGCCGTCGTACGCATGATTGTTGTGAAGGAGTCCGTCGACTAGCGCGGCCGGAGAATCGATAACTCAATCAGCTGCTGCGACCAAGCGTCCGGCACAGGCGTACGCGCTGCACGCCGCGGACACCGGCGCACTGACAGGACGCAAGGATATGAGTGCAGATCTGCAACGAAACAAGGCAAATGCGCAGGCCTTCTATGACCTGATGTTCAATCAGGGTCGCGCGCGTGAAGCCGTTGAGAAATACGTTGGAGACGTCTATATCCAGCACAATCCGGATGTCGGTGATGGCAGGGAAGCATTTATCGCGTATTTCGAGCGAATGAAAGCTGAATATCCAGGAAAAAAAGTGCATTTCAAGCGTGCGATAGCGGAGGGCAATTTCGTGGTGCTCCATTGCCACCAGGAGTGGCCGGGAGATCATGACTATGCCGGCATCGATATCTTCCGTTTCGACGACGATGGGAAAGTGGTCGAGCACTGGGACGTGCTGCAGATCGTTCCGGAAAATGCAGCGAACAGGAACACGATGTTTTAAGTTTTACGGAGCTGGTCGCGTCGCCTTGGGTGTCGACCAACCCGGGCAAACCGATATTCAGCATTAACCACGTATCTATCGAAAATAGTGATAAAGCAGAATGTCCCCGCAATTGGCTTGTCCGGTTGCTAACCAGTCACAGGTTGCCGAGTTCTTCAACGGTTCGATCGCCAATCCCGAGTGATTCCGGAGTACGTAATGCTGCTTCCGCATAGTCGTGGTTCATCAGGACCGACGTGATCTGAATTATTGCGTCCATCGTTGGCGTTTCGACGCCGACCTGCCGCGCAAGTCCGGACATGAATACCAGACCATAACCGACATCCTCGGTGAGGTAGCGGTGGTCCAGCTGCGGTTGAGCACCTATCCCTATGAAACCGGGAGCCTCCCGGTAGGCGGCACCGTAATTGTTAGCCAGCATGTACCCCTGGCGCATACCCATTTCCGGATCTGGCAGCACCTTTATTCCAATCTTGTCTCCAATAGCAATGCGTTCCTGATCCAGTCTATGGATGAGTCGGCCGACGGAATCTGTCACACCCTCTTCGTAGAAGAGAAAGTCTCCGCCGGTCCCCTCTATCCGGGCGGCGTTGCTCAGCGTGACGGCAGGATGAATGATTGGGTTGGCATTTTGCAGGCTGGTCTGCAATACACTGCCGGCGGGCTCCATTTCTGGATAGACATCGTCGATCATTTTCAGAATGTCCTGCGTGTGTTTGCCAGGTAGTGCAGCGAGCAGGTTGCCCGCTTTTAATTTGAGGAATACGCGTATTCGACCGGGCTCCGGAAGGCGGACTGCGTACGGGAGGGTCGAGGTCTCAGCGACGCGAACGTCGTCGTCGTCGGGCAGCAGGCCAGCGGCATTTTTGAAGGCCAGCGCACCGCCGCAGGAACTGGGACTCACGATGACAGTTTGGCCCGGTTTCAGCTTTCCTTTGACTGCTTTACCAAAAGGCTCGGTGCTGTAGGCGGGCCCGACCACATAGATCAGCTCCGTGCCTTCGAGCGTCGCATCGATATCGTGCCCGGCACCAACAATATCGCCATAGCCTGAAATATCCCCGTCGGCATGAATGCCGCCTTCGGCTGCAATGGCTGCGATATTCGCAGGAAACTGCGGAAAATCGAATAAACGCACCTGATGTCCGTGGATCGCACAGTCGAACGCAACCGCAGTCCCGCCCGGGCCTGCTCCCAATACAGCAATTTTCATTGTTCGTCTCCGTGGATCGTTGACACCGCCTGAATGGCGGAAACGCAGTCTATGGTTGCGAAATGTCGCTTGCAAGCCAGTACAATTACTTACGGCGTCTACAACATGGACGCTGCTAAGTCGTAGCGGAACTTTTCCAGTTCGGCGGAAAAAACCGCCCCGACCATTGTTGCAGACAGGAGTGACGAACGAAAATGAAATTCCGCTTTTTATTGCCTACCGCCGTAACACTAATTCTGGTCGCAGCGCCAACAACGACCAACGCGCACCATTCCTTCGCCGCGGAATTCGATGCAAATTCAACCATCTCGGTATCCGGCGCAATCGTCGAGGTGCGCTATCGAAATCCGCACGTCCAATATTTCATCGAGACCGACGACAGCGAACGCTGGAATGTTCAGGCACAAAACGTCCCGAGTTTGCGACGCCGTGGTTGGAATCGGGACACGCTCAAGGAGGGCGACTGGATAACCGTTAACGGCTTCGCCGGTCGGGACGGCGCAAGGAAGATCTATGTTGAATCAATTGTCGCGCCGTCAGGTGAAACGCTGGCAATGTATGCTGATGACGGCAAGAGTTCCGCAACTGCTGACGCCGCGGCAGCAATTGAGGCCGTCCCTTTTTCTGAGTCGGCAATCGCGGAACATTTACTCGGACACTGGGCGTTTGATGTGGACAAACCGCTCCCCGGGGCACCGCTGCAGCTCGAATTCAGACGCGAGGGAGAATCAATTGCAGCGATATTTGACCACGAGTATCTCGACGTAGTCCTTGGTGCTGATTCGTTCGTGATGGTCCTTGATCGGGAGAATTTCGGCGGCTTTCCTGCCAAACTACAGTTGCACGGCACCATGGCGGATGATGCACTTGAGGGTACGATTAATCTGATTGCCGGCTACACAACGGTTCCCAGTCTGGATGCTCGCTCATTTACAGCGACGCGAGCCAGCGCCGATGATTGGGACCACTCGACACCCGCCGATATGCAGCCGATCGACCTCACCGGCGTCTGGACCCGCGTCATCAGCCTGGGTCCGATAGGTCGCACGACGCCGCAACTGAACCCGGCCGGCCTGGCGCGTCATGTTGAGTATCAGAAAGGACTCTACGACCCGACGTTGCGCTGTATGTCGACCGGAATAATGCGCCGCTACGCGGAACCGGGCCTGGTCGAGATCATTGCAACTACCAATCGCCTCACTTTCCTGTATGCCAACGGCAGTGACATTCGCCGCATCTGGTTTGATCGCAGCGCTCACAGCGCGGATCGACCGCACGACGTCATGGGCGAATCGATTGCGTCGTGGGACGGGTCGACACTGGTAATCGATACCGGCAATCTTACGGAGACGGTACTAACCCACAACGTTGAGCCTATCTCGGAAAATGCGCATATCGCCGAACGTTACTGGTTGAACGCTGACGGTGAGCTGATCATGGAGGCGACGCTGCATGATCCTGACTACTACGAACGCCCTGTTGTGCGCCGCACACAGTGGAGACGCGCAGACGGCCAGGAAATGCTTTATGCACCGTGCGACCCGGATTCTTTTTACCGAGGGATGCAGCTTGAGGGGGTCCTAGAGGACTATTTCATGAATTCGCCGGGTGGCGATCAGAACTAGTCAGTCTTTAGAGCTCGCGTCGGCGCGGGGCCATGTTTCTGGGTTCTTGCCGGCGTTCACGAGTACGCCGCGCCAGCTGGCGCCGTAAGCGGAAAGATGTGGCGATGATCAGATCGTCCAGGTCATCAAGAAATTGAACCAGGGTTTCCATACGACGCATTTTTATTCTCTGAAGATGCGCAAGCGCTTGAACTCATCATCCATCATATTGTGCCCGAACCGCAAGCATTCGTTTCGGAAACTCCGTGATCGAGCGCGCTCTCCGGCTATTCGACTCAGATCCAGCGTCGCACCGCTTTCCTGTATTCGCGATAGGAGTCGCCAAAAACGGCTTCCAGGTAGGTCTCTTCATGCTTAATCGCAATATGATAGAGCGCGACGGCAAGTACGGGTGTGAGAATCACTATCCAGGCCTCGGATAACATGACGCCAAACCCAAGGCAGACGAGAACCATCATCAGGTACATCGGATTGCGCGTGAACTTATAGGGGCCAAGCACGATAATTTCAGGCGTCTCCGACCACGGCGTGGGGTTCTGCCCGGTCTTCTTGAACAGCCACGCAGGCCAGGCACCCAGAACGCCAATGGAAACGGCCACAAGCAGGCCACCGGCCCAATAGCGCAATGGCGTCGGCAGATCAAAATCTGTCAGGATCGGGAATACCCTGCCTGCCAGGTAGCCGGCAACTATCGTTACAATCCCAACGACCGGGGGTGGGATTCTGACGGCGGCGCCGGACGCTTTTTCCTTACTTTCAGTCATGGCGAGCTCTTCTTGCTTCCACGCTGTCGAGAAATGATTCGAGAATCGCGCGGTATTCGTCCGGCTTTTTGCTGAGCGATGCATGTGCGGCGTCTGCGATGACTTCCAGGCGAGCATCCGGAATCAGCCGTTGATACTGTGCCAGGCGTTCGGGACGTGCCTCGTCAAATTCGCCCGCCATCAATAAAACCGGAACATCGATTTTGTGGAGTTGATCGGTCACGTCGAAGTCGACCAGGTTGCCGGTCGCGTAAAACTCAGTCGGCCCCCACATATGGCGGTAAATAAATGAGTTTCCGGTTACGCCATCGCAGTCAGCCGGGCTTGTTCCCCTTTTTCCGGCAAAAATGTGGCGTTCGTAAAAGACCGCAGTTGCTTCTTTGTATTCATCGGAGTCGACGGTGCCGGCCGTCTCGTGGCGCTCGAGTGTCGCCTGAACATCATCCGGCAGCTGCGTACGCAGATAATTGGCATCGGCAATCCAGTCAGGCGTACTCAGAAGCGGGGACGACAGCGTCACCGAGGCAATGCCGTCGCTGCCTTTTGCGATGACATAGGCCGCAGCCAGCGCACCGCCCCAGGAATGACCGACGATATGGAATTCGTCGAGACCGAGCTCTGTTCGCAACGCATGCAGCCTTTCCACTATCAGGTCCGCCCGCCACAATTCGATATTCTCCGGTCTCCCGGACCGACCGGTGCCAAGCTGGTCATAACGGATAATCGGACGTTCGGCGCCCAATACTTCCAGGCGCGACTGACCACAGGATGTGCCCCCAGGTCCACCATGCAGAACCAGCAAAGGGAGGCCCGCTCCATCGCCGCTCACCTTGTACCAGACCGGGCCACCCGGCACGTCGACAAATCCCTCGCCCGGCTTGAGTGTCTGAGCTTGGGCGAAAGCGCACAACCCGACGCTAGCAAGGCACAGGAAGAGCTGTTTCATGTTGGCTTACCTCTTGACGCGAAGGGTCGCCGCAATGGACGCTATTGCGGACGCCATGAGGTTATAAACCAATTCCACGGCCGGCGCAGCATGCACCAGCCGTATTTGACCCGTCTGCCCCGCTAATCTCTGCGGGTGGTTTGGCTCAGGATGACGTGTTGCCCGGTCGAATTGTAAGGGTCGGTACCGATATCGAAGTTGTCGTCGAGCGACAATTCTGTTTGCACGATCATCGACGAGTTCAACACCTTGGCCGCGGCAATACTTTCCTCCGTCGCGACCGGCGTCTTGTGAAGCGACATTTCCGGTTTTGGATTATGTGAATTCATTGTATCTCTCTCGCTGCCCAACGGTTCATGTACATTCTGACTGAAGTCAGGATTAAAGATTCACACCGCCGTCCGGCCAGTGATACCGTTCGTCGGAAAACCACCGTCTATCGGCCAGAAACGACCGTTAGTCAATCGATAGAGAAACTTAACCCGGAAAACAGTCAACAGATGAGGCGGCGGCGCGCGGTGAGCTAAATCCATTTTTTCCATTTGAAGAAAAAGATCAAAGCGATGCCGAGAGCAGTCATCAATACTACCGCGTAAGCAAAACTGCCTGGATTTTCGGTTCCCGGCAATCCGGCAACGTTCATTCCGAACAATCCTGTTACAAAGGTTAGAGGAAGAAAAATCGCCGCGACGACCGAAAGCAGGTACATGCGCGAATTCTGCTCCTGCGCGAATCGGTTCATTAATTCTTCCTGAGCAACCAGCGCTTGTTCACGTGCAAGATCAAGGTCTTCGAGCTGTCGCGTCAGTACATCGCTTTCTTCGCGAAGGTAATACACTTCCGCCTCGGACAGAAGTTCACCGTGTGCGCGCACGAGTCGTTCGAGTGCGTCTCGCTGTGGCGAGAGATAGCGTCGAATCGCTGCGGCCTGCCGGCGCACAGTGGACAGCGAGGAGCGAAGTTCGCCAATGTCTCCGCCGACGACATCCGCTTCCACCGATTCGACCAGCTGCTCTATGTTTTCGACCGCTGCTCCAATTCGAACGGACAGGCAGCCTGTCAGCGACACCAGGAACTCGCCGACCGTCTTGGGCCCTTCGCCAGCTTCCAGATCTTCGCGCAAATCAGTAACAGACGACAGGTATCTGCGATGCGACGTAATAATGCGCCGTTTCTCAAGCCAGATCCTGATGGCAACCATATCGTCCGGTAACGCACCCGGATTCATATTGATGCCGCGAAGAATGACAGCAAGCCCTGCTTCACTCGGCATTGAGCGCGGTCGTGTTTCGCCGGCAAGTAAAAGATCGCTTATTTTCGAATCTAAGCTTGCGTCAGCCAGCAGCCATGCTTGCGCTTCCTTTTTACTTTGATCGCAGTCAACCCATAATATTCCGTCGTCATTTGACCACTGAGAGGCATCGTCGCCTGTCAGGAGTTGGGCACTGCCGTTGCCATCCAAAAGCATTGCGAATTCAAACGACGTTGGTATCGCACTCATCGATTGCCATCCCGGGTTTGATCATTACCCGAATCCAGCATGCGAACGTTGAGTGGCGCGTCTGCATCGAAGTGCAGGTCTCGTTGCGGAAACGCGATGACAACACCGTTTTCCCGGAAGAGTTCGTCTATCCGATAGCGCACGTCGCTGCGAAGGACGCGCTGGTCCTTTTCACCCCGCATTTCGGCCCAAAAATAAACATCGAAAATCAGCGCGCTGTCACCGAAATCTTCGAACAGCACCAGGGGTGCAGGATCCTGGCTGATCTGCGGAATCTCATTGACCGCCTGCGATATTAATTTTTCCACCAGGCGCGTCGGCGAGCCGTAGGCAACACCTACCCTCACGATGCTGCGTATATCCAGATCAACCAGCGTCCAGTTAACAACCTTCCTTTCAAGCAGCTGGCTATTCGGAATCAGTATGTGTACACCGTCAGTGCGCCGAATCCGGGTTGAACGATTGCCAATTTCCTCGACGACCCCTTTGTGTTCGTCGAGTTCAATAAAGTCCCCGATTCGAACCGGACGTTCGAACATCAGGATCCAGCCGCTGATAAAATTGTTGATAATATTCTGCGCGCCGAACCCAACTCCGATTGCCACCGCGCCTGATACAAATGCAAACGCCGCCAGCGGGATGCGCAGGAGGCTCAGCGCTGTCATGATGACGAAAATGATCAGCAGGTAGAAAGAAACTCTTTTTAAGACATGCGTGGCGTCCGCGGTGACATCAGTCCTTTGGAGGCGACGCTCAATTGCGCGTTCAATGAACCTGCTGGCCAGGTAGCCGATGATCAGGATGACAGTAACGAGTACAATTTGCCCGATTGATACCGGCTGCCCGCCGGGGAGCTGAATCAACGTAAAGGCCCAGACTGTCTCGAACTTTTCCAGCATAATTCCTAATGGGGTTGAATTCGTGCAAATTGCCGGTTAAATGGCGCTGCGAGAGTATCTCTGGAATCTTGTTGCACTATGATATTAAACCAAACTTATCGGTAGCTTTGATAGTCGAAACAGACAATTCTGCCTCCCAAAGGTGAACCTGATTAAAATATATTTTACCCGCATTGCCGGCTGGGCGGTCCTGGCAGTTGCGGGCGATGTTTCCGCTGCAGTTACCTACACTGGCCTCGATGGAGCGCAGGAGGCGAACGCCCGAACCGTAATGCCGCTCGCCGCCGCCGAATGTACGGCAGCGCGCTGGCGCGTCGAGCGACTCTTTAAGGATGCCGACAAGAATCTACGCAGTGCACTGGAAGCACTGGGTTATTACGACATCGAAATTTCCAAATCGCTTTCATTCGAAGAGGAATGCTGGCAGGCGAGCCTCGACGTAAAAGTCGGAGACCCGGTGGTTCTGCGCAACGTCGGCATTGAAATAGTCGGTGGTGCCGCCGTTGACGTCGAATTCGGTTCCCTGGTTGAGGCAAACAAACCATCCGCTGGCAGGATACTGAACCACGGGCAATACGAAACCTACAAAACGACTCTGTTGAGCAGCGCAATCGCCCGCGGCTACTTTGATGCTGAATTTTTGCGCAGCGAAGTCATCGTTGACCCGGACAAATACGCAGCCGACATGCGACTGACGCTGTCCAGCGGACCGCGCTACCGTTTTGGCGAAATCAATTTTACTGAAGGCATCCTGCGCGAAAACCTGATGCTCGGATTCACCGACATACGGAGTGGAGATTTCTACCGGTCAGAGGCCATCAACAGCCTCTACGACGCGCTTAACGGCAGCACCTATTTTGGTGCCGTTTCGATCAGCACCGAACCGCTGGATGAAGAACAGAAGACCGTGCCATTAGACGTGGAACTGCAGCCCGGGACGCGTCGAATCTATTCGATTGGTGCTGGATTCACCACTGACACAGGTCCGCATGGCCGACTTGGCTATACAAACAGGCGCAGGAATGACAAAGGCCACCAGTTCGAGAGTCAACTGTTCGCGTCCTCGGTCCGGTCAGAATTGTCGGCGACGTATCGATGGCCGCGGCGGGATCCACGCAAGGAATGGGTTAACGCCGTACTCGGTATACAGCATGAAGACACCGATACAAGCGAGCGGGACACCTACAAAATTGGTATTCAGCGTTCGCGGAGCCTGGGCAAGTTGTGGCTCGAGACGCGTTACATCGACTATGCCGTTGAAGAATTCAAAGTCGGTGATCAGGACACGAACAGCGAGCTCGTTATTCTTGGCATCAACTGGGAATCGGCTCGCGGGCGGGAGCTGAGTCGCGTAACGAACGGACTGCGCTTGAGTTTTGACGTGCACGGCGCCAGTGACGCTTTGCTTTCTGACACCAGTTTCGCGCAGTTTAATTTTACGGCTAAATGGATTCACTCGTTCTCCGAGAAAATTCGCATCCTGGCGCGCGGCACGGCTGGCGTCACGGCAAAAGAAAACCTGACCGCGTTGCCGGTATCCGTGCGCATGTTCGCGGGCGGAGACCGCAGTGTGCGGGGCTACGATTTTGAGACCCTTGGCCCGGTGGACGCCGATGGCCTGGTTATTGGCGGCAGCAATCTGCTGGAGGGCAGCCTGGAATTCGATTACCTGTTCAAACCGCAATGGGCTGTTGCTGTGTTCGCAGATACCGGCAGTGCGTTTAACAATTCTGACGTTGACCTGAGTACCGGCGCAGGACTTGGCGTGCGCTGGTATTCGCCCGTTGGACCAATCCGATTGGACCTCGCGCATCCGCTGGACGATCCAGGTACGAGCGTTCGGGTTCACATCAGCCTGGGTCTCGACCTGTGACGCAACCTGTAAAAAAATGGAGCCTACGGATCGCGGTCGCAGTATTACTAACACTCACCCTCATATTAATCGGGACATTCTTGATATTGCGCACCGAGTCCGGCCTGCAATGGCTCATTGCCCGGGTGGATGCCAGTATCCCCGGCAGGATTGAGACCGAAAACCTGGCAGGAAACCTGTGGTCTGGCGTGACCGTGGGCGAGCTCAGGTACACGGACAAGGCGCTGGAATTAGACGTGTCTGGGCTGGCTATTGAGATTAACTGGCCACCGCTACTGAGCCGCAGCCTGGTGCTGCAGCAACTGAGCGCCACGGCAGTAACGTTCCGCAGTCTGCAGCCGCCGGCGACTACCCCGCAACCTCTTGAATTTGCAATGAACCCACTGCCGCTCGACGTCGAAATCGTTCGTGGCCGCCTTGGACAACTGGTTTTGCCGGGTGAGGACACGCGCACGGAAATTAACAGCATCTCGCTCGACAACGGGCACCTGTCCGGCAACCGCATTAATATTGAGCGTGCCGCCGCAACCACCGAAGTGATCGCTGCATCGGTCACTGCGCTGGATGCAAAGCTCGACGGCGATGTCCCGCTGAGTCTGGCGATCGAATGGAGCCTTTCATCGGGTGACTGGTCCGGGGCGGGGAATTTCCAGGGAACGCTCGCCGAGTTAAATTTTGAACATGCTGTCTACGGCGCGTATCCCGCAACCGCAACCGGTACGGCTTACGTGCTGAATCGCGTCGATCCTGCAGTGAATGCGGAAGTTTCCTGGCAGCAGTGGCAATTCCAGGAATTTCTGTTGCGCGATGGCAGCGCCACGGTTGCAGGAACGGCCGACGACTACGAAGCAGAATTCAATTTTACGGCAGATCTCCCCATCGACGATGCGGCGCTGATTGCCGGGACAGCGTCCGGCGACACTACGGGGCTGTCCGCGTTTGACGTTCAAGCAGATAGTTCGTCAGGCAATGTTGCTGCCACAGGTTCACTTGGCTGGCAGCCAGGCCTTGTCGCCGACGTACAGATTGGTGCGCGCGAAATCGACGCCTCCATCGTCGCGGCCGAATTGACCGGCAGATTAAACGCCGATGCAGGCATCCGCCTGGATGGCCCTGAATCGTTGATCTTTTCTGGTGTTGCTGTCGACGGCATCCTGAATGATGTTGCTCTGACGGCTTCCGGGGACGGATCAGCAACGCCGAGTCAATTTCGCTGCGACAATTGCCTGATCGAAATTGGAGAAAACCGCATCAGCATTAACGGCACGGGCGGGAATGCGCAGCTTGCCGTGGCGCTGGCGATCAATGCCCCGACGCTGGAGCAGCTTTGGCCCGGTATTGCCGGGAGCATGGCGGGTGACGGCGTCATTGGCGGTACTCGTACTAACCCGGAATTCTCCGGCGAATTCTCAGGCCAGGAGCTGGTGTTCAATGACTGGTCGGCGTCTGCGGCCAGTATTGTCAGCGAATCTTCCAGTGCAGATACCGTTAGCATTGCGGCGACCGTCTCGAACCTGGTCAATGGCGAAAACGAGGTCGGTAATTTCACCGTTGCAGGTAACGGCCCACCTGAAAATCTCGATATCACGCTCGACTGGACGGTAAAAGAACTTGTTCTGGCGGCTGCCGCAACTGTGTTGCGTGATGACTCCGGCATGACAGGTAGCATTACGAATGCGGAACTTAGTGAACCTAATACGGGTACATGGGTGCTGCAGAACCCGGCGACATTCGCGTTTCTGGGTGAAAACGTGAGCGTCCAGAGTCACGAGTGGCGCAGTGCAACCGGCGTGCTGCGCGTTGACCAGGTAACACGAGAGGCGGACACAATTCGGCTCCTGGCGGATCTGTCCCAATTTCCGTTACAGACAGCAAATGCGTGGTTGCCCGACAGCTACCGACTAAGGGGAACAGCGAGTGCCGGAATTAACCTGGAACAGGTGAACGGCACCTGGACCGGCTCAGTCAGCTGGCAACAGGAAGCGACGGTCCTGTCGGTAGTTGGTGACGACGCGGAGACGACTGAAATCGAGTTTTCCGAAGTCAGAGCAGAGGCGACGCTTGCGAATGGCGGCGTGGATGTTACCGCCGCACTGAAAATAGACCCGGGCGTTACCAGTACCCTCAACCTGAAGATGGATGGTTTCGGCCCTGACGCGCTGCTGGATGCGGAACTTCGACTCGACGGCAGAGACCTTGACTGGGTGCCCGCTGTCGTCCCATCGATTGATAATTTCGGTGGCGCTATTGCTGCCGTCGTCAACGCCAGCGGTCCGCGCGCGGCGCCGGAATTCACTGGCACGCTTGCGTGGCAGGATGGCAGTCTGGTGGTGCCGGCGCTCAATGTACCGCTCACCAATGTCGACATTACTATCGAAGGAGCCCCAAACGGGGCGGCCACGATGAAAGGATTCGCGCGTGCAGGTGAGGGCGAGCTAAACATTACGGGTCGCTTCGAAGACCTGATGCAAGCGACCCGAACCGTACAGCTGTCGGTGAGCGGTAGTGGTGCAGAAGTGATCAACTGGCCCGATTACCGCGTGTGGGCATCTCCTGAGCTTGACGTGAGGTGGACCGCTGCGGGTTGGAACGTCGGTGGTAAAGTCGAAGTACCGCGCGCTGAAATTGTCATCAGTGAGCTGCCGGAAAGCGCGGTGCTGCCATCCGAGGACGTCACAGTGCTTGGTCGTGAGGAAGAAACAAGGACGCCTACCGCCGTGACCGGCGAGGCACAGCTTGTTTTGGGTGATGCCGTGCGCGTCCAGGCTTTCGGCCTCGATACTCGACTCGAGGGCGATTTGCGTTTCCGGCTGCCGCAAGATCGGCAGCCGATAGCCGAAGGGCAGGTCGACCTCGTAGACGGTGTGTTTTCTGCATATGGGCAACGACTTACGATAAGGGAAGGTACGCTGACTTTTACCGGGTCAATCGATGAACCGCTGGTTGACGTGCGAGCAGTCCGCATTATTGAGACGTTGGATGGACAAGTTACGGCTGGCATTCATGTAAGTGGCAGAGGGCAGTCACTGACTTCAACTGTATATTCTGATCCCGTGATGGCGGAAGCCGATGCGCTGTCATACCTCGTGATCGGGCGACCGTTAAATCAGGCAACCGAGTCGGAGGGCAGCGAGCTGTCCGGGGCCGCGATCGCCCTCGGTGTCCGGCAGGCAAGTCGAATAACCGAGCAAATCGGTCAGTCGCTCGGTCTGGATCAACTGGCATTGACCGGCAGAGACGACACCTCAATGGCCCTGGTTGCCGGCAAACAGATAAACTCACGTCTGCATGCACGCTACGCTTATGGAGTATTTAGCCGGCTGGGCACCTTATTGCTTCGCTACCGATTGTCGCAACGCCTGACGCTGGAAGCCGGTGCCGGTGAGCAGCAGTCAATTGACCTTATGTACCAGGTCGAAAAACAGTAGGCTGGACAGGTAACTAATCAGGATGACGCACACAATGAAAACCAACGTTACTGTGCTATTGCTGCTGTGTTGCAGTACTGCTGCCGCGACCGAAGATGGTCGTCCGGATGGCGTCGCCGGCGACACCTGGCAGTTCGGTCCGCTGAATCGCTGGGCATATACACATATTCGCGAAATCCTGCCGACCAAGGATATTCCAAACAGCAGTCACAGCGTCAGGCCGCTTCCTGGAATCGAAACCGCGAAAAAAGACCTTGAAATCACGCTTGCCGGCAGACGTGTCAGTCTGGCTGAAGCAATGGGTACCCAATACGTCGATGGTCTTCTGGCTTTGAAAAACGGCAAAGCCGTCGTGGAAATCTATGCCGGAACGCTGACCCCGCAACGACCGCACCTGATGTGGTCAGTGACCAAAACCGTTACGGGGCTGACAGCCGCATCGGTGGAAGCGGACGGGCTTGTCGACTTGAATAAGACTGTGGCCGATTACGTTCCTGAGCTTGCGGGCAGCGGCTGGGGCGGAGACAGGATTCGCGATTTGCTGGATATGCGTGATTCGTCTGACTGGAATGAAGACTACGATGCGCCGGAGAGCACCGTGCGACGACAGGACTGCGCCGATGGCTTACTGACGGGACCCATGTGTATCGACAGTGAAGTCATCGGCAACTATAAATTTTTGCCGGCGGTCGGTCACGACCCAAGCCGATCCGGTCAGTTTGTTTATAAATCGGGCACCACGGATGTTGTTGCGTGGGTCCTGGAGGCCGCTACCGGAAAACGGTTTGCCGATCTCGTGTCCGAGCGAATCTGGAAACCCATTGGTGCAGAGCGCAGCGCCGATATCACGGTTGATGTGTCCGGATTTACGTTGGCTAGTGGTGGCATGTCTGCAACGTTGCGAGACATCGCGCGGGTCGGACTGCTGATGATCAACAAAGGCGGGGTCGGCGATCAACAGGTCGTGCCCGAGGCCTGGATGGACGACGTGTTTTCCCGCGACGGCAGTCGCCCGTGGCCAGGCGACGCTGCGATCGGTACCAAACCCTACTATCGATCGTTTATCTGGGGCACTGGCGATGGCCGTGGAACCGTCATGGCACAGGGCGTGCACGGCCAGTACATCTACGTGGCTCCGGCAAGCGATACAGTAATTGCAATGTTCTCGAGCTGGCCAAATGCTGACGGCGGTGCGGCGGGTGTCGGAGCGCCAGGCGCTGTTGCTATTCTCCGGGCGGTCGAGCAAGCGCTGAACTAGGGTGCTGCGGCCGTGGCTACGCCTCGCTCAGTTCCGCCGCAAGTGCGTCCCAGCTCGTCATGGGCAGGGAGCAACTGGTTCCGACGCAGCGGTAGGCGATGGTCTGCGCCTCGTCTGCTGTTCGCTCTGCCAACGCGCCCGGCAACGAATCGGCGTCGCGCGGGATGGCAAAGACCATTCGTTTCGGCGCATACAACCGCACCGCGTCCGCGTGCCATTTTGCGATTTCGTCAGCTGCACCACGAATGATGATGGTCTCGGGGTGATGTAGATAGTCGTCGAGCGCCGTAATGAGGGAGACATGTCCGTGTGGATATTCTTCCATTGCTTTCCAGGCAGCGCGCAGCGTGTTCTCCGCGGCGTCCAGGTAGCGTGTTTCGCCAAGCATGAATCCCAGCCGCTGCAGTGCGAATGCGGCGACACCGTTACCTGACGGCGTCGCGTCGTCTGCCAGGGACTTCGGCCGGTGCATGAGCTTCTCGTGATCGTCGGCGGTGAAGTAGAAGCCTCCGTCATTGGCATCATAGAAATGTTCGAGGAGTAGCTCCGCGAGCGCAACGGCGAACTGCAGGAGGTCACTGTTCCAGCGAGCTTGCAGTAATTCGAGAATCGCATCAATCAGGTAAGCGTGGTCATCCAGGTAGGCCGGGAAACGCGCTGACCCGTCTTTAAAACTTGCGTAAAGTCGTCCATCAATCAGCAGGTTATCGCGAACGAACTCTGCAGCACGCTCTGCCGCATCGATAAGTTCCGGTCGCTGCAACGCTTTGCCGCTGATCGCCAGGCCGCGAATTGCCAAAGCGTTCCAGGACGTCAGCTGTTTCTCATCGCGGTCAGGCGCGATCCGGGTTGACCTGCGTTCTAGCAAAGTTGCGCGAGCCTTGTCGATGAGATCGACAACTTCGTCTTCCGTTCGATTGGTCCTGTTTGCAATGGCTTGCGCAGTATCGCGGACGGTAAGATGCCATTTATCCTCGAAGTTTGCCGGCGCATCGAGACCGAAATAGGCGGCCAGGACCGTGTATTGTTCGTCGGGCAGCAGTTCGCGAATCTCCTCGGGAGTCCAGACGTAGAAAAGTCCTTCCACCCCTTCTGAGTCGGCGTCGCGTGTTGAGTAGAAGCCTCCGGCAGGCGCCAGCATGTCGGCGAGTATCCAGTCGGCGGTTTCGTTTGCAACACGTTTGAACAGCGCTTCCCCGGTTGCAAGGCTTGCCTCGGCGTACAGTGCCAGCAATGGGCCGTTGTCGTAGAGCATCTTTTCGAAATGCGGGATCTGCCATTGTCCGTCGACGCAGTAGCGCGAAAATCCGCCGCCAAGCTGGTCATACAGACCGCCCTCGGCCATGCGGGCAAGCGTCAGCGACACCATAAACAGCGCTTCAACATCAGGCTCGGCGCTGTGGGCAGTGGCCCGCCAGTGGCGCAACAGGCGGTCCATCATTGCGGGATGTGGAAACTTCGGGGCGGTGCCAATGCCACCGTATTCCCGGTCGAAACTTTGCGCGATTTTCTGTCTCGCAGCAAGAATCGGACCGTCATCGAGCGTTGCATTTCTCTCGGTAACCGGTTCTAGTTGGCCAAAAATGTCTGCAATCTGTTGCCCCTGCGCTTTCACGTCGTCACGTTTTTCCTCGTAAAATAACGCGACTCGGGAGAGTAGTTCCTTGAAAGAAGGCATCCCGTGGCGGGCTTCGTCGGGAAAGTAGGTGCCGCCAAAAAAGGGTCGCTGATCCGTGGGATCGATAAACATCGTCAGTGGCCACCCTCCGGGGCGTTGTGTAATGAGCTGATGCGCGGTCTGGTAGATGCGATCGATATCCGGGCGTTCTTCGCGATCGACCTTGATGTTGACGAACAGCTTGTTCATCAACTCGGCAGTTTCGGCGTCTTCGAAAGATTCATGTGCCATGACGTGACACCAGTGGCACGCGGAATAGCCGACGGACAGAAGAATCGGTTTGTCCCCCTTGCGCGCCAGTTCAAGGGCTTCGTCACCCCATGGATACCAATTCACCGGGTTATCCGCGTGCTGCAAAAGGTAGGGGCTGGATTGGCTGGCGAGTCGGTTTTGTTTGCTCATTGGATCACTGGAAATGGTGCCGAATTCGACGTTGACCGGCACTATAACTCATCAATTGGGCTTCGCTCCGAATGGTGTAGACTTGCCGCATGCTGAATTACCCCGAGTTTGATCCGATCATTTTTGCCATTGGGCCGGTTGCCGTTCGCTGGTACGGGCTGATGTACGTCCTGGGATTTGTCGCTGCCTGGTTCCTCGCAAATCGGCGCTCAAAAGTACCCTGGTCACCGATAAAACCGGAACAGGTCGATGACCTGATCTTCTATGCAATGGTTGGTGTCATCGTCGGCGGTCGCCTCGGGTACTGCATTGTTTATGGCTGGCAGCTATGGCTGGAAGACCCGCTTTACGTTTTCAAAATCACGCAGGGCGGCATGTCTTTCCACGGCGGGCTGGTCGGTGTAATGACTGCCATGTGGTTGTACGGCCGCAAGATTGGCAAAGGCATGTGGCAAATTACTGATTTCATGGCGCCATTCGTACCTATCGGCCTGGGTACAGGACGGGTAGGTAACTTTATAAACGGTGAATTGTGGGGCAAGGAAACCACGGTGCCGTGGAGCTTTAACGTGAACGGGCAGTCGCTGCATCCGTCGCAGCTTTACGAAGCGTTGCTGGAAGGCCTGGTCCTGTTCGTCATTCTGTGGATTTTCTCCCGAAAAGAGCGACCCTATCTTGCGGTATCCGGAATGTTTCTGTTCTGGTACGGTGCGTTCCGCTTTTTCGTCGAATTCTATCGCGTACCCGATGCCGACAAGGGCTACATTCTGTTCGGCTGGGTCACGCAGGGCCAGATTCTAACGGCACCGATGATCGTGCTCGGTGCGATTCTATTATTCATGGCTTACAAAAATGACAAAGCGGTGGAGGCCGCAGCCTGATATGCGACAGTACCTATCGATGATGCGCCACATCCGCGATAACGGTGTCAGAAAAGAAGATCGGACTGGCACCGGTACGAGAAGCGTTTTCGGCTACCAGATGCGCTTCGATCTGAGCGATGGCTTTCCAATGGTGACGACCAAGAAGCTGCATTTGCGGTCCATCATTCACGAGTTGCTATGGTTCCTGAGCGGCGATTCGAATGTTCGTTACCTGCAGGAGAACGGTGTATCCATCTGGAACGAATGGGCCGATGAAAATGGTGACCTCGGTCCTGTGTATGGCGTCCAGTGGCGCCAGTGGCACAAGGCTAATGGCGAGGCAATTGATCAGATTCAGGAAGTCGTCAGCCGAATCAAAGACGATCCTGATTCGCGACGCATACTGGTGAGTGCATGGAACGTTGGCGAACTGCCTGGCATGGCGTTGCCGCCTTGTCACTGCCTGTTCCAGTTTTATGTCGCCGCAGGAAAGCTTTCCTGCCAGCTTTACCAGCGCAGCGCGGATGTTTTCCTGGGCGTGCCGTTCAATATTGCTTCTTACGCGTTACTAACGCATATGATTGCCCAGCAGACTGATCTAAACGTCGGTGATTTCATCTGGACCGGTGGCGACTGCCACCTGTATGCCAACCATTTGCAGCAAGTCGAAGAACAGTTACAGCGAGAGCCGCTGGCACTGCCACGGTTGGCAGTCAAACGTCGGCCAGACAGTATTTTTGACTATAAATTTGAGGATTTCGAGATTCTCAATTACGAATCCCATCCGCATATCAGGGCAGCTGTCGCTGTCTGAGCAAATGATTTCCCTGATCGTTGCTGTATCAGCAAATAACGTTATTGGTGCCGACGGCGAGCTTCCATGGCACCTGCCGGAAGACCTTAAGCGCTTCAAGGCGATCACGATGGGCAAGCCGATGATCATGGGGCGTGCAACGTTTGCATCCATCGGCCGGGCGTTACCTGGCCGGCGCAATATCGTAATGACTCGCAACAGTGATTTTGAAGCGGCCGGCTGTGACGTTGTTTCTTCCATGGATGAGGCGCTTGCGGTCGCTGGCAGCGTTGACGAGGTTATGGTGATTGGCGGTGCCGAAATTTATGAGCTGTTCTTGCCAGAAGCGGATCGAATCTACCTGACCAGGGTGCATGTGGACGTCCAGGGCGACACCTGTTTTCCACATCTTGATGCGGACGAATGGCGGATCACGGAGTCCGCGAATTTCCCTGCAAGCAACGACCGCAAGCTGGCTTTTGGTTTCAAGATTCTCGAGCGACGCTAGGAACTCAACTGCTTTGAATCCTCGAGTTTGTCCTGGGTACGTCGCTCGAAATCTGACGCATCATGGCGTTCGTGCAACTGTTCTTCGAGCGTTCCCCAGGTACGATTGACGATTCGTCCACGCTGTATCGCGGTCCGTAAGGCAATCTCGTTAGCCCATCGGACCAGGTGCGTATAGGAGTTGACGTCGAGAAATTCCGCCGCGTCATAAACGTTTTCCAGCACGAGAGCGCCATACCAGGGCCAGATCGCAATATCGGCGATCGTGTATTCGTCGCGGCACATGTATTGGCTGATACTGAGGTGGCGATCAAGCACATCCAGTTGTCGCTTTACCTCCATAGTGTAGCGGTTGATGCTGTATTCAAATTTCTCGTCGGCATATTTGTAAAAATGCCCGAATCCCCCTCCCAGGTAGGGTGCACTGCCGATTTGCCAGAACAACCACGACAGGCATTCCGCGCGATTCGCTGCGTCGGCGGGCAGGAGCGCGCCAAACTTTTCGGCAAGATAAAGAAGAATAGCGCCGGATTCGAAAACCCGTGTCGGTGGCGATATGCTGTGATCCATTATTGCAGGGATTTTGGAGTTCGGATTCACCTCAACAAATCCCGAACCAAACTGATCGCCGTCGCCAATGCGAATGGGGTAGGCATCGTATTCCGCACCCTCCAATCCCAGTTCCAGCAACTCTTCCAGCATTGCCGTTACCTTGACGCCGTTGGGCGTTGCGAGGGAGTAAACCTGGATCGGGTGCTTTCCCGTCGGTAAAGTTTTGTCATGGGTTGGCCCGGCAATCGGCCGGTTAATGCTGTCCCACTCACCGCCATTTGCAGCGTCCCAGGTCCAGACCTTCGGTGGCGTATACTGTGATGAGTCATTCATTCGTGTGGCCTTTTTAAGAATTTTTGACTGTGGACTGAAAACAGCGTTTCGACGCGCAGTTGTAATGACAGCATTGCGCGGCAGATGCTCGATGAAGACTATGCGATTCGGCCCGGCACGGCCAGCACTCAGGTGCGACGTTGACGGTGTCCCGGTAGCCATCGCTTTGAGGCCGAGGCAGAATTGATACTCTGTTGCGGGGTCGAGGTGGCAAAGATGGCGAGAGAAAGCTGTGTCATACGCTGATAAGCAATCGCGAGATGTCGTAAATCCAGGTTTTCCTGGCGACTTACAATTACGCGGAACACCGGCAGGCATTGTATGCAATTAGAACCGGATATCACCCAGCGCATAGAGGCGGAGTTTAGTGGGCGATCGCGATCCTCGGTGCAGAAAAGCATGCTGGGGCTTGCGACGTTACCGGAATGCCAAAGAGTGGCTCGATGCGTGCTGTTTTTGGCAATGGGCGATGAAAAAAAGATCGTCGATTTTGTTACGGCAGCACTGACAGACTATCGGGATGTCATATGGTGGGCGGAATATGACGGTAAGGAGGCGCGCCTGCGCGACCTGTCCAAACCCTTCAGAAACACGGATTAGCAGCGTTCAGGCTTAGCGGCAATAGCGCCATTTCAAGACGAATGTCACGTACAATTAGCGAACATGTAGTTGGAGAAGTACCAATGAGCGAGCACCAGAAAGACAAGACGGACAATGCCGCAGCCGACGATGCCCCCGAAGCGTCCGAGCCAGGCGCCGGCACAACAGGCGGGCACGAGTCCGCCAAGAGCAAGACGACAACCGGCGTGCAATGGGAGCAGAAGCCCGACCCAATGGAAAGCGTTAAGAAGGGTGCGGACAGCGTTAAAAAAGGAGCCAACAATGTGCTCGACAGCATGGAAGGCAAAACTGTGTCGATGAAGACATATGTTGGCAGCATTATTGGCGTGATAATACTGATGATGCTGGCGCGCTGCGGCAGCTAACCCGGACCTCACAAAATGGGGACATTCCTGGTCAGTTCGGGTTTGTCGGGCAGTCTTCCTTTTCGACTGTCCACATCATATTCGCGATTTTCCATTGATTATCTACTTTCACTAAATCCGCGGAATCAACGCCGCAGTGTGAAAATTCGCCGTCAATCCAAAAATCGTATTCTCCCCAGACCACTGCAATCGGGCCACGCAACATGACTGTGGGTTCGCCGGTCCAGCGTTCGACATAGACATGGCCATCATTCTCGAGTTTGCTCACGAAGGCCTCGTTCTGTGCCAGTCGCATCTCTTGCCTGTTTGGATCGCCGTCCGGATGAGGTCGGAATGAGAGTGTGGTTCCCTCGGCCAGCTGTATAGCTCGCCAGTCGTCCGGATCGCCGGTGCGCACGGCTTCAAACGCTTTCTCCATCACAGCGAGAATAGCCAAGCGGTCATTTTCCTGGGCATCGGCAACGCTGCATATCAACGCCAGTGAAATCAGCACAAGTCGAATTCCCGGTTCTGTATTCATATCAAACTTCCCTCACTCCCAGGTTTCTGCGCTTGAAACAGCAGCCTGTCCACCCGTCTGCTCGATGCCAAGAATTTGCGTGTATCCAGTTTTGCGGCCCTACCGTATGCAATCGTTTCGATGCTAGAGTAACTAACAGCGCTGAACAATTTTTTTACACACGAAATTCGGAGACAACAATGGCGAATGAGGGCTATCACGAACCCATCCTGGAACTCTCGGATGAGACCAGAGACATGCATAGAGCAATCACTTCCCTGATGGAGGAGCTTGAGGCTGTCGATTGGTACAATCAACGCGTGGATGCCTGTAAAGATGAGGATCTGAAGGCCATCCTGGCACACAATCGCGACGAAGAAAAAGAACACGCGGCCATGGTAATTGAATGGATTCGGCGCAAAGATCCCAAGTTCGACAAAGAACTAAAAGACTACCTCTTTACCGACAAGAAAATCGCCCATGAATAACGCTAATACCGGGTCAGACCAACGCGGTCACGGGGAATGCTAGATGTCCAACGAAACGGATGACAATCGGACAGCAGACAAGAGCCAAAAGAGCGCTGGAATCGGTGTGGCGATGGGTGTCTGCATGGGTGCGGCTTTTGGCGCGGCCCTTGATAATATCGGGCTGGGGATCGCTCTGGGCATCGCAATTGGCGCGGCGTTGGGCACGACGTTCGGTGCCCGGAACAACAAGAAGGAATAGTTGCCGTTAGGCAGCTAACCGCTTCGGGTGGCGATGCCAAGCCGCGCAACCAGCTCGTAAATGTCTTCGAAGCTGTTGTACAAAGGAACGGGTGCCACACGGATTACGTTCGGCTCCCGCCAGTCACCGATGACGTTCATTTGCTCGAGACGCTCGAATACGGCCCGTGCATCCAGATTCGTATCGGTAACGATCAGAGACAGCTGACAACCACGCGCGTCAGGCGGAGTGATCGTAGCGACCTGTGCGGACAATTGCTGATTCAGGAGGTGCAGTAAATATTCCGTCTGCAATGCCGATTTTTTCTCGAGTGCGTCCATACCGGCCGCAAGAAAAACATCAAGAGAGGCGAGAATCGGCGCGATGGCGAGAACCGGTGGATTGCTTAGCTGCCAGCGTTCCGCACCGTCGGCGGGTATGAATTTTCTATCCATACGGAAACGCGTCGCTTCCTGGTGCCCCCACCAACCTTTCAGGTATTCCGTGTCCTCGTCCGTAAAATGCCGAGCATGAACAAAAGCGCCCGCAACTGCGCCCGGGCCACTGTTGAGATACTTGTAGGTACACCATGCGGCGAAATCCGGGCCCCATTCATGCAGGGACAGCGGGACGTTGCCTATCCCATGTGCCAGGTCGAAGCCGATTTTTGCGCCGGCACTGCGAGCCATGTCACAGAGCGTTGCCATATCCAGCACCTGCCCTGTGTAGTAATGCACGCCAGGAAGCAGCAACAATGCAATCTCGCCATTGTGCATCCGCAACAAGTCTTCCAGATCATCGTTGTGCAGTAACTCATCATCCCGCGGCTGCCACTCGATGAGGCACTCATCCGGATCCAGTCCGTGATGCCTGATTTGCGACATGACCGCGAAATAGTCCGACGGAAACGCGGTGGATTCGATAATGATTTTTCGGCGGGTCGCGTCAGGGCGATAAAAACTGGCCATCAACACGTGCAGGTTTACGGTCAGCGTATTCATGGTGACAACTTCATTCGCTTGCGCACCGGTCAGCTCCGCGAGTCCTGCCGTCGCTTCACGGTGGTAACTTAGCCACGGATGTGTCGCTTTGAAATGCCCCTCGACCGCGTATCGCGCCCAATCATCCAACACTTCCTGTACCCGCTCGGTGGCGGCTTTCGGCTGCAGTCCGAGTGAATTGCCACAGAGGTAGACGCATCCGCGTTCATCGCGATCTTCTGGAAAGTTAAACTGCGCTCTGAACTGGCTCAGTTTGTCCGCGGCGTCCAGCGCTCGCGCGCATTCAAGCGAAGTATCGAATTCCGTCATTCGAAGTCCTTACGTTTCAGAGCCAGCCATTCCAGCGCCGATTCTGCTAACAGGTCTTTCGTTACCCGTTCTTCGAGCTGCATGTCCTCAATCATTTTTCCCGGGTGGTGCTCTCCCAGCGGAAACGGATAATCGCTGCCAAGCGCGATTCGGTTAGATCCGAACAGATCAATCATGTATTGCAGCATCGCCGGTTCGTGAACCAGTGAATCGACGTAAAATTGCCCAAGGTAGTCACGTGGGTTGCGGTCGTTTGCCGTTGCAACGATGTCCGGACGCACATTAAAGCCGTGCTCAAGCCGCCCAATGATGCCCGGAAACGCGCCGCCGCCGTGGGCAAATGCGACGCGAAGATGTGGCAGCTTCTCGAATATGCCGCCAAAGATCATGCTGCAAACGGATAAAGCCGTTTCGGCCGGCATGCCGACAAGCCAGGGCATCCAGTACAGGCCCATTCGCTCCTTGCCAAGCATCTGCCAGGGATGTACGAAAACCGCGGCGCCTAAATCGGCCGCCGCGGCAAGGACTGGAAAAATTCTCGGGTCGTCGAGGTTCCAGCCATTTACATGCGTTCCAATCTGCACCCCGGCAAGGCCCAGGTCCCGCATGCATCGTTCAAGCTCCCGAATCGACAGGTCAGCATCCTGCATCGGCAGCGTGCCAAGCCCAATGAAACGCTTTGGAAATTCGTTAACCAGGCCGGCGATGTGATCGTTCAATATGGCGGACAGATCAGCGGTATCGGCCGGCTTCGCCCAATAGCTGAACATGACCGGTACGGTTGAAAGTACCTGCACATTCACGTTACATCGATCACTGTCCGACATCCTGACGGCGGGGTCCCAACAGTCGGCCTCAACTTCCCGGAACAGTTTGCCGTCGAGCATCATCCTTGCGCAGCCGGGGCCATGATGCTCAAGTTGAATAAACCCGCCATATCCGTAGCGCTCTTTCAGATCCGGCCAGTGTTCCGGCAGGATATGGGTATGGATATCGATCTTGAGCATGGGCCGCTCAGCGGTCCTCGCGCGGGGGCATTACCGTGCCACATCGGTCGCACGTGCGGTGCGTCTCCGAGCCATAAAACCGCTCGAATATCGGCGGTAGCTGCCCGACTATGTCATCGATGTAGAGATATTCCTCGTAAAGTTTGTGATCGCAGTTGCCGCAATACCACATGAACCCATCGAGTTCCTCCGCCAGGCGTTTGCGCTCGACGACCAGCCCGACGGTATCTGCGTACCGCTGCGGCGAGTGCGGGATCTTTGGTGGCAACAACAGGATTTCGCCCTCGCAAATTGGTATATCAACTCGTTTTTGATCCTGAATCGTCCGCAGCAACATATCGCCTTCAAGCTGGTAGAAAAATTCTGGTCCTTCATCGTAGTGATAGTCCGTCCGCGAGTTTGGCCCCCCGACTACCATGACAATAAAATCGTTTTCCTCGAAGACCTGTTGATTGCAAACCGGAGGTTTCAACAGGTCCCTGTGGTCGTCGATCCATTCTTTGAAATTAAATGCGGTTAGTGATTGCATATGCTGTTGCTCACTTGTCTACAATTTCGGCGATGCATTTGAGCTCAATTGCAATGGGTGTCGGCAGACGATTTATTTCAACGGTTGTGCGCGTTGGGCCATCGCTCGAAAAGTACTCTGCATAAACGCGGTTGTATGTTTCGAAATCTCGCCTGATGTCGATGAGATAAACAGTGACATCGACAAGGTCATCCCAACCCGCGCCTGCACTTTCAAGCACCGTGCGCACGTTGGCAAAAACAGCATGGCACTGAGCTTCAATATCATACGATACGGCATCGCCGTCGTCTCCCAGGACAACTCCGGGAATCGAGCCTCCGTCTGCCGGGCGCGGTCCAATGCCCGACAGGAATAACAGGTTGCCGGCGCGGCGTGCATGCGGATAAGCGCCAACTGGCTGCGGCGCAGAATGCGTCTTTGTTACTTTGTCTTTGTCCACGAAGTTCAGTCTGTCCCGTTCAATTTCCGCACTCGACCGAGGTAACCGCAGGTTTATTGTCAAGGCGAACAGCAGTAAGTTGTCGCCCCCAGACGCAGCCAGTATCGGTTGCTACCAGGTCTGCATTCACAATCAGGCCAAGCGCACTCCAGTGTCCAAATACGATGCGGGTGCCATGCCATTTGGCGGGCTCAGCTTCAAACCATGGCAGCAGTCCCTTCGCAGCCTTGTCCGGGGGGCCGGAATGTGAAAAGTTGATTCGATTCTCCTCATCAAGCATACGCATACGTGTCAATGCATTGACAATAAATCGCAGGCGGTTGTGGCCACTGAGTTTTGCTGACCACCGATTCGGCTTGTTGCCATACATGTCCTCAAGAAAATCAGGATACGAATCTGCCTGCAGAACCGCCTCGACTTCCCTGGCGCAGGACAGCGTTTTCTTGATTGACCACTGCGGGGGTATGCCGGCATGCACCATCAGCGTATTTAATTTCTTGCTGTAGTGTGCAAGTGGTCGGCATCGCAACCAGTTGATCAACTCGTCACAGTCGTCCTGTCCCAGGATTTTCCAGAGTGATTCAAAGCGGCTGCCGGTGACGTTGATGTCGTTGGCCAGAGCCAGTAAATGCAAATCGTGATTGCCGAGCACGGTAATGGCGGATTTTCCGAGGCTCTTCACATAGCGAAGCGTTCGGCGAGATTTTGGACCGCGATTAACCAGGTCGCCCGTTAGCCATAGGCGGTCCTTGTCCGGATCGAAAGCCAGTTTGTCGAGCAGTCTGCGAAACGGGTCGTAACAACCCTGAATATCGCCGATCGCATACTGAGCCAAACGTTCGTCTCCCTACTGAACGTATTGGTTAGTGAAGCGTACCGGGTACCGCCAGTGTAAACGGCGGAATTGGTGCATCGAAGTCAATGCCATCGTCTGTCTGCATGCGATAGCGCCCCTGCATGGCACCGACCGGCGTCTCCAGAACCGCACCGCTGGAGTACCGAAAGGTTTCGCCAGGGCCAAGTTTGGGTTGTTCGCCGACAACGCCATCGCCCGAGACTTCCTGCACCTTGCCGTTTGCATCTGTGATAACCCAGTGTCGACTCATTAACTGCGCGGGAAATTCGCTGACGTTCTCAATCGTGATCGTGTAGGCGAAAACGTATCTGTCGATGGCCGGTTCTGATTGATCGTCGACGTATTGAGTAGCGACCTGAATTCTTAATTCGTATTTATTGTTATCCATAATTCGGTCCGCAGCTGCCACTTCGCAGCGTATTCTACCTTAGTTACCGCCCTGGTCATTCGTTAATCTTCACCTGATTTCACATTGTCCAGAAGGTTCGCGAGTCTGACCCATGCAGCAATGTCGACCTGTTCCGGCCGGTCACCGGGGGAGAGACCGGCTGCTTCAATCTCAGCGACCGTCGCGCGGCCCTGCAGCGCATTCCGCAACGTCTTGCGCCGCCTGGAGAATGCTGCCCGGACGATATCCGCAAGGAGCGTTTCGTTCTCTATGCCTAAGCCCGGGCCCGGTATTGGTCGCATGCGAACCACTGATGACAGGACCCGGGGCGGAGGTGAAAAGGCAGACGCCGGCACATCGAATAGCGGCTCGACCTCCATCTGGCAACCCAGCATGACGGTAAGTCGTCCAAATGTCTTATTGCCCGGCCCGGCACTCATGCGCTCCACCACCTCTTTTTGCAACATGAAATGGAGATCGTGGACATAATTCTTGTGATCCAGAAGGTGAAACAACAAGGGTGTCGAGATGTTGTAGGGAAGGTTGCCGACGATTCGCAGCGCTGTACCCAAAGTGGAAAAATCGAATCTCAACGCATCGGCTGCATGAATGCTCACTCGCTCCTGCCCCGCATAACGAGTGGTTAAAGTTGCCACGAGGTCACGATCAAACTCTATTGCGTGCAGGTTGGCGCCGCTTGCTGCCAACGGGTCTGTGAGCGCCGCCTGGCCGGGTCCAATTTCGACAATGGTTTGTCCTAACGCCGGAGAGATTGCATCGATGATCTGCGCAATGACTTCAGGCGAATTGAGAAAATGCTGTCCGAATCGTTTACGCGGCTGATGCCTCATATTTTGGCGAGTGTCGCGGCGAGCTGCACGGCCGCTATCAGGCTGCCTGTATCGGCGATGCCTTTTCCGGCGATATCGAGCGCCGTGCCGTGGTCAACCGACGTACGAATTATCGGCAGACCCAGTGTCACATTGACGGCATGACCGAACCCGGCGTACTTGATGACGGGCAGTCCCTGATCGTGAAACATCGCCAGAACCGCATCGGCTCGTCCCGCGGCCGGTGTGAACGCCGTGTCGGCGGGAAGTGGGCCGCGCACGTTCATGCCGGCCGCAATGCACTGTTGAATCGCCGGAGCAATGATTTCCTGGTCTTCAGTTCCGAGATGGCCGCCTTCGCCCGCATGCGGATTCAATCCGCAAACAATGATGGCAGGGTTGTCGATCTGGAATTTTTTCTGCAAATCGTTGTGCATAATTTGCAGCACGTCAGTGATGAGTTCAGTCGTCAGGAAATCGGCAACATCGCGCAGTGGCAAATGGGTACTCGCCAATGCAACCCGAAGCTGATCGGCAATCAGCAGCATGACGGGCTTGGGTGAGCCGGTGAGTTCTGCCAGGTATTCCGTGTGACCGGTAAATGCAATGCCGGAATCATTAATGACACTTTTCTGCAGCGGCGCGGTCACCAGGCCCAGGAATTCGCCACTACGGCAGCCATCGACCGCACGTCGAATGCCCTCCAGCAGGGAACCAGCATTTGCCGTGTCCAGTGCGCCGCATTTCGCTTTGCTTGCCAATGGCTGATTAAGGACACACAGCGTCCCCTGCTGCGCTACGTTACGGCCATCGTAAGCGATGAATTTGATCGACAGGCCAAGCATCTCCGCGCGTTCGGCCAGCATGTCTGCATCGGCGACAACCACGAGTTTTTCAGCCCATTCGGTATCCGCCATGGCCAGGCACAGTTCGGGACCAATGCCGGCAGGCTCGCCGGCGGTCAGGACCAGTGATCGACCTTGCGTATCTGTGGACACCGGTCAGATACGGGTTTCGACGAATGCCTCGTCTCGGATGCGGCGAACCCACAACTCGGTTTCATTGTTGAGCTTGCCGTTGCGCACGCGCTGTACGCAGTTGCTTTCTTTAAGATCCTCGGTGTTGTCGTAAATACGGCGGTCCATCACTTCAAGAATGTGCCAGCCGAACCGGCTGCGGAAGGGTTCGGACAACACGCCAATTTCGATTTTACCCGCCACTTCCTCGAATTCCGGCACGAACGTTCCCGGGTTGGCCCACTCCATCTCACCGCCGACATTCGCTGAGCCCGGATCATCCGAGAGCAGCTTCGCTACCTCACCGAAATTTTCTCCAGCATTGATGCGCTCGTAAGCATCCTCCAGGCGCTGTTTGGCCGTCTCCTCGTCGATGATCTGATCGGGCGTCACGAGAATATGGCGTACCAGCGTCTGCTCAATTTCGCTTTGCGGAATCAGACCCTGGACATCGTTGACCTTTACCAGGTGGTAACCACTTACCGCGCGAATCGGTTTCGATACATCACCGGACTGCATTTCACCGACCACATCGAAGAACAGGGTTGGTAGCTGATCGCCGGGGCGCACGCCAAGGCTTCCGCCTTCTAACGCCGTATCGCCGTCCGAATGGCGAATAGCGAGTTCTGCGAAATCCGCACCATTCTGCAAACTCTCGTAAATCTGGTTGGCTTCAGCCTCGGCAGCCGCATATTGCTCCGCCGTTGCCGAGCCAGGTACAGATATAAAAATGTGCGACAGGTCGTAGGTCGAATTGACGACCGCGTTGTCTTCCAGGTTCGCCAGGCATTGTTCGATCTCTCGCGGTGTTACTGATATGCGACCCACTACGTCGATACGCCGGAGTTGCTCCAGCACCATTTGTTTGCGCATATCGCGACGGTACTCGGGATAGCTGATGCCGTCATTCTCAAGAATCTTCGGCATTTCCTCGAATGCGATACCGGCATTTTCGGCGATCTGTGCGATCGCGGTATTCAGAGCCTGGTCCGAAACCTGGATGCCGACGCGGCTGGCGCGCTGCATCTGAATCTCCTCCAGAATCAGCCGTTCCAGAACCTGCTCGCGAAGAATATGCGCCGGTGGAAGCTGCATGCCCTGCTCAGTCGCGCGCATAATGATGAGATCCTGCTCCCGATTGAGTTCGCTTTTTAATACGACGCCCTCGTTCACGACTGCGGCGACCCCATCGAGGAATGTCCCGGTTTCCGAGAGTTCCTGTGCTGTCGCTGCCGAGCATGCGGCCGCAATTGACACTGATGCAACTAAAATATTGATTTTATTCATAAAAATAGCTCGTAGAAATAAGCTGCGTGCGAGATGGCTGATATTAGTTCAGGTCGCGCGAATAACCAAGAATTCCGCGCTCCAGCATCCTGTCAGCAGCGGTCCCTACACTTGTCATGCCTTTCAGTACTAACTGGAGACCAATTGAGGAGTCCCGGGTTCCGTCACGCGTGGAGATGAAGCGACGGGATACCAGTCGCAATCCCCAGCAGCAGCTCTCAAACTCCAGTCCATAAAACTGCTCGAGCGGTTTTTGATCCCGAAACGAAAAGTTGTATCGTCCGACAAAATTCCAGCTCTGTGACAGCGGCCAGGACCATGACAAATCGCCTTGCTCAAGTGAATCCCGGCGAAAGCGATAGGCAAGGTTTAGTATCTTGTTGGTTTGCGGGCGATATTGCAGTCTTGCTTCGGATTGAGTTGTGCCGCTGTCGCCGCTGCTCCACTGATGCCCGACGTCAAAATTAAGGTTGTCATAGAGCAAAAAACGAATTTCAGCGATGTAATCGGAGGTGTCGTTGGCCGACGTCGGTCGGCCAGGGATATTGACGCCTTGCTCACTGAGGTAAAGCGCCTGACCGATGGTTGCCGATACCAGTTCACGTCCAGAACTCGTTTCAAGAATTCTGGAGGTAATGCCGATACTGAGTTGATCGCTGTCGGTGATTCGGTCGACACCCAGGAAACGGTTTTTTCTATACAGCTGAACGAGATTCAGATCTGGCACAATTGTGTCGAAAACAGGCAGGTCAGCCTGTTCGCGATAAGGCACATGCACATAAAGGACTCGTGGCTCTATGGTTTGAATGCGGTCACCGGATGAATTCATCAGGCGCTCAAAATGTAGCCCCAGGTCAAGACTTGCGATCGGTAGCGTGCGACTGGGGTCCTTATCTACGCCAGGCGCGGTGTTGTCGAGACTGTATCGGGTGTGATCCAGAGTTACCGCTGGTATGACAAACCAACCCGGTTTCTCGATGGGCAATTCAATCTGCGGTGCGCTGTTCAGGCGCCAGCCGGTGACACCGACATCGCGGTCGAAGTAGACGAGTTCATTGTCGAACCGGTAATCGAGACCCATGAATGAATCCGGCCAGAAACCGTTAGCGCGGATCTGCGGCAGTCGTCGGTATGGCTCATCTGACGGCGCAATAGCCTCGTCGATGGTCTGATAATCCTGGAAGCGTGCGAGCAGCGACCATCTGTCGCCATAGTAGTCAAAAGCCAGGCTGCGATTGAGGTGCGTAATGCTGGATATGCTCAGGCTGCCGCCAAGATCTTCAAAGTACTGACTGTCGGAAACTTCGCGAAAATCGATCTCGTTGCGCCAGCCATTGGAAAATAATGTCTCGTGTTCGAAGCCAAATGTGTGCCGGTTGGAGGCGACGGCACTGTCGTTTGGCAGGTATTCGAACTGGGCATTTCCCGAACTGCCTTCCATCAAATAGCGAAATTCAGTACCCATTTGCAGACCACGCTCGGTTAGTAATCGCGGCGTGAACGTTGCGTCATAGTTGTCAGCAATATTCCAATAGTAGGGGACACTTAATTCATTGCCACTGCGGCCCGTGCTGCCGATCTCAGGCGTAAGGATGCCAGACTTGCGCGCATCACTTAGCGGAAACGACAGATAGGGGGAATACAGGATGGGCACACCTTTGAAACGAAGTCGCACGCCTTTCGCCGTACCCACACCGGTTTGGGTATCTAATTCGATGTCGTCCGCCTGGATGATCCAGTCTTCGGATTCCGGCGGACAGGTGGTATAGCCGACATCGGCAAGTTGCAGTCGCCCATCCTCGCTGATCTCAAGCACGCCGGCCTTGCCACGCGCATTGCGTTCCCCCACCTGAAACTCGGCACCCTCAAATCGGATGCGGCCCGTGTCATAGCCAAATTCAGCGGATTGACTGGAGACGGCTGAATTCGGTCCTTCGTAACGGACACCACCCATCAACCGCAGCGCACGCGTCAGTGGATCGAAGTTGGCAGAGTCCGCACCCGCCAGGCGATCGCCGCGTCGCAAAAGCACACCGCCGGACAGCGAAGCAGTTGGATTCTGACCAAATGTGGCGTCGACTTCACCGGCCTGGAACTCGATGACGTCAGGATCGCCCTCGCCGAAAGCGGCGAGCAGGGAGTCTTCGGCAATAGCTGCCCGTTGCGGCGCCTCGCATTGCACGCGCTGCTGGGCCGCGGCGGGCGCAAGCGCCAGCAACATGGCAAAGCCGGTTATTGGGACGGATCGTTTTAGCAAGTCGCAGCGTAAACTTTGTTAAAAGTCAGTCGGGACAGGAAGTCAGGAAGAAGTGATTTTATCAGTTAATGCAATTTGCTACCTTCGCATAGTTCGTAACCCCCTTCAACGCATACCGGAGCACCCCGATTACCTCTCAGACAATTTTCAAGGACGATCGTTTCGACGAACTGACGGCCTGGGTCCGCACTTTTCCCGGCTTGTCCGGCGCCGAGCCGGTGCCCGCCTCGGAGGACGCGAGCTTCAGGAGATATTTTCGGGTGCAGGCTGATGAAAGCCTGATCATCATGGATGCGCCGCCGCCCCAGGAGGACTGCCGGCCGTTCATTGCTATTGCGACAATGCTGGAGAAAATCGGGCTGAACAGTGTCAGGGTTCTTGAGGCAAATCTTGAGGACGGCTTTCTGCTGCTGTCCGACCTCGGATCTCTTCAATATCTGCAGGCGGTCGAGTCCGATCCTGAATGCGCACCGTCTTTGTATGCAGATGCGCTCGACGCACTGCTGCACCTGCAGATGGGAGGTGCGAAGTTCGAGCAGCAGTTGCCCCGGTATGACGACGCGCGTATGCGTGCGGAGATGTCCTTGTTCCGCGAGTGGCTGTGTGAACATCATCTGGGCCTGGTTTTTTCTTCCTACGAAGACAGCGCATGGCTGAAAACGCTCGAACTGTTGTCACACCATGCAACCGCACAGCAGCAGGTTATCGTGCACAGGGACTATCATTCGCGCAATCTCATGGTCATGGATAAAAACAATCCGGGGATCCTCGATTTTCAGGACGCAGTCACAGGTCCGCTTACATACGACCTCGTATCCTTGTTGAAGGATTGCTATATCAAGTGGCCCGCAAGCACCGTTGAGAAATACGTGCATTATTTTTACGAACGTTCGGCACTCGCGTCGCGCAAATCAGTCGCGGATTTTACGCGCGACTTTGACCTGATGGGCGTACAGCGACATTTGAAGGCGTCCGGAATTTTCGCCCGACTGATGCATCGGGATGGCAAATATGGATTTCTCAAGGATGTGCCGCGAACATTGAGCTACATCGTCCAAGTTGCCCCGCACTACGATGAGCTGCGTTTTCTCGGCGAGTTTGTCGAAAAAAGGGTCCTGCCCGTCCTGACTGAGACGCACGAGTGAACGCGATGATACTTGCCGCCGGAAGAGGTGAACGACTTCGCCCGATCAGTGACGCAGTACCGAAAGCGCTCATGCAGGTGAAAGGGGAATATCTTCTCGACCGACATCTGCGGATGCTCAGAAATGCAGGTGCAGACACCGTAGTCATCAACCTTGGATGGCTCGGCGAACAAATTGTCGATCACGTCGGATCCGGAGAACGCTTTGGCGTCCGTGTCGTTTACAGTCCAGAATACGATCAAGTGCTTGAAACCGGCGGTGGCATACATCGCGCACTGCCTATGCTCGGTTCCGATCCCTTCTGGGTCATAAACAGTGATATTTATACGGATATGGCGTTGCCGGAAAACGTGCTGACCGAGGATGTAGACGCGCACCTCGTTCTGGTACCAACTCCTGTGCACAAGGAGAAGAGCGATTTCGGTTTCCTCGATAGCAAGGTCTGTTTCACCGAGAACCCTGACTGCACCTATAGCGGTGTAGCCTGTTACCGACCCGCCTTTTTCGATGGGTGCGAAGGCGGTCGTTTTTCGGTCGCGCCGATGCTTTTTGAGGCGGCCAAAAACAAGCGACTGGGCGCCAGCCTGTTTACCGGCGTCTGGGAAGATGTCGGCACGCCGGAGCGACTGCGCGAAATCAATCAAGCCTGAGGGGTGGTGCACCCGGACATGCCGAGTTGCTGCCGCAGGTGTCTCTCCACCGCGTCCTGAATGCTCTGACGGTCCTGTTTCACTCCCAATGTCCTCAAATCAGTTACCTCCAGGTCGTGAAAGCCGCAGGGATTGATACGTGAAAACGGCTCAAGATCAACGGCAATGTTCAGGGCCATGCCGTGATAACTGGAGCCACGTCTGATTCGCAGGCCAACGCTCGCGATTTTCCTGGCGTCGACATAGACACCCGGGGCATCTTTCCTGGCAATCGAATCGAAACCCAGTTCGTCAAGCAGATTGATAATGCTGCGTTCCAAAGCGGTTACGAGGTCACGTACGCCCAGGCCGGCCCGCTTGAGATCGAGTAAAGGATAGATCATGAGCTGCCCTGGCCCGTGATAGGTCACCTGTCCGCCACGATCGACCTGCACAACCGGGATGTCGCCCGGGTCGAGCAGATGTTCCCTGCTGGCGTTCAATCCCAGCGTATAGACGGGCGGGTGTTCTGCAAACCAGAGCTCGTCCTCCGTGACCGCACTCCTATCAGCAGCAAACTGCTGCATTTGCCGCCACAGCGGTTCGTATTCCTGTCGCCCGAGCGAGCGAACTATCATAGCGCTACTAGTATTTCTTCGTGATCACTGAGCGCGCGATAGATGTTGTCCAGCTGGTCCTGACTTTGTGCTGCGATCGTTACCGTGATGGACAGGAAGTTTCCCTTGCTGCTTGGCGCCGACCTGATCGCGCTCTCTTCAAGCTTGCCGGTATGTTCTTCGACCAGCGCTATTGCTGTACGTCGAAAGCGGTCGCCGTCGCGCCCCATCATCTTTATTGGAAACTGGCACGGAAAATCAAGCAGCGAGTCTTTTTGTTCGTCACCCATCTAGTCGAACCAGAGTTTAACTCCGTCACGCGTGCGCACCCAGAATGATCCGTCCGGGTTTGGTTCCAGGGCGCGAAGCGGCATGCTAATCAGTTCCGAGCCATTCAGACTCACTGACAGGTCGGCCAGAGGCTGACCTTCAGCGACCGGCGCGAGCAGGGTTGCCGGCATATTCAGAACGGAATCGACCTTGTCAAAACTGCCGCGAGGTATGGTTACGTATAAGTCGTCCGGCAATCCGAGTGGCGTCAGCTCTTTTTCGGCTTTCCAGATTCTTGCCTGTGCAATCGCTTCACCCGCACGATACAAAAGTCGCGTCTCAAAGAACCGGAAGCCGAAATTCAGGAGCGCCTGACTGCCGTCTGTACGCGCCTTTGCACTGGACGTGCCGAGTACGACGGAAATGATTCGCATGTCATCTCGCTTGGCAGCCGAGACCAGGCAAAAACCGGCCTCATCAGTACGACCCGTTTTCATCCCGTCAACGCTTTCGTCGCGCCATAAAAGGGAGTTGCGATTGGGTTGTTCGATGTCGTTGTACTTGAAAGACTTAACCGAGTACCAGTGGTAGTACTGCGGAAACTCATTGATTATTGCACGCGCCAGCGTGGCGATGTCGCGAGCGGTCGAGTAATGGTCCTTGTCCGGCAGCCCCGTGGTATTCTTGAAATTACTCGAGGTCATCCCGAGTTGTGCCGCATATTGATTCATGACCTGTGCGAAAACGGATTCCGTACCCGCGGTATGTTCGGCCAGAGCGACGCTCGCGTCATTGCCGGATTGCACAATCATTCCAAGCAGCAGGTCCTCCACACTAACGCGGCTGCCGACTTCGATGAACATCCGTGATCCCTGCGTGCGCCAGGCTTTCTCACTCACCGTGACCAGGTCCTCGAGTGCGATCTGCCCCTCGTCCAGCGCCCGGAAGACGGCATAAGCCGTCATCAGTTTGGTCAGGCTGGCCGGTGCCAGTCGTTCATCGGGTTTTAACGACGCGAGTTCCGCACCGGTATTCCCGTCGATGAGCAGGTAGCTCTTTGCGCCGATTATCGGCGGTTGCGGCAGCGGTGTGCTCTGTGCGAAGACACTTGTTGCCACGAAAATTGACAACAATGTTATAAATAACAATGAGTTACGATATATTACAGACATTGGCCCAAGCGATTGGCAGTCAGAGCGGCGTATTGTAGCCTCAACCGGTCAAAAAGTGTTATGGCTCGAACCGGCGACACTGGCCGGAGCAGATTCGGCGTTCCTCGAAGCAACCTCGCGCCCGGGATACAGAGTACGGGCGGGGAACGAATGCCGGAATAGGCAGACCACACGTAATTCCTGGCAACCATTGCCGGCTCGCCGACATCTATAGCATAAGACGATTGGTATAATTCAGAACCGCCAGCAATTGCCGGAGCCCTCCGTTGCCACTGTTTGACGAACTCAAACGCCGAAGCGTGTTTCACGTTGCTGCGACCTACCTGGTCGTCGGCTGGCTATTGACCGAGGTTCTGACGACTTTGCTGCCGGCGTTCGGCGCGCCACCCTGGGTATCCAGGGCCGTCATACTCGTCTTTGCACTGGGCTTTATCCCGGCAATTATTTTGTCATGGGTTTATGAAATTACGCCGGATGGCATCAAGAAAGACAGCGAGGTAGATCGACAAGATCGAGCCCCGCGCCGTTCTCCGTCCAGGTCAGGCTACGTGGCGGTCATTGCCGTAGCGGTCGGTGTCGTGCTGGTTTCCGTTTTCAGTTCAATGGTTGCTATCGAGCCGGCGGCGCAATCAGTCAGCGTGGTGAGCAATGCATCCGTCGCCGTACTGCCGTTCATCAATATGTCGGGCAATGAAGAAAACGAGTATTTTTCCGACGGGCTGACAGAAACACTGTTGCACATACTGGCACAGATTCCGGACTTGAAGGTTGCTGCGAGAACGTCAAGTTTCGCTTTCCGCGACCAAAACAAAACGATCGTCGAAATTGCCGATGCGCTCGATGTCGCCCATGTATTGGAGGGCAGCGTGCAACGTTCTGGCGATCGCGTGCGGATTACGGCGCAATTGATTCGTGCGAATGACGGTTTTCACGTCTGGTCCGAAAATTACGACCGGACGCTGGATGACATATTTCGTATTCAGGATGAAATTGCGGTCAAAGTAGGCGGCGCATTGTCTGCGTCATTGCTCGGGTCTATTAACGATGGCACATTGCAACGCACTGCGACGACGTCGAGTCCCGAGGCGTTTGATCTGTACCTGCAGGCGCTGCAAGGTATGGCGACTAATTCACACGGCGGGTTGCGCACCGCAGAGGGTCTGCTAAAAGGCGCATTGACCATTGATCCGGATTTTCTCGATGCGAAGACCGAGCTGGCCATCAACTACTGGCAACAGGTAGAAACCGGGCTAATGGATCAGCAGGCGGCATTTACAAACATTGTCGCGCTTGTTGACCAGGTCATTGCGATTCGGCCGGACGACGCCGATGCCCGAGCAATTCGGGTGTTTGCCAATGCCGCTGCACAGAGCCTCGAGGTCGGACCCCAGATGTTCCTGGACGCCGGCGTCGAGCTTGAAGCCATCGTGGCGGCTGCGCCATCTGCATTCCAACCGAAACTCATGCTTGCGCGCGTCTACCAGGGTACGCAGCAACTCGCCAAGGCCGTACCCCTGATGCAGGATGCATTGGCTCGCGACCCACTAAATCCACAGATTCACTACGAACTGGGATCTTTGTACAACGGACTGGAGCAACCCGAAGAGGCGCGAGCGGCTTTAATGAAATCGCTGGAGATCGAGCCCAATCAGCCGAATGCCTACGCAATTCTAGGTCGGATGAGCCTGCGTGCCGGCGATGGCCTCGACTATTTGCGCCAGATCCTGCGGGCAATGGAGGTTGATCCCGCGGACCACGAATTGCCGGGCGTCATTGCGGAGCTACTCTATTGGCTGGGCCTGGTCGAGGAGGGTGACGATTTTCGCAATCGCGTAATGGCCGTGGCGCCAACCAGCGAGATTGCCTACAGAATTGCACTCGTTCGCGCAATCAATATTGGCGATGAGGTTGCCAGCATCGCGAGTGCGCGGCGCGCAATCGAAGATGATGTAGATGACCGGCGTTTTGCATTCAGCGGCGCGGTCCAGCATCTTCTGCGAGTTGCAGCGAAGCGCGCTACGGTAGAAGAAGAAAGTCGTTATCTCAATGAGCATGCGCCGGGTATTCTTGACATCGAAGTGGTGTCAGCACCGGCGAAGTACCGCGCAGCCCAGTTGGCGGCGTTCGACGCCTGGTATGTTGCTCTGCCGCGAGACGAAATGCTGTCGCGCCTGGAGACGCTCGGGAATATATCGCTGAAGTTTGGTTTCGACCCGAAGAATGTGCCGCCCGTTCATCTTGGCATTCTAGCCCTCAGCGGCGATGTCGAAGAAGCTGTTGAGGTAGCGCTTGGCGGTGTGTTTAGCAAGTCGGTCGCTATCAATCTCGGGTGGCAGGAAACGTTTGCGCTGCCACACTATGCAGACATCGTTGCAGATCCCGGGGTGCAAAAGGCCATGCGACAATGGCAGGCGGAAGAAGATGCTATGCGCGAGCAAATCAAAGCGTTTCTTCTGGATCTCAGTACGTCGACCTGACTGCAAGGGAGAGTTTTACAATGGCGTTCCGCCTCACCTATTCAACGATGTTCGACCCGCCGCCTGAATTGCATGAGCAATTCGAAGACGCGTTGCAGACAGTTCGCGCCGACCTGGGCGGAAATTTCTGTCATTTTATTAACGGCAAAGATGTTGCGACGGATAAGAGGCTCGATGATCTCAGTCCAATCAATACGGATTGGGTGCTGGGTTCATTTCCTGTTGCCGGGGCCAAGGAGGTTGCAGAAGCGGTCGCTGCAGCTGCGTCAGCGTTTCCGAAATGGCGAGCAACGCCTGCTGAGGAGCGCATCGGCATACTGCGTCGCGTTGGGGCGCTTATTGAAGAACGGGTTTACCGTATCAGCGCGGCGGTCGCGTTGGAGGTCGGCAAGAATAGAATGGAAGCGCTTGGCGAGGTCCAGGAGACGGCTGATTTTTTCTACTGCTATTGCGACGATTTTGAAAATAATCAGGGGTTCGACCATCCGCTCCCGGACGATCCGCTGCCCGATTACGTCAGTCACAATCGCTCCGTGATGAAGCCTTATGGCGTGTGGGCGGTCATCGCTCCGTTCAATTTCCCCTTCGCCCTTGCCGGGGGGCCGGTCGCCGCCGCGCTGGTTAGCGGGAATACCGTGGTTGTTAAAGGGGCGCCTGACACGCCCTGGTCCGTTCGTCTGCTGGCAGAGTGCCTGCGGGATGCGGGCATTCCTGCCGGCGTATTCAACTACCTGGCGGATCCGGACGATACCGCCGGCCCGTTATTGGTCGCACAGAAAGGCGTAGCGGGCGTCACCTTCACCGGCTCTCATGAAGTCGGCATGGAGATAGGAGAAAAACTTGCCGGCGGCGCGATGCCGCGTCCCTGCATTGCGGAAATGGGGGGTAAAAATGCCTGTATCGTGACTGCGAATGGTGATCTCGATAGAGCGGCAATCGGCATCATGCGATCTGCATTTGGCTTGAGTGGACAAAAGTGTTCCGCTCTCTCACGGGTCTACGTCGAGGAGTCGGTGGCTGACGCGCTGCTGGACAGACTCAAACCGATTGTCGACAACATTGAAATCGGCGACCCAACTGAGCGTGAAAATTATATCGGACCGGTCGGCAATGCCGCAGCCTATGAGAACTTCCAGCGCTACACGCTGCAACTTAAGGAATCGGCATCGATCCTCGCCGGCAACGAAGTGCTGGTAGAGGGCGACCTGGCCAAGGGATATTTCTGTGCGCCAACGGTAGTCGAGGCATCTCTCGATCATCCGCTGTGGCAACACGAGATGTTTGTGCCGGTCTTGATGATTGCACGTGTGCCCGATAAGGAAACTGCGATGCAGCTGGCGAATAATACGCCACTGGGCCTTACGGCTGGTTTCTATGGAGATGCGGCAGAGACTGCCTGGTTTTTTGACAACATTGAAGCGGGCGTTACCTACGCTAACAGGCCACAGGGTGCGACCACCGGTGCCTGGCCCGGGTATCAACCTTTCGGCGGCTGGAAGGGGTCCGGGAACTCGGGCAAAGGCATCGCTTCGTTCTACTATCTCGCACAATATCTGCGTGAACAATCGCAAACATCGGTCGAGTAGCTGCCAGCCGCATGAGGGCCATTCCTGAGTGCCTGTGCAACCCGTACGACAAACCAATTTCTATTTAGCGTACGGGCTCCCGGATCAGGGATGGCGTCGTTTTTGAATTGGCGACCGGCAACGATCAGTCGGAGATCAGATGTGTCTCTGATATTCCAATGTCGTTCAGGCGGCCGACAAGGCGGTCGTATTGAGAAACCTCTGCGATCGGCCCAATACGAACGCGGTAGAGTGCCGGAGCCTGACGCGTATCTTTGTGCACGAAGGCTTGCCGGAAGCCGTTGTTGCGCAACATTCGAAAGCGCCGCTCCGCATTCTTGCGATCGCCGAACGCGCCCACCTGGATGAACAATTTCGCATCGACCGGCGTCGGTTCTGCGGCAACGGGCGCAGTCGAACGCGGCACAGGCTGGTCGAAACCGGGTTTGTCAAAGCTAATCGCCGTGACTTCCACGAGGCTGGTGCCGTCGCGAATCATGTCCAGTTTCAGCGCAGCGGAGTAGGAAAGATCGATCAGGCGATTATCGACGAAGGGGCCGCGATCGTTGACCCGCACCACAATGCTGCGATTATTCTTCAAATTGCGCACACGCACATAGGTAGGCAGCGGCAGCGCCTTGTGAGCGGCTGTCATCGCATACATGTCGTAGGGTTCCTGGCTGGAAGTCTTGCGACCGTGAAATTTCTTGCCGTACCACGAGGCCACGCCGCGTTCCTGGTACCCGTGGCTTGAATCCATGACCTCGTAGGTCTCGCCCATTACGCGGTAGTAAGGCCCGTTGCCGTAGCGACTTTTCGGTTCGTCCCGGGGAACTGCGTTGCCAGGCAGTTCGCCTGCAACATTACTTCCGGAACGGGGCGGTCCGTCACCCGGTCTCGGTGCGGCGCAGGCGACCAGCAAAGATACACAGGCAATCAGTAACAGATTGAGCGAGCAACGCTCACATTTCTCCACGAGCCACCTCAAGCGCGATTTCCTGGCCCAGTTGGTGCACCGCGAGCGCGTACATCACGCTTCGATTGTAGCGGGTGATCACGAAGAAATTGTGAAACCCGACCCAGTATTCGGTGCCGTCTTCGCCTTCCAGTGTCACCAACTGACTTTTTTCATTTCCTGCGAGAGTTGTGGAAAAAACCACGCCCTGGTGACTCAACGAGGTCACCGTTTCTTTCGGCGTTAGCGTGTTTTCAGGAGGGTCGCCTGACCACTGTGCGCCAAGTGTTGCAACAGCGGCGACCGGTGCTCCGGGCACCCAGCCATGCCGGACAAAATAGTTCGCGACGCTGCCCATGACATCGCTCCAGTTATCCCAGATGTCCCGCTTGCCGTCGTTGGTCGAGTCAACGGCGTAAGCTCGATAGCTGGATGGCATAAACTGCGGTCGGCCCATTGCGCCGGCGTAAGATCCGGTAGCACTGGTCGCCTCCATACCTTCTTCCCGGACAAGCAGCAGAAACTGTTCGAGTTCACTGAGAAAGAATTTTGACCGCGGCGGGTAATCAAAGCCCAGCGTGGCCAGTGCATCCAGGACACGGTAATTCCCTGTAATCCTGCCGAAGTAGGTTTCAACCCCAATTATGCCAACCAGTATTTCCCTGGACACACCGGTCGACTCGCTGATCCGGGTGAGTTCGTCCAGGTTTTCACGCCAGAATTCGGCGCCGCGTTTGATCCGCTCGTCTGTGATGAAAATCTTTCGGTAACCGTCCCATTGCAGCGTTTTTTCAGCCGGTCTGGCGATCGCCTCGAGAATCGATTCCTTGGATTCAGCTTCGCCTAGAACAGATTCGAGCGTCGCGCGATCGTAGGCGTGTTTTTCAACCATCGAGTCGATAAATTCCCTGACGTCATCGCGCTCCACGTCAAAGGCAGACGCGGCGTGACTCGTCAAAATTAGCGCGATTACAGTTACTACATTTTTTTTCAGCATGGGTGTCATCAGTGAGGAACGAATTTGCGGTGGCGGTGTATGGACATGAGAATACCGAATCCGGCCATAAGGGTCACCATCGAGGTGCCACCATAACTTACCAGGGGCAGCGGGATGCCGACTACCGGAACCAGTCCGGTCACCATTGCGGTATTCACAAATACATAGACAAAGAAAGTGAGGCTAATACTCCCTGCAAGGAGGCGAGAAAATGTGTCGCGCGCCTGCATGGCAATATAGAGACCGCGGCCGACGACGAATAGATACAGTCCCAGCAGCCCGAGCACGCCCAGCAGGCCAAGTTCTTCACCCATGACCGCGAAAATAAAGTCCGTATCGCGTTCCGGCAGAAACTCGAGCTGAGCCTGGCTGCCGTTCGTCCATCCTTTGCCGAAAAGACCGCCCGAACCGATCGCGATTTTCGACTGAATGATGTTATAGCCCGCACCAAGTGGATCGGAATCAGGATTGAGCAGGGTCAGAACGCGCTGCTTTTGATAATCCTGCATGAATTGCCAGAGCACGTATGCGCCCGGAACGGCCGATACGCCCAGTACAAACATCAGGCGTATCGACAGGCCTGCAAGGATAATGACCAGAATGCCGGCAGTAGCGATCAGCAGGGATGTGCCCAGATCGGGTTGTTTCGCGATCAGGACCGTCGGCACGACAATTAGTACTGCCAGCACCAGCAGGTTCAGAAATTTTGGCGGCAGCTGTCGATCGTGCAGATACCAGGCGGCCATCATTGGTACCGCGAGTTTCATGATTTCTGACGGCTGGAATCGAATGCCAACATCGAGCCAGCGCTGTGCGCCCTGGCTGGCCTCTCCGGTTACGAGGACCAGCACCAGCAGAAACAGGCCCGCCAGGTATCCCCACGGCGTCCAGCGTCGCAACACGTCGGGCGGAAACTGGGCAATGACAATCATGCCCAGCAACGCAACCACGAGTCGTACGACCTGTTGCAGCCAGAGATCCATGTCCTGTGCTACGGCCGAATACAACACCACAAGTCCGAATCCGCTAATGAGCAGCAGTGCGCCAAGGAGCGGACCGTCAAGATGCAGGCGTTGCAGAATGCTGCCGACACCACCTATCGGCGCTTCTTTGCCGCCGAACATCTGCTGTGTGTCGCTAAATATCATCGTCTGCAGCACCCAGGTACTGATCCATAATGGCGCGGGCAACCGGGGCCGCGACCCGACTGCCACTTTCGGCATTCTCGATTACGATGGCAACGGCTATGCGCGGATTTTCCAACGGCGCAAATGCGATAAATAACGCGTGGTCCTTGAGGCGCTCTTCGAGTTCGAGATCTTTATAGTCATCTTCCTGCGCCACGGTAAATACCTGCGCGGTGCCGCTTTTACCCGCCATTTCGTAGGACGCGCCGCGGCCGGCGGCGCGCGCGGTTCCGGATGGGCCCTGCATGACGTCATGCATAGCAGCGATTACATTATCCCAATAGAATTCGTTTTCAATCTGCACGCCGGGCAAACGTTCCGGTGCCATGATGGTTCTTTCGCCGGACAGTGGGTCTTCGATGGCGGCGACCATGTGCGGTTTGAATCGTTTGCCGCGGGCTGCCAGCGCCGCCGCGGCGTTCGCCAACTGCAGCGGTGTTGCCAACATATAGCCCTGACCAATTGAGGCGATGATGGTTTCACCCGGAAACCAGACCTGGTCGGCGCGTTCGGAGAACGCACTGCGCTTCCATGCCCGCGAGGGCACCAGCCCGCTCGATTCGCCAACCATATCGAGGCCGGTTGCATGACCAAGGCCGAACTGATCGAGATATTGCTGCATCGTATCAATACCGATGTCCCGGCTGATTTCATAAAAATAAACATCACACGACTGTGATAGCGCATCGTGCAGGTCAACTTCGCCGTGACCTTGCCGCCGCCAGTCGCGATATCGGTGTGAGCTGCCCGGCAGGCTGTACCAGCCGACGCAAACAGTGCGCCTGGTGAGATTGGTTGCGCCTACTTCCAACGCGGCGAGCGCCAGCATCGGCTTGATGGTTGAACCAGGAGGATAACTACCACGAACCGCGCGATTGAACAGGGGCCGATTCTCATTATTTTGCAAAGCGTTGTATTCGCTTGGACTCATCCCTGTCGCGAACGCATTCGGATCAAAGCTCGGTGCGCTCACGAGCGCAAGGATTTCACCGTTGCCCGGGTCGATCGCGACAATTGACCCCCTTTTGCCGTCCAGGGCCTGGGTCGCAATTCGCTGCAGGTCGAGATCAAGGCTAAGGGTCAGGTTGTCGCCGGGCTCCGGGCTTTCACCGACAGGCAGCGAGTCTGAAAAGTCGCGCGTTTCGGCCGCCACCTTGCGTCCGAGCGCATTGGTAACCACCTGCCGAAAACCAACATGACCATGGAGCAGCTCTTCATTGAAGTGCTCCACGCCGGTTTTTCCAGTGTGCGACGTACCGGCGTAGGCAGCTCCATCGAGGCGGTCCAGGTCTGCCGTGCTGAGTGCGCCCACGTATCCAATCGCATGCGCGATCAACTTGCCGTCCGGATAGTGGCGGACCAGTCGAGGCTGCAGGTCGACACCCGGAAAGCGCGGACGCTGTACGGCGAAGTTGGCGATTTCGTCCTCGGTCAGACGAAACCGCAATGTTATGGGTTTAAAACGCGGTCCCGAGTCACTCAGGCCGTTAAATCGTGGAATGTCTTCTTCCTTGATCAGGCCAATATTGGCCAGCCGTGCCAGCGTGTCATCCAGATCCGGAACCTGTTCCGGAATCAGTTCAAGTTGATACGCGGGTAGGTTTTCAGCCAGCACACGTCCGCGACGATCGAATATCAGGCCTCGCGTTGGCGGAACCGCCTCAATTCGCACCCGGTTTCCCTGCGATTTCTTCGCAAACAATTCATGGTCATAGATTTGCAGCTGCACCAGGCGGGCCACGACGATGCCCAGCAGTAAGATCGAAATCACGGAGCACAGGGCGACGCGCGCAGCGAACATCTGGGTTTCAGAATGGTGGTCTTTGATCGGTGCGAACAGGCTCATGATTATCTGCGCGCTCTTTGGTGAAATCCGGCCAGGAACATCGTTAACAAGGGCCAGATCAGTGTACTGCTGATAACCGGCCCCCAGTATGTTTCGGCTGGCGAATTTACACCAACGACGCCGTTTATCCAGAACAATATGAACTGATGCAATGCCAATAGTGCGAAGACGGTCGCCGACAGCTGCAGCAATGGAAATTGTCTGAACTGCAGGTGAAACTTGACCGTTATATAGATAACGAGGCAGAGCGCCAGCGCGTGCTGACCCAGGAGCGTTCCCTGCGCGACATCCAGAATCAGGCCAACCAGCCAGGCGCTGCCGACGCTATAAGTCTGCGGCAGTGTCATGGCCCAGTAGATGAGGGTCAAAGCCACCCAGTCCGGTCGATAAGGCTCGGCCCAGCCTGGCAGCGGTGCAATGGCCAGCATTAATGCAATGACAATGCTCAAGATGATCGGCACGTTGCGGCTCACGCGACGCTCACTCATCTGACTCTCCGCTGTCGTTCTCGACAGGCGCTGCTATGGCATCGCCGATTTCGGCCTCTGTTTCGCTGGTGGCCGCGTCAGTTGCCTCTTCATCATCGGCAGCGTCCGCATCAACTTCCAGCTCATCGGGTTCGTCAGCTAACCAGATCAACATGACTTCGCGCACCTGGTTCAGGGCCGCAGACGGTCGGGCGGAAACGGAAGCAAACGGCTCCTGCGGAATGCGGGTGACGGACTCCACGACGGCAACAGGGTAGCCGGCCGGAAAGGTGCCGCCACGCCCGGATGAAACCAAAAGGTCGCCCGGCTCGATGTCCGCGTTGTTGGGCAAAAAGGGCAGGTCCAGACTGTCAAACTCACCCGTGCCCCGAGCAATAGTGCGCAAGCCGTTGCGATTGACTTCAACGGGGAGGGCGTGGCCCGGATCGCTTATCAGCATGCTTTGCGACGACAGGACGCCGGCTTCGATCACCTGGCCTACGATGCCGTTCGCATCGATGACGGCCTGCCCGTCATAAACATTATCGACAGTGCCCTTGTCCAGAACGATCAGGTGCCGAAAAGGATCCGAACTGACGGACAGAATTTCGGCGACCCGGACCTGTTCCCGCACCGTCGCCCGTGCCTCCAGCATGTCCCTTAAGCGTGCATTTTCCGCCTCAAGCGCCGAATAACGCTGCAGCCTGGCCAATGTCAGCAGCCGTTCCGTTTTCAGGCGCGAATTTTCCAGCTGCAGATCGTTGCGGCTGGCCGTCGTGTCGGTCAGCCAGCGCCAGGTGGACACCGGCGCGTCTACGATGACCCGCAGCGGGTAAACGGTGGCGCCTATGGCTTTGCGAGCGGCGTCGAGATGATTGTCCCGATGATCAATGATCAGGAGCAGGATACTCAGGCCCGCGAGCAACAGGAAGCGCAGGCCAAGCGAGGGCAAAAAGGGGGAACCGAACTGATTGTCAGACTTGGAGGCGGCCATTAGCGCCGTATAGTCGCATAATGGATTCCGATTCTCTTGTACCTGCTACTCTTTTTATTACTATTCCAGGCCGAACACCGCGGGACCATGTTCATCGATCAATTCGATCACGCGGCCACCGCCTCTGGCGACGCAGGTCAACGGATCGTCGGCGATAACCACTGGCAGGCCGGTCTCCTCCATGAGCAGCTTGTCAAGGTCGCGCAGCATGGCGCCACCGCCGGTCAATACGATGCCGCGCTCCGCGACATCCGCGCCCAGTTCGGGTGGCGTTTGTTCCAACGCTTCCTTGACCGCCCCGACAATGCCCTGCAGCGGCTCTTGCAGCGCTTCAAGAATCTCGTTGCTATTCAGCGTGAAACTGCGGGGCACGCCTTCCGACAAATTGCGGCCTTTGACGGAAATCTCGCGGACCTCCTGACCCGGAAACGCAGAACCGATTTCATGCTTGATGCGTTCCGCGGTTGCCTCACCAATCAGAATGCCGTAGTTCCGGCGCACGTAGTTGGTAATCGCCTCGTCAAATCGGTCGCCACCGATGCGAACTGACGCAGCATAAACAATACCGTTCAGCGATATCACGGCGACTTCAGATGTGCCGCCACCGATGTCCAGGACCATTGAGCCACGGGCCTCATGCACGGGCATGCCGGCACCGATAGCCGCGGCCATCGGCTCGGGAATCAAATGCACCTTGCGAGCACCAGCGCCTTCGGCCGATTCCCGGATAGCTCTGCGCTCAACCTGAGTCGAGCCATACGGTACGCACACGAGTACGCGTGGGCTTGGTCGAAAATAGCGAGTGCCATGCGCCTTGCGGATAAAATGCTGCAGCATTTTTTCGGTGACCGTGAAGTCGGCAATGACACCGTCTTTCAACGGCCGAATGGCCGTGATGTTGCCCGGCGTTCTGCCGAGCATATTTTTCGCCTCGGCGCCGACCGCTTCCACAGCGCGTCCGCCACGTCCCGTATCCTCGCGAATTGCGACCACAGACGGTTCATCGAGCACAATGCCGTGTCCGCGGGAGTAAATAAGTGTGTTGGCAGTCCCCAAATCGATCGATAAATCGTTGGAGAAATAACCTAGGATGTTCTTAAGCATGTGGGGCCAGAGTCCCGCGAGGCAAATCAACGCTGCAATGTAACAATGGACACGACATTGCACAAGACGGCGTGTATCATTGCTGCCGCTTATCCCCTCGGACGTCTGGTCCGGCACGTAAATCCGGATATTCCCGTGTCACTATCAAAAGAACAGGTTCAGCACATCGCGACACTCGCGCGCCTCCAGCTAGAGGACAGTGAGTTCGACGACGTTGTCGATAAACTCTCCAAAATCGTGGATTTCGTCGATCAGCTGCAGGCGGCGCCGGCCGATGGCGTCATACCGATGGCGCATCCCCTCAACATGTCGCAGCGATTGCGACCCGATGCGGTGACCGAAACGAATCAGCGCGATTACCACCAGCAAAACGCACCCTCTACAGAGGAGGGTTACTACCTGGTACCGAAGGTGATCGAATGACATCAAACCGGGCGGGAAATGCGTTGCATCTGCGAACACTCGCCCAGCTGCGAACGGGCCTTGCGGACGGTGAATTTTCATCGCGTGAGCTGACCGAGACCCTGCTGGCACGCATCGACCACCACCAGGGTTCCCTGAACGCATTCGTGACGGTTACGGCGGACGCCGCACTCGCACAGGCAGCGATTGCCGATGCGAACCGTGCCGCCGGCAAGGGCGGTCCGCTGAATGGTCTGCCGATCGTCCACAAAGACCTGTTCTGTACGAAGGGCGTGCGGACCACATGCGGCTCTCGTATTCTGCGGGACTTTGTTTCGCCTTACGACGCCGCGGTTGTGTCGCGCCTCGCGGACGCCGGTGCGATCATGCTCGGGAAGACGAACATGGATGAATTCGCCATGGGCTCTTCCAATGAAACCAGTTTTTTCGGACCGGTAACCAATCCGTGGGATACGCGCTTGTCGCCCGGCGGTTCGTCCGGCGGCTCGGCGGCCGCGGTTGCCGCTCGACTGGTACCGGCGGCGACCGGCACCGATACCGGCGGTTCTATCCGTCAACCGGCAGCACTCACGGGCACGGTTGGATTGAAGCCGACCTACGGTCGCGTATCGCGTTTCGGCATGGTGGCATTCGCGTCCAGCCTCGACCAGGCGGGCGTGATCACCCGCTCCGCCGAAGATGCGGCGCTTTTAATGAACGCAATGGCGGGCATCGATGCCAGGGATTCGACAAGTGCGGATCAGCCGGTACCGGATTACACGGCAGGGCTCGCAGATTCTGTGAAGGGTTTGCGAATCGGTATGGTACGTCAGCATTTTGATGCGGGTTTAAACGCTGCATGTGCTGATCGGGTTCGGGCATCGTTACGTGCGCTTGAGGAAGCCGGCGCGAGCCTGGTAGAAGTCGATTTGCCGAGCATCGGATTATCGGTGCCAACCTACTACGTAGTCGCACCCGCCGAATGTTCGTCCAATCTGTCGCGCTTCGATGGCGTTCGCTTTGGTCATCGTGCAGAAAATCCAAAAGACCTGCTTGACCTTTATTGTCGCTCGCGCGGTGAAGGATTCGGGGCGGAAGTGAAACGACGCATCATGACCGGCACCTACGTGCTCTCCGCAGGCTACTACGATGCCTACTATCTTAAAGCGCAAAAAGTCAGGCAGCTGATCAGTCGGGATTTCAGCGAAACGTTCGCGAAGGTGGATATCATCGCCGGTCCGACCGCACCCACCACCGCATTTGCGTTGGGAGAAAAAACCGACGACCCGATTACGATGTACCTTAATGATATCTACACGATCGGCGCCAATCTCGCGGGACTTCCTGGCATTTCACTGCCCTGCGGGTTTGTCGACGACCTGCCTGTTGGGCTGCAGCTGGTCGGACCGCACTTTGCGGAGGCCAGGCTCTTGTCCTGCGCGCACCAGTATCAGCAGCTCACCGACTGGCATAGCCGGGGCCCGGAGGACTACGCGTGAGCGGGCGCTGGGAAGTGGTCATTGGCCTCGAGATTCACACGCAGCTTGCAACCAGGAGCAAGATTTTCTCCGGATCTTCAACTGCTTACGGTGCGGAGCCCAATACACAGGCGAACCTTGTCGACCTAGGTTACCCGGGTGTATTGCCGGTCCTGAACGCCGAGGTCGTCCGCATGGCCGCCAAGTTCGGACTCGCGATCAATGCGCGCGTCGCGGAACGCTCCATCTTCGCACGCAAGAACTACTTCTATCCTGATTTGCCGAAGGGTTATCAGATCAGCCAGTACGAGTTACCCATCGTCGAGGGCGGCGAGCTTCATATCCTCGATGAAAACGGCGTTGAAAAACGTATCGGAATAACGCGCGCGCATCTTGAAGAAGACGCCGGTAAATCAATACATACAGGATTTGAAAATTCTTCGGGAATCGATCTGAATCGCGCTGGTACGCCATTGCTGGAAATTGTGTCGGAACCGGAACTGGGTTCGGCGAAAGAGGCGGTGGCCTACATGCGGAAAATTCATTCGATCGTCCGCTACCTTGAAATATCAGACGGCAACATGCAGGAGGGCTCCTTCCGCTGTGATGCCAATGTGTCGGTTCGCCCGCTTGGGCAGGAGAAACTGGGCACGCGGGCCGAGATCAAGAACCTGAATTCATTTCGCTTCGTCGAGAAGGCAATCAATTTCGAGGTCGAACGCCAGATAGAGATCATTGAGGACGGTGGCGAGGTCGTTCAGGAAACCAGGCTCTATGATTCAGACAACGATGAGACGCGGTCGATGCGTTCCAAGGAAGAAGCCAACGACTACCGGTATTTCCCGGACCCCGACCTGCTACCGGTTGTGCTGGACGCCGAATTTATTGAGGCGGTTCGGCAGACGCTGCCTGAACTGCCGGATGCAAAAAAGCAGCGCTTCGTCGACCGGTATGAATTGAAGGAGGCAGACGCTGACATACTGACCGTCAGCCGACCGTTGTCCGACTACTTTGAAGTCGTCGTCGAGAAGTCCGCTACCCGGCCGCAGTTAGCAGCCAACTGGGTAATCGGCGATTTGTCTGCGTTACTCAACAAGGACGGCTTAGACATACAGGACAGCCATATCGCGGCCGATGCGTTGGCCGTTTTGCTGAACCGCATTGCGGACAACACCATTTCCGGCAAGATTGCGAAAGAAGTATTCGATGCAATGTGGGCAGGTGAGGGCACTGCAGACGAGATAATCGCAGCGAAAGGGCTGCAACAAATTACGGACAATTCCGCGATCGAAGCGATAGTAGACGCCGTGATTGATGCGAACCCAGGGCAGGTCGCCGAGTATCGTGCCGGCAAGGACAGGCTATTGGGTTTCTTTGTCGGGCAGGTAATGAAGGAAACCGGCGGGAAAGCCAATCCCGGCCAGGTCAACGAAATTATCAGGCAGAAACTGTCCTAGAGATTTTTGAAACGAAAGCCCGGTTCACGCTAAACATGTCATCCAAAGATTCAGTTATTCCATTTGTGTTCGACGCCCTCAATGTGCGAGGTGCGCTGGTGCAACTTGATGTTGCCTGGCAAAGAATGCAGGGCGAGCACAAATACCCCGGCCCCGTCGCAGATGTGCTTGGTCAGTCTGCTGCCGCGACGACGTTGATTGCACAAAGTTTAAAATTCGACGGATCGGTAACGCTGCAGGTAACGGGCAACGGGCCGCTTGCAATGCTCGTCATGCAAAGCACCGACAGTCTGGATATCCGCGGCATGGCGACGGCGACCGAGGTGCCCGACGATGCGACTTTCGCCAGCATGGTCACCAATGCCCGCTGCGCGGTCACTGTTGATGCCGGTGCCATGGAGCGTCCGTACCAGGGAATTGTGGAAATCTGCCCGGATTCGCTTGCCGCCAGTCTGGAAAATTACTTCGCAAGGTCGGTGCAGGTTCCCAGCCATCTCGCGATCGTCAGCGAAGCGACTTTCTGTGGCGGAATACTGTTGCAACAAATGCCAGGCGAACAACCCATCGCGGAAGATGACTGGCGGCGACTCGGTTTCCTGATCGCTACCTTGCGCGCGCAGGACCTGGCGGAAGGTGCAACCTCGCAGCTACTGCAGAAGCTGTTTGCTGAGGATGACCTACGCGTATTTCACGCAAGGCCGGTGCGTTTTCATTGTCGCTGCACGCAGTCCAGAGTTGAAGAAGTCCTGCGGATGCTTGGCGAGGCAGAGACGCGGGCCGCGTTCGCTGAGTCAGGGCGCGTCGAGGTGACCTGCGAGTTCTGTGGCCGCAGGCGCGTGTTCGACTCGGTTGATGTCAGCCGGGTGTTTGCAGATCAGGTACAAAAAGGCAGCGCTTCAATTCACTGATTCGCCGCTGCGAGTTCCCGTTTGCGAACGCTGCTACTCCCGAATTGGCTGAGCGCGTGATAGACTGTTTGCAGATTTATATAAAAAAATGTTTATATATTTATGCAACCGGCAACCGAGACGTTCCTGCAACAGCTGAAGACACTCGCTGACCCAACGCGCATGCGCCTCGTGGCCCTGTGCCGGCAAGGTGAATGCAGCGTTTCGGAACTGACGCGGGTCATTGGCCAGAGCCAGCCGCGAATATCCCAGCAACTCAAGCAGCTGTGCGATGCTGAAATGCTGCAGCGCTTTCGCGATGGCAAGCGGGTTTTCTACCGCGTGCCGTCCGCAGAGGTTGCACCGATCGCGTTGCGCCGCCTGCTGGAGCTGATCCCCGAACAGGATCCGCTATTTGAGGCCGACTGGAAGTTGCTGCGGGCGGGCCGTGGACAGCGTGTTGAAAATGCCGGCATTGCTCGCGGTGACGAAGCGGCGGATCGGGTCCTGCACCGTGTCATCCTGGACCTCACGGTGACGGCGCCCGTCGGTGATCTGCTGGATATCGGCTGCGGTCGCGGCGCCATCCTCAAGCTACTCGCCAGCCGCGCAAATCGTGCCATCGGCGTCGACATTGACAGCGATGCCCGGCAGCTTGCGCGGGCCGAGCTAATGCTCGCCGGCATTCCCAACTGCAGCCTGCGTAAGGGAGACATGTATCGACTGCCCTTTGACGATCAACAATTCAACACAATCATCATTGACGACGTTTTGCTCGATGCCCGCAGTCCCGTTCGCGCGCTTGCCGAAGCGGTTCGCCTGCTGCGACCCGGCGGGCGGCTATTCGTGCTGGAATCAGTATTAAACCGTCCGTCTGCAGAGATCCAGGGCTTGTTGGCACTGTGGTGCAAAGAGTCCGGATTGCGATTGTCACCGGCGCGCCTCGCGCCGAAAAAAGAACCTGTCTGGCTTGTTTCGGTCGCGACTCTCGCGGACGAGCGAGACGCCGCTGCCTAGAGATTACAGAATCATGCCGGAACCCAAGAATACTGTTGCTGTTTCATTTGAGTTTTTCCCGCCAAAAAACGAGGCCATGGAAAAAACGCTCTGGTCGTCGATCGAACACCTTGGTGTTTTGAAGCCTCGTTTCGTGTCGGTGACCTATGGGGCAGATGGATCGACGCGCGAACGCACCCATGCAGCGGTCGAGCGAATCCTGACACAAACGGATCTCACAGCCGCACCGCACCTGACTTGCGTTGGCGCGAGCAAGGCCGAGATCGATGAAATAGCCCGCGAATACTGGGACATGGGAATTCGTCACCTGGTTGCGCTGCGTGGCGACCCGCCGCGAAATGTCGTCGCATATCAACCACATCGGGATGGCTATGCGTATGCAGCCGATCTGGTGGCCGGGCTGAAAAAAATTGCCGATTTTGAGGTGGCGGTGGCGGCATACCCCGAAGTACACCCCGAGGCGATCAGTGCAGAAGCGGATCTTCAGAACCTGAAACGCAAGATTGATGCCGGCGCATCGTCAGCCATCACACAGTTCTTCTTCGACGTCAGCCAGTATTTGCGGTTTCGGGATCGTTGCGCAGACGTGGGAATCGATGCGCCGATAATTCCCGGTATTCTTCCTATCACCCGCTTTCCCCAGTTGCAGAGTTTTGCCGAACAGTGCGGTGCTTCTGTACCGGACTGGTTAACGGAACGCTTTGAAGGCCTGGAGGAAGACGCCGAGACTCGCAAGCTGATTGCCGCGAGCGTGGTAATTGAACAGGTGGCGCTACTGAAACGCGAAGGCGTCGAAGAATTTCACTTTTACACGTTGAATCGCCATGAACTGACATTCGCGATCTGTCACGCGATCGGCGTCCGTCGAAAACAGGTTGCAGCGTAATGGAAAGACAGTCTCGAATAGAGTCATTAAAACAGGCACTGCGCGAGCGCACGCTTCTTCTTGACGGTGCCATGGGCACGATGATTCAGAGCTTCAAGCTCAAGGAAGAAGATTATCGTGGCGAGCGTTTCAAGGACTGGCCGTCGGACCTGAAGGGTAACAATGATCTGTTGACCTTAACTCAGCCCGAAATAATTGCAGATATACACGGACAATTTCTCGAAGCTGGCGCCGATATTATCGAGACCAACACCTTTAATGCCAATTCACCATCGATGGGTGACTACGGCATGGAATCGCTGGTTACCGAACTGAATACAGCAGCAGCGAAACTTGCCCGGCACGCAGCCGATGCTTGTGCTGCCGCGACCGGGCAACTCCGCTATGTTGCCGGTGTGCTCGGACCGGCAAACAGGACCGCGTCCATCTCGCCCGATGTCAACGATCCGGGCTTTCGCAACATTACTTTTGCTCAGCTCGCCGAGACCTATCAGCATGCAGCAACAGCACTCATTGAAGGCGGTGCCGATTTCTTGATGGTGGAAACCATCTTCGACACGCTGAATGCCAAGGCAGCAATATTTGCCATAAAGCGCAGTTTCGAAACCACCGGCGTCACTTTGCCCGTCATGATCTCGGGAACGATTACCGATGCATCAGGCCGCACCCTGTCAGGTCAGACGACCGAGGCATTCTGGAACTCCGTCAGGCATGCAGACCCTTTCATGATTGGCCTGAACTGTGCGCTCGGAGCCGATGACCTGCGGCCCTACGTCGCAGAGTTGTCGCGCATTGCCGATACTTATGTCAGCGCGCATCCGAATGCAGGATTGCCGAATGAGTTTGGTGAATACGATGAGTCACCTGAACATATGGCCGAGGTGGTTGGCGAATTTGTCACGAGTGGGCTGGTTAATCTCGTCGGCGGGTGTTGTGGCACGACGCCGGCTCATATCAGTGCGTTGCGCGACGAAATTGACGGAAAATCGCCGCGGCAGGTACCCGAGGTCGCTGTACGCTGCCGGTTGTCCGGACTTGAGCCGGTCAATCTCGGTCCGGATGACCTGTTCGTGAACGTAGGCGAGCGCAGCAACGTTACCGGGTCCGCGGTGTTTCGCAAGTTGATCGAGGCGGGAAATTACGGTGATGCCGTACAGGTTGCACGCCAGCAGGTCGAAAATGGTGCGCAGATTGTCGACGTCAACATGGACGAGGGTATGCTGGACTCCGAGCATGCCATGGTGACGTACCTGAACCTGATTTCATCCGAACCGGATGTGGCACGCGTCCCGGTCATGATCGATTCGTCAAAGTGGTCTGTCATCGAGGCCGGCCTCCAGTGCGTGCAGGGCAAAGGCGTCGTTAATTCGATCAGTCTCAAGGAAGGCGAGGACATATTCATTAGTCAGGCGAGGCTGGTGCGTGATTATGGCGCTGCCGTTATCGTTATGGCATTTGATGAGAAGGGCCAGGCTGATAGTGTCGATCGAAAGGTAAATATATGTAAACGCTCCTACGACATATTGGTCGATAAGGTAGGTTTTGATCCTGCGGATATTATTTTCGATCCCAATATTTTCGCGGTCGCGACCGGAATCGAAGAGCACAATAGCTACGGTCTCGATTTTATTGAGGCAACCCGCCGCATCAAAAAGCTTCTGCCTCATGCTCTCGTCAGTGGCGGTGTCAGCAACGTCTCGTTTTCGTTTCGCGGCAATAACCTTGTTCGCGAAGCCATACATTCGGTGTTTCTGTACCACGCGATAAAGGCGGGTATGGATATGGGGATTGTCAATGCCGGACAACTGGCCATTTACCAGGATCTTCCTGAATCACTGCGCAATGCCGTAGAGGACGTCGTGCTGAATCGTCGAGACGATGCGACCGAAAGACTGCTGGACGTCGCGGAGGGCTATAAAGGTAAGGCCGGCGGGCAAAACGCAAAGGCCAAAGACATGAGCTGGCGTGAGAACGACGTCGGCAAGCGTCTCGAACACGCGCTCGTGAACGGCATAGACGAGTTTATCGTTGAGGATACCGAACTGGCCCGATTGGCGGCTACCCGGCCGCTCGATGTCATCGAAGGGCCGCTTATGTCTGGAATGAATGTCGTTGGCGATTTGTTTGGTGAAGGCAAGATGTTCTTGCCACAGGTCGTTAAATCCGCACGGGTCATGAAAAAAGCGGTTGGGCACCTGGTGCCATTTATCGAAGAAGAAAAGGGTGGGGTCGTAGAAACAAACGGCAAAATCGTCATGGCCACTGTGAAAGGTGATGTTCACGATATTGGCAAAAACATTGTCGGAGTAGTCCTGCAGTGCAACAACTTCGAGGTAATCGATCTCGGCGTCATGGTCTCCTGCGAGAAAATCCTTGAAACCGCACGTCGCGAAAACGCGCAGATAATCGGATTGTCCGGGCTGATCACGCCGTCCCTGGATGAGATGGTGCATGTTGCGAGCGAGATGGAGCGACTCGATTTTGACTTGCCATTGCTGATCGGCGGCGCGACCACTTCGCCCGCACATACAGCCGTAAAAATCGAACCCAATTACGAAGGTCCCGTCATCTACGTTAAGGACGCATCGAGATCGGTTGGCGTGGCGCAGGCGCTGACGGAGACAGATACCCGAGCGGCACTTGTCCTGAAAACGCGCGAGGAGAATGCGCAAAGACGTGAACGACACGCCGGCAAAACACGGCTGTCGCCACAATTGTCACTGCAGCAGGCGAGGGACAACCGGTTTCCGGTTGACTGGAACACCTATACACCTCCGGTTCCAACTTTCACGGGTACACGCATTTTCGAGGATATCGACCTTGCGATACTTACAGACTACATTGACTGGATGCCGTTTTTTAATGCCTGGGAATTCCATGGCAAGTATCCGGCAATCCTGAGCGACCCGGTAGTCGGTGAGGCTGCGCGATCTCTCTTCAGCGACGCGTCAGTCATGCTGGACAAGATCGTGGCCGAGAAATGGCTGAAAGCAAACGCGGTGCTTGGGTTTTTCCCGGCGAACTCGATTGACCATGATGATCTTCGGGTGTTCAGTGATGACGCGAGAGAGCAGGAGCTCGTACGCTTGTCTCATCTCAGACAACAGAGGAGCAAACCCGCTGGTCAGCACCACTTCTGCCTGGCTGACTATGTGGCGCCAGTCTCAAGCGGTGTTTCTGACTACATTGGTGCCTTCGCCGCGACGGCCGGAATTGGCATTGACGAACACGTTGCACGCTTCGAAGCTGAACTCGACGATTACAGCAGTATCATGTTGAAAGCACTTGCAGACCGGCTGGCAGAAGCGCTGGCGGAATTCATGCACGAGCGCACACGCAAAGAGTTCTGGGCGTACGACAATAGTGAAGATCTCAAAATTGATGCGTTGATTGCCGAGCAGTATCGCGGTATTCGCCCTGCGCCTGGTTATCCTGCCTGCCCGGATCATACTGAGAAGGGCAGGCTCTGGCGCCTCCTCGACGTTGAGAAGTCAATCGGTCTCAAGTTAACGGAATCGTTTGCAATGATTCCTACGGCAGCGGTTAGTGGCTTTTACTTTTCCCATCCAGAGGCCCGCTATTTTTCTGTTGGTAAGATATCGCGCGAGCAGGTCTCATCATTTGCCGAACGAAAAGGATTTACTTTGGCTGAGGCGGAGCGTTGGCTGGCGCCTAATCTGGGTTACGACCCCAAGAAGGCCGATGCTGCCTAATTGAAATTACCCTCTGCTTCTTCATCTTCGGCAGGAGTCAGGTAAGGCATTCGGGCCAGTTCCACGTAGTCATCATTACCGCGCAGCGCAATAGCGCTGAAGTGAACGCCTAAAACGCCTTTTTCACTGACACCCAGGAACAGGCGCCCCTGACCGGCACGAGCCAATGTCAACAGCGACAGCTTTCGCATCCTGGTAACGCGTGCCATAGTGCTGGCGTCGAGAAAATGAATATCTGACATTGGGTTCGACCAGTTTTCAGAATAGGCGGTTGTTAACGGTCGCTGCAACAGGCGCCAACGCGGCGCGTACTTTGAATCGGTTTGCAATGAGTCGAAAGTAGGGGTAGTTGCATCAGGAGCAGCCGTTTCGGACTCAGACTGTATTTCTTCGTCTGCTTTACTCGCCACCGGCAGCAGCGCAACGAGAACGAGGAGCGCAATAGAAAGTGTACCTTTCAAGACCTGCCTCCCTTGGTCCATGGTGCCAGTCACATTGTCATTTCGGGTCATGCAGTTATTCTTGTTAGTGCCCGAATTCTCGCAAAAATCGCTGTTAAATTCTTCTAAGCGTGTCACGCAACGGACGGTTGAATTCGCTTATGATTATGTCAGGTACAGTTGCAACTCAGTAAATTCATGGCGACAGCTGCGATCAGGCCGGTTGCCGCTTGAGCCTGCATGGTTGTGACGAATTGTCAGGAACCTGTACGTGCGCGTGTTTTCAGGTTCCGCCAAACACAGATACGACGAGTGATAAAATGAAATCGATGATGGGGTTTGTATTCTTTTTGCTGTTTCTCGCCGGTTTCGCCCTCGTCATGCTGCAAGGGCGGCAAATGAGCATGGTGGGCGGAGGTGGCGCGGAAATAACCGGCATAAGCTGGCGACCCGTAACAGTCGGTTCGGCAGCGATACCTGAAGACAGCGGCATATTTATTCTTTTTGAAGTTGATGGCAGCATAACCGGCCACGGCGGCTGCAATCGCTTCTCCGGGTCACTGGAAAAATCGGATTCCGGTATCGGTGTCGGTCAACTGGCGTCAACCCGCATGGCGTGTTCAGACGAAATCATGAATCGAGAGCTGGCATTCATGGAAGCGGTCCAGCAAACGACAGACTTTAGCAGTGACGGCAATCGCGCCAACCTGCTTGATAGCGAGGGCAATGTTATCGTCACACTGGTTCCCGGGAGTGGACACTGACTCGAGTGCCCGGGAAGATTGTGATCTGAGGCGACACTCGAACAGTGTCGATGACTCGCAGTTACTAAACGAAAATAACGCGCCAGGATGCCGTCGTCGATTCCGACGACGGACTTCACACTGGTATATCGATCGCCTGATTGGTGACCGGGCAATTTACCAATAAAGTTGCTGGATGAAGTACACCGTGTCGATTGACGTCCCCAGCATTGATGAAGGCCTGGCTTTGTATTGCGAGACTTTTGGGTTTGCAAAGAGCAAGCGACCCGTCGAGGGGTACGTAATCCTGAAATGTGGTGAGGTGGAAATCGGCCTGCTCGAGAAGCCTGCGGGTACGAGGCCTGCAGAGGGCAGCAACGGCGCATGTCACAATGAACGACATTGGACGCCCGTTCATGTGGATTTCTCGGTAGAGGATTTCTGCAGTCTTATCTGCCGCATTAGGCGGCGGTGCAAGATGTGAGCAAAAGTTCGTGGGCGGCGACCATCCGTCGGTCGCGTTTTGTTCCGACCCGTTCGGCAATGGCTTCTGCATCATCGGCAGCAGACCCGTTGCGGACGGCGAAGCCGCAGAAACTTCGACGTCTGGCGACGATCAAAACGCACCGCAAGAAAGGCTTCTGACCGCACCAGTGCTCACCATTCGCATAAGAAACAAGCTTCTCATAGCGTACAGGTATCAATCACACCAGCGAAAACTCTTTGAGCACATGGTATAATTAGCGCTTCTAAAATCTGAAAATGGCGATCCTGGCCAGAGCCAGGCACGCAACGCCACGGGCCTTCGCTTCCTCGAGAAGCCATGGATCGACTCCCCGAAGGACCCGAAGTCTGCCGGGCTGCTGACATTCAGCAGGAGAGCGTCATGCGAATGATTTGCCCGCTAATTGTCGTGTTTTTGGCGATTCCCGTGCACGCCCAGATAGCATCCCCTTGCAGCATTGTCGAATGTGATTCGTGCAGTGAGAACGCCGGGCAGGGAGCTGGGAATTCCGATAAAGCGAGATACCTCAGAACTGCTGCGGCGCAGGGTGATGTGGAAGCGCAATGGAGCCTGGGCCTGTCTTATCGTAACGGCAATGGTGTGCCGCAAAGTGATTCATTAGCGGCGTGTTGGGATCTTATTGCAGCGGAACAAGGGTATGTCGAGGCGCAGTACAAGATGGGTTTCATGTTAGCCTACGGTTACGGCGTTGCGAAGGACCCCGAGCGTGCCGCCTTTTGGTATCGCCAAGCCGCTAACCAGGGCTTTGCGAAAGCGCAACATGTCCTAGCTTCCAACTACACGCACGGCCAAGGTGTCGAGCAGAACGACGAGTTGGCCAATCTCTGGTTTCGCAAGGCCGCCAAACAGGGATATGCGGATTCCCAAAATGCCCTTGGCTATCAGCATGAAATGGGTTACGGGGTAATGCGGGATGTCGGCGCAGCTGCTCATTGGTATCGACGCGCTGCAGAGCAGGGACATGCACGCGCACAATACAACCTTGGCAGATTTAATGAATTGGGACTCGCGGTAGCTCAAAATTTCGAAGCAGCGGCGCATTGGTACAGATTGGCAGCAGAACAGGGAAACATGGAGGCGCAGTATTACCTGGCCTCCATGTATGCCAGTGCAAGTGGTGTCACTAAGGATAGTCAGGAAGCCATGCGATGGTATCGCCGGGCGGCACAACAAGGTCATCCCGGTGCGCTGCTAAAACTATCGCAATAGAAAAGCTACCTTTACCATATGGCAGTAACGGCAGCGCGCCGACATTTGGTCAAGCTTTCTACAACTGTGACAATTGAGAATGCTGCAAGCTGTTCCTTATATTTGCCGGCGAAAATTTTCCAGCGCCTCGAGATGTTGTAAATCCTTCTCGCTGGAACGAATTTTCTTGTAACTGATGACATGTTCCAGTCTGACGAAAGGGAGGCCGTCCACGACCTCTGCCGTGGCAATCAGCTCATCGATGTTAAAATTTCCAATGCCCCACTTTGTGCCGAATGATAGAGCGCCGTCGGACATGGTGACGATACTGACGTCGTATTCCGGAAGATACTCAACACGTCCAAGCTGGCTAACCTGCTCCCATACCGCATCACTGCAGATGACGTCGACGTCGTTGGTCAGGGGTATGATTCCTCTGACCGCCAAGGGACCGCTG
>JAJFKP010000007.1 GCA_021773135.1 Woeseiaceae bacterium | reverse complement strand
TAAACCTGCGCTGAATTGTTTGGCGCAGTTTCCCCCTCGTTTGCGCATGCACAAATAGGCATTGCTTACATTGGGAGAAACCAGCTATGTTTTTTACTTGGTCAGGAAAGGGTTACATGGTTCCGCTGTCTGCGTCGTTGTCGACGCTTGGCCTGATGGGACTGACGAGCTTGCTCAACATCAGTGTTCAGGACGAGGTGATTACGGCAATTGCTGCCGTGGTGAGCGGCGTATTTATCTGGAATCTACACTATCGGCTGCAGAACGGAGCATCATCAATGACCGTCGTCGATGACGAAACGGGCGAGACCGGGAAATTTAAGATCAAACATGACTTCTGCTGGTTTCCACTACGATTCTGGGGATTGATGTTTGGCGGTTTCGGCATCTACACCGCAGTCGAAATTGCCTATCCGGGGCTGCTCGCGTAAAGAAAAAGGAAAAAGGGGTCGAACCGATTTAGGCGACACTCATATAGCACTGCGGTTCCGACAGATATTCGGCGTGCCAGTTAATTCGGTTCGACCCGCGAAAACTGCAAATGAAAATGGAGAGGCTATGACCAAGATCGGCGATTCCCTGACGTGGCACAAACTGGACAGCGAGACCGGGCCGGAGTTGCCGCTTTTCAACGTGCGTTTCGACACAATGCAGCACCCCACCACGGCGGAGAAATTCCAGCGGATGGTGTTGGAGGCCCCCGACTGGGTAACGGTAGTTGCTGTCACATCCGATGAGAGAGTCGTCATGGTGGAACAGTTTCGGTTTGGCGTCGGCAGATTAACGACTGAGCCAGTTGCCGGAATGGTAGACCCCGGAGAGGATTCGCTGGCGGCCGGTAAACGCGAACTCCTGGAAGAAACCGGTTTCGGTGAGGGTCGCTGGCGTTATTTGGGGTCCGTGCAGGCAAATCCGGCGATTCACAATAACCTTTGCCATCATTGGCTGGCAGAAGAAGTAGTGGTCGTGCAGGAACCTGCGCCGGATGCAGGGGAAGCAATCCGTGTACATCTCATGACGCTCGAAGAGATCAAGGAGGCCATTGCTGCAGGGGAATTCAAACACCCGTTGGGCCTGTCGGCAATATCGCGGGTCTTTCCGCTTTGGGACCTTCCATATTTTCCTCCGAAAGGCTAGCGGCCTGCAAAAATAGCTCGGAGGGAAATTAAGGGGTCGAACCGAATTAATCGATACCTTGCGCGTATGGCAGGCCGAGGCTGGTTGAATAAAATCGGTTCGACCCCTCATTCTGCGGACGACCGATTTCCGGTGTTTCGCCCGACTAACCAGAAAAGACGGTGCAAACCCTGCGCGGCGACGTGCGTAGTGCTTTGTTCCTGCCAATGCACCGGAGATCAACCGTGCGCTGTCCGCCTTTTGCTCCTTGCACCTTGTTCCTCGCCTTCGTTCTTCTTTCAAGCCGTGCCGCCGGCGCAGACGAACCGCTACCCGACTACCTTCAGGACCGTGGTCCGGGCATGCCGACGCCATTGTTCGGAACCTTATTGAGAGTGGTCAATGGATGGCCTATCCGTTCTACGAATATTCGAGCAACAATGACGAAGAGTACGATCCGCGTGAGCTCGGATTTCCACGGCCCACGGTGGTCGGCTAAGACGAATTTTTCGGCGAAGGTAGAGAGCACGCAGCCGTTCTGTTCATCGGTAATGGCTTTAGCGACAAGCTCGCATTCGAGTTCGAAGCGGAGCTGTACGCATCTGCGGCTTTGGATAAAGCAGCGTCCGACTCATCACCCCTGCCAGTACGAACGAAAAAGTCCGGATTTGCCGGAGCCGAGGCACAGTTGCGTTGACTCTGGCGAAACGAATCACCCGATCGTCCGGCACTGTACAGTTTTTGTAAAGTGGAATTCCCGTTTCAGGACACGCAAGTCCTGTTTGGTGCCACTGACGTTGAGTTCGCCGTGGGTACCGGGTTCATCCGCGGCTTTGACCGGGGAACCTTGCACCGCAGAGTGTCGATTGCCTACGATGATGAGGAGGATAAAGTCGCACCTGGCGAATACGCACTTGAATACCTGAAACGCGTCAATGATCGAGGGCGAAGAGGACGAAGTCAGCATTATTGGAGAGGCTTAGTTGACCCTGAGGCCCGGCGGGATACTGAAACTCAACAGCGGGTTCGGCGTCACATAGAAGGCTGCAGGTTTCGCTCCAGAGATAGGCGTTGGATTTACATTCTGATGACGGCCCGAATTCCATGAACAGTTTCCTTATTTCTTTAACAGGTAACCCGTCCCCGAGATCGCGAGTGGCGCCCTCTACGACCGCACACGAAGATTGATATTACGCCAATAGAGACAGTATCTTTCGCCTCCGATACTCGTGCAGCAACGGTTCCGTATAGCCGTTCGGCTGTGCGGCACCGCTGAAGACCAGGTCGCACGCCGCCTTAAATGCCAGGCTTCGATCAAGGTCGTCACTCATTCGTCGATACGCAGCGTCGCCTGCATTCTGATCGTCTACGATCTGTGCCATCCGTTTGAAGGTTTCGCGGACCTGTTCCTCTGAGCAGATACGGTGGATCAGCCAGTTTGCGATGTGCTGGCTGGAGATTCGCAGCGTCGCACGATCTTCCATCAATCCGATTTCGTGGATATCGGGCACTTTCGAACAGCCGACTCCCTGGTCGATCCAGCGAACGACGTAGCCAAGAATGCTTTGCGCATTATTGTCCAGCTCCCGCTGCACCGTTTCCGCATCCAGTTCACTCGCTTTGGCGATCGGCGGCGTGAGTATGTCCTCCAGGCTGGCAGCACGCCGCTTTGCAATAATCTTCTGCCGCGCGGCGACGTCGATCTCGTGGTAGTGCATGGCGTGTAACGTAGCGGCAGACGGTGACGGCACCCAGGCGCAGTTGGCACCCAACTCAGGGTGCGCCCGCTTTTCGTCGATCATACGTCGCATCTCATCCGGCATCGGCCACATGCCCTTGCCAATTTGCGCTTTCCCGCGCATTCCGCAGCTGATACCAGTGTCAACATTCCAGTTTTCGTATGCTTTCAGCCAGGGCTGTTGCTTGATCGATTCTTTTGGCAGTACCGGGCCGGCACACATGCTCGTGTGTATCTCGTCGCCGGTTCGATCCAGGAACCCGGTGTTAATAAATGCAAGCCGCCCCCGCACGGCCCGTATACATTCCCGGAGATTGACAGTTGTCCGGCGTTCCTCATCCATGATGCCGATCTTTATCGTGTTGCGCGGCAGTTCGAAAAGTTTCTCGACCTGACAAAATAATGTATTTACGAACGCGACCTCATCGGGTCCGTGCAGCTTGGGTTTGACGATGTAGATGCTCCCCGCCTGGCTGTTAATCAGCTGGTTCTTTTGGCGAGAGTTGCTGATCGCGCAGGCAGTCGTGATGATCGCATCGAGCAGGCCCTCAAAAACTTCATCACCCTGTCTGTCCAGCACCACATCCGTCGTCATCAGGAGTCCGGTGTTGCGCACCATCATGACACTGGTACCGGGCAGGATGACCTCGCTGCCATCTATACCAATGAATTTGCGCTCTCTGTTGAGCCTCCGCGTTCGTGTGCGGCCGTTCTTCTCGAATGTTGCCTCGAGCTTACCCTGCATCAGGCCCAGCCAGTTCCGATAAACACCAGTCTTTTCTTGGGCATTGACGGCAGAGACTGAATCCTCGCAATCCTGGATGGTTGTGAGCGCAGCTTCCAGAATAATGTCGTGAATGTGTCCGGGGGCATCGCAACCAACGGGATGCTCCGGATCCACCTGTATCTCGATATGCAGGCCGTTGTTCATGAATAGAAGCGATTTGCGCGAACCGTAGCCGGTCCAGCCGATGAAGCGACGCTTGTCTGCAAATCCAACTGTTCGACCGTCCTTTAGTTCCGCATGGCACTCGGCATAGCGCATCGGAATACTGACCGTATAACGAACGACATCCGCGTGAGAGGCCTCCTTCAGCGGTACTGAAAGATCGAGAAAGTCGGTCGAATAGGCGATGACGGCAGAACCGCGCGCCGGATCGTAGCCGGCAGACGATGCATCCCGTGCCTTGTCCCGGGGAATGACGTCAGAGCCATACAGCGCATCGAACAGGCTGCCCCAGCGCGCATTGGCAGCATTGATGGCAAAGCGTGCGTTGTTGACCGGGACGACGAGTTGCGGACCGGCCGTGTTGGCAATCTCGGGATCGACGTTTTTTGTCGATATCGTGAACGGCTTGCCGGGGGTCCTCAGGTACCCAATGTGCCTGAGGAATTCGACATACCGCGCATGCTTCCATGCATTTCCCTCACGAGCCTTGTGCCAGTTGTCTATCGACAACTGTAACTCGTCCCGAATCGCAAGCAACCTGCGATTCAGCGGCGTGAGATCGTCCAAGATACTCTGAACGCCCGTCCAGAAACGCCCTGAGTCAACACCAATGGCCGGCAACAATTCCGTTTCAACAAATCGGTGGAAGCTGGCATCTATATTCAAACCACCGATCACCAGCCGATCGCCCGGCATTCTTTCTTTGAGGCTCACTGCATACATATCTTTTCCCCTATGCGACAAACTGCTCTTCTTCTGTGCTTCCGTCCATTGCTGTCGTCGAAGACGCGCCAGCCATTATTGTGTTTTGAACAGCGTCAAAGTATCCGGCGCCAACGAATGACTGATGTTTGGCGGCACGAAAGCCGTGCTCCTCATCGGCGAACTCGCGTTCCTGCAGTTGCGAATAAGCGAACATCCCTTCCGCTTTGTAGGCTTTGCTGAGCCTGAACATGCTGGAGTTCAGCGCATGCCAGCCAGCGAGCGTAATGAATTGAAACTTGTAGCCCATCCCGCCCAGCTCCTCGCGGAATGTTTTCATTGTTTCGCCGTCGAGATTCGCTTTCCAGTTAAATGACGGAGAGCAATTGTAGGCAAGCAGCTGATCCGGGAACCGGGCATGAATGGCGTCTGCAAAACGTTTCGCCTGTGCGAGATCCGGCTTCGATGTCTCGCACCAGATCATGTCGGCATACGGTGCGTACGCGAGGCCACGTGCAATCGCCTGGTCCATGCCGGCGTTCGTGCAGAAAAATCCTTCGGGCGTGCGCTCGCCCGTAATAAACGGCGCATCGCGCTCGTCAGCATCCGAGGTAATCAGGTTGGCGGCATCCGCGTCGGTCCTCGCGATTACCACCGTGGGGACGCCCATGACGTCTGCTGCCAGGCGCGCCGCGGATAACTTCGCTACGGCCTCCTGTGTCGGCACGAGGACCTTGCCGCCCATGTGTCCGCACTTCTTGGCTGATGAGAGCTGGTCCTCGAAATGAACGCCGGCAGCACCTGCCCGAATCATGCTTTTCATCAATTCGAATGCATTGAGATTGCCGCCGAACCCCGCCTCCGCATCGGCAACGATTGGCGCCAGCCAATCGGTATCCGTTTTATCGTTTAGCGCATGAATTTCGTCGGTGCGAAGAAAGGCATTGTTGATACGCTCTACCATCTTCGGCACGGAATCCACCGGGTAAAGGCTCTGGTCCGGGTACATCTCTCCAGCACTGTTGCCGTCGCCGGCGACCTGCCAGCCCGAGCAATATATGGCTTTCAGGCCCGCCTGAATTTCCTGGATAGCCTGGTTACCGGTCAACGCCCCGAGCGCGCACAGCGGCTTCTCCTGGTTGACCAGCCGCCAGAGTTTCTCGGCGCCAAGGCGGGCGAGCGTGTGTTCAACCTGCACCGTGCCGCGCAGTTTCACGACGTCTGCGGCTGAATATTCGCGGCGCACCCCTTGCCAGCGGGGGCTTGCTTCCCACTCCAGCTGGAGGTTCGAGATTTGTTCCTTGCGCTTCATTTCATTCTCCCTGGTTGTGTCATTGACCGACAAATCTGCGTGAAATGTCATTTTCTGTTGGTTATAGTACGCAAGGAGTTATTAAAATTTCACAATAAAAATTTCACAGTGTCAATTTCACAAAGAACTGGATTATGGCAACCCGGGCAAACCTGACTCGCAAGGCACATTTCCTTGGTACCAAGATAAAATCCCTGAGGAAGCGCAATCACCTGACGCTGGAAGACCTTTCGGTACGCTGCGTGCAGCTGGATGCGACGGCGGCGCCGTCGGTCTCCTACCTGTCGATGATCGAGAACGGCAAGCGGGTGCCGTCGGAACGACTGGTAAAAATCATTGCTGACATATTCCAGCGGGACCTGAACTGGTTTTATGATGAATCGCTGGAAGCGACAGCGATAGATCCCGCGCCAAGAACGTCTGCAGTTGCCGGAATGCCGCTCGAGCCCGGATTCCTGTTTTCCGAGAATCTGCTACAACTCGCCATTCCCGAGTTGCTGGCGCAGACCGGTACAACCGGACGACAGTTTGCGCACCTGCTGATTCGTGCGCACCAGGAGTCGAACCAGAATCGTTTTCCTGACCTCGAGCGTGCTGCAGAATCGGTGGGCAGGAAGATCTTTCCACTTAGCCTTGATGACATATTAGGTATCGCCGGATCGCTGGGTTTGAAGATACGCTGGTTCGACAAGTCTTCCTTCAAGGACAAAGGCGATACCGACAAACCATTGAATACGCTGGTGCGCTCATTTTTTGACGCACCAAATGTGATCTACCTGAACAAGTGCCTCGAGACGACGCCGGCACGTCTCAAGTTCGACCTGGCCAATCACATTGCGCACAAGATCCTGCACGACGGCGATGGCGCCCGGGCGCCCCAGGTCTCTGGAGGCCGGGCATCCGGCCGGCGTTACGATGCCGAGTCTCCTAACATGGATGCGAAGGACGTGCTGTTCGCCTGGCGGGATTTCGAGTGCAGTTACTTCGCGGCAGCGCTGCTCGGCCCGAAAACGCCGTTCCGCCAATTCCTTGCCAGGCATTCCTATGGCATCGACGCCGGCGACAAGGTCGACCTCACAAGAACGCTGGTCATGCGCCGCATGTCGAGCGTATCGCCCTATCCGCACTGGCACTACTTCGATGCCTACCCGCCCGGCAACCTGCGTGCGGTCTATCGTGGCAACGGGATTCCGCTGCCATGGGGCAACATGACGATGGTATCGGACCCCTGCCAGCACTGGGCAGTATTCAGGATGATCAATTCCCGCTCGACGAAACCGTCCGCACAAATCTCCATACTCGAGTCTGCGGGCGACAAGCACCTTTACTGCTGCGAGTCCATTCGCAACAAAGATGCGGCCGGTAATCCGCACGTGCTTTGCGCCGGTGTAGACCTCTCGCCGGCGCTCAGGGCGCAGGGCATCGATGCGGCCAGGACGATCGACCAGATCCAGAACGCCTGCAACAAGCACGGTGGCTCTGGCCCTATTCCGTCAGAAAACCGGCGACAGCTGGAAAGCATTGGCAAGATTCTGAACATTGGCTGGATAGCAGCCGGCGCAAACAAAGATGCCACTATTATCTGCCCAAGAAGCACGAGCTGCCCGAGGGAGAAGCACTGCCTTGGCAAGGCGGCACCAAAACTAAAACCCGAAATCGATGAGATTCGTCAGTCGTTGACAACAAATTAGGAACAAATATAGGGGTCGAACCGATTTTTTTGTTTAGCTCTCCGACAGAATATGGGGTCGCAGAATAAGGGGTCGAACCCGCTTTTCGAAAACCAGCCTTTGTCTGCTAATAACGAAACGAATCATTTAATTCGGTTCGACCCCTTATTCTCGGGATATGTCCTGGGCGGAAAAACATTGACTGGTTGAGCAGATCATTTATCTCGCACGAAGCTCCGCCGTCAAAGTGGGCATCACGCGGGCCGCGCAAATGCCCACCCGCTGGATAGACCAGGGCGCAACCGATGCCATCGTATTTGCGCGCGTCCCAAATCGCTATACGGCAGGTCTCGTTGCGGTTGCTATGCAAGAACACCTGACCGATCGGACGAATTGGCAGCGCATGTTAGAAAACGAGGTAATCGATGCGGACCTCGTCGCGAGGAAGTCAGCGTTGACTGACACACTCGACGCCGACCTGCAGCAGTTTGTCGCCACCGATGACACCGTCTGCTCGATCAACTATCCCGTTAATCGGTATGCTGAAAAGTTATGAGTGTCGGTTTTGACAAGCATGCGGAGATCGAAGGTTGCCTCGCCGGCATCAAGGGTCCGTACCTGATATTCGATGACAATCGAGTGCTGAATATTCGTAAACACAACGGGTATCACATCACTGTCGTTTGACGGTAGAAAGGTCTACGGATTCACGGGGTGTCGATAAAATCGGTTCGACCCCTTTATCTGTTTGAACCGGAAATTGTTTCAATTTGAAACCGAATGGCAACCCGTGATTCATTAGCAGGTAAGATCCGACGATGAATTACATCAAAGCGACTGCGGCAACTGCAGCATCATTTCTGGTCATTGATCTTCTCTGGATAGGGTTTTTCCTTCGCGACGTCTATGCTTCCCAGCTCGGCGATATGCTGCGGGAAACGGCCAATGGGTATGCCGCCGGAGTATTCTACGTCGGCTATATCGCAGGAATAGTGTACTTTGCCGTGCGCCCAGCTTACCGCGAGGGACGTATAGGTTCCGCAATCGTGAACGGTGCATTGCTCGGCGCGCTTGCCTACGGCACTTTCACATTGACCAATTACGCGATTCTCACGAACTGGTCTTTGACGCTTGCGGTGTCGGACATCGCCTGGGGGGCATTCCTGACGGCGAGCGCTGCTGCGGTCGGTTATCTGGCTGTCCGAAATTAGGTGGCTGGCGTGCTATCCGGAAACTACAGCCATGATAGCTCCAGGCGGGACGGGTAAACGGGTGCGAGCAACGACCAACTTCCTGGTATCGACCTTCTGCGCCAGCGTGCTGATCTTCGCTGCCAGTGCCGCTGAGCCGACGCTGCCAGAGTTTGACGCCACTCAACTCACCGGAGAAAAGGTCTCGAGTAAGGAATTCGTCGGGCAACGGTCGCTGCTGATCGTGACGCCTTCGCGCGACGCGGCCGAATCCACAAGGCGTTGGGCAGAAGCGCTTCGTGAAGCCGTTGATATGCAGCAATTCCTCGTACGCGATGTGCTTGCAATCGACCTGCCCTTTTTCATATCCGAAGCCGATGCCATAGAAAAGGCGAAGGAAGTGATACCGAAACGCTATCACGACCAGACCTGGCTTCTCGGAAAACCCGTTCTGGAGAAGGCATTGAGTATCCCGAGAGACAGTGAGACTGCTGGCGTTATTGTGCTGAACCGGAGCGGTGAGGTCGTGCGTCGCGTACACGGGTCACTCAACGACGAGCGCTTGAGGGCTGTTGTTGACGCTCTGACCAATGCAGACTGAGCGGACCCGACCTCGGTGAAGACCGGAGATACGCCAACCCAGGAACAACGCAGCGCCCGGCGTGCGCGGCGCGCCGGTCTGACCTACATTAACGGCGACGAAAAAGGTTATAGCCGCCGACGCTGTGGCACAGGATTTACCTACCTGTCGACGCAGGGCAAGACGCTTCGTTCCGCACGCACTCGAAAACGAATCGAGGCACTGGCTATTCCGCCGGCGTGGGAAGACGTATGGATCTGCCGTCAAACGCGCGGCCACATTCAGGCGACCGGCCGCGACGAGGCCGGGCGCAAACAATATCGGTATCACGAACGCTGGCATGCGATCAGCGCCACGACAAAGTTTGACCGCATGGCAATGTTCGGTCGCTTGTTACCGCGCATACGTAAGCGCATTTCGAAGGACCTCAAGCGACAGGGTCTGGATCGGCGTCGCGTGCTTGCAGCCGTAGTCAGCCTTATTGACCAGGGTCAACTGCGAGTTGGCAACGAACGCTACACCCGCAATCATGGCTCTCGCGGTGTGACCACGCTGGATGCCGACAATGTGGACCTTGCGGGCATACGCATCTCACTTGAGTTCGAAGGCAAGAGCGGGCAGCAAAGGGAAATCGAGCTCAGAGACAAGAAACTTCTGAAAGTGATGCGTCAATGCGAAGAAATCGATAGTCAGTTCCTGTTTTGTTATAGAGATCCGTCTGCCAGCTCGGCGAAGCAATATCGACCTGTCGATTCCAGTGATGTCAATGAGTGGTTGCGCAATGCCGCGGCAGAGCGGGTTACTGCCAAGGACTTCCGAACCTGGTGGGGCAGTGTCATCGCTTTGTCCACTGTGGCACCAAAACTGGCAACAGCCGAAACGCAAAAGGATCGAGCGGCCGCAGTACGCGAAGCCGTTGCGGAGACGGCGGAAGCGCTTGGCAATACCGCTGCGGTTTGCCGTAGCAGCTACATCCACCCTGCGATTCTCGCGTCGGCTACCAATGGCGAACTGCCGGGCTTGCTGAAGAAGGTGTCTGACGTTGACGATGCCGAAGACAAGGCGCTAAGCGGCGATGAGCAGCGCTTTCGGGACCTGTTGCCGTTCTTGATGAGCTAGCCTGCCTACTACGAACGAAAAAGAGTTCGGGGTAAAGGGGTCGAACCGAATTAATCGACACTCATACAGCACTGCCGTTCCGACAGATATTCGGCATGCCGAATAATTCGGTTCGACCCCTTTTTCACCCTTTTCTCATATGAGCGCCGGTAAAACCAAACTTGCCAGGCTAAGTAACAGGAAGAAGCCGCACATATCCGTGACAGTCGTAAGGAGTGGTCCCGAGGCGACGGCAGGATCTAGATCGAGTCTCCGCAGCACCAGCGGAACCGTGCCGCCGATCGAAACAGCAATGATCGTGTTGGCCGCCAGCGCGCCGCCAATAACAAGGCCGAGGATCGGATTGCCTTTCCATGCCCAGGCGGCCAGGCCAAGCAAAGTTCCGAGCGCTAAACCGTTTATCAGTCCGACCATTGCCTCTTTTCGCCACACGCGCATTACGTCTTTGGGGTGCGCGGCACCAAGCGTCAGTTCGCGCATGCTCACCGCGACAGCCTGATTGCCCGAGCAGCCGCTCATGTCGGACACTATTGGCAGGAACACGGCAAGAGCGATCACCGCCGTGAGCGTGTCTTCGTAGATGGCGATGATGCTGGCCGCCATGATGTTGAGAATGATATTGATGCTTAGCCAGGCGAGCCGTCGGCGCGATCGCAGGAGCACCGGCATGCTTCGCAACTCCTCACCGCCGATGATGCCGGCCGCCTTCAAATGGTCTGCCTCAGCCCGGTCAGCGATTGCTTCCAGGACAGCACGTCGGCGCACTATGCCCAGCAAATTGCCGCGATCGTCTACGACCGGGACAGCGGCAATATCGTGTTCATGAAAGAAATCCTCCAGTTCGCTGAGCCCGGTGTCCGGTGAAACGGTCAAGGCAGGCGTGGCGAATTCGCCAATTTTCTTCTCAAGTTCCGCGAATACTAGGTCTCGCAGCCTGATTACGCCTTTTAGTTTTTTCTTCTTAACAACGACGTAAACGTAGTGAACCGTAAGAAGCTGATAGTCGACCTCACCTCCGGTCAGATGTTCGACGACCTCGCGGACAGTATTTGCCATGGGGTAGGACGCGAATTCGGTCATCATCAGGCCGCCAGCCTGGTCGGGTTCATACGAGATCAGCTCGCGTACTTCGGATGCGTCTTCTTCATCGAGTTCCGCGATGATCGCTTCGGCGTCGGAACTATCTAACTCTGACAGAATATCCGCGCGATGATCGCTGGCCATTTCCTCGACGATAGGAGCGGCGTCCGCTACCAACATGTCCTCGATCAGGTCGGCGGCATGCCCGTCAGGCAGCTCGTCTACAAGAGACGCTGCTCGATGTGGTGTCAATGCTGACAGCAGGGCACGCTGGTCTTCGGTGTCTAGCGAGAAGACGGCATGCAGGGTTTCCGTAGGCCCCAATTCGTCAAGGAAGGCTTCGATTTCATCTGCCGAATTAGCGGTTGCAAGCATATTACTGATTGCAGTCCAGGGGTCCTGTTGGCGGTTTTCCATGCTGGTTTCTCAATGATTAGGTGACAAAAAAAGGGGCGTCTTATCGACGCCCCTCTTGGGGCAACCACCCCGCTTAGTAAATGCGCTCGCCCCGTGGCGCAGCGGACCCTTAGCTCAAAGGTGGCCGGGACCTACTCCCGAGTACCGGTCAAACTCGTCTTCGTAGTAGCCGTCGTATTGACCCCAGTATTCGTCATCCCAATGATCTTTGCGAGCGTGGCCAGGCCGCTTCCGCCCTTCGAGTTGTTGCTCGAGACGTTGTTTGTTTTTGGCCGCGCGACGAATCGCCTCAATGCCACCAGAACCGAATTCATCAAAATCGTCGAAGTCGTCGAAGTCGTCGTAGTTGATATCAAACGGACGCATTTTTCTTACTCCTTTAGTGAAGAGTTGTGGGTGAAAGCTTCGGCCAGTCCCGGATCGACAGGACCTGAGCCCCGCCTTCCCCGGCCGAAGAAAATATGTAGGTTGTCGTGGGTTCGATGCATAGTGTTTAAGCAAGTACCGGGTGCCTTTTCGTGCAGTATCTGCCAAAATACTTCCATGTCAAGTAATTTGATATCAAAATAAAAATATTGAGCAGGTGTATGAAAAGAGACGTAGTGGATGACATGCTGGACCAATGGACCGAGGAGCGACCGGAGCTGGATACGTCCAGTTTAGGGGTCGTGGTCAGGATCATGTCCCTGAACAAAGTGTTCCTCAGGCAGGCGGCTGAAGCCCTGGGGCCATCGGATCTCGAGGTTTTTGAATACGATGCGCTGTCAGCACTGCGCCGCCAGGGCCGGCCCTATGCACTCCCGGCGACGGGGCTGGCAGCGGCAACCGGCCTCAGCAGTGGCGCGATGACCAACCGTATCGACAAGCTGGAAGGCCGGGGACTGGTGCGGCGACGCCCCGATAAGAGTGATCGCCGCGGGGTAATCGTGTCACTCACTCCGGCGGGCATGCGGGCGATTGATGATGCGATTCAGGCCCGCCTCGATGCCGCCGACGATAGCCTGCAGGGCATCAGCTCGAAAGAGCGCAACGACCTGGCGGCGCTGCTAAGGAAGGTTCGACTCACCTGAGTGGTCGGCGCCGTGCACCTGGCGATCACCCAGTTTGCATACATTCTCAACGGCTCAGAATCCCAATCTTCCATGCACGGGTGGCATGTACATCCGTGTCGACGTCGGGCGGATTCACAGATGCACCAGGTAGTACAGTCTGCTGAGCGCTGAGAAGAGGCGATGTTTTGCTATGGCTGTACTGGGCGCACGTGGGTCAGTTTTCCCGTAAATATCCCCAGGTGTGCAACTTGTCGTGGTCTTCGAACCAGCGATCGCCAATGTCCTTGCGGTAATACATGTTCGGAATCAGTATGTTCTTTACTCGCTGATATGCCTGCCCCTGGGCTTGTTTTACTGAGACACCGAGGCCTGTTACCACGAGTACAACACCGGATGAACCCGTGATTACCCACTCATCGTTGACCAGTCTGACGTCCTCGATATGCACGCCGTCCAGGTTCGGCTTGCGAAAAATAATGACGCGGTCTTTGGAATTGGCCTCGAATGTTTTGGGATCATCATACGGAAACGGTGGCACAACGACGCGGAGACCAATTTGAAAGCCACGTTTGGTTTTGAATTTGGTTAATTCGCCGCTGGCCATGCCCGACAAAAACTCATGCACCGGCAACCCCAAACCGTCGCACTGAATGGTAATGGTCGGATACCCGAAACGAGCGGTAAATTCCAATGGATAAATGCCATTGCCATTGACGATGCAGTTGACATCGATATAGCCGACGTAACCCTCTTCTGCCAATCGACCTTCGAGCTTTCCGAGGGTCGACCGAAAAATGCGGTTTGGAGCGCTCCAGTACATACAGGTGCCCATCTCACCGGTCGCAGGGCCGATATCACCAGGGAATAGCAGCTTGTGTTCAAAATTGACGTTGATTGGCTCCATGAATCTGGAGCCGTTGAAGAAGGCGCCGACGGCCACTTCCACACCTCTGACCCGCCGCTGGAGTTGGAACACCTTGACCGTATCAGCGTAGACTTTTTTGTATGATTCCAGTACGTGCACAACGTCTTTGCCATCGTCCTCCTGACCCACAAAAAGGAGGCGCTTGATATTCTGGGCTTCACCACTTGGCTTGATCACGTAAGGCGCCGGGCTAGCCTTCACGTGCTCAACGGCAGAATCGAAGTCAGAGAACTCGTGAAAGGGAATGATAGATATCCCGTGCCGTTTAAGTTCGTTCTGACCAAACGTGCGGTCGTCCTCCAATTTATCGGTATACGGAGTTCCACCGACGACGTGCTTGCCAGCGTCACGTAATTTTTTGGCATGGTCGCCCTGCCCCAGTACGTCGTCGAATACTATGACGTCGGCCCAATCAACATGATCCTCCCAGTTGTCGACTTTCGGCACGAACCCGTCGCCAATAGATCGCTCTGACGCATTTCCGATGAAGTACCTGACATCCTGACCCTCTTTACAAACCTGCCACGCGACATCGCTGATCAAACCGTCAAGCGATACGAATAGAAATTTCTGTGGTTGATTCATTCATGTCTCCCGCCCAGGCCGAGTAAATGGGGTCGAACCGATTTATTGATGCGATTCCATCGTTGCGTCACTTGTCCCGGCTCGATCCGTGATCCCGACCATTAGATCGGTTCGACCATTGTTTATTGCCATCGGTGCGTTGGTTAATGTACGTCGATCCGGAATCCCATTTTCTCGATCCCCGGTACCGACCGCTGGATCGGTTCGACATTTCTTATTAATTCGGTCCGACCCTTTGCTTACGTTAAATCGGTTCGATCCCTTTTTTCAATTTAATTCAAACGCCAAATGGCCGCATTCAGCGCCGTTGCGAAGCCGACCCACAGTGCGTACGGCATCAACAGCCCCGCCGCCAGCCGGTTCATGGGCCAGTACACAATGATCATCGCGGCAATGACCAGCAGCAACACGGCGATATCCACGAGCGCGAAACCAATCGCATGCCGACCGAAGAACAACCACGACCACGCGCCATTCAATATCAGCTGTACAGCAAACAGGCTCATCGCAAGCGTCTTTTCATCTTCACGCCAGATCAGCCAGCCGCTGACGGCGATCATGATGTAAAGCGTGGTCCAGACCGGGGCGAAGAGCCAGTTGGGTGGGTTCCAGGCGGGTTTGTTTAAAGCGGCGTGCCATTCTCCTGGAGTGAAGGCGGAGCCGAAAGCGGCGGTCGCGAAGACGACAACCAGGAAGATAACAAGGGAGAGCCAGGGCATAGGGTAAGACCGTGATGGTTGGATCAAGGATTTGTCAGTCAAGGGTTAGCTTAGCTCAATAGTGTATTGGCGAGTGAAAAAGAAAAACAGAAAAAGGGGTCGAACCGATTATCGGCGTGTCGGTTAATCCGGTTCGACCCCTTTTTCTTGAACTTCCGTTACGAAAACTCGATATTAAATCGACGCGAGAAAACAAACGGGGACGAACCGATTTCTGGCGGGTTGGCTAAATCGGTTCGACCCCTAATTTCTCCCTAATTTCGCGCTTGCTCAATGACCGATATGATTGCGTCGACGACCAAATCCGGATTGTCCTTGTGTACGTAGTGCCCACATTGCTGGCAGACAGTGTGTACTGATTGGCTGCTCAGGGAAGCCAGTTGCTCTTGCGTTGTCAACCACACGTCGTAGAACGTTTGGCCGGTAAGAAACTGCTTGCCACCGGTTAAGACAATCAGTGGAATGTCGGGAAATTCCCCGGCGCTCATTACCTGCTCAAAGGTCTCCTCACCGGCCGCCATCTCGCGCTTCGGCCCCTGCGGTAACAATGCGGACAGCAATGCCGGCGGTGTACAGGACCCGGCATCGGCAACAAGGCATTGCCGCGTGAAGTCGGCGTGTCGCGAATCGACCAGGACGACACCGGCAACCTCGTCCGGATACGTTCTCGCATACAATTCCATGTAAGTTCCGCCGATGGAGTGTCCCACCAGGATGTATGGCGGTTGCAGGGCGAGCGCCCTTAACGTGGACCGCAACTCACGAACAATAGCAGCGCCATCACGGGTTTTAGTTGCGCTTCTGCTGGTGCCGTAGCCAGCGCGATCGTAGGCGAACACCCTCGTCTCTTCGGCAACCTTACTGTAAATCGAGCCCCAGCTTTCTTTGCCATCACCATGCCCGGACTCAAGAATCACAGTCGGCGATCCTGCTCCAGACACGACGTAGTTGTGTCTTGCATCCGACGTCGTGACCTTACTAGCCGTTGGCAGTGCTGCGCACGCGCTAAAAAGGTTGGTAATTGCAATTATCGCGACAACAGTAAATATGTTTTTCATCACCTAAACTCCCGGTAGCAGTTCGACATCTGCGAGGATGTCCATCACAGCGCCATTGAGTTGCTCATACAATATGTCGTAGTCGCCGACGCTCGCACTAACACAGAGAGAAACCGTCAGACTTTCGGTCGGCGTCGCCATGTGGATGAAAAGTGCCTGATAGCCCTCATTCTTGCCGGCGTGCTGGTATATATAGCTTTCAGGATTTTTTCCAGCAATGATTTCGATTCCCAGCCCGTAGATTGATGGCGGATTCCCGGCACCTGACGGCTTCAGGAACTCGGCACGCTGGGGATCGTTGAGCACCGAATCACCGTTCAGAACTTGACGTACAAACGCGGCAAGATCAGCGGCAGAAGACTGCATGCCTCCATCGGCAATGCCATAGTGGTTGTACCAGGGCGCAGTGTCGATGATGTCTCCAAAACCATCAAGATAGCCATGTGCGAAATTGGCAAGACCCTGAGCCTCATAGCCGTGCGCGGTGTCCTGCAATCCCAGGGGCGCAATGATGTAGTTGCGTACCAGATCCTGCATCGCCAGTCCGCTTGCCTGCTCGGCGATCAGGGCCGCCAAAACATAGTTAGAGTTTGAATACGCGTAGTCTGTTGTTGGAAGAAAGCCCAGCGGCTTGTCGAGAAATAATGGCAGCACATCCGAGTTCGCCCAATGAATTGTCGGGTCCTCAATAAATGCGGCATCCCACTCGTCGGCACGAAAGTCAACGATGCCACTGGTGTGGTTAAGCAAGCTGCGAATGCTTATCGCGTCACCACCCGGAATGCGATCGCCTATTGCAGCAGGTAGCCAGCGGGTAATTGGATCGTCAAGACTCAGTAATCCGTCCGCGGCCAGCCGGATAGTCGCGACTGCGGTATAAGTCTTTCCGATGCTGCCAAGATAGAACCGGTGGTTGCGCGTGAGGGGCACCGCAGTGGCAATATCTTCGACTCCGGCAACGCCGTCGAAACTGAAATCATCGCCGCGGACGGCAAGCGCGGCCCCGGGAAGCCCGCCAGACACAGCTTGATCGAGCGCTGCCTGCAGGCGCCCGGCCACCGTCGGTCCGGCGGGCTTGGCAACCGGTGCAACCGGTGAACTTGACGAGCTGCAGCCCGCAACTAGTATGGCCAGAACCAACAGAGCAACAAGCTGGCTCCCATCAATCCGGGTCTGAATTTTAGTAAACACTGTATTTCTCCTTAATGGCAGTAACGTGACGACCCATGCCGTCAGTAGGAGAATCTTGTCAGCCGAAGTTGGGCAGATCGTCCGTCCCTGTAAGTCCGGACGCATTGCAGACCCGCCAGATGCCGTACCGGCAACGAAAAATGCCCCATAGGGCCCTGGATGCTCATCCTCCAGGCGGGGCGATTCTTGCTCGTCAATGCGGCCGGCCAATTGAGCAGTCGGATCGGACCGATCTTTTCTTGTGCGAGCATTGGCGCTCGCCGTTTAGGAGTGACACAGCGAATCAGAATGAGTAATTCGGTTCGACCCCTATTTCCATTAAGGGGTCGAACCGATTTATTGCTTGGCCAAAATTGGCGCGCCACGTTTGCTCATTGCCACCGCGAACCGAATCGTAAAAATCGGTTCGACCCCTTACTCATGGGACGATGGCAATCAACCACCATGCCAGCAAGATTAGTGCGGCCAGGCCAACCAGGTTGGCGACAATTCTCCAGAATTTATCCATCGATCAGAACCTCCAAGCGTTTGATGCAGGCTGGAATCAGTCCACTCTGTGCAACAGGAAACCCGAATAGGCCAACATCACTGCGTCGTCTTGTTCGAAGAACCGGACAGTCTCGCCCTTGCTGCGCCCAAGGCCATGGGTGATCGCTTCGTTGTTGGAAACCGGCCAGAGCACGTCCGTTGAGGTCTGCATCCCGAGTGAATCGATGGCAATGGTGCTGGTCGCGAGCAACAAACCGTCTTTAATCCTGAGCTCAACGCCCTCCAGGTCAATGGCTCCTTTGCTGTTGATGCTCTGGTAACGGCCCACGTACCTGTTCCAATGCTCAGGTAGCGGACTGGCAGCGACCTTTTCAGCAACGATGGCGCGCGGTTGACCATCGAGGTAGAACCCCAACACTTCCCGGCCTGCAATTTTCTGATAGCCGAGTCCAACTCTGGCCATATCGCCCAGGTTTATCGATACGAGGCCCAGCAACTTGTACTGCAGGTGGTAGTAGCCGTCTTCACGGCGCACCAGGTTCAGGGTATGGCCGTCGACTTCAAACTTCAGTCGATCACCCGTGCGCCGGATGTGGACCAGGCCCATCGGCGTGGACCAGTAGCCCGGCAATCGCTCGAGGTCCGCCTGCAATGCGACCAGCGACTCCTTGAGTTCGGCGGGTGCATGCGCTTGGATACCGGTCTTGCTTTCCAGTGCAAGTTCCAGTGCCTCTCTGGCTATCTCATGCACCACATCGGCTGCCGAGTCAGTATTCGCCAACACAACGACGGCCAGTTTGTGTTTCGGCAAGGTCAGGAATTCACTGTAGAACATCGGCGTGCCGCCATTGTGACCAGCCATCACGCCGACATCGTCCCCGAGGCTATCCATCAGGCGCCAGGCCAGACCGACCGACGGATGGACGTCAAACGTGCCATCCGTATCCTGGAAGCTCTGCATTTCTGTCAGGGTTTCGGGCCGCAGTACCTGATTGCCTCCAGGCGCGCCAGCAGCGAACGTCATCTGCGCGAACCGCGCGAGGTCAATAACACTGCTGCTAAGTCCGCCAGCCGGCACGTCGCGAAGCGCTGGCGTGGCGCGCACCTTTTGCTTCGCATAACCTTTCGAGCTTTGTTCACTGTCGTTGAGTGTCGGCCCGATGTAGGCCTGTTGCATTCCAACCGGGCGCAGAATTCGACTTTCAACATATCCTGCAAAGGATTCGCCGCTGATCCTTTCTACGACATGGCCGAGCAGCGAGTAACCCAGGTTCGAGTAGGACTCGATCGTGTTTGGCGGCGTTGCGACATACTCATCCCTGAGCATCGTCGCAAGATCAGTAAAGTCAGCCGCGTCATCGCCCCAGCTCCCGTTAAGGAAATCCGACGGCAGGCCCGAATGATGCGTCAGGAGATCGCGCAGCGTGATGGGTCGTGCGCCAACGAATCGACTTCGCATGCTGAACTCCGGCAAGTAGGTCTGTAGTGGCTGATCGATATCGAGCTTGCCGCTTTCTGCCAGTTGCATGACCGCGGATGCCGTGAAGAGCTTCGTGATCGAGCCTGCGCGGTAGATCGTATCGGGCGACGCCGGTATCGATTTTTCCTTGTCGGCGAAACCGAAACCCTCAGCCCAGGCGACTTGCTGATCGTCGACTATTGCGATGCTAAGTCCGACAACCTTTCTCTCCTGCATCTTCTCCCGAATCAAGCGGGGCAGGTAGTCACGTGTAAAAGCAAAATTGTCGCCAATCGTAGTCGCCGGGCGTTTTGGCCCGCTGGCACAAGCGGCCAGTAACGCGATCGCGAGCGTAGTGATAATTATTATCCTGCTATTCATGATCGTGTAACCCCGGTCAGAACCGATAGACGAGCGCGGTGAACAAGCTCGTCTCGTGATTTTTTTCGATGATGGGACTGTCTGTGATGCCGTCGCCCAGGTAGGTAAGATCTGCACCGGCAGCTACATTCCAGTGTTCACCAAGCCGGTAATCGATGCTTAATCCCACCGTTGCACTCAGCCCGGATCGGCCGACGTAGGCGGGCCGCCCGGCACGAGACTCGTCCGCGCGAACGCCGTAGTAGTAGTCGACCAGATTGCTGCTGCGCCAGTTCAGGCTGGTCGACGGCACCAGCGTCCAACGACCCGCTTGAAACGGGTATTGATAGTTCGCGCTGAATTCATAGCCGTCGTGGGTACCGGTAACATCGCCTACAGCCCGGAATTTCGCGAGGCCCCACAAACCGTCAGACGACAGACTGAGACCAATATCGAGCGTGGGATTACGTTTGTGCATGCCGACCAACGTATCGGTGTTCGTCGGATCATAGCCTTCAAACCGCGGCTGCCCTTCGAGCGCCAGCCGCATTCCGCCCACTTCAGCGAAGTCATACGAAATGGATCCAAAACTGACGCTGAAACGTTCGCCCTGGTAAAACGGAAATGGTCCGCCCGTTACCTGAGCGTCAGCTCCCTGTTGGGCCGGGCCATGACGTACGACGCCAACGCCGATTCCCCATTCGCCTGCCTGCGCGAGCGCTGGCACCAGGATTGTGGCTGCAATGACCGTTAAAAGCGGCCGGTGAATTGTTTTCATGAAAGTCGTCCTCCAGATTGATTGAAATAGTTGAAGCGGAGGAATAGTCAGGCCGTGCGCGTGCGCGGTCGTCCTGTCGGGTAAGTCAGGACACATTTAACGGGCGTTGTTGGCCGCTTACGGCGAGTAGCGTGGGCGAGGAAATGGCAACAGCGTGGATCTCGAACTGCAAGTGGACTTTGTGCGGCTTATCAAGCCCGTGGCATCGACGTTGTCACAGCTGACTTCCGGAACTGACTCGGCGTCATATCCGTATGCTGTTTGAAGGCGGTGTAGAAGGCGGACTTGGAATTGAATCCTGCGTCCATGGCGATGCTCAGGATACTGGATTGAGTCGATTCGCGGAGTCGCTCTTTCGCGGCGGCCACGCGATGTTGGTTAATATAGTCAAAAAAATTGCTGCCGGTCTGTTCATTGATGACCTGAGACAAGTAGTTGGGGGAAATTCGCAGTTGTGCGGCCAGCTGGGTAAGCGTCAAAGTGCTGTCGAGATAGGGTTTCTCATTCGCCATATGGCGTTGGAGCTCGTGCAGCAGCGCACTACTCATGTCGGCATCGAGCGCGGATTTCTGATACTTCTTTGGCGCGGGCTGTGCCGGACTCGAGGCTTGGTTATCACTTGGCTCGATGTCTATGGTCGTTCGCGACTCACCATGACCAAAGATAGCCGGCTGGCGTATACCCATATACCCCATGGTGTAGATGACAATCACCATCATAAGGCTGAGCGCACTTGCCGCTGGCTCACCGACCCCTAGGGAATCGGCGAAGAATATGGCGAACACGTAGAGCGCATACAATGTGCCCAGCGCGATCAGCAGATTTCGCAGCCATTTCAGACTGATTCGTTCAATGAACGAAAACTGCTCACGAATGATCCGGCTGTGGCGATATGTGAGCTTCACGCTGAGCCAGATATAAACACCGATCACTGGTATCGGCGCGATCTCTACGAGGAGTAAGCCGAGAACCCACAAGCCCAGGTTATCCACGCCGGCATCATCGTAGACCTGTGCGATAACCTGGCTGTCACTCTGCAGGAAAAACGGAATCACGAGGAGAATGCTCACTGCAAATGGCAGAAAGTGAGCCCAGGTTTTTCCCGAGAACCGAAACTCCTTCGCCGACGTCAGCACTCGCACATAGAGATAGGTGAGTGGGCCATAAAGAAAATTGGTCACCGCCTCGACGAGTATCAGTTTCGGAAACAGCAGCACATAGCGAGTTCGCACTAGATAATCGACGCCGAGATCGGCAGCGAATGCCAGGGTCAGCAAGGCCAGCAGGCGATGGGCGAGCGCGTTGCCGCTTTTAACATTTACCAGCGCCACCGCCAGGAACAGACCGTGGGCCGCTCCTAACAGCAGAAAGTTCGCGTAAAGCGTATTTACAGATTCCATGGTTGATCTGGTACCTACGGCTGCAACCACCTGGTTTGCGGACGCCAACTGTCGCCTGGCTAACGGCAGCGGCGGCACAACATGATGATACATCCAGGTAGCTTTCCAGCCCTAAGAAACATAAACAAAAGGGGTCGAACCGATTTTCGGTGCGATGCCTTGTTGTGTAATTCCATGAAAAATCGACTCATTCGGTTCGACCCCTTGTTCTTTTTATGCCTGATAGCGAAATTCCATGGAGCATCAATTAATTCGGTTCGACCCCTTTTTCTCGGACGCAAAATTTTCGCGGTGGTGCACCTTGATATTCAGGTCCCGAGGCGTTATATCGGTCGTTCAAACGTCTGACGGAGCCAGGTGAATGTTCAAGCGCGTCGCCCTTTTTGTTGCCACAAACCTTGCCGTGGTGCTCGTGTTGAGCATCGTATTGCGCCTTTTCGGCGTCGACCAGGTCCTCGACGAGTCGGGTGCCGGCATCAATTACGAGGCGTTGCTGATTCTGTCGGTCGTCATTGGCTTCGGGGGCTCGTTCATCTCGCTTGCGATGTCTAAATGGATGGCAAAACGTTCGACCGGCGCGCACGTCATTAGCAACCCCACTAACAGTACGGAAACCTGGCTGCTTGCCACTGTCCAACGACTCGCACGCGACGCCGGCATCGAGACGCCGGAGGTGGCCGTCTACAACTCCCCCGACATGAACGCCTTCGCGACCGGCGCCAGGCGCAATAGTGCGTTCGTCGCGGTTAGCACCGGCCTTTTGCAAGGTATGCAAAAAGACGAAGTCGAAGGAGTGCTTGCACACGAAATTGCGCATGTCGCCAATGGCGATATGATCACGCTTGCGCTCGTACAGGGCGTCGTCAATACCTTCGTTATTTTCCTGTCTCGTATTGTGGGCCACATCGTTGATCGGGTCGTACTCAAGAACGAGCGAGGCTACGGTATCGGCTACTTCGTCTCCGTGATTGCCGCGCAGCTTGTGCTGGGCGTCCTTGCGAGCATCATCGTGATGTGGGTGTCGCGCCAGCGGGAATTCCGTGCTGACGCGGGCTCCGCAAAACTGAATGGCAAGCGCCCGATGATCGACGCGCTCGCGCGCCTCGATCGGGGTGCTCCCGCGCAACTACCCGAGTCGCTCGAAGCATTCGGTATCTCGGGCCGACATGGCTCAGGATTGAAGCGGCTGTTCATGAGTCACCCGCCGATTCCTGAGCGCATCGCAGCACTTGAAGCCCTGTAGGCGGAATGGGCAGTTTCGAAGTATAGGGGTCGAACCGAATTCTTTTGTAAACCTATCGGCGTGTCGATTGGTCTGGGTCGACGTCTGGCCCTCCGAGCCCCGGTCATGCGTTGCTGTTAATTCGGTTCGACCCCTTATTGGGTCGCGCTAATACTAAGGGGTCGAACCGATTTTCCGAAGTGGCGATTAGATCGGTTCGACCCCTGTGTCATTGCCGATCACGCTGATCGTGATAGTGTCATTAGAATGAGCCACGACCTCTCCCGCTATCACCGCCAGATGCTGTTGCCCGGCTTCGGTGAAGAGGGCCAGCGGCGCCTGCTCGAATCGTCGGCCGTCATTCTGGGCTGCGGCGCTTTGGGCTGCGTCGTCGCCGATATCCTGGCGCGGGCCGGGGTCGGCCACCTCATTCTCATCGACCGGGACTTTATCGAGATGACGAACCTGCAACGCCAGGTTCTGTTTGACGAGCGCGATGTTCTGGACGCGATTCCAAAAGCCGAAGCTGCAAAACGCAGAATTGCGAATATTAATTCCGATGTTCGCGTCACAGCGATCGTTGACGATATCAATCACACCAACATCGAGCGCTATGCGCAGGGCGCCGACATCCTGGTGGATGGGCTCGACAATTTCGAGACCCGATATCTTGCAAATGATCTCGCGGTCGAAAGCGGCCGACCGTATGTTTACGGCGCAGCGGTGGGTACGACCGGCATGGCGTTCGCGGTCATGCCGCATTGCTCCGGCGACCGACCCTGGGCATCGACCGATGCCGGTAATCTCGCGACGCCGTGCTTTCGCTGCCTGTTCGAGGAAGCTCCGCCACCGGGCAGCAGCGCCACGTGCGACACGGTCGGCGTAATCGCGCCCGCCGTTGCTATCGTCGCAAATTTCCAGTCAGCTGAAGCATTAAAAATTCTGACCGGCAACTACCAACACGTAAACCGCTGCTTGCTTAATATCGATTTGTGGGCGAACGAATTCATGCAGCTGAAAGTGTCGAACGCTTACGAGAAAGGCGATTGTCCCTGCTGCAAACATCGCAAGTTCGAGTTTTTAGATGGTGCTGCTGGCTCGAGCGCCGCGACCCTGTGTGGTCGGAATGCCGTCCAGTTACGTCACAAGCAGCAGTCCGGTGATGTCGACCTCGACGCGCTGGCAACACGACTTCGCCGGCATGGCGAGGTCAAGGTCAACGAATTTATGTTGCGAACGGAAATAGCCGAAAGTCATAAAGCCTACGAGATCACGCTTTTCCGCGATGGCCGCGCCATCGTCAAGGGCACTGATGATCCCGGTATCGCGCGCAGCATTTACGCGAAATTTGTCGGGACGTAGCGCCACCCGGTCTCGTCTGCTTAAATAGGTTTATTCGTAAAAAGAACAAGGAGAATCATTGTGGCCGCCATTCGTATTCTTGTCGGCACCCGCAAAGGGGCCTTTATTCTGACCTCGGACGAAAAGCGCAACAAATGGTCGATCGACGGTCCGCATTTTGGCGGTTGGGAGATCTACCATGTGAAAGGTTCACCGGCGGATCCCGACCGCATTTTCGCGTCACAGACATCAAGCTGGTTTGGCCAGATCATTCAACGATCGGATGACGGCGGCAAAAACTGGTCGCAGCCCGGCTCCGCTGACAATGCCGAAAAAGAGAATGCCGACGGAATGCCACAGGGTGAAAGCAACATGTTCGTCTACGACACGTCCGACACAACAGGTAAACCGCTGACGACCCACCAGTGGTACGACGGCACACAGCATCCCTGGGAATTTGCACGTGTGTGGCACCTGGAACCATCGCTCGACGATCCGGATACCTGCTATGCCGGTGTCGAAGATGCCGCGTTGTTCAAGACCACTGACGGCGGCGCAAGCTGGCATGAGCTTGCGGGCCTGCGCGGACACGAAACAGGTGCAAACTGGGCGCCCGGTGCCGGTGGCATGTGCCTGCACACCGTTGTACTGGATCCGTCTAACAAGGATCGAATTTTTTGCGCGATTTCAGCGGCGGGTGCATTTCGCTCCGATGATGCCGGTGAAACCTGGACGCCAATTAACAAGGGTCTGCATTCATTGTACATTCCGGACCCGACCGCCGAAGTCGGGCACTGCGTGCACCGCATCGCAATCCATCCGTCGAACCCGAATATACTGTTCATGCAAAAACACTGGGACGTATTGCGCAGCGATGACGGCGGCGACTCATGGCGCGAGATCAGCGGCAACCTGCCGAGTGACTTCGGCTTTCCGATCGCAGTCCACTCCCACGAACCCGAAACAATTTATGTCGTGCCGATCTTAAGTGACTCGCTGCACTACCCGCCGGATGGGAAGCTGCGCGTGTATCGCAGTCGCTCCGGCGGTGAGGACTGGGAGGCGCTGACAAAAGGCCTGCCGCAGGAACACTGCTATGTGAACGTGCTGCGCGATGCAATGGCCGTCGACACCGCCGACCCGTGCGGCGTATATTTCGGCACGACCGGTGGGCAGGTCTACGCATCCAATGACAGTGGCGACAGCTGGCAGGCGATCGTACGGGATTTGCCAGCGGTGCTGTCAGTCGAAGCGCAAACGCTCGATTGAATAAGCCATGGTAAACGTGACCTTGCCGCACCATTTGCAGACGCTGGCGCGTTGCGATCGTGAAGTGGCGCTCGACGTAGACGTACCGGTGACGCAGCGACGCATCCTCGATGCGCTGGAAGCACGCTTCCCGATGCTCCGCGGCACAGTACGCGAACATGTCACATTGAAACGTCGCCCCCGCGTGCGGTTTTTCGCGGCCGGCGAGGATGTGACGCACGACTCGCCGGATGCCGAACTGCCAGACTCAGTTGCGAAGGGCGATCAACCCTTCATGATTGTTGGAGCCGTCGCGGGGGGCTAAGAAAAAAGGGGTCGAACCGATATTTGCTTCGTTGCGAAGTGGAAATGTTATTTGGAGCAGCAGCAGAACACATCGTCATATCGGCAGTAAAGAGGGCGAACTGACTTTAAATTGACCTGCCTTGATCCCGTCACGTTTACCAACCGGACAGTGCGGTCGTAACTGGAGGAAAGCGGAACGAAGCAAATGGGTAAACCTGATCTTCTTGTGTAATTGCATCGGTGTGTCTATTAATTCGGTTCGACCCCTATTCCCAGACTCGTTATTCCTGGATTGCGAACACCAAAGTTTGCCTGTAACTTCTCAAAATGGCGAACGACAACCCGATTCTCTTATCGTTGGTCGACACATGACTGTCCTGATTCCTGGCGCGGGTATTGCCGGGTTAACCTTGGGCCTGACACTTCACCAGATTGGAGTGCCTTTTCGAATTTACGAGAAAACGGCAGAGCTGACTCCCCTGGGCGTGGGCATCAATCTCCAGCCTAACGCGGTACGAGAACTGCTTGATCTTGGGCTTGGCGCCATGCTGGACGAGATTGGCGTTCGCACCCGAGAGTACGGTTTCTACTCTAAATACGGTCGAGAGATATGGGTGGAACCGCGAGGCACCTGGGCGGGATACCGATGGCCGCAATATTCGGTTCATCGCGGGCGTCTGCAAATGGCACTGCTGGCCGCGTTGCGCGAGCGTGCGGGTCCGGAATCTGTCGTAACTGGACATCGAGCTGTTGGCTTTGAGAACGCGGACAACGCAGCCGTGCTGCATCTCCGATGCGGCACCGATCCACTGTTCGTTGCCGGCGAACTCATAATCGCAGCAGACGGCATTCATTCCGCAATCCGAAGCCAGATGTATCCGGACGAAGGCGCGCCGATCTGGAACGGCGCCGTCCTTTGGCGTGGCACGACGCAGGCAAAACCGTTTCGTACCGGGGCGTCAATGGCGCTGGCCGGACATGACAGCCAGCGCGTAGTTGTTTACCCGATAAGCGCGCCAGATCCGCAAACCGGGCTGGCGTTGACCAACTGGATCGCGGAGTTGCGTGTCGATCCGTCGCAGGGATGGCGCAAGGAAGACTGGAACCGCACGGCTGATGTGCAGGAGTTCTTACCGGCATTTGAAAGTTGGACGTTCGAGTGGCTTGATGTTCCGGCGCTAATCAAAGGTGCAGACCGGGTGCTGGAATATCCGATGGTCGATCGCGACCCTGTTGATTGCTGGACCGATAAGCGGGTCACGCTGATGGGCGATGCTGCACACCCGACCTATCCCGTTGGTTCCAACGGCGCGAGCCAGGCCATCGTAGACGCACGCATTATTGGCGCGAGCATGCTGGCACATGGTGTGTGCCCGCGCGCGCTGTCAGCGTTCGAGGAAAAGGTTCGGCCGGAAAGCAGGAAAGTCATACTTGCAAACCGGGGCAGTGGCCCTGACGCAGTTATGCAGATAGTAGAGGATCGTTGTGGCGGGGTGTTCGACAACATCGAAGACGTCATTCCCAAAGATGAGCTGGAAGCGCATGCCGCGCGCTACAAGTCCGTGGCCGGTTTCGGGATTGAAGAGCTGAATACCAGGCCGCCGACAATTGACGTGCGATAAAAAGGGTCGAACCGATTTAATCGCCTCCCCAGGCGGTTAAAATGGGTCGAACTGATTTAATTGCATCTCTCAAAATCGGTTCGATCCCTGATCCGTTTAATCGCTTCTCCAGGCAGTAAAAATGGTTCGAACCGATTCATTCGTCTCTTTAAAATCGGTTCGACCCCTAAACCGTTGCTCCTAATCTTCGGGCAGCAACGTGCAGCAGGGCGCGCGAATATAGCCGATGCAAACCCAGCAGGGATCGGTACGTCCATTTCATTTTCCTGCCCCGTGATGTTTGCTGATTGCGCATGACGGCGGAGCCGAAATACAGCCGGTTTCCCTTCTCTTGTGGCACCAGCATGAACCACGAACAGGTCTGCTGCCGAAAATCCATCATCACCAGCTGATTATCGCTGCGTCCATGCTCTTTCCAGGCTGCAAAAGCGTGAGTCTCATTGCGTGAGACCTGTCTTGCCTCTTCGTCTGTCGACGGCCGCGAAATTAGCCACTTCAAAACCAGGCGCTCCGCCTTGAACAGGCTCGTCGTATAGAACGACTCGACATATTCCGGAAAAGTGACGTTATTTCCAACCATGATTGCGAAGCAATCCGTGTACTCGCCACGATCGACGAATTCCTGCAGCAAAGCTCCGTCGGGAAGTTGCGCTTTGGTGACAGGCCCAGAAAATTTCATTGCGACACTATACGCAGTAAAAAGGGGTCGAACCGATTTAATCGGCACATCAAAAATCGGTTCGACCCCTTTATTTCTTTTTCTTATTAGGTCCGATTAAATCGGTTCGACCCCTTTTTTTTTGAGTAAACTGTACCCGGAGTCAGGCACAAAAGATGGCGGTAGTCATGAATGATATCGACAGGCCGAGAAAAATCGATGAGCGCGTCTTTCCGTTGCTATGGTTTTTCATTGCGCTGAAAACCTTGTTACCGTGGCTGGTTTTTTTTCGGCTGACGTTCGAAGGCAATAGCTACGAGTGGGGAACCACTCTATTCGGTCGAACGTTCTATTCGGCGGGACTATCGCGACCGGATTTCCTGCTGATTTATGTATTACTGTCAAGCGGCATTTTTCTGCTGTATCACCTGCGAAATTTCAACTTTCGAATTGCGGCTCCGGTGGTGCTGCTGTATTTCGCCGTGTTCGCCGTGGACGCACTTTATAACCTGGCATTAGGTGAACCAATCATCTTTCAGGGCGACACGCTGGGTGTGAATGTCAATATATCCATACCGTTTTTCATTTTTCATTTCGCGGCACTGGCCCTTGCTGTGACTTGGTGGTGGGGCGTCCGGCGTGACAGCACCAGTCGCTCAGCCCCGGCCCTGACTCCGGCAAGGGCCGTCGTGGTCAAGTTCTGTATCGCTTTCGTTCCGGTACAATTGATTCTGCTGATTTTCGGGGAACCGCATGGCACTGCGGATGCGGTGGGCGTTATCGGCACATTGCTCCAGGGGGCGCTACTCGCCTGGGCATTCTATCCCGGAGCAAATTACCGCAGCACCTGACGCCCAAAGTATCGGGGACAGTTGGCTCAATTGACTTCTGATCCGGGAGCGTTACTGAGGACACTTTCGTTTATTGTCGGTCGCGAAACTGCTGCTGGTATCTAAGGGGTCGAACCGATTTTTTGGATTCAATTCAATTCGGTTCGACCCCTAATCGTTCAGGAGCGTTACTGAGGACTCTCTTGGTTATTGTCGCTCGCGAAACTGCTGCTAATATCTACGGATTCGAATCTAGTGGGTCGAACCGAGTTTTTCGCGTGTAGATGAATTTGGTTCGAGCCTTACATCTTTTATGCGATCTGCAGGAGTGCAGATTTACCCAGTTTGGCCTCTGATCCATGATTGACTAACGATTACGATCACAGGAGCCGATATCTGCGTAACCCGCGTCGCTTAGGATGAGGATCCGCAAATTTAAAGGGTCGAATCGATTTTGGGAGCGCAATTCAATTCGGTTCGACACATACATCAAACAAGGGATATTCTGGAGTGTAGATTAATTCGGTTCGACCCCTAAACCATGATTGACTAACGATTACGATCATATGAGCCGATATCTGCGTAACCTGTGCCGCTACAAGATGCGGGTCCGTAACGCGTAAACTTCTGAACGCGCGGACCGGATTGGACTTCTCCCGTATAGATATTGCCGGCGGAGTCTACGGAAAGGATATGGATCCAATGGAATTCTCCAACTTGTCGTCCGCGTCGGCCGATGCGATCCAGCTCCGTGTGGTTTTCTCGATTCACAATATAGAAGGTCCCATTGGCCAGGTCTGCGACATACAAACAGGACTGATCGGGGTCCACGGAAAACGCGGCAGCAACGGCGGTACCACTGGCGGTTTGCGGCGCGATAGGAATATCCCTGACGAAGCCACACAGACCAGGCTCGGCATCCGGGTTGGCGCATTCACCCAAGCCTGCTTTGCTGGCTTCAAAAACCTGAATACGATTATTACTACGGTCACAGGCATATAGCAGACCGTCGTTACTCAACTTGGCGCAGTGCAAGGGGCTGCGGTAAAACATGGGTTTCATATTGCCGGCCTGATAATCCGCCGCCCAGGGCCCCGCATCGTATGGATCGACATCGGTTCCTTCCGGGTCATCCACCGGGTTTTGTCCGTATGCGCCAAAATGACCGAGGTACTGTCCGTTTTCGGCATCGACAATCAGAATTCGACGGTTACCGTAGCCATCAGCGACATACATCCGATTGGTTTCCGGATCAACACTCATGTCAGCGACCTTGTACGGTTGCGGCGTGCCGTTAGGGCCACTATCGGTATCTTCGCTGTCCGGTCCCTCGGCACCGGCATGGCCAATCTGATAAATAAACTCGCCATCAGCTGTAAATTTCAGGATGTGAGAATCATCGCCATGAGTTGCCGCCCAGGGAAACTGCCCGGCAGCACCAGTGCCGTTGCCCGAGATGTAAACGAAGTCGTTGTGGTCGACATAGATCCCATGCTCTGTTCCCGGCCAGAAACAACCGTCTGACTCGCGGCAGTTATCTGCCAGGAAGTCGGGATCCTGTGGCCCGCCCCAGGCATCCAGCAAATTGCCTTCCGTATCGAACTTGAGTACTGCAGGCGCCACGTCACAGCAACCCGCGACTTGTTCCGCCAGTGCTCTGGAAAAACCCAGCCCATCGATCGGACTGCCATTGGCATCTGTACCTGCGACGCCAAGGCCGCGAACAGAACTTTCATCCAAAGACCTGCCACGGTGGTATACCCAGATATTATCGTGAGCGTCCACTGCCAGCCCACCCACCTGACCGATGAGCCAGTTATTTGGTAAGGGTTTAGGCCAGCTGGGATCAACCACGAATCCAGGGGCAGTCGCACCTGCAGGTACTCGAGGTTCAGAACGCGCCATCAACAGGTGAACCGTCTTATTTGTAAGCGGTCGCGGTGGTTCGGCAGTCTGCCGCGCCGCTGGTGCACTTTCCGCAGATGGGTTGAGCTCAGTGCTTTGATCAGAACATGCCGGGAGGCTTAGTAAGCCAGTTATCAATATGATTAGAGAAATGCTTTTTGTTTTTAACATGATGTTCTCCGACAAAGGAGCTTGCGCGTGCAAGTCAGCAATCTAACTGATGTAGGCGACGCCCGGAATGTCCCAAGCTCTACCCTATCAGGCAAAACCCAATCCGTCCGCTGCCAGCATGGCTGCCTGATCGTGAGTGATAGTGCCACAGCGGCCACGCGAGATGGGCTGGCGAATAGGGGTCGAACCGGTTTTTTCGAAAATTGGTGCGTCGGGACCCAATTGAGGAATAGAATCAGCGGGTGACATTTGTCATTGCAGGAGGTCGACATGAAAAAGTTTGTATTAGTCCTGGCAGGTATTGCAGTTACTTCGCTTTTTTCAACAGGTCTCGCCCTGGCGGACGACGCGGCGATAAAGACAATGGCCCGGATCACGATGAGCCTTAATCACTTTCCATCGGATGACGACAAAGCGACATTGAAGGGCATCATCGACAACGATGACAGTACAGAGGAAGCGGCAGATATTGCGATGGCAATCTCCAATATCCAGCACAAGGTGACGGAGAAGGATACTGACCGGCTGGAAGATATCATCAGCGACGACAGCGCCGGGGCGGATGCGCGGAAGCTCGCCAGCATCCTGCTCCGCATAAATCACGCGCCGAGTGACGAGGACAAAACGACTCTGGCTGCGTTGGCGGAAGAGTAATAAAAATAAAGGGGTCGAACCGACTTAATTGATTTAAGGGGTCGAACCGAATTATTACTTATCCAGCCTTGGCCTGCCACGGCTGCAGGTTGGCACCGTGCGGCCCAGTATCGCTTCAATATGCTCCTTAAAGAGTCGGTCGCCAATAACACCACAAGCATTGGTGTTCATACGGATTCTGGTCAATAACTTGTCGTCGATCAGGTTATGGAAGAGCTTTCGGTAGGCTTGCTGTCGCAGTGAAGGGTCGGCAGCCAGATCAAGATAGCAGGCGTGCGCTGTAATCAGGGCGTCATCGCGTCCGGTGGCGTGATAGGCATAACTCGAGTACGGGTAGTCACCAGGTGCCACAACCATTCCGGCACGCACGGGGTTAAGCTCGATGTAGCGCTGACATGTCAGAAGGTGACTGCTGTCCTGAATCAGGCTGGCTCTGTAGCGCCCCTCCCATAGTGTGCCGGTTCGGTCGTAGCGAACGTTCAAACGCTGGACATAGTTTCGTCCCATCGCCTGCATCATTAGAGGCAGCGATCTTTTTCGGACTGGAGTGGCCAACAGATGCACGTGGTTGGTCATCAAGACGTAGGCATGGATCAGACATTCGTTGATTGCCGCCGCGTCCCGTAAAGCTTCCAGATAGAGCGTGTAGTCCTGTTCGTGAAAGAATACTGGTTGCCGGTTCACGCCGCGGGTTATGACATGTTGCGGAATACCGGGAATGAAATATCTGCATTGACGTGGCATTGCCGCATTGTCTTTCTGTCGGGCTGCTGCGAGCTATGCGCATTTTTAAGCAAAGTACCGTCTAATCCGGTTCGACCCCTTAAGTCTGTTTTAAATCGGTTCGACCCCTTAATTCGTAATTTGAAGTGCCATTAAAGTCGGTTCGACCCCTTATTTACTCCTCAACTTTTTGCTAAATCTGCCGATGCTCTACTGAAGACGGCTGTTTTTCGACGGCCGCTGTGCGGAGCGTTGCAATGTTTCATTGGCTGGACAAACTCGATCATTACATTCCGTTTCGTTACGCGGTCTGGCTTTTTTGTGCGGCGGCCGCAGTCGCTGCTGGTCTCTGGTGGAATAACTTCGGTTCTGGCGGCTGGCTCGCGCTGGTCTTCGTCCTGCTGACACTGGTCGGCTTGCGAGACACGCAACAAGCGCCTCGCTCACTCCTGCGAAACTATCCCATCACCGGGCACATGCGTTTCATGCTTGAAGCTTTCCGCCCCGAGATTCGCCAGTATTTCCTCGAAAGCGACACCGAGGCGGCACCGTTCTCCCGCCAGCAGCGCTCGCTCGTTTACCAACGCGCAAAGGGACAACCGGACAAAAGGCCATTCGGTACGCAGCAAGACCTGACCCGCATCGGTTACGAATGGATCAATCACTCGATGACACCGACGAAACTCGATTCGTATGACTTTCGGGTTGTCATTGGTGCCGATCGGGCCAAGCCGTATGAAGCGAGTATTTTCAATATCTCGGCAATGAGTTTCGGTGCGCTGAGTGCAAATGCAATTCAGGCTCTCAACACCGGCGCCAGTCGCGGCAACTTCGCACACGATACCGGCGAAGGCGGCATCAGTCGCCATCACCTTGAGCACGGCGGTGACCTGATTTACCAGGTCGGCTCGGGCTATTTTGGTTGTCGCAATGAGGACGGCACATTCAACCCGGAACGATTCGCCGCGTCGGCGGCGCACGATGCTGTCAAGTTGATCGAAGTGAAGCTCAGCCAGGGCGCGAAGCCCGGGCATGGTGGTGTGTTGCCGGGAGAAAAGGTGACGGCTGAGATCGCTGCAGCCCGTGGTGTACTGCAGGGCGAGGACTGCCTTTCGCCGGCGAGTCACAGCGCGTTCAGCACGCCGATTGAGTTGCTGGAGTTTGTCGACCGGCTACGCGACTTATCGGGCGGCAAGCCGACCGGATTCAAGCTGTGTATTGGACATCCCTGGGAATGGTTTGCCATTGCCAAGGCGATGGTCCAGACCGGCATTACGCCGGATTTCATTGTCGTGGATGGCGCCGAAGGCGGAACCGGCGCCGCCCCGCTGGAGTTCAGCGATCACGTTGGCGCGCCGTTGCAGGAAGGACTGCTGCTGGTGCATAACACGCTGGTTGGGTTGAACCTGCGTGACAAGGTGCGCATCGGTTGTGCCGGCAAGGTCGTGAGCGCGTTCGATATCGCGCGCATGATTGCGATCGGCGCTGACTGGTGTAATGCCGCACGCGGCTTTATGTTTTCACTCGGCTGTATTCAGGCGCAGGCCTGTCACACGGGTCACTGCCCGACCGGCGTGGCCACACAGGACAAGGCTCGTCAGCGAGCACTGGTCGTGCCGGACAAGGCCGAGCGTGTTTATCAATTTCACCAGCAGACCTTGTTCGCGCTGCAGGAACTGGTTGAAGCTGCGGGACTCAATCATCCCGGTGAGTTATCCGCATCGCATATCGTGCGGCGGCATTCTCAGGGCAGCACGAAATTGTTGGCAAATCTGCTGACGTTTGTGGAGCCTGGTGCGCTGGTTGAAGGTCATGTCGATGTGCCAGTGTTCAAGGCGTACTGGCCGATGGCGCAGGCGCATAGTTTTGTGCCTGCACAGGGAAGGCCGGAGCTGGTTGATGTTGATGGAGCAGCCCGTGCGCATCGCCCCTTCTAGTAGATAAGGGGTCGAACCGATTTTCTATTTGACCAACATTGTTCTGGCGCGCAAGCCGGTTTAAGCAGTACTGACTAATTCGGTTCGACCCCATTTTCCGGGTCAACGTGCACTGAGATAAATGAGGCACAACGCTGGCGCTATTCCAGAAATATTTCTACCTCTTATTTCGGGCAGTAAACTGCTTCGATGGTAATGCTTTCGTCAGAGCCCGCCGAGAAAGGTCCTTCGTAAGATAATGTCGATCCTTCGGCAACGAAGCGTTTGACGTTCTCTGCATTGAGATCTCCGGCGCGCGTTCCATTGACTATCTCAAAGCCGCTGACGACTCCGCCTTTCTTTTGAATGGTGAAATTTGCGTCAGAATCGACGGGGTCGAACTGCTCCGGAACCGTATCCCGCCAAAAGGTAAACATGAACGTTTCATGATTCCCCCGGTAAGAGAATTTTGTGACGCGTTCTTCGCCGATCGAATTGATTGCATTAAAACCCGCCGACGAGATTCCAAAAAAGTCACCGCAGTATGCCGGCTCTGTAAATTCCATCGGATAATCAACGCCGTCAAACCGAACCGTCAGGCGGCTTTCCTTCGGTTCTGGCTTTCGCGCCTGTGCACGCGGATCCATGGCGGCGATCGCCGCTACTTTTTCTGCGCTTCCGGGAGTCCCGTCGCCCATCGCCAGCATCGCCTCAGCCTGTTCGCGTGTTAGCCCGGAAGCCAATAGAGCGGCAATGGTGCTCGACTCTTGCTGGCTGGTGAGGCGATTGCCCACCTCTTCCTTGCCCGGCACATCGCTCTGCGCAGACTGGGATTCCCTTGTTTCATTAGCGCGCCTATTCTCGGCGGCGCCAGCCTCCATCGCCTTTTGCTGATCCTCGGTCAATTCCGCTTGCGTATCAGGCGCCGTATTGCCATTTTCATCTTCCTTGCCACAGCCGCTGGCAAAGACAATAAACATCGCAGCCGTGAGAATAATTTTATGCTTGCTCATTTGATGCGCTCCTTTGGTGCAGAAAGACTAGCGGCACTCAATTTTCGACATGAAAGGTTTCACGCCTTCGTCGCCATACGGTTCCGATTTCAAACCTCCGTCCGGTTGTTCGACCATGCGCGCGCCGTTCAAGAGTCCATTGGCAGTAAACACGCCATCCCTACTGGCTATATTGCCGTTGCGGAACGTCCATTGTTCGCGTTCGCCATTTCGCGTGATCGTCGCCGACGCGGTGTTGCCTTCCGGTCCACCCATGGTTTCCGGAAACGTCTTGATCGTCAGCGTCGGATAACCGTCGCGCCCCGCCGTGTCGCTGGCGATTGCAGTGGCGCCTGCGCCAGGCACGCAAACCACCCTGTCGAGGTCGAATGTATCGTCGCCGATACGGATGGACCCGCTCCCGCGGGCTGCGCCAATGACTTCCTGCGCAATTTCTTTTGCCGACGATGCTGTTGTTTCGACCGCCGATGGTTTGCTGGCACCCGCCGATTGATCAGCGGCTCCGTTTTCACCGCCGCAAGCGGCGAGGGTCGATGCTGCGAACGCACACGCAACAAGCAGTCGTTTCTTCATCGGTCACTCCATGTTTTGCAGCGACAGTATGGTGACATCAATTTTTCCGTTTTTGACCTTGATAGCGTCTGTTATGTCGATGTCGCGGCTGAAAAATTTTCGAAAAGGTAATGTTCCGGTAGACGTGCCTGGCAATCGCGGCATGTCGCCGGAATGAACCGCATCAGTGATTATTATGTCCTTCGCGCCATCATTTGACGAGGAATGATTTCCGAGCCCCGGTTTTTCCGAATACAAATTGATTTCGGCGCTAGTGGCCTGGTGGCCGTCATCTGCTTGTGTGAGGGTGAAACCGATCCTGAGCGCACCGTTCGATCCCACACAAGGGTCGCGATAACATGTCCAAAAATAAGAAAAATAAGGGGTCGAACCGATTTTATCCACACTCCAAAAATCGGTTCGACCCCTTTTATACGAATCTCCTGTACTGTGGTAACAATCGACTATCCACAACAGCATGAGCGCTGTCTCATGCTCAAAGCAGGGAAAAATCATGGGTAAGGAACAAAAGAGCAATAAAGAGACCAAGAAAGTTGCGGCTTTGACGCCAAAAGAGAAAAAGGCGGCGAAGAAAGCGAAGAAAAATGAAAGGGGACGCCTCGGCGAATAAATTGATCAGCCTTGTAGTGACGCGAGGGAATATTTCCTCGCGCAAGGCGACCAGGGAACATACCGCCGTGTCCAGTGCCGGGCACCGACTTAATTGACTATTTGTCGAGCGGCTTTGCTCTCTATTTTCGTTTGCGGATATCCTGGCTATTCTCTTCATCTTGTGTGGCGACAGGGTTGACGCGTAGGCGGCAGAATACATCTGCCGAATTCCAAAGGTAAGAACGTGGGAATCGATCGCCAACGAGCGTCCAGTGCCGGGCACCGACCTAATTGACTATTTGTCGAGCGGCTTTGCCCTGATTCTTCGTTTGCCGATTTTCTGGCCGTTCTCTTGATCTTGTGTGGCAGCAGGAATGACGCGTTAGCAACGTATTACTTTTGCCGAGTTCCAACATTGGCATCAAGCGCCAATACGTCACACTGTGGGAACCATGACCAATTCGGTCTGACAAGTCGGTGCCCGGCACCTTCTTTCTTTAGCGATCACCAACAGTAATCTCGGTTCGAACCCAATTTCGCTTCTCGTGATAGTGTTCCTGCGATGAGACATGAACTCTCCTAATCACCTGCACAGGCGATACCGAATGCAGATAATGAACACCACCTTGCACTACGCGGCGGCCCTCTTGAGTGTCGCCGTTGCCACTGAAACCTGGGCGGCTTGTGCCGACACGCCGGGCGCATCGCGCGTGCAGATACAAGTGCTGGGCTCCGCCGGCCCGCGTGCTTCGCGCGGCCGGGCCTCGGCGTCCTACCTGGTGTATATCGACGGCGTCGGTCGGATCCTCGTCGATGCCGGCGGAGGCACCAAAGTCACATTTCATCAGGCGGGCGCAAACTTTGACGACATCGAACTGGTGGCGCTGAGTCATCTGCACCCGGATCACTCAGCGGAATTTCCGGCGCTGTTGTGGCCCAACGGCGGCAGTACGCGAGTTGCCGGACCGTCGGGTGCGAACGTATTTCCATCCATTGAAACGTTTCTGGACTTGATGTTCGGCACCAATGGCGCATTCGAAATCCTTGCGTCGCGCATCGAGCTCGACACTATAACGGGCGACGTGACGGCTGCGGAGCCTGTCATGGTCTGGCGCGGGGGCGATATCCTGGTACGCGGGCTCGGCGTGCCCCACGGCGATGCGCCGACGGTCGGTTACCGCGTCGACGTCGGCGATGCGAGCATCGGTTTCGCGAGTGATCAGAACGGGTCGAACCCCGCGTTCGTCGATTTCGTCAAGGACGTCGATGTCCTCGTCGTTCACCTGGGCGGCCCCGAGAACCCGACCGCCGGCATCGCAGCGCTGCACGCAAAGCCCAGCGTGTGGGGTCAAATGGCTACAGCCGCCAATGCGGGCCACGTTCTCGTTAGCCACATCTCAACACCGTCGCAAGACGAACTCGACGCGCGCATGTCTTTTATGCGTGAAAACTATCGCGGCTTGATGACCATCGCCGATGACTTGATGTGCATCGAGGTTAAATAAGGGGTCGAACCGATTTAATCGACACTTCACGAAATTCGGTTCGACCCTTTAAGTTCGCGAAATTCGGTTCGACCTCTTAAGTTCGGATGATTGAGTCAGTGCCCGGCACCCTGCTGAAAAAGTCGGTTCGACCCCATTATTTGGTCACTGCCCGGCACTTTTGCTGTTTCCTACTGCCTGTTCGGCAACTCCTTCATCCATGGGCTGTTTTCTCCCAGGCTGGTTGCCAGCGCGGCAACGGCCGTGTCTGCCGCAATCTCGTTGCCGGCGGCACGTGCAGCGAGTGCGGTTACCCATTGGGTGCGCCAATTGCCTGGCCCTAAAGTATCGGCAACGACAGGGTTGGCAGCCTCGAGCAGCGCCGCCGCCAGTTGGCGGTCTCCCTGGTGCAAAGCCACCTCGGCGCAACGCGCCCGGGCGTAGGCGAGCTGCGGTTCGCTACCCTCAAGATTGCTTTCTATCGACGCCAACGCGGCGCTGCATATTTCCCCCGCCTGCTCGATAAAGTTGCCTCGGGCGAGACTGACGGCCAGCGTTGCCTGCAGGAGTGACATGGGCGATGACCAGCTGGGTCTTGACTGAAGCAGGCCAGACACCCGTTCGACATCGGCCGTCGAGGCACCGGCGTCCGTCAATGCCAGGGCGGCAATGCGGAAGACCAGAGTTTCGATAGCACTGCTCTCCGTACCGCCGTCGATGTTCTCGCGCAATTCGACGGCACGATTCGCATATTCAATGGCATCGCCTACCGGGCCGGTCATCCCGTAGAGCCGCGACAACTGCATCAGGTTTCGTTCATAGGCGTAAAATTGTCCGTCAGCAATCTGCTGCCCTTGCTCCACCAAACCCAGCATTCGGGATCGGGCTTCTGCAACCTGGCCGGTTTCCAACAGTGCTTCTGCCAAAACGGCTTCGGTCTGGAAAGTGATCATGTGCTGGTCGCCAAACGCTACGCGCACTTCCGGCAGTATCGCTTCCAATGTAATGACAGCATCCCGAAAACGGCCTTGCGCCATGTCAACGAACGCCAGTGCTTTGCGTAAATTGACGCTGGTTGCATGGTCGACACCGAAGAACGATTCAGAAATCGCAACCGCTTGCGCACGAACTTCCCGAATTCGCGCGAACTCGCCTCGACTGTTCAGGACGTAGGCGTAGTCATGAAGAATGCGTGCATAGTTGCCGTGTTCGTTGCCAATGGTGGTTTCTGCAACGTCAAGAGCCTCGAGAAAAACTGTTTCGGCCTCGTCGTTGCGATCGAGCAGGGTCAATGAGCGACCCAACAAAACGAGGTTGCCAAGAATGTTCGCGTTGTCGTTGCCGTAGATCCTGCGTGCCAGTTGCAGCGATTGTTGCAGCGTTTCGACCGCCAGTTTTTCATCGCCCAAGTTCGAGTAGAGCGTGCCCAGTTCCCGCAATGCAAACATGCGAAGCACGTCATCGCTTGGGGTGTCGCCAAGCAGGGTCAGTGCGGTTTTGAACTCTTGTTCTGCGTTTCGGTAATTGCCAAGTTGCTTGCTGTTGCTACCCAGGCTGCGCCAGTAGCTGGCCTGCATGGCCACGGCCTCATCGGAATCGAGCGCACGCACTGCGGCCAGCGCGGCTTCCACCTGCACTCGTTCCTCCGCATACCTGCCAGCCTGCGCCAGCACCACAGACAATGCGTTGTGGGCTGTTGCTCGAGAGATTGGATCGGCATTAGCCGTTATCGCAGTTTCAACAGCTCTTTCTCCAAAGACCTGTGCTTCGTCAAACTCGCCCAATTGCATATGAATGACAGAAAGATTGGCGAGCGGCATGACCAGTGCCGCGGCGTCTCCCAATTCCTCACGAAGCGCAAGCGCCTCATGAGCGAGGGGTTCCGCTTCTTGCGGGGTGTGCATGGCGCGATAGGCGCCAGAAATAACTTCGAGCAGCCGCGCGCGCACCAGCGGTTGCTCGTCGAGCGCATCCAGTCGCTGAGCGGTCTGATCCAGCAGTTCCCGTACCGTCAGTTCTTCGCCACCGGACAAAGCCGGGTTCGCCTCCTCCAGCATCCCGGAGAGAAAATCGCCGACCTGACGTGCACCTTCCGCTTCATCCAGCGCGCGCTGTTGTGCATCGACCGTGGCGCGCAGGGAAAGTCCTGTTGTAATTAATGCCACGACTACGACAACCAGCGACAGCGTAGCCGACAGCACACTGCCTCTGTGGCGACGCACAAAGCGGCTGGTTCTATAGAGTGGACTCAGAGGGCGTGCTCGAACCGGGCGCAATTCCCGATAGGACTGCACGTCCTCGACAAGACCCTCAACTGTTGTATAGCGTTCGGCAGGACTTTTGGTCAGGCACCTGGAGACGATGGCGTCAAGATCACCACTGAGGAGCTTGTGCAACCTGGCAACAGATGTGGATCGGGCGCGAGCGATGTTACTCGCGAGTTCTGTGTCTTGTTCACCCGTGGTTTCAATTCGGGCACTGGGTGCTGCCGGATCTTTATCCACGACCATGGAATTGATCTCGGCGATACTGGCGTTCTCCATGGTTTGAGCGTCGCAGCCCGTCAACAGCCGGTACAGCAGCAGCCCGAGTTGGTATATGTCCGACGCAACACCGACCGGCTTGCCCAGTACCTGTTCCGGACTCGCGTAGCGTGGCGTCATCAACGATGCCGAGACAGTTTGTTCGATGTCAGCATCCGCCATCAGGGGTTTGGCAATACCGAAGTCGAGGAGCTTAGGATGCCCGTCGGCGGTAACGAGGATGTTGCTCGGTTTGATATCCCGGTGCACAACCAGTTGGCCATGAGCATGTTGGACAGCCCTCGCCACGCGAGCAAACAACGCCAACCGCTGATCGACATTGAGTTCCAGCTGGTCGCAATAAACATCTATAGGCTCGCCGTCCACCAATTCCATAGCGATCCACGGCCGGCTATCGAAAACACCGCTGTCGATGATGCGGGCAATTCCAGGGTGTTCCAGGCGCGCCAGCAGGTGCCTTTCCTGGTCGAAGCGGGCGAGTAACACGGAGGCGAACGGCCCCCGCAACACTTTGATCGCGACGTTCTGTTCGAACTGGCCATCGCAGCGTTCGCCACGAAATACGTGCGCCATGCCACCGCTGTTTAGATACTCCGCGACCACGTATTGGCCCAGTCGCATTCCACGCCAGCGGTCGACATCGCTTCGGGCTTCGTCTTCGCCGGCATCCGTCAGGAGTTCACGCATTACGCCGCCGCCGGTTTCCAATAGTTCATCAACGCTGTCGGGATCGAAGCGGTGCTGTGGCTCTTTGCCCTTGTCGTTTTCGTCGTCTCTCGGCATGGTCGCTCTCGAATTACAATGTAGCGCGGTCTAGGTCAGGTAATCCTTTAGCCATTCTTTCGCCCGCACCCATTCTCGCTCGACCGTGCGGCTGGAAACTCCCAGCGCAGCGGCTGTCTCATCCGCCGTCAAGCCGGCAAAAAAACGACACTCGACAACAGTCACGAGCCGGGGATTTTCGTTCGCAAGTTGCTGCAAGCCCTCCTCCAGCGCCAGCACCATGGCGGGCTTTCGCAGCGCCGGAATATCAACTTGCTCCAGCCGCAGCGGCTTTTCACCGCCACCCCGTTTTTCCGACAGTTTCGCGCGGACATAGTCCACGGTAATTTGGCGCATAGCGTTCGCTGCTACGCCTAAGAAGTGATCGCGATTATCCCAGGCTTGCCCGGTTCGTTTAGTGAGTTTTATGTAAGCCTCATTGACCAACGAGGTTACGGAAAGTGTGTCGCCCGGTCGCGACCGGGCCAGACGTTGTTTAGCGATTCGCCGCAAGTCAGCGTATACGAGTTCGTAGACGGCTTCACGGGCCGCAATGTCGGTGCGGCTCCGAGCCAATAATCCGGTGATGTCCGATTGATCGTTGGACATGGGCGTTGGCCGGAAGCGCACCTCGATGGCAACAGCAGAAGCCTGCATCATAGCAACTGCGGAGAATCACCGGGATCGGAGCGCGCTGTGTCGCGGCCCTGCATCCTCAGCTCCACTGGCCCTCATCCCAGTTCATTTGATCCCAGAGATTGCTGGGTGGAGGCGGCGGCGATGGAGCAGTGCTGCCGGCGCTGGCAGCGCCTTGCCCGCCGCCTCCACCACCGCCACAACCGGCCAGGGCGAGCGCAGTTAAAACCATTAGCGTGAACTTTAGTGATTTTTCTTTCATTAAACTTTCTCCTTCGACGTGACGATGACTGGTTGGCTCGGGCCAATGCGCTGCTAATTGTTTTCCGTTAAGTTGCCTGCGGCCCAGTCAAACTCTCCGGTTATTGTGCGAGAACGGCCACCGCTGACGCTGGAAGAGTTACCGCTGGCCGTGTTGTCATTGCCGCCACTGATGCTGGCTGCAACTCCGTTGGCCGTATTACTGCTGCCGCCGCTAATGCTGGACGCGTCGCCGCTGACTGAATTGCCAACGCCGCCACTGACGGCAGTGCTCGATCCATTGGCAGTGTTGTTGCGGCCGCCGCTGACGCTGGAGTAATCACCGTTGACTACGTTGTCCCTCCCACCACTGATGCTCGAAGCAAAACCGCTGGTGGAGTTTAGAAAACCGCCGCTGACACTGGAATAGACTCCGCTGGTGGAGTTTAGAAAACCGCCGCTGACACTGGAATGGACTCCGCTGGCCGTGTTGCCGAGACCGCCGCTGACGCTGGAACCTAAGCCGCTGGCCCTGTTGAATCGCCCGCCGCTGACACTGGCATAGTCATAGTTGCTTGTATTCCTTTGCCCGACAACCAGCCCGCCCCAGCGGCTATAGTTGGCTTCACGCCCAGCAATGACGTAGTGAGAGCCCGTTTTGTGGTTGCGGGCGAAAACACCGCCGGCTGCTGTGCATTCGGTTAAGTTTGTGACTCGGGAGCCGTCGCCGGGATTGGTACCGACGGAACATTGCTCGGAGATGTCCGAAGCCCGTTCTTCATCGTAGCCGACGATGAGATTGCCGGTACCATTGGCAGTGCCCGTGTCACCCAAACCGTTGACGAGCTGCAGATTGGCGCCGGTGATACGAATGGCCGGCTGATCGTTGAGGGTTTCCAAAGACATGAATTGGCTAATGTTTAATACGTTGTCCAGAGCAGACTTCAAATCGGCAATCTCGGCTTCCAGCGCGGCTATGCGGGTTTGTGCATCGGCGGCCTCAAGTGCAGCGATTCTGGAATCGTTGTCGTTAACCGAGCTGGCAACCGCTGAAAAGTTGGCGTTCACTTCGCTGGCGACGGCGCGAGTGTTGGCACTGAAGCTCACCAGGTCAACGACAGGGTCGGCGTGGGCACTGGAAACACCGGTAAAAGCGATCGCTAGTAGCGCGTAGATACTCATCTTGTTAGTCGTTTTCACTATCCTCTCCTGACTGGAATTCCGCGGTGTTATTAAGGGATACGTAACGCGGCGCTAGTTCCCGACACCGGGAAGGCAACACTCCACATGCGCTTAAGGTCCGTCACTGATCTTCCGACAGGCTGCCCGCCGCCCAGTCAAACTCTCCGGTTGTTGTACGAGAACGGCCACCGCTGACGCTGGAAGAATTGCCGCTGGCCGTGTTGCTATTGCCGCCACTGATGCTGGCTGCATCTCCGTTGGCCGCATTACTGCTGCCGCCGCTAATGCTGGACGCGTCGCCGCTGACTGAATTGCCAACGCCGCCGCTGACGGCAGCGCTCGATCCATTGGCGGTGTTGTTGCGGCCGCCGCCGACGCTGGAAGAACCACCGTTGACTATGTTGTCCCTCCCACCAGTGATGCTGGAAGCATCACCGTTGACTATGTTGTCCCTCCCAGCACTGATGCTCGAAGCAAAACCGCTGGCCGTGTTGTCCGATCCGCCACTGACACTGGAATGGTTTCCGCTGGCCGTGTTGCTATTGCCGCCACTGATGCTGGCTAAAACTCCGTTGGCCGTATTACTGCTGCCGCCGCTAACACTGGAAACAGCGCCGCTAGCCGTATTATGTTGACCCCCGCTGACACTGGAATGGGTTCCGCTGGCCGTGTTGCCGACACCCCCGCTGACGCTGGAAGATTGGCCGCTGGCCCTGTTGAGTCGCCCGCCGCTTACACTGGCATAGTCATAGTTGCTTGTATTCTGATGCCCGACAACCAGCCCGCCCCAGCGGCTGTAGTTGGCTTCAATCCCAGCGATGACGTAGTGAGAGCCCGTTTTGTGGTTGCGGGCGAAAACACCGCCGGCTGCTGTGCATTCGGTTAAATTTGTGACTCGGGAGCCGTCGCCGGGATTGGTACCGACGGAACATTGCTCGGAGACGCTCGAATCCCTTTCTTCATCGTAGCCGACGATAAGATTGCCGGTACCATTGGCAGTCGCCGTGGCACCCAAACCATTGACGAGCTGCAGGTTGGCACCGGTGACACGAATGGCTGGTTGCTCGTTGAGGGTTTCCAAAGATAAAAACTGGCTAATATTCAAAAGACTGCCTAAAGCAACCTTAAGATCAGCGACCTCGGCCCGCAGGCTGGCGTTGTCGGCTTCCAACATCGCGATTCTGGAATCGTTGTCGTTAACCGAGCTGGCAACCGTTGAGAAATTTGCGTTCACTTCGCTGGCGAGTGCGCGGGTGTTGGCACTGAAGCTCACCAGGTCGACGACCGGGTCCGCATGGGCTGCAGAGAAAACAAGGGTGATGGCCAGTAGCAAGAGACGCGAGCCGCCGTGCCTGCGCAGAACAAAGTAAGGCACGCAGCGCTTGCGGGTCGCGGCAATCAGGAGTAACAGGCATCCCAGCACACCGATGGCACCGCCACCGCCACTACCTCCGCCGGAGCCACCTCCCGTTCCGCCTCCGCCTGACCCCGCCGCGTTGACTGCAATTGTTACATCGACATTGTCATTTCCCGATGCGCCGTCAACGCTTATCGTCGTCACTGCCAGCGATGCGGTAATGCCGCCTTGCTGATCGGCCGTGGCAAGAATTGCCGCGGTCGCGTTGCCGCCTGATGCGAGGGTGCCCAATTCACAAGTCACTACATCATTCATCACCGCGCAATCGGCGCCGCCCGTCTGCGCCGATACCAGCGTCATGCCAGTGGGCACAGTCAGTGTTGCAGCAACGGAAGCCGCCGCGCCCGGACCGCTGTTAGCGACGTTAATGGTAAACGTGACGTTGTTGCCGACAGTGACCGGATTGGGCGTTGCCGTTGCACTGATCGCCACATCGGCGCTGACTACCTCGACTGCCCCAATGTCACAAATCGCGCTGCCGTCGCCGTCGCCATCAGCGGGCCGGCTAAAGCCGCGTTGATCCATAGCCAGGCAGCGGCCATTGTCTCCGGCGTCGATCGCCGGGCTGCCGGCGAGCAGGTCATGGGTTTGAGTGGGTCCGCCGTTGTCTGCGAGCGGTCCGATAAATGGATCTGTGTCGATCAGATCGGTTGTCGCGCTCAATCCGCAATCGGCAGCGTCGGTATCGGACAGGTTATGGCCTAGCGATATCGCCTTCGGACTCACAGTACAGTTTTCGTCGACGACGCCATTCAGTCGGTTGTTGGCGATTATCGTATTGACGAGCGCCGCTCTGTTGAGAATGAAGAGTCCGCCGGTGTCGCCGGTAACCTCATTGTTAACGGCGGTGACGTTCTCCAATATGGCCTCGCTGGCAAACAGCGCCCCGGACGATCCGCCCTGGTTGCCGCTGAAGGTGCTGTTAATGGCATGGATTGAGAGCGCTTCGGCGCCAACGCCGATGCCGCCCGTGTTGCCGGTAAATGACGTGCCCTCCACGAGGACGCGTTGTTCGGCATTGTGGTAAAGACCGGCGCCGTTGCTGTTGGCACTGTTTCCGGAAACAGTGGAGTCCGTCAGGGTCAAGGCACAACTGGAAGTGCAATAAATTCCGCCGCCATCTCCGGTCACGTTATTGTCGCGCACGGTTACGCGTGTGAGTTGCCACTCACTGTTTTCAGCCAGGAATCCGCCCCCGTTATCTGCAGCCCCACCGGTAATCGTCAGGTCCGATATTTCGGTTCGAATTGCTTCTGGCTGATTCATCGTTACGATCGGTACGGTTGAATGCAGGACTCTATCGAGCGCGGCACCGTCGATAATTGTGAGGTTGACCCCCTGTCCGATGAGCCGCAAACCTTCACGGATATCCAGATCGCCAGTTGCGCCCATGTCTTCGCCGGCGCCGGCAAGCGTCAAGCTGTAGGTCGCCGCACCCAGTATGATTTCGTTGGTGTAGGGAACCGAATTCGACTGCATGATTGCCGCACGCAAACTGCAGGCTCCATTGTTATCAGCGCATACGCCGTCGGCCAGGTTTGCGTCCGCTGTGTCGTCAGTGGTGTCGACAATGTACGGCGGGCTACGTTCGTACGCACCGATGTCACACAAATGGTCGTCGTCGGACCCGTCACCGCTCACCGGCGGATTACCGCGGGGATAGATACGTTGGTCGGGGACGCCTGGGCAGGTTTTTCGTTCCGCTGAGCTGTAGGCATCGATGGCCGGACTGCCCTGCAACAATGCGTGCGTAGGCAGTTGCCCGCCATTGTCCTGCAGGGGGCCGAGCACAGGATCGGTGTTGATCAGGCTGGGTAAGTTGGGGTCGGTCGTCGGAAATCCGCAGGTATTGGCATCGTCGAGGTTGTAAGCGCCGGCGCCCATTGTTGAGCCAACGCAGTTGCCGCCCACGTTGTCTGCAAAGAGCGAGAATTCTGCACCGCCGCCGCTTTCGTTATGAAAACCGCCACCTCCTCTATTGCTGGCGAGGGTCACAGCGTCGAACAGGAATTGCATAGGTGCAGCAGAGTAGACACCACCTCCCGCGCTTGCGGTGTTACCGCTAATCGTCGTGTAACGCACAAATCCGTCGGCGTCTGCCCAGATACCACCGCCGTTTTCAGTGGCTTCGTTATCGATGATGGCACTGTGTGTAATCTCCGACGGTGGCGCACCACGCCAACAGACGCCACCGCCCCGGGTGGCTCGATTGTTCGCGATCAGTGTGCGCGTAACGATGAGACTACCCAAAACTTCGCTGGCGACAGCCAGGCCGCCGCCGCAGCCGTTGTTGCTGAGCGCTTCGTTATCACGAATAACGCTGTTGTCCAGATCCACTCGGCTGCCCGTTGCATATATTCCGCCACCCGCGCCTGCAGTGTTGCCGACAACGGTCAGCCCGGCGCCAATAAACTGATCGATGTTAGATAGATAGATGCCACCGCCGAAACCGTCGGCCGCCGCGGCACGATTGCCTTCGAAGCGGCTGTTGGAGCCGGTCGTCGGTCCATTCGCGAAAAGACCACCGCCGTTTCCGGCCTCGCCATCGCGCACAATAACGTTGTCAATTGACAGCCCAGCCTGACCGCGGATGTTGCCGCCGTTATCAGCCAATTCCCGTCCGCCCTGAATCGTCAGGTTCGTCACAGTGGTGAAGGCATGAACATCCAGGACCCGCTCCACGCTTGTGACGGCATCACCATCGATGATTGTGGTTTCCGCTGACAGGCCATTAATGACAAGCTCAACCCGGACATCCAGATCGCCATCTACTGCCAGGTCTTCGCCTGTTCCGTTGCTGAGATCGAGTGAATAGGTGCCAGCCAGAAGCTCGATAATTGGGACGCCCTGACCCAGATGCTGACAAGCATCGACGTCGACACCACTGTTGGCTGAGCGAATGGCTTCCCTGAGCGTACAGCTGCCATCGTTGTCATCGACGAAGTCGTGATAGTCGGGAACCTGGATGGTGCCCGCCGTCGCAATGACAGGTATCAGCCACGCTACCGCCCCCAAAATTCCACGATGGATTCTGTTTATTATGTTCATTGCCCTCTCCTGGTGCACCTAATTGGCTGGCGTCACTAGGAGGTACGCAATTGGGAGTCGGAAACCGACACAATGAGAGAAATTGGAGTGGAACGGCTCGCAGCGTGCAGTGCGGTGCCGGGCACCCACCTAATTGACTATTCGCCGCGTAGCTTTGCTCTGCTTCTTCGTTTGCGGATATCCTGGCTATTCTCTTGATCTTGTGTGGCAACAGGGTTGACGCGTAGGCGGCAGAATACTTCTGCCGCAATCCAAAGGTAAGAACATAGGAATCGATCGCCGATGCGTCATTCTGTGGGAATGATGACCAATTCGGTCAGATAAGTCGGTGCCCGGCACCTTTTCTCTCGTTCTCCCGGGATTAAGTCGGTTCGACCCCTTATCTCTCTGACTGATTGGTCTACGGTCGCCCCGGGAACCAGATGGCAAGAAATATTTAGTAAGTATGTCAAAATCGGTACTGCTTATTCGTCTGTTCACTGAAGACACCAGAAACTTTGGGGTCGATCATAATCAACAGACGATAGAGGACACTGTTATGGGAAAATTTGCACTGTTGTTGCCACATGCGCCGGATCGTTACACAGGTCTCAGTGAAAGTGACTACATGGATATCATCAAGGACTACGTCGCCTGGACGGAGGAACTGACGGCAAAGGGCATTTACGAAGCCGGCCACAAGCTGACCGACGACCTCGGGCGCAAGCTGGTTCGCGGCGCGTCCGCGATCGAGGTCTTACACACATCGGCCGCCGAGCTGGCAGAGGTTCTCGGAGGGCTGATGATCATCCGCGCGCGAGATTATGACGAGGCCGTGGACATTGCCAAGACCTGCCCGCATCTTGTACATAACCAGACAATCGAGGTCCGTCAGATCGCCGAGGTCGGCGGGGATTGACGTGTAGCGACCTGATCAAACGGGATCTGGATCGAATCGTTCGGCGCGAACGGGGCCGCCTGATTGCGGACCTCGTTCGCCGTCTTGGTAATCAGCACTTCGCCCTCGCCGAAGACGTCGCTCAGGACGCGTTGGTCAGCGCAATGTCCATTTGGCCTTATGAAGGGCTGCCCGACAATCCCGCCGCATGGCTTGCCAAAGTAGCCCGGAACAAGGCGATCGACCGCCTGCGTCGACTCAACAAGGAAGTTAGCACTTCGTCTGAAACAGCAGGCAGCAAACGAACGGACAGCGTGTTGTTCGAGTCGCAGGTTGAAGACCCCGAACTGCGTCTTGTGTTGCTGTGTTGTCATCCGGCGCTGACTGAACTCGAGCAATTGACACTGACGCTGAAACTCGCGTGCGGTTTTACAACACGGGAAATCGCGGATGTGTTTCTTGCGACTGAGGAAGCTATCGGGCAGCGCATCGCCCGGGCCAAGCGTCGCCTGCGCGCGCTCGGCAAGGAACTTGAGCAGTTGCCGCTACGATTCGGCATCGAATCGAGACGCCCGTCGACGTTGAAAGTCGTGTACCTGATGTTTTCGGTTGGCTACGCCCCTTTGAGTGGAGATCGTTCGGTACGGTTCGATGTCGCATTGGAAGCGCTGCGACTGGCCGAAGAACTTGCGGCCAACAAGATTATGGGCACAGCCGAGAGTCAGGCGTTGGCCGCATTGATGTGTTTTCAGGCGTCGCGACTCGAAGCCCGCGAATCGGCCGATGGGCACATCGTACTCCTGGGGAAACAGGATCGAAGCCTCTGGAATCGCGAGTTGATCGACCGCGGCTTCGGTTACCTGGTCGCTGCCAAAGCGACCGCTAAGCTGTCGCCATATCACTTGGAAGCCGGTATCGCAGCAACGCATGCGGCGGCAACCGACGCCGAAATCTGTGACTGGGATAGCATCGTCAATCAGTACGAACAGCTTGAGGCGATGGTGAATTCACCGATCGTTGCGAACAATTCGGCGGTCGCCATAGCGATGGCCGGCAATCCAGCTGCAGCGCTCAGGAAACTGGACGCGCTGGGAAACGACAAACACATGCAGACATACGCGCCATATCATATTGCGCGCGCTGAGGTTTTGCGGCTTCTTGGTCGCAAAGAGGAAGCAGCCGACAGCTATCAGGATGCGATGAGGTGCAGAGTATCAACACCGGTCATTCGCCATCTCGAGGCACGATTCGTTTCCTGTCTCTGACATTGCAGGAAAAAGGGGTCGAACCGATTTTTTCAAGGTGTCGATCAATGCGCTGAATAAGGGGTCGAACCGATTTTTCAAAGTGTCGATCAATTCGCTCACCATCTTCTGTGAATAAGGGGTCGACCCGATTTTTCAAAGTGTCGATCAATGCGCTCACTATCTTCTGTGGCAGCAGGGATGACGCGTCAGCGACGGAATACTTCTGCCGAATTCCTTAGGTAAGCACATGGGAATCGGTCGCCCATGCGTCAATCTGTGGGAATCAAGATTAATTCGGTCAGATTAGTCGGTGCCCGGCACCGGTACTGCCCGTCTCTTACAAACAGACCTGTAAATTTTTCCTGCCTCGTCCAATCAATGACGTTTAGCTGGTCCATAAGCGCCTGATTGCGCTCGCAATCTCAAATTGGCCTGGTCTTTGCATTCAACTTATTCAGTGCAGCATCACTCAGTATTCGATGACGATCAAAAGGAATAACCATGCAGGACCAGAGCGCGAAGTCTATAGAAACCTTTGAAAACGGACCCGGACCAGGCGCCGTACCGCACGAACTGAAACCCGGCCAGCGGCGCGCGGATGCGTTCCGCGAATTCATCTCCACCGACGAGTTCCCCTGTGTCGGCGCCAAGACCGCCAAACTCCGGGGTGACATGTTGATCTTCGAAGCGGATGGACCGATTGATCGACCTGTCTGCGATATCGACATACGCCGGGAACTGCAGGAATTTGTCGACCAACTCGATCCAGAAAGTCTGATGCTACAGACCTTCATCGTCATCTTTGACGGACCGCATGTTTTGACCGAGTCTGAATTTGAGACCGCGCTGTGGAATCGTCTGCAGTGCCTGCACAACCTGGACGTAGTGACCGGACAGGACTGGAACGACAATACCAGCTCCGATCCTGCTACCGAGCATTTTTCGATGAGTCTTCTGGGTGAGCCGTTTTTCGTCATCGGGCTGCACCCGCAGGCTGCGCGACCCGCACGCCGCTTTCACTATCCGGCGATGGTGTTCAACTCCCACGCCCAGTTCGACAAACTGCGCAACGACGGCCGCTTCGAGCGCTTGCAAAAAGTGATTCGGGCGCGTGATGAGTTGCTGGCCGGCGCGGTAAACCCGATGCTCGCTGACTACGGCGAGGGTTCTGAGGCGCGACAATACAGCGGTCGCCAAGTTGGCACGGACTGGGAGTGCCCGTTCTCTGCGAAACAAACGACGTGAATACCCGGCGCATCCCGCCGCGTTCAGGAACGGCATTCGAACTGAAGCGAGGGCAAAACCTCACCGTTATCGACCCGGAGGGCGAACAGGTCTCAGATCTCGTTGCCTATAACGCCGACGACACGCAGGAGGCTATTTCGTCGGGCCGCTCCATTGACTACGCCGGCCGGATATTCCTGACGACGGGCGACACGATCTACTCGAATCGCAGTAAGCCGATGCTTCACATCGAGCACGACGAGGTCGGCCGGCACGATTTCAGCCTGACGCCCTGCTCTCGCGACACCTTTCGCATCCTCTACGACGATGATAATCCGCACCACGGATGCCAGGGCAATCTCGAACAAGCGTTACATCCATGCGGCATCCTGCCTGATCAAATTCCGATCGCATTCAATATTTTCATGCACGTGGCAGTTGATTCTGACACCGGCGTGATCAAGGTGTTGCCGCCGCTTAGTCGGGCCGGACAATTCATCACGTTACGGGCCGAAATGGACCTGATAATAGGAATGACAGCGTGTTCGGCGGGCCAGTCGAACAACTTTCGATTCAAGCCGATCGACTACCGGATCCACTAGCGACGAAAGTTCAGAGCGGGCTTTAACTCGGTCTTTCACTTCTCAATGGGAATAGGGGTCGAACCGAATTAGGCGGCACTCCAAAAAAGCGGTTCGACCCCTTTCCCTTGCAACGAAGGTTGCGCCAAGAGTGCAAATACCAGGAACAGTGACGCCAATTAGCGACAGTCGGCTCATCAGTGTAAGTCGTACCCAAACAGTTGCTTAGCAGAAGAGTGAACCTGCCCGGCGCTGCTCACTCAAAGGCAGTGGACAACGGATTTGCATGGCAGGTAGTATGCGCGGCCCAATCGGTCGCAATCACTCAGCCGACCACACTTCGCTAACATCTTGGAGCACACCATGAAGACAATTTACGGTCTGGCCGTTATTTGTTTATTTCACAGCGCAGCAAATGCGCAAACGAGCGCTGCGCCGGCAGTTGACCTTAGCTACACGTATGCGGAACTACGCTTTGTCGATTATGACGACAATGGCGGCGACGGTTTTCGTTTCAACGGGTCATACGATCTCGGAAACAACTGGATCATCCTCGGCGGTCTGACCAGCGCCGATTTCAACAGCAACGTCGACCTCAACGTCTTCGAGATTGGCGGCGGCTATGTTTGGAACTACCGGCCGGACTGGGATATCGTCGCGACCGGGCGATTCGTGAACGCAGACGTCGATACGCCGGGTGGCTCACGGGACGAGAGCGGGATTGCATTGTCGGGTGGCATGCGCGGTCTTCTCGCGCCGCAGTTCGAGGTTCGCGGTTCCGTAAACTACATTAACCTCGACGACAGCGACGTCTACCTGGAAGTAGCCGGCGACTACTATTTCAACCGCCAGTTCTCCGCTGGACTTAGCGTGGAGCTCGGGGGAGATGCAGACCTGATCTCGATCGGCGCCAGGTTATATTTCCGCTAGTCAACTCAGCAAGAAACGCAAATATAGGGGTCGAACCACAATAATTAGTTAATTCGGTTCGACCCCTTTTTCGTGTGCAGGAAAACGAATGTCACGGCCAGTTTTGTGACGTGAATCGCACAATCGCGCCGAGGCGCTCGGACGAAGTCGTATAGTCCAGATCGAGGCCAGTCGATTTGTGACAAACTTCAACGACCTCACAGGCATCGTTCCGCTAAGATCTACTTTAATCATGTGCTCTTGCAGGGAACGCTATGCACATTTTCGCCAGAACCATTTTCATCGTCTTGTGCGCAATAGTCGCAGCACCCGTTGAAGCAGATGATTTCGTTTCGTTCATTGAGGAAAATTTCCCCTACGAAGAAGTTGACGAATCCTATGGCACCGCCAACATTGAGAATGGCAAGTGCCAGAAGGGAATTGCGTTTTCGATATCCCAGAAACGTTTCCAGACCACTAATGAGATGAACCTTGCCAAGCAGGTTCACGAAAGACTTCGTGGCATGGGTGCCAACGGGTTCGTAATCATTGAACTGAAGGAAGACACGCTCGTTAGAACCATCAAGGTGGTTCCCTTGACGTGTGTCTTAAACTGAACTCTAACCCTCGCATGGGTGCAAAGGACGGCATCGAGAAAAGGGGTCGAACCGATTTTTGGTGTATCGATCAATTCGGCCCCTAAATAACCGGAGATTGAGCTGCGTCATTCAGAATCGGAGGACTCTTGGTCACTTAGCTCATCGAATTTAGCCGCCATCGTGGGGTTACGCCGAGTCAGTTTCTTGATTGCTACATCCTGCGCCTTGTTGTTTGCTAAGCGCAGGTTTCGATCTGTTCCGAGCAGTGCATCCTGCGTCTTCTGTAAGTGGTCTACTGACTTACCAGTCTCATCGATCGCCTTTTTGAACTTTCTGGACGCAAGATCATAGTTCATCGCTAATGCGGTTTTGAAAGTGTCCAGGTCGCCTTCGAAGTTCGTGATATCGACGTTCCGCGCTTTAACAAGCGCAAGCTCCGTCTTGTATTCAAGCGACTGCATTGCTGCGTTACGCAGCAGTGTAATAATTGGAAAAACAACTGCGGCCGGATAACGTACATCTTCGGGTATCGGTGTCGAATTTAAGGGGTCGCGAATTTAAGGGGTCGAACCGATTTTGAAGTATCGATTAATTCGGTTCGACCCCTTTATTTGGTCCTGTGTGCGGTATCGGACACAGTATCCGGGACTTGCGCTATAGTGGCAAACCTCATCGCCGATAAAGTCTGATCGGGACAACGGCGAATAGCCCTCGAAGTTGGTGAGAACATATGTCCACTCCGCACCGCCCCAGGCAAAACCACCTGCTTGCTGCACTTCCTCCAAGCGAGTTTGAACGCATTGTTCCCCACCTGGAGTTGGTAACTTTGACGCTGGGCGAAGTGCTTTACGAGTCCGGCGGGCAGTTGAAACACGTCTACTTTCCGACCAATTCCATCGTGTCGCTGCTATATGTAATGAAAGATGGCGCATCCGCTGAGATCGCGGTAGTCGGCAACGAAGGAATTCTTGGCATCTCGCTTTTCATGGGCGGCGAAACTACGCCAAGTCGCGCCGTCGTGCAGAGCGAAGGTGTAGGATATCGTTTGCAGGCTCAACAGCTGAAACGGGAATTCAATCGAGCCGGCCCGATGATGCATCTGTTACTGCGTTACACCCAGGCGCTCATTACTCAGATGTCGCAGACCGCGGTGTGCAACCGGCATCATTCCGTCGACCAGCAACTGTGTCGCTGGTTGCTGTTGAGCATCGATCGCCTGCCGACCGATGAGTTGAGAATGACGCAGGAGTTGATCGCCAACATGCTCGGCGTGCGGCGCGAAGGGGTTACAGAGGCGGCCGGGAAACTGCGTGATGCCGGTATCATTGAATACAGCCGCGGACACATTAAGGTGCTGGATCGACTCAGGCTGGAGGAGCGCGTCTGCGAGTGCTATAGCGTGGTCAAGAAGGAGTTCGATCGGTTGCTTTCGGATATTCCACCGGGCAGAGCGTTTAGGTCAGTCATGTAGTTTGCGCAACTGCTATGGTGACACCTTGACCGTCCGCCAGTGAAGTCGGCTCGCCCATATTTTCGCCGTATGTACGCTGTAGCACAGACTGACTGCTCGGAATGCGGACAATTGGCCTTATGCAAAGCAATCAATTGCTGGCCAGCCTTCGACCCAAAGATCGCCGACAGCTGATCACGGCTTGTGATGTGGTCGAGTTATTCAATGGCGACATAGTCTGGGAGCCACAAAGTCGCGTCCGGCACGTTTATTTTCCGCTTGATTGTTTCATTGCCCAGCTGCTACCGGTTGTTGCTCGCGAGAATCTTGAACTGGCCCTGGTAGGCAATGAGGGCATGCTGGGCACGGCGCTGGTGCTTGGCGTGACCTCCTCGACCTTGCAAGCGCGTGTGCAGGGCTCCGGTAGTGCGCTGTGCATGAGCGCCGCAACGTTTTGCCGTGAACTCGAACATCTCCCGGCGTTACGACAACAATTGAACCGCTATGTATATGTATTGCAGGCGCAGCTTGCCTTGACGGCGGCCTGTATCAGGTTCCACTCGCTTGACCTGCGACTCGCGCGCTGGCTGCTCATGACGCATGATCGGGCAGGCATGCGCAAGATCCATCTCACACACAAATTCCTGGCGCAAATGCTCGGCGTTCGTCGTGTGGGTATAACCAATGCCGCGGGCATCCTGCAGGAGCAGAAACTGCTGAGCTATAGCCGGGGGGAAATTACGATACTGAACCGCGCGGGTCTGGAAAAAGTGTCCTGTACCTGCTACCAGAGCTCAAAGCACGTGTACGAGCGAGTTCTTGGTTAACAAACTTGCCGGTGGTTGCCAGGCAGCCCCGACGACGCAACCGCGATGAGTGAATGAGCATGGTTCAATCTGTATCGCCACGAACCGTGCCGCCCTCGTTTTCCCAGGTCACGATTGACCAAGAGACGCGATAAGGATCCTGATGCAAAATCACGTTCTGCGCGTCTTTTATCGGCTCGCCATGAGGTCTCTGCGACACGGAATGTCTTGCCGATGGACCCTTGGGGCCGTGTTCGTTCTTGCTTGCGGGACTTGCTGCAGTCATTGCGCCGACACCTTGGTAGAGAAAGGATCAGGCTGTAAAAAAAGTGCCCCGGGAACATTCAGTCTCTGGGGCTGGAGTGCCCGCACTTTTTGGGGGAAAAGTACAAGCGGGAGTTTGTACGATCGCAACAATACGGTAATTGGTATCACCGTACGCGTACTCATGTAGAGTCTTTGTCTTTCCTGGTAGCATTCCGGGTATCACCGAAGCTTGCCTGCGCCTTGCCAGCTGCCTTTAGCAGCTTTCCTTCCAGCTCCAGGCTGTCTTTACCGGAAACCTTGCCGGCAACTTCCTTTGCTGCGCCTTCAGCTTCCTTAACGCGACCTTTGACCTGATCTTTGTTCACCTTTCGCTCCTGATTAGTTTAGTAGAATATGTTTGCGCTTGCACACCTGATCCTGACAGGCCCCGAAACTCCGGCTGCCATGAATACGATTGCAAACCGATCGAATGTCACCTCGGCTCAACGTCCTCGATAACATCCTCGATTTCATTGCGCGCTTCGTCGATGGCATCATCGATCTTGTTGCCGGTCGTTTCACCGCCCGCTTTGATGTCTTCAACCGCCTCGTCTATTTCTTCGCCGGCTCTTTCCAGCGGTCCCTGCTTCTCACAGGCCAGCAGGAATATTGATATCGGTATCAGCATTAACCACTTCATAGGATTTCCACTCGTTGTATTATTATTACGCACGTCTAATTAACTTCATGCCGGCTATGAGTATTACGGCACCCACCAGCGACACCAGAATTCCACTGAGGCTCAGATTTCCCTCGTTAATGGTGGAAGCGCCAAAAGCACTGCCAAACAGCCAACCCCCGAGAGCAGCGCCGACGATGCCGACAACGACGTTCAGAATTATTCCCTGGCGACCGTCCGTACCCATAAATACGCTTGCCACCCAGCCGATCAGACCGCCAACTACTAGCCAAACTAATATTGTCATCGTTCTTTACCTCGCTCTTATATTAGAGGGTAGTGTGCGCGCGCCGTCGAACGCAGTCTGTACGCTGCCGCACACATGAGCGGCACAACCGATTGCGCTCACAACCAGTACTCCCAGGCCCGCGCGTACATTTCCATTGCACGCAGTCGCAGCGAGCGCCGCCTCCATTGCTCCAGCGTTACGGCGTCAGACCGCGCCAGATCCTGATCGAACATTGCCCTTACCTGCTCGCCGAACTCCTGCCCCAGCACCACGGCGTTGAGTTCCTGATTGTGCAGGAAGCTTCGCCAGTCGAGATTCGTCGAACCGACCGTCGCCCACACACCGTCAACCAGCGCCGTCTTGGAATGCAGAAGCGCGCCATGCCGCTCGTAAATCTTTACGCCTGCGAGCAGCAGCCGATCGTAGTAGCCGCGCCCCGCATGGAATACCAGCCAGGAATCAGTGGCACTTGGCAGAATCAGTCGTACATCGACGCCGCGCCCGGCGGACGCCTCAAGCGCTGCGAGCAGCTGCGGGTCGGGTACGAAATAGGCATTGGTGATGAACACACTGGTTTCGGCGCTGCCGATTGCCGAGAGCAGCGTTGCGTAAATAAGACTGAAGGACTCGTCGGGCGTGCTGCCAATCGCCCGCACGATCTCTTTGCCCGCCTTCCTAAGTTTCGGAAAGTATTTCTTCTTCTGCAATGGGCGGCCCTCCTGCCCCTCCCAGGTCGCAAGAAACAACTTCTGAAACTCGGCCACTACCGGTCCGGTGATTTGCAGGTCGGTGTCGCGCCAGGCCGGCTGATTATCTGGACGTGCGTCCAGGTCCTTGCGGGACGAACCACCGGAGTATACGGCGCTGATGTTTATACCACCCAGAAACGCGACGCGTCCGTCAATGATCAGTAGCTTGCGGTGATCTCGCTGATTGACTTCCCAGTCTTTCTCTCCGGCGAGCGGGTTCACGGGGTTGAATTCAAGCACTTCAACACCGGCGTCCGTTAGCTGCCGGAAGAAGGCTGCCGGTGTGCTCAGGGTACCAACGCTGTCCCGAATAAGGTTGACCTGAACGCCCTGCGCCTGCTTATCCAATAGCGCTTGCGCAAAAAGCTGACCGACCTCGTCATCCTCCAGTATGTAGGTTTCCATATTGATGTGGTCGCGCGCCCGCACGATTGCGGCCAGCATAGCTTCGTAGGTGGCCGGTCCGTCCTGCAGCAATAAAACTTTGTTGCCGGTTGTGAGCGGGCTGCCGACGATCGCCTCCTCGAGTGCCAGATGGCGGTCGAAAATGCCGGTGTCCTCGCCGCGCTTTTTCAGGCCGTCGATGATCGACTTGCTACGAGCTTCTGACAGCGGGCCACTTTCCCCTTCCAACTGCACGACGGGGCCCGATCGGCGAGCCAGATCGGGCACGATCGTCGGCAGCCTGCTGCACGAGAAGACGCCGGCAAGAACAAGGACAGTAACGAACGCGAACAGACCAAGAAACACCTTTTTCCGCGAGCTCACGTGCTTCACCTCAATGTTGTGTTGGCAGTTTTCCCGGCGCAGGCTGTAGCTTTCGGAGCACCATCGTGCGGCGCATTTCCGTGTTTATTTGCTGCGGCTTTGGTTGCACCCGGGATGTTCCGTTTTGTGTCCAGCAGCTCTTTACAGTGGCGACTGGATTCACGAGTTCTGGAATAAATCTGAAATACCCTTGAGTTGCAGAAAGGTCAGTCCGATCGATACTGCGCCGACGATGGACACTGCATCCCCTCCGGCGCCTTGTTTATCCAAACTACCTCCCAGCTTGATGAGTTCCGGGTCTGTCGTGTTGCCCGCCGCATATGTACTGACAGCGGATCAACACCAACGCTGTTCAACTGGTTGGCCACATCCTGTTGCGCGAGTTTAGTACTCACGTTTGCTATGCGCGCATCACGTGCTTCGCTATGAATAGCTTGCCCGGTGCCAATCGTGGCAGCGCTTGTTATTTGTGCAAGTCCCAAACTGACCAGCGAAAGGCCTACCAGTCTGACGACGAAATTTCGAAACATTGTTGAGGTTATTGATGCGTCCGTCACTTTGTTTGGTCGGAGTAAATATCCGGTGCGCGGCACCATTGTTGGACTACTCTCCCCGTTGCTTAGCTACTGGTCTGTACGCTACCGCACAGACGCCTTGTCAAGCTGGCAATAATCTCTGTGCGTTGTTTTCACTGGACCGCGTTGATGGTCACATTGTCACTGACATTTTTTACCAACTGGAGTTAGTCATGAACAGAAGAAATATCATAGTCGCGGCATTCCTGGGGATCGTGCTGATCGGTTGCGCAAGCACGCGAACGCAGGAAAGCACCGGCGAATACATTGACGACACGGCTATTACGACGAAGGTCAAAAGCAAATTGCTGCTCTCCAAAGACACATCAGGCACGGCGATCAGTGTTGAAACATTCAAGGGCATTGTTCAGCTCAGTGGATTCGTAAAGTCTGAACAGGAACGGAAGCGTGCCGGTGAAATCGCCAATACAGTCACCGGAGTGAAGCGAGTCGAGAACAAGATATCCATTCGCGGAACCTGACGCGTTGCGGCAGCCTAACAATGAGCGGCCGGTGCCTCGTCCGGTGCCGGGCACCGACTTAATTGACTATTTGCCGAGCAGCATTGCTCTGCTTCTTCGGTTACCGATGTTCTGGCAGTTCTTTTGGCCGTGTGTGGCAGCAGGGATAACGCGCAAGTGTCGGCATGCTGCTGCCGAACTCCGAACGTAGGACTACGAAAAACGATCGTCAATCTGTGGGAATCATGCCCAATTCGGTCCAATAAGTCGGGGCCCGCCACTTTTTCTCGCCTTTTCTGTTTTAGATATCCACTGAAATTGTTTCATAGTGAAACCGAACGGCAACCCGTGCCTCAATGAAGTTACGATCCAAGCATGAATACGCCAAAACGGCTGCTGCAACTGCAGCAGCATTCCTCGCCGTTCGAAAAAGGGGTCGAACCGATTTTTACGAAACAATTAAATCGGTTCGATCCTTTGTATCTTTAACTGCTTTTTGAAGTGACGATTAAATCGGTTCGACCCCTTTCTTCACTTAATCGGTTCGACCCCTTTACTCCGAACTCAATCCTGTCGCAACACACCGGTTAGCGTCAGTACCACGACTGCCGACAGCGCCGCCCCGATGATGACAAACGCGCTGTGCAGCAACAGCCAGAGCCAACGCCACGATCCGGTCGGCGTGAACCGGCAGCGCATGTCCTGACCGACATCAATCACGGGCAACGCCGCATCGAGCGCATAGTGAATGACATCCAGTCCCGGGCAACCCTGTTCGACGGCGATTTCAGCCAGCCCGAATGCGAGCACGTAGGTGACCGGTTCCGGCGGGTTCTCGACTGGCACGAACGGTTGATCGAAACTGAATACCGCGGATGCGTACATGACGCTGCCCAGCAGGACAAAGACCAGGAATGACAGCACCGCACGGTTTGTCGAGTAGCCATACTTGCTGATCAGCATCAGGATCCTCGGGAACAGCCGCCGCCAGGGACGATCGACGCGTGCTGCAAGACGAATACGGATCTTCTCGACCGCAATTTCATTCGCTTCCTGCGTCTGGCCGTGCTTGCGCAGTACGCCGGTTAGCTCCTCGTAGGGCTGCGGCCGGAAGCTCGCGGCATTCGGCACGCCATCCGGAAACTGGCGGCGCAGCCATGCGATACGCCTGGCGACCAGTTCACCACCGTCGACATGGTTGATGTGTACGTACGACGCGCCGTCGATATCGAGAAAGCCGGCGGCGGGCCAGCCGGTTTCGACAAAGTCGAGGATGGAGTTAACCTGCAGGCCGGTAAGCAGGAACCAGCCTCGCACCGGCTCTTTAGATTCCTCGCCGAGCGCAAAGATATTGCGCAAGCCGAGCGCATTCGAGATTCGCGCCTGCCGCAGGTTGACGGCTATTGGGCCACCCTTGCGCAGCAAGCCCTCGTAATCCGGCCCGGGTTCCAGCCGCGCGTTGGTCAGGAAGAAGCCGCCACCGATTACCGCCGTCAGGAAATTGAGGCGACCGCGGGCCTCGAATGGCAGGTCCGTATCCATGCTCGCGCTCAGGAACACGGACTCGACCTGCAGGTCTTCGCAGTGCAGGGCGCGCCCGCCCGGGTTGGACAAACGCCCGCCCTCGCAATTCAGGTCTCCGGAGATCACGGCGGCCGCGAAGATGATCTCACCGACCGCCTCGAAGCGCCGCTCGCCAATCGAATTGAGATCGACGTTGTTGCCGACGCTGATTGCCCGGGCGCTAAGCGCGGCCGCCCCGGCACCGTCGAGCGAGGCACCAGCCAGCGAAACATCGCTGTCGACATGCGCACCGTCAAGCCGCACGGTACTCACTGCGGTGAACCGCGACGTCGCGGTGGATGAGAGATCGAGCTTGCCGCCGACACGTGCATGGTTCAGGTGGATCGCACAGCTGCCGACCTGGCTAAGCTCCGATTCGTAATCGGAGACACCCGAAAGATGCGAACCCGACAGGTCGAGGTCGGCACCAACGCGCAAACTTGCGCCGATAAAAGCTGGCAATGTGCAGTCGACGAGCCGCAACACCATTAACTCGGCTCCGCTCATGTCGACCGGCGAATCGAAGTCACAATTCCGAAACTGCAGCGCCAGTCGGCCGCCACTAGTGGCCGTCGATGGCGCGCGCAATGGCCCGGTTATGCGAGCGCCGTTTATTCGCACCGGGCAGCACAAGTCGCCGTGCGCGCCGGATATTAGCTGTTGCAAAAACTCAGCGGAGATCTGCCGCTGTGGCTCCGGCAGTGTCGAGAAATCCGCAACCTGCCGACCCTCGAGTGCGTCAAGGATCCTCTGTCGTGCCGCCTCCTCTTCGATCGCGGCGCCATTTCCTGTCTCGGTCATGCCTGACTTTCCTGCACGTGTGGAGCTGGATAAAGAATCATAGCAGCCTTGTCGGTGCGCCAGCTGCCTGCGCGAAGGCTCGCTTGCGCGGGCTTGCTGATCGGTTGGTCACAGATTGGATAGCTGCCAGAACGGCGATGCGACAATGACGTCAACGCCCGAGTAACTCGGCGGCCGCGACTCCCGGCTTTTTCCAGGAAGCTGAAATGATTGGTGGCAGGAGCGGAATCGAACTGAGCAGTGAGAGGTTTTTTCTGAAAAATTAAGGGTTCGTTCCTAAATGCAGGACACGCAGACTTTCAATAAAAAGGCAGAATCGATTTTTGGGGTATCGATTAATTCGGTTCGACCCCAATAATGCGACCTCCTATAATGGTCTACAACCTCGATAATGTTCCGTGGTTCGATTCCGGTTCCCCATGAGAAGACCATGGATTTCACAGAGCTGATTAAAGCGATACCGAAGGCTGAGCTGCACCTGCACATCGAGGGCACGCTGGAGCCCGAGCTGATGTTGCAGTTGGCGGAGCGTAATGACATCCGCATCCCCTATGACAGCGTGGAGGAAATTCGGAAAGCGTACGAATTTACGGACCTGCAGTCTTTCCTCGACATTTACTACGCTGGCGCCGGGGTGCTGCAAACCCGCCAGGATTTCTACGACCTGACTTACGCATATCTCGAGCGTGCCGCCGCCGACAACGTGCGCCATGTCGAAATCTTTTTCGATCCGCAGACACATACCGAACGCGGTATTCCATTCGACGTCGTGCTGGACGGCATCAGCAGCGCGCTCAACGTCGGCGAGGCGCAGCTTGGCATCACCTTTCGATTGATCCTGTGTTTTCTGCGACACCTGAGCGCCGCCGATGCAATGGCGACGCTTGACGAAGCAATTCCGCACAAAGCCCGCCTGCATGCCGTCGGCCTGGACTCTTCCGAAGTTGGTCACCCGCCAGCAAAATTCACGCGTGTCTTTGATCGCGCTCGCGAAGCCGGCCTGCTTACCGTTGCGCACGCTGGTGAGGAAGGTCCGCCGGAGTACATCCGCGAGGCGCTGGATTTGCTCAAGGTTCGCCGCATCGACCACGGCGTTCGCTGCCTTGAAGACCCGGCGCTCGTCGAACGGCTGGTGAACGAACAAATCCCGCTAACGGTTTGCCCTTTGTCCAATGTCAAACTGCGAGTATTTGACACGCTGGAGCAACACAACCTGGCAAAACTTCTGGACGCCGGTCTCTGCGTGACCGTGAACTCGGACGATCCGGCCTACTTCGGCGGCTATATCGGCGAAAACTTCCTGCAGGTACAGCAGGCGCTGCGTTTAGATGTAGAAAGCTTGCAGACTCTTGCAAGAAACGCGTTCACAGCAAGCTTTCTGTCGCGGGCTGAGATTGAGCGACACATCGACGCCGTGGATGCGGTTTTTGATTCGGCCTAGCGTTCTTTTTTATTGGCCAACGTCACGCAGGAATTAAAGGGGTCGAACCAATTTAGCTATTCTATTCGGTTCGACCCCTATTTCCGCTTGGGATCGCGACCAAATAAAAGGGGTCGAACCGATTTGTTTGGAATCAATTAAATCGGTTCGACCCTTTAGTTCTTTAACTGCTTTTTTGAGTGTCAATTAAATCGGTTCGACCCTTTAGTTCTTTAGATCGGTTCGACCACTTTATTCAGAAAGTAGTTTGTATCGTCAGGGTAAGACGCCGGTAGCGGCTGCTGCAGGAATCCTGGATCAGCGCCAGTGTGCCGTCGATGGTGGTGCCGTCGAAGCGCTGTCGTGTCCGGCAGCGGGATGCATCAAGGGTATTGTCGGATTCGAGTCGAAAAGTCCAATCGTCGAACCAGACTTTCTGCACAAAGGCACCGAGGGCGCGACGCGCGTCATTGCGAGTAATGGTGACGATATCGATGTCGTAAAAACCACCGTAAATGGGGTAGTCGTAGTCGAATCCATAGCTTAAGCCAAGGCCAGTCACATCGTGGCGAAACTCCAGGCTGGCAGATCCTCGCCCCCCGATGCGTTGCCTGGTGCCGAGAAAAGGATCGGTGATTTCAGAATCGGACAGGTCCAGTGTGGCAGACACTACGGCATTGGGAAGATTGAAGTAGTTGAGGCGTAGACTGGCCCGATTGGACCAGCTCCAGCGCTCGGCGGGCCCGATGTTGCCGTTCGCTGATAGAGGCTCATCGGGTTCGGTAGTGGCGTTGATCCTGCCAATGTAGTTATCGATGTTTGTGTAAGAGATACTGCTGGAGAGTACCCCGGCGTCATCGGGCAGGCGGTACTCCACTTTCACATCATAGTTCCAGCTTGTCTCGGGTTCGATCTCCGGATTTCCAGCCAGCGCGTCACGGTCGCGATCTTCTTCATTGGTTGTAGCGGCGAACAAAGAAAACGGAAGTTGTGACACCTGGCGCTGCGCGGTGGCGCGAATCTGTAAATTTTCGGTAATGTTGTATCGATAGTCCAGTGAGGGTCGCCAGAACTGAAAATCGCGAACCTTGTTCACCACCCCGGTCTGGGATATCTCTGATGTCTCGTAAACCAAACTGCTTTCCAGGGAGCTGCGTTCGCTTAAGGTCCAGTTGTGAAACAGGAAGCCCTCGTAGCGAAGCTCTCCCACCTGTGTGCCGAGATTCGAGATAGACGGCAGAGGGGATAAGCCGCCATATCTTTCCGAGGGCGGCTCGCTGCCAGATGCACTGCCGATGAGCAGGCTGGAATCCAATTGGGTATCGGCACGCTCCAGACCCACGCGCACGGACTGGTTCGACGTAAGGGGCAGGTTGTAATTGCCCTGCACAATGAGTTCCTCGCGCTCTTGCATGGAGTCGATGAACAGATCCTTGCTCAGTGGTTCGGTGGCAGGATCAGCTTCGAATCGCTCGCGCACGAAGTTACGAATCTCGCGATTGGCGAGCAACAGCAGAGACAGGCGCGAACCATCGTCAAAGCTGAACTCGTAGTCGCCGCCCAACTCCCGGTTACTTTCCTCGTTCTTTACCAATTCCTCCTCAACGCTGTTTATCGGCGCGACGTCAGTAAGATCGACAAAATCGCGTCGGATTGGTCGCGGATAGTCACCTTCGCTGGCCAGCAGATTCAGTTGCATACGGTGCGGTCCGCGGCTGTAACTCATGTTGGTTGAGAAGGTGGTTTCGTCCTGGTCGCGGATATTGGTTTCGAACAGAGTGCCAAGTCGCTCCCCATCCGGGCCCAGCTGCACCTCGCGGTTATCGCGATTCTCGTAATTGGGGCGCAACTCGAGATTGACCAGGGCCTGGAAGTTTCCAACCTGCTGCGACCAGCCTACCGAGCCTCCGGTTTCGAAAGTGTCATCGTGATTAAGTCGGTTGACCAGTTTCACCGTGGTACTGGAACGAGATTGTGCGGCGGTGAGAATAATATTGATCACTTCACTGGCACCACGCACATTGAGATCGCCAGAAGTGTCGCGAATGATCTCGATGCGTTCCACTTCATTGGCAGGGATGCGATTTAGCTGGTCCTGGGCGGCGTTATCCTTGCCTGCTATGCGCTGGCCATTGATCAGCAGATTGCCTCCGGTGCCCAGGCCACGATCGCCGCCATCGGACCCGTCGTTGCTGAGATTGAGTCCGGGGATACGTTCCAGCATGTCATTGGCTGTCACAGGGTTGTACTGGGCGAAGAACCCGGCTTCATAGACCACGGTTGAATCAGCATTGCTCGTCGTAGCAGATTGCCGGTCCACCGCAGTACCAGCGACTGGTGCTGACTCCGAATCGGCTTCCTGGCCGGGGCTTAGCGGCGCTATCAAAAGCATTAATGTGGCAAAGATAGTTCGGCTCATGAGCTTGGATTTGTTATGCCGAGGGCCTGTGGCTGGCTTGACTTACCCTATCAGATTCTTCACGGCAGGGGCTGCATTCAGATTCAATACCAGGCACTTCATCTATTCAGTTTAGAAATTAGTAGATCTATTCAGTTTAGAAATTAGTAGCGAAACGGACCGGGCCGAAAAAATAGGGGTCGAACCGATTTAGAAATAGGGGTCGAACCGATTTGATCAATACACCATAAATCGGTTCGACCCCTATTTTTCCTACTTTTTCCAGAGAATGAGCCGCGTCATTCAGAATCGGAGGACTCTTGGTCGCTTAGCTCATCGAACTTGGCCGCCATCGTGGGGTTACGCCGAGTCAGTTTCTTGATTGTTACATCCTGCGCCTTGTTGTTTGCCAAGCGAAGGTTTCGATCAGTTCCGAGCAGTGCATCCTTCGTCTTCTGCAAGTGGTCTATTGACTTATCAATCTCATCGATCGCCTTTTGGAACTTCCTGGATGCAAGATCATAGTTCTTCGCGAATGCGGTTTTGAAAGTGTCCAGGTCGTCCTCGAAGTTCGTGATATCGACGTTCTGCGCTTTAACGAGCGCAAGCTCCGCCTTGTATTCAAGCGACTTCATTGCTGCGTTACGCAGCAGTGTAATAATGGGAAGAAAAAACTGCGGCCGAATGACGTACATCTTCGGGTATCGGTGAAATACGTCGACGATTCCAGAATTGTAGAGCTCACTGTCTGGTTCTAACAGTGACACCAGCACTGCATACTCGCACCCTTTCTCTGTTCTATCTTTGTCGAGTTCCTTTAGAAAGTCCTCGTTCTTTTTCTTTGTTGCGGTGGTGTCGCTTTCGTTCTTCATTTCAAACATGATCGAAACGATTTCAGTATCTGCTTCGTCCGAGTCGCGAAATATGTAGTCGCCCTTGCTGCCGGCACTCGCGTCGTTGTCTTTCTCGAAGTACGCTTTTGGGAACGCTGTCGATCGAATGCGATTAAACTCAGTCTCGCAGTGCTGCTCAAGGGTCTCGCCAACCATCTTGGTTGACAAACGGGCCTTCATATCACGCAGGCGCTCAATTGCATCATCGCGATCTTTGATCTGAATCTCGTATTTCTCCTTTAGTGACTTCTCCGTAAGTTGCTTTTCAAGCTCCACTTGCCGAAGACCGCTCTTCAGTTCGTCGCGTTCCTTCTCCACCGCGCTGACAGCCTCAGTGATAGATAACTTTTGTGCCACTTCGTTGGCGCTAAGTTGTGCCTTCAGGTCCTGAATCTCGGCGTTCCTGGCAGCGGCGTCCTGCTGCATTTCGTTGCTAACCTTGTTCATGGCAAGTTCGACCGCATTTAGCTTGTCCTTCTCGGCCAGCTCAAGCCGCTCATGTAGCTGTTGCTCAAATTCACTATCGCGAACTTGCTTCAGAATGGCCGCATACCCTGCCTCGTCAACTTTGAAGGCTTTGCCACAATGTGGGCATTGGATTTCGTTCACGGCTGCGTCTTCTCCTCAATGATTGGGGGTCAAGTTAAAAATCATGTGATGGGAAGAGAAAGTATAACTGGGTTAGTTTTTGCTCTGACCCCAATGTTCGCGAATTGGACAACGAGATGTGTCGAAGATCCGCCGCTTTTTAGGAAGTTAAGGGGTCGAACCGGTTTTCGGAGTGTCGATTAAGTCGGTCCGACCCCTTTTTCGCGCGGAGTGTCGATTAAGTCGGTTCGACCCCTTTTATCGTTGTGCCACTACAGGGCGGTCAGGTAGTCGTAGCCGCGGGCGACAGCAGCAACGGGCTCGGGCGCCACGTCAATTTCGACAAAGCGGTGGTCTACGCCGGTTGCATCGAGCGCCGCCATTACCGGTTTGAAGTCTGTGGGGCCGGACCCGGGTTCGGTGAGTTGCGCCTGTTCGGATATCGGATAGATTGTCGCGTCATCGCCTGGCGGCAAACGCGGATCGTAATCCTTGAGGTGCACGGAGATAACCCGGCCGGCGTAACGCTGCAGCAATTCAATGGGATCGGCGCCCGCTACAAGGGTCCAGCCGATGTCGAGCTCAATCCTGACCAGGTCGGCGTCCACCTGTGCGAACAAGTAATCAAAGGCGTTTTCATCACCGATCGACACAAACTCCATGTGATGATTGTGATAAGCGAAGCCAATGCCGCTTGCGCGAGCCATCTCGCCCTGCCGGTTAAGGCGTTCTGCAATCCTGTCGACCTGGTCGCGTCCGGTGACGCCCGTGACCTTGATCTCGCCGTTTCCATAGGTCAGGAAATCCGGAGCCATGCCGACGACCAGGTGATGCACCCCTATTTCCTGCGCGAGATCCGCAATTTCTGCAATATTCATCGCGGCGCCGCTGATGTGTGCAAGCGGTGCGCCAAGACCGGCATCGGTCAAAAAGTTTCGGAATTCCTGCGCGGAATGACCGAAGAACGGGTCATTCACAAACGCGTTTCCGCCGAGGCCGAATGGCTCAACTTCCTGGTAGCCGATCGCTGCAACATCGGCGAGTGTCTTTCTGACATCCGCCTGCAACTGGTTCCTGAGTGTGAACAACTGCACGCCGATCTGTTGGCTGCCACCACTGTCATCCCGCCCGCATGCAGTGAGCAGGCCGCCACTTCCGAGCAGCATCGTGCCGGCACCGAACTCTTTCAGGAACGTTCTGCGTCGCATTGCTCCTCCTCAGTAAACCGTGACCAGGAATTACACGGCAGCAACGACTCAAAATCCACTAGCGATTTATCTGCATGTTTAGAGCCTACACGAAACGCCACAGTTAAGGACGCCGGGGCGATTCAGGCGATAGCCAATCGCCCACGCACAATCGATGGCGTTTTTCTGCTGCCTTTATACCCGCTGCTGCTCAACCAGTCAGAAAATTGCTGTGATGGTCTGTTGAAAATGACAAAATAATCGTTGGCCGGCAATGTCACGGGGAACTCGAGATGCGGGATGACCGAAATCTGCTGACGCGTCGCAAAGCGATACAAGGTGCGGCATCGCTGTTGGGTGGCGCCATTGCGGCAACGCAGCTCAGCACGTTCATGAGTCGTGCGGCCAGCGCTGCCGCTGCAGGCGAACCACCGGCGTTTTTCGACGCGGACCAGTTTGCACTGATCGAGCGGATCGTCGACGTAATGATCCCCGAGACCGCCACGCCGGGTGCGCACGCCATTGGCGTGCACCACTTTGTCGACCTGATGCTTGCCGAGTGGGCATCGCCCGAAAGGCAGGCTCGCTACGTACGCGGTCTAGAGCAACTGGATACGGAGCTTAAACGACCCGACGGCGAAAGCTTTGTCGACCTGGCACCTGAGGAGCAACTCGACGTGCTCCGCGCAGTGGATGCAGCGGCCTATGCGGACAATGCCGGCGACACTTTCTTCGTAGAGCTGAAGAAAATGGTGTTGTTCAGTTTCTATTCTTCCGAGATTGGCGCGACAGAGGAACTGCAATACGAAGCGCTCCCGGGTCCCTACAAACACTGCATGTCGGTTGACGAGGACGTGCGTGCCTGGTTTGACCTGGGGTTCACCTATGGCCTCTGAAGTGAACGCTGACTTCGACGCCATCGTGGTCGGTTCCGGCATCAGCGGCGGCTGGGCCGCCAAGGAATTATGCGAGCGCGGCCTCAAAGTGCTGCTGGTCGAGCGTGGCCGGAAGGTCACCCATCGTGAGGACTACGTCACCGAGGGGAAAGGTAACTGGGAGTTGCCGTACCGCGGGCAGATTCCGGAGCAGGAGGTCGAGCGCGACTATGCAGTGCAGAAAGACTGCTACGCATTCACGGATTTCACAAAGCACTTTTTCGTCAACGACCGCGAGCACCCTTACGCAACGCCGGACGACAAACCTTTTGCCTGGATCCGCGGCTATCAGCTCGGGGGTCGATCAATACTGTGGCACCGGCAGTGCTACCGGTGGAGCGACCTCGACTTCGAGGCAAACGCGAATGACGGTCATGGTGTTGATTGGCCAATCCGCTACAAAGACATCGCACCCTGGTACGACCACGTAGAAACGTTCGCTGGCATAAGCGGATCGTTTGAGGGCTTGCCGCAGCTTCCGGACGGCAAGTTCCAGCCGCCGTTTCCGATGAACTGCGTCGAGCAGGAAATCAATAAAAGACTCGAAAGCTCGTACTCCGATCGGAAGCTGATCATTGGCCGGGCGGCACACCTGACTGCGCCGACCGACGAACAGCTCGCACTGGGACGCGGGCGCTGCATGAATCGCAATGAATGCCAGCGCGGCTGTTCGTTCGGCGCGTATTTCTCAAGTTTGTCGGCGACGCTGCCGGCAGCCGAGCGGACGGGCAACCTGACCACCGTCACCGACGCAATTGTCACCGGCGTAAATTTCGATGCGGCAAGCAATCGTGCGACAGGTGTCAACGTCATTGACGCGAATTCGAAGGACGGCCGCTCGTACAGTGGCCGCATGGTATTCCTTTGCGCGTCGACCCTGGGCAGCACGCAGATCCTTTTGAATTCGACGTCGGAGCAATTCCCGAACGGGCTTGCCAACAGCAGTGGCACACTCGGACAGTGTTTGATGGATCATCTCGACCGCCCCGCGGCCGCCGGCATTTTTCCCGGCTTCCTCGACAAATACGCGTCCAGCCGACGGGCGTCTGGGTGCTACGTGCCGCGGTTTCGAAACGTCAATGAGAAAGACGAACGTTTCCTGCGCGGGTTCGGTTACCAGGGTGCGGCTTCCCGCCAGAGCTGGAAACAGGGAACGGCAACCCCCGGCGTCGGCGCAGAGATGAAGACAGCCCTGCGCCGTCCCGGACCGTGGACGCTAAGTCTGACCGGTTTCGGAGAGATGTTGCCGGATACTCGCAACCGGGTTTGGCTGGACGAAAAGCGAAAGGATCAATGGGGCATTCCGATCCTGCAGATTGACTGCCAGCATCGCGAAAACGAACTGGCAATGCTCGAGGCCATCGAAGCGGACGCTGTGGAAATGATGGAGGCGGTCGGCATGACCAACATCAAATCCGGGTTCAAAGCGTTTGCACCCGGCCTCGGCATTCACGAAATGGGCACGGCTAGAATGGGCCGCGATCCGCAATCATCGGTGCTCAACGAGCACAACCAGGCGCATGACGTGCCCAACCTGTTCGTCACGGACGGCGCCTGCATGACCTCATCGGCATGTCAGAACCCATCGCTCACCTACATGGCGCTGACAGCGCGGGCAGCCGCCGGAGCAGTGGAGATGTTGCGGGAAGGCAGTATCTAAGCAACAAAGGGGTCGAACCGATTTAATTGATACACCAAGGAATATGGGGTCGAACCGAATTTCGGTGTATCAATTAAATCGGTTCGACCCCATATTCAACTGTTAACATGGTCACTGCATGCAGAACTCGCCGCACAAACAGCACATCAGGCTATTGCTGACAGCGATATTGCTGTTCTCAGTCGGTTCCGTTTTCGCGCAACGACCGGCGCCGGGATTTGCCGATGCGGTCCTTGGCCGCTGGGACTTGACCGTCGCATCTCCGGATGGCAATTATCCGTCATGGCTCGAAGTACAGCTGCGCACCGAGTGGCAATTGATGGGCCGTTTCGTCGGTCGTTTCGGTAGTGCTCGGCACCTCGCTGCAATTAATTACGACAACGGGAGTCTCGAATTTCGGGTCCCCGTGCAATACGAACAAAACCCGGACGACCTGCATTTCGTGGGCGCGTTAAGCGGAGACCGACTTGAGGGCACTACGGTCGACAGTAGCGGCAAGACGCTTGCGTGGAGCGCAGTGCGTGCGCCTTCTCTCGAGCGGCAAAATGCGCCCCAGTGGGGCGAATCGCTCGAGCTGTGGAATGGTCGGAACCTCGAGGGCTGGCGGCCACGCAGCGATGCGCAGCCCGGATGCTGGTCCGTTGCAGACAGTCTTCTGGTGGCGACGCCGCCATGCGTCGACCTGATTTCGGAGCGGTCCTTCGAGGATTTTCGCCTGCACGTCGAGTTTAGATATCCCCCCGGCAGCAACAGCGGCCTGTACCTCCGCGGCCGTTACGAAGTGCAGATCCAGGATGACCTGGGCAAGGCACTCGATCCATTGCGCATCGGGGGCGTTTACGGCTTCCTGACACCGACTGCCAATGCGGCACGGGCGGCAAACGAATGGCAGGTTTACGACATTACACTGCTTGGCCGTCGCATTACGGTGGAACTGAACGGCAGGACCATCATCCGCGATCGGGTAGTGCCTGGAATTACCGGCGGCGCACTGGACAGCAATGAAGGATTGCCCGGACCCCTGATGTTGCAGGGCGATCACGATCAGATCAGCTTTCGTCAGATTACGCTGACACCGGCACAATAACGGTTGCTGGAGCAAACAGTTCGCGAGGGAGCGGCGTGACGAAGAAAATTCGAATGGGAATGGTCGGCGGCGGCAGCGGCGCACTGATTGGCGCAGTTCACAGGACGGCCGCCAACATCACGGGCGACATTGACCTGGTTGCCGGCGCGTTCAGCAGCGACGCGGATGCGTCAAGGGCCTTCGGCGTCGAACTGGGCCTGGCGGCGGATCGCGCATATGGAACATTCGCCGAAATGTTTGCGCGGGAAGCCGAATTGCCGCCACACGAACGGATTCAATGTGTGTCGATTGTGACGCCGAACGATTCGCACGCAGACGTGGCATGTGCGGCGTTGAGCGCGGGCGTGCATGTCATCTGTGACAAACCCATCGCTGGTCACCTGGAAGATGCACTTCGAGTGGCAAGAGCGGTTGATCAGAGTGGCCTGCTTTTCGGCCTGACTCATCCGTATGTCGGCCATCCGCTCGTTATTGAGGCGCGTGAGCGAATTGCAGCAGGTGAAATCGGTGAGGTTCGTCGCGTTGCCGTCAGTTATTTACAGGACTGGCTTTCGCGCGCAGAAGATACCAAGGCAAGCAAACAGGCGCTGTGGCGTAGCGACCCGGCACGCAGCGGAGAGGCTGGCGCGTTTGCCGACATCGGTACTCACGCGTTCAACCTGGTCGAATTTACGACAGGGCTCAGCATTACTGAAGTTGCGGCGGAGCTGCGCACTGTTGTAGCCGGACGCACGCTTGACGACGATGGCGCAGCGATGTTCCACCTCGCGAACGGCGCATCCGGCCTGCTATCCGCCAGCCAGGTATGCAGCGGCGCACTGAATGCCCTGCGTATCGAGATTTACGGCGACGCCGGGAGCATTTTCTGGGCACAGGAAGCGCCCAATGCGATGACGATTAAATATCGCGGCCAGCCCGACCAGGTATTGCGTCCCGGCACAAACGCCGGTTACCTGTCGGAGCCGGCCATCGCAGCCTGTCGCACGCCGGGCGGGCATCCGAAGGGCTATCTCGAAGCTTTCGCGAATCTCTATGCGGGCTTCGCCCGCGCCGTGCGTGACTACCCGGCGCATGGCGACACCGGCTGCGCCTCGGTAGCGGATGGTGTTGCTGGCATGCGCTTCATTCGTGCGGCGCTGCTCAGCAGCCGCAACGAATCGGCCTGGACGCGGCTCGACGGCGGTGATAACTAATACAGCGACTTAGTGACACGGTAAGGAATAACGATGAAAGGACCTGCAATTTTTCTCGCGCAGTATGTTGGCGACGAAGCACCGTTCAATGAGCTCGGCACGATGGTCAAGTGGGCGGCGTCGCTGGGCTACAAGGGCGTCCAGATTCCGACCTGGGACGCGCGCCTGATTGATCTCGAACGTGCCGCGACCAGCAAGGACTATTGTGACGAAATTGCCGGCATCTGCGCCGATGCGGGCATCGAGATATCAGAACTGTCGACCCACCTGCAGGGTCAGTTGGTTGCATCCCACCCTGCCTATGGTGATATGTTCGACACGTTCGCGCCGGCGTCTATCCGGGGCGATGAAAAAGCCAAAGCAGAATGGGCTGCCGAGCAGGTAAGAATGGGCGCAAAGGCGAGCGCAAATTTCGGTCTTGCGGCACATGCAACGTTTTCCGGCGCGCTTCTCTGGCACACTTTTTATCCGTGGCCACAACGGCCCGCCGGCCTCGTTGAAGAAGGCTTTGCAGAGCTGGCGCGGCGCTGGCGGCCGCTGCTCGACGCTTTCGAAGATGCAGGCGTTGATGCCTGCTTCGAATTGCATCCCGGTGAAGATCTGCATGACGGCATAACGTTCGAGAGATTCCTGGATGCAGTCGATGACCACCCGCGCGCCAATATTCTTTACGACCCCAGTCATTTCATGCTGCAGCAACTCGACTATCTGCAGTTCATCGACTTTTACCACGACCGCATACGTGCATTTCATGTGAAGGACGCCGAATTCAACCCGACCGGCAAGGCAGGCGCCTACGGTGGCTATCTCGACTGGCCGGAACGCCCGGGACGGTTTCGTTCACCCGGAGACGGCCAGATCGATTTTCGGGCAATCTTTTCGAAGTTCGCGCAATACGACTTTCCCGGCTGGGCTGTACTTGAATGGGAATGCTGCCTCAAACATCCGGATCAGGGGGCTGCGGAAGGCGCGCCGTTTATCGCCGACCACATGATCCGGGTAACCGACAGGGCCGCCGATGACTTCGCGGGTGCGGCGCCGGACCAGCAGAAAAACCGGCGGATCCTGGGACTGGATTGACCTGACCGAGTATCGCTGCGAGCGCCAGGTGACCGGTTGCTGCAGACTTGAACGGGCCTGATGGCCGGTCGTGTTCTAGCGCACGACTCGACGGGAATTTTCTACGAGCGCGAGCGCCGCTACGGGCGCTCGTTACTCGGGTACGCGGCGGTGAAATTGATCGATTAATTCGTGGCGGCTTCACGCCGGTTGCAGAATGAAAATTCGCGGTACACTCGCAACATGTCCCGTGGCGGAGGAAGCATGCTCCAGGAAGCCAGGCAAAAAGCCAATGCTGCAAACGAGCCCTACCGGGCGCGTATTGTCGATACCAAGCGCAAACTGCGTGCCCGGATTACGGACATGCCAGCTCGCTTTGCGAGTATCGCCCGGTCCGTCGAGGCCCAGATAGAAGAAATCGTTCAGGAACGTGCTCAAGGCATACAACCGGTGCCCGATCTCGACTTCCAGCAACTTGATCAGGTAACGGATGAACAGAAGGCCAAGATTCGCCAGCGCGGCTGCCTTGTGATTCGGAATGTGTTCGAAGACCAGCGCGTCGTTGACTGGAACCGGCAGCTCGACGAATACCTCACCAACAACAACTACCTCGAAAAGCTCTCCGCCAGCGGTGCTGTCGACGACTATTTCAGCACCCTGGCGAGCGACAAGCCGCAGATCTATGGTGTCTACTGGTCGCAGGTGCAGATGGAGGCGCGAACCGATCCTGCGATGGCTGCGGTGAAGCGCTTCCTGAACAGACTTTGGCGCGTGGACTCGCCGGAGGGATCTGTATTCGACCCTGATCACGATCTGCTGTATGCGGATCGTGTGCGCTTTCGTCATCCGGGCGATGTCTCACTCGGGCTGTCGCCGCACGTCGATGCCGGCTCAATCGAGCGCTGGATCGACCCGGCCTACCGTGACAAGGTCTATCGTCACGTCTTCGGCGGCGACCTCACGCAGTACGACCCGTTCGAAGCCTGGGGACGAACAGAAATAAAAGAGATTCCCTCACCCGCAGTCTGCCGCATGTTCCGCACGTTCCAGGGTTGGACGGCACTCACACCGCAAGGGCCCAACGACGGCACACTGCAACTGCTACCGGTCGCTAACGCGATGGTCTGGATGCTGCTGCGGGCATTGCAGGAAGATGTTCCGGAGGACGAGCTGTGCGGCGCGGCCGCGTGTCGCGCGATGATGATCGTGAAGGAATACCACGATCTATTGCTGAGAGGCTACGGATCCATTCCACAAGTGGAGCCCGGTGACACCGTTTTCTGGCATCCTGACGTGCTGCACGGTGTCGAGGATGAACATCGCGGCAGCGGTTTTTCCAGCGTCATGTACATAGCACCAGTCCCCGACTGCGCCAAAAATCGTGTCTATGCGAAACTGCAGCAAGAAACGTTCGAGGCAGGCCGTTCGGCGCCGGATTTTGCAGCCGAAGATTTCGAAACGGATTTCAAGGGCCGCTGCACCAAACAGCACCTGAGTTCGTTGGGTTTGCAGCAGATGGGATACCCAGACTGACCGTGTGACACTCACCGGGTCGTGGTGTTCTACAGTTTCTGTCCCAGGTGTTTATCGAACTGGACAGCAATGTTGGGAAACAGGTTTTTCAGTTCGTCCTGGGTCGGCTGCCTGCCGTACTCACAAACTTCAAAGGACTCGGCATACTTCGTTTGTGCGGCTATTTCAGCTCCATAGGTGTGCCGAATCAGCTCTCTGTATTGATCCGCCTGCCTGCTCCAGACAGGCTTCCATTGAAATTGATCAACGAATTCCTGTTTTCTGAGCGCCCTGGCCCCTGGTTCGCTGGGAACAGGATTCATGTCGACAAAGTTGTCTTTATACCAGTAACTCTCTATTTGCGACTCCATGCACCATAGAGCATCCATCTTTCTGTCCATGACCGGATCAACAGGAACAGTAATGGTGGGATTAAATGGAATGGGTGTCTGAAAGTGATCGTAAGAGAATAAAAACACCGGGTTGTGCGTTAAACAGGGAACCTCGGGAAGAACATGTTTCACCATTACCATGAATGCGGCATCCTGCATCAATACGCCCGTATAACGGTGATCAGGATGATAGTCGTAAGGGCGATGCCCAATGACAATGTCAGCTTCCCATTCACGAATGGTTTTGAGAAACTTCAAACGATTTTCAAGTGATGGCATAAGTTCACCATCATGAACATCCATCACGTCAGTCTCTATGCCTAAAATTTCTGCGGCAGCTTCTACCTCTTTTTTTCGAATCTCTGCCAGCTCTCTGCCAGACTTGAAAGCATGTCCAACATCGCCATTTGTTGCCGATACAAATTTGACTTTATGCCCTTCCGCCGCCCACATGGCCGCACATCCACCGACATTAAGTTCATTGTCATCCGGATGTGCGCCAAAAGTTAAAATATGCAAAGGCTTCATGGACGATCTCCTTACCCGGATTTACATCACAATAAAATAGCAGGAAACCGCACCGTTGGTTACGGATACAGGCTAGTCTGAAGAGCGCTTGACGTCGTCCTTGAATGTCAGCATAAACAACACGAGGACAAACAACGCGAACCCTGCCGGCACCAGCCAGAAGTCCTGCCAGCGCGCCAGCGTCAGCACGCTCGCGTCACCCAGGTACCTGTTGAAGAGCGCGCCGGCGATCTGCGCACCAAAAAACATACCCAGTCCGTAGGTCACCAATACGAGAAAGCCCTGGGCCTGGCCGCGCACGGCAGGCGTCGATTTCTTGTCGACGTAGATGTGCCCTGTCACGAAAAAGAAATCATAGCAGATGCCATGCAGCAAAATGCCGACGGCGACCATCCAGAACGTCGCATCGGGTGCTCCGAAAGCGAACAGCGCATATCGCAGGACCCATGCGCCCATGCCGATGGCCAACATCCACTTCACACCCAAACGCACGAACAACAGCGGCATCAGCAACATGAATGCCGTTTCCGACATCTGCCCTATGCTCATCAATGAAGACGGATTCGGCAGCACATCGACAAGCGCATTGCTCATGCCCTGATCGTAAACGGCATTGGCGACAAAAATCGGCGCGAAGTTAAAGTAGGCAGCGAGCGGGATACAAATCAGGAATGCACAGCCGATGAAGACGTAGAAGGATCGGCTGCCAAGCAGGCGCAAAGCGTCGACGCCCACGATGCTGTGCACAGTTACCGCCTGTCCGGCGGCGGGTGGCGGAGTGTGTGGCAGCGTGAAGCTATAAGCGCCAAGCACCAGGCTTGCAATCGCCGTGGTATAGAGCGGCAACGGCGTTCGGTCGGGCAACTCTTCGCCGCTGAACTGGCCAAGGACGAAGCCGATGAAAAGACCTGCAACGATCCAGCCGATTGTGCCGAATACGCGGATCATCGGAAACTGCCGCTCCTGGTTTTCGATGTTGTGAAATGCCAGCGAGTTCGACAGGCCCAGTGTTGGCATATAGCACAGGTTGTAGAGCAGCAGCAGCACAACGAACAAACCGGGTGTTCCCGTCGTCTGCGGCACCGCGAACATGATAAGTCCGCCGAGGATATGCAAGGTACCGAGCAATTTTTCGGCCGCGAAGAAGCGATCCGCAACCAGGCCCAGGAAGAATGGCGCGATGATGGCAGCGATGGGATTTACGGTGTACGGCCAGTGTGTAAGGTCGGCCATACCCTGCGCCGCCATGTAGTTGCCAATCGTGACGTACCACGCACCCCACACAAAAAACTGGAGGAACATCATTGCGCTGAGTCGCGCCGAGGTCGCGTTGAACATTAATCCTGTCTCAGGTTGTCCTGCACGCCTTGTCCTTCTTTAAAAAAAAGGATCAGCGTAGCAGCCTTGTGGTGGAGAGCTTTGTGCCTCACGGTCATTTTAAGCAGCGCATCATTTATAGCAGAAAAGGGGTCGAACCGATTTTTGCAGTGTCGATTAAGTCGGTTCGACCCCTTTTCTAAATCGGTTCGACCCCTAAGCTTCTGCTGCGCGAACTGGCAGGTTGACATTCCGTAAGTAATCACTTACGGTAAGCCATGACTTACGATCTAGTATTCACTGCGATGGCCGATAGCACTCGGCGCAGCATTTTTGAGGCTCTGCGTGAAGCGCCACGCTCAGTGGCCGAGTTAAGCGAGCGCCAGCCAGTTAGCCGACCGGCCGTCTCGCAGCATTTAAAAGTTCTGCAAGATGCCGGCCTCGTCGATGTCATGCCAAAAGGAACCCGGCGGTTTTATTTTATAAAGCGAGATGGACTTCTGGAGTTGCGCCAGTATCTGGAGAGTTTTTGGTCCGACACGCTGACCGCCTATAGCGACGAAATTGAACATAGAACCAGGAGTTAATTGCAATGTTGAATCCAATCAGTAAGAGCATCGAAGTGCCCTGCGATCAGGAACACGCGTTCACTGTGTTCGTGAATGAAGTGACAACCTGGTGGCCATTGGCCAAGAATTCAGTGTCTGCCATGGGTGGCGAAGTTGCAAAAAAGGTGGTCATAGAGCCGAAAAAGGGCGGCGAAGTTTATGAAATTGGCCATGATGATACTCATCACACGTGGGGCTCAGTTACGCGATTCGACCCGCATAAACATCTGACACTCGATTGGCATATTGGTTTACCGGCTGACAACGCAAGCGAAGTGGACGTGCAATTTATCGCGATTGATTCAAAGAAAACCAGGGTTGAACTGACTCATTCTCGTTGGGAAGCATTCGGTGACAAAGCGGAAACAATGCGCAATGGCTATGACCAGGGTTGGGTCGGTGTATTCGAAGAAGCGTTCAAAAACGCCTGCGACAAATAGGCTCTGGGAACAAAGGGGTCGAACCGATTATTGGAGTTTAGAATAATTCGGGTTGACCTCTTTACCTTGTGGAGTGGCGATTTATTCGGTTCGACCCCTTAATCACGGTTAGGTAACCCAACACATAGCAGCAGATTATGCGCACAACAGGTTACCTTGGGTGACGGCAGGTGATTGTGGTTGGGAGACCAAAGTGGGCACTCACTCTACCGATAGTGCTACATCACTTTGGGTTGCCCCCGAATCACTGTACATTTCATCCAATGACCAACTTTTGGGCCGAATTGCTCCGACGAAAAGTCGTGCGCGTGGCAATTGCTTACGCCATCGGGGCGTGGGTGTTGCTGCAAATTGGCGACACCCTCATTGGCCTGCTGAGCCTGCCGGGTTGGGCTGGTCAGTTACTGGTAGGCGTAATTGCTGTTGGATTCCCGATCGCACTAATCTTGTCATGGCTGTATGACTGGACACCGATGGGCGTGCGCCGCGCAGATAGAAACGCCGACGATGAGTCGACGGTTGCGCATGAGGCGGCGGTCACTTTGCCGCCAGGCCCGTCAATTGCCGTTATGCCTTTCAAGAACCTCAGCGGAGATGCCGACCAGGAACTATTTGCGCAGTCAATGACGAATGACATCCTTACGGGACTCACGCAGTCATCATCACTGCGTGTGGTTGCCAGTGGCAGCATCCAGCCGGAAGACGTCATGAAAAGCGCCAACGTCGGTAAGGCACTCGGCGTTCGATATTTGCTGCAGGGTACAGTTAACAAAAGCGGCGATCAGTTGCGAGTGACAGCGCAACTCACCGATGCGTCGTCGAATGTACAGATGTGGTCGGACACTTATGACAAGCAACTGACGGCCACCAGCCTGTTCGACGTGCAGGACGACATACGCCAACAAATCGTCGCGACGCTTGGCGATTTTCACGGCGTGATTTTTTCGTCTGAAACGGAAAAGAACGTACATCGGTCGACGAAGATCCTCGACGCATATGAATGCCTATCCGTCGCGTTAGCTTACGACAAGTATTTGACCGAGGAATATCACCTGCGCGCACGCAAGAGCCTCGAACGCGCTGTAAAGATCGACCCGCAGTTCGATCAGGCCTGGGCGCATCTGTCGTGGATTTACACCGATGAAGTTGTGTTTGGCTATAATCCGTTGCCGAATTCGATGCAGCGCGCGCTGGGTGTCGCAAAGCGCGCGATCGAAATCGCGCCAAACAGCTACCACGATCACTGGCTATTATCGCGCGTGTATTATTTCCGCGGTGAAAAAGAGCTGTTCCTGGCCGAATCGCAGAAAGCGCTAAGCCTGAATTCGAACGACGGGACCACGCTCGGTTTGGTCGGTGGCTATACCGCGCTCTCCGGCGAATGGGAGCGCGGCGTCGCCTTGCTCCGCAAAGCCCAAATCCTGAACCCCAGGCACCCGGATTACTACTTCTTGTTCCTCAGTGCGGCGGAATTGCACCACGGCGATGACAAAGCCGCACTCGAGCAACTGCTTAAGATGACGTTTATCGAGTGGCCGTTGGCGCTTTTGTTTCTAATGGCCGCGAATGCGCTGACCGACAATGCCGCCGATGCATCACGTTATCGGGAGATGCTAAACAGGATCCAACCCGATGCAACGCTGACTTTCGCCGATGAACATTTCCGGAATTGGTTCCCTTTCGCCAAAGAACTCAGGAAAACGCTGATGCGTGGTCTTCAAGGCATATTGCCAGCGTAGCGCGCGGCTCAAGTATGCGACGAAGTAACATGATGGTGGCAAGGGCGAATCGAATCAGCAGCAAAATAAGGGGTCGAACCGAATAAATTAATTAGATCGGTTCGACGGCTGGTCTATTGCGACCCCTGTTCTCACTGGTCTTAGAATTTCAGCCTGCGTCTCTCAACGGCGCGATTACATTCTGCCTGCACGAGTTTTTATTCCTTCCACAGCGCCGATGACCATGCGGTTAACGGCCTTTAGCGTGATGTCGCCGGGGTCATTTGCCGGGATTGAGGCAAAGCCAATGGCAGCTGCCTTCGGGTATTTGGCGAAAATCTCCTTGAACATTGCGGCGAGCTCATGACTGGTCGGGCCGTTTTCTGTCGGGTAATTGTGAAACGGCACTTCTTTGGCATCGAGAATGTCGAGATCGATATGCACGTAGATCTTGTCTGATACGGCGCTAAGCGCATCCATTTGATCATAGACATTCTGTGTAAGACCGCGGATATCGTCGACGGTGATATTTTCAATGCGGTTTACGTCCAGCAGATGCTGCTCCAGTGGATCGACATCACGCAGGCCAGCAGTCACGATGTGAGTGGCGGGCAGTGGCGGATCCAGTTTTGAATCGCGGCGCACCTGGTGCAAAGCCAAACCATTGGCGATGGCGAGCGGCATGCCGCCCATGGAACCGGAGCGGGTGGTTTCAGGCGTGTTGTAATCGGCGTGGGCATCCAGCCACAAAATGCTGACCGCCGATGTATCGGTAGACGTCAACGACTGCTGCAAGCCACCAAGCACACCCAGTGATGACGGACAACTGGCCAGGAAAGCGACCGTAAAATATCCATCAGCTTCGTTTTGCATGATGTTGTCTGCAAGACGACCGTTGGCGTATCCCATCTTGCGCCAATTGCCATATTCCGTTTTTTCGCGTTCTGAAAGTTCGGCGTTCGATACCCGGACAGCAGCATTCATGTCTCTAAGCAAATCCTGAATGCCACCATTGGCCATAACATCGGGACCATCAATGGCATTTTTGCCGCCACCCGACGACGGGCGCTGCAGCTGTTTGGCGATTGCGATGCGCATTGTGCCGTTATCGTCGAAGTAGTTACGCGAAGCAGTCGCGTCCTTCTTGACCAATTGTGCGGACGCAATTGAGGATATGAGTGTAAGAATGACAGCGCATGTCAATGCTTTGAATTTCATGATGTTGGTGCCTTATCAAATGTAATAGATGTTGGTTCTCTTGTTGATGCCTTCAGGAAAAGCGAGAAAGCAGAGTCCCGTCTTTGACCGTGCCCATGATTTAGAGCATCGGCTATGTGGGGATACTGAGCATATCAGCCTGATTCCCACGCGAACACTGCAAGTGGCGTCTTCCAGATAAGGGCTCGAACCGTCTTTATTAATGTTCCAAAAACCGGCTCGACCCCTACTTTATTCGCGGGCGCCTTCTTCTGGTTAAGGGAATAGAAGGGGTCGAACCGAATTGATTGATACTCCCAAAATCGGTTCGACCCCTTTTCTGTTACTGATCTGATCAAATAAGTCGGTGCCCGGCATTTTTCCGTTAGCAGGCCGACTCGATCGACCTGGTCGCGGCAACGTTGGCCTAGTTTTTGCATCGTAAGGTACAAGGGGTGCCGAATGTGATTTCCCCTTAGCCGCCTGATCAAAACAACCTTGGAGACCTGACCGATGTCACGCGAAACTACCTACCAGATCCACCCCGAAGCCCCAGGGTCAACGCCATCGCCAGCTTCCGGGCTGTCCAGTGTCGATCAGGAACTAGAACGCCTGTTCCAGCTGGACATGGCGAATGAAGAGCGGTCCGCGTGTGCGGACACTGCAGAAGGGCAAACACCGCGGAAGTAACCCGGCGATCGTACCAGGCTGGCCCTCGGCGACATCCGTGGGTCAACGTAACGAAAAAAGGAGTGACTGATGGAAAATCTAAGTAAGGAACAGACGCAATGTGCACACACCGGCTGCAGCTGCCCCGGCGTGCCGGAAGTCCCGTCGCGCAATAATAACGTTTACTGCAGCGGCAGCTGCGCAGAGGGTAAGGGCTGCGATCACCCCGACTGCAACTGTGGAAGCGGGGCCGCCGCGGAACCCTCCGCATAGGCGGGACAGTTAGGGTCAGAGTAAAAATCTCACTAGTGGCGAGGTTTACTTTGCTCTGACCCCCGCCGCAATCTTTACAAAACAGTTGTAATTTATGACTGGCGGGCGCGTCGCTCGCCCGGCTGCAAGTCCGCTGCAGGGCTGTCAGCCAAGAGTTGCCGCGCCACAGAACATCGCCGCCGTTGCCGACGGGTTGTGGCACACAACTTGCACCGACATGATTCATGAATAGATTTATTGAATCGTCATTGTTCGGTGTCGGCATCGTCTGCCTGCTGATATTCGGATTCGATCGCTGGAGCCAGAACCGTAACGCCGATCGGTTGATATCGGAGTTCGCTGAGCTGGCCGAGGCGTCCGCCGAAACGTCATCCGTTGCAGACGCAACGTCCGTGACCGTGGAAGACGCGCTGGTCATTACTCGCCCCGGACTCCGTGTGGACCCGGAAGCGATCGACCAGGCCGATTGGTCCGACGCCCGCCGCCAGGCTTACCGCGAAACCGCGGCGGCTGGCGGCGAGCTGTTAGGCGTCCTGTCGATCCCGAGGCTAAGCCTGAGAGCACCGATTCTCGTAGGGATTGATGATGCAGCGCTCGACGCCGGCGTAGGCTGGATGGACCGCACGGCAGCGCCTGGCGAGAACGGTAATGCCGCGATCGCCGGTCACCGTGACAGTTTCTTTCGCTCACTGGGCGAGCTGGAGAACGGTGACGAGATCGTCGTAGACACCGGCACCGAAACGTTCACCTACCAGGTCGAATACGCGACGATCGTAGAGCCTACCGATGTCAGCGTGATCGCCGCCGTTCCGGGCCGTCGCTTGCTGACACTCATTACCTGTTACCCCTTTTATTTCGCTGGACCGGCGCCCAAGCGGTACGTCATTCGCGCCTCGCTGCCGGAAACCGCGTCCAGCCCTGGAAACTAACCCCGGTGCGAAGTTACTGGCAATGACTTTGCTTAACCGTTTTAACTGCCAAAATGAGGAGGAAAATCATGAAAGCAATTCAAACCTTAACGCGGACCGCCCTGGGCGGCATCGCAACACTCGTGTTCTGCGCGACCGCCTTTGCACAGTCCGAGAACTGGGTGGAAGGCACAATCGTTGACGTCGACGTAAGCAACCAGACTGGCACGCTGACGATCGAAGATGCCGATTCCGGTGACGTAGAAAATTACGCCGTTACTCCGACAACGAAGCTGACCGTCAAGGACCAGCCTGGTAGCATTCTGCCCCGGTCGTATGAAATCGATTCGATCGACGATCTTCGTGAAGGCGACGTCGTAAAGCTCGACCTGTCTGCCGACATGGATGGCCGCTACTCAGTTCGTACGCTCGAACGCGACTCGAACGATGTAGCCCGTGATGCCGAAGCGCGGATGACCGCTGCTGCTGATTCGCAGGCCGACATGGATGACAATAGCTTTGCGTCTAACGCTGACAACCAGCGCAATCAGGCTGCAACGGTGAGCAACTCCGCCGATTACGACTACGATGCACTGCCGTCGACCGCTTCGGCAATGCCGTGGTTTGCGATCGTCGGTCTGTTTTCGCTTCTTTCCGGCGTAGCGCTTCGCATCGCGCGCTCATAAGTCAGAAGGAAGTTGAGACCGCGCACATCGTCCATCGCGGAATCGCAGGTGGCCCTCCGGGCTATAGACGATTCCGCGGTGGCCGTGCGGCCAATTAGGGGTCAGAGTAAAAATTCTGCGGTCGTCGCAGACGTTTTTACACTGACCCCAGGTTAGGCTCTAACGCTGAATGTAACCCCTCGCGCTATCGTTTAAATGCGTTGAACGCATCATCAACCTGCTGAATTTCGTCACCGATGACGCCTAATTTAATGTCAGGCGGAGGCATGTTTTCATCTGTTGCACGTTGCCTCTGAATGAGCTGCGGTTTCCAGCACTCCAGAATCCTCAACTCGTCCTCATATGAAATCTGCTGCGCTTCCACCAGCAACTTGGGACTTTTAAACGTGGAGCCCGGATTCGTCAGAATGTAAAAGGGGTCGAACCGAATTTTTGCTGCAAGCCGAACGTTACCTGAAAGGCGCAATAGATGGGGTCGAACCGATTTTGTCGGTATCGATTAATTCGGTTCGACCCCTTTACTCTCCGAACATGCGGTTTCATTGCATAAGTGCCGACACCGCCATCTGCCAATCGATCTGCTCGCCGGCATACCACCTGGCGTTGCAGCCTTCATTGTCCGCGGTCGCTTCGAAGAATTCGTCATTCAACCAGCGCTGCAACGCCTGGTCAGAAGCAACCCTCTGAAGCTCAGACCAGACTGGCAAAGTGAGACATTGTTTATCTCTGAAGTAGACGGCGCCGTCTGCTGACTTCTCACAGCTAAAGCCGCCTTCATGTACCAGGTGATGATGATGCCGGCACAGTAGAACCAGGTTGTCCAAACTGGTCTCACCGCCGTCAGCCCAGTGCTTGATGTGATGACCGTCGACGAATCGAGTGTGAGTGCAGCCCGGAAAGCGGCAACCACCGTCGCGGATACGTAATGCCCGGCGCATCGCTGGTGGAATCGACCGGGAGCGGCGCCCGATGGTGAGCGGTTCTCCGTTCTCGTCCTCTTTGATGGTGACGATCGAGCTGTCGCAACAAATTCGCCGCGACGTTTCCGCGGTAACGTGGTGGCCGTCCTCCAGTTCAGACGTTTCCGCGGTAACGTGCACTACGACCTGGTAGCGGTCGGCCGTGGAACCGGAGGACTCGTCATTGTTCATGTACGTCTCGGCGACATTAGCCAGCGCATCGGCGCGGCGGGCCGCGACCGGCTGGTCTTTGCTATCAGAATCGGCCACAAAACTTTTCTCCATCGCCATCTCGAGCGCTTTGACAATGAGAGCACCCTGCTCGGCCGGCAGGCGTGCCTTGATGACCAGGCAACCGTCATGATCATAGTGGTGACTGAGCTCACGTTCCTGATACTGCTCCTCGGCAACGGCTGCCTCTTCGACCCGCCTGGCACTGCGATACTTTGCAACCAACTTTTCTACGTGATGCGCGGTGCCATGTTTCGCGATCATCATCAGGTAGTCTTGACTTTAAGGGGTCGAACCGATATTTGGATTGTCGATTTTTTGGTTCCGACCCCTAATCCTTGTTCCGAACCGCGCGAAACATTTTTTGTTTTGCTTGGGCGGCGCAGTGCGGAATTCGGGCGACTCGAACCGCTCTTGCATGGTCGGGTCGAATTTAACGACGACGAATAACTTTCATTCGTCGCACGGGGACGCAACTTGATCGACGAGGGTCCGCAACTGACGACGGCCGAACTCGTAACAGCACTGATTGATCAGATCGAGAGAATCCTCAATACGTATGCTGCCGCCAGAATGGCATTCTTACCTGGGGGAGCCGTTTGCTGATCGAGACGATGGTCTCACTGGCGTTGCCCGTGATCATAACCAACCATGGCAGATAATGAGTCTCGTGCCACTGAACACCTCGGTCGCCATCGCCTGAATCGACGCTGATCGTCGGCTCTCCAAGCAGTGCAAGGTAGTGGTCGACCGATGCCTGCACGGGAGCGGAACTCGTGAAAACTCCGCCTTCGATGCTGCCAATACTGCTCATGTCCGCGTAGTCGAGCTTATCGTGCCTCGGCGGAATGAGCTCATGACGAAAGTTGCCGGGCAGTTACGATATATCGAAGCCGCCTTCCGAAGCGATCGGGCTGGTGGCATCGTCGGCGAAGGTCTCGTCTTCGCTGTCGCTGCAGGCAACGGGTAATAGCGAGACGAGGACCAACATTTGGAATCGCAGCGTGTCGTTTTCCATCTGATACCTCTCCGGAATGTTGCAATATGGTTTGTTAACTTTCAGCCGGGCGGTGTGTATCGGACCTTATTCACCATTTCGCGCGTTGCACTGATTGACGGGTCGCGTGGCAGGTAGACGATCTCAATCGGCTGACCTTCGTTGAAGTCATCGAAGTGCGTGGCTGACACTCGCAGCTCCTTGTTACAGTCCGAACCTTCCCGGGTTCGAAATGCGTAGGTCACGAAATACTCGAACTGGCGGCGCGACATGCGTCTTTTCTCGGTTGCGACAACGTGCGCGGTCGTCTCGACGCCCTCTCGCAGGAGGCTCGACATCGATTCGGCGGCTGCGGTCATCGTGCGCTTCAGAGTCCGAATACCGAACCAGATAGCCGCGAAAAAGACAGCAATTACCAGCAAGATAATTAAGCCGTTCATCGGTACCATTAACCTTCAGTCAGCCGCCGGGACTTTCCGATACGCTGGTGCGGCCGGATCAAGATCGCGACAATTCACCTCGATACGAACCTCTTCCAGACCTGCAGGCCGGTTACCCGCCATCCACTCGTCATACGTAAGTGCCACCGGCACGCCATCCTGCAAGAAGCTTGCGGGGCTCATGGCCAATGACATGTCGAGAATACCGGCGCTCGATGACGGCAACGAAATCCAGGCGACGTAGCGATCGAGACTTACGATCAAGTTACCGGTCTCTTTCCACGGCCGGATAGTCAGGCGTACGCCGCTTGTTCGCCCCGTGCGCTCGCGCGTGACGCGCTGTGGCTCGGTGTATACGCCGATCGCCGGTTGCGACGTATCGTCGCAGACTATTGGGATCGTGTATTCCTTGTCATCGATGCTGACAATTGCGGTGCCATTGGCTGGCTCCACTGCCTGCACGGTTTGGGATGCAAGCACGAGTAGGGTCAGGACGATTCGTTGCTGGCGAGTTGTCTTATTCATTACCACCTCGTTACATTTTGTGCCGCTGTGCTTTCATTGCGGCGGCGGATTGACGACTGGAGACTGATCCAGCCCAGACTGTGACGGCAAGTCTTCGATCGGTATACCTTGTTCGCCGAGACCTGGCTGGGTGATCTTCCCGGCAATACCGCTGCCCCCGGCGCGACGCATGTCTTCGGCATCCACCGATGCTCCCACATCCGGCGTATCCGGTTGCTGATCGTTGTCCTCTGACACGGTAGGCAGGTGTCCCGGTATACAGTTGCCGGAACCGCCGGGCCCCGGCTGCGTAACCCCGAAACCGCCGGACTCGCTACAGGGCTCGGGGACGCCGGTCTCGGGATCCGTGCTTTGCCCGGTCGCGCGATCGACGATCCCCTGGATCACGGCACTCGGGCCAGCACTCCTGCCCGGTCCGGCTTCTCCGTAATACTCTTTGCCCTCACCTTGCGTATCCGCATCGTCGGTCGATTCCGAGGAGCCGCTTTCACCTGATCCACTGTCGGCGCTGCCGCTGTCGTCGGAATCATTCCCGCTGCTGCTGTCTTTGCTCCCCTTACCATCCTTGCTGCCACTTGAGCTACTCGAACTGCTGCTCGAGCCACTCGAGCCGCGCGGGCCGCTCTGGCCGCTCTGGCTACTACCCGAACTGCTGTCCGAGCTGCTTCCGGAGTTGCCGCCCGCACCGCCGGAGCTCTCGCCCCCACTACTGTTGCCTACGTATTTGTCATTCGAACCCTTTCCTTCGCTGCGAGGTTTGGTGCTGCCAACCGGCTGCCACTCCCCGGATTCATCCGCACGCTCTGTTCTTGACGAACCGTCCGGCCGATGAATGGTAATTTCGCGTTCATTCGTGTGCACAATCGTCGTTCCATCGACGAATACAATGTCGCCCTTGTCGTTGAGTTTCCCGAGATCACCTTCCGGACCAAATGCGCGCACAGTTGCACCGTCGTCGTAGACAAACGAGTCGCCATTGTCGGTGCGGACCGGCGCATCAACGCCGGTGCCCCTCGGGTAGTCCTCCGCCGATCGGCTGTCGGTCGGTTTCCACTTGCCGCCTGCATCGAGCTGTCGGGTAGACGACGAACCATCCGGCCGGTGGATCGTTATTTCCCGATCGCCGGTGTGCACGATCGTCGTGCCATCACCGTAGACGATATCGCCCTTGTTATTGACCTGGCCGACCTCTCCGTCGGGACCCTCCGCACGCACCAGCGAACCATCTCCGTACTCGAAGTACTCGCCGCTGTCATCGCGCTCGGGCGTGTCCACGCCGCCGCTAGTCGTGCCGGCCACGGTATCGCTAACCCCGGTGTCCCCGGTAGCCGCGGGCGCCGATTCCCGTGCAGTGTTGAACCCGGAGCCACCGCCCGCCGAATCGCTCGCGACTGTGCTCGTCTCACCAGCGGCGGTCCCGAGTCCAGCAGTGCTCGCGCCGGCACTGCCTGCGCCGGTCGACTCCGTCACGGCCGCTCCGGCGCCGGCGGCGCTCGCACCGGCCACGCCTGCCCCGACGCTCCCTGTCCCTCCCGCACTCGCACCGGCCACACCTGCCCCGGCTGCTGGCGGCGTGGCGTCCCGGAAGCCCGGCGCGGACCGTTCGGCGAGGGTCCCGGGGGCCGGGCCGCCGCGACCGGCAATCTCCACGCCGTCCGGTGCCCTGAGACGTGCCAGGTTCGCGTTCCGCTCTTCGAGAAGCTGGTTCATCTTGAGTTGGTGTTCATTCAATTGCGCGTCGCGAGCGTTCGCGTGCTCCTCGCGCAATCTCTGCGACGTCGAGTCGCGCCACTGCGCGTATTCCGCCCGGCTCTGCTTGTGCTCAGCCTGGATCCGGTCGTACTCGGCCTGGCGTGCGCCACCGTTGAGGCCTTTCCCGGCCAGGTTTTTGTGCGCCGCTGTGTTCTGTACGGGAAGGGCCTGGGCACGCCGAATGTTTTCCTCGCGGTATTGCCGCAACGCTTCCTCGTACTGCCGGTCAATTTCCGCGAGGTTTTTCTGGTGGTCGTCCCGCCCTGCTTTCACAGACTGGTAGTAGTTGTCGTTTACCGACTGGCTTGTTGATGGCCCGCTCGACCGGGATGACGGAGCGTCCTGCGCTACTGCGTTCAACAGCGGTAACGCTGTCAGTACGGCAAGTACTGCAGCGAGGCCAACGGGGTATTCCAAGGATTTCTTCATCACATTTTCCTCGTTTCTAACCTGTAGTACGTAGCCGGCAGCAAAATCGGAACAACGGGCGTGCATTTATCGCCTTTGGAACTTGGCGCTTGCGCGCTATCATCGATCGATGGACAAGCCGGCCGATAACCTGACAGGCCTGTTGCACCGGGCCGCAGACGGCGATGCCGAGGCAAACGAGCACCTGTTCGAACGCATCTATCCAACACTGCGCAAGCTTGCGCACCGTCAACTCGCCGCACATCGTAAAGGCACATTGTGCACAACGGATCTCGTCAACGAGACCTCGCTGAAGCTGTTCGGCGCTGACCGGCTCGCACGAATCGACGGACGAAGTCACCTGTACGCAACCGCCGCAAAGGCCATGCGTAATATCCTGGTCGACTACGCCCGGCAGAAAGCCTCTCAAAAACGTGGCGGTGACTGGCAGCGGCTGTCGCTCGACGAAAACCAGCTGTCCGCGGCCGGCCTTTCGCACCAGATCCTTGCGCTCGAGGAAGCACTGACCCGCTTGCGCGAGACGGATGAGCGCGGCCACCAGGTCGTGGAGCTGAAATTTTTCGGCGGCTGCACGATTGATGAGATCGCCGAGCATCTCGGCATTTCAGACATGACCGTCAAGCGGGACTGGCGCCGCTCGCGCGCCTTCCTGTATGCCGAGATGAACGCTTCATGACGGCCGTGAATGAACAGCATGCGATGGAGTTGTTCGACCAGTTGGTAGAACTCGATACGGCTGAGCGCGCCGCAGTTCTCGCGCAGCACCGTGATGACGCTGCGCTGGTGCAACGTGTCGAAACATTGCTGGCTGCCGATGCACACGCGCAGGGTATCCTCGAAAAGGATGCGGACGAACACTTCGTAGATTTGGTACAAGTCGATGTGCCGCAACCGAAGGATCCCGAGCAGGTCGGCCGGTACCGCATCGTCGAAAGGCTCGGCCAGGGCGGCATGGCAACCGTGTACCGGGCCGAGCGCATCGACCCTGATTTCGAGCAGACGGTCGCGCTGAAACTGATCTTGCCAAGCCGCCAAAGCCCGCACTGGCAGGAGCGCTTCATCCAGGAGCGGCAGATCCTCGCAACCTTGCAACACCGCAATATTGCGGTTTTGCTCGACGGCGGAGTTTCCAGTGACGGCCAACCCTACTTCGCCATGGAATATGTTGCCGGCGTGCCGATAACTCACTATTGCGACGCCCACGTGCTCGGTCTTAACGATCGGTTGCGACTCCTGCTCGCCGTGTGTGACGCAGTAAGTTATGCACACAATAAACTGATCGTGCATCGCGACCTTAAGCCGAGCAATATTCTCGTCGATGACGACGGCCAGCCGAAGCTGCTCGACTTCGGTATCGCGAAAATACTTTCTGAGGAGGTGACAAACCGCACGCAAACGGTGATGCGCGTGCTCACGCCCGACTATGCGGCGCCGGAGCAGTTTGTCGGCGGCCCGGTAACGACGGGTGTCGATGTTTACGCGCTGGGCGGACTGTTATTCGAGTTGCTGTCCGGTCGCCGGCCGTTCGCACGGGCCTCGGGTTCGGCGCTGGATATCGAGCGCGAAATCCGGGAACGTGGTGCACCGACCTTTGCCCGTACCGCAAACGAGGTTGTCGCCAGCGAGCGCGAGCCGATTGCCGCCACACGCGGACTGACATGGCGGCGACTGCAGCGCGCCATTCACGGCGATCTCGAAAACATTGCGCTCAAGGCGCTGCGCGGCGAACCGGAACGGCGCTATGCGTCGGTGGAAGCATTTGCCGCGGACATTCGACGTTATCTCGACGGGCTGCCGGTCCAGGCGCGCGCCGATACGCTGGGCTACCGGCTGCGCAAGTTTGCGTCGCGGCATCCGGTCGGCATGCCGCTCGGTCTCATCGCAATTGCCGGTTTGGTCGCGACCTCGGGCATTGCAATTTACCAGGCGCGCCAGGCGGAAACGGCCGCCGCAATCGCGCGACTCGAAGCGGCAAAGGCGAACGAGACACGCGATTTCGTGACGAGCCTGTTCGAGTTTGCCGGCCCCGATAAAAGTCTCGGCGACCAGCTCACGGCGCGGCAGCTTCTCGACCTCGGCGCCACACGCATAGACCAGCAGCTTGCCGGCCAGCCGGAACTGCATGCGGAGATGGCGTTGCTGCTCGCCAATACCTACGGACAGCTCGGCCTGTACGACAACGCGCTTTCTCTTGCGCAGCAGTCGGCCGACCTGTTCGCATCCGTCGACGAAACGCCACGCGAATTCGATGCGCTTCTGACGGTCGCACGCCTGCATCGCCAGACGGGAAACTTCGAACGTTCCGCCGAACTCATCGAGGCGGCGGTACCGCTGCTCGGTGCGACACTTCCTGCCGCGCAAAGCATGCTGCTTGTCGAACGTGGCGAGCTCTATCGTGAGCAGGCGCAGTTCGACCAGGCGCGAGCGGCATTCGAGGAAGCACTCACTATCGATCGCGGACGACTGGCGCCACCCGAGGACATTGCGCGCGATCTCTATCGCCTCGGCACACTCGAATTCAGCGCCGGCGACAGCGCGCTGGGATTGGACCTGCTCCGCCGGGCTGCAACGCGCCTGTTGGACAGCGGCCGGGGAAACTCGACGCAGTATGCATCGATAGAGCACGACATCGGCGTCATGCTGATTCAGCGCGGTGAACTGGCTGAGGCACTCCAGGTGCTTGACGCCGTGCGCGAGACGCGATTGCGACTGCTCGGCAGCCAGCATCCGGATCTTGCGGTCACGCTGAAGGAACTGGCCGGTATCGCTCGTCAGTCTGGCGAGAACGAAGAGGCCGAGCGGCTTTATCTCGAGGCATTGGCCATCAACGAAGCCATGCTCGGCAGCGAACACCCGGAAACGTCGAACAACCTGAACTCGCTCGCTGTGTTCTACCGGGGTCTCGGCGACGATGTACGCGCGCTCGAGTTCGCACAGCGGGCGTTGGCCGGTGCCGTCATGGCCTACGGCCCGCAACACCCGACGGTCGGCCTGATGACCGTCAACGTCGGTTCCATGCAGCGCATGCTAGGGCAACTGGATGAGGCGCTGGAGTCAACGACCGAAGGTCTTACGATCCTCGTCGGCGCACTGGGCGAACAGCACCAGCTGTCTGGCGTCGCGTACAACGCCATGGCTGGCGTACAACATGACAGGAGCGACATCGAAACAGCGGAGATCAATTACCGCAAGGCGCTCGAAATATTTACCGCCACAGCCGGCGATAATCATCCTCACATAGTCAGCATCCTGAACGGCCTTGCCACGTTGCTCGTCGAAACGGGGCGACTCGTAGAAGCCGGGCAGGAATTCGACAAGGCTGCCGAGATCGGCAAACGCGCATTGCCGCCGAACCATCCGAATTTCGCTACCGTGCAGCTCGGCCGCGCGCGTGTGGCGGCGATGTCCGGGCGCTGTGATGAAGCTCGACGTCTATACGACGAATTCGGGCCGATCGTCGCAGCGGCGGGCGGCGCGACTCGCTCGCCTGGAGAGAGCGAAGTCTTTAGTTCCTGCCGCTGACGGGCGAAATGTTCCACTTGCGGGCCGCTTTGCGTATGTCGATGTATGGAACACAAATACGGTGACGCCTGGAGCCAAATATGAAGACCGCAACAACTGTTGTGTCAGTCGCGCTGCTTGCAGCCGGAGGCAACGTGCTCTTCCAGCGCTACGCGACACATGTAGACGCGTTGTCCGACGCGAGCCTCGACTGGCCAGCGGCATCCGGGCTCGTTACCCGATCGGAACTCGAATACCGACGCAACGAGATCGGTACCGGCGAAAAAACGAACTACGATGCCATGGTGCGATACGAATATGTGATCGATGATCAGTTGTACAGCAACGATGTCGTACGCTTCGACCAGGGCATGCTCAGCAACGATCGCAAGCGTTCGCTCGTGAGCGAACATCCGGTCGGAAAAAGAGTCGCGGTGTACTACAACCCCGACGACCCTGGTCAGTCCGTTCTCGTGCGCGGGAATCCCGAGTAAACGATATGCTGCCGAACGTCAAAGAAGTTTCTCTCGACCGGTTCATGAGTCTCGTCGCACCGAAGACGCATGAACTCGACGAAATGGATGGCGAGCTTTCGCAAATGCATGGCTCGACCGGTTGGCACCGCAGCGCACAGAATCTGCTGCACCCTGGTCCACGTCGTAGCCGAGAAGAAGCGTTGTGAAAATCGCAAAAATACTTGTTTCTGTTGTTGTCATCGCCGTCATCGTCTTTTTCATCTGGAACTACCTGGCAGGCCCCCTGAAGTATCGGAGCGATATGCGTTCATTTGCTGACAGCGTGGCGCAGTGCGAAGCAGGGACGCACGATATCTGGATGTCTGTCAGCCGTCAGTCGCTTGAATACGCTGTCGACGGACTGGCGGACAGCCGATGTGTCGTTCGACTGGGGACGCCGGGACCACAATT
>JAJFKP010000060.1 GCA_021773135.1 Woeseiaceae bacterium | reverse complement strand
TCTGTAAAGACTTGCCGGGAAATTGTCACGGCCTGCTCATCGATTAGGTCCGTGGCCGTCGCCTTGTCAAAGCTGAGAGACTCCAGCGACCAGATTTTTTTCCGTTCTGCAACGGAATAAAGTTCGGCAATGAAAGTGATGGCCGCTGATTGCCTGATGCTGTCGCCACTGTTCAGCTCGGCATAGTCATAGCCAAACAGGTCGAAATCGCGTCCGATCGGCCGTCCGGGAGCGAGCGCTTCGCGCTCCTGGCCTTTCTCGCGTACCAGCAGAATCGCGTCGAAGCCACGCGATTTTAAAACGACATCCAGGGCATCGCGAGTGAGAAGAGGCCTCCTGCCTATCACCGTGTGGTAGCCGGTCGCCTTTCCGCCCCTGTCCGCCGTAACATCGACGAAACGCCGTTCAAATAACTGCCGCGACTGGAAGTCGCCGGCAACGCTGATCACCAGCAAATTTGTGAAGCCCTGGTATTCCGCGGCAACCGGCGGCATCGTCCTGATGATGGTCGATGCGTTTTGCGGTGTGGTTGCACAGGCAGTCATTAGCAGTGCCGCTGCCAGCAAGGTGAACAGATTAAGCCGCACGATAGATTCCATTGTGATCCTACGTGGCCAAAAATATACCATCCGCCCGTTCCGCGTGGGAGAACCCAGATCTCGTATTCTGCTGTACTATACTGCGCCCGAACCCGTACAGATCGACAGGTATCGATGTTTCGACTGAAGCAAAAACACACCCGCAAGCCGGCTGACAAGCTGCCGCCTGCGGACGGCCACCGCCTTCTGGCACAGCAGTCCATAGCGCGCGGCGTTGCTGGCAGCACGGCCGTGGCGCTGATGCTGTGCTGGATGTGGGCGTTGTTCTCGATTAACACCGGCAAGGTCTTTCCCTGGTTCACGGTACCCATCGGGGCACTGATCGGCGTGGCGGTGCAGCGCTTCGGTCGCGGCCTGGACTGGCGGTTTCCGATTGTCGCCCTGGTGGTCACGGGCATTGCCGCGTATGCGGGTAACCTTATGATAGGCATCCTGAAGACGGGGCAATATCTGGGTGCAAATCCCGTGCAAATCCTGAGCGGCTTGTCTGGTGACTCGATGCGGGTGTTCTTTCGCGACACGATCAGTCCGATCGACCACATTTACGCCTTTAGCGCCTGTGGGGTTGCTGCCTTCTTCGCTAATCGGCGCCTGAAGCGTCACGAAGTGGTTGGATTGCGTGCGGTCGAGAGGGATAAACGTTGAGCAAGGACAAGTTGAAAATCTATGGGGATGGGCGCTCCGGTAATTGCTACAAGTTGCAATTGCTATGTGCAGAGATGAACATCAGTTTCGACTGGATCGAGGTCGATATTCTCGCCGGCGATACGCGCACACCGGAGTTCTTGACCAGGAATCCGAATGGCAGAATCCCGCTGCTGGAGTTGCCTGATGGCAGGCACCTGGCAGAGTCGAACGCGATCCTTTGCTATCTGGCAGATGGCAGCGAGTTTTTTGGTGGCGATGCCTGGGATCGAGCCAACATTCTGCAGTGGATGTTTTTTGAACAGTACAGTCACGAACCCTACATCGCTACATCGCGATTTATCATCAAGTACCTGGGGAATCCGCCCGCCAAGCAGTCGGATTTACAACAAAAGAAAGCGGGCGGTGAAAGCGCTTTGCAGGTTATGGACCAAAAACTATCGAAGAGTGACTACTTTGCCGGTGACAGGTTTACCATCGCAGACATTGCGCTGTTCGCGTATACCCACGTGGCCGATGAAGGTGGCTTTGACGTGTCACCGTATTCGGGCGTCGTCGACTGGATCAAGCGCATCCGTCGCCGACCAGGGTTCATACCGATGGTGAAAAAATGACGCGCAGTGTCGAATTTTTCTATGACTACGTCAGTCTCTATTCTTATCTTGCCAACAGCCAGCTGAAAACCCTGGATGCGGAGGTCGTGTATCGGCCCATGTATCTCGGGGCCGTTTTGAAGGCAACTGGCAACAGTCCGCCGCTGACGGTTAAGGCGAAAAGAGAGTATCTGTTCAGGGACGTAAGCCGGTGGGCGGCACGCTACCAAATCCCCTACAAGATGAACCCGGTATTTCCACAGAATACGGTCAATGCGCTGCGACTCGCATTGGTCGCCCAGGAGCGGGGTGTTTTCGAGGCCGTGCACCAGCCGCTGTTCGATGCGCTGTGGGCACACGAACAGGACCTGAGCGATTCTAGCGTGTTATCTGAGATCGCAGCCAATGCCGGTTTGCCTGTGGAGGAGACTTTAACGGAGATCGCGTCGGGCAGGATCAAGGATCGGCTGCGCGAAAACACGGATGAAGCGATTCACAGAGGCGCGTTCGGCGCGCCAACCCTGTACGTCGGTGATGAAATGTTTTTTGGCAATGACCGTTTCGAATTCGTGCAGCAGGCGCTGAACGCCTGAGGCCCGTTTCGGTGAATTACGCTGGCAGCAAATCGGTCGGCAAAGATCCGTGCTCTCGCGGTACCGCTGCCAACATTCTGTCCGCGACAAGGTCCATGCTCTCGACGGCATCCTGTGTGCCGACGAAATAAGGGGGTTCTCGGCGCAGCAGCTCCCAGTTGTCGGTCTTCAGCACCCTGACCAGGTGAGTCAGGTTGGCCCGTATGGCATCGACGTACGGATTCTGACCGTCAAACAACACTTCGACATACCGGTAAGCGCGATTGAATTTCTTTTGCAGGCGATCTTTCGTCGCCGCCTGGTAAAAGCCCGGTGTTTTTCGCAGCAGGTCGATGCCCGATTCGTAGCGCACCATATACTCACCCGGCGAGGCGTGCTCCACCGCGATGCCGCCTACGACAAATTCTTTATAAAGCCGGTCCCGGCATTTCTCCAGGTAACAGCGATCCGCCATTTGAGCCACCAGATCAGCGGTACCAATGAGGTGGCCGCAGATTGCGTCGCGCGGGTCGTCCAGCTCGATTTTATCGAGATCAAGCTCATAGCCGGTGTAATGCACGATCATGCTGGCGACCGCAACATCTTTGGCCATGCCGAGTTCCGGAAGATAACGCCGCAGGAAGTCGGCACTTCTCGATACGTGATAAAGCGTAAACTCGGCACCGTTGGTGAATTCCTTATCGCGTTCCTTGTGCCGGATATATCCCGAGTCGTGGAACAGTGAAGTGACGATCGCCATCTGCGCGCGATGCGCCCCCAGGCGTTCTGCCGGGTCGACGCTGCGCTCGTAACCCGCAACAAGGCGGGCAAACGCGAGCGTCATGTCGAGCGAGTGCTGTCGATCGTGATAGGTCGTGTCGCAGCCCAGGTAGCCCGGAAACTGCCCCCCGAAAAGGCGGTCGAAGTCGTAGAAAGCCAGCCACAGCTTGTCGAAAGAAGCGCCGGGAAAAGTGTTGGTAAATAACGCGCACACCGCATCTCGCACCGCAGCAGAGTTACTGACCTGCACAGTGTTGGTTACGTCATAGTCGTTGCGCCGGTCCTGATTCATCAATTTCTTGTTTTTAGTTATTTTTGATGAGGCAAACGACGGCCGTCGTTCAGTAAGTTCTGCAGCGTTTTTCATGCCTCGATCTGTCCTGCGTAGCTTAGCCGAATGCAGCTCATTTGTTAGTCCGTTCAGCAGTTCGTTGCCTGATCTGGAACCATTTACTCGCGCTGAAAAGTGACGTGGTTCCATGAATATGTAACATCAAAGCTCGAATTCTGCGAGCACGGGAGCGTGGTCCGACGGACGCTCCCATGTGCGCGGTTCACGGTCGATAGTGCTTGCTGTGCAACGCTCAGCCAGCGCCTTGCTCGCCAGGATAAGATCGATACGCAGGCCGGCGTTGCGGCGAAAACCCGCGGCTCGATAATCCCACCAGCTAAACGTCTTCTCCGGCTGCTCGAACTGGCGGAAAACGTCGGACAGGCCAAGCCCGATTAGTGCCTGCAGCGCCGCGCGTTCTGGCGGACTGCACAGAATGCCCTCACCCCACTGTTCCGGGTTATGCACGTCCCGATCGTCGGGTGCGATGTTGAAGTCGCCCAGCACGATGAGTTGGTCGTGTTTGCCAAGCTCTTCTTTAAGGAATGAATAAAGCGCTGCGAGCCAATTGAGCTTGTACTCGTATTTCTCCGAACCGACGCTGTTGCCGTTGGGGACATACAAATTGATGACCCGAATATCATCGATGGTTGCGGCGAGAATGCGGCGCTGCGGGTCTTCGAATCCCGGGAAATCGGTCACAATATCTGCCGCGTTCGCGCGGCTGACTACCGCTACGCCGTTGTAGGTTTTCTGGCCGCTGGCGACCGCTTGGTAGCCGGCTGCGGCGAAGCGCTCCGTGTCAAGCGCCTCAGTTGGTTGCTTGATCTCCTGCAATACCAGTACGTCCGGATCGGCGCTTTGCAGCCATTCGAGGACATGCGGTAAGCGTACGTTCAGCGAATTCACATTCCACGTCGCAATCTTCACGCGGCTTTGCCTATGCCGCTTTGCCGCAAAAGCGCGTCCAACGTCGGCTTGCGGCCTCGAAACGCGACATAGGCTTCCATAAAGTCGCGACTGCCGCCGATCTCAAGAATTTCCTCGCGGAAGCGTGCCGCAATGTCACGGTCAAATATGTTGGTGTCTTCGAATGCAGCGAATGCGTCAGCAGCAAGCACTTCGGCCCACTTGTAGCTGTAGTAACCGGCCGCATAGCCGCCAGCGAAGATGTGCGAAAAAGCGTGTGGTAGTCGGTTGTAGTCCGGGTGTTTGATCAGCGACACCTCGGCACGAACGGTATCGAGTGTCGCCAGCGCCTGCGCGCCAAGCTCGGGATCGTATCCGGCATGCAGACGAAAATCGAATAAAGCAAACTCAATCTGCCGCAGCATAGCCAATGCTTCTCCGAAATGCCGGCTCGCGTCTAGCTTTTGGAACATTTCTTCAGGTAACGGTTCACCGGTTTCGTAGTGTGCTGAGCAGTGCTTTAAAACGTCATAGGCCCAGGCAAAATTTTCCATGAACTGACTCGGCAGTTCTACAGCGTCCCACGGAACACCGTTTATGCCGGCGATCGACGGGTAATCCATTCGCGTCAGCAGGTGATGCAGCATGTGCCCGAATTCGTGAAACAAAGTGACGACATCATTATGCGTCAGCAAAGAGACGCCGTTTGCGTCCAGCGGCGGAAAGTTGCATACGAGGTAGCCCACCGGCAACGTATCATTCCCCGCAATATTTTTTCTGACGACACATTCATCCATCCATGCGCCGCCACGTTTGCCATTGCGCGCAAAAAGGTCGGTGTAAAAGCTGCCCAGTTTCTTGCCGTCCGCATCGCGGATTTCGTAGTATCGAACGGTGTCATGCCAGCCACTCACAGCGGCATTCTCCACGACCGAGATGCCGTATAGTTTCTCCGTGAGCTCGAACATGCCTTGCTTGACGATCGCAAACGGAAAATATTGCCTCAGCGCCTCGTCGGAAATGGCAAATCGTTCCTGTTTGAGTTTCTCGAGGAAATAGGCCGTATCCCATGCCTCCAGCGGCGCATCCGCGATAGCCTGAATTTCATCCAGTTCGCTCTTTGCCGTGTTGGCAGATTTCTGTGCCAGGTCGGTGAGAAATTGTATGACCTCCTCGACAGAGCCCGCCATTTTAGTCGCCAGTGAATAGTCTGCGTAGTTGTCGAAGCCCACGAGCCCCGCTGCCTCATGCCGGAGCGACATAATTCGCTCAATGTTCTCACTGTTATCCCACTCCGCATTGTCGCCCTGGTCGGAAGCCCGCGTTGCCCACGCGCGATAGAAGGTCTTACGCAGATCGCGACTGTGAGCATGCGTCATCACCGCGTGGTAGGTCGGGTAGTCGAGATTGAAACGCCAGCCGGCGGCGTCCTGCAATTTCGCGTCGTCTGCGGCGCGCTGCAACACCGATTCCGGTATGCCGGCAACCTGCTCGGGGTCGGTGGCTAAAAAGTGCCAGCTGTCGCTGGCATCCTGCAGGTTCTGTTCAAACCTGGCCTGCAGGGCGGCCATTTCCTGGGCAAGCGCACGAAATCGCGCTTTCTGCTCTTCCGGCAGCGCGACTCCGGCGAGCCGAAAATCCCTGAGTTCCTGTTCGAGCAGAGTCCGCAATGCGGGCTCCGCATCGGGCGGCAGCGAATCAGCAACCTGCTGATACGCTTCCTGCAGATTCTTGTTCTGTGATAATTCGGTGCCATGTTCGGTCAATAACGGCAGCGACTCGTTGTAAGCATCGCGCCAGGCCGCGTCATCGAGAACGCTTTGCAGATGACTGACCGGGGACCATACGCGACTCAGTTCATGGCTCATCTCCTCCATTGGTTGAATCAATGAGGCGGCATCGCGGGCATTTGAGTCGGCGAGAATTTGGTCAAGCTTTTGCCGATGTGCTGCGATAAGCTCCGACAGCGCCGGGACGGCGTGCTGCGGCTTTATCGCATCAAAATTCGGCAGACCAGAGGTGTCGAGTAACGGGTTTGACATGCAATCCAGACGATGTGCGGGCGGCGGCAGAATGGTATCACAGCGCCGCGAACAGGCGACTGAAATGACAAGAAGGACGACTGCGTGACTGAAAAATTTGATCTGATCGTTATCGGCGGCGGCAGCGGCGGTCTTGCGCACGCCCAGCGTGCGGCCGAATACGGAATGAAGGCAGCGGTAGTAGAGTCGGGCCCGTTGGGCGGTACCTGTGTCAATGTTGGCTGCGTGCCCAAAAAAATCATGTGGTACGCGGCACATCACGCACACCAGATGCACCTTGCAAGAGACTTCGGCTTTGATGTCTCCTTGCAGGGTCACGACTGGTCTGCATTGAAAAGCCGGCGCGATGCTTATATCAAACGCCTGAATGGAATTTACGAGAGCAACCTGGACAAGCGGGACGTTGCCTACCTGGCAGGGTTTGGCAAATTCATCGACGCCACGACCGTCGACGTCGATGGCACGGCCTATACCGCAGAGCGAATCGTTATCGCCACCGGCGGATATCCTGTCGTGCCGGATGTGCCGGGCGCCGAGCTGGGCATCACCTCTGATGGATTCTTCGAGCTCGCCGAACGGCCGCAGAAAGTCGCGATTGTGGGGAGTGGCTATGTTGCAGTCGAACTGGGCGGCGTTTTCAATGCCCTGGGATCAGACACGACCATACTGGTTCGCAAGGAAGGCGTCTTGCGGAGCTTCGACAAGATGCTGCGAACGGAGCTCGAATCTGCGATGCAGGACAGCGGCATCGTGCTCGAAACCGGAGCGGTTCCCCGATCGCTTGAACGCACCGCTGATGGCATTCGCCTGCTGGCTGAGGACGGCCGCGAATTCAGCGGCTTCGACGCGGTGATTTGGGCAGTGGGACGGGCACCGAACGTTGGCTCTCTCAATGCGTCTGCTGCCGGTGTCGAATCCGACGCTAAAGGATTCATCCCGACAGATGACTATCAGAAGACGAACATCGACAACGTATTTGCGCTGGGAGATGTGACTGGTCGTGATGCGCTCACCCCGGTTGCCATTGCAGCCGGTCGGAGACTCGCAGATCGACTGTATAACGGAATGACGGACAGGAGGCTGGAGTATCACACGATTCCGACCGTCATATTCTCGCATCCTACAATCGGTACTGTCGGACTGACAGAAGACGAAGCGCGCGCACAACATGGCGATGCGGTGAAAATTTACGCAACAAGATTTAACCCAATGATGTATGCGTTCAGTGACGACAAAGTCGCGACAGCAATGAAACTGATCGTAGTCGGTGAAGACGAGCGCATAGTGGGATGTCACCTGATTGGTGATGGCGTCGATGAAATGATGCAGGGATTCGCAGTAGCGATACGCATGGGTGCAACGAAGCAACACTTCGACGATACGGTTGCAATCCACCCGACCAGTTCGGAAGAGCTGGTTACGATGCGCTGAGGGCAAGCAATCGCGACTCGTCGAGCCTGGACATCCGGTCCGGTTCAACACCAGTAAGTGCATGTGCGAAAAAAACCGCTCTTACGGCGATCGAACTTGTTGTGCAAGCGACTGCAGTCGCAGAATACATTCCCGGCTGGCGCTAAAGATCAATGCGGGGCGAGCAGAAAATCATGCTTGGGCGCTGCGGGCGCATTGGGCCTTGCCCGCGACGGACCAGCCGTCTTGCTAGGTCGCGCTGATGGTCAGCTGCCTTAATACCGGCTCGGTATCTGGGCGCACGCCGCGCCAAAGCTTGAATGACTCGGCGGCCTGTTCGACCAGCATGCCCCAGCCCATGACGGACTGAGCCGCACCGTGTTTGCGGGCCCAACGGGAAAAAGGCGTGGCGGTCAGGCCGTAGGACAGGTCATAACACACGGTTGGTGGCTGAATGGCTTCCTCAGGGTACGGTGGTATTTCGCCTTTCAGACCGGCGGATGTCGCGTTGATTATCAGGTCGTACACAGGCATCGATCGAACATCGCCAAAGCGACAGGCGCCGACCGGGCCCTCACTGGAAAAATGATCAGCAAGAGCGCTTGCTTTCGACAGCGTACGGTTCGCGATGACGAGTTCTCTGGGTTCAGCCGCAAGCAGCGGCGCAACGATACCCCTGGTCGCGCCGCCGGCGCCAAGGATCAGGATTCTCGAGTCTTTGAGTTCCAGCCCAAGGTTAATTTGTAAATCGGACATCAGGCCGACACCGTCGGTGTTGTCGCCGAAGATTTCTCCGTCCTCGAAAATGAGAGTATTGACGGCGCCTGCACTTCGGGCGCGATCACTCATATCGCTAACGAGGCGCACCACTTCGCTCTTGTGCGGTACCGTGATGTTCAGGCCCCTGCCACCGGTCCGTCCGAATTGCTGCACGGCTGTCTCCAGCTGCTCGGGGGCCACCTGGAGTAATTCGTATTGCAGGTTTTGCTTGGTCTGTAGTGCGAACAGTCGGTGAATCACAGGCGAACGACTGTGGGAAACCGGGTATCCCATAACTCCGTAGCGGTCGGGACTATTATCTGTCATCGGTCTATTCTGCCATCCAGCGTGCCGCCTGTAGCGCAAAATAAGTCAGGATAGCGTTGGCCCCGGCACGCTTGATCGACAGCAGCGATTCCAGCGCTGCCGCTTTCTCATCCAGCCAGCCGTTTGCGCCTGCTGCCTTGATCATCGCGTATTCCCCGCTGACCTGGTAGGCGAAGGTCGGCACCTGGAACTCGTTGCGCACCCTCTGAATGACGTCGAGGTAGGGCAACGCCGGTTTTACCATGACCAGGTCTGCACCTTCTGCCAGGTCAAGTGACACTTCGCGCAGCGCCTCGTCCGAGTTTGCGGGGTCCATCTGGTAATTACGTTTGTCGCCGCCGCCCAGGTTCGCAGCAGAGCCCACGGCGTCGCGAAACGGCCCGTAGAAACATGACGCATACTTTGCTGCATAAGCGAGAATCAGCGTATTGCGGTGGCCATCGGCTTCAAGTACCGCGCGAATAGCGCCCACGCGGCCGTCCATCATGTCGGATGGCGCGACAATATCGGCGCCAGCCACCGCGTGCGAGGACGCCTGGCGGACCAGCATTTCGATGGTTTCGTCGTTAAGGACGTAACCCTGCTCATCGACAATGCCGTCCTGACCATGAGTGGTGTAAGGATCCAGCGCGACGTCGGTAATGACAGCCAGTTCCGGAACGGCCGCCTTCAGCGCCTGCACCGCTCTCTGGACCAGCCCGCCAGGATTGGCACACTCGGCACCATCCAGGCTCTTTCCGTCAGCCTCGATGACCGGGAACAATGCGATTGCCGGGATGCCAAGAACGGCGGCTTGCCTAGCTTCCCGGACTAACAAATCGATGCTTTTCCTTGCGATACCGGGCATCGAGGGCACTTCCTCGAACTTATTTTCCCCGTCCAGGACGAACACCGGATAAATCAGGTCCCCTGGTCCGAGGACGTTTTCGGCAACCAGGGCCCGTAATGCGGCGCTCCTGCGTGTGCGTCGCATGCGAATTGATGGGTACAATGCGGGTCTGAGTTCGCTCATATCAAGGTCTTACATAAGTACGTTCTGGATTTTCCCTGTATTTCGGCAGGGATTCCACGCCTGAATCACAAAAAAGCACGCGAAGAGTAATAAATTGTCAGGGAAGCGGGTCACCTCGTATGAATAGCAATGATGTCAGTCGTGAGCGCCACAGGCGTTTTGACCGGGTAGTAACGGTATTTCACACCGATATGTACCGGTACGCAGCGTGGTTATGCCGCGATCCGGGCATTGCAGAGGAAGTTGTCCAGGAGGCGCTTCTACGGGCCTGGAAATCGCTGGACGCGCTTAGAGAAGATACAGCGGCGAAGCCATGGTTGCTAACGATCGTTCGCAGAGAGAACGCAAGGTATTTCGAAAGGAAGAGGCTGGAGACAGTCGACATAGACAACCTGAGTCCGGCGCAGTCGGCAATGCTGGCTGAGACGGATGACTCGCAACTCGAAGAGCTGCGACAGGCGATTTTCAGGCTCGAGGACGATTATCGTGAGCCATTGGTGCTGCAGGTCCTGATGGGCCACAGCACCAAAGAGATAGCGGAACTGATGGGCATGCAACAGGGTGCGGTATTAACAAGATTGCACCGGGCGCGCATCAAACTTAAGGATGAAGTGGAAAAGGAGGCTGCGACATGACGACCTCTGATAAATTTATGAACTGTGACAATTACAAAGAATTATTGGCAGCGGATCCGACAACTGCGGTTGAGGGTGGCGCGGAGCACGTTGCTGCCTGTGCATCCTGTGCGGCATTCACACAGGAGATGCAGGCATTCAACGACAGGATCGCTGCAGCGCTGGCGATCAGCGTGCCCGATCTTAGCGTGCCTGAGTTACCAGAGCTCAAGGACGATAACGTGGTCGACCTGCCGTTTGGCGGCAAGAGGCGGTTTTCGGCACCGACCTGGATAGGCATTGCGGCGACGGTCGTTTTGGCGGCATTCGTTGGCGTTCGGATGATCAGTTCAAGCCAGCTGAACAGCCTGCCTTTGGCGGACCAGGTTTTAGCGCACCTCGATCATGAGCCAAACGCGCTACAAGTGACGAACGTTGCTGTCTCGGATGAGCGGTTCTCGAATGTGGTTAACCCGTCAATCGGAACTATGGACCGCAGTGTGGGTCTCGTAACTTACGCACAGAGTTGTGTCATCAACGGCAGGACCATTCCGCACCTGGTTATCCAGGGTGAGAAAGGCCCCATTACGCTGCTACTGATGCCGGAGGAGATGATTGAAGGTGCGATGACGCTTGACGGAAAAGGGGTGAACGGCGTCATCCTGCCAGTGGGGAATGGCAGTATCGCGATCATCGGCGAACGCGACGAACCACTGACCGAGTTAGAACAAAGAATTATAAACTCAGTGGAGTGGAGCATTTAGCCATACACTGAATATACATGCCCGCATATAAGGGCAATTTATCAATGCCCGCTTGGGCATTTGAAATCGAAGGTAGGAGATTGAAATGTCTGAAAAGCAAGTATTGAAACCCGTAGCAGTAGCAGTTAGTGCCGCAGTCGCTGGTGCGTTCGCGTTTTCAGCGACCGCTAATGCTGACACAGGCGTAAGCCCGTTCTCAGTAACCACGCTTGGTGCAGGTTACCTGCTTGGCGCTCAGGAAGCTGAGGGTAGCTGTGGCGAAGGCAAATGTGGCGGCGACAAAGAAGCCTCAGATGCAGAAGGTTCTTGTGGTGGTGACAAGGAAGCTGAAGGCTCTTGTGGCGGTGACAAGGAAGCTGAAGGTTCCTGTGGCGGTGACAAGGAAGCAGAAGGTTCCTGTGGCGGCGACAAGGAAGCTGAAGGCTCCTGTGGCGGTGACAAGGAAGCAGAAGGTTCCTGTGGCGGTGACAAGGAAGCTGAAGGTTCCTGTGGCGGTGACAAGGAAGCAGAAGGCTCTTGTGGCGGTGACAAGGAAGCAGAAGGTTCCTGTGGCGGTGACAAGGAAGCAGAAGGCTCTTGTGGCGGTGACAAGGAAGCAGAAGGTTCCTGTGGCGGTGACAAGGAAGAAGCAGAAGGCAAGTGCGGCGAAGGCAAATGTGGTGGTGACAAAGAGTAACTGCCTGGCAATTGCTTAGAAATAAGAGGGGCCCGCAGAAATGCGGGCCCTTTTTTATTGGCATTATGATTCTATTGGCACGGCCCGCAATGGTTCGCTGCCCTGGCGGAGTGGTGTACTAAAGATCACCGATTCGCAGGAAGCGAATCGGGACGCGGCAGCGCCTTCGCTCAGCGAAGGTCGCGAACAGGGATGTTCGCGATCAATCCGCAGCGGATCAGCGTGCTAACTGAGTTATTTACTAAAGATCAATCCGCACCGGTCGGTTTTTATTTTTTGATACCGGGGGCGGATTGGGGCCCTTTTTTATTGGCATGATGATTCTATTGGCACGGCCCGCAAAGGGTCAACGTTCTAGCGGAGAGATTTACTAAAGATCACCGATTCGCAGGAAGCGAATCGGGACGCGGCAGCGCCTTCGCTCAGCGAAGGTCGCGAACAGGGATGTTCGCGATCAATCCGCACCCAGCAATGAGTGGTTCTTGCTGCCGCGGGCGGACTGCGCCACCTTTTGCTCGAAAGTGCCAGCATTGCGGAGAAAATCGCGTCGTCCAGTACGCCACAGCATTGCTAGAATCACACCTGATCAGCCAACGATGAGAACAATGTCAAAAAAAATAAAAAGATGCGCATGGGCAGGCGATTCGAGTCTCGACTACATCCGATATCACGATGAAGAGTGGGGCGTCCCCGTTTGGGACGACCGGACCCAGTTCGAATTCCTGCTTCTCGAAGGCGCCCAGGCCGGTCTCAGCTGGTCAACGATCCTCAACAAGCGGGAAGGTTACAGAAAGAACTTTGCCGAATTCGATCCCGCCAAGGTTGCCCGTTTCACTCAGAAACGCATAGACAGGATTTTGCTCGATCCAGCCATTGTCAGAAACAAGCTGAAGGTGAACTCAGCCGTGACAAATGCGAAGTTGTTTCTGCAGGTTCAGGAAGAGTTCGATGGCTTTTGTAATTACATCTGGGAATTTGTAGGTGGAAAGCCAATACAAAACAGGTTGCAAAAAGATTCGGACATTCCAGCAACATCCCCGGAGTCCGATGCATTGAGCAAAGACCTCAAGAAACGCGGCTTTAAATTTGTTGGTTCAACGATCATTTACGCGCACATGCAGGCAACCGGCATGGTCAACGACCATGAAGTCTCCTGTTTTCGGCACAAGCAATGCGCCGCGCTGGCGAAACGATAACCACATTGTGGTTGCGGCTGCAGCGGCGCCAGCAGTTCGCGCTGTTGATCGTCGGTGACATTCGTTAATTTACACTGCAAAGGTAGTCGTCTGCTCGTGCAGCGGGCCGGTGCATCGCAAACGTCCCGTGTCGCGAACTTCGCACGGCGATGGCGCCATCAGTCACTATTCGTTTGCTGTGAATCGGTGACATTCAGCCACGATTGAACCCTTGATTTTACGATGATTCGCGCAGAAACTGTCTCCCTGGCCCCACTAAAAACGAACACAAACCGAGGGGAACATCAGGTGTCTGACGGCAGCAGCAAACCACCCAAGTCTTTTTACTGGATCGCCGGCGTTGGACTGGCGTGGAATGTGGTCGGCCTGCTCGCCTATATTTCACAGATGACCATGAGTCCTGAAGTGCTTGCAGAGCTGGCAGAGCCGCAGCGAGCATTCCTTGAGACCCGGCCGGCGTGGGCATCGGCGGCATTTGCAATCGCCGTCAATGCGGGCGTCATCGGTTGCCTCCTGCTGTTGCTAAAGCAGTCGATCGCGCCCCTGGTGCTGGCCCTTTCGCTGGCCGCTGTCGTGGTACAGAATATTCATGCATATGGCTTGTCCAATGGCATGGAAGTTTTCGGCGTGGCGGGTGTTGGGGCGGCTGCGGCCATTCTGGTTATCGGTGCCTACCTGTTGAAGGTGGCCGCCGATGCAAAAAATGCTGGTTGGCTAGGTTAAAGACCCGGCATTGCAAAATTCTTTCCACGAAGTGCCTTGGCCAGGGCGACGCTTTTTTCCTCATTCAGCGGCAGTAATGGTGGGCGTACTGTGCGCCATTGCCCGTCGCCGGAAAAATCGGCCACCGTTGCCTTTAATGCTGGAATCATCGGGTATGCCATAACGGTATTGCGAATATCGTCGAGCGCCTGCTGCTGTTGCTCGGCGTCATCGTTCTGCCAACTCTTAAAAAGCCGATCAATTGCCGCCGGGTTGACGTTCGCCGTGGCTGAAATACAGCCGGCACCCCCGTTACGCATATTTGCCAGCAGAAAGCTTTCACTGCCAACGAACACTCTGAAGTCGTCCCATTTTCGCTCGAGCATGGAGGCGGTATTGTCCCAGTCGCCCGAACTGTCCTTTATACCCACAATCGTCCTGGGGAAGCGGGTCACCAGGCGCTCGATCAGGTCGACTGAAAAACCGACCTGCGCGATAGGTGGTATGTGATAAAGATAGATGCGCAACGATTCATCCCCAACGCGCTCAATCACTTCCGCAAAACTCGCAAAGATGCCTTCATCGCTGACGCCCTTGTAATAGAAAGGCGGCAACATGAGTGTACCGGCACAGCCGAGCTTCGCGGCATGCGCAGTCAGCTTAACGGAGTCGGTCAACGCACAGCAGCCTGTACCGGGCATCATGCGACCCGTGTCCACGCCGCCGGCGGCCAATTGGTTGAGCAACAGGATTTTTTCGTCGACAGAAAGTGAATTAGCTTCGCTGTTGGTGCCGAACACAGCGAGCCCGACATTTTGCGAAAGCAACCATTGGCATTGCTTGATCAGTCGCTCGGGATCGGGGTCCAGGTTGTCCTTGAAAGGCGTAACAACGGGGCTTAGTACCCCGGAAAGTCGATCATCCGTCACCGGTCAAATTCCTTTGGATTTCTGCTCTGCGATTGTTCAGTATAACGAATTTGACCGGCTGAACTTCAACCGCTGCGGAACCTTTACCGCTTATAGGACACCAACTCAGCATGCGCACGTCAGGAAATAGAATCGCATTGCTTTGCGTTCTGCTCATTGCCTTACCGGCATCCGCCGTAGAGACAGATTTTCTGCAGGGCCTCGGCGATGTTCGCTATCACCTGAGCCAGTCGAAAGTGATTGGACGCGACTTCCATATTTTCGTGATGTTGCCGGATGGTTATGCAGAATCGGCGCATGACTATCCAACCATTTATCTCCTGGACGGCGGAAACCTGTTTCCCATGCTGACGCCTTATTACCGTTATCTGAATTTCGGCCGGGAGATTCCGGACGCAATCATCGTCGGCATCTCATACGGAAACGATGATTTCGAATCAGGGAACTTCAGAAGCACTGACTACACAGCGCCGTCAAGCGAGCGCGAATACTGGGGAGGGGCAGGGGCTTTCCAGGCATATTTAAGTGACGAACTGCTGCCATTCGTTGAGAGCCGGTATCGATCAGATTCGAATCGCCGCGTGATTTTCGGCCAATCTATTGGTGGTCAGTTCGCAATTTACACGGCGCTTACCAAGCCCGGTTTGTTCTGGGGACATATTGCGAGTAACCCGGCCATGCACCGCAATCTCCCGTTTTTTCTGCAGTCGCATGACGACGGTCCCACTGCGAACGCACGCTCCAGTCTGTTTATCGGCTCAGGCTCACTGGATGAACCAGCCTTCAAGGAACCGCTGCAACGGTGGATCGCACACTGGACTGCGGCGGCAGACAGGCCCTGGGAGCTGCAAGTTGTCAGCCTGGAGGGACACACGCACATGTCAGCGCCGCCCGCATCGTTTCGCCAGGGCATGCGCTGGTTATTTCCGACGGACTAGCGGCGCTTAATTCGCGATGTTGATCAGGGTCAGTGAGACGAGACCATCGGGCGTGTTGTGGGAAATGCCGCCCAGGTAAATGGTATCCGCAGACAGTCCGTTCCAGTTTACCGTGACATCCTGCGCGGTTCCGGCAGTCGCGACAGTAGGGCCCGTGACCGTCATGTTGCCAAGATCTTCATTCAGACCGAAAGACCAGCCGAGTGCGGTGTAGACTGCGCCAGGTCCGCCCGCGACATTATCCGTTTCGAAACCATGCACAAACAGTGCATAGGTGCCGCCAGCTGGCATGAAAATGTCGACCTGTTCTCGTGACGTCTCGCCGCCGCTTTCTCCAACCTTCGAGCAGTTGATACCGTCGGGGCAATAGTAAACGTACAGATCGAGATCGTCGTCGCCGTCCGTAAGCTCATCGAACATTGCGAACCGCAAGAAGGCTTCGCCGGCAGGAACATCGATCAGATGTGCCGTCACTCCCGTGCTTGTTCCGAAGGTAAACGTCTTGTCCGGGTCCTGCGCAACGAAAGCAGGATTGCCGATATTGTTGTCGTCATCGATGATAATCGCCTGGCGCAATCCATGTACGCGGGCCTCATACGAGCCGGTATAACCAAACTCCACCGCAAACGTTTCGCTGCCACTGCCGCCGAAGGAGAAAATTTCTCCGGGTGCATCGACCGATAGCGGCTGCGCCGCGATGACACTACGAACCCGATGTTTATCGCTAACCCAGGTGAGGCTGCCGAAGCGATAGATATCCGGTGGCCCACTGACAAAGTTCAAAGTGACGTCAAATGTCGCAGTTTGGCCCGCGCCAACCGTAAGGCTCGCAGGCGATACCTGCACATCGATACCGGGCGGCAGCTCGATTTCCGCTGTATAGGTTTCAGACGTATCGGTGACGTTCGTGACCGTGCGCGAGATGGTCTTGCCGCTGGTCAGTCGCGAAACCGATATCGACGGTTGATTGAGATCGACAGAGTCGAACGACATGCCTGCAGCCGCGAGCTCGTCGCAGCGGGCCTGGGATACACCGGGCGAGGCGATTCCGCAGGAATAGGCATCGTATTCAGCGTCGGAAATATCGAACACAAGCCCAGGGTCATTCGCATCGTTCGGCACGATATGGCCGCTGCCAAAATCGAACGGTATTGCTGCGGAATCGTCCGGCAGCGTTAAGTCCTGACGCGCGGTTGTCATCAGGGCAGACTTGATTGCTGCAGGGCTCCAGTCGGGATGCGCCTGTTTGAGCAGTGCTGCAACGCCGGTGACATGCGGCGCCGACATGGATGTACCGCTCAGGAAGGCAAAAAATTCTCCCGCCACCGTATTGGCCGCATCCGGCGTGTTGCCCGCGAGTATGTTGACCCCCGGCGCCGTCACATCCGGCTTCAGGATGTCCTGGTTCGGTCCCGGCCCGCGCGAGGAAAAACCGGCCATGACGTTGCCGGACTCCGCGATCGACAAAAAGAAACTTTTGTCGAGTACAACATCGATCACTTCATCCGCATCGAGCTCACCAAGCAGCAGGTCGGCATCGGCAGAGCCAATCATGACTGCGGGTATGCCGATTGACCCGCTGTCTCCAACCATGACGATGGGGTCACCTGAAATATTGAAAACGATCACCGCAGCTGCGCCCGCGTCTTCCGCGTGCATGATCTTGAGGTCGAAATCGCAACCACCACGTTCTATAAATGCGATGTTGCCGGATATCTCATCGCTGTTGGTGAGCGCCTGGCACGCGTCCATCAGGTTGCCCGTGCCGCCGTCGGGCAAACTGGTATCGCCGTCGTCAACCAGGATCAGCTGGCTTTCAATCGGGTCGCTATCAATCAGCGGCGGCGTGAACGACGCCTCTCTGCTGGCGTATTTGCCGGCGACGGACGCCGGTGCGTCAACCATGATCGCTTCTACGGAATGCTCACCGGTGCGGGTGGACGCGGCAACTGTGATGACCGCGGGATTACCGGACGGTGAACCTACCGTTTGAAAATTCGGGCCATCGTTGCCGGCTGCGACGGACGCCAGGACACCGGCTTTTGCGGCGGCCAGCAGCGCAATGTCGTCGGGTGATGTCACCGTAAACATTGAGTTGCCCACCGAGTAGTTGATCAGGTCAACGCCGTCGGCTACCGCCATGTCAATGGCATTGGCAAGATCGGACGTATTGCAGCTGGCCCGGGTTGTACCTGGCCGTAACCAGCATGCCTTGTAGGTCGCAATTCGAGCTTTGGGCGCGATGCCCTCAACGGAGCTCAGAAAGGTGCCGAAAATTGATGCTTTAACACTGTTTCCGGCAGCGGTCGTTGCAATGTGCGTGCCGTGCCCGTCGACATCACGTGCAGAAAAAATTTCGCCCGCGTCAATCGGCCCGGATGCCAGCGCCCCGTCAACGAATGTACGGGCGCCGATCATCTTGTTGTTGCAGTTCTGTTCGGTGAATTCCGGTCCGGTTTCGCAAACGCCGTTCCAATTCTCCGGCGCTTCGAATACCTGCACGTCTTCCATTTGTCTGAATCGTTTGCAAAGCCACCTGCCAAGCAGGGTACCTTCGCCCCAGGCACTGCGACAAAGCTGCGGGCGGTCCGCTTCCCGGGTGTCCTGAAGCGCCGGGTGTTCCGGTGCGATGCCGCTATCGATCACGCCAATGACGATGCCTTCGCCATCAAGGCCTGGTGCACCCCGCAGTCCAACGTCCGCATCGAACAGGCCCAGGAACGAGGCGCTGCTGCCTGTGGTCAGCGGGCGAACTTCGTCCTCCCAGACGTGCAGCACCTCACCCATGTGCTCGAGCTTGTTTGCTTGGGCGGCGGATAGCGTGGCGGCAAAGCCGTTCAATGCATACTGGTAGTTATATAGCGGTTGGACGTTGCCACCCAGTTTCGCGAGTACGTTCGCCTGTTCGGTTGCCAGTTTGTTCAGATGGCCTTGCACCTCGGCATTGCTCTTGTCGAAACGCCGGGCTGACGTCATGCCACCCAACGCAGGTTTGCCGGAGAAGCCAGACAGGGATTTGGCGTGAAACTCAGCAGCCGACTGCGTTGCCAGCTGCACGATATAGACCTTCGTTGCGGATGCAGCGTTATCAATGCCGGCCAGCTGAATTCCCAGCGGTGCGCCGCCATCACGCAAACGCGACTCAGCCTCGGCGCCTGCGGCGCCGCTAAATAGGATCGGGACAAATACGATCAGTCGCAATAGCTGCATAAGGGATTACCAACATCGCACCTTAGCTTGGCAACGATGCTACTGGCTTAAGGATTACGGCGCGCCCTCTCAGCACGTATCCTGTTGATTTTAGTTCAAGAACCCGGTGTAACGCCCGGTTTATAAAGAACTTAGCATATTAGCCGGGTCAGGTGCCAGAAAGGCCTGTTGCGACTGATAGTGCGCTCGCCAGTGCTGCGACAGCACACTGTTCGCGGCTCGCCGGGCCCGCACCACCTGTCGAGCTCGACCTAATCACGACCGCGTGGAAAAAGACGGGGGTTGTTGGAAATTGCACGAACCGTGGGCATGTCTTTACCCGCGATCAAATCATCCGCCCAGCCAGTCCCGGGCTTGCAGGTAATTGTCGTAAAGATCGGCCTCCGGGGAACCTGCCTCCGGCTGCCATGCATACTCCCAGCGAACCCGAGGCGGCAGTGACATCAGGATGGATTCTGTTCTGCCGCCGGATTGCAGCCCGAACAACGTGCCTCGGTCGTAGATGAGGTTGAATTCGACGTACCGGCCGCGGCGGTAAAGCTGAAACTCTCTCTGCCGTTCGCCGAACTTGTGCTTCTTTCGGGCGGATACGATCGGCAGGTAGGCAGGCAGGAACCGGTCCGCTATCGATTGCGTTAGTGCAAAAGACTGCTCAAACCCCGGCTTATTGAGGTCGTCAAAAAACAGCCCGCCGACGCCGCGGGTTTCCGAGCGATGCTTCAGGTAGAAATATTCGTCGCACCATTGCTTGTATTCAGGGTAGACGTCCGCACCAAACGGGTCGCACGCATCTTTGGCGGCCTGATGCCAGTGAACGACGTCTTCGTGGAACGGGTAGTAGGGCGTCAGATCGAAACCACCTCCGAACCACCATATTGATTGATCGTCATCGCTGTCGGTAGAAAAGAAACGGAAGTTGGCATGCGTCGTCGGGATGTAGGGGTTGTATGGATGCAAAACCAGGGAGACACCCATTGCCTGAAAACTCTTACCGGCAAGTTCAGGTCGGGTTTGCGTTGCCGACGGCGGCATCTGGTCACCGAACACGTGAGAAAAACCGACACCTGCCTGTTCGAAAATATTTCCATCGCTCAATATTCTGCTTTCGCCGCCACCCCCGCCCGGCCGGTCCCAGCGATCGTGCCGAAACCTGGCTTTGCCATCTGCATCTTCCAACGATGAGCAGATGCGCATTTGCAGTGCACGAAGATATTCTTCGACAGCGTTAATATTGGTGTCACTCATGCGGATCTCACAATGTTTCCAGTTCTCGAATCCCTGATCTCCGATGCGCCGGCAGCGGGCCCGCAACTGCCCGGCACGACGTAGTCTACTAAAGCACCAAACTGCTTGCGCAGAACGAACATGTTGCGCGCAGGCTCAAGCCCTGACAGGTTGGCGCTGGTCGATACCAGGCATGAACCTGACGCCGCACACAAAGCGCCTGCCACCGGGTGCGCGGTTATTCGTACCGCGACGCCCGTGTTATCGCCGCGAATCCAGTCGGGCACGGCATCGGTCGCTGGCACAATCCAGGTTACGGGATTCTCTTCGGATGACGTCAGTAATGAATCGGGCAGCTCTGCCCATACCGATAGCTGCTCGGCGTTGGCACCGATCAGGATCAGCCCCTGCGCTTCACTACGGGATTTCATTTCGAGAATCCTGCTGACCGCAGCATAGTCGCCAGGCAAACAGCCGAGTCCGTAAACGCCCTCGGTCGGGTAAGCGATGACACCACCACCATGGAGGACCCGGGAAGCGTGCCGAATGTTCTGCGCGCTGGCCATATCCTTAAGGCCGGTCTCGTCAGGACTCGCCGGGGCCGGCAGGCTTCTTCTTGGCAGCCTTCTTTTTTGCCATTTTCTTCTTTGCTTTCTTTTTGGCTTTTTTCCTGGCCTTCTTCTTGGTCACCTTTTTCTTGGCAGCCGTCTTGCTTTCCGTTTTCTTTTTCGCCGCTTTCTTTTTGCCTCGTTTGTCGCGCACCGGTGCGTTGGCAAGCAGCTCTTTGCATTCTTCGAGCGTCAATGATTTCGGCTCCCGATCCTTCGGCACACGGGCATTCTTTTCCTTGTTCGTGACATACGGTCCGTAACGCCCGTTCAGCACCTGGATGCCTTCGGCTTCAAAGTCCTGAATGATGCGGTTGGCGTCCGCTATTTTCTTTTCTTCAATCAGTTCCAGTGCCCGCGGCAACTCAATTGTGTAAGGGTCCTCATCACGTATGGAGACATACTTGTCGCCGTAACGAACGTAGGGACCAAATCGCCCAATGCTGGCCGAAACTTCCAGGCCATCCGCCGTTTGCCCCAGTTTGCGCGGCAATTTGAACAGCTCCATGGCGGTGGCGAGATCGATGTCGTTCATCTTCTGGCCTGGCCGCAGGCCTGCAAACTTCGGCTTTTCCTCGTCGTCCTTGGTGCCGATTTGCACAAAAGGCCCGTACCGCCCCATACGGACGGTCACCGGCTTGCCGCTTTTCGGGTCAGTCCCCAGTTCACGGGCCTGCGCGACCTGTTCGCGGGTGACGCTCTGGTCCTTGTCCTCGACGAGCTCGTGGAAAGGTTTCCAGAATCCCTCAAGCAATGGCACAAGATCCTTCTCGCCAAGGGAAATGGCGTCAAGGTCATCTTCAAGTCGCGCCGTGAAGTCGTAGTCAACGTACTGGGTGAAATGCTCGGTCAGGAAACCAATGACGATTCGGCCGATGTCGGTCGGCAGGAAGCGCTTGGCATCCATCTCGACATACTCGCGGTTCTTCAGCGTAGCGATGATATTGGCGTAGGTAGACGGTCTGCCGATGCCGTACTCTTCCAGTGTCTTCACCAGGCTTGCTTCGGTGAAACGCGGCGGTGGTTCCGTGAAATGCTGTTCAGGGCGCAGGACATCGAGATTGATGACGTCCCCTTCTGCTACCTCGGGCAGCAAACGATCGCCATCGTCATCTTTGGCATCGTCTTTACCTTCGTGATAAACAGCCATGAAGCCGGGCTCCACGAGAACGGAGCCGTTGGCGCGGAAACGATGCTGATCACTGGCAGACGCGGTGTCCGCAGCGCCGGGTGAGAATTCCAGTGCAACGGTATCGAAAACAGCAGGCACCATCTGGCAGGCCATGGTGCGCCGCCAGATCAGCGTATAGAGCTTAAGCTGTTCTTCGTCGAGCTTGCCTTTCAACGACTCTGGTGTGTAAGCGACCGATGTAGGCCTGATGGCTTCATGTGCTTCCTGCGCATTTTTCGACCGCGTTTTGAAGGTGCGCGGTTCGTCGGGAACATTGTCAGCCCCGTAGCGTTCCTTGATTGTCTCGCGAATCTCGTCGACAGCGACGCTCGCCAGGGTCACGGAATCGGTACGCATATAGGTGATCAGGCCGACGTTACCGACGTCAGGCAACTCGATGCCCTCATAAAGCTTCTGCGCAACCCGCATGGTCCACTGCGTATTGAAGCCAAGCTTGCGCGAGGCCTCCTGCTGCAAGGTGGACGTAGTGAATGGCGCAGCCGGATTGCGTCGACGTTGTTTCTTGTCGACTTTGACGGTCGTCAGTTTTCCACCAGCCGCATCAGTGATGGTTTTTTCAACCTCACGAGCGGCGTCTTCATTCTCGAAACTGAACTGCTCGACTTTCTCGCCTTTGTAGCGCACAAGTCGCGAAAAGAACGGCTGTTTATCCTTGCTGACGTCGGCTTCGATCGACCAGTATTCCCGGGCCTTGAAGGCCTCGATCTCCAGTTCGCGCTCTACGATCATCCGTAACGCCGGGCTTTGAACGCGTCCTGCTGACAAACCTCGCTGCACCTTTTTCCACAGCAGCGGAGACAGATTAAAGCCAACGAGATAGTCAAGCGCTCTGCGCGCCTGCTGGGCGCTGACCAGTTCAGTGGAAACCTCGCGCGGGTTTGCTATCGCATCGTTGACCGCAGCCTTGGTGATTTCATGAAACACAACGCGGTGAACGGCCCGCGCGCCGAGCGCCTTGCGCTCCTTCAGAAGTTCGATCAGGTGCCATGAAATTGCTTCGCCCTCCCGATCAGGGTCAGTCGCAAGATATAGGGCATCGGCTTTCTTGAGCGCCTTGATAATCGCCTTAACATGCTTCTCATTGCGCTCAATGATCTGGTACTTCATGGCGAAACCCTGCTCGGGATCCACCGCGCCCTCCTTGGGGACAAGGTCGCGAACATGGCCATAGGAGGCGAGGACGTCAAAATCTTTGCCGAGGTATTTGCTAATGGTCGTAGCCTTAGCAGGTGATTCGACGATGACAAGATTCTTGGACATTCCGGGAGACCGTTCCTTATATAAGACGCTGGAGAAGATAAAACCGCGATGCTTCGCCGCGGTTGAATTACAGCTTTACGAGCGGCCTGTCAAGAACTGCGTGATTACACGCCGTGCATTGGGTCACTGAAATGAGGTGTTACGGATGCGGATCAGGCTGAATAACGGGCGATCAATGCAGCGTTGTTTCGCCCTCGTCAAACACCAGGTCTTCCATGCGAGCATAGGCCAGTTCCTGGCCGGGCTGACTGAACAAAACCATTAGTACGACCCACTTTATCTGCTCGACATCGATGTCCGGAGTTTCCAGTGCGAGGAGTCGATCAACGAGGAGTTCGCGCTGGGTCGGTGACAGGATTCCGATCTGCTCGAGGTAGGAGATGAAACCGCGGCAGCCTACGTCGAGGCGCTCGGTCTCAATTTCATTATAAATGCGCGTGCCGTGCGCAGTTTGCGGATTGGTGTACAGAGCCTCGTGGTTCTCGGTTAAACCATCCAGCCAATCGAGCGCACGGTCAATCTCAGAGTCACCAAATCCGGCGCGAGACAGTTCGTCGCGGAGTTCATTTTGGTCTGCTTCTGGCTCTTCCTCAGCGTCGATGTATGTTTCGAACAGGTACATCAGTACGTCGAGTACATTCTCTTTCATGCCTGGAGCTTCTCCTTAGGGCGCTTGATCCAGTTATGTTTGCAGTCTTGAGTATCGGCCGCCGTTTTGCGCCTCGATTTCCCCCTCAAGCTCCAGAATAAGAAGCATGGAGGAAACCTGGTCGATCGTCAAACCCGATGTTTTGACCAATTCATCCGTCGTCGCCGGATCGTAACCGAGTGCATCGAGCAGGATCCGGTAGTCCCCATCTTTGTTAAATTGGGTCAGCTGTGGACTCTCTTTCACATCAGTAGTTTGCAACATATGGTTAACAAGCGGTCCAAGTTCCGACACTATGTCAGCAGCATCTTCAACCAGTTTGGCACCTTGCCGGATCAATTGATGACAGCCACGCGACATCGGATTATGTATTGAGCCGGGAATGGCAAAAATCTCCCGCCCCTGTTCACCAGCCAGGCGAGCGCTGATTAGAGATCCGCTGCGTCTTGCCGCTTCTACGACCAATATTCCCAAACTGAGTCCGCTGATCAGGCGATTACGTTGTGGAAAATGCTCTCTGCGCGGCTGTGTACCGAATGGAAACTCGCTACAAAGTGCGCCGCTTGCAGCAATAAGCTGTGCGAGTTGACGATTGCTTGCGGGATACACCTGGTCAATCCCGTGGCCGAGAAAAGCGACGGTCGGTGCGCCTGCTGCCAATGCGCCCTGATGCGCGGCCGCATCAATGCCCTGCGCGAGCCCACTGACAATGCTGAAGCCTGCGTGTCCCAGGTGTCGGGCAAACTCGTAAGCGTTATCCCGACCGCCACGCGTAGGGTTCCTGCTGCCGACAATAGCCAGCGACGGCAGGTGCAACACATCGAGGCTGCCAATGACAAATAGTCGTTGCGGAGCGTTGGGAATTTGCGCTAGGAGCTCAGGATAGTCGCCGGACGTAGATTCTAAAATATGGTGATCGGGTTTATCGGCCCATTCGAGTTCTTCGTCACTGACTGTCACATCCGTTCCCAAATCAACCCTGGCCGTTTGCAAGAACTGGAATTGTAATCCGGAGCGTCCGGCTTCGGTAAGACTAATTTGCTGGCGTCATACAGTTATAGGTGTGACATCACGCCGCGAACACGAGTCAGTCGTTTCGCAATAACCACAAAAAAAGCCCGCACCGGGTGCGGGCCTTTGATGTAACTCGTGAGGTTCCTAATTACAGGGGATTACGCACAGCATCCAGAACGTGAATATCGCTGGTTGCTTCCATCACCAGACCGTAGCCGATGCGATCATAAACCTTGAAGACCATGATCGTGCCGGCCGCTTCGTCCGGTAGCGTGACCTTTTCGCCACCGCGGACAAATGAGTTGCCGCTGAAGCGATCGGTTACTACCTCGCCGGCCTGGTAGACGGTCAGAACGTCGCCCGGCGCCAGGCCGTTGCGCGCGCCGCGGTTCATCACCACAACCTGGTACTGACCAATCAGCGAGACGCCATCGATGACGGAAATGATGCGGCCTTCCACATCGATGTCCGGTGCTTTAGGAAAGAAGTTAAGCGGAATGTCCACGGACTCGGGAATCAGTCGATCGCCGCTGAGCGCTTCGCGATTAGTGTCCGTCAGTGCAACTGTTGCCGGGTCGCCGCCGCGAGACAGGGCGCCTTCACCAACGTAAATACCCTGGAAGCCGATGACATCGCCATCGTCCGGGTCAACCAGCTCGTCAGCGACATGCACGACGCTGTAACGGGTGCCGTTCTGTGCCGGCTGGCCACCGCGGATGTAAACTTCATTGCCGGCACTCGCGATCATATGATCGCCGCGTGTCGCAAGAATGTACGGCAGCCGCTCGGCCTGGTCTTTTTCAAGAACAAGACCCCTGGACAGGAAGGCAGAAATTTCCTCGTACGGGATGCTGGAAATCGACTCACTCAGCGGCGAAATTCTTGCCTGCGGCGAGAGCCGATAAGTAGAACCACGCACGTTCGTGATTCGCGTCTGGCCATCTATTGTGACCAGAGCGAGCACGTCGCCTGGATAGATCAGGTGCGGGTTCTGCACCTGCGGGTTGACGTACCAGACTTCCGGCCAGTACCAGGGATCGCGCAGAAAAGTGCTCGCAATATCCCAGAGGGTGTCACCTACCTGGACCACGTATTCATCGGGCGCGCCCGATGCCAGCGGAATTGGTTCGCTGAGCTGCTGCAAAACGGGTTCATTCTGCATCGCTCGAACAGACGCGTTGCTCGCGCCCGGATCAAAAGAAGTGGAGCGGCTCGGGGCGGTTGACGATGAACTGGCAACCGGGGGCGGCGCCTCGTTGTCGTCTCCACCAAACGGGTTCAGATTGCTCATAGTGCTGCAGCCAGCCATGCTTACGGCAAGTGCAATGACGGTCAGTCTGAGACCGGTTTTCACGCTTTTAGTGTCAGGAGACATAGTCGACGGGTGCTCCATCATAGTAGTCGGTGTCTGCCCGGAGGCAGGCGTTGCTATAATATGTCGTGTCGGCGCCGTCAGGTCCGCCAATTACGTCACAATTCCGAGCCAAAACAGGGTCTGACAGCCGGGATGTAGGCGGCATTGTCCGCTATCTTATTCAATAAAGTCAAAAATTTAGACGCATTTTGTAGGAAACCACACGAAATTAAGACCGAGCCCATGGCAAAACTTAAAATACTTGAATTCCCAGACCCGCGGCTGCGCAAAAAAGCTGTTCCGGTGGAGAAAGTTGATGCTGCACTAGGTACGCTGATCGACGACATGTTCGAAACCATGTATGCGGCACCGGGCATCGGACTGGCAGCGACACAGGTCGACGTACACCGGCGATTCCTCGTTGCCGACGTGTCGAGTGAAAAAAACGAGCCCTGGGTGCTGATCAATCCGGTCATCCTTGAACGCGACGGTGTCGAGGTGTCAGAAGAGGGCTGTCTTTCCGTGCCCGGCTATTACGAGTCGGTGGAAAGGGCGGAGCAGGTTCGGGTTCGCTTCCAGAACCGGGACGGCGAAGAAGTTGAGGCGTCCTTCGACGGATTGCTCGCGGTATGTATTCAACATGAGATTGACCATCTGGATGGCAAGCTGTTTGTCGATTACCTGTCCGAAGCGAAACGCCAGCGTATCCGCAAGCGTTTATTGAAAGATCGCAAGCACCGAGTGGAAGACCGGGTTGCCGCTGTCTGACCAAGCACTAACCTCCTGAACTGACTGGACAACGATGAGCGCGGCAACAATTCTGTTCGCTGGGACACCCGACTTCGCGCAGGTGTCGTTGCAGGCGCTTGTGGAAAGCGGTTACGCACCCGCAGCGGTGTTAACGCAGCCGGACAGGCGCGCTGGTCGAGGCAAGCGGCTAACTGCGAGCCCGGTCAAGTTGTACGCACAGTCTGTCGATATCGACGTCTGGCAACCCGAAACTCTGCGGGATGCAAACGTTGTCGCCGACATTGTTGCACTGAAACCTGCGCTGATGGTGGTTGCGGCCTATGGACTCATCCTGCCGCAGGCTTTACTGGATATACCGCAACGTGGTTGCGTCAACGTGCACGCATCGCTGCTGCCACGCTGGCGCGGCGCCGCGCCGGTTCAGCAGGCAATTCTAAACGGTGACAAAGAGACCGGTGTTTGCCTGATGCAGATGGAAGCTGGCCTGGACACGGGTCCGGTGTATGCGCGAGGTGCGCTACCAATTGGCAACGACGAAACAGCGGGCGAACTTCACGATCGATTGGCAACTTTAGGTGGCGAGCTGTTGGTACGCAATATGGAGGCGCTTCTTGAGGGAGAACTGGAAGCCCTGCCACAGATTGAGGCGGACGCAACGTACGCGGCAAAAATCAGCAAAGCCGATGCCGCCATTGACTGGGGCGCCGACGCAACGGAAATTCTGCGACAAATCAGGGCCTATAACCCGGTTCCGGGTGCTTTCTTCGAGTCAAACGGCGAATCGATCAAATGCTGGCGGGGCGAATTGCTACCGGACCTTGACGGCCAGTGCGGCCAGGTCATCCATACCAGCAAGGCCGGAATCGATGTTGCTTGCGGACGCGGCGGTATTCGCCTCACTGAGGTGCAGCGACCGGGTCGAAAACGAGTGAGCGGTCGCGAGTATGCTGCCCAAAGTCGCCTTGCTGGTGTTCGGTTCGCCTGAGCCGACGTATCGATTATGCAATCGGGAGCCCGACTCAGAGCCGAAGCGGCGACGGTCATCGACGCGGTTATCAGTGACGGGCGTTCGCTTGACCGGGCGCTGGCCCAAAGCGAGCCGCAGGTCAGCCTCGCAGATCGCCCTATGCTGCGCATGCTTTGCTACGGCTGCATCAGGCATCATTGGCAGTTGCGTGCTGAGCTCAATGCACGACTGGAAAAGCCGCTAAAGAAACGCGATCGTGTCATCGAGTCGTTGCTGACGATTGGCATTTTCCAGCTGAGCGACACGCGCGTGCCGGATCATGCTGCGGTATCGGCGACCGTTGAGGCGGCTCGCGTATTGCGCCGCCCTAAACTGGCGGGATTGGTCAACGGCATACTGCGAAATTTCTTGCGCAGCAAAACATCGCGGGAACTGCCGCAGTCTGAAGAAGTAACATTTAATCACCCGCAGTGGCTGATTGATCGAATTCGTCAGGACTGGCCGGACCACTGGCAACAAGTTCTTACAGCGAATAACGAGCGTGCGCCGATGTGGTTGCGCGTGAACGCCGAACACGCAACGGCGGCGGCGTACCAGGCGCGTCACGCAGTCGCAGGGTCAACCATGAAAGGGCTTCCTCAGGCGTTACGGCTCGAGAGCCCGCAGCCGGTTGATGCGTTGCCAGGATTTCCGGATGGACAGGTTTCAGTTCAGGATGCCGCGGCGCAGCTGGCGGCGCCCTGGTTGCTGAGCGATGGGGGGCAGCGGGTGCTTGACGCCTGCGCCGCGCCGGGCGGCAAGACAGGGCATCTGCTGGAATTATTGGCCGGGTCTGCGGATCTCACCGCTATCGATGCTGACGCCGAGCGACTCGGCCTGGTGCGTGAAACACTGGCCCGCCTAAAATTCGATGCAACCTTGTTGGCCGCCGACGCATCCAATGCAGGTGAGTGGTGGGATGGTGCGCAGTTTGACCGGATTCTGGTCGATGCACCCTGTTCCGCAACGGGTGTCATCCGTCGCCATCCGGATATCAAATTATTGCGGCGCGAGACAGATATTGGCGCGCTCGCTGAACTGCAGCGGGGAATTCTGGAGAGCCTGTGGCCCCTGCTCAAGCCCGGCGGCCGTCTTCTGTACGTTACCTGCTCAGTACTGACTGCCGAAAACGATGGCGTAGTGGGGCCGTTTATTGCGGCCCACGAGGATGCCGGGGAGAACCGAGTGTTGCATGATTACAACATCCGCGATCTAATGACCGAAAAGGCACCGGGATTTCAGGTCTTGCCCGGTAAGCACGGGCTGGACGGCTTCTACTTTGCCTGCCTGAACAAGGTGTCCTGAAACCACGATGGAAAGAAAAAAGACTTTTGGATTCGCGGCGATCATGCTGACTTATTGCGTCGGCATGCTGACCATTGGCGCGGCCACGGCGCAACAGATTCCCGAGCGCCAGGGTTTTTTTGATATTCGCTCTGCCTCGACGCGGTTAAACGAAGGTGTGCACGAACTTGAGGCGCGGCTCCAACTCATCCTGAGCGATGACGCGCTGGAAGCGCTGAACAGCGGCGTGCCACTGACAATCGAACTTGATTTCGAGGTGATACGCATCCGCGGTCTATGGCTCGACGCGCTCGATGCCGCTTTAAATTTTACCTACGAGCTGGAATACCGGCCGCTCAGCCAGCGTTACATCGTGCGTAGCCTGAACAGTGGCGATCAGGATTCATTCGCGACACTGTACTCGGCGCTCAACAACCTGGGGCGGATTCAGGGTCTGCCCGTGATCGACGACGCCGTGCTCGAAGAGGATGGCCGCTACCGGTTGCGATTAAGAGCGCGTCTGAGCAGCCGCCAATATCCTGCTTCACTGCGACTGCTGTTTTTCTGGCGCAGCCAATGGCAACTGGAGAGTGACTGGTACGAATGGACTCTCGCACGATAAAAAGGGCGGCAATCACCGCGGTCGGCGTCATCGGCGTCGGCCTGGCGGCGGTCGCGCTATTTTTGCTGAGCTGGACGCCACAAAATACCGACGACTTTGAATCGCTGCAGATTGTAATCCTGATCATTAATGTTGCCGGCGTGGTCGTGCTGTTTGCACTGATGGTCGGCAACCTGGCGAAGCTGTTTCAGGACTATCGAAAAAACGTACCCGGCGCAAAACTGAAAGCGCGGATGGTCGGCATGTTCGTTGGCCTGGCCGTTTTGCCATTGGTAGTGTTGTTCTATTTTTCCATCCAGTTTATCAACACCGGGATCGACAGCTGGTTTAGCGCGGACGTGGAGGAAGGGCTCGATGATGCGCTGGCATTAAGCCAGGCGGCGCTCGCGATGCAGATGCGAGATCATCTGTCTACAACGGTAAAAATTGCAGACCGGCTGCAAGATGTTAATCCTCGTCAGCTGATTTTTGAATTGAGCATGCTCAGGCGTGAAAGTGGCGCGGGGGAAATTTCAATTTACGCGCGCAACAGCCACATCCTTGCGACCAGCTCGGATCAGAGTGCCGGGAGTTTGCCGACACCGCTTACCGATGAAGTTGTTTTGCAAATTCGCCAGGGTCGTCCGTATGTCGGCCTCGAACCAAAGGAGTCGGGCGGGTACGAAATCAGGACCGCCGTACCTTTCGGCAATTCGAGCAGTTCGAGTATTAACGGCGTCATACAGGCGCTCTATCGTGTGCCCGATCGCATCGGAGTAATGGCGGACAGCGTTGACTCGTCCTACAACGATTATCGACGGGCGGTGTTTTTCCGCGAAGATCTCAAGCAAAACTCTTCGTTGACGCTGACCGTAGTGCTGATGCTTTCGCTGCTGGCTTCCATTTATGGGGCCTTCGTCCTTTCCCGCCGGCTGGTAGCGCCGATCCAGGACCTGGTCGCCGGTACCCGGGCGGTTGCAGAGGGCGATTTTGATACGCGCTTGCCTACCCCGTCCCGCGACGAGATTGGATTCCTGATCAGTTCTTTTAATGACATGACACAGCACCTGTCGTCGGCACGCCGCGAAGCCAGCCTGAGTCAGGCGCTCGTCGAGGCGGAACGTGCGAATCTTGCGGTAATACTGGACCGGTTGTCGACCGGTGTCGTCGCGCTGGAATCCGACCTGCGAATTCGCAACGCCAACGCGGCATCGGGCGGTATATTGAACGTCGACCTGGAAAATCGAGTGGGCGAGTACCTTCCCGACGTCGCAAAAGGCCAGCCGTTGCTCGAGCAGTTTGTTGACGTCGCCCAAGTCCATCTGCAGGCCGGCGAGACTGAATGGCGGGAGCAGATCGTGTTGCGCGGTGAAGTCGGTCGACGGGTGCTCACGTGCGCTTGTACGACCCTCCCGGGAGATGAGGACCACGCCGCCGGCTATGTCGTTGTGTTCGATGACATAACAGGCCTCTTGCAGGCGCAGCGTGACGCTGCGTGGGGCGAGGTTGCCCGGCGCCTGGCGCACGAAATCAAGAATCCGCTGACACCGATTCAATTGTCAGCAGAACGCATGCGCAGGAAATACCTGCCGACCCTGGATCCTGAGGAAGCGCAAATTCTGGATCGCGCAACCCACACGATTGTGCAGCAGGTCGAGGCGATGAAGGAAATGGTCAACGCATTCAGCGACTACGCGCGGGCGCCGGATATCGACGTTAATCGTTTCAGCATCGAGAACCTCGTGTATGAGGTCGTCGATCTATATCGCGCTCAGGAAAGCGACATCAACATTGCGTTTAGCACCGATACGGATCTTCCCGACATTGAGGCGGACGCCGGTCGCGTTCGCCAGATTCTGCACAACCTGATTCGCAATGCGATCGAAGCCCTCGAGCATAACGAAAATGGGCACATAGACGTTATCGTCAATGCGGCGGAGGTGCACGGAATTGACGTTGTGGAGTTAATCGTTGCAGACAATGGTCCTGGCTTTCACAGTGATTCAGTCAAGCAAATATTCGAGCCCTACGTTACAACGAAACCGAAAGGAACGGGTCTTGGTCTTGCTATCGTCAAAAAACTGGTTGAGGAACATGCGGGAACAATCGATGCAAAGAACAGCGAAGAGGGTGGCGCAGTGATAACGATAAGACTGCCTTTAACTGAGGCGGCGCGCAGTCAAATGATTGCGAAAGTGCCAGGTCGTACAGAGAAACGGAGGGAACAAGCATGAGTGCGGCAAATGTGCTGGTCGTCGATGATGAGGCCGATATCAGGGAGCTTATTGACGAAATTTTGTCTGACGAAGGGTATGCGGTAACCGTCGCAGGTGATGCAGGTGAGGCGCGCATTGCGCGAAGCGACGGGAATTTCGACCTGGTTCTGCTCGACATCTGGATGCCCGGAACGGATGGCATCAGTCTGTTGCGTGAGTGGTCGGAACCCGGCGATCTTGATTGTCCGGTGGTTATGATGTCCGGTCACGGCACGGTCGATACGGCCGTCGAGGCGACCCGCCTCGGTGCATTCGACTTCGTTGAGAAGCCATTGTCATTGGCAAAGCTTCTGCGAACTGTCGAACGTGCAATAGATTCATCGAAGAAGCAGGCCGGTGCCGGCAGGGGCATGCTGCCCTCGCTGCTGGCGCCCATCGGACGCAGCCCGTTGATGAAAGGGCTGCGGGAGAAAGTGCAGCAATTCGCCAAATACGATTCACCGGTACTTTTCAGCGGTGAACCCGGTACCGGCCGCAGCGCGTTCGCCCGCTATATCCACAGCATGAGCTCACATTCAGACGGGCCATTGGTTACGCTACTGGCGGCATCCATAACCGACAACAATGCCGAAGAGCAGCTGCTCGGCAGCGAATCGGACGGTGATATCCGAAGCGGCTATTTTGAACGGGCGAGAAACGGCACGTTGATCATCGATGAACTGACCGACCTTTGCGATCAGGCGCAGAAGCTGATCATGAGCGTGCTCGAGCGGGGTGAGCTGCTGCGATCCGGTGGCAGGGAACCCGTAAAGCTGCAGGCGCGCATCCTGGCGACGGTAAATGCGGATTATGAAAGAGCTATGGAAACAGGGGCGCTACGGCGGGAGCTGGTTTCGAATCTGAACACGCTCACGGCCCGGGTACCGCCGTTGCGAGAGTATGCCGAAGACGTTCCGGCTCTCTTAAGTTACTACGTTGACAAGCTCGTCGATTCAGAGGGCCTCACGTTTCGCCGATTTAGCGTTGCCGCCCAGAATCGCCTAAGAAACTATCCCTGGCCGGACAATGTTCGTGAGTTGAAGAACCTGGTGCGGCGCCTGCTGATGACAGAATCTGACGATGAGATAACGCTCGAGGAAGTAGAGAATGAAATCAGTTCGACTTCAATTGCCGATGAGCCTTTAGTTAAACAGGACTTGCTATCGTTGCCGCTAAGGGAGGCGCGTGAACAATTCGAGCGTGCCTACCTGCAGCAGCAGCTGGTGCTGTGTGACGGCAAGGTTGGGCGGCTGGCGCAACGCGTGGGAATGGAGCGTACGCATCTATACCGCAAACTGCGTTCGCTGGGCGTCGATTTCAAGGCAGCCAGCTCATCGGGTGGCGACTAGGCGATGCGGGGTGGCGCTACTCGTTCGCTGACGCCAGCGCATCGTCCAGCATGTCGATCAGCGCATCCCGATCATAGCTGTACATATGCCGTTCGTTCAGCTGCACAAGTTCCTCGATAGCTTTCCTGATCGTAACTTCTGCCTGGCGCTCAACCGGTACCACCATGTAGCGTCGCTTTGGCTTGTCCGCAAACAGCGCATCGAGAACGGCTGCGGAGACCTCATCCGGTTCCTTGTCTTGCGGGCGGTTACTGGCGTTGTTCAGAAAGCGAGCCAGCTCCTCTTCATAGAGCGAGCCGGCGGCAGTTTGCTTGCGTTGCTGCATGCGGCGTAACAGGGTGTCGTAGATGGCGGAGTTGTAATTGCCCGGTTCTACGACGCTGACTTCGACATCGAACTTTCGCATCTCGCCGGCCAACGAATCGGTGTAGGCCTCAATAGCATGTTTGCTCATGCTGTAAGGGCCAAACAGGGCCCCGGAAAGGATGCCCGAGATAGAGCCAGTGGTTGTGATGCGGCCCTTACTCTCGATGATCAACGGCGCAAACGCTTTTGTTACGCGATAGGGACCGAAGAGGTTTACGTCCATCTGGAACTGCATATCTACTTCGTCGACTTCGATAAGCGGCGCCAGCACCGCCACGCCCGCGTTGTTTACCAGGCCATAGAGACCGCGACCTTCCTTGGTAATCGTGTCGACCGCGGCATCGATCTCTTCCTGGACCGTAACGTCCAGGCGAATTCCCTGGATATTCTCGATAGCGCTGAGTGCATCGATATCGGATTGCTTTCTTGCACCTGCGTAAACAAAGTGCCCTTCGGCGGCCAGCGCCTCAGCAATATTGCGGCCGATGCCGGTGCTGGCCCCGGTCACCAAAACGGCTTTCTGATTTGCCGGTTCGCCCTGACGGGCAAGAGTCGTCCCGGATACGAATGAAAGACTTACAACAATTAACGTGACCAGGGTGGCGACGCGATTCATAGCCTTCTCCAACGGAAAGATTTATGCAGTTTATTTTTTCCAGAAGTCTGCGTTCTTGATGCCGAGCGCTTCCGGGTCGAACACGTAATCGGTTACGCCGGCATTTCTCTGTTTTTCGTAGTCGCTCAGCGCTTTCAATGCGGGTTTGCTCATAAAGAACAAAATCAGAATCGCGACAATGTTCAGCCAGGCCATCAGACCGACGCCAATATCACCCAGGCCCCAGGCAAGGCTTGCTGTCCTCACTGCGCCGTAAAACACCGCGCCGATCATGATGATTTTCAGAATGATCAATTCGCCGGGGACTTTGAAAAAGCGACGCAGGTACGCGATATTGGTCTCTGCTATGTAGTAATAGGCGAGGACAGTTGTAAACGCGAAGAAGAACAACGCGAGTGCAACGAAGTGTTTGCCAAAGTCAGGGAAAACGCTCTGTACCGCCATTTGCGTAAACGCCGGGCTGTTCGGATCGGTTGCCGCGGGAAGGTTCTGGACGATAAATCCTCCGTCGCCGCCAACAACATTATAGGCCCCGGTAATCAGAATCATGAACGCCGTGGCGGAACAGACGAACAAGGTATCGACGTACACGGAAAAAGCCTGGACGAGTCCCTGCTGTGCGGGGTGCTGGACCTCTGCCGCCGCAGCCGCGTGCGGTGCCGTGCCCTGACCGGCCTCATTCGAATAAACGCCGCGTTTTACGCCCCAGCCTATTGCGGCGCCGAAACCCGCCATTGGCGAAAAAATGTCGCCGAAGATCAAGCCAAGAACCCGCGGTAGTTCGCCTACGTTCATAAGAATGATGCCGACGGCGATGGCGATATAGCCGATAGCCATAAACGGCACCACGATTTGGGTTACGTGCGCGATCCGTTTGACGCCACCAAAAATAATAAAGCCGAAAATAGCGACGACAATTACGGCGGCCGTGAGTTTGGTAGTGCTGATGCTGCCGAGAAATGTTTCGATCATGCCGTTGGTGCCAAATGCGATTTCAGCCGATGTGCTGATGGCGTTGGCTTGCACCGTCGGAAGGAGCAGACCGGTGGCGACGATGGTCGTGACTGCAAAAACCCAGCCGTACCATTTCTGGCCCATCGCCTTTTCTATATAAAAAGCGGGGCCACCTCGATACTGCCCCTCGTCTTCCTCTTTATATATTTGCCCGAGCGTCGCCTCCACGAAAGCCGTTGAGGCACCCAGGAATGCCACGACCCACATCCAGAACACGGCACTGGGTCCGCCGAAACCGATGGCTGCTGCAGTGCCCGCAATATTGCCGGTACCAACTCGCCCTGACAAAGAAACGGCAAGTGCCTGAAATGACGAAATACCTTTTTCCGATTCCTTGCTGGAGAAAAGCAGCTCGATCATGTGCCGAAAATGACGCACCTGCAGGAAGCGGGTCAGAAACGAAAACAGCAGGCCTGCACCGAGACACAGTCCGATCAGCCAGTAACTCCAGACCCAACCACCAATAAAATCCACGGCTTCTTGCATAAGAATTTCCTAGATCATCTTGTTGTTATTCGGCATTGGTCGCCGATATTACAGGAATACGCGTAGGCTGGTGAGGAGGATTGGACGATAGTCAATCAAACGATTGGTCAGTTGAAAGCATCGAATATCAGTGCACCTGCGATGGAAAACGAAATCCGGGGGGTAATGTCATGGCGGTGAAAGGACAATTTGTCAGGCCGGTGCTGCGAACGCTCCTCACAGCATTTGTATTATGTGTCGGTATCGTGCTGTTCAACTACCTGCGTTTTCAAATCTTCTGGCACCCGACAGAAATCGTTGAATTCGACAGTGGCGGTGTAATGATCCGGGGGACGCTAATCAAGCCCGAAGCGACGGGCGCGTTCCCCGCTGTCGTCATGCTGCATGGTTCCGGACCTGACGTGACGTCCGATCCTTCCTATCACCTCACTGCCAACACGCTGGTTCGCAATGGGGTAGCGGTGTTGTTGTATGACAAGCGCGGCGTCGGCATGAGCGACGGTGATTTTGAAAAGGCGTTGTACAAAGACTTTATTAACGACGCGATAGCCGCTGTCGATTTCCTGTCGACTCGGCCTGATATCGACGCTGGACGCATTGCGCTGCACGGAAACAGCGAGGGTGGATGGTTTACTCCCGAAGTTGCCCACAGGACCGGCAAGGTTGCATCGATATTCAATCGCGCGGGACCACCACTTCCCTGGATTACTACCGTACTCTGGGAAGTTCGCAATGAATTTCTGGAAGCCGGTATCGCCGAGGCGGATCTTGCGGCACTCGAGGCTATCACCGAGCGTCGATGGCGCTACTATATCGAGGCTGGTAATGACGCTGAAAAAGCCTTTTCGGCGGAGCGGAACGCCATTAACGCAATACTATCCGAACTGCGTGCATCCGTGCCCATCGCCGACCAGGTGCTGCCAGGTAAAGTTGCCGAATATGAAGAATCGCGCTATGCCGGTTTTGCCGCCAATTACGCCTACGACCCGCAACCATTCCTCAGGCGAATAGACGTGCCGATGCAATACGTTTTTGGCGAGTTGGACGTCAATATCCCGACTACGCAAAGCGTAGAGTTCCTGGAAACGTTTCGCGCTACCGCGGGAAAAGACATCGAGGTTTTCATAATCGACGATGCCGGGCACTCCTTCTTCGGGCTTACCGGTATCTTTACCGCCGGATTTCGTCCAGAGTACGTAGACCTCCTGGCTTCCTGGGGCGCGGGATTGTCATCCGCCGACTAGCTCAGCCACGTGGTTACGGATACGCCAACAAAACTGCCAATCGCGTATCCTAAAGAACCGACAAGAACGCCGGGGATCAACAAATCACGCCAGCCCTTCGCCGACGCAAGCGCCGGGGCGCTCGATGGCCCCCCGATACAAACCGCCGATGCCATGGCCAATTCAGCCAGGTCGAGCCTGAACAACAGGCCCACACCGAAGAGTATGGCCAGGTGCACGATGATGATGACCGTGGCAAAAAGAAACAAAACCGGCGCGGTTTCCACCAGTTCCCACACATCCGCGCTG
>JAJFKP010000059.1 GCA_021773135.1 Woeseiaceae bacterium | reverse complement strand
TCAGCGGCTGCTTTTGGCCGAAAGCAGACCCACGTGGATTTTGAGCTAAACTGTCTGCTATTGACCCGAAGCGGTCATCCGCCCTAACAAACTAAACAATTAGATATTGATCATGAATTGGGAAGCTGCTGGCACGATCGGAGAGATTGTTGGTTCGATCGCCGTTGTCATTTCGCTCATTTATGTTTCCCTCCAAATCCGACACGCAAACAAGCAGAGCGAGCTTGACTCACTGCGTCATACATGGGACGGGCTAAATCAGATCTGCGATCGACTGTCGGAGTCGAAGGAGACCGCATCGATAGTTAATCGTGGCCGAGACGCCTTGGAATCTCTCGACGATGACGAGCGCCTAATCTTTGAGCATATTCACCTGCGTGTCCTCAATACGCTGGAGAGCTGGTACTTGCAGGTCGTACAGACGTCGAAACCAGGTCCGTATCAAGAAAGCCAAATCTCGAAGGCATCGTTGCCGGATATATTGATCATCCCGGCACTCGCGAACTTTGGGAGAGTTTGCGGCCTTACTTTGATTCAATCGCCGATATTGTCGATGGCCAATTGTCGTCCGGACCTGAATGACGGACTGGGACTAATGACCGCATATGGCCGTTAGCGGCAGATCGAGTAAGAATCGGTGAGCGGTTGGTATTGGTGAAAGCAGACGTCCCACGTTACCGCGGAAACATCTTCTAGAATTCACTTCAAGTTTCGCGAATAGCCAGCTCCATGTGGAGGATCTCCGGCTGTTCCTGGCCGAAAGCAGTCGGCGGGCTGCTAGAATGCTGAGGGGCTGCTGATGACCCGAAGCAGACACCGGATAAAGACTGATTTCTAGCCTAGGAACTTGAAATTGCTTTCACCGCAGACACTACAGATGGCTGCCAGCCTGGCGGAGATTTTCGCCGCTGTAGGGGTGATGATTTCAATAATCTACCTCGCAATTCAAGTGCGCCACACCAATAGGCAGTCTCGACTGCAAACTCACAACGACACGCTGATTCATATGCATGCACCGATCCAGCAAATCCTTGCTCAGCCTGAACTTGCCGAAATCATTCGCGTGGGCGGAATAAGCCCCGACCAGCTTTCCGAAGCTGAATGGTTCAAATTTGGTTATTACTACCTGATGCAGTTCAATATGTACGAATTCTTGTACGCAGCTCATTTTAAAGAGGCGGCTGCACCACAAATATGGATTGGTACTGACGCATCATGGAAGAACGTTTTTCGGAATGAGCCGGGCGTTCGCAAGGCATGGTGCGAGTGGCGCCATGCGTATAGCGACCCGTTTCTGGGCTACGTTGACTCAATTGTAAGCGACGCCGAAAGGACGCAGGGGTGAGTATCAAGCGACTCCTATTGGCCGAAAGCAATCCCTCGCCAGGTGATACACTCAGGGGCTGGTATTGACCCATTGCGGTCGCTTGAAATTACAGCATTGTTTCTCGTCTTTTCCTGGATTATTGGCAATACGTGCCGATGGCTGAAGCGTGGAACGCCGCGCTTTCTGGAGGCGACATTCGGATCCAATAACCACTAGAGTTTCAGAGAAGTGCAACGGGTGTTGGTATGCTGTGGCGCTGCACATCGCGCTCGCGGCATGAATGTGGCGTGGCCAAAATCAAAACGAAAAGGGATTGCAATATGGTTCAGGAAGTTATCGACCGCCTCAACATGCAAGAGCTGCTGACCAGCTTCGTCGCGGGTTTCATGGCGTTTCTACCCGGCCTCTTCGCGGCGATTATTATCATTATCGTCGCCTACGTTTTATCGCGCGGCATCCGAGCCGTCTTTCGTAAGGCGCTGCAGAAAGCAGGGTTTGAAGAGGTACTGATCGGGCTATTGGTCGACACAGTTTTGCACTACATCATCGTGATTCTCGGCTTTCTGATGGCACTGTCGCAGTTAGGCGTGAATGTCACCGCGGCGCTTGCTGGAGTTGGTGTGGCCGGAATCGCGATTGGTTTTGCGGCACAGGACTCCGTGGCCAACGTAATATCCGGCATCCTGATTTTTTGGGACAAGCCGTTCGAGGTTGGCGACTGGATCGAGACTGAAGGGCAGTACGGCAAAGTCACGAACATCACGCTGCGCACAACACGCATCCGTACACCAACGAACACATACATTGTCGTGCCGAACAAGCGCATCATCGACGAGGTGCTCGAAAATTTCAGCAAACACGGGGAAGTACGTGTGGACGCAGTGATTGGCATCGCCTACAAGGAAGATATAGGCAAGGCGAAAGAAGTGTTGTTAGAGGCGGTAAAATCGCTGGACGGCGCACTGGATTCGCCGTCACCGGATGTCGTTGTCGACGAGCTTGCTGGCTCCAGCGTGAACCTGAAAACCCGCATGTGGATCAAAAAGCCGGAGAAGCTCAAGGGCATGTACTTCAAGCTGAACGAGACGATGAAGATCGCGCTGGACGAAGCCGGTATCGAGATTCCATTTCCGCACACGCAACTCATTGTCGATACGGTTGAAGACCGTGTCTGGGAAGGCGCGAAAAAACTGTCTGTGGCGGATAGCTAAAAGGAAAAGAAGTTGAGGACCGACCGCTCCTGGCCGAAAGCAGCCGCCGGACTGCTAGAATGTTGAGAGGCTGCTAATGACCCAAAGCGGACTTAGAGATTTTGTTGCGATTCCATCCACTCATTGCGAGTTATTCGATAGTTGGGACAATCTTCGCCATAGCACCACATGCGGCCGCGATCGAATAGACCTGATTTTTCAAGGACGTTCCTGGACGCGATATTCTCTTCGTAGAATGACGCAACTACCTCATTAAGAGGCGTCTCTTCAAACGCAAATTGAAGCACCCTTTTGCATGCCTCAGTTGCGTAGCCCTTGCCCCATGCTGACCGTTTTAGTTCAAATCCAATTTCAATTTCCGCCTCCGGCATTCTGCCAGGGACAACTAGACTGTAGTCAGTACCATCTTCATCAATTGGCATTGGCAGCAAAAAGACAGTTCCGTACTTTTCGCCACTGTCGCGATCAGATATGCACCAAATGCCGATGCACCCATTGCCGCCACGCCTGGTCCAATTTGGAATCTCGTTTCTAATTTCACTTTCCGTCATTAGATCGCATACGTATTCCACTACATCGGGGTCAGTAAACATCTCTAGCGATAAATCAAGGTCTGATTCGTCCGTCGGACGTAATCGAAGTCGGTCAGTTAGCAGAATCAATTCCATTCGGAAATGGTCTCCCAAACAGCCTACGTATTTCAATTAGAATCGACTGGTTCTGGCCGAAAGCAGCCCCTGGACTGCTAAAATGGTGAGAAGCCACTATTGTCCAAAAGCGCTCATTGCCTGGTTCACACATAGCGTATTTGTCGGACAATATTGAGCGCGTTTTTTCACCTAAATGGAATCGTGCAATGACACTGGTTGTTCGTTTACTTCTCATTTTACTGACAATGTTGGGCGTGACCTCGTTTGCTCATGGCCAGTCAGATCGTGAGTTCCTTAGACCAATAGAAGTCCAGAAAGGACAGATTCTTACGAATCGCTATGCACTCGAATTGGCGAGGCACGAATGTTTCGCGAAACCAGGGAAAATCGGAATCTATGAATTCGACATTGAAGTACTCGCAAGAATAGGTGAAGAGATCACCATTACTCCATTCAATGGGGAACCGATTGACATACTAAGTCAGGGCATATTCATACGAGGGGGTATAGCCCGTTGGCGTGGCCTCGCCGATACTGGTTCAGACCGAAACTATCGGCTTCGAATGCAAATGGTGGTCGCCGCGGTCGATTCCGATGGAAATAGTAGAAATTTCGACAGAAACCGGGAAATCGCGCGCAAGCAGGTGGAACACTCGGTTTTTGTTGGTCTTGCAGAGCCCTATTTACGGCCAAACGAAAAACTGACCTATCTGGTAGCGCCCAACGAGATCCAAATTGTACATTTGAACAGGACTTTGGCTTTTCGACGATTGGGCGCAGAACCAGAAACACTAGTGGTCTATGAAGTTGACGAATCGAAAACACTGTTTCCAGTAGATGGTATGTCTGTCTTGCAGCCCGATGGCCCTCCCTACCAAAGCGCCGATCAAAAACGTCGCAAAATTGCGTTTGACACCTGTATTGAGAAATCAAATGAGAACTTGGGATATCCGTAAATCGGAAATAAGGATGTCGAAACTCTGGGGTTGTGACGTCCGCTTCAGGCCGAAACCAGCCGCTGGGCTGTTAAACTCTTGAGAGGTTGCTGCTGACCCAAAGCGGCCTGTGTCCAATCACACATTTCATCGGTGTTAATGAGAAAATGTCGCTGTTCGTCATTGAGGCCGGGCATGATCGAGCTGCTTGAACATACGTCGGAAAACGTAGCAAATCAGATTTACGGAGTATTTCAGCGCTCATACAAAGTTGAAGCCGGTCTGGTCGGCGTCGAAGATTTTCCGCCCCTGCGACGAAGTGCGCGGGATATCCAATCGTCGCCCAACAAATTTCTAGGGCTGTGGATCGGAGTCAATCTCGTAGCGATTGTTGAGTATTCTGACTGGGAAGCAGACCTGAGTATTGATAGCCTGGTAGTTCACCCGCAATTCTTTCGACGTGGACTAGCTAGCCAACTCCTAAAATCTCTACTCGCCAAGAATCAATGGCAATCTGCATACGTTGAGACCGCGAGTGCGAATCTTCCGGCTATAGTTCTTTACCAGAAATTCGGGTTCTCCCAATCGAAGCGGTGGACGACCGCTGACGGCATCGACAAAGTTCAGTTGATAAACGCGAATTTGAGGTAGTCGGTTGTGTTTCTGGCTGCATCTGGCCGAAAGCGGCAGATCGAGTAAGAATCGCTGAGCGTCTGGTATTGGTAAAAGCAGGCGTTCTACGTTACCGCGGAAACATCTACTAGAATTCACTTTAAGTTTCGCGAAGAACCAGCTCCATGTGGAGGATCACCGGCTGCTCCTGGCCGAAAGCAGCCGCGGGGATGTGAAACTGGTGATAGGCTGCCAATGATCTAAAGCGGACTGACGCGAAAAAAACTCAACGATCAGTTTACGGTGCTGCCCCGGAGCGGTTGAAGCAGGTCTTTACTGGACCGGATGACTTTGAAGATGTGCAGCTATCGCCGCGCCAACTCTGTCTTGCCACCGAGTCGAAGCGTATCTCCAGGTTCCATCGACGTAATGAGTGACAATACTGTTCGTCTTTGCAGGGTAGTAGATGTAGCCTGAATCATTTTCCGGATCGGGTTCGTAGACAACTGTGTACTTCGGCGGATTATCTCGGGGCTCAAGTAAAAATCGAACTTCATAGCTCGCCAACCCGTCCGGCTTATCAGCTACCTCTCCTCGATTCCAGTCAACGATGCTGAGATCGTGATTGACGGGGCCCATAAACTGGCTGAATCCAGTGCCTGGACCAACCCAAAAGCTAAGTTCCGCGACTATAGAGGGCTCTGTGATAACCAGTGGCTTAGCGAATGCATCTCCACGTACTTCAATTGCATATACCGGACCCCATCCTCCTGCCCACGTCGTTTCATGGGAACATAAAAAGAGTACTAAGAAGAGGCCGAGCGAAAGCTGCTTCATATTGATGGGCCGATCCCGTAGATTTCTTGATTGTAGCAAACCAAAACCGGCTGTTTTTAGCCAAATCCAATTGCCCGGATGACAAGCTGTCTAGAGGCTGCTACTGACCCTTTCCGGCCGGTCACAAATCTGCCCCGAGACTTTCAAATATGGGATCACCGACGGTTGATGAAGCGTATCTGGCAATGTTCGCGTTCATTGAAAATAGGTACCGCCTGACATCATCTGATGATCTGGGCGCCTTGCCCGGCGATATGTCCTTGCTGTTTTCTGGTGGAACGGCTGCTCCCGCGTTGCAAGAAGATTGGCAAGAAGCAATTGACCTTGCATGGTCTGGGCAGGTCGATGCAATGCAAAGACTTCGCAAATCGTAACAGCCGCTACGGGCCGAACTGAGCCGGTCGCATAATTTAAGCTATTATTTCTGCTAAAAACCCGAAGCGGTCAAACCAACGAAACAGTTGTCGTGTTGAAAGGAGTTGCTCGCGATGGAGAATGCCGCACTGATATATCCGATGTTTGCGATGGTAGTACTCACTTGTATCGTACTGGCTGCTCTTTTTCGTGCTCGAGTACGTTCGGTCGCTGCCGGCCAGGTTAGTGGGTCGTACTATAAGACGTATCGAGGAGGCGAAGAGCCTGATGCATCAGCTCAACTGTCGAGGCACTTTGCGAATATATTCGAGGCGCCGACGTTATTCTATGTCGTGTGCCTCGCGGCGATAATCGTCAATCAAACGGCTTGGCCGATGCATCTGTTGGCTTGGGCGTATGTGCTGTTACGCGCAGTTCACGCCTACATCCATACAGGACGAAATAAGCTCAGACCGAGAATTTTCGTTTATTTCGTCAGTTGGATCGTGTTGATTCTGATGTGGGTCTATGTGGTGGTTAGCGTTTTGTTATCCGTCTGACCGACCGCTTCTGGCTGTGAGATGTCGGTCGGGTGTTAAACTGTTGGCAGACTGCTGTTGACCCAAACCGGACATTTGCATGGACGACATCGAGAACCCAGACGTAGCAAGAGCGTATCAATCTTACCCAGAAGATGTGCGCCGAAGACTTATGTTTCTTCGCCAGCTAATAATCGACGTGGCGTCGGAAACTCCCGGTATAGGCGCGATCGAGGAAACACTAAAATGGGGCGAGCCCAGCTATCTGGTGACTGGTGGCAGCACAGTGAGAATTGGTTGGAAGAAAACCAAGCCTTCGCACTACGCGATGTATTTCAACTGCAATACGAAATTGGTCGACACATTCAGAGAAATTTATTCGGAATCATTCAAGTTCGACGGCAATAGAGCAATTGTTTTTAATAAAGAAGATGGGATCCCGTCACAAGCCCTAAGACACTGTGTCGCGTTATCACTTCAGTACCACAAACTCAAGCATCTACCGTTACTTGGTGCTTAACTGACAAGTTCTGAAGGTCCGCAAATGGCCGAAACCAGCCGCTGGGCTGCTAAAGTGTTGAGAGGCCGCTACTGCCCCGAAGCGGTCATCGACATCGAAGATACAAATACTACTTCCGGATACTGGGGAGATTTGAAATGAGCAATAGAAATTACCAGATTTGTATACAGCTGGTAGTGATTACCGTTTTGCTGAGCCTGATGGTATCTCCTGGTCACGCCCAAGTAGCGAGTACGAATCAATTGGAAGAAAACAAACGACTCGCGCGCGGTTTCTACGACGACCTATGGTTTAGCAACAATACCGACAGATACGATTTGTACGTAGCAGACTCGTTCGTCGCGCACGATATTGGCGATAGAAAAAACTCCATAGAACCAGCAATCGAACAAAAAAATATTGCGGACTTCTTTTGGAAACACGGGACATTGTCAGGTCACATAAACTATCAATTGGCAGACGGTGATCTCGTCGCCACACGCTGGATCTCGGAGTTTGAACCGGAAACATTATTTGGTCGTCTGATACTCGGAAAAACATCTCTACCAATTATTAATGTGCTGAGAATAGAAGAAGGCAAAATCGTCGAATTCTGGAATCACCGTCATGATATTGACACCTCGCAAACTCTGATTTTTACCTTAAAAGGACTGTTGATCGGATTGTCCGTTGCACTGATTCCACTCTATTGGGCAATCCGTTTGCGGCGGCGACTCAAACAAGTAGCGACCAATTGACCGCATGCCGAGCGACCGCTTATAGCCTCACATTCAGTTCTTCACTGCAACAACGCGCGACAATGGCATCGCCGCCGAATAGCAGATTTTGTAACTGGTACTTAGCCTGGAGTTGGTCATGAATCGAACAATACTTGCAGCGAGTCTACTGATCGTCCTGATCAGCAACGTCAGTGTTGCACAGAACCAGGGGCCTCTGTTAGCGGATAAGAATACGATGTTGTTGACCGTATTTCTCAAGCACGACCAGTCGATGAATAATGTAGAACGCCGCGTTCTTCTTGACGCATCAGGGTTTGATGATCTATTTCCGCCGGAGGGTGTCGAAATCGTCGATCACTACGTGATGATGGGTATCGGTCAGGTCATTGTCCTGCGCTTTCCACCCGACCATTTGCGGCGGGTAAATCTGGCGATCGAGAAAGGTGCTTGGGGTGCGTATCAAACAGAGTTTTACGTTACGTATGACTTGGGCGCTGCGAGAAAAGCGGCAGATGGAAACTGACAACGAAAGCCGATTGCAGTGGATCCGCTGACAAGATGTCGACAGACAGCTACTGGCCGTAGGGCGCACGTTGAATGATGATCTTCCGACAGGCTGCTGATGATCCAAAGCAAACATTCGCCAAATTAGCGTCCCAGCCGTCTTAAGAGAGAGTTCTAACAAATGTATGTTGTTTTTATCCACGGTCCTGTCGCATCTGGCAAACATACAATTGGTTCCCTGATTAGTGCGCAACTAGGCATACCCCTATTTCATAATCACTTGACTGTCGATTTGGTCAAGACACTGTTTCCGTTTGGAACCCAATCATTTGCGGACCTGCGCGCTGAAATTTGGCGAGTATCTTTCGCGCAAGCGGCTATGGCGAAGACATCATTCGTATTCACGTTTAACCCTGAATCAACTGTCGACCCTGCGCTTATAGAAGAATTACATAAAACTATCGAGGAACATGACGGTAAAGTTCTGTATGTGGAATTACTCTGTTCTGATGAAGAGGTTGTCCGACGGATAGGTAATGACAGCCGCGCAAGATTTGGCAAGTTGCGCGATGCAGACGTGTATCGTGAATTCAAAGAAGGGGGAGGATTTGATTTTCCGGCACTTCCCGATCCAATCTTAGTCATCGATACGGAGCGAAATACGCCGGATCAAACGGCGGCAGCTATACGTGTGCGACTAGCAGCGGCTGGCAAACATTGAACAACTGTGTTGGCCGGAAGCCAGCCAACGCCCTGGCCGAAATCGAACAGCTGGAATGTGCTCGAACGCAATCCATCGAGTGATAAACTACTCGAAGACTGCTGCTGACCCTTAACGGACGCTCGTATGCCAGGGGCTTGGATCAACGTTACGTATTTGGAGAATCGCTATATCTTTCAGTAGCTACATCAGACAATTATGTCTTTTCGTTATTTCATCGTCTCTGGCCTTGGGTTTGATTCTTGGAATTTCCTTACTTGTGAATGGAGAGATGTCGATTAACTTGAATGGGGACATCGAAATTGGAGCCTTTGACGGATTCTGGTTGATATTGGGGATGCCAATATTAGCAACGTTGGTCCTGGTGCTCTTGTCTCCAGTGTCCTTCTTGATCCACAAGCTGTTGTCAAAGAAGCGTGACGAATGTTTACAAACTGACGCCTAGCGATCCGCTGTGAATACGCTGTCCGCTTTTGGCCGAAAGCAGTCGCTGGACTGCTAAACTCCTGAAAGGCCGCTTTTGACCCGAAACAGCTGTACAGACCAAAATAATATCTGGGGTGGATTACGTGTATTCAATGAAACTAGTCGTTGTGGTCTCAACGTCGTTCACCGTTGTCGGTTGCACAGATCTTACATCGAACGACAGAAGCGCTGCCGAACTTACGTCGAGCAATAATTCTTGTTCAATCTCATGCCCTGTTGAGTCAGCGTACGCAGGCATTAACGGTTCTGTCAGTTGCGCTGAAGGAGACAGCCCGGTCTGCCAGTGCACGGACGAGGCAAAGCCAATGGCCGGATGCGAGTCAACCAGGTAAAGCTCCAGACTAGGCGACCGCAAAAGACAGTCGCCTATTAATGACTGCTTCTTGACTGCTAAGCTTTTTCAAGGTTGATATTGACCCATTGCAAACCGACGGCGGCTGAACCAGCCCGTTGAGATTCGGTCGATTAGATTGTGTGAACGGGCTGGCTGAGCATGGAAAGTGAAGGCTAAAAATACGATCTGGATTGCCGTTGCCCTTGCTGTCGCACTGGTTCTCGCGGCTCTCGGCCGTGGCGATTGGGGGCACCAGGTGTTTTCACTGGGTGTCTTGCTATGGTTAGGGTTGCCTTTGTTGATCGCTGCCTCTGCCTTAGCCGTCAAACGCCAGGTTAACGGTGCATTACTGTGCATTGGCGCAGCTGGATTCATCGCGTTGCAGCTGGGTTTTGGAATGGCTTTCCTGCGTTGGGACATCTACCGCAGCCAGCAGTACTGCGAGTCGTTAGTGCCGATCCTGGACGATATCTATCTCAGGCAACGTCAATATCCCCCGGCTTTAGACGCTGAGCCCGTGCTTCCGCCGCCGCCATCCTGGCAGTTCGACACGGGTTTGATCAACTATTATAGCGACGGTGCGACCTTTTCCTTCGAGGTGGCCAACCCGGCCGAGATTTTCGGCGGCTTTGTTTATCACCATGATGCGCGCGAGTGGCAGGAATGGCGTGATTAGCCATGCATTCTGGAGTGGTGTCTGAGCATGTCAGCTTATGCAAGGTGCAAGGTTTTGCGACAAATCCGAGGCCAAAACTCTTGAACGGCCGCTGTTGGGCGATACCAGCGGCGCCGGTGATAAACTTCGGCAGATTGCTGGTAACCCAAAGCCGTCATTGCGAGCCTGCCGCAATAAGCTTGATTCTCCAAGCGAAATTAAGGCACGTTACAGTCCCTGGATTCCAGTCAATGCCACAGATCAGAAAACACCGCTATGGGAGTAAGAATGTTTGACGAAGACCTTCTTTATGGTTTTAGCAGCGTACTGATCGCTGTGACGTTGTTTGTACTTATTATATTGGCGAATGAAGCCGGATATCGATTTGCACAGCGCTTTTCAGAGAAGCCCGACGAGGCGGTCAAGTCGCAGACGACTTCGGTTCAGGCGGGAATACTCGGTCTATTGGCCTTGCTATTGGGATTTTCATTTACGATGAGCCTGCAACGATATGATGGTCGCAGCGCATCTGTAATTGAAGAGGCAAATGCGATCGGAACGGCCTATTTGAGGGTTGGCCTGTTGTCGGAGCCCTTCGCCACTGAGGTTCATTCTCTAATTGCAAACTACGTGGACTTACGCATTGAGGGCGGTGGCATCGACATGGCCGATTCTTCCGTCCGCGAAGCGGCAATTGAAAAGACAGTCGAATTACAGGGTCAACTCTGGCGGAGAGCTATTGACGCAGCAGATGCGGACCCGCGGCCAATCACCTCAGGCTATTTTATCCAGTCACTAAATGAGGTTTTTGATGCCTTTGGCAGGCGGCAGGCCGCCTTAGAAAAACACATCCCGGAGATAGTGTTGTTCTTGTTGTTCGCGATATTTGTCATATCCGGTTATATCTCGGGATATTCCGCAGGGCTGCACAGGCGTCGCGCATGGATGGCAACAATGTCCATGACGGCTCTCATCGTTCTGGTTATCTTTATCGTAATTGATCTTGATCGTCCCAGGCGCGGACTGATTCAGGTCGACCAATCCAGTATAGCCGGGCTGAAGCGGCAAATCGAAAAAGGCATCGGAAGCTGATGGAGCACTAGCGTTGGAATATCGATTCAAACTGTGTCTGCTTGATCCGGATACTGGAAAAACCATAGCAGCCACACTGGTCGGGTCCGTTGTCGTTGTGCTGGTTCGCAACGTGCAGCGTGCCGTGGTGGCGTAAATAGAAGGCTCGCAGCGGCGCTATCGTCTGATAAACGTTGTCACCATCGGCGCCTGTGCTGTCGCGAACATTGCTGTCTATTCTCTACAGCGAGGGTTTGTCTGGTCTCACCGTGATGTTTGGAATATTTAGTGCCGGTATCGCTTTTACTCTGAACGACAATATCGTCAACGTCGCTGCTCGGATTTCGTTGTAATTTGGGCGGCTATCGGACCTTGTCTGCCGCGTCCCATCAGTTGCGATAAGGAGCGAAGTCATTGCTATTGGAGTACCGCGAACGACACTGATGGCATGTGGTGAGTGAATCAATGGTGACCAATACTATGGTCAACATCTTGGACTACATCCAACAGTTGTACAGCCGACCAAGAAGCTATATATAGCTGAATAATCTCAGTCCATCACAGTAAGAAAACCAGCCCGTGAGGCTCGAATCAATCTGCCCGGCTTAACGGGGCTATACTAATTGGCCGAAAGCGGCGGCTGGGCTGCTAGAATAATCAGAGATTGCTACTGACCCAAAGCTGAAGTCAGACCCCCGTTTTTTCGTAACAAAGATCAAAGACTGAATAACTAATGATTGAGCTCCCTGAGCAAGAGCCCTGTGAATTCTGTGAAGGAATGGCCGGGCGTGATCCGACATGGATGGTCATAGACGAATGCGCTCATACCGTGACTGCCATTAACCCTTCGCAATACGAAGTTGGTCAATGTTGTGTAATCACGAAGCGACACGTGGGTACGTTGCTGGAACTAAACGACGACGAAGCGCTCGCAATCATCAAGGCCGCGAAACGGTGTGCCACCGCGCTAATTGCTACATACCAGCCTCTGGGCATCTTGACGTTCCAGAATAACGGTGTCTACAGCGGTCAGGAGGTACCCCATTATCATTATCATGTGGTGCCCCGACAGCCGGGAAGTGATTGGGGAATTGGGCCCCCACAGCTAGCTGTTTTTGATAGCGCCGGACGAATCAGGGGCACACCCCACGATGCGTCGCGAGATGAAGACCGACGGCAGCGCGTGCAGGTCAATGCAACGGTATTGCGCAAAACTGCGAGTGCAATTCGGGAAAAGCTGCCTGATTAGGCGATCGATAGGCTGCTTGTGGCCGAAACCAGTTGCACAGATAGTAGAATGATGAGAGGCCGCTATTGACCCAAAGCAGCCGTTGGTGCGACCGCGAAATCCGCACCTGCGGACGCGTACTCAATTGCATTATTGAACGAAAAGTTAGCAGTTTTCTCGGAGCAAGAATATGACAGAGAGCAATCCCTCCTCGGATACTGAATACCGCAGCTTTGCCGAGTTCTATCCATTCTATCTATCACAGCATGCCAATACCGTATGTCGCCGCTTACATTTTGTTGGCTCTCTATTGGTCCTTGCCATAGTCGCCTTTTGCTTGGTGACTGGTAACTTCCTTTGGTTACTGGCAGTGCCAGTAGTCGGCTATGGCTTTGCGTGGTTAGGCCACTTCGGTTTTGAAAAGAACAAACCGGCGACGTTTACCTACCCGATCTACAGCCTTCAAGGCGACTGGGTGATGTTCTTTCAGATGCTGAATGGCAAAATCAAATTTTGATCGGCTTCCAGACGAGAGGTGATAGTTTTCGGTGAAGGACTGCTGCTGGCCGACTCCAGCCGTCGACCAGGTGCAGAGAGGAACGGCTGCTCCACTTCGCATTCCTGCCGGTCGCATTGTCTGAGGTAGAATGACGGCTCCTGACCCTTTCCGGACGGTCGCGTTTCTACAATAATGAGCTTATCCGATCAAATTCAGAAAGCGTCTGCACCGCTAAGAAGCATTGACTTCTGGTTGTTCGGAGCCTCGTTTATCGTGTCTGGAATTACGTTGCAGAGGCTTGGCTCTATTACCCGTCAGTCAATTATGCTTATTGTAATTCTCGCCATTGGCGTCGCCATTTCTATTGTGTCAAAAAAGCGGAGAAACTGGACGCGAAAGGATACTGGCTGGAAAGGCGCGCTGTACGCGGTTGGCACACTATTGTTTGTCGGCTATGTCATCTGCAGCTTTTCCCTGATCTTTGCCTCACGAAGGGAAATCGAACTCACGGGTTCGTTCATGGAGCAGGCATTAACGGCGCTATCTGACCCAATGACATTCGGTGGACTAATGCCGTTTATGTTTCTCGGGATCTATTCCGCCGCTGCGTCGCTGGGACTCACCGATCTACCGGAATCGGCATATCGCGACTGATTTGACCGTCCGGTTCTGGCGGAAACCAGCCTCTCGCCTGGTGATACACTCGGTGGCTGGTATTGACCCGAAGCGGACTCTTGACATTCTGTAGGGGAAAACGTGAATACAACAAAACTGAACGATTGGATGCAAGTTGTCGGAATTTTTGCTGTTGTCGCG
>JAJFKP010000058.1 GCA_021773135.1 Woeseiaceae bacterium | reverse complement strand
CACGCCGGATGAGTATAAAACCGCTCGAGAGCCACGCCCTCGGCTGCCAGCTGGTCGATGGATGGCGTCCGAATTTCACTGCCGTGGTAACCGACATCTCCCCACCCCATGTCGTCAGCAACGAACACGACAAGGTTCGTTCCAGCGCGGGAACTCGGGCTAAAAGTAGAGACGGCAACAAGGGCCGCGATAACAAATGTGCTCTTGATTCTCATTCTTGTCGGAAACCGGGCTGTTGTCTCACTGTATCAAATCGCACAATACCTGATGCCAGCAACAAAACTATGAAAACCAAAAATTGGGACACTCTTGTTTTGGCGCATTAATACAATAATTAAAGAATGTCCCAATTAATGGTCGGGTCGCACATGGCGTGCTTCGTACACGCCCATTCGACCGCCACCTGGCAGCGTGACGTACACCAGGAGACCCCAAATTTCTTCCTGTACGTCAGTGCAATTTATACCGTTTTCGGCCATCAGCGCAGTGAATGTCTGCATGTCCTCACAAATCAGGAAGAATTCATGTGAAGTATTTTTTTGACTGGGATGCACGGCCAATTCTGACGGTGGAAGTCCAAATATGAGCCAACCCCCGCCAACGTCTGTGCTATCCAGACGGATAACGTCTTTTAAGAAGACCCGATCCGCCTCCGGTTGATTGCTGTAAATAATTGAATGCGCACCGACAATCATCGACTCTCTCCCGTTTGCTCGCTATCCGCGAACGCAAACGCACGTCTGAGCAGCACAGAATTTTTCTGAATTACATCCAGCCAAGTTCTTTCATGGCCCAGGGTGCATTCCATATCTTGACCATGCTGTCGACCTTGCCGTCAGAATTCATTGTGATCGCGTAAACGTAATGTGAATGCGTTTCTTTTTGCGTCGGCGGAACCGGGCCGCCCTCTCCCGTATGCTTCGCGTTGTAGGTTGCAAAAAACATCGCAACATCGTTTGCTTCGTCATAGCTGCTCGCATGCAGGTCATATGTTGCGCCAGGCGTGGTCGAAGTAGCGAAATCGGCCATCCATTCGCAATAGGCTTCCACGGTTTTCACATCAACAAGCGGCTCACTCTGGGCGGAAAACAATGCACCGTCGACGACATAGTCTTTGCAACCCGCCCAGCCTTTCGCCGTTTCACATGCTTCGAAGAATTTCGCTGCGGTATCGAAGGCGCTCATAGTCTTATTCCTTTTGCCTGGGTTTATTGTCGTTAAACATGTGCCATGGACGCATGCCAGGCCTCTAAAATTTCCGTTTCTCTCGCCGCATTAATGCCAATACGCAATTCAACCTGTTCGGTTGCAGGACGCGCCTCGTGCCATTGCAGGGTATCTGCGGCAGTAACCGCAAGCGGTCGAAAAGTCAGACCCGTTGCGATGGCGTGACTGTTGTCGACAGCTGACAACGGGTCTCCTGGAATCCATATGGGCATGTCACTATAGGGTTGTACATTGTGTTCCATCAAAAACGGGATAGGTACCCAGGAAAATTTGACTGCGCTGGAGGTAATCGCCCGCATCCCGTAGAGCATTTCAGCCATCGAAATCGGCGCACCAATACCGACGCCGTTGAAGTTGCCGTATGTTTGCGTCTCAACGAGCCGGACAATCCATTCGCACAGGTCGCGAACGTCAATAAACTGGACCGGGTCCGTGCCATCCCCTGGCGCAAGCACTTCCCCGCCACGGTTTATCCGCACCGGCCAGTAGGTGAACCGATCTGTCGGATCGCCCGGCCCCACAATAAAACCAGGTCGGACCACCGTGGTGCGTCCCGGGAACGCCGCGTGCGCAATTTGCTCGGCGAGAGCCTTTGTCTGACCGTAGGGAAGCTCCTGCCCGCGCTCGAATTCTGCATCGGGCTGAGCGAGCCGACTCTGCGTATTAATTGGCGGGCCAGACCACGGATTATCGACAAAATCGTAGCCTGTGGCTTCACCGGCGTATGCGGATATCGAAGACACGAACATGTACTGCTCGGCGCTATCCTTCAACAGATCAGTCGTTAGCTCGACCCAGCGATAATCGCGTGCATTGTTGTCCAGCACCGCGTCCCAGGTTCGCCCCTTTAATGCATCGAGATCGCCGGTCCTGTCGCCGACCAGGTGCTCCACGCCGGGCACGTCAGACCGACTGCCACGCGTAAAAATAGTCACTTCGTGGCCACGCGCAACCGCGTAGCGCACCATGGGCGGCCCGATGAATCCGGTGCCTCCCAGGACCAGCAGCTTCATTGGCTTTGGTGCTGGCGCGGTTGCCGCTATGGACCGGGCGGCACCATTCAATGCCAGTCCGGCGCTTATCGCGCCGGCAGTGGCAATAAATTTTCTTCTGTTCAAGACCGTGATTCCATCAAGAGGGTGGTGTCACGCCGTGATACCGAAAATGCGGTTCGGCCCAATAAGCCAGCCCTGCGTCAGTCAGCCGCGAAACAGTAGTACAGGCCGTCACCGCCGGTCCCCTGCAGGTCAGCCTGTCCGCAACCGCGTGACGGATGGGCATTGTTCCAGGAGGTCGGGTTGTCGCCACCACCGGTACGGTCGTGATGTCCCACCTGCGCGCTGCCGTCCGACGAACTCGAGGTCCAGTCCATGCAGGAGTGATCTTCACCATCGCTGAAGGCCATTCCGTCAAGCGTGGAGCCGGTCAGGATATCGTGACGGTTTGGCGAATCGCCTCGGCCGTTGATCACGTGACCGCTTTCCGTCACCGAATTGGCTTTACTCAACTGGTTGTTATCGCTGTGCAAATCATCTACGTCAGTTGCAACGACAACACCATTGGCGTTTGTCCACGGACCTGCGCCGATTCGGTCGCGTGCGTTGACCGGTGAGCCTCCGCCCGTTGTACTAAGATACGCGCGCCATGTCTTGCCGCCGGCACCGACTGCGGCTGCCAACGACTGGCAGTGTGCATCTGCACCGGCCAGGCCACCGATATTCGCCCCGTCTCCCAGCCCCCTGCTGGTGAGGAAGAAACTTAAGTCAGAATCCTGTGCCCCGGCGAAGCCGAAACCAATGACAGTTACCAAAGAAGAAAGAAATAATAGTTTTGTTTTCATGTTCAGGCCCCTAAGTTGGACTGTCATACTTTACTTGACTTCAATTAGAAATCCAGCGCGATCGATGTAATGGCGATTTGGGCAGGTAACTATGAAATTTTTCTAGAATTCACTTTAGAAAATAGCTCTATGCTATGAAACATGACTCCGACATCCTGTTGCGAACGTCCGAGACACCTGTTAAAAGCCGGGTTTCGCAGATTGAGCTACAATTGGTTTTCACCACAGCCCGCTTTTTTCGTCGCCCGCCGGAGGGAGGCCTATGAGTCGAACGCCCTTTTTCGTCTCTCTCGTTCTGCTGCTGTTCCTGGCAATGCTGCCGGCAACTGCGCACCACAATACCGGCGCACTTTTTAATCTGGAAAAGGAAATCTTGCTGCAGGGAACGATTTCCCGATACGAGTGGAAGAATCCTCATCTTTATTTTTTCATCGAAACTCTCAATGACGAGGGCGAGAGTGACGAATGGCGAATTGAGGCGGGTCCACTCGCCATAATGAGAAGACTGGGATGGTCGCGAGATTCACTGCAAGCTGGGGACCAGGTCATGGTCACCGGCAGTCCGTCGCGCAAACCCGACAAGCAATCTGCATTTTTAAAAGCGATTACGGCGACCGATCGAGACTTGCCCTCTTTTATGAGCGAGGAAGCGTTCAATTCACTGCAGTCAGGAACCATTGAAACCGAGCGACGGGCAGACAGCTTGGTCGGCACCTGGGCCACGTTACTCGATGTCGATGTTGTTGGACCGATCGACGAGCCGTTAAAGCTCGATCTTACGCCGGCGGGAACCGCTTCGATCGAAAAATTTGACGAATATACGATGCACCCGGGACTAAACTGTATCCCGTTCACCGCGCCGGCTGCTATGTTGACGCCGGACTTTAAATCGATTGATATCGCGGAAGACGTTGTAGTCATCCGCGGCGAGTTTGATAACGTTGAGCGCCACATTGAACTAAATTCTGTTGCGAACTCGAATGATCAGCCTACGCTTCATGGACATTCAATCGGCCATTGGGAGGAAGGCGTTCTTATGGTTGAAACAACGAACTTCACCGAACATCGAACGGGTATTGGCTTCGGACTTGCCTCGAGCCGCCAGAAATACCTGAAAGAGGAGTTTGAACTGACTGAGGACGGCAAGAGACTGATCTACCGATTCGATCTCCGCGACCCGGTTTATCTCGCAAGCCCGTTCGCTGGAGAAATTCATTGGGCGTATGAACCTGACACGGCTTTTTCTGCCCAGGAATGCAACCTGGAAAATTCACGCCTGTTTCTCGACGAGTGATTAGCGCCAGCTGTCTCAAAAATAATTCTGCGTGAAAACCCGTTAATCGGTCTCGGTGCAATACGCCGCATCCGTCTCGCCGACAGTCTTGAAATCCATATACGTCGATGCCGCGAAAGTTGCGAATGCAGGCATACCGTAGTCTTGCTGCGTGTTGGGCAGCAACGCGTGCTCAACATACATACTGTATGTCTGGCCTGGCTCTAAAGTGCCGGCCGGAACGACGTATCGCGCTGCCCTGAAGGTCAGGAAATCCTCTTTTTCGAATGGCCTGCCGCTGTGCACAATGTCCTCGACCACGCAGCTGTCTATGGCGACGAAAATGAGATCATCCAGAATGCCGTTTACGTCCGCACGGCCTTCAGCAAACGGCGGCCAGGTGATCACCAGGTCCTGCGTCGAATCGACCTGCTCAAATGGTATACGCGAATCCTGTTGCTCGAAAATGATGACCGGCTGAGTCGGGAACGCACCGCCCTCGAAACTGACCACGCTATCGGTGACAGCACCGCCTGGCGTGCTGAACGAAAACTCATATGCAGCCGAAGGATACCTTCTTTCCAGTTCCTCGTCTGACTCTGCGCTGCCGCTCAGGTACATCACGTCACCGATCTCGTCGGACGCCGAATAGCGATATTGCAGCGCTTCACGTTCATTGACGGGGGGCGGAAACCTGACGCTGGCATCGCTGACCTCACCGCCTGCGGCAATGAATATCTCGGCAAAAAACAGCGGACCGAGATACTCCAGCGACGAATCCATGTGCTGCTGATAACGCGCCACTTTGCCAACTCCGTAAAAAGTGACGTGGTCACTGACACCGCCGACCGGATTCGGCGTAGGCGCCACATCTTCATCCGATGAACAGGCGATTGAAAGCAGCGCGATGCAGCCGAACGTCAGGAGTCCTGGCAGGTTCTTCATGGTGAGATTACCTGTCCTCGTCGGGCAGAAGCTGCCACTCAAGGTTGTTCGGTGGAGTGACCCGTTTCTCCTCGGGGTCACCCATGGCGCGCAGTTGTGGCGTAAAGCCGTAGGGCACCACGGATGGGCGAGTCGTGCCGCCTCGATTGACGTACTCCCACACGATCGTGCCGTCCGGCTTCACCTGGAACAATCGTCCGGTGTTGTCTTCGGCAATGTAGGTATTGCCATTCGGCAAACGTTTCTGGCTGCCCATGGTCTTGCTGAAGAATTTCATATTCGCATAACCTTCAGTCTCATATTTCCAGACGATTTCCTGAGTCACCGGATTCATTTCGATGATAAATGTCTGTCCGGTATGGGTGCGGTGGCGTGGAAAAAGGGAGTTGTCGAAGAGAATGATGTTGCCGGCGCCCGGCCTGTCTTTCTCGATCATTTCGGGTTCGTGAGAATGCGCCATGCCGCCCTTGTAGTTGTGCGTGCCCTCCCAGACGACGTCGCCGGATTGCTTGTCGATGATATACATCATGTTGATGTTTCTGGCATTGAGAATAATATTGCCAGGCCGAAATCGCTCGTCGCCTGCGTCGAACCACTTGTTCTCAGGCAGCGGCTGGATCGAATTGGCGTGTAGCCAGTCGTCTTCAGGCGTTAGTGGCGAGAATAGATTCAGGTCGAGGTGATCGTGTGCATGCCATTCCCACACAACCTCGCCATCCGGATTGACTTCGAAGATGTCTGCACCCTGTTGATGTTCGACGCTGCCGCGAAGTCGAGGCTCCCACCAGGGCGCAATCTTGTCAGTTACGTCCGCCACTTTTTTCTGAGCTGTTTCCGGAATAGGGTCATGAGCAAGCAGCAGCCAGTTGCCGTTTTCGAGAACACGCATGTCGTTCATCGAACCGATTCCCTGGTGCTGCCGAACAATATTGCTGTCCCAATCGTACTCGATGATTTTTTTGTCCGGCCCCACGTACACTAGATGCCCATTCGGCAATAAACGACTGCGCTTGTTGAAATACGCTTCCACGTGCCACGTATGCACAACGTTCCCGTTCATGTCGATCAACCGGACATCAGCGGGCGGCGTGCCCTGTGCCCTTACCGCGGCGGACGGGTGATTACCCTTGTCGGTGTGATCGGAAATTAATATGTAACTTCCATAGGCTTCGTCGGGATCGTAAATCGTTGTGCCCGTGGGATAGATGGTCGGATAGGAAAGGGCAATTGTGCTGACGCCGCTCAGCAGAATGATGGTCAAGACGCGACGTGCCGTTGAACTCTTCATCGTCTTCGCTCTCTTATTTGGGGTACGAAACAGGAACGTAATACGAGCATTATGCGACTTTATGCTGCCTATGACAGCAAGTCAGGCGTTAGTGTCAGGCCTGTTCGCGCCCTGGCCGGTTCAGCGAGGACCGTCCCGACCGTGCCGCGCCACGCCTGCAAACGAAATCGAGCGACTTAATCAATCAACGTAAAGCGAGCTCACCGATTCCTCTTCAGAAATACGTCGCATCGTTTCTGCAAGTAGACCCGCCGTAGACAGCTGGCGAATTTTCGAGCACGCCATCGCAGCTTCGCCCAGAGGAATCGTGTCGGTGACCACCATTTCGTCCAGGTCAGACTCGGTGATCCGGTTAACGGCCGGCCCGGACAGGACAGGGTGCGTGATATAGGCATCTACGCTTGCAGCCCCGTGCGCTTTCAAGGCGCTGGCCGCGTGGCAGAGCGTGCCGGCTGTATCGACCATGTCATCGATCATGACGCAATTCTTGCCTTTTACCTCGCCGATGATGTTCATCACCTCCGACTGATTGGCCTGCGAACGTCGTTTATCGATGATAACCAGGTCAGAATCGTCAAGCCGTTTTGCAAGCGCGCGTGCCCGGACAACGCCGCCTACGTCAGGTGACACAACGACCATGTCGTCATATTTCTGTTTCCAGACATCACCTAAAAGCAGCGGTGATGCATACACATTGTCGACTGCAATATCGAAAAATCCCTGGATCTGATCCGCGTGCAGGTCTACGGTCAGCACCCGATCGACGCCCGCAGTGCCAATAATTTTAGCGACCAGCTTGGCTGTGATCGGTACACGTGATGAGCGCGGACGCCGGTCCTGGCGCGCGTACCCAAAATAGGGAATTACCGCTGTTATTCTTGCGGCCGACGCCCGCCTGGCTGCGTCCACCATTACCAAGAGCTCCATCAGGTTCTCGGAAGCAGGGGGACAGGTAGGCTGGACGATGAACGTTTCGCGTCCCCGGATATTTTCGAGTATCTCTACGTTAATTTCACCGTCACTGAAACGACCGACATGCGCTTTTGCGAGCGGTACGTGAAGTACCCGTGCAATGTCGTGTGCTAGGGCCGGATGCGCATTGCCGGAGAATATCGCAATTGATGCCGGGTCCACGGCCTTTCTCCCCATTACTTATTGTTTTCTCGTGCCCCAAAAGGCGAATATGGCTGGGGTGGCAGGATTCGAACCTGCGCATGACGGGATCAAAACCCGCTGCCTTACCACTTGGCTACACCCCATCCGGCCGCGCTTCACGCGCGCAATTGTGATCTGCTCAAACTGAGGTGTCAATTGTGCTCCTGGCGACTAACGAAAAGTCCACTCGTCGATTACCAGGCGGACTTTGATGTCATCGTCAACTGCGGTCAGGCGACGCGGCATCATCTGTCCACCGCCTTCTGCATACTGGGCGAAAGTAACCTGCCAGGCCTGCTGGGAAAGCGTTGCGAGCAAACCATCCTCGTTCAGCGTCTCACTGGATTCTGAATCCGGATCCGGAATGCCGAGCGCCCAATATCGCAAACTGCTCACCGGAATGGTCCAGCCATAGCGTTCGCGAAGCTCGATTTCGGCATCCGCCATCTCTGAAACAACGCCGTCGCGGTCGGTAAGCGTAAGTTCAAGGCGATCGCCGTTTATGAAAATCGTGCCAACACCCAGCGGCCCGCTGATACGCGCACGAAACACGACACCGTCCTGGCGCCACCAGAGTTTGCCGTTGAATCCTTCGCTTCCGGCACTGACGCCGATTCGGCCTGCGAACTCCCATTCGTCAGTGTTACCGAGAATTCGCTTGCGCGCCTCCCAGTCACTGATTTCGGGAAGCTGCAGCCCCTGATTGCCCGCGCAGCCCGTGACAACGATCAGCAATAAAAAAAAGGCAGAATTGCGTTTCAGGCGCTGCAACTCGGCAACGCCGTCAAGGCGTCTCTGGAACGTATGCTTCGCGCAACTTCTTCAGCATGTCATTTTCAGGAAAAAGCAGCTCGGCTTCGCCGAGCAGTTCGGTGGCTTCTTTTTTTCTGTCCAGGGACCAGAGAACCTCGACGATGTGACCGGCAATCTCCGGATCGTGAAATTTCTCATACGCATTCTCGAGAATCCCGATCGCTTCATCGCTCTTGCCCTGTTTATAAAGAACCCAGCCCCAGCTATCCATTATGGCCGGGCTGTCGGGCGACAGTTTTAGCGCTTTCTTGATAAGCCGCGCGGCTTCCGCGTATTTCTCGGTGCGATCTGCCAGCGTATAGCCGAGCGCGTTCAGGGTGAGCGCACTGTCGGGCCAGCGTTCCGCTGCACGGCGGTAATGACCGATGGCATCGTCAGTTCGTCCCATGCGCAGCAGCAGCTCCGCCCGCCCAAGCTGTACACCCTCGCTATCGGGCCGGTAGGTAGCCACCTGGTCATACAATTCCAGCGCGTCATCGTGCCGGTCGATGGACACCAGCAGCTGCGCTTTAGTGCGCAACATGTCGACGGCATAGCCTGGATTAATTTCGGCGAATCGCGTCAGGTGTTGCAGCGCCTTGTCGGCATCCCCTTGCTCCGCCATGATGCCGGCCGCCCGGCTTTGAGACATAACGGCATTGCTGCCAGTCACGACCTGGGAGTAATACCGGATCGCCCCCTCACTGTCGTCTTCCATATCAGCGATGCGACCGAGGTAGTAGAGCGCGTCCATGCGATAGTTGCCACTCTCCAGCAGGTCTTCGAAATCGTCGCGTGCCGCATCCAGGTGTTCAAGACGAAAGTTAATAATCGCCATTAATCGCAGCGCGTCAGTCCGGTAAGGCTGCTCCAGCAGAATCTGGTTGACCTGACTTAATGCGTCATCATCCCGACCGGCAGAGACCAGCATGATCGCGAGCTCGAGGCGCGCCTCGGGGTCCGGGTCAGGATCATCGCCGACGAGTCGTGACGTGTAGTCAATGGCCCCGTCTTCGTCTCCGTCGAGCAGCAGCGAGCGAGCATACAAAAGGTGTGGCTTAACCCACTCCGGGTCTATCGCGATGGCTTCCTGGGCCCTTTCCCCCGCCGTCTCCATGTCGCCAGCCTGAAGCGCCATGACGGCTACGGCATAGTGCGCGAAAACAGATTTTCGGTGGGGTCGCGCCAGCTGCCGCATCAGCTCGTAACTGTTGGTTGGGTCCTCTCGCGACAACATCGGAATCAGTGCCAGGAGCCGCTCATCGACTGGATCGTCGCCCTTTTCGAGGAGTTTCTCGAACCACTGCCGGGATTCCCGAATTTCCCCGGTACGTAAATACAGCTGTGCTACGTACAGCGAAGCTTCCTCGTCGTCGGGATCAAGCGTAGTCCACCGCTTGGCGGAAACGAGTCCTTCCTCGTTAAAGCCGTAGCTGTAGGCAACCCGCGTAGCCGACTTGGCTATTTCTGGGTCATCGCTTAACGCAGCCGCAAGCTGGTACTCGGTGGCCGCAACCTGGTATTCATGCTGTTCCAGCGCCGTTTCGGCCGCCAGCACGTGGGCTGCAATCTCATCCTGATCGTCTGCAGCCAGCGTAATACCTGAGAAAGCTATGAGCGCGAGGCACCCGATAAGCGTGTACGTGCGTTGCATGAAGCTCGCTGAATTTGCCAAAAGTCTAGTACTCATCATTCCATTGAAATGGTTTATGCCAGTAGTTATGAACACAGACAAGGAACTGCGCCATCAGTTCGCTTATCATACGCCCTGATTTTGCACCCCGGACCCCTTGCTGCGTGTCAAAAGAAGCAATCTACAGAAATTTTAGGTCTCAATCCTGTCAACACGGGCAGAAACTGCCGTATGGCGTGATACTTCGTCAAACAAGGCTGCGAAAGCCCCGTTTCCTGGCGTGTACAATACGTCGCATCGTCTGCTTATTCCTGGTCTCGCATCTGTACGAGACGCCGTCAACCGACCGCTAATACCGCAATGCCGCTGCACATTCTTGGGCTGAACCATAACACGGCACCTGTCGAAATACGCGAGCAGGTTGTGTTCTCTGGAGATGAAACCGATCGTGCTCTGGCAGCGATCGCGGCGCTCGATGGCGTGCTGGAAGTGGTCCTGCTCTCAACCTGCAACAGAACCGAAATTTATGTCGATGCATCTGACGCGGGCCTGCACGAATTGCAGCAATGGCTGTGCGAAGATCAGGCGCTGGACGACGCTGCCAGCGCGGCACTTTTCACGCTCGACAAAGAAGATGCCATTCGTCATTTGTTCAGGGTTGCCTGCGGCCTTGACTCGATGGTGCTTGGCGAACCACAGATCCTCGGACAGTTAAAAGATGCTTTTCGCCAAAGCGAACAGCAGGGAACAACGCGCAAGAAACTGAATCGCCTGTTCCAGCATACATTCTCGGTCGCCAAGAAAGTCAGGACGGATACGGAGATTGGCGCAAATCCGGTCTCGGTCGCCTACGCTGCGGTCAATCTCGCGGACCAGTTCTTCGCCGGGTTTGCAAAACATACAGCGCTACTTATTGGTGCCGGCGTGACCATGGAACTGGTTGCAAAACACCTGGACCGAAAAGGAATTGGGCGATTGTTTGTGGCTAACAGGGACCTTGGACGGGCACAGAACCTGGCGACGCAATTTGATGGTTACGCATTACCATTATCAGAACTCGAAGGCACGTTGCCTGAAGCAGATATTTTGATCAGCTCTACAGCGAGCTCAGAACCGGTCGTCACGCTCGCGCAAATGTCAGCTGCGATCAAGGTGCGCAGGCGAAAACCGGTTTTCGCCGTCGACATTGCCGTGCCGCGCGATCTTGACCCTGAAATAACCCATCTTGACGATGTCTACCTGTACACCATCGACGATCTCGACAAAGTCATCGTCGCAGGACAAAACAGTCGTGAAGCTGCCGCGATCGACGCGAACCGAATACTGGACGATGAAACCCAGCGCTACCTGAGCATCGAGCGCAGTAAAGAAGTCGCACCGATAATAACGGCCCTGCGCGATCATGGTGACGAATTGCGTGACCAGGTTCTCGCACAGGCCCGGCGTAGACTCGCCAAAGGCTCAGATACCGAGGAAGTCTTGGAATACGTGACCTCATCGCTGCTGAAGAAACTGTTGCACCAGCCCAGTGTGCGTTTACGTGAAGCGGGTGAGCAATCAGACCAGGAATTTATTGACGCGATTCGTGAATTATTTGGTCTGGATAAAGGCAATGATTCGTGAAAGAGTCGATACGCAACAAACTGGAAACGACGCGCGACCGATTCGAAGAAATTTCCGGGCTGCTTGCCGACCCGGATGTAATCGGTGACCAGAATCAGTTTCGCGACCTGTCAAAAGAATATTCCCGGCTTGAACCGATAATCCGGTTGTTCAACGAGTATGACGCGCTTGCAGGTGATATTGCAGCTGCAAAAGAGATGGCAGATGACGCCGACGACGAGATTCGTGAAATGGGACAGGAGGAGCTCACGACGCTGATCGCCTCGAGTGACGCTCTGGAACTGGAGCTGCAAAAGTCGCTGATTCCGCCCGACCCCCATGATGACAGCAATATCTTCCTTGAAATTCGGGCGGGCACGGGCGGCGACGAGGCAGCAATTTTTGCCGGCGACTTGTTTCGTATGTATTCGAAGTTTGCTGAAAGCATGCGCTGGCCGATCGAGATCATCAGCGCCCGCGAAGGCGAACATGGCGGCTATAAGGAAATCGTCAGTCGCATTGCCGGTAATAATATTTATGGACGGCTTAAATTCGAGTCCGGCGCGCACCGCGTGCAACGGGTTCCCACGACTGAGTCGCAGGGCCGAATTCACACGTCTGCCTGCACGGTTGCCGTTTTGCCGGAACCCGATGAAGTCGAGGAAACCGCAATCAACACAGCAGATTTACGCGTCGACACCTATCGCGCATCCGGTGCTGGCGGTCAGCATGTGAATAAAACGGATTCTGCAGTTCGCCTGACGCATTTGCCTACCGGCATCGTTGTTGAATGCCAGGATGAGCGCTCACAGCACAAGAACAGAGCTCGCGCGATGTCACTTCTGCAGGCGAAGCTGCTCGATGTAGAACTGGCAAAACGCGACAAGGAACAGGCGCAGGAGCGGAAGTCGCAGGTGGGCTCCGGTGACCGGTCCGAAAGAATCCGCACCTATAACTACCCGCAGGGTCGCGTCACTGATCACCGCATCAACTTAACGTTGTATAAGTTAAATGAAATCCTTGAAGGGGATCTGAACCAGGTGGTGGATCCGTTGATCAGCGAGTACCAGGCCGACCAACTCGCCGCGCTCGGTGCCTGACGGAAGGGTCGGGAGTCAGTCAGGACTGCAGCCGCAGATGATTCAGTACGTCTGCACGGGTAATCAGGCCAAGAAATTTGTCGCCATCCGTTACGGCCGCATAAGGCTGCACGGACAACATCGCGACGAGGTTGTTTACGCTGGTGTCTTTTTCCAGCCGAATAAACGCGGTCTGCATCGCTTTCGCAACATTCGAATGCATCAGGTCAGGTTTACCGAAAGCAAACTGAATGATGGCATCCTCGGTAACCACGCCAACCAGCGTGCCCTCATCCATTACCGGCAACTGTGAGAAGCCGGCGTTGCGCAATCTGTTGTGTGCGGTTGTCAGCACGTCAGTAGGACCAACGGTAATCGTGGCGCGCTCGTCATGTGGCCGCCCAATCAAATCGCGCAGGTCACCGTGCTGCTCCCGTGTGATGAAGCCCTGGTCTTCCAACCAAAAATCGTTAAATAATTTGGAGAGATACTTGTTTCCGGTATCGCAGGCCAGCGACACGACCTGCTTGGGTTCCGTTTGCTCGCGGCAATAGCGCAGCGCGGCGCTGACCAGTGTGCCACTGGAAGAACCTACCAGCAGCCCTTCCTTTAACAATATCTCCCTGGCGGTGCTGAACGACTCAGCGTCGGAGATGCTGTAGGCCTTTTTGACGCCTTCGAAATCGGCGATCGACGGAATAAAGTCCTCACCGATGCCCTCCACCAGCCACGAGCTGCTGTCACCGAATTTGCCGGTATGAACATAGTCCGCCACGACAGAACCAACAGGATCAGCCACGACCAACTCTGTGTTCGGCGAATGCTGGCGCAGGTATTTGTTCATTCCGGATATAGTGCCGCTGGAGCCCACGCCGACGACAATTGCGTCAACGTTGCCATTGAGCTGCTCGAGAATCTCGGGTGTCGTGGTCGTTTCGTGGGCGAGCGGATTGTCTTCGTTCCCGAACTGGTTGATGAAGTAGGCACCCTGCTCCTCGGCCAGGCGCTTGCCCATATCCTGGTAATATTCCGGGTGTCCGCGCCCAACGTCTGAACGCGTGAGCACGACTTCCGCGCCCATCGCACGCAGATTGAAGATCTTCTCCTGGCTCATCTTGTCGGGAAGTACAAGTATCAGACGATAGCCTTTCTGCGCTGCGACCAGCGCTAAACCTATACCGGTATTTCCGGCGGTGGCCTCAACCAGGGTATCACCCGGTTTAATGTCTCCACGCCTTTCAGCTTCGCCGATCATGGATATGCCAATACGATCCTTGATCGATCCGCCGGGATTCATGAGTTCCAGCTTGAGAAACAGGCGACAAGGACCAGTGTCAATATTTGACACTTCGAGCATCGGCGTTCGTCCGACCATTTCGAGTACATTTGAGTAAACTTGCATAACAAACATTGCCATCTTGGAAGTTGCAATCATGGTACGCGAAGGACTAACGCCATTGAACGATTTTCTACGCATTGATGAAGCGCTTGTGCGTGCCCGTGATGCCCTTGAGGCCGTCAGCGAGAGCCCGCGGCTTGACGCTGAACTGTTGCTCGCCAGAGCGCTGGATGTTACGCGCAGCTTTCTTATCGCACATGCCGACGAAGAAATTGACGGCGCTGCGGCGAAAAGGTTTGCGGCCACTATCGACCAGCGTGTTAGCGGCATGCCGCTCGCGTATATCACCGGTGCAAAAGAATTCTGGTCAATGAATCTGTTGGTAACACCGGCCACCCTCGTCCCGCGGCCGGATACCGAAATTCTGGTTGACCACGCTCTGCGACTGATTCCGCACGAAACGACCCAACATGTGCTCGACCTGGGTACCGGGAGCGGCGCGGTGGCGCTGGCAATTGCCGCTGAGCGCCCGCACTGCGAGCTCGTTGCGACAGATATCTGTGCTAAAGCCCTGACCGTGGCAAAAGAAAACGCAGGTCGGCTGCAGCTGCCAAACATTGAATTTGTATGCGGAGACTGGCTCGAACCGGTGCAGGATCGACAGTTCGACGTGGTCGTCAGCAATCCACCCTATATTGCCGTTGACGACCCGCATTTTGCCGGCCTTTGCTTTGAACCCCGCCTGGCACTCGCCGCAGGTCACGACGGCCTTGATGCTTTCCGCATCATTGCAGCGCAGGCAATAAATGTACTCAGTCCTGCCGGTAGCATCCTGTTAGAGCACGGCGAGTCACAGCAGCATGCGGTCGCTGAAATTCTTTCCAGCAACGGCTGGCGGGACATTGAAAACGCAGAAGACCTGGGCGGCAGACCGCGCGTCACGATTGCACGAATGTGATGCGGGAATTCTATATACTGCCCCGTCCTTAACCATTTACAGAGAGTCCCCTGTGATCACCATAGAAACCAGTATGGGTAATGTCGTCATCGATCTCTTTGAAGACGATGCGCCAATTTCATGCGAAAATTTTCGCCAGTATGTCGCCGATGATTTTTATTCGGACACCATATTTCACCGGGTCATCCCCAACTTTATGATTCAGTGCGGGGGCATGACGGAAGACATGGCGAGCAAAGAAACCCGTGAACAAATAAAGAATGAGGCGGATAACGACAGAAAAAACCTCCGCGGCACGCTCGCGATGGCAAGAACTGCCGCTGTCGACAGCGCGAGTTCGCAATTTTTTATTAATCTGCGCGACAATGATTTTCTGGATCATGGTGGACGGGATTTCGGCTATGCCGTATTTGCAGAAGTGACAGACGGCATGGATGTCGTCGATGCAATTGCTGCGGTTGAGACAGGTACCAAGGCAGGCCACCAGGACGTGCCCGTTGAAACCGTTAAGATCGTGGCTGTCCGAAACGACGGCTGACAAGGCGCCGGACTGATGGATCGCGCTGCCCGGCAAATAGCGCTCAAGCAGATAGGTACAGCAGGCCAGGAACGCATTGACAATTCGACCGTCCTGATTATTGGCCTGGGTGGCATTGGCTGTGCCACTGCAAGCTACCTCGCCTGCGCAGGCGTTGGTCAATTGCTGTTGTGCGATTTCGATTCAGTCGATGCAACCAATCTCGGCAGGCAAACACTCTACGGACCATCTGACATCGGCGATTTCAAGGCCGTCCGTGCTGCCTCGCGATTGGCCGCTATGAATCCGGATGTGAGACTTACGGAAATTCCGGAGCGGCTGAGCGACGCAGCGATGGCTGAGGCTATCGATCAGGCGGATGTGGTCCTGGACTGCTGTGATAATTTTTCGACCCGGTTCCAGGTCAACGCGGCTGCCGTTGACCGAGAAACCCAGCTGGTGTCCGGCGCGGCTATTCGCTTCGAGGGCCAGGTGTCCGTGTTCGGCCCGGACTACGGCACTTCTCCGTGCTACCGGTGCCTGTACAGGGAAGCCGATGAAACACTCGAAGATTGCAGCGGCAATGGTGTGCTTGGTCCGGTGCCGGGCGTCGTTGGCTGTATGATGGCGGTTGAAGCGCTGAAGTTTCTGTCGGGAATTGAAACCAGGCCGGGTCGACTGCACCTATACGATGCGCTAGCCAGCGAGTGGCGCACGGTCACTGTACGAAAATCGCGCAACTGCCCGACCTGCCGCGGCACCTAACGTTTGCGTGTGTAAAATACGGAGGCCGTCGCTGCGATCGCCGCCAGCGCAAAAACACCCATTGCGGCCAGCAGAACGTCGTCGTAAATATCCGGCCTGACCAGCATGGCGGCAAGTGCCGGACCAACTGCGCTGCCACAGGCAGTAAAAAATCCGCCAACGACGACGACACTGCCACCAGGATCCAGTCGCGCTTCAATCGAATAGAAATAGGCGAGGCCGAATGCCCAGGCGGCACCAATCATGCAACTGGCGATGACATACGTCGCCGCACCGCTGGGATTGAGCAGCATGACATGTCCGGCAACAGAACAAACGATAGCGGCCACCAGTGGCAGCAGCTGGCCGAACCGGTCACCGAGCCAGACGACGGCAAGCCCTGCCGGCACGCCGAGAAGCGTCGCCAATCCCAACGTTTCCCCGATCTGTAAGTTGGTCAAACCGAAACCGAGGCCGATTCTTTCGGCATATGTGTATTGCATGAAGTTGGCGGTTTCGTACAGACCGATGCCCACCATCGCTAGTATCGCTGCCGGTCGTAGCAGCATATGGATCTCGATCGCCTGATCGCTAGCCGCCGCTTCACGATGCACCACTGAACTGGTGAGCAGAAGTGTCGCCGCCGCCGCGGCAGCCATCAGAATATACATGCCCGCGGCACCTACCAGTGGCAAGGCATATGGCAGGCCATAAAGAGCGACCGCACTGATGCCAAACTGGAATACGGTAAACGTGCCATAGCCTCTTTCAGGGCTTGCCATGGTCGCAATCGACGCCACAACGGCGGCATAAGCTGCGGCCCCGCCGAGTCCTGACAGAAAACGAAAGGCCACGAAAACGGGTAGTGGCAGGTAGTTCACCAACGCCGATACGCCATCGAACAGTGCCAGCATCAGCACACCAACGACAACAAGGCGGCGCGGGTCGATGTGACGTATGCGCAGACCGATCGCGATGGCGCCGAGCGCGCTGCCCACGAATCCGGCGGTCGCCAGCCAGCCAGCCGCAGATTCCGTGAAGTCTGAATACTCGATAAGGGCGCCGACCATTGTCGGCAGGATCAGGATCGGCAATATCGCGACGGAACCCAGCGCTGACAGGCGGATAGTCCTGATCCCTTCACTCGTCATATAGCGCGCTGTCCCGGTTGGCAATCCGGGCATGCTACCGCGCATAATACGCTGACTACTAATTTGTCCGGAGACGCAATGCGCAACGTGAAATTTGCTGCGACGCAGATGGCCTGTGAAGAGGAATCCGAAAACAACATTGAGCAGGCTGAGTGTCTTGTGCGTGAAGCGGCAGCAGCAGGTGCGAACGTCATATTGCTGCAGGAGCTGTTTGAAACTCGCTATTTTTGCAAAGATTTGGACGCCAACCATTTTCGCCTTGCCCACCAGGGCTCGGACAATGCATTGCTGCGTCGCTTTCAAAACCTGGCAAAAGAGCTGGCCGTCGTACTCCCCGTCAGTTTTTTTGAGAAAGACAACAACGCGTTTTTCAACTCTATCGGCATTATCGATGCTGACGGCGCACTTCTTGGGATCTACCGCAAATCTCACATCCCCGACAGTCCGGGATACCAGGAGAAGTTTTATTTCAGCCCGGGCGACACGGGATTTCGCGTCTGGGACACCCGTTACGCGAAAATAGGCGTCGCGATCTGCTGGGATCAGTGGTTTCCGGAAGCAGCGCGCAGCATGGTATTACAGGGCGCTGAAGTGCTGCTCTATCCTACCGCCATAGGCTCGGAGCCGGGTTATCCAGAAATCGATTCATGTGGACACTGGCAAAGGGCAATGCAGGGTCATTCGGCCGCTAACTGCGTACCGGTCATCGCTTCCAACCGTATCGGCCTTGAGCAGGGCATATCCTGCGACGTTACTTTTTACGGCAGTTCGTTTATCACCGATCACACCGGTGCCAAACTGGCAGAGTGTGATCGCGCTACGCCGGGCGTCATTTCTGCAGAAATCGATCTTGATCGTTTAAGTCACGAACGGACGGCGTGGGGCCTGTTTCGCGATCGACGACCCGACCTGTATGGCAACCTGCTTAACCTGGGCGGCGCATAGCGTGCGCAGGGAAGACTTCCAGACAGCGGCATCTGCCGGTTATCACATGCCCGCAGAGTGGCAGCCGCATGACCGCTGCTGGATGGCCTGGCCGTGTCGCGAAGATTTTTGGGGCTTGAATCTGGTCGCCACACAGAATGCGTATGCCAATGTGGCCAATGCAATAAGCGAATTCGAGCCGGTATCAATGCTGTGCCCCCCGCGCGACGTTGAAAACGCACGCAATCTTTGCGGCGAAAAAGTCGAGATCCTGGCGGTCGAACTTGACGATTCCTGGACGCGCGACAGCGGGCCCAATTTCGTAGTCGACGGCTCAGGTCATCTCGCGGCGTCATTGTTTCACTTCAATTCCTGGGGCGGAAAGCACGCGCCGTGGGGCAAGGATGCCGCTATCGGACATCGTATTGCAGAGTATCTCGGCATCCCGACCTATACATCGACTATCTATATGGAAGGCGGCGGTATCAATGTCGATGGCGAAGGCACCGTGCTCGCAACGCTGCAAAACGTTCTTAACGAGAATCGAAACCCGGGGCTTTCCCGACAAGGAGCCGAGCAGGCTTTGTGTGCCGCACTTGGCGTTAACAAGGTGCTTTGGTTGCCGGGCGATCCGGAGGACACGGAAACGGATGGTCACGTCGACGGCATTGCCTGCTTCGTCGAGCCGGGAAAAGTCCTGGTCGAAATCTGTCCGGCCCCAGGCACAGAGCGCTACGATAATATGCAGGCTAATCTCGATGCAGTCACCGGCCAGCGCGATGCGCAAGGGCGCGAACTGGAGGTTGTCACGATCAATGAAGCTTACGAAGCGGAGCGAAGCACTGATATATTTGCGAGCTCATACATCAATTTTTATCTCGCAAATAGCGCTGTGGTAATGCCTAAGTTCGGCATTGATCGTGACGAAGATGCGCGCAAGACTTTACAGCGACTTTTCCCTGACAGGGAAATAATTCAGTTGGACATTGCAGATATCGCCATTGGCGGCGGCGGCATTCACTGCATCACGCAGCAACAACCGGTCAGCTGACTAGCGGCGGCAGACCGGGGGCAGCCATTTATCGACAAGCTGGGCATCCCCCGTGCAGGTCCACCCGATTGCCCCAGTGTTATCGTTCGCCGTCATGATAAGAACAGCACTATTAATTTTGTTGTTGGCGTCATTACCGAAAGTGACCTGGATGTTGCCACCGGCAACAACGGCTACCTGGGTTACATAGTTGCCGATGATATTGGTCGGTGCCACCAGGCCGGCCTGGACATTGTTAGCTGGGTACGCGCCGCGGTCCAGGTAATATTCAGCAACAGCAACCCTGCCACCAGACGCCAGATTAAAACCCTCAGTCACCTGACTTCTCACCGCATAATCGAGATAGGCCGGTATGGCAAAGGCGGCCAGGATGCCGATGATCGCGACCACGATCATCAGCTCAATTAGTGTGAATCCCTGTTGTATCTTCTTCATTGTCTCCATCCTGGACACGTGATCTATTCCCTTACCTGCAATTAATGCGATTCCTGTGCCAAGAACGACCTTAAACGCGTCCTTGACCATAACTCATTGATAATCCAATATTTTTAGATGCCCGGTATTAAGCCGCAACTGGCCGAATAACATGCGTCCGTTGCCTTTTCGCGACTCCGGGTCACAAACTGACAGATTGCGTCACACATGGCACGGAAACCCATCACACCGGATGGTGTCGGCGTTACATAACCCGTTACCTGGCGAATTTTTCGCCGAAGAAATCGCCTTCATTCCAGGTCGGTCGATTGGCGTCTTCAGCAACTGCATAGCCTATGCGGACATTCGCCCGGGCAAACCGGAGTGCCGACGGCCAGTCAACAGGGCGCGACATGTCGTCGCTCGGCTGATGGTAGTAGGTCGACAAGAACCCGCGCCATAGCGATTCGCCATCTATGTCGGGATCGGTCGATGTGAAACCGGGTACCAGGAACACGGATGGAACACCCTTTTTGACGAACGAATATTGGTCGCTGCGCACGAAAATAACCTCTTCCGGCATCGGGTCTTCTGCCAGGCTAAAATCCTCAGCAGCTATTGCGCCGTCGATAACGCCCTGCAAAGAAGAATGCTCAGCACCAAATGCAATGATGTCGCCAACCGGGTAGAGCAACAGCGGCATATCGAGATTGATGTTCGCGACAATCGAGTCACTCGACACAGTCGGATAGTTAGCATAATAGTCGGACCCGACAAGACCTCTTTCTTCACCGGTGAGCGCAATAAAAATAATGGATCGCTTCGGCGGTTCGGGCATGGCAGCGAAAGCACGAGCAGTTTCGATCAGTATGGATGATCCCATCGCGTTGTCGTACATGCCGTTGTAAATATGATCTCCGTCAATTGGAACACCGGTGCCTACGTGATCGAGGTGTGCGGTGAATATAACGAACTCGCCGGCGAGTTCTGGATCACTGCCACGTAGAATACCGATTACATTCGGACTGGAGATGGATTCGTGTTCTGTTCGGCGAGCCAGCGTGACCTCTGTACCCAGCGGTGTAGACAGTGTCTGGCCCGCATCCGCAGCATCCAGTGCATCGTCGAAACTGATGGGTGCGCGACTAAAAAGTTGTTCCGCTGGCGGTACGTTGATCGTCGCACTACCCTGTAACTCGGGGAAATAATTGGCTGCATCACCGGACAAATTAATCCATGACATGCCAGGCCGCACGCCGGCATTTTCCGAAACCCGCTTCCACGTGTAACGACCCTGATCAGTCCTGGATCGCAGTCCGATGACACCCACTGCCCCGCGGCCAACGGCCTCTTCCGCCTTTGTCAGGCCCGAAGAGTAGTAGGCACGCTCATTGTGCGGAAATGTATCCGGTGCACCACCGAACATCGCCACAATCTTGCCGTCAACATCTACGCCATCGTAGTCCGAATAATTCATTTCTGGGGCGTCGATACCAAATCCAACGAAGACGACTTCGGCTGTAATATTTGTCTCTGGTCGAACGACGTCTCCGCCCATCACAAAGTCTTCTTTCCAAAGTTGGGCCTTTTCGACGCCGTCCTGATGAAACACGACGGAAGCTGAATCGACATCGATACGGCGCGCCAGCATTGGCACAGCCTGAAACCAGCTTCCATCCTCTCCACCCGCTTCGAGACCCAGGTCTTCGAAATGTTGCGCGACATACGCTGCAGCCTTGTCATACTCCGCCGAACCGGTCATGCGACCCAGCATTTCATCGCTTGCGAGATACTGAAGATGCGCTTCAATACGCTCGGGATTGACCACGGCAAGGCCCGCGTCGAGCGAGGACTCTGCGGATTCCGCTGATGCGGATTGTGGTTCAACGTCGCTTTGGGTGGTGTCTTTGCTACAACCCGAAGTCGCGAAAATGATGGCTGCAAGCAACCGAAGAGAAATTAGGTTATTCAAAACGCTCACCGATGGGGTTTTAATGTAGCCCGAGATCATACCAGCAAAAGTCGTTTTCGAGCCCGGCCTGAATCAGTAACACCAACCCGGCTGGCGGGCGTTGTCTGCTACTATTCTCATCGCATTGCCTGAAATTTTATTCGGAGGTCGCGTGTGAAGTTCAATGTCCCCAGTGTCATTTTTATTATATTTGTGTGCGTTCTGCTATGCGCCAGTCCGGCCCAAACTGCGGCGGACGATGTGCAGAGCGTTTCCTTCTCGATCAGTTTCGCGAAAGGTTTAACGGAAGACGCGCAGGACGGCCGTTTGCTGCTCATGCTCGCGACGCACAATGACGATGAACCTCGATTCCTTGTCAACACATCTGCGTCAACTCAGCTTTTTTTCGGCCGCAATGTCGAGGACTGGCGCGGCGGTTCCGATGTCATTATTGACGGTGATGCCATCGGTTATCCACTCGCCGATTTGTCGGAACTCCCCGCGGGCACCTATTACGCACAGGCACTTCTTAACCGATACAAGGATTTCCAACTGGCGAACGGCGTAACGGTCAGCCTGCCTCCCGATCGTGGCGAAGGGCAGCGTTGGAATCGCAAACCGGGAAACTTTTACTCGACACCGATAAAGATCGAAGTGGGTGCTGCAACATCCGATTCGTTTCATCTCGTTCTTGATCAGGTCATTCCCGATATCGAACCTCTGCAAGATACTCAGTACATTAAACACATTCGCATGCGCAGCGACCTGTTGTCAGATTTCTGGGGTGAAGACGTCTACCTCGGTGCTCATGTTTTACTCCCGGAGGGATTTGACGAACACCCGGAGGCACGCTACCCGCTGATGGTTTTCCACGGGCATTTTCCGAATGATTTCGGCGGATTTCGCACCGAGCCCCCTGACCCCGACCTCGAGCCGGACTACAGTACGCGCTTTGATATCGCAGGCTATAACATCATCCAGCAGCAGGAAGAATACGATTTCTACCAGACCTGGATCAGCGATGATTTTCCGCGCTTTATTGTTATCGAGATTCAGCATCCAACGCCCTACTACGACGATTCCTATGCCGTAAACTCAGCCAGCCAGGGGCCCTATGGCGATGCTCTCACCTACGAGCTCATTCCCTTTATCGAGGACCGATTTCGCGGTATCGGTGAGGGTTGGGCGCGCTTCACCTACGGTGGTTCAACGGGCGGTTGGGAAGCCATGGCAGTACAGGTGTTTTATCCTGAAGAATATAACGGCGCGTTTGTCGCGTGCCCGGACCCTATCGATTTTCGCGCCTACCTGACGACAAATATTTACGCAGACAACAACGCCTACTGGTACGACAGCCAGTTCATGAAGCTGCCGCGACCCGGGCATCGTGACTATCTCGGCAATATTCACGCGAGCCAGTATGACTACAATCGGTTCGAGGCAGTGCTCGGCGACAAGGGTCGCTCAGGCCAGCAGTACGATATTTGGGAAGCTACCTACTCGCCGATGGGCGATGACGGCTACCCGGTCAGACTTTGGGACAAGGAAACCGGGAAAATCGACCACTCGGTCGCCGAGTACTGGCGAGAAAACTATGACTTGCGGCATATTCTGGAAAGGGACTGGCCGACCCTGGGTCCGAAGCTCGAGGGCAAACTGCATATCTACGTAGGCGACATGGATAATTATTATCTCAATAATGCGGTTTACCTTACTGAGGAATTTCTCGAAAAGACAACCAATCCTTACTATGGCGGCGAGGTCGACTACGGTGATCGCGCCGAACATTGCTGGAACGGAGACCACGAAAACGGCAATCACATTTCGCGACTGCGTTACAACACAATGTATGTACCGAAGATCATGCAACGCATTGAAGCATCTGCACCAGAAGGTGCAGACCTGACCAGCTGGCGCTACTGACAATGGATACCGGCACAATGCTGCGAGCATCTGCAAGATGCATGTCGTTTTTCCTGTTATCGCTTTGGTCTTCCACGGCAGTGGCAGGACAAGACAGTGCACAGGCTGTCGAAATGTCAGTAGAAGATGCCCGTGCAATTATCGATCGAGTCGGTAAAGGTCGCAGCCTGCAGCCAGAATCCTGGCCTGGCGGAGCCCGGGTTGCGGTTCTCCTGTCGTTTGACGCAGATGACGAAACGGTGGAACTACGCACTGGTGGAAACTCGATCAACGTCCTTTCGGACCTTCAATATGGGCGTATTGGTCTGAAGCGCATTGTGGCACTGCTGGACCGGCATGAAATTCCGGCATCGTTTTTTATTCCCGGCATCAGCCTGGCACTTGATCCGCACAAGGCTGTGCTCATTAATCAGTCGGGCAGGCATGAAATCGCAGTTCACGGCTGGATTCATGAAAACCCGGCCTCGTTAAGTCGCGCACAGGAAAAGGCTGCTCTCCAGCGTTCTATCCGGACGATCGAGGAACTGGCAGGTTATACGCCGGTAGGTTACCGTGCGCCATCCTGGAATTTTAGTGAACACACCGTTGACATTCTGCGTGAGCTAAACCTGCTTTATGACAGTTCGCTGATGTCGGACGATTCGCCTTTTGAAATCCTGCGCAACGGCGAGGCAACCGGACTCATCGAGTTACCGGTAAGCTGGGTCCCGGACGACGCGTCCTACCTGCTGCCGAGGAATGCCGGCGCTATTAGCCCGCGTGACTGGCTGACCATCCTCAAGGACGATTTTGACGTAGCGTATCGGGAAGGAACGATGTTTTTGCTGACGATGCACCCGGACATTATCGGCAGACGCTCAGCCATTGTGGTGCTTGAAGAACTGATTGACTACATCAAATCGAAGCCCGATGTCTGGTTCGCAAGCCATCGGGAAACCGCTGAGTATGCATTACAGCAATCGGCCGACTAGAATTTGCGCCATCCGGGAACGGGTTGTTTACTTCTTTTTTACATTCCGCTGCTCAACGCTGGTTAGAATTGGGGACAAAGACAATATCGGAGATCCCTCATGAAGCGCGTCACACTAATAATCATCTATCTGGCTTTATCCGGCGTCGTGTGTGCCGAAACCGAACTCAAAGGGAGCCCCGAAGAGTTGCGTCAGTTCCTGCATCCGGTAGAGCACACTGTGACGCTCACCGGAATGCACGAAGATACTGCGTACTCCGACAAGGCGATTGTCAGTCTCGTTATTACGACAGAGGCCGATCGACTCGGCGACTCTATGGCAGCCAACACCGCACTGCGCACGAACATTGCACAAGCGATGGTCGACGCAGGTGTTAGTCAGGAAGACATCAACACGTCGAAGTTTTCTTCCTCGCCGCAATTCGGCTGGTTCGGCAGCAAGCCGAAGAGCTTCGAGGTCATCAACCGCATGGCGGTAGGGATTACGGATGAAGCACATCTCCAGCTGATCGCGCGACTGACGGACGACAACGACGAAATCGTCATGGCGGAAATGGAATTCGAACATACGTCGAAAGAGGCATTCCAGGATAGCGTAAGAAAGGCTGCCCTCGACAAGGCTTTGGCGCAACGAACGGCCTATGAGCAACAGCTGGGAATTAAATTGACGCCGATTAACGTGCAGGAAAACGTGATGATGCCTGCCAAACCTCGTACGTATTTGGAGGAAATGAATGTCTCTGCAGTTCGTCAGCGCAGTGCAGCAGACTCATCGACATTGGCGGTTGCGCCACCACCACAGACCTTTGATGAAGTCGTTTACCAGGCGACTGTCTACGTAACTTTCAAGGTTGAACAACAGTAAGACCATTTCCGACTGGTTCTTGTCTGGCGTGGTTAGCGTCGGCTTCGGCATACAAAAACTTGTCGGCTGAGTAACGCGTCATGGACATGCCCTTATTTGACCAATTGCGGCGCCTGAATCTTCCGCCGCGGGGGTATGCCGTTTTTGGCAGCGGTCCCTTGGCGGTCAGAGGAATCATACCCCTGACCAACGACGTCGACGTCATCTGCAGTGATGCGGTATGGGAGCAGGTTAGCCAGCTTGGACGTGTTGAGTATCTTCCGGAATACGACGTCAGTATCGTCACCAT
>JAJFKP010000057.1 GCA_021773135.1 Woeseiaceae bacterium | reverse complement strand
GATACCAACATTCGTTCGCAAAAAGCGGCCGAGAAAATCGGCGCAGTACAAGTTGGCACGCGTTCGGACGAGGTCATGGGTACCAGCTATGTTTTCGAACTCCTGAAATGCGATTACTTCGAGCGCCCGCTCTGACCGTGTGACAAAGACCGTTACCGGAGCAATCGCGGCGCGCCAGAATCGGACGGCCGCCTTACGTTCGCGTCGGCAGCGATAGCCTCTCATAATCGTCCGAGGACGCATTTCCACAAGCAGAACCCTCCGCCGCGGCCAGGGATGCGCGTTTGCCCCTGTCACGCAGGACAAACAGGTTACCCAGCAGCACCAGGCCAATGCCGAGGAAAATATTCCAGCTCGGATCGAGCCCTTCGAAGAAGAATGATATGACCAGCGCCACAACCGGAAACATGACGAGCGCGTAGCCTGCTTTGTGCGCGCCGATACGTCCCAATAGTGTCAGGTAGGCACCGAACGCTGCAATCGAACCGAAAATAACGAGGAAAGAGAGCGAAAGCAGATAGGGCGCTGACCAGTCCATGGCAAACCTTTCGCCCTCGGCAAAGGCAATGCCTCCAGTTAACAGCGCGCCATAAAACATTCCCCAGGCGTTTGATTGCAGAATCGGCAGACCGGCATTCTGCGCACCCTGTGAAACCATGTTACCCAGCGATGCGATAAATGCACCGAGCAGACAGAGAAGCGCGCCAAGAACTGTCGTATCGGTCAGCTTGAGGTCTTCGACCTGGGGCACGAACAGCAACAGGATGCCAACAATACCGACCACCGACCCGAACCAGACGCTTGCTCCTGAACGCGTACCGAAGAAGATTCGCGCATTGATCAGGTTCATCCACAGCATCGTCGAAAATACAATTGCCGACAGCGCGGAGGTTATGTGCTGCTGCGCCTGGTACGTCAGTATGTAGTTCAGGCAAAACAGGAGCAGCCCCAGCAACAGGAAACGGATATGAGCATTTCTCCCAAAGCGGAGATTGATGCCGGTCGCCAGGCACCAGCCGAACAGCAATACGGCCGCAATCGCATAGCGGAAAAATACCGAGACGACGGGCGCCACGACGCCAAGCTGATATTCGATCGCGATCCAAGTTGAACCCCAGATAAGCACCGTCACGATGTAAAGAAGACGGTTACTCATCGCAGCAGGACTTCGCCAGGAAACGCATCTCTTGCTCATGCAGGACGCGGCGTAAAAGCATATCCCGCGCGTCACGGTATTGGTGGATGCGCACTGCGGCGCCAAACACTGAGGTCAGCGCGAGCCTCCAGATGGACGGCTGCGACTCGACCCGTTTCTCTGTTGCCTGGATCTCTTTCTTGTCAGACATATCACCCTCCTCAATCGCTGAAACAATTCCAGGGTGTTGACATTACGCCGAAATTGAAGCTATAACAGATCCAATTTGCGTAAAATGCTACCTATACAGTTATGCTGCAAGAAAGCACCTCAAATAGCACGTTTCTTTACCGTCAAGTAATTGATTTAATTGATGATAATATCGATTCTGGCGCGCTGAAACCGGGTGACCGGCTGCCATCGCTGCGCCGCATGAGCAAGCACGCCGGTGTCAGTATTCCCACGGTCCGGAAAGCCTACGTCGAGCTCGAGCGATTGCGCAAAGTGGTGTCCCGACCTCAGTCCGGTTTTTATGTACGGCGCCTGGCCGCCAACCCGCTGGTAAAGCCATCGCCGCGGTTTCGTGCGTCCGCGCGCCCTGTGCCAATCTCCGGTCAAAGCCTGATGGAACGCGTTTACGATGGCCTGTACCAACCGGACGTCGTGCCGCTGGGCATCGCAAACCCCACTATGGCTCGACCCGCCGCCAAGGCGCTGCACAGAGCGATGAAGCGCATCATGACGCGCGCGGAAGATCGCAGCATTTCCTACGCGCCGACCCGGGGCGAAGCCAGTCTGCGGCGACAGATCGCCTATCGATACCTGGACAGCGTAGGCGTTACCGTCGAGCCGGACAATATTTGCATTACCAATGGTGGGCAGGAGGCACTGCTGATTGCTTTACAGACTGTTGCCAGCGAGGGAGATGTCATCGCCGTTGAATCTCCGACCTACCACGGGCAGCTCGAACTTATCGACAGCCTTGGCATGCTCGCAATAGAAGTTGAAACCTGCCCTGAAGACGGCGTCATGCTTGCATCGCTGCAAAAAACGCTGGCGGCGCACCCGGTCAAAGCATGCATGTTCTCCACGACCCTCAGCAACCCGCTGGGCGTCAGCATGACGGAGGAAAAACGCAGCGAACTGGTCGAATTGTTGACAGGTCACGGTGTAGCACTGATCGAAGACGACGTTTACGGGGATCTCCTGTTCGATGGCCGCAGACCGAAACCGGCGCTCGCCTACGCGAACAATGGGCAAGTCCTGACGGTGGGTTCGTTTTCGAAGACGGCAGCGCCGGGTTACCGAATTGGCTGGATTGTCGCAGGCAAACATATGCGCCGGATCGGTGCACTGAAACGGTCATTCTCCTGCTCATCAGGATTGCTGCAACAGCTAACGCTCGCGGAGTTCCTGGCGAGCGGCGACTACGACCGCCACCTGAACGGGCTCAGGCCGATCCTGCAGTGCAACGCCGACAGGATGGCGACTTCGATTTGCAGGCACTTTCCAGCTTCCACCCGAACATCCTGCCCGGTTGGCGGGTCAGTGGTCTGGCTGGAACTGCCGACCGGGGTGAATGCCGAAAAATTGTTCGATGATGCGCTTGCTGAAGGCATCAGCACTGCGCCAGGCAATATTTTCGCGCCCTGCCATCGCTATCACAACTTCCTGAGGCTTAGTTTCGGCCATCCCTGGTCTGACCGAATCGAACAGAGCATCAAGTGGCTCGGACACCGAACTGCACAGTTGAGCGAAGGCTGATCGCAGCAGGCCGGCCACTCGACACCACGGTGATTCGATCAAACAGCTGCGAATCCGCTCCTGAAGCGACGCATCAGCCGCAAGCTCAGCCACAAGGTGCGCCCTGGCGCACGCAACAATTTCAAGACGCCGCGGTTGGACGGTCAACTCTCACAGCGCTGTTGCCCATAACGACCGCTGACCGCCGTGTTCCAATTCTGACAAAATAACAACTACGGATTTTCGATCTGCCGGGGATCCATCTCCGCCCGCCAGATTGAGCGCAGCGGATTTCTTGCCGAAAATCGCTAACATGTACCGGGCGTAAAAACGACCTGGTCCCACAGCGGCCGCGGCGAGGTCCGCACCGAATAATGCGCAGGCAACCGCAACACGATTTATGTAGACCTGCCCTGTTCTTGCCAGCCACCCGAGCGCCGCAGCCGGACCCCGCGCGGCGACCGATTCGGGTCGTCGAACAACGTGCTGACATCCGTGACGCCACCGGACTCGCCGTTCCCGCGTAGATCGAATGCGCAGGCAAACCTTCCGGCATCTGCAACGGCACCAAGAATCTGCAGCGATATTCACTGCGCTTTTTGCGAGCCGCCCATGTGAATGAGAATTACAGCGGCGAAGGAAGCGTGAATCTACGTATCAATCGGGGCATTCGCACTGCGCTCGATGCCGTCAGACGTGACAACTTTCGCAGACCTGGCGGCAGTGAAATCATTAAATTGAAAATTAAATTACTTTATAAACAATGTTTTATATAATTTTTATAAAGTAATTTCTCATTATATTCTCCACATGGAACGTCGCTGCACCAGCCAGTACTTTTAGAATTTATGTTCGAGCGCGAACACTTAATGCCGACTCACTACGCGTTAACGTAGGCAATCGCACCGCCGACTTGCGGAACTGGCGGGCGAAGTTGTTTGTCGACCGAACCGCCACAGTCCCGGCAGCGGAAACTCGCTTCAACGATCAGGCGCTTACCGCGGCCGGAAGCAATCAGTCGAGACAGATCCGCCTCGCCCCATCGATCGCATGCCATGCAATACAGACCCAGAGTGTGCTGCTGCTCCTGCAGGTCTATGAATGTGGCAAGTTGCGGCACCGGTCAGGACATCACATCGCTCAGAAGAGCCGCATGGCGGCGCCTATCATTCCGCCGAAAACAAGCACCATCAGCACCAGCGCCCCGAGCCCGAAGCCCATGGACCGCGTGCCGGGATCAGCGATATACGCGCCACGATAAACCTGTCGCGCGATGACGTAGACGAGGCCGAGACCCGCCGCGACGTCGGGCCGTACATAGGTAGCAAATATCCACAGTGCCGGGATCACCAGGACCAGCTGTTCGATCGTATTCATATGCACACGAAACGCGCGTTCGAACTCGGGCGGCCCGGACATGGCGGGTGCAGGGCAGTCATGCTTCACCCTGGCCTGCCCCACCTGAAACGCGAACCAAAATGCCTGCAGCAATGCAAGGCCTGTGACAATAGCAACTAATTCCACAACCATCTCCTTTGTTGTTTTTCTGGTCGGGCGAAATTCAAACTCTGCATAACGCGTGCTGGCGTGTAGACTGCAGCGTTGCAAGCCCTCCCCTTATGTGTGGGCTTGCTCAAAAAACAATAACACAGCATTCCGGGATCGCCACACTCTCGAATAGCAAAGACAGGTCCACGTGGACTCAAACGAAGAAAACAATACACACAAAGCCGGTATCGTCCGGCTTGTCAGCCGTACGCTGGGAATTGAACCCGGCGAGTTTGTCGCTGTCGCCTGGTCGTTCACCTATTTCTTTTGCATTTTGTCTTCCTATTACATGCTGCGCTCCGTGCGCGAAACGATGGCAATTGTCAGCGGTGTACGCAACATTCCCTGGCTGTTTACCGGCACGTTTGTTCTCATGCTCATCGTGACTCCGATTTTTGGCTGGATCACCTCGAAGTATCCGCGGCGGGTTTTCCTGCCGTGGATTTACTATTTTTTCATCGCCAACATTCTGCTTTTCTATGGCGTTTTTACGTATGCGCAATCGAACGGGTTCGATCAGGTCTGGATTAGTCGCGCTTTTTTTGTCTGGCTAAGCGTTTTTAACCTGTTTGTCGTATCGGTCTTCTGGAGCTTCATGGCCGATATTTATTCGCGAAAACAAAGTCGGCGATTGTTCGGCGTGATTTCAGCCGGCGGCAGCACGGGCGCACTGGTAGGTCCGATTGTGACCAGCCTGTTGGTTACCCGAATTGGGTTTCAGAACCTGTTGCCAATTTCTGCAGCGATCCTGATGCTTGCCGTTTACTGTGTATTTAAGCTTCGCTCGTGGGTAAGGCAGCAAAACGAGGCTCGCGAAGTTGGACAAGCGGCGGCGACGCAACCGGCGGTGATCGGTGGCAGCGCCTGGGCCGGCGCCAAGATGGTGCTTACCACGCCGTATTTCGCCGCTATTGCGTTCGCGCTCGCGTGTGCAAATTTCCTGGGTGGCGCGACCTACATGTACATGGCTGAGCTGGTCAGTATTACTTTTGATGGTACAGACAGGCAGACCCAGGTTTTTGCAATTATGGATGCCATGATCAACGCATTGTCTTTTGTCGGGCAGCTGCTCCTGGTCAAACACTCCGTTCGTAAGCTAGGCGTCGGTGGCACGCTGGCGTTACTGCCCGTCATCTCAGTGGTCGGATTCACGCTGCTCGCGATCAATCCCACGTTTATCATCATCGCGGGGTTGCAGGTGCTGCGGCGCTCGCTTGGATTCGGGTTTAGCAAGCCCACCAACGACATGCTGTTCGCCGTCGTATCCAAGGAAGCGAAATACAAGGCGAAGAACTTTATCGATACGGCTGTTTATCGTGGCTGGGACGTAGTATCCACCTGGACAATTCGGTCGATCAGCGGCATCGGACTGAGTGGCATAGCTCTGCTATGTGTGCCGATCGCTGTCATCTGGAGCATCGCGGTTCTCTGGATTGGCAAAGAATACAAACGTCGCGATTTGGAGCCGATATCCCATGCATAACGTCAATCTTGCCCGCCGACTGGGCGCCATACTGTACGACAGTCTGCTCGTTCTGGCGCTGATGTTCATGTTTACACTGCCGTTCGTTGCCCTTCGCGGCGGCGAGCCGGTGGCGCCGGGTGAGGGGCCGTATCGGCTGATCCTGCTGCTCGTGGCTTACGGCTTTTTTGTCGGCTTCTGGACAAAATCGGGCCGCACACTCGGCATGCAGGCCTGGCGTGTGCAGGTGGAATGCGCCGATGGTTCGCGCCCTGATATTGCCCGGGCAAGTCTGCGCTTCTTCGCAGCGATTCTGTCCCTGGTGCCGCTCGGCCTGGGATTCTTGTGGCAATTATTCGATAAAGACGGGCTTACCTGGCACGATCGCCTGTCTGACACACGCATTCGCTATTACCCGAAACCGGACGAGTAAACGCCCCGGCTTTATTTCACGCGCGATAATGCGAAGCCAGTAATTAATAACAAGGCCAGCGACGGAAACCACGTGATAATGGCGGGATTCAGTCTGAATACCTGGCCCGAGTTGGCGAGCATTTCGCTGGCAAGAAAATATCCGAGTCCGATAAGAACGCCGAGCATCAGGCGACCGCCCGACCCGGCCGACCGGAGCGAGCCGAATACAAATGCGAGTGCGAGAACAGGCATCAGGACTACTGTAGCCGTGCGCGCAATTCTTGACCACAACTCTGTTTCGTAACGCTGCGCGTCAAGTTCATTTCTTTTCAGGTAGTTAATGTAACTCATCAAACCGCGGGCGGATAAACTGACGGGCTTCACTAATGTGACGCCCAGCATGTCGGCATCCAGGTCAAACGACTGTACCGCGAAAGAAGATTCGACAACCTGCACAGAATCGTCCTGGAACCGCGTCTCTCTGAAATTCTCCAGAATCCACTTGTCCGAATCATCGATTCCGGAATTGTCGGCGCGCGCGATCGAGCTCAGCGTATTGTCTTCATTGAATCGGTACATGTAGAGCGCGCCGAATTCGAATTCAGAATTGATACGTTCAAGATGCAGTATCACCGGTCCATCCTTTACCCACGCAGCGTTGCCAATGTCCCGGTCTTCCTTTTCATAACGCGCTTCGTCACGCATGGTGCGAGCAAAATAGTCGAGCGGCGGGCCGATAAACTCGCCAACTAACCCGGTAAGAATCATGAGCACGGCGCCCGAAGCAGCGACCATGCCTGCCAGTTTCCACACGGACAATCCGGCCGTGCGCATGACCACAAGCTCGCTGTTATTAGCCAGCGCACCCAATCCCAGCAACCCGCCGATGAGGGCTGCAATGGGCAGCATTTCGAACGACAACTGTGGCAGGCGCAGCAGCGCAAATAACAGCGCCTGCGGAATCTGGTAGTTGCCCTGCGTAGTATCCAGCTGGCCAATAAATTCGAACAACCCCGCAAGTGCCAGAAGCACCAGCAGAACCAGCAGGGTACTGGAGAGAATCGAGCGCATCAGGTATGTCGCCAGCAAGCTCATACCTTTGCTCCGGTCGACAATATCCGGCGATGCACGCCATTCTGAAATCCAAGCAAAACCATGGCCGCGAGCAGCATCCCGCCGTGCACCCACCAGAGGCCCAACCACGCGGGTACGACATCCTGTTCCAGCCACGCCTTTCCGGCGCTCATAAGATTAAAATAAATTATGAATACCAGCAGCCCGATCGCAAGACGCCCATAGCGTCCCTGTCGCGGCTGACTGCGACTTAACGGCACGGCAAGCACTGCAAGTATCAACGTCGACAGCGGAATACCGATGCGCCAGTGCAATTCCGCCGAAGTCGCCGCGGCGTTAGAGGACAGCAGATCCGCGGTGCGCATCGCACGAGGTTCAAGTTCGGGTTCCTCGATGTTCGGCAACTGGTACGGAATGCCGTGCTCCGCAAATTCCATCACGCGAAACTTCGAGGTGCCAGGCATACCTTCATAACGCCGGCCCTGGTGCAGCACGAAGAAGCGCTTGTTCGGGTCGTCGGAATCTATTTGTTCGCCCTGCTCGGCGATAACCACCTCGAGACCATCGTCGGTAAGCCGCTGCAGGAATACCTTCTCAATGACGCCCTGGGCCGTCACATTCTCCGCATAAACAACAGCGCCCTGACTGCCATCGCTGGTAAACCGGCCGGGCTCGATGCTCGCCAAATCAGCCTGGCGCCGAGCTTCGAGGCCCACCCGCTCGATTTCTGTCAGGGCCATCGGCGCGACTTCCATCGATAGCCAGCCGACTGCCACGACGAGCGGCAGCAACAGGAAGGATAGTGGTCGGTAGATGCCAATCGGGCCAACCCGACAGGCCATCATCGCGGGCATTTCGCTGTCCCGGTACAGTCGGCCCAGCGCCAGCATTATCGAGAGGAATAGGCCAATTGGCACCAGGATGGTCAGGTACTGGAGGCCGGTCAGGCCGATGATTTGAAATACCGCATCTTTCGGTAATTTGTCCTTGGCCACATCACCCAGGACGCGTGCAAACTGGTTGGTAAGCAGTATCGCCAGCAATACCATCGTGACCGCCAGCCAGGATTGGGCGATTTCACGAAAAATATATCGATCGAGTATTCGAAACATTGCTATATCGGTGATTTTGCTGACGTTTGGACAGCCGGAATTGCCCCATGTTCAGCCGGATCGGGTAGACTACCGCTTTTAATTTGTCCGTGACAGTCCCCGTGCCACAAGACCCAGTGCAATAGACCGTTGCCCCGGCGTACGTGGTGGGTGACTGGCTGAATGACAACCGCTAACAAAAACAAGCCAGCGCCTCCCGGGCATTATTGTGAGCTGTCGCAGATTCCATTACGACCGCCGCAGCAAACGGGACGGAACGGGCGTTCGAGGAGTTATTGATCGATGGAATTAGGTACCACCACCAGCGCGGCATCACGCCGGGCCAGCGACTGCGTGCTTGTGGGCGTTTACGCCGATGGCGACCTTGGAGTCGGCGCAGCCGATATTGACCAATCATCCAAAGGCGTCCTGAAAAAGCTCGTCAAAGACGGTGACTTAAACGGCAAGGTGGGCAGCAGTCTGTTGTTGACGGCAGTGGCCGGCGTCCGCGCCAAGCGCGTATTGATTGTTGGTCTCGGCAAATCGAATAACTTAACCATCAGCAAATTTCGACGCGCGATCAGTACCGCCGCCAAATTGATAAAGAGCAGTAAGATTGCCGATGTCGTTAGCTATCTCAATCTTGAATCGGTCGGCGAAACGGACGCCTATTATGCTGCCAGATATACGGTGGAGACAATTGGCTGCGAGCTGTATCGATTCACAGAGACGAAAAGCGGCAGACCATCGCGGGGCCCCGCGCTAAAGGAAATCTGCATTGCGGTCGCGTCGCGCGGCGACGCCGCCAAAGCACTACGCGGCGCAGAACATGGCCAGGCAATCGTCGGCGGTATGTCGCTGGCGCGTGACCTCGGCAATCTGCCGCCAAACATTTGCACGCCAGCTTATCTTGGACGGACAGCCCAAAAGCTGGGCCGTCAGTATAAATCCGTGACGACGAAAGTTCTTGGAGAAGCCGAAATAAAAAGGCTCGGAATGCATTCCTTCCTCTCCGTTACCAGCGGCACGGAATTGCCTGCCAAGTTAATCGTCATGCAGTACAAAGGGGCAGGAAAGGACAAACCGATTGTGCTGGTCGGCAAGGGCATCACTTTTGATGCTGGCGGAATTTCATTGAAACCGGGCCCCGGCATGGATGAAATGAAATTCGACATGTGTGGAGCGGCCTCCGTCATCGGGACGATGGCCGTCGTCGCCAAACTGAAGCTGCCGGTCAACTTGACCGTGGTGGTGCCAACTTGCGAAAACCTGCCAAGCGGTACCGCGACGCGACCAGGAGACATTATCGAAAGCATGGCTGGCAAGACGATTGAAGTCCTCAACACAGATGCAGAGGGCCGTCTCATACTTTGCGACGCGCTAACCTACTCGCGCCGTTTCAAGCCGGCGGTCATCCTGGACGTTGCTACGTTGACAGGTGCCTGTGTGATTGCCCTGGGTCATCACCACACGGCGGTTATGAGCCGCAGCGATGCGCTTGCACGTGACATCATGGCAGCGGGCGTTGCCGCTGACGATCGTGCCTGGCAACTGCCAATCGACGGCGAATATGAGCAGCAGCTCAAGAGCAATTTCGCAGACTTTGCCAATATCGGTGGTCGCGAGGGCGGTGCGATTACGGCGGCGAGCTTCCTGAGCAAGTTCACCTCGGATATGAACTGGGCCCACCTCGATATTGCGGGCACAGCCTGGAAATCAGGCAGCGCGAAAGGCAGCACAGGCCGGCCGGTGCCCATGTTGTCCGAAATCGTCCTGCGACACTGCCACGCCACAGCCTGAACGTGGCGCAAATCGACTTCTACGTGCTGCAGGCGAATGGCGATGGCGCACGCCACCAGTTCGCGTGCCGCCTGGCTGAAAAAGCCTATCGGCTCAATAATACCGTGCACATTAAAGTGGCGGATGCAGCAGCCGGGCAACGACTCGATGATCTCCTGTGGACCTTTCGCGACGGAAGTTTTGTACCCCATGAAATTTCCGGCACGGCGAGCGCTGAACCGGTGTCGCCGGTCACGATCGGCCACGACGACCGACCAGAGGTGAAACCCGATCTTCTGATTAACCTGGGCGACGCGGTACCGGAAAATATATCCTCTTTTCCACGCGTAGCAGAAGTTGTAACCTCCGACGAAAGCAGCAAGACGCAAAGTCGTGAGCGCTTCGCACAATATCGCGATCAGGGTCACACACTCAATACGCACAAACTCTGACCCGGCGGCAGCGCTCCTGTCGCCGGGCTTACATACTTTTCATACTTAAGATCGAACGCAGACATGGATAAGTCCTACCGCCCAAAAGACATCGAGGAGCGCCAGTACCAGCGCTGGGAAGAAAACGGCTGGTTCGCGCCATCCGGCAGCGGCGCACCGTACTGCATCGTTATCCCACCGCCCAACGTGACGGGCACATTGCACATGGGACACGCGTTTCAGGACACCATTATGGACGCTCTAACGCGATATCATCGAATGAATGGTCACAACACGCTGTGGCAGCCCGGCATGGATCACGCCGGCATTGCGACGCAAATGGTGGTTGAGCGCCAACTCAATGCGGAAGGACTGTCGCGCAATGATCTCGGTCGCGAAAAATTCGTCGAACGTGTCTGGAACTGGAAAAGCGAATCCGGTGGCCAGATTGCCAACCAGTTCCGGCGCATGGGCGCGTCACTCGATTGGGAACGCGATTGCTTCACCATGGACGACAAATTGTCCACTGCCGTACTGGAAGCATTTGTCCGCCTTCATGACGAAGGCCTGATCTATCGCGGCAAGCGCCTGGTGAACTGGGATCCGGTTTTGCACACAGCGTTGTCCGATCTCGAAGTGCTACAAAGCGACGAAAACGGCAACCTCTGGCACTTTCGCTATCCGCTTGCCTCCGGAGACGGCTACCTGGTGGTCGCGACAACCCGGCCGGAGACCATGCTGGGTGACAGCGCCGTTGCGGTGCATCCTGATGACGATCGTTACAGAGCGTTGGTGGGCCAGGAAATAATACTGCCGCTGGTTGATCGTCGCATTCCGGTGATCGCCGATGATTACGTAGACCCGGAATTCGGTACAGGCTGCGTCAAAATCACACCGGCGCATGATTTTAATGATTACGAAATCGGCAAGCGACACGACCTCGCTGAATACAACATTCTGACTGACAGCGCCGCGATTAACGACAGCGCGCCGAAACCTTACCGTGGCCTGGATCGATTCGTTGCACGCGAAAAGATAGTGGCAGATCTCGATGCGCTTGGCCTCCTGGACAAAGTCGAGGAGTACGAACAGAAGCTGCCGCGCGGCGATCGCAGTGGCGCTGTGGTTGAGCCTTACCTGACGGATCAGTGGTATGTCGATATCAAACCACTTGCGGAGCCCGCCATCAGGGCTGTCGAGGAAGGCGATATAAAATTCGTACCCGCCAACTGGTCGAAAACCTATTTCGAATGGATGCACAACATCCAGGACTGGTGCTTAAGTCGCCAGCTGTGGTGGGGCCACCGCATTCCGGCCTGGTATGACCAGGACGGCAACGTATTTGTTGGCCGCGACGAGGCGGACGCACGGGCCAAGAACAACCTGCATGATTCCGTTGTACTTCGCCAGGACGACGATGTGCTCGATACCTGGTTCTCATCGGCGCTATGGCCATTCAGCACTCAGGGCTGGCCGGAAAAAACGCCGTCTCTGGAAACGTTTTACCCGGGTAATGTGCTGGTTACAGGCTTTGACATTATCTTCTTCTGGGTTGCCCGCATGATCATGATGGGTCTTAAGTTTATGGACGATGTACCGTTTCGCGAGGTCTATATTCACGGGTTGATTCGCGACCAGGAAGGCCAGAAGATGTCGAAGTCCAAGGGCAATGTGCTGGATCCTCTCGATCTGATCGACGGCGTCGACCTTGAGACACTGGTGAAAAAGCGCACCAGTGGGCTCATGCAGAATCACCTGAAACCCGGCATCGAGGCCTCTACGCGCAAACAGTTTCCTGATGGCATCAATGCCTACGGTGCCGATGCGTTGCGCTTTACGTTCGCGTCACTCGCGACGACGGGTCGAGACATCCGGTTTGACCTTGGCCGGATCGACGGCTACAAGAATTTTTGCAACAAACTCTGGAATGCCTCCAGGTATGTGCTGATGAATACTGAAGAACTGACCGACGGTGAGACTGAATTCAGTACGTCGGATCGCTGGATTCGTTCGCGCATGCAGGTAACCGCCCAGACGATGCAGAAATGCTTCGCAACCTATCGGCTGGACCTGGCTGCGGCAGCAATTTATGAGTTCACCTGGCATGAGTTTTGTGACTGGTACCTGGAACTTTCGAAACCGGTGCTGCAATCTGACACGTCGACCGAGGCACAGAAGCGCGGCACGCGACAAACCCTGGTGAACACGCTGGAAAGCATATTGAGAATGCTGCACCCGTTGATGCCCTACGTTACGGAGGAGATCTGGTCGGAGGTTGCGCCGCGGGCAGGCATCAATGGTGAAACTATCATGTTGCGACCTTACCCGGAGGCAGAGCCTGCATGTCGCGACAATGATGCCGAAGAAGAGCTGGAATGGGTGCAACAATTTATCCTCGGCATCAGGCAGATCCGGGGAGAAAATGACATCTCACCAGGCAAGGTCGTGCCGGTATTGCTGGAAGCATACAACGACAGAGACCTTGAATTTGCGGACAGTAACGCGCTCCTTCTTAGACGAGTTGGTCGAGTCGAATCTATACGTCCGCTTGCCAAAGATGAGGAAGCGCCGCAGGCCGCAATTGCACTGCTTGGCACCATGAGGCTACTCGTGCCAACGGCTGGTTTGATCGACATCGAAGCTGAGGTAGAACGCCTCACGAAACTGCGTGACAAAGCAGCGACTGAGCTTGCTCGAAGCAACGCGAAACTCGAGAACGAGAAATTTGTGAACAATGCGCCAGCGGCCGTGGTCACACAGGAAAGACAGCGGGTTGCAGAATTCGAACAGCAGATTGCGCAGCTCGACGAGCAACTTGCACGACTTCGGGCAAGCCATTAATTCGAATGTGAGGATCAGTTCACAATCCTGGGGGCCACACCGTGCATTGCAGGCGGGATTTGGCCAAAATTGGTTTTGATGCAGCGACGGACATGGGAGTGACAGATGCAGCAGGGAAACACCCTTGAGAAGCTGCCACTTAGCGACGATAAACAAAGAGCGGCTATAGATGCCGCACGGCGTTCGCTGGGCGGTATCGTCCTGGGTAAAGATGCCGAAATTTCTCTGTCGCTGGCGTGCCTGTTCGCGCGCGGTCATTTGTTGATCGAGGATTTGCCGGGACTTGGCAAGACCATTCTGGCGCAGTCTCTGGCGCGCGTCCTGGGGCTCAGTTTTCAACGTGTTCAGTTCACCTCCGATCTGTTGCCAGCCGACATTGTTGGCGTATCTGTGTTCCATCAGGGCAGTGGCCAGTTCCAGTTTCAGAAGGGTCCGATTTTCGCCGAACTGGTGTTGGCCGATGAGGTTAATCGGGCCACCCCAAAAGCGCAGAGCGCGTTGTTGGAGGCGATGGAAGAACGACAGGTTTCAGTAGACGGCACAACTCATGAGCTGCCCTCCCCTTACTTTGTGGTCGCCACGCAAAACCCATCCGACCAGATTGGCACGTTCCCGCTTCCCGAATCGCAGCTGGACAGGTTTCTCATGCGCCTCGAACTCGGCTATCCGAATGAAGACAGCGAACGTGCTTTGTTGATCGGCGCCGACCGGCGCCAACTGCTTACCGAGATCGAGCCAAGCCTGAACCCCGATATCTTGCGTGAACTACAAAAAGCGGCGGCCAGGGTGCACATGACAGATCCGCTCGTGGATTACATTCAGGCACTGGTGCGTTTTACGCGGGAATCCCCTGAAATTGAAATCGGCTTGTCGCCGCGAGGATCGCTGGCGCTGGTAGCGGCAGCAAGGGCGCACGCGTTTATAGAAAATCACTCTGGCGTCTTTCCCGATGACGTGCAGGCCGTATTCGTGGCAGTCGCCGGCCACCGCCTAAAGGCCGCCAGCAATTCTGCCTTTCGGACACAAGCTGAGTTAAGTCGACATGTTCTCGATAGCGTCCGCATACCCTAGCGATAATTCCCGGGTAAACGGCGCGAATACCGTTTCCGCCTGGCGATTGCATGAGTTATTACCAGCAGACCGTTGAGTTTTTTTCTATAGCGACCTACCGACGTGCGATCGGGTCACGCGTACGCGGCTGGGCAAAGCGACGCCAGGGCAAGGATAAATTAATTACTCGCCTGAAAAGCCGGCGGATCTACATATTGCCGACCACCGTTGGCCTGGTGTTCGCCCTGATGGTATTTACGATGTTGTTGGGTTCGATGAACTACAACAACAACCTTTCATTCGTATTAACCTTTCTGTTGGCAGGAATCGGTTTCGTCGCGATGCACCAGTGCCAGCGGAACCTGGTCGGACTTGAAATCGCTTTCGCCGGCGTCGAGCCTGTATTCGCCGGGCAGGCGGCGGAGTTCAAGATTGCGATAACCAACCATTCGAAAAACCGCAGGCCGAATTTGCAGCTGTATGTTGGCGGAGTATCCAGCGGAATAGCCGAGCTTGCCCCGGGAGAGAGTCGACTTTTCAAGCTGGAAATCCCGACAGCGAAACGCGGTCGCATTCATCTGAACCGCTTCGGTATTCGCACGCTGTTTCCGTTCGAGCTGTTCCGTGCCTGGGCGTGGCTGTACATGGACCTGACCGGGCTGGTCTACCCCAAGCCCGCTCGATCCGTGCCGGAACCGCCGCCGTCACAATCAGCGCACGGGCATCGCCAGCATGACGCCCGGGGCGAAGAGGATTTCGCCGGACTGCGTCGTTACCAAATCGGTGACTCACCACGACATGTCGCCTGGAAGGCCTACGCAAGAAGTGGCGATCTGTTGTCGAAGCGGTTTTCGGGTGCCGACACCAGCAGCCAGTGGTTTGACTTTGAGCAGGTGGAAGCCGCTGATACCGAACAGCGCCTTTCGATTCTGACACGCTGGATTATTGATGCCGACCGCACCCAAAGCGACTACGGCGTGCGACTACCTGGCAACGAGTTCAAGCCCGGACATGGCGAAGCGCAGCGTCACCGGTGCCTGGAGGCGCTCGCATTCTTCGGCATCGAAGATGACGAGCGCTATGGAGAATATCCATGAGCAAGCGGACCGGCACTGACGGCTCGCTGCTCACCAGCCTGCCCTGGACGCTTGCGGCGCTCACTTTCGCCGTGGTGCCCCACTTGCAGTTTCTCCCGTTCTGGGCGACGGGCACGTTTATTGTCTGCGCCGGCTGGCGCTGGCAGGTAGAACGAAAGCGCTGGCGGTTGCCGCCCGCCTGGATTCGCATTCTCCTGGCGTTGACGTGTTTTGTAGGCGTTTTGCTTTCCTATGAGTCTGTTAGCGGCGTCGGTCCCGGCTCCGCGTTGCTCGCTGTCATGGCCGCACTGAAACTTCTGGAAACCCGGCAACGACGCGATCAGTTCGTTCTCTTGTTTATCTCAATTTTTCTGATCATGTCGTCGCTGTTGCGCGAGCAGTATATGTGGTCTTTGCCATTTCTTATCGCCGGCGTGCTGTTTACGATGACCGCATGGCTGCATATGTCTGTTTCCCGGCAGGCCTCTATTGGCGGCAGCTTCAAGTCTGCGGCAAGACTGGTCGCATACGCTGCTCCGCTGATGATTGCGATGTGGATATTTTTTCCGCGAATCGCGACCCCGTTCTGGGCGGTGCCGATTGATTCGGGCAGCGCCACATCGGGACTGAGCGATCGCATGAGTCCAGGCGACATCAGCTCGTTGTCGCTGTCGAATGCTGTGGCGTTTCGTGTCAATTTCGACGGCACACCACCGCCACCGCATCAGCGCTATTGGCGTGGATTGGTCCTGTATAACTACAACGGCCGTACCTGGACCGGGGGTGGTCCGTCCATCGATCCGCTCGCTCGCAGTGAAGTCGAATATGCAGGAGAGCCGGTTTCCTACCAGGTCACGATGGAACCGACACGCCAGCACTGGGTGTTCGCACTGGATGTGCCCTCCGAGTGGAGTCTGGATCGAACGTTTATGGCATCCCAGCAGCAACTAGCGCGGATGCAGCCGTTGGATCAGCGCACGACCTACAGCGCGGTTTCATACACCGATTTCCGCCTGGGACGGCAATTGTCCAGTTTCCGCCGCATCAGCTACACCCGTCTGCCTGAGACCGGCAACGAACGTTCAAAAGCCTTTGCCCGCGAATTGCGGGCAAAGGCTGGCTCCGATGAAGTCTTCATCAACCAGGTATTGCAGAAATTCAATCGCGAGGAATTTTATTACACGCTCGAGCCGCCCGCGCTCGGCGAGAGCCCGGTAGACAGCTTTCTTTTCGAAACGCGCCGCGGGTTTTGCGAACATTATGCTTCGGCATTTGCGGTATTGATGCGCGCTGCGGGTATTCCATCCAGAGTCGTTCTCGGTTACCAGGGCGGTGAAATCAATCCTCTCGGACAATACATGATTGTCAGACAGGCGGATGCGCATGCGTGGAATGAAGTCTGGCTGCCAGGGCGCGGCTGGTATCGCGTCGATCCAACCGCAGCGGTCGCGCCGGAACGAATTGACGCGGGCCGCTCTGGGGCAATGTTTGACGGTATTGGCGCGGACTGGGGACTCAGCGCGCCGTCAGAATTTCTGTATCAATTGACGCTCACCTGGGACGCTCTCAACGCAAAGTGGAATGAATGGATCCTTGCTTACGGGCCAGACAATCAGAGTCGCTTCATGGAGTGGCTTGGAATGCAGGATCCCGACTGGCAAAAAATGATGCTGACCTTGGTCGTCATCCTGGCCATCCTGATCGGCCTGATAAGCGCACTGTTGATCATGCGCTATCGACCGCCACCAAAGGATCACGCCGCAAGACTGTATAGCAAGTTCACCGCTGCCGCGGGCGTCGATCCCGGCATGGGAGAAACTCCGCTGACCTATTCGAAGCGCCTGGGCGAGGAACGCGCGACACTGCGTGAATCGGCGCAACACATTACCGATCTTTATCTGCAGGCTCGCTACGGCCCGCCGGGGGTAATCGGCATTCCGGCACTGCAGACTGCCGTTGACGAGTTTTCGCGCAACCGCTGACACCTGCTCTGCAGTTGCCCGTCGGCAATTGACGCTGGTGCAGGCATACCCGATGGACCAACGCGAAAGTCGCTGAGACTGCCTAGTACTCGCGGGTTGTCCTGAACGATATTTCCGGCCAGCGTTCCAGCGTGAGGCTCAGGTTGACCTTGGTGGGTGCGATGTAGACCAGGCTATCACTGTGATCCAGAGCAAGATTATCGTGCGCTTTGCGTTGAAATTCCTGCAGCATTTTATCGTCACTGGTTTCGACCCAGCGTGCGGTTGCAACACTTATTGGTTCGAACTGACACTCAACCTTGTATTCGTCCTGCAGCCGATGCGCCACTACATCGAACTGCAGCGGGCCGACCGCGCCGAGTATCAGATCGTTATTGCGCATTGGCTTGAATAGTTGCGTCGCGCCTTCCTCGCAGAGCTGCGCAAGGCCTTTGTGCAGGGCTTTAAGCTTGAGCGGGTCTTTCAGGATCGCACGTTTGAAAATCTCCGGGGCAAAGCTTGGAATCCCGGAAAAACGCAGCTCCTCTCCACGCGTGAAGCTATCGCCGATATTGATCGTGCCATGATTGTGCAGACCAATAATGTCGCCTGCGTAGGCCGACTCGGCCTGCTGTCGATCGGCGGCCATGAAGGTGATCGCATCGGCAATCTTCATCTCTTTGCCGGACCGAATATGCTTTAGCCGGATATTCTTTTTGTACTCCCCCGAACAGATCCTTAAGAAAGCAATGCGATCGCGGTGCCCCGGATCCATATTGGCCTGTATCTTGAAAACGAACCCGGTCAGGTCTTCTTCATCCGGCTTTACCTGCCGCGTCTCGCTATCCCGCGCTCCCGGCGGCGGCGCGTGTTCCACAAACTCATCGAGCAGCTCGCGAACACCGAAATTTGATATGGCCGAGCCGAAAAACACAGGCGTCTGTTTTGCCGCAAGGTATTGCGCGATATCGAACTCCGGACAGGCGCCTTTGACGAGTTCGACTTCGTCACGAAATTCCTGGGCATTGTCACCAAGAATAGTACTGGCCTCGTCAGAATGCAGGCCCTCGACTGCGGCGATTGTCGATGCCTTCTCACGCCCCGCAGCGGAATAAATATAAATGCGATCCTGCAGCAGGTGATAGACGCCTTTCAGTGACCGTCCCATGCCAATAGGCCAGGTGACGGGCGAGCAGGCGATGCCGAGCACGGATTCTATTTCATCCAGTAAATCGACCGGCTCACGCCCCTCGCGGTCAAGCTTGTTAATGAAAGTCATGATCGGCGTATCGCGCAGTCGGCAAACTTCCATTAACTTTACGGTGCGCTTCTCGACGCCCTTGGCACAGTCGATAACCATTAACGCCGAATCCACCGCAGTCAGCGTGCGATAGGTATCCTCGGAAAAATCCTCATGTCCAGGCGTATCAAGGAGATTGACGACCCGGTCCCGATACGGAAATTGCATCACCGAGGACGTGACCGAGATACCGCGCTGTTGCTCGAGCGCCATCCAGTCCGACGTTGCATGCCGACTGGCTTTACGGCCTTTTACTGTGCCCGCCATATTGATGGCGCCGCCGAACAGCAGAAGTTTCTCTGTTAGCGTGGTCTTACCCGCGTCCGGGTGAGAGATGATGGCGAAAGTGCGCCTCCTGCTCACTTCCTTCTGAATGGGTGACATGGGAACCCGCCGCAAAGGGGCCGGAGTTTAACGGTTGCTGGCGTATCCCGCTACCCGGCTTTTTTCATGACCTTGGAAAAAACGGCGGCATCCTCACGACCCTCTTTTGCCTGGTAATAAGCCGGTCGGTTCGCAATATTGCGAAATCCCTTTTTCCGATAGAGTGAAATTGCTTTCTTGTTGGAGGGACGAACTTCAAGAAATATTTCACCGACGTCCTCGCGACTTGCGACATCGAGCACTTCGTCCAGCAGGCGTTCACCGTAGCCCAGGTCACGGTACATCGGGTCAACGCAAAGATTCAGAATATGCGCTTCGCCGGCGGCGATAGACAGTATTCCATAGCCGACCACCCGGTCGATGCGCTCTATTACGACGCAGTTATACCCAGCCAGAAGACAATCCCTGAAGACACCGTGGCTCCAGGGGAAGTCGTAGCTCCGACGCTCGATATCGGACACCAGCGCGATATCGTCATGCGCCATCACCCTGAGATGAGCGGGAATCTCCCGTACCCGTGTATTCATTCGTTGCCTTCTTTCATCATCGCCGCCGCGAAGCACAGGTCTTGCCACGCCTTTCGTTTCTGTGTCGGACTGCGCAGCAGATACGCAGGATGATACGTCACAACAACGGGTACCTGTCCATCGGCCAGGTAGTGTTTTTGCTGACGTAGTCGACCAAGCGGCGCGTCAGTTTGCAGCAGTCGCTGCGCGGCAATGCGACCAACGGCAACAATAATCTTCGGCGCGACCAGTTCGATTTGCCGGTCGAGAAAATGCCGGCAGGAATCCGCTTCGTCGTTCGCAGGGTCACGATTGTTAGGGGGCCTGCATTTCAGGATATTGGCGATATACACCCGCTCGCGTGACAGTCCCAAGGCGCGCAGCATTTCGTCCAGCAGTTTGCCTGCCCGACCTACAAACGGCTCGCCGCGGCGGTCTTCCTCGGCGCCGGGCGCCTCGCCCACAATCATCCAGTCAGCGGCGCGACTACCGACACCGAAAACTGTCTGTGTGCGGGTCTTATGTAAAATACATTGCGTGCACGCAGAAACCCTGGCTTGCAACGTCGTCCAGTCCGGAGCGGGCAGATTATCCGGATCTTGAGCGTCGAGCTCAGCTTCTGCTTCCGGTGCATCGGTATGCTGACCACGCAGCGCGTAAACATCGATTTCCAGCGCCTTCAGGTAGGCGCGGCGCCGGTCTTCTGTACCTGCATCTGCCATTGATCGTCTCCGTACCACCTGGTGTTACTCAGGGATGCGGCAGCTTGGCCAGCACGTCAACACCGGCGGAAACCCTTTGCCCCTTTTCTACCAGGACTCGGCCATTGATTGGCAATTGTACTTCAGCGAGTCGGGTAAGCCGCAAATAGGCGCAGCGTTGACCCTGCCCAACCCGCTCGCCGTAACCGAGAAACGCAAGCGGCGCCAGGCCAAGTCGATGACCGTGAAACTGCAGCACGACGTCGTCACTTTCATCGGTCTGTACCCAAAGGCCCGTGCAGGCTCCGGCCTCAGCGGTATCCGGCACCGCACCGCGAAAGTCCATGATCTTGCCCTCGACAGGGCAGCGCGCCGTATAGGTACCAAAACTATCGACCTTGATGAGAATTTTGTGCGCTTCTGTGGCAAGTGCACCTTTGTCGGTCAGATTAACATCGACGACTACTCCATCCACCGGGCTCACAACGCCCAGCGGCACCGCCGGGATTGCGCGGCGGGGATCCCTGAATATCAATACAAATATGAACAGCACGACCGCAGGAATGCCTGCGTAAGTGGCATACCCGAAATTCAGACTGGCGACGGTCGCGGCCGCCGCAACCACCAGGAACGGAATACCCTCCTTGGCGACAAATGGATTGCGCTTACCCTTCAAACTTACTGGTTCCTTTCCTGTCCCCGGGCCCGGTCCCAGCCCAACAGTGACAGACGATTCAGTCGATCTCTCACTTACACACTCGTGTAGAATACGCCCGCCACGGCAAACGGAAACCGATCATACATGCGTTTTACCAAGTTTGGACTAAGTACTTTGCGAGACACTCCGGCCGATGCCGAGATTGTCAGTCATCAGCTGATGTTGAGAGCCGGGCTGATTCGCCGCCTTGCGTCCGGACTTTTCACCTGGATGCCGATAGGGCTGCGGGTACTGCGTAAGGTAGAAGCAATCGTGCGCGAGGAAATGGATCGTGCCGGTGCGCTCGAGCTGTTGATGCCCGCCGTCCAGCCGGCCGAACTGTGGCAGGAGTCGGGGCGTTGGGACAAATACGGCAACCTGCTGCTGCGCATGCAGGATCGGCACCAACGCGACTATTGCTTTGGTCCTACTCACGAAGAAGTGATAACTGACATTGCCCGTCGCGAACTGCGCAGCTACAAACAGCTGCCGATCAATTTTTATCAGATCCAGACAAAGTTTCGCGATGAAATCAGGCCACGCTTCGGCGTGATGCGTGCTCGCGAATTCATCATGAAGGACGCATATTCGTTCCATGCAGATCACGCCTCGCTCGAAGAGGGTTACCAGATCATGCATGCCGCCTATACGGCCATTTTTGACCGACTGGGACTTGGCTTTCGCGTTGTTGATGCTGACAGTGGCGAAATTGGTGGTAATCGCTCGCAGGAGTTTCACGTCCTGGCGGATTCAGGTGAAGACGCAATCGCCTGGTGTGACGACGACAATTTCGCCTCCAACGTTGAAACCGCGGCGACGCTGAAACCGGCCGGCAAACCCGCTGCTGGAAAACTCAAACTTGAAAAGAAAAGTACGCCAGGCGTGCGCACCATCGAAGCACTGGCTGAATTTTTGCAGGTTCGCCCCCAAGATACGCTGAAGACATTAATTGTCGAGGGAGATGCAGAGCCCGTGGCGCTGGTATTGCGCGGCGATCACGAACTGAACGCGATCAAGGCTGCGAAACTCCCTGGTGTCGCTGCGCCGCTAACGATGGCGGATCCGGCCACCGTACGCCAGGCGACCGGCTGCGAACCCGGATTTGCGGGGCCCATCGGACTAAAAGTCACGACTTATTTTGATCATGCGACTGCAACTATGTCTGACTTTGTATGCGGCGCTAATGAAGTTGATACGCATTACACTGGTGTGAATTTTTCGCGCGACATTGACATACCCGCTACGGTCGATATTCGCAACGTTGTCGAGGGCGATCCAAGTCCTGGCGGCAAGGGCACGCTGCAAATCGCCCGCGGCATTGAAGTGGGCCATATTTTTCAGCTTGGCACGAACTATTCAGACGCAATGAACGCGACCATTCAGGACAGTGATGGCAACGACATTACGATGGCGATGGGATGCTACGGCATAGGCGTAACGCGAATCGTAGGCGCAGCAATTGAACAAAACCATGATGAGCGCGGCATTATATGGCCGCAACCTCTGACGCCGTTTGACGTTGTCCTGATACCAATCAATATGCATCGTTCGGAAACGCTCCGCGCAGCGGCAGAATCACTTTATGAGGAACTTCTCGAACGTGGTGTCGACGTTCTCTTCGATGATCGGGACGCTCGCCCGGGCGTAAAATTTGCAGATGCGGAACTCATAGGTATCCCTCATCGACTGGTCATCAGCGAGCGTGGTCTGGAAGCAGGTGAACTGGAATACCGACATCGACGAGATGAAGAATCGCGTATGATGAAACGTGATGACGCTCTCAATTTGCTGTTGGAGTCATCGTTAAGCTAGTCGATTACTGGCGTACGGAATCGTTGGCATTCCTTGTCGTGACAGGAGCAGATGCATGCGCATCGCTTTGACCATAACCGCTCTTCTGATCTTAGCAATGCCGGCAGCGGCGCAGGAGCAACCTGACCCGGCGTTGATAGAGTTGCTGCGCGAGGCTGCCAATGAAGTGGACAGTTTCGAGGATCATTTCGACGCGCAGGTCTGGTTGACTGACATGTCCTCGCGGCTTGCACGGCAGGTTGAAAACCCGCAGGAAAGAATCGAGATATTAAAGCGTGTGCATCGCGAGGCAACTCGAGCCGAATTACCGCCGGAACTCGTGCTGGCCGTCATCGACGTCGAAAGCAATTTTGATCGCTTCGCAATTTCCGTCGCTGGCGCGCGCGGCCTTATGCAAATAATGCCCTTCTGGCTCAAGGAAATCGGTCGGCCCAATGATAATTTAATGCATATCGAGACGAACCTGCGCTTCGGCTGCACAATTCTCAAGTATTACCTGGAAATCGAGAAAGGCAATTTGCCGCGTGCGCTTGGCCGTTATAACGGCAGCCTGGGCAAACGTAAATACCCGAATAAAGTCCTCGATAAGCTGCGACTCAAGTGGTTCAGGGGCTAGGATCGCGCAACGTCAGCCTGTCCTGAATTCTCGGGGATGACAACACTCGACCGACTGCTCAGCTACGTCTTGCACATCGGCCTGCCGCGGGCCACGCCAAAGCCACGAGCGTAACGCTTCCATCTCATTGTCTGCACCGCAAACGCGTACCTCGACGCTGCCGTCTGACCGGTTAACGGCATGACCTCGGAGGTTCTTTGACATTGCGAGTGTCCGAGTCGAATCGCGGTAAAAAACACCCTGCACCCGACCGGTTACCCTGAATTGACGGCACATGTTCTAGCAATCGGTTTTCGGCATGACAGCAATCGGGCTAGGGCTGCGGGTCCCTTTCGTCCACGGTTTCGGCATTTTCCAACGCATCAAGCGCGCGATTCTTGGCCGCAATCGCATCACTGCGTGCCTGGCCATAATTGCGTTGTGTGAGACTTCTCTGCGCGCTGTTCAACAGGGATTCGGCAGCGCGTAAATCATCGGACGCCAGTTGAGCCGCGCCGGCATCGCGAGCAACGGCGATCGCCATTCTTGCATCACTCATTTCCTGTACTGGTGGGCCTGACTGGCAGCCGCCCAGCGCGATAAGCATCATGACAAGAATAACGCGCCCTGCCACACCGGTTTGGCGAATGTACCCTATGGTTTTCTGCGGCAAAGACACGCGGCAACGCTAGCAAGCGCTGACACTCCGCGTCAAGCAACACAACCCCGACTGACGGCGCGTCGATCTGCTGCTAGAGTTGCCAATCCCTGCAATCTACATGAGGCCGGTAAATCCCCCATGAATGTGACTATTTACCACAATCCGCGTTGTTCCAAGTCAAGGAAAACATTAGAGATTATAGAATCACATGGCGTTACGCCGAAAATCGTCGAATACCTTGTGACGCCACCGGACGGCGACACTTTGCTACGACTGGCCGAACTGGTCGGCGTACCCCTTGCCGATCTTCTGCGCCGTGGCGAAGAAGTATTTCGAAATGCAGGCGACAGCATTCCACTTGCCGATGAAAATGCGCTCGCATCCTGGTTGCATGATCATCCGCAAGCCCTGGAGCGGCCGATTGTCGTCGATGAAATTGGCCAGCGTGCGGTCGTTGGTCGACCTCCCGAGAACGTCGAGACGTTGTTGAAGTCATGATGGAAATCCTGGTCCTTTACTACTCCCGGTTTGGTGCAACAGAAAGCCTGGCACGGGAGATCTGCACGGGCGTGGATTCAGTTGCCGGCGCGGCCGCTCGCTTAAGGACCGTGCCCGCGGTAACCAGCGTCACAGAAGCCACTGCGGACGCCGTGCCACAGGCCGGACCACCCTATGCAACCGTAACTGATCTGCGGGAGTGCTCGGGCCTGTTGCTCGGTAGCCCTACCCGGTTTGGCAACATGGCGGCCTCGCTAAAATATTTTCTGGACGGCACCGGTAGCGACTGGCTCAACGGCACGCTTAGTGGCAAGCCCGCCGGCGTTTTTACGTCCACTTCGTCATTACATGGCGGGCAGGAAACAACGCTGCTCACCATGGCGGTGCCGCTGATTCATCACGGCATGTTGCTGGTTGGCATACCGTACACGGAAGGCGCGCTCGCAACGACGACGGACGGTGGCACGCCTTACGGTGCCAGCCATGTTACCTGGAACCGGGATCCGGACACTTTATCAGCGTCTGAAAAAACACTTGCGCAGGCACAAGGCAAACGCGTTGCAAGCATCGCTATGAAACTGGCGAATGCCTGATGGCTGGCTACCGTTCAGTCGCCTGAATTATCTGTTTGACTGAGTCCGAGAACTTCCCTGACAAAGGGAATCGTCAACCGGCGCTGTGCGACCAGGCTCTCGGAATCGAGCCTGTCGAGAAGGCCGTACAGACTGGCCATATCACGTGAACTCCGATGCAACAGGTATTGCGCTGCGTCGCCGGGGAGGTCCAGCCCGCGGTGATGTGCCCGCAACTGAAGCGCCTCTATTCGATTGGAGTCCTGCAGCGAATTGAGCTTGAATAACGGCAGTCGGGAAAAGCGACTCACAAGATCCGGCAGCACGAAGCCGCTGGTCCTCGGCGCCGCGGTCGCTGAACACAGCAACAGGCCCCCGGTGTCGCTCAACGCGTTGAACAGGCCGAACAACGCGAGCTCCCAGTCTTCGCGGCCGGCGATTCGCTCAACATTGTCGAGGCAGACAAACTGCCTGCTGGATAATCCGTCGAGAATATCCGGACCAACATCGACGAAACTTCCCATCGGGAGAAACTGTGCCCGATCACGAGCACGCTCACACACGGCTTGCAACAGATGCGTCTTCCCGGTTGAGCGGCTGCCCCGCAGCCACGCGCCGGGGCCGGTCGGATTGGCACACAGGTCCTGCAGGAATGCGACCAGCGGTTCATTCCCTGTTGCCAGGAAACTTTCAAACACGGCATGGTCCTGAAGTTTCAGCGGCAGCGCGAGTTGACTCAAGTCGCGGTATCCGATGAAGTCTCATCGCCCTGCGGCGCCAAAGACTCAGGCGGCGGGTGTTCCGCCAGGTATTCTCCGTACGCGAAACGGACCAGCACCGAAAGTACGGCCGCGGCCGGTAATGCGAGCAAGATGCCGAAAAAACCGAACAACTGGCCGCCAGCGGCAACGGCGAATATGACGATGACGGGATGCAGGCCAATGCGATCGCCGACCAACTTCGGCGTCAGCACGGAGCCTTCAATCATCTGTGCAACAGAAAATGTTGCAATGACGCCAACCAGTCGCAGAAGTGGCTCCGGTTCCATGACGACGGTCAGGCCTGCAAGCGCTATGCCAAACACAAAACCAAGGTAGGGGACAAAGCTGACCAGCCCGGCCACCACGCCGATGGCGATCGCAAACTTGAGGCCGACCAGGGTCAGGCCGAGAGAATAGATAATGGCCAGCGCGAACATGACCATGATCTGGCCGCGAAGAAACGCACCGAGTACGTCATCCGTTTCACCCGCCAATCTGAAAACGGTCTGCCGCTGCTTTTCAGGAACCAATGAGCCAAAGCTGCGGACGATCAAGTCCCAGTCACGCAAGATGTAAAACGTCAGGATCGGAATCAGGAACAGGCTTAACACAGCCGCTGCGAGTGCGCCGCCCGAGCGGCCGACTGACATGAGAACCGTCGCACCCCAACTGCCGGCCATATCGCTGTAACGCGCCACGAAGGCACCGATACCAATATCGTCCCCGCCCTCAATTCCCAGGAACTCGGTTACGTTGGGAAGCCATACCTGCTCAGCCTGGGTAACAATTCCGGGTAATGCGGTCAGGAGTGCGGAAACCTGCGTACTGATGAGAGGCACGACAAGAAGCACGAGCAGGGCGATCCCGGCGAACGTCAGAAAAAAAACAGCAACCACTGCAAGGGATCGCGGCAACTTCATCTTTTGCAGCCGGTCTGCAAGTGGATCCCCGATGTAAGCCAGCAATGCCGCGGCAATAAAAGGCGTCAATACAGGCGCCAGCAGCCACAATATCCAGCCGACCAGCGCTATAGCGATCATCCAGTTATTTCTGAAAGTGTTACGTACGATAGATTGCTGCGTCATAGATCCTACTCGTCAGTTTTATTCCCCGCCTCGCTCGCGGCTGGTGCAGGCGCATCCGGTTCCGCAGACTGCCGGGCGCGCCGCGCCCATGACCAGACGTAGTCAATGCCACTGATAACGATAGTGACGACCACGCTTGCACCGATAATCGTGATGGCGATAGCATCGGGCCAGCCAAATCCGGCACGACTCAGAACGAAAACGATGAAGAGCAGCTGCAGGGCGGTGTTGAGCTTGCTTATGCGAGTCGGCTCGCCTTCCACCGGCTTGATCAGAAAATTATAGACCGTGGCACCACCCACTATTACGACGTCACGTACGACCACCAGAACCGCCATCCAAACGGGAATAAGACCGGTAGCTACGAGCGTGATAAAAGTGCCGCCGACGAGCAGTTTGTCGGCAACGGGATCAAGGAGTGCACCAATCCGTGTGTGCCAGTCGTAACGTTTCGCGAGAAATCCATCCACGCCATCAGAAAAACCTGCGATGAAAAACAGGACCAGCGCAAGACCGTAACGACCCTCTACGATATACCAGAGGATCGGCGCAATCATTGCGATGCGCATCAGGGAAATTGCGTTTGGCAACCAGCGTAGGGACATGGGTTTAGACGTGTGGTTTCTGCCAGCGATTAATTCGGGATCGGTTCACCGTTAATCGGTGACCTTTGAGTTTCGCGAAAAAAGTATTCCAGCGAGCGCGCATCTTCCCGCTCGCGCCCAGGATTGCCGAACGGGTTACTCTGCCGGTTGTAAGAATCAGGCCGGGTGGCGTCGGATGAATTGACGGGAACAAGAATATTACTTGACGCAAGCGCAGTGCGCAGCCGTTCCGCACCTCCGCGAATTTCAACCTCGTAGGTTATTTTGTCTGCGCTTACGGACTTGATCATCAAGCGATCGAGTGCCCGCAGGTTTTCCATATACTGCTGGACCTGACCGTACTCCCTGACAGAGTCAATGCCGGAGATTGTTAGCTGCATGTTTTCACTTAGCTCGTTACCGGCCAGGGCATCCGTCGCGGCAATAGAGTCTGCCAGCAGATTTATTGCGTACTCCGGCTCGCCGCTCCAGTCCTGTCGCTGGCCGTCGCGATACCAGGTCCACCGGTACGCCTGCTGTGTTCCAGGCCGGATACGGCCAACCAGTACGGAGGGTGCGTCATAGCGCTGCGACGCCGTAAGCAACTGCTCATCGAATCCGCCCCAGATATCGCTGAAACTGAGACTTTGTAGATCGGTGGTATCCAGAAGGGGAAAGGCAACCGGAATGCCGCGGCGAACGGCAATTTGCTGAACCCGGTCGCGCAGCATTTCATTGCGTTCATCTGGCGTATCGGAGGCGCCAAAATCGCGCCCCTGATCATCGGCAGCGATAATTTCCCGGTCACCCCTGCCCCGGTCTACCGCCAGCCAGATTAGTGTCAACGGCCGATCAGCACTCCAGATCGGCGCGCCTGCCTGGCGCAGCACGCGCTCGATTTCTTCTCCGTACAGAGACACGACCAGGGTATTGTCGGGACCCGGCTGAAATTGACTGACGTAACGCTCCGGATTCGGAAACATCGACGTCAATTCCTCGGACTCCGCCACGGCTGCGGAACCGGTCATGCGCACGAGAACCTCGTTCAGCGCCAACTGATAAGCAGTACGCCGCGGATTGCGGTCTTCAGGGTCCAGCGGTACCTCAACCGTATATATCGACGTCATTTCAACAGCGCTCGCTGACATGAACAAGACCGAATTTGCACCTGCAACCAACGCCAGGGCGACGAACCAGGCTTGCAGCTTGGTGTTAAGAATTCCGCTGGGAATGAGTGACCTGTTGTGCATATAGTGTACCCGGTCCGTCTGGACCAAAAATGGGTGGTTTCACGAGACCTGTCGAAGCTCTATTATATCGCCCTCACAGGATTTGCCACGCTATAAGTTGGCAACGCTTTGAACAGGCAGTTAAAGCCTGCGCCCACTTAACTGGCGGTCCGAGAACGGCAAGCATGACAACAAAACCTCTAACGTACAAAGATTCCGGCGTTGACATAGACGCCGGCAACGCGCTCGTTGAGCGCATCAAGCCCATGGTAGCCAAAACCAGGCGACCTGAGGTCCTGGCCGGCCTCGGTGGATTTGGTGGCCTGTTTGCCATTCCGCCGGAGCGCTACCGGGAACCCGTCCTGGTATCCGGCACAGACGGCGTCGGCACCAAACTCAAACTGGCCCAGCGCGCTCGGTGTCACGACTCTATCGGCATTGACCTGGTGGCGATGTGCGTCAATGACGTGCTCGTGCAGGGTGCCGAGCCACTGTTTTTCCTCGATTATTTTGCCTGCGGTCGCCTGGATACTGATGTCGCCGCAGCCGTCGTCAGCGGCATCGCCGCCGGCTGCGAGCAGGCGGGCGCAGCGCTGATCGGCGGCGAAACGGCCGAAATGCCCGACATGTATGCGGACGGGGAATACGATCTCGCGGGATTTTGTGTTGGCGCTGTTGAGAAAAGCCAGCTTATCGACGGCGCAAGAATCGCTGCCGGCGATGCGATAATCGGCCTGGCATCCAGCGGTCCTCATTCCAACGGTTTTTCACTCATTCGCAGGATTCTCGAAGTGGCTGAGAATCGCGACGTAAACGGCGCATCAGCAGAATCGCTCCTCATTGAACCGACTCGCATATATGTGCATGCCATCCTCCGGTTAATGTCAGCGTTACCAGTACACGGTCTTGCGCACATTACGGGTGGCGGTCTCACGGACAACATTCCGCGCATCCTGTCGGCAGATGTCCATGCTGAAATCGACATCAACAGCTGGACGCAGCAGCCCATTTTTGACTGGCTGCAGGCGACCGGTCGTATCGACACGGGGGAAATGCGCCGCACCTTCAACTGCGGCGTGGGCATGGTCGCCGTCGTCGCGGCCGACCAGGCCAACAACGCGATTGAGGTGCTTAACGCGAATGGCGAGCGCGCCTGGCTGCTTGGCCAGGTGGTTGCCGGTGCCGGGCCGGTTGCATACGTTTGACGGCGTAAGTCATGACCGCTTCAAAGTCAGCCGCCATATTGATTTCAGGTGGCGGCACCAATTTGCAGGCATTTATAGACTCGGTTGGCTGCGACGATCTCGATCTCGACATAAGTGTCGTTCTGAGTAATCGTGGCGATGCCGGCGGACTTGAACGTGCCAGGAAGGCAGGGATTCTGACCGAGCATGTCGACCACCGCGAATACCCTGATCGCGTCGCATTCGATCTGGCGCTCATCAACACGCTTGCACCGTACAACGTAGATATCGTTATTTTGGCTGGATTCATGCGCATCCTGACACCCGCCTTTATCGATCAGTTTGCCGGTCGGATATTCAACATTCACCCGTCACTATTGCCGCAGTATCCTGGCCTTGATACGCATCAGCGTGCGCTGGCGGCTGGCGAGAAATGGCATGGCAGTACGGTACACTTCGCGACCGAGCAGCTGGACGGCGGACCGCGCATATTACAAGGCCGGGTGCCGGTTCTGGCGGACGACTCTCCGGCATCGCTTGCAGCGAGAGTCCTGCAGGTCGAACATCGCATTTACCCGCTGGCCATATCGCTGTTCATTGCCGGACGACTGCAGTACGAGGACGGGCACGCATTCTTGGATGGCGACAAGCTGGACGAGCCGCTGCAGCTCGATGCGCTGACCCGGACTTTTTAGATTTGCGCCTGCAAGGCATGCGCGAAGACCTTGTTTCAGGCCTTGGGTAGCGTTACGCCCTGCTGCCCCTGGTATTTACCACCACGATCGCCGTAAGAAACCTCACATTCCTCGTCCGACTCAAAAAAGAGCATCTGCGCAACGCCTTCATGGGCGTAAATCTTCGCGGGAAGTGGCGTCGTATTCGAAAATTCCAGGGTCACGTGCCCTTCCCATTCGGGTTCAAGCGGGGTCACGTTGACGATAATGCCGCACCGCGCGTAGGTTGATTTGCCCAGGCAGACGGTCAGTACACTGCGCGGAATTCGAAAATACTCAACGGTCCTTGCCAGCGCGAACGAATTTGGCGGAATCACGCAAACATCGCTCTTCTTGTCGACGAAACTCGATTCGTCGAAAGCCTTCGGGTCGACCAGTGTCGATTCGATGTTTGTAAAAATCTTGAATTCGTCGGCGCAACGAACGTCGTATCCGTAGCTGGACGTGCCGTAGGATACAATTCGCTCGCCGTTACGCTCGCGAACCTGGCCCGGCTCGAAGGGTTCGATCATGGCGTGCTCGGCAGCCATTTTGCGAATCCAGTGATCTGCTTTGATACTCATTTCTGCAGAGTCCTGCACCACAGGTCAAGGGTCATTGTCAGGTTTCCTCGACCACGATTTTCGGAAATTTCGCGCTATAGTCCCTGCCCTGCATTGCAAGTCTTGCAGCCATTCTTCGGGCCGTGCGCAGGTAGGCTTTTGCCGGCGCCTCGGCAGGCTCGGCAATCACGCTCGGACGACCGCCATCGGTTTGCTCACGAATTCTCAAGTCAAGCGGCAGTTGCCCGAGCAATTCAACGTCGTATTCGGCAGCCATGGCGGAACCACCGCCACTGCCGAACAGCGGCTCCTCGTGGCCGCATTTGGTACAGACATGCATGCTCATATTTTCCACGACGCCCAGCACGGGTACATTCACTTTGCGGAACATTTGCAGTCCTTTGCGCGCGTCCAGCAATGCAATATCCTGCGGTGTCGTCACGATGACGGCCCCGCTGACCGGAACCTGCTGTGACAGCGTCAGTTGAATATCTCCGGTACCGGGAGGCATATCGACAATCAGGTAGTCGAGATCTGACCAGCGGGTCTGCTGCAACATCTGATTCAGTGCCTGCGTGACCATCGGACCGCGCCAGACCATCGGTTGGTCCGGGTCAATGAGAAACCCGATCGACATGACCTGCAGTCCGTGTGCGCGTGGCGGGATCATCGATTCGCCATCTTCACTGGTGGGCCGCTCACCTGCCACGCCGAGCATCAGCGGAATACTAGGGCCGTAAATATCGGCGTCGAGAATTCCAACACTGGCTCCCTCCTGGCTCAGCGCCAACGCCAGGTTGACTGCAGTGGTCGACTTGCCAACGCCACCCTTGCCGGACGCAATCGCAACGATGTTGCGCACATTCTTCAATGGTTTCAGATTGCGCTGTACACCATGCGCCGTGATCTTCGTTCGGATTTCGACCTGTACGTCGGTGATGCCTTCTTCCCTGAGCAGCAGCTCGCGGATCGCATTTTTCAAATCATCCTCGATTGCAGCGCCCGGGAAGCCGAGTTCGACAACCACAGCTGCCGTACTTTGCTTCAGCCTGAATTCATTTATCTTACCGACCTCTCCCAGCGGGTGGTCCACGCCAGGCACAGGCAGAGCCTGAACGGCCTTCTTGAGGGTTATTTCTGCTGACACGGTCTCATTTCGATTGGATGGGTTAAGTCAAATTGTCGGTTGGCTGCGATTGGCAGCCTCCGGGGCCGGTATTGTAACCACAGATGAGGTCAATAACTGCAAGGGATGGAGGTATTTTTACTTACTCAGATCATCCTCAGTTCACACTTCGACGGGTGGTCAATGTGGCATAATATCGGCCCAATTGAGTAGTGAAGCGACTGTGGATTTGTCATAAGGCGATGCAATCCGTACGTGTGCTTGGGTAAAAGCGATACCAGACTAGATGGCGTTGGATATCAAGGATCAGATCAAAAAATCTGCAGCGACGGGCGCTGCCCGCGTTGCACGCAATTTGCCGTCTCCCGCGTCGTCAAATACAGGCTCCAAGAGCCAGTATCCCGTGTCGGACGAGTCCTGATGGCCATCCTGGGCGGATTCCGTGCCGATCAGATGATCGCGCAACTAACCAGCGAATCGGACACTGACAGCAGTTCGGCACAAAAACTGATCGAACGCCTGAAAAAGATCGGACCGAAAGTTATTCCCCGCGTCATCGACGCACTCGCCATGAGTGACAAAAGCCACACCATGGTGTTCGTCGATATCCTGTCAAGCTACGTTAGCGACAAGACATTGAAATATTTCAAGGAAGGTCTTGCTGATGGCGGCGAGCGCGTGGTTTCCGGAACAGCCTGGGCCCTGTCCAGCGCAAACAACTATGACGCCAACGCCTTGCTCGAATTCTTCGACGATGCGGAAGTCTCCAAGCCGGCGCTTATTGAAGTGCTGAAAGTGCACAAAAAGAATCTTAGCGTGCACGACCTGCTGCGCCGTGCCTACGAGCTCGACCCGAAAGAAAAAACGGCGTTATTCGCGATAATCGAAGACGTAGTTTCGCCCGAGATGGTGCCAGACCTAATCAATCGAATGGGCGGCAAAGATCCCGCAATCAAGATTCACCTGATGAACCTGCTGTCCAGGTTTCAGCGCGACGACATCAACCGGGCCTTGGAAATGCAGCTGAGTGACACGAACCGCATGGTGCGCAGTGCCGCACTGTCGTCGCTGGCGAAACGCACGGGCCCAATCAATATTGACAAGGTAGCGGCACGCCTCCAGGACGCTGATCTCGAGGTCCAGAACAAGGCCGTTGACGTCATCGTCAAGATAAATCACCCGGACACGGTCAAGTATCTTGTCGCAGCGTTGAAAGATGAATCCGAATATACGCGGCGCTCTGCGGTGGAGGTTCTGAACGAAATTGGCGATCCGAATTCCGTAAAAGATTTGTTTCAGGCCATCAAAGATGACGACTGGTGGGTACGTGCCCGCGCCGGAGACGCGCTGGCAGAGATCGGCGGCCCTAAAGTCGTCAATTCCGTGCTCAAACTCATCACCGACAAGGATGAAGACATACGACGAACGGCTATTGAGATATTGAATTCGGTAAAAGATGAGACGGCGGTCCATGCCCTGATTAAAGCAACAGATGACAGCGACTGGTGGGTTCGTGAAAGGGCGGTTGATGCACTTGCGCAAATGGGCAGCAAGGAAGCGCTGCCTAAATTGCTTGAAATGCTAGGTAAGGGCGGAAAGTCGGACACCGTTATTGTCCGCGCGATCGGCAAACTTGGCGATGCCAATGTGATTTCAAAAATTCTGCCAATGCTGAATCGACCCGAACGGGAAATCCAGGTTGAAGCCATCAAGGCTATTTCGCACCTGGCCGATCAGGAACATGCCGATACGGTTCGCAGCGTATTACTCAAGGTTAAGGAATCAACAGATAGAACAATCATTAACAACGCCGATATCGCGATCAAAGAGATCGATGCAAAATTCTCGGATAGCGTCCTGGCTGAAAATGTGCGCGCCGAAAAAATGTCCGAGCATACCAGGACGCTGCTACTTGAGAATGAAGAACTCGAGAAGCTGATCAGCGCCCAGAAGAAACAGGTAGAGCAGACTGCGGAAAACGAGATCCTGCCGGAACAGATGGCGCCTGTGCTGGACATAGCCAAGCTCGAGCCCGGGGACGTTATTGACGGTCGCTACAAGTACATTGAAAAAATTGGCAAAGGCGCGTTCGGCACCGTGCTGCTCATGCAGGATCAGGTCGTCGATGAACGCCTGATTCTCAAGTTCCTGAACCCGAACGTCTCCTCGGACGAGGAAATGATGAAGCGCTTCGTGCACGAGCTGCGCTACTCACGCATGATCACGCACAAGAACGTCATTCGAATTTACGATTTCCTGCATCTGCAGGGCGCCTACGCCATTTCGATGGAATATTTTCCATCGCATACGCTGAGCGGCGAAATTCCCGATAATACGCCGATGGCATTTGCCAAGGCGCTGCAGTTCTCAATGGACATGGCAACCGGCATGGGCGTGGCCCATCAGGCCGGCGTAATCCACCGCGACCTGAAACCTGCCAACATTCTCGTTAACAATGACGGCCTGCTCAAGATCGTGGATTTCGGTGTCGCGGCGGCGGCCAGCAGCGGTGACACGCAGCTGACCAAGACCGGCTACGTGATCGGCTCACCCAAGTACATGGCGCCTGAGCAGATTCTCGGCAAGAAAGTGGATGAGGCTGCCGACATATACAGTATTGGCGTCATCATGTATGAAATGGTCACCGGAATTCCGCCTTACAGCCGTGGCGATCACATGTCCGTCATGTACCAGCATGTGCAGGGCAAGGCGAAACTCTGCCAGGAAGTGAACGCGAAAGTCCCCGATGACTTCGCCGCTGTCATCGGCAAGGCAATGTCCGTTGATAAATCCAAGCGTTATCAGACGATGGACGAGTTGATGGACGCGCTGACCGAAATACAGCTCTAGATCGACCGCGGCCGTACTTATCGGCAAAAATGTGTGCCGGCGCACTGGCGCGATCACCTGAATCCGCCTAGGATACGTCCAAACCTATGATTTATGGGCGTAATTAACTCTTGGAAGCAGATTAGCCATGCCACGCATTGATTCGTTCTTGAAGCTTGGGCTCGCGCAGGGTTGTTCGGATGTTCATCTCGCTGTCGGTATCCCGCCGATGTTGCGCATGAATGGCGATCTGATGCCCATCAAGTTCAGGGAACTCGCGGATACGGAACTCGAGAGCTACGTAACAGAAATCCTGAGCGACTCGCAAAAAGACGTGTTCTATACCGGCAAGGACCTGGATTTCTCCTATGTCGCAGAGGAAGGTTCTCGTTTTCGGGTCAACCTGTTCCATAAGGATACGGGCGTAGGTGCGGTATTTCGGTATATCCCGAACGAGGTCCCGACCCTGGACAAACTTGATGTGCCGCCGGTCATTCGCGAATTCTGCGACTACCATCAGGGCATGGTGCTGGTCACCGGCTCGACCGGCACGGGTAAATCGACGACCCTTGCTGCGATGATCGATCACCTTAATTGCACACGCAGCCTGAATATCATCAGCCTCGAGGACCCGATCGAATTTGTTCATCCCAGCAAGAAAAGCCAGGTCATACAACGAGAACTTGGCACGCATCTGACTTCGTTTGCGGATGGCGTACGCTCGGCAATGCGCGAAGACCCGGACGTTGTGCTTGTCGGTGAAATGCGCGACGCGGATACGATATCCATGGCAATGACGGCCGCAGAAACGGGACACCTTGTCCTGGGTACACTGCATACAACCGGCGCCGTTAAAACCATCGACCGGGTAATCGACGCGCTCCCCGGCGATCTCCGCGAACAAACCAAAAGCTTTCTGTCACAGAGCCTCAAAGCCGTCGTGAGCCAGGTGCTGGTAAAGACACCCGATGGCCGGGGCCGCAAGGCAGTCATGGAAATCCTGGTAAACAACCGTGCCATCTCCAAGCTGATCATGACGGATCAATCGCACCAGATTCCATCACAGCTGCAGATGGGCAGTGATACCGGCATGCAACTCATGGATCAGGCCCTGCTCTCTGCAATTGAGGCGAAAGAAGTCGATCCCGAGGATGCCTTCCGCCACGCCCTGGACAAGAGAAAGTTTCAACGATTTGTCAGTGACTCCAACATTCTTCCTGTGATTGACAGCAGCGACTCGGCGCTGGTCGAAACCGGAGATATCGTGTGAACAGAATTGATATTTTTCTGCAGGATGCCCTCGCAAAAAACAGCTCCGACCTGCATTTCGTTTCTGGCGACCCGCCGCGTGTGCGCATTCACGGCTCGTTGACACTGCTGAACGACCAGGTGCTGAGCATCGATTTCGTCAAGGAAGCGCTGTACGAAATCATGAGCGGTACCATGCAGCGTGATTTCGAGAAACATGATGCGGTTGATTTCGCTTACGAAATTGAGGACGTGTCCCGCTTCAGGGTTAACGTTATGCGACACCTGAACGGCATTGGCGCCATCATGCGCGCGATACCGGCGAAGGCGCTTACACTCGACGAACTCAACATGCCGCTGGCAGTTAGAAATCTCTGCAAGCAGTCTCAGGGAATGATCCTCGTCACTGGCAAAACTGGCTCTGGAAAATCGACTACGCTCGCCGCGATGGTCGATGCCATAAATATTCAGATGAAGGGCCACATTCTTACGATTGAGGATCCGATCGAGTTCGTCCATAAACGAAAAGGATGCCTGATCAGCCAACGGGAAGTCGGACTGCACACCAACAGTTTTGCCGAAGCGTTGCATTCAGCGTTGCGTGAAGACCCGGACGTGATTCTCGTTGGCGAGCTCCGTGACCTGGAAACCATCTCAGCTGCGGTAACGGCCGCCGAGATGGGAATTCTGGTAATGGGCACGCTGCACACCAATGGCGCGGGCCAGACCGTAGACAGAATCGTCAATACTTTTCCGTCAGACAAACAGAGCCATATTCGTACTATGCTTTCTACCTCCCTGCGCGGCGTAATTTCTCAGCAGCTGCTGCCAACGAAAGACGCAGCCGGCCGGGTAGCGGCGCTGGAGATAATGGTGAATACGCCGGCAGTCGCCAACATCATTCGTCAGGGCAAACTTGATCAGCTGGAAACCGCGATGCAGAGTGGCGGTGCCAACGGCATGCAAACGATGGACACGGCCTTGATGGATCTCGTCAGGAAGGGGCGCATTGCGCCTGTGGAGGCCTACCAGCAGTCGAACAACAAGAAAGTGTTCAAACGACTGGTGGACGAGGAAGAAGAGCTCGCGCATTCGGAAACCGCCTGATCGGGCGCCCAATCAAATAAGCCCGGCCAGCGCTGGCGTGGCATAATGCGCCGCGTTCTCCTGTTTAGATACTCTCTCACGCATGACTAAAAATGTAAGGAAAATCATGGTGTCCAGCGCGTTGCCATACGCCAACGGGGACATTCATATGGGCCACCTGGTGGAATATATCCAATCGGATATCTGGGCCCGGTTTCAAAAACTCCGCGGTCACCTGTGCACCTATGTGTGCGCCGCGGATGCGCATGGCACACCCATCATGATCAAGGCGCGCCAGGAAGGCATCACGCCGGAGCAACTCGTCACACGTGCGGCAAAGGTGCAGCACGCGGACCTGCAAGCGTTCGATGTCGAGTTTGACAACTTTCACACCACGCATTCAGACGAGAACGAACAGCTGGTTCGCCGCATTTTCAAGGCTTTACGTGACGCAGGCCATATCTACACCAAAACCATCGAACAGGCTTTCGACGCCCAGGAGCAGATGTTCCTGCCAGACCGATTCGTCAAGGGGGGCTGCCCGCGCTGCAAGACTACGGATCAGTACGGTGACGCGTGCGAAAATTGTGGCGCTACCTATACGCCAAATGACCTCATCGAACCCGTCTCGATTCTGTCGGACAGCACACCAATCTGGAAAGAATCAGAACACTACTTTTTTAAACTCAGTGCATTCGAAGACCAGCTTCGAGCGTGGATGAAGTCCGCCAATCTGCACCAGCACATCACCAGCAAGCTCGACGAATGGTTCGAAACCGGACTGCGGGACTGGGATATTTCCAGAGATGCGCCCTACTTCGGATTCCAGATTCCGGGCACGACAGACAAGTATTTCTACGTGTGGCTGGACGCGCCCGTCGGCTACCTGGCCAGTTTTCTGCAGTATTGCAATAACCATCCTGAGCTCGATTTCGATGAATACTGGCTACCTGGACACGACACCGAAACCTATCATTTCATTGGCAAGGACATCGTTTATTTCCATACGCTGTTCTGGCCCGCGGTACTCGACGGCTCCGGCTTTCGAACACCGAACAGCGTATTTGCTCATGGCTTCCTGACGGTAAACGGTAAAAAGATGTCCAAGTCGCGCGGCACATTTATCAATGCCCGGACTTTCATCAATAACATCGATCACAACCACCTGCGGTACTACTATGCGGCCAAGTTGGGCCCGGGAATGGACGATATCGATCTCAATCTCGACGACTTCATCGCGCGGGTCAACTCTGACCTTGTTGGCAAGCTGGTCAATATCGCAAGCCGCTGTGCCGGCTTTATCAGCAAGCGATTCGACGGCCACCTGGCCGACAAGCTGGACAATCCGACAGAATTTCAGGACTTCGCTGCGGCGGCTGAGACCATCGCCGAGCACTACGAAAGACGGGAATATTCAAAAGCCATGCGGCTTGTTATGACACTGGCTGATCAGGCCAATCGTTATATCGAAGACAAGAAGCCGTGGGTAATGGTTAAACAGAAAGAGCAGGCAGATGACGTACAGCTGGTTTGCACGCAGGGGCTCAATCTGTTTCGCTCGCTGATGATTTACCTGACGCCGGTCGTCCCGCAGCTGGCCGACAAGGCACGCGCCTTGTTTCAGGAAGGAGATTGGCGCTGGGATTCGGCGCAACAGCCGTTGCTTTCAACAACGATCAAGCCCTTCAAAGCATTGTTGACAAGAGTAGAACCCGAACAGGTAAACAAAATGGTTGAGCAGTCCAAAGCATCCAGCGCCTCCCCGGCGGCCGAAAAAACGAAAGATGGCAGCAGTGAAATCTCGATCGATGATTTCATGAAAGTTGATCTCCGCGTCGCGAAAATTGAAAAAGCGGAGCCGGTTGAAGGTGCGGACAAGCTGTTGCGCCTGACACTGAATCTCGGAGATAGCGACCGGCAGGTGTTTGCAGGCATCAAGTCTGCCTATAAACCCGATGAACTGGCGGGGCGCCTGGTCGTCGCCGTAGCTAACCTCAAGCCGAGAAAGATGCGGTTTGGCCTGTCAGAGGGCATGGTCCTCGCGGCCGGTCCCGGCGGCGAGGAGATCTTCCTGCTCTCGGCTGACTCGGGCGCGACTCCCGGAATGCGCATCAAATAGACAGCACCAATGCACACAGAAAGGTGTCATAGCCGGCCACACCTTTTACAATAAGCCCACAATGGCAGATTTACTTCTCATTATCGTTGGCACCGTGCTGGTCAACAATTTCCTGTTGGTCCGATTCCTGGGTCTGTGTCCGTTCATGGGTGTTTCCAAGAACCTGGAGGCGGCGTTCGGAATGTCGATGGCGACCGCGTTTGTCCTGACCCTGTCGTCCGCAATCGCCTACCTCATGCACGAATATGTGCTTGTGCCGCTCGGGCTGGAGTACTTGAAGACGATCAGTTTTATTCTCGTCATTGCGGCCAGCGTTCAGTTTACAGAGATCATGGTGCGACGCCTCAGTCCCCTGTTGCACCAGCTTCTCGGTATCTATATTCCACTCATAGCAACAAACTGCGCTGTGCTCGGGGTCGCTTTGTTAAACGTGCAGGAAGCCGAGGGATTTGTGCAATCTGTTTTTTATGGATTTGGCGCCGCAGGCGGCTTTGCACTGGTGCTGGTACTGTTCGCCGCAATACGGGAGCGACTGCAGGCTGCGGATGTGCCCAGACCTTTCCAGGGCACCGCGATTGCGCTCATGACTGCTGGCATCATGTCGCTGGCATTCATGGGCTTCTCCGGGATGGCGAGACTCTGACAGAGCATGTGGATATCGACCGTCACCGCTATTCTGATCATCGCAGGAATCGCTCTCGTTGCTGGCCTGCTGCTGGCTTATGCATCGCGGCAAATGCCGGGAGATCCCGAAGAGATCGTAGCGAAGGTGGATGCGTTGCTGCCACAGACCCAATGCGCGCAGTGCGGCTTTCCCGGTTGCCGGCCCTATGCTAGCGCCATCGTCGCAGGAGAGGCGCCCGTCAATCTGTGCCCGCCGGGCGGCGAGGAGACTATGCTGCGAATCGCCGACCTGCTGGGCATCGAGGCAGACCCCCTGCAGGAAGCCAAGGCTGAGGCAGGCGTCGCAAAGATTGCGGAAGCAGAATGCATTGGCTGTACGCACTGCAAAGATGCCTGCCCGGTGGATGCCATTATCGGTGCCCATCAATTCATGCACACCGTAATCGCGTCCGAATGCACCGGGTGCGAGCTGTGCGTCGCGCCCTGCCCGGTTGACTGCATCAGCATGGTAGCAGCGCGATGAGTTCAGGGGCCGCCACATACGACCTCGGTGAATTACACGGCGGATTAAGGCTGCCTGACGAAAAGGCAGAGTCCACCTCGACAGAGATCCAGGTTTTGCCGGTACCTGGCCAGCTGGTGCTGCCAATCGCCCAGCACGTCGGTCGACCCGCGCAGCCGGTGGTTGGAATTGGCGAACACGTTTTGAAAGGACAGCTGGTCGCGGAGGCATACGGCTCTCTGAGCGCGCCGGTACATGCGTCGTCTTCGGGCGAGGTCGTTGCAATCGAACCGTGGCCGGTATCCCGTCGGTTTGGCGATAACGCGCCGTGCATCGTTATCGAGTGTGACGGCGAGGACCGGGCAATTGAGACCGCCGACGCCGCTGTACCTTTTAATTCACTCGATCCCGAGTCATTGCTAAAGCTGATTCTGCAGGGAGGCATTGTCGGACTGGGCGGCGCCGTTTTCCCAACGGGTCAGAAGCTGATGCAGGCGGCCACTATGCCGCTTGAACATCTCATCCTCAACGGCGTTGAGTGCGAGCCCTACATAAGCTGCGATGACATGCTCATGCGCGAACAGTCGGCAGAAATTCTCGGGGGCGCCCAGATCTTACTGCATGCCCTCAAACTCGAAAGCTGCTTTATCGTTGTCGAAAGTGACAAGCCGGAGGCTATTGCGGCCATCGGCGAAGCATTGGGAGTACTTGGCGATGCACGAATCACTCTGAAACAGATACCAACGATCTATCCGTCCGGCGCCGAAGACCAGCTTGTACAACTTGTCACCAACCGGGAGGTACCTAGCGGCGGATTGCCCACAGATATCGGCTGCGTCGTGCAAAACGTCGGCACGGCTGCCGCAATCTATCGCTGGATAAATGATGGGGAGCCACTGATCTCCCGTGTGACGACGGTAACGGGCCCGGGCGTTCACAATCCAATGAATGTCATCGCCCGAATCGGCACAACGGTTGCCGATGTCATCGAGTTTGCCGGCGGCTATACCGACCAGGCAGACCAGCTGATTATTGGTGGTCCGATGTGTGGCAAGTCCGTAACGTCAGACCGGGTCCCGCTGGTCAAAGCCACAAACTGCATCCTGGTCCTTAACGAAACTCGATCAGTCGGTGCAGAACAGCCGTGTATTCGCTGCGGAGAATGTGCGTCCGTCTGCCCAATACAATTATTGCCACAGCAACTCTTTTGGCATGCCCGCGCGGACAACGAGCCAAAACTGCGATCGTATGGACTAACCGATTGTATAGAATGCGGCTGCTGCGACCTTGTTTGTCCCAGCCATATCCCATTGACTGCAAATTTTCGTAATGCGAAGGCGCGCATTCAGGAGCTGGCGGATGAAAAAGCCAGGGCGGAACGCGCGCGCGTTCGCTTCGAGTCCCGCAACGAACGGCTCAAGAACGAAAAACGAGTGCGAGAAACTGAGTTGGCCAAGCAGAAACAAGCGGCAGTCAAAGCCGGCCCGACAGCTATTGAGGAAATATTGAAGCGGCAAAAACAAAAACAGGATCAGGATCGGGACGAGGACGCCGACTAATGGAATTCGAGCGTCGGGTTGCCCCTTTCAAAGCACCGGCCACCGACGTGGCGTCCGTAATGCGGCACGTACTTTACGCCCTGATTCCAGCAGCCATTGCCTATGTCTGGTATTTCGGTCCCGGATTCATTTTCAACCTGATTGTTGCAAGTGCTTTCTGTATTGCGGGCGAAGCTTTCATGCTCAGGCTGCGCAACAGACCGGTTGAGCCAACCATTACAGACTACAGTGCGCTGGTCACGGCCACGTTGCTTGCTTTCGCAATGCCGGCACTCACTCCGTGGTGGGTAACCGCAACCGCTGCACTGTTTGCGGTGGTTGTCGCCAAACACCTCTATGGCGGGCTTGGATATAACATGTTCAACCCGGCCATGGTTGGCTACGTTGTGGCGCTGGTCGCTTTCCCGATGGACATGAACCTGTGGACTGCGCCGCGCATGGGAGATCTCGACTACCGGTTTCTGACCATTGCAGAAACTGCGTGGTTTACTATTACCGGGTCATTTCCTGAGTCGCTGTCATTCGATGCTGTCAGTCGGGCTACTCCGCTGGATGTGGTGAAGGCAGGCCTGAACAATATGCAAACATTCGACGAGCTGCGTGTCTATCCCATGATGGGTGACTTCGGCGGTCGCGGATGGGAATGGATAGGCAACTTCACGGCGATCGGTGGCGCGTGGCTCCTGGTCAAGAAAATTATTCGCTGGCAGATCCCGCTGGGTGTGCTTGCCGGCTTGCTCATACCATCGAGCCTCATGTATTTCCTCGTTCCAAGCATCAGCCCCAGTCCCGGCTTCCACCTGTTCAGCGGGGGCGCTATTCTCTGCGCCTTTTTCATCGCCACCGATCCGGTATCGGCGGCTACGAGCGACAGGGGACGGCTGGTTTATGGATTAGGCATTGGTTTCCTGATCTATGCGATACGCGAGTGGGGCAGCTACGCGGATGGCGTCGCTTTCGCCGTGCTGTTAATGAATATGGCGGTTCCCGCCATTGACTACCTGACCAAACCGCACATTGTCGGCCACCCCGTGCGACAGCGCAGGAACAGATGATGCAGGCTGAGCAAAATGTGTCCGTCTGGACCAGTGGTTTGATACTGGGCGGCCTCGCCGCCGTTTGCACGGCGCTGGTCGCGCTTACGCACAGTACAACGGCACCGCGCATTGCCGCTAACCAGCAGGCGTTTCTCGAACAAAGCCTGCAGCCGGTTCTGGCCGGCATCAGCTACGATGGCACACTCTCCGAATCGACCAAAACCATTCCGGCGCCGCATGACCTGCCCGGCAATGATGATGTCACTGTTTACCGAGTGTATGCCGACGACACACCGATCGCGGCCCTGTTTGTCGTCAGCGCACGGGACGGCTTTTCCGGGCCAATAGAGTTGTTGGTCGGCATTCATGCAGATGGCACGGTTACGGGTGTCCGCGTCCTCAAACACCGCGAGACCCCTGGCCTGGGCGACCTGATCGAAGCGTCCAAGTCGGATTGGATATTGCAGTTTGTCGGCAAGTCGCTGGGAGAGCCCCCTGCCGCGGCCTGGGCAATCAAACGAGACGGCGGCGAATTCGATCAGCTGACGGGTGCGTCTATCACGCCGCGAGCGGTCATCAATGCCGTGAAAGAAACGCTACTATATTTCGCAGACAATCGCGCGACTGTCTTTGAGCGAACGGAAGAGATATGAGCAGATATGAGTAATAGAACCGGCATGGCGGCAAAATTCAGGAGCGGAGTCTGGAACGACAATCCGGGCCTCGTGCAACTACTCGGCCTGTGCCCGTTGCTGGCGGTTACGACAACATTCGTTAATGGCCTGGGACTCGGGCTGGCGACATTGCTCGTCCTGACATTCTCCAATGTCCTGGTTGCCGCGACTCGAAAACTCATCCGCGCAGACATCCGAATTCCCATGTACGTGTTGATCATCGCCAGCCTTGTCACATGTATTGAAATGATCGTCCTCGCCTGGTTTCCGTCCCTGGGTCGATCGCTGGGTATTTTCATTCCCCTGATCGTGACGAATTGCACGATCGTTGCGCGTGCAGAGGTTTTTGCTTCGCGAAACAATGTTGCCAGCAGTTTCATGGATGGCATCGCAATGGGCAGTGGTTTTGCGCTGCTATTGGTGGCAATCGGCACGTTTCGCGAGCTGATCGGCCAGGGATCGATAATGTCACGGCTCGACATGTTGGTTGGCGGCGAACCAATGGCTGGCCTGGTCCTGGTTGACGGCGGCTTTCTGTTAGCCATCCTGCCGCCAGGCGCATTCATCAGCCTGGCTTTATTTGTTGCCGGAAAAAACGCCTATGACAGGCGTCGCCAGCAAACCAGTCGCGCGCTTTCGACAAACAGAACTCGCTAACACTTTTCGCAATCATGAACAAAGCGATCCGCACGGAGATCTATTCGCGCCTCAGGAAAAAGATGCCCAATCCTGAAACCGAATTGAACTATGCGAATCCGTTCGAACTCCTGATTGCGGTGATCCTGTCTGCGCAGGCAACTGATGTGAGTGTAAACAAAGCGACGTCGCGCCTCTATCCGGTCGCTAATACGCCGCAGGCAATTCTTGATCTGGGTGTAAACAAGCTCAAGAGCTACATAAAAACCATCGGGCTGTATAACGCGAAAGCCGGGAACATAATCAAGACGTGTCAGATTCTGCTGCAGCGGTTTGATGGCGAAGTGCCGCGTACTCGGGCGGAACTTGAATCGTTACCCGGTGTTGGGCGTAAAACAGCCAACGTAATTCTTAACACGGCGTTCGGCGAACCCACCATTGCGGTCGACACACATATTTTCCGCGTCTCAAACCGTACCGGTCTTGCTGCCGGCAAGACGCCCCTGGAAGTCGAAAAACGATTGACACGACTTACACCGAAAGAATTTCGGCAGGACGCGCATCATTGGCTCATTCTTCATGGCCGCTATACCTGCAAAGCCCGCAAGCCTGATTGTCCTGCATGCGTTATTGCCGATCTGTGTGAATTTCGCAGCAAGACGCGGGCTGAACCGGCATGATTTTCGGCCAGGATCGAAACGAGCTGCGGCAAATGTATATTGATGCCTGGACAAAATCGACAGCCGGTGAAATGCTGTCGCCACTGGAAGCGCAGATCGTAAGCGTTGTTAATGAACACCCCGAGTACCATTCCATGCTGTCGACAGACAGTATCGACAAATCCTTCTCCCCTGAGTCTGGCCAGACAAATCCGTTTCTGCACATGGGGCTGCATCTTGCCATTCGTGAGCAGATTGCGACCAATCGGCCACCCGGCATCAGATCGATATTCGACAAGCTGCGGAAAAGGCTGAATGATAACCACGCAGCGGAGCACCTGGCACTTGAATGCCTTGCTGAAACGCTGTGGGAAGCCCAAAGTAAGAATACGCTGCCGGACGAGGATGCATACCTGCAGAGGCTGCGGCGTCTATAGTCTGTAGCGGACGACCTGCGCACCGGACGGTGTAATAATAGCCCTCTGAACACGGTCTAATTAAAGAGATCTGGAGCAAAGTAACGATGTCAGGCAAAGCACAGCAATATCCGGTATCCGGCGCAGGACTTGGCCTGCGGCGAGGCCTGATGAACAAGTTGATGGCCGATCCGCCCCCTGAAATCGATTTCATGGAAGTTGCGCCCGAAAACTGGATTCGAGTCGGCGGCAAACTCGGCCACAAATTCCGCTTCTTTACGGAACGTTATCCGTTTTTACTGCATGGACTTTCCCTAAGTATAGGTGCGCCGTCAGCACTCAATGAAACCCTGCTGCGTGACATCAGGGCTTTTATGGAGGAGCACGGCATCGAATTTTATTCGGAACACCTGAGTTTTTGTGGCGACAACGGCCAGCTCTACGACCTCATGCCGATTCCGTTCACCGACGACGCCGTCAAGTACGTTGCTGAGCGCATCCGTCGCGCACAGGACATACTAGGGCGCAGAATGGCGGTGGAAAATGTTTCCTACTACACGCCGACAGATACGTCACTCTCGGAGATCGAGTTTACGCTCGCCGTGCTGGAGGAAGCCGACTGTGACCTGCTTCTCGACATCAATAATATTGTCGTCAATAGTATTAACCACCAGTACGATGCTCGCGAATTCATGCTGAGTATGCCGCGGGAACGTATCAAGTACTTCCACCTCGCCGGGCACTACGTCGAGGCGCCTGATCTCCGCATTGACACGCATGGTGCGGCCGTTGACGAGCAATCCTGGCAGTTGCTGGCAGAGGCATATGCTCATTTCGGCAGCGTTCCCACCTTGCTGGAGCGTGACTTCAATTTTCCGCCCGTCGAAGACCTCCTTGACGAAGTTCGGCAGATTAAAAGCATGCAGCAGGCAGCGGAAGAAAGCATGCGGGAGTCGGCGCATGGCTGAATCGCCGGATTTTCGCGAGATCCAGTATGCATTTGCACGCCACATCCGCGATCCGGATAACAACCCTGCGCCGATTGAAGCCGAAGACCGGCGCATGGCGATCTACCGCGAGCTGTTTTTCAATAACCTGCTGAGCCTGCTCAGCCAAACATTCCCGGTTTTGAAAAAACTGCATACGAAGAAGAAATGGCGCTCATTAGTCCGCCAGTTCCTGGTGCAGCACGAAGCGCAGTCACCTTATTTTCTTGAAGTTCCACAAGAGTTCGTCGCTTTCCTCGAGAACACGTACAAACTTCAGGACGACGATTTTCCTTTTCTCATCGAACTTGCCCACTACGAATGGGTGGAGCTTGCGCTCTCGGTATCCGACGAAGCAAACGACCTGACGGGCATAGACGTTGCGGGCGATTTGCTGGCGGGCATACCGGTGCGCTCGAAACTGGCGTGGACGTTCGCCTATCATTTTCCAGTACACCGGATATCCGCGGACTATCAACCCGATGCCGCGCCGGACGAGCCAACTTTTCTTGCTATATGCAGAAAGGCCAGCGATGACATGGACTTTATGGAATTAAACCCTGTCACAGCACGGCTGCTTGAAATGATCGAATCAAACGATAGTGATTCTGGCCGCGAGTTGCTAACAAAACTCGCCGCAGAAATTCATTATCCTGATCCGGACGCGCTCATTCAACACGGTTTATCAGCCATGCAACAAATGCTTGCGGCAGAAATTCTTCTCGGCGTGAAATAATTCTGGTTGAGTTGCGGTCTTGTTTGCCAAGACTAGCAACGATAACTCCGGGGTGTTGACGATGGATCTCTTCAGAAAAATGCACGGCTGGCTGAATAAGACAAATGTCGCAGAATTTCTCGGCCCGCTTGCGCTGAGACTCTATCTGGTGCCCGTGTTCTGGGTTGCGGGCATGAACAAACTAAGCGGAATTGACAACGTGATCGGCTGGTTTGGCAACCCGGACTGGGGCCTGGGGCTTCCCGCACCAGCGCTTATGGCTTACCTGGCAACCGGTACTGAAGTTTTGGGGGCCGTGGCTTTGCTGTTGGGTCTCGCCACTCGCTGGTTCGCCATTCCCCTTATGATAACGATGCTGGTCGCGGCATTTGCCGTGCACGCGGAAAACGGCTGGCAGGCTGTAGCAGACAAAGCCAGTCCGTTTGCGAATGAAAACGTAGACGGTGCGATGCAACGCCTCGACAAGGCCAAAGACCTTCTGCGGGAACATGGAAACTACGACTGGCTGACCGAGACCGGCAACTTCGTGATCTCCAACAGCGGCATGGAATGGGCGATTACCTACTTTGTCATGCTGCTTGCGCTGTTTTTCACAGGTGCCGGCAAGCTGAGCCTGGATCACCTTCTCGCCAAGAAGCTACAGAAACAATAAACTGCAGAACTTCATGCTGATTGACTGGGGCCTGCCACGGCAGGCGCCATGGCATGGTTGCGCTTAGCAAGAGCTCTGCTACAAGAATCCATCGCGGTAGGGAGAGAAAGTCATGAGAGACACGTTCTTAAGTGCGTTGAATGCAGTTCAAGTACTGTCCGCGATCCTCGTTTTCCTGCTCGGCGTTGGCTTTCTCGCCGTCGTTTTCATGTACATCGTCGATGTAAACCAGACCTCACATGCTATTCGCCGCAATTTCCCGGTCATCGGGCGCTTTCGCTATCTTTTCGAAACCCTTGGCGAGTATTTCAGGCAATATTTTTTCGCGCAGGATCGCGAAGAAATGCCCTTCAACCGGGCACAGCGCACCTGGGTATACAGGGCCGCTAAGGGGATCGACAACACGATCGCGTTCGGCTCAACCCGGGATCTGCGCCCCGTAGGCACAGTGATTTTCGTCAATTGCGCCTACCCCATCCTGGAGACGGACACTGCGCCTACGTCCGCATTAGAAGTCGGTCCGTATTGCAAGAATCCATACACGACTGACTCGCTGTTCAATGTATCGGCAATGAGTTTTGGCTCAATTTCGAAGCCGGCTGTGCTGGCGCTCTCGGAAGGCTCGGCGAAAGCCGGTAACTGGATTAATACCGGAGAAGGTGGCCTGTCTCCTTACCACCTTGAAGGTGGTGCGGATATCGTATTCCAGATTGGCACGGCAAAATATGGCGTGCGTACGCCTGAGGGCAAACTCAGCGATGAAAAACTGCGTGACGTTGCCGCGCACGAACAGGTGAAAATGATCGAGCTGAAACTCAGCCAGGGAGCAAAACCCGGAAAAGGCGGTATCCTGCCGGGCGAAAAGGTCACATCAGAGATAGCCAAGATTCGCGGTATCGAAACTGGTGAGGACTCAATCAGCCCGAACCGCCACCCGGAAATCGAATCGGCGGGGGACATACTCGATATGATCAATCATATTCGAGATGTCACCGGCAAACCGGTTGGCTTCAAGAGCGTTATCGGCGCCTACGGCTGGCTTGAAGAACTTTTTGACCTCATACTCGATCGCGGCATCGAAAGCGCACCCGACTTCATTACCATTGACAGCGGCGATGGCGGTACGGGCGCTGCGCCTATGAGCCTGATGGACAACGTCGGTCTGCCATTGCGCGAAAGTCTGCCGCTCGTGGTCGACCTAATGATAAAACGTGGCGTCAGAGACAGGATCCGGGTCATCGCCAGCGGCAAACTGGTAACGCCGACAGAGGCTGCATGGGCCCTTTGCGTCGGGGCTGATTTCATCAACTCGGCGCGCGGCTTCATGTTTTCCCTGGGCTGCATCCAGGCGCTGCAATGCAATCTGAATACATGCCCAACAGGCATTACGACTCACGACAAGGATTTACAACGCGGTCTCGTCGTGACAGATAAAGCTGAGCGTGTCTATCAATACTCCAAAAATATGCACAAGGAAATCGGGGTCATTGCACACTCATGCGGGGTAAAAGAACCGAGACATTTGACGCGCATGCATTGCCGGGTTGTGCAGAGCAACGGGCAGTCCGTCCCACTTAACGAACTCTATCCCCAACCGGTGTAGTCAGACGTCTGCGCCTGCGTGCCCACAGCGAACGAGATCATGCAAATCCAGAAAATCGATGAGCAGCTCCATGGCAACTGCGCGAGGCTGCGACTAGTGGGCCGGCAGAATTCGCGCAAGATAGCGGCCGAATTGCCAGACATTTTTCTCCAGAGCGCTTAATGGCCCCCGGGCTGCTTCAGGAGATCGCGTCGTTCGACAGACGCTTTCGACGACGGGCCTGTCCTCGCTATTCACCTGGTGCAGCAAATTCATAACTTCTTCAACACACTTATCCCGCCCTTCCGCAGCGTCCAGAATTTCCGCAGGAATGGATACAGCCCAGCGTATTTCCACGCACTCGGTCCCCAGTGGAAGTATTGACAGGTACCACAGCATGTCGGGTTGCAATTGAATGGTGTGTGACGGAAAAACGTTAATCAGGTAAGTGCGATTTCGATTGTCGCCGCTAAGCCAAGTGTTGTCCGGATGCGCATAAACCGATTTGGGCGCTTCGTCTTCCTGCACGAAGTGATAGCTATAACAGTCCTCCCCATCGAAGAGCTCAGTCTGTGCTTCAGACGAGCCGTGCTTGCCGAATGAATCCTTGTGCACTCTGTGAATATGGTAGGCATCCATGAAATTTTCAACCAGGCACTTCCAGTTTGTTTCCCAGACTTCTGTCCGGGAAAAAACGGGCACATAGTCCTGCATACGAAAATCGCCAACTATTTCTGACAACCCCTTCAGGCGTGCGCTTAAAGACTGTGCGCCGGGATTCAGGTTGACATAGATAAACCCCTGCCAGGAGTCACAGGCGAGCTCCCTGAGCCGATGTGCGCCGACGCTGAAACCAGGCGTATCCTGCATGAAAGGTGCGCCGATCAACTGGCCGTCGGTTTCGTATGTCCAGGAATGGTACGGGCAGCTAATCCGGCTTGTGTTACCGCTTTCCGTGAGCAGACGTGCGGCACGATGCGCGCAAATATTGGCGAATGCTTTGACCGATTGATCGCGCTGCCGAATAGCAAACACGGGCGAATCTATAATGTCACGACATACATAATCACCGGGCTCAGGTATTTCCGCGCATCGCCCGACACAGATCCACTCGTGGCGGAATATCCGCTCCAGTTCGAGGTTGTAAATTCCGGCATCGTGATAAATTGCCGGCGGCAGGCTCTGTGCTGAGCTGAAGTCGCGACCTGCATTTTCAGCCAGCGCCAGAAGAATATCTTCAGTTGCCGCACGCAACAGGAATCAGCGCTTTTTCGGCATATACAGGTCGGTCAACGTGCCCTCGAATGCTTCTGCCGCGAATGCGATCGTCTCGGAAAGCGTCGGATGCGGGTGGATCGTCAGGCTTAAGTCCGCTGCGTCTGCCCCCATCTCTACGGCAAGGCCGACCTCCGCGATCAGATCACCGGCATTGGGACCTACGATGCCGCCACCCAGCACCCGGCCGGTGGCTTTCTCGAACAACAGTTTCGTGAATCCCTCATCTCGTCCCAGCGACAATGCGCGCCCGCTCGCGGCCCACGGAATCTGCGATTTTTCGTAGGCAATCCCGTCTGCCTTTGCGTCGGTCTCCGTCAAGCCAACCCATGCGATCTCCGGATCCGTATAGGCAACGGACGGTATTGTCCGCGCATCGAATGCACTTTTTTCCCCGGCGGCGACCTCTGCAGCGACTTTGGCCTCATGTGTTGCCTTGTGAGCAAGCATAGGTCCGCCTGCAAGATCGCCAATCGCGAAGATATGCTCGACGTTGGTTTGCATCTGTTTGTTCACAGCAATAATGCCGCGCTGATCAACCTTCACACCTGCCTTTTCTGCGTCCAGCTTATCGCCGTTAGCACGGCGACCGATTGATACCAGCACCTTGTCAAAAGTCTCTGTTGAGTTTCCGTCCTTGCCCTCGAACAATACCTCGATGCCGTTCTTCGCCGCCTGGATCTTCGCCACTTTCGTGCCCAGCATGATTTTCTCGTAGCGCTTGTCCACAATCTTTCTGAATGGCCTGACCAGATCTTTATCGGTGCCCGGCATCAACTGATCGGTTAACTCAACGACACTGACGCGGCTGCCCAACGCGCTGTAAACACAGGCCATTTCCAGGCCAATGATGCCACCACCTACAACCAGCATGTTGTCAGGCACCGGATCAAGTTCCAATGCACCGGTGGAGTCAACGATGCGCGGATCGTCCGGCAAACCCGGCAACATCGCGGGCTCCGAACCTGCCGCAATGATGCATTTGTCAAAACCAACGGTCTCGCCATTGTCCAATTTGAGGGACTTTGGCGATGAGAATTTAGCCGCGGCGTGAATTACCTGAACTTTGCGCTGCTTAGCGAGTTGTGTAAGTCCGCCCGTCAGTCGTTCGACTACCTTGTTTTTCCACTCTCTAAGCGCGCCGGAATCGATTTCGGGTGCACCGAATTTGACGCCGTGAGCGGACATCGACGCAGCCTCCTCGATGACGTTAGCCACATGCAAAAGCGCTTTGGAGGGAATGCATCCAACGTTCAAACACACGCCGCCAAGCATTGGCCAGCGCTCCAGAAGGATTACCTTGAGGCCGAGATCTGCTGCCCGGAATGCCGCGGTATAGCCGCCGGGACCCGCACCGATGACAACCAGGTCAGCATGATGGGTCGTGTTACCGGAAGGTGTCGGTACTGAAACGCGATCCTTCGACGCGGCTTCGAGGATCTCCTTTTGCTCGTCCGGCGATATAACAACCGTCCTGTCTGGCTGCTCGTCAGTATCGGTAGCATCGATGCTCGCCACGGTATCGCCGGCGTTAACCTTGTTCCCAACCGCTACAGCGATCTCTGTCACTACGCCCGCATGTGATGCGGGAATGTCCATCGTTGCTTTGTCCGTTTCCAGCGTGACCAGGGAGTCCTCCACAGCGACAGAATCACCGACTGCAACGAGCACCTCAATAACTTCCACATCCTCGAAATCGCCAAGGTCCGGAACAACCAGCTTTTGTTGTTTTGCCATTAGGGTGTCGCCGCCAGCAGTTCGTCTACGTTGGCCAGCTGCTGGCACAGGAACGTGGTAAACCGAACGGCGTAAGCGCCATCAATCACGCGATGATCGTAGGAGAACGAGACGGGCAACATCAGCCGGGGTTCAAACTCCGAACCGTTCCAGACGGGTTGCATTGTCGAGCGCGACACGCCAAGAATTGCCACTTCCGGAGCATTTACAATTGGTGTAAATGCAGTTCCACCGATTCCACCCAGGCTGGAAATCGTGAAACTGGCCCCCTGCAACTGGGTCCCTTTAAGTTTTCCGTCGCGGGCATTCGCAGACAACGTCCCGAGTTCTGCCGCTATCTCGTAGACATCAAGTCTGTCCGCATCTCGAATTACCGGCACCATCAGGCCGTTCTCCGTGTCCGCCGCGAAGCCGAGATGGTAATAGTGTTTATAAACCAGCTCATCGCCGTTTTCCGACAGAGACGCATTTACTTTGGGAAATTCTTTCAGCGCCGCGATACATGCTTTCAGGATAAATGCGAGCGGCGTCAGTCCGATTCCTTTTTCCTTTGCTGGTCCTTTTAGTTTCTGGCGCCGTGCTTCAAGCTCGGTGATGTCAGCCAGATCATGCTGAGTAACGTGCGGCAGGTTGATCCAGCTTGCCTGCAATCTCGGCCCGGATATCTTTTGAATACGGGTCAGGGGTTGCGAACTGACTTCGCCGAATTTCGCAAAATCGACTGCCGGCACTTTCGGCAACGACGTTCCGGGAGCGGCCGCGCCGCCGCTGAGGACCGCTTTGACGAATGCTTTAACGTCATCGTGGAGTATCCGGTTTTTTTGCCCCGACCCTTTGACCCGGGCCAGATCGACGCCAAGCTCGCGAGCCAGTTTGCGTACTGACGGGCTCGCGTGCGCCCGGGAAAACCCGGCTTCGTCAATAGGTGGCAATGAACCGGACGCCTCGGCAACCGCTGGTGCCTGCTGCACTCTCGTCGGCGATTGTGTCGCTGAAATTGATTCAGCTACGGCAGGTTTCTCGGGCTCAGGTTCTAATGCCGCACGCTCAGTTATGGTTTCCGCCGCACGCCCCGCGATCGCCTCTGCATTCACCACGACGACCGGCGTTCCTTTTGCAACCTGGTCGCCGACAGCGACCAGCACCGACTCAACCGTCCCTGCCGCTGTCGAGGGCACATCCATGGCCGCCTTGTCCGTCTCGAGCGTTATCAGCGCATCGTCCATGCCAATTTTATCGCCCTTTGCAACATGCACTTCGATGACGTCAACCGCGTCGAAGTCGCCGAGGTCCGGCACCTTGATAGTCGTTTGGCCGCCATCGACCGGCTGAGGTGTTGCCACAACGGTAGTGTCGCCTTTGAGCAGATCGGCATTGATTGCCGGCGACACTACGACCGTATCGCCTACCTCAATCGTCATCGTTCCAATAACATCACCTGACGACACGGTATCGCCGACGGCAACCGTTATTTCTCCGATCTGCCCTTTGTTGGGTGCCGGCACGTCCATTGTCGCTTTGTCTGTCTCAAGTGTAAGCAGACCGTCTTCGCGAGAAACATCGTCTCCGGCGGCAACCAGAATTTCGATGACCTCGACGTTTTCAAACTCGCCAAGATCCGGCACGACAATATCAATAATTTCTGCCATCAGAGCGTCACCGGGTCGGGCTTTTCGGGATCGATGTCATATTTCTTGATTGCTGCAGCGACGGTCTTTTGATCGATTTTGCCGTCATCCGCAAGCGCTTTCAAAGCCGTCACGGCGATGTAGCGCTCGTCAACTTCGAAAAACTGGCGCAGCGCGTCACGTCCATCACTGCGGCCGTACCCGTCGGTGCCAAGACTGACGAATTGCCCGGGAACCCACCTCTGAATCTGGTCGGGCACTATTTTCATATAGTCGGTAGCGGCTACGTACGGGCCTTCCCTGTCACCGAGGCAAGATTCGACATAGCTCTTGCGTGCATCGCTTTCCGGATGCAGCTGATTCCAGCGTTCGACGGCCAGCGCTTCGCGCCGCAATTCATTGAAACTGGTAACCGACCACACATCCGAGGGAATACCGAAATCGTTTGCGAGCAGCTCGGCCGCAGCAAGCACTTCCCGCAAGATCGTGCCCGACCCCATCAACTGCACCCTGATCTTGCCCTGGCCGCCAACCTGTAACAGATACATTCCTTTAAGAATGCCGTCTTCAACGCCACTGGGCATTTGCGGATGCACGTAATTCTCATTCATGCAGGTGATGTAGTAGAAAACGTTTTCCTGATCACCGATCATGCGCCGCAAACCATCCTGGATAATGACGGCCAACTCATAAGCATAGGTTGGATCGTAGGAAACACAGTTCGGAACAGTTGAGGCAGCGACCAGGCTGTGCCCATCCTGATGCTGCAGACCCTCTCCGGCAAGGGTCGTTCGCCCCGCGGTGCCGCCGATCATGAAGCCCCGAGACTGCTGATCGCCCCCCGCCCAGACGAAATCGCCGATGCGCTGGAAACCAAACATCGAATAGTAGATATAAAAGGGTATGGTCTGAACATTGTGATTGCTGTAGGAAGTGCCGGCAGCCAGCCACGAACAGAACGCGCCGGCCTCATTGATGCCTTCTTCGAGAATCTGTCCTTTCTTGTCCTCTCGATAGTACATGAGCTGGTCGGCATCCTGTGGTGTGTACAGCTGCCCTTTCGATGAGTAAATACCAACCTGCCGAAACATGCCCTCCATGCCAAATGTGCGCGCTTCGTCGGGCACTATTGGCACAATGTTCTTGCCGATCTGTTTGTCCCGCAGCAGCGTTGTAAGAATGCGTACGAAGGCCATAGTAGTCGAGGCCTCGCGCTCGCCGGTGCCCTCAAGCTGCGTTTTGAAAACCTCCAGAGACGGGATTGGCAGTGACTCTGATTTTGTGCGTCGCGTCGGCAGGTAGCCACCAAGACTCTGGCGACGCTCATGTAGATATTCCATTTCAACACTGCTGGCATCAGGCTTACAGTAGGGAATGTCCTCGATATCCTTGTCCGCGACAGGAATATTAAAACGATCACGAAATTTCATTAGCGCGTCAACATCAAGCTTCTTCTGCTGGTGCGCCACGTTTTGCCCTTCGCCTGCTGCGCCCATGCCGAATCCTTTGACCGTCTTGGCAAGGATTATAGAAGGCTGTCCTTTGTGGTTCGCCGCATTCTCGTAAGCCGCGTATACCTTGCGCGAGTCGTGGCCGCCGCGATTGAGCCGCCAGATTTCATCATCCGACATGTTCGCAACCATCGCGGCGGTTTCCGGGTATTTGCCGAAAAAATTCTCCCGCACGTATGCGCCGCCTTTGGCTTTGAAATTCTGGTATTCACCGTCGACGCACTCTTCCATTACTCGTTTGAGCAGGCCTTGATGATCTTTTGCAAGCAGTGGGTCCCAGCGGGAACCCCAGATAACTTTCAACACGTGCCAGCCGGCGCCACGAAAGGCCGCTTCCAGTTCCTGAATAATCTTGCCATTGCCACGAACCGGTCCGTCCAGTCGTTGCAGATTACAGTTCACGACAAAAACCAGGTTATCCAGGCCTTCGCGCACGGCCATCGTGATGGCACCCATCGACTCCGGTTCATCCATTTCGCCGTCACCGAGAAAACACCACACCTTGCGATCACTGCGCGGAATCATTTCGCGGTTTTCGAGATAACGCATAAAGCGCGCCTGGTACAGGGCCATCATTGGACCAAGCCCCATCGAAACGGTAGGAAATTGCCAGAATTCCGGCATCAACCACGGATGCGGATAAGAGCACAGGCCGTCACCGCCTACCTCCTGGCGAAACCGGTTCAGCTGACCTTCATTGAGTCGTCCTTCCAGGTAGGCGCGGGAATAGATACCCGGCGCGGAGTGGCCCTGGATAAAAACCATGTCGCCGCCATGGGTATCTGACGGTGCTCGCCAGAAGTGATTGAAGCCAACTTCATAGAGCGTGGCCGACGATGCATAGCTGGAAATGTGGCCGCCGTATTCGGAACTCTTCCGATTCGCGTGTACGACCATCGCCATTGCGTTCCAGCGAATATACGCCTCGATTCTTCGTTCGATCGAACGATCGCCAGGGTACTCCGGCTGAAGACCTGTTGGAATCGTATTCAGGTAGGCAGTGTTAGGTGTATAAGGGAGGTACGCGCCTGACCGTCGCGCGAAGTCGATCATCTGGTTCAACAGGTAATGCGCACGCTCAGGGCCATGTGCGCCCAGGACTGAATCGATCGACTCCAGCCATTCGCGGGTCTCTGTAGGGTCAATGTCGTCAAATCTGCCGGGCTCGCTCATATGGTCGCTCATAGTTTGTCCACAAACATGCCGTCCCGAAACTTACAGGGATTAACGGCGTGAATTCGGTCAGGTGTCCTGCTAGGATCACCGCTCGATCGAATCCGGGTACCTGCCCGGATTGCATTTTTCTGATACCGCGTATTATGGCTCAAGCGGGCTAAAAAAGGTTAGCACTGAGATGCAAAGTCTCCTCGAAAAATACAGCTCGAACCCGACACCTAAAATATCGCAGGCCACAGGGCGCCCGGACGCGCGTTCTCTCGCCGGCATCGATCAGTTGCTTTTGATACTACCTGGCCGAATTCCCACGGCGCTGTGGCGAAAGATACCGCAAGGCAGCAGGTTGCAGGCCCTGCTGCGACGCAGCAATGCCGATGCCCTGCCGGCCATCTCGACTCGCCTTGGCAACAAACGCCAATCTGCACTACACGCAGGCAAGGCAGATAGCCGGGACAGCGAATTTGATTTGCAGACCTTTGCCCGCAAGATGGTTGCCGCCGCAACAACCGCAAAGCCGGGCACCGTCGGCATCTGGGTGGCTGGTTTCGATGCAGATGCGGAGCAACGCCTGGTGCGGCACATGGCTGCCGCCGCGCTCGCAGCCGCGTTCGTGATGCCGAGTTTCAAAGCGAAGCAAACGCCAGCGCCGATAAAGGCAATCAGAATTCTCGGACTGGACAGTAAAATAGACTTGTCCCGAGTTTCCGCTGAAGCGGCGGGTAATGCTATGGCGCGCTGGCTTACCGCACTTCCGCCCAACAAACTGGACGCCGCGAACTTCGCTACTTTTCTTAAAGGACTGGCAGCGCAAAACGGTTGGCAGTTCAAGAAATATGGCGTCGACGCACTGCGGCAAATGGGCGCGGGGGCGTTCCTTGCAGTTGCCCAGGGAAATGCGGACAAAAGCGCCTCGATCGTGCGCCTCCGCTACAGGCCCGGTAACAAATCCGCGAGCCCCGATCTGACCCTGGTTGGCAAGGGAATAATATTTGACACGGGCGGCACAAATCTCAAGCCGTTTACATCGATGCTCGACATGCATATCGATATGGGTGGCAGCGCCGTCGCGGTTGGCACGCTGCTGACGATATCGCAGCTTCAGTTGCAGCAGCCCGTAGACTGCTGGCTTGCCATTACCGAGAACAGAACTGGTCCTTCCGCCTACAAGTCGCAGGACGTTGTTACAGCGCTGAACGGCAAGACTATTCAAACCATTCACACGGACGCAGAAGGTCGCATGGTGCTTGCCGATACCCTGTCACTGGCGTGCAAGGATTCTCCGGCAGTCATCATCGATTATGCAACCTTGACCGGAGCCTGTGTCAGCGCCGTTACGACACGTTACAGCGGCGTATTTACAAACAAGCCGGATTTGCATCCGGTCCTCAAGAAGTCTGGTCGGGATAGTGGCGAACGGGTCTGGCCATTCCCTATCGGGAAAGAGTTTCTCGATGACCTGAAAAGTAACACTGCCGACCTGATGCAATGCTCGCCGGGTGCCCCCGGGGACCATATACTCGCAGCTAGTTTTCTTGGAGAATTTGTGGACGACGATTGTACCTGGGTGCATGTCGATCTGAGTGCCTGTACGCGCAAGGGTGGTCTTGGGCCGGTGCCAACGGAGATCACTGGATTCGGCGTGCGCTTGACGATGAATCTGCTCATCGACAAGAACATTGTCGGCCTGGCCGGACAGGGCTGAGCGCTCCATCGAAGTGACCCACCCTGCTGAAATTTCGCAGCGATTCCGTGGTTTCCTGCCTGTTGTGGTCGATGTGGAAACCGGCGGTTTCAATTGCAAGACCGATGCGCTGCTCGAGATTGCGGCGGTCATGGTCGAGACGCACGAAGATGGCACTTTGACTCGCGGCCACACTGTCCGGTATCACGTCAAACCGTTTGCAGGCGCCAACATGGAGCCAGCATCCCTGGCGGTGAACGGCATTGACCCGGATCATCCGCTGCGCCCGGCGATCGATGAAGGCGAGGCGCTGAAGAAAGTATTCAGTGAAGTCAGGAGAGCAGTAAAGGAAGCGGGTTGCAGCCGAGCAATTCTTGTTGGCCATAACTCCGCGTTCGATCTGGGATTCTTAAACGAGGCGGTGGTAAGAACGGCGATCAAGCGCAATCCCTTTCACCCGTTCAGCAGCTTTGACACGGCAACACTGTGTGGCGTTGCCTACGGACAGACCGTTTTGGCCCGCGCGGTGCAGGCTGCTGGATTCACGTGGGACGAAAGCTCGGCTCATTCGGCAGCTTATGACGCCGAAATAACTGCTGACATTTTTTGCGATGTCGTCAATCGATTCCAGCCTTTCTACACGGCAGTGCAAAATCGAACATGACGGACTCCAATTTATTGCCAACCGGCAAAGTCGCCTGGTCTCGCAGTTAACCGTTGAGCCCGGTATGTTTGTGCCGATTCAGATTAATGGGTATCGGCATTGATTTTGTTGTAGGCACCGCCGTCGGGCGACCAATGAAATAGCCTTGCGCATAGTCGATGCCGAGATCGGCCAGTAACGCCAGCGTCGGGCCACTCTGCACGTATTCCGCGACCGTCTTCATACCGGCTTCCTGACCGATTTCCGCTATCATTCTGATCATTTTTTGATCAACGGGCTTGTTGACCAGGTCACGCACAAAGCAACCATCAATTTTGATGTAATCAACTTCGAGACGTTGCAGGTAGCCGAATGAGCTGTAGCCCGTGCCGAAATCATCGAGCGCCAGTTCGCAACCCAGTTTTCGCAGGGACGCTATCTGGCACTCGACGTAAGACAAGTGCCTGACCGCAAGACTTTCGGTGATTTCAAAAATTACCGCGTTCGGCGGAATATCGTATTTTTCAAGATGTGACTGGATGAATCCCGTGAGGTCTTCTGCCTCAAACGCGTTTGCAGATAGATTGAGCGAAAAGCGCAGATCGGGGCGTGTTTCACGATACTCTGCTAACACGCGCAGCGCATTCGTAACGACCCAGGTATCGATTTCGGCCATAAGGCCAAAGCGAACGGCGGCCGGCAGGAATGCGTCCGGCGAAATCGTTTTTCCGTTATCCCCAATCAGCCGCAACAAAACTTCGTGATGCGTGATAGTACCGGTCTCGATCTCCACAATCGGCTGGAAGCGAAGCACAAACAGGTCATTATCGATTGCTTCACGCAGCTTGTTTACCCAACCAACGTCGGCAACGATCTTCTCCGCCTCGCGGTCGGACATACTAAAGAACTGAAGACGGTTTCGACCACTTTCTTTGGCCTCCCGACAAGCGATATCGGCTTGCGCAATAATGTCATCGTGATCGAATTTCCCAGAGGAAATCATTGTTATGCCGATGCTGCAATGTACGTGGAAGATGTGGTCATCTTCAATGTGTGCAAGGCGCCGCATGTCCTCGAGAACCTGATCTGCGAGCACCCGGGTTTCGTCTTTGGAAATACCCCTGACCAAAACTGCAAATTCGTCGCCACCAAAGCGGGCAACCAGGCCTGCGGGTGCCACCGTACGCTTTAGTTGGTCTGCGACCTTGCGAATCAGCCGATCGCCGGCAGGATGTCCGCAGGTGTCGTTCACATATTTGAACTGATCAAGATCAATGAAAAGCATCGCGCTGGAGGTTTCGTTCACAGTGACGTTGTCGATTTCCTTCTTCAGCTCTTCGACCAGGCGTCGACGATTAAAAAGCCCGGTCAAGCCATCGTGGTTTGCGAGACGCAGAAGTCGTGCGTCGCGCTCGCCCAGCGCCGATGCGGTCGTTTCAAGCGCCTCGACAATTTCTGAAATTTCACGATGCTCCGCCGGCTTGAATTCTACGGCGAGGTTGCCTTTTGCCAGTTCTGCTATTGGTTGCTGCAGATCCGAAATGGCCGTCAATGCCCTCGCCAGGTAACGGCGACCGAGAAATCCGGACACGACCAATAACAACAGCAGCACGCTAATCGCAATTTTGATATTGGTTAACAGGCGATTGTGAAACAGAGAGAAGTCAAGTTCGAGACCGACAAACCCGATCAGGTTGGTTTGTTTGCGTGGTGAATCTGCCGCGGGGTCGAAATTGAACAGGCCATCTCCCGGAATAGACTCTGTCCACACGGGCGCCATGATCTGAAAGGCCCGTGCATTGAGGAAGCTTGACTCCACAAGGTATGGCGCCTCAGTACCAATGAGACTTTCCAGCTCCAAAAGTTTTGCGGCGCCTATCGTCGGGTTTTTGCCCGTAATCTCCGGTGAATTCTTGAGTGTATGAATGACTGAACCGCCGGCCTCGTAGTAAGACACACGATCAATTTCCGGGTACTTGTCGATAAAGCTTTCCAATCGCAATATGGCCTCATCATCATTTGGCAGATACAGCGGCGCACCCAGCTCATTGAGCTCCTCGGTCCACTGCATTGCCCAGCGACTATAATTGTCCTGCAATACCCATTGGCCGCCCCAGTAAAGACCGGCGATGGCGAGCGCACCGATAATGGCGGTAATGATCAGCTGCAGTGACAGGATTTCATTGATCAGGACCCGTTTGCCCAAGCGTCCGGACGGCGCAATATTGGCCAGCATCTCAGGGCTTGCGCCGAATACTGTTGCAATCCATCGCCTCATTTCGAGTCCGCCAGCGTAATTTCGTCAGCACGTTCGGCAACCAAAAGACCGAATTTCTGCAACACGGCCGGGTTGGTCCTGATTTCAACGGCCGACAGCGGTGTTATTGACGGCACGCTGCCAAAGCTATCGCTCAATACTTTGTCGAGGATGCCGGCAATCGTTTCCGCAATGTCGGCAGGCAACGTCCCCGAGTTAAATACCGCGCCGAATTCAAGCAGTGGCTCGTTAAAGACTGCAACCTGTACCCGGTGACGACTGGCAGACGCCATCATTTCTGTAAGCACACTGCGACTGAGGATTCGGTTATCCGGAAATAGAATGAATCCGTCGATTTCTCTGATGAGGCGGTTAAACAGGTACAGCGTCTCACGATCAGTTTTTGCAACCGCATATTGGAGGTTAATGCCGCGCTCCTGCATGGCCATTTCTGCTTCTGCAATGACTTCGCCATGGTCAGGACCGATAATCGCGCCGACATTCTTGAGGTTCGGGTCGATCTCTTGCCAGGCTTCAAAAAGCAGCTCGAGTGGCGGCAAAACGCTCACGGCTTTGACACGTTCCGATAGCAGTTCCGTCGTGCCAATGTTGAAAACCTGGCTTACTACAACCGGCACCGGCGAGTATCGGGCTGCAGCCTCCGCACTGGTCAGGCCGACGGCAACGACTGCAACGGCATTGGATTCCGCGATCGCCGCGAATGCATCCTGTGGAGGCATGCTGCGATCACTCAGGTCATAAATTTCGTGATGCTCCAGGAAATCCTGTAACGCATCGGCAACCTCAACATACGCAGGTGTCCGGTCCGAAATAACAATCGCCACAAGTGGCTCGATGGGTTGCGGTTCCGGTTCGACGATCTGTGGTGGTTCAATTGGTGGTGGCGGCGGTTCAACCGGCGGTTCCGGTTCCACCTGAGGCTCGGGCTCGGGTTCCACTACTGGTTCCGGCTCCGTGGTCGCCACCGGTTCCGGAGGTGCTGTGGCAAGAATTGAACAACCTGACAGAATGAGAAGCGACAGGACCATCGATGATCTTGCGATCATCAGACGAATAGGGCTCCTGAATTTCATTCGACAGAACTCCGCTGCTCAACGCCTTGGTGGCTGACGGACTGGCGGTGAAAACCTCTTCGCCAGCTCGCTCTTCCCTGAGCGAATGACTATACGAAAGCCGCGAAAATTAAGCAGTGATGCGCGTCTCAGTTGCCAACAGGTTTTACATAAGGCGCGCTCACTCGCGAACGCGAGTGGGCGAAGACCACCATTTATGGCGGCTCCAGCGCTTCTGTCGAAAGCGGTTATTCGGCTGCGGAATTACCGGCATCTTCGGCGAGCAACTCGCCGAGTTCACCGGAATGGTACATCTCAACGACGATGTCCGCGCCCCCGATTAATTCGCCATCAATATAAAGTTGCGGAAATGTTGGCCAATTCGAATAGGCCTTCAGGCCTTCACGTATTTCCGCATCCTCAAAAATGTTTATGTAAGCGAAAGGACGACCGATTGACTTGAGGGCAGCTACGGTCTGCCCGGAAAAACCACACTGCGGAAAGTCAGGTGTACCCTTCATATAAAGCAACACCGGGTTTTTTTCGATCTGGTCTTTGATTCTGTCGTTGACGTCCACTGCTTGGTTCACCTTTTATTTTCTGCGGTTGTCAGACATAAGGCTGACGCATTGGTATTTCAATTATTTTCTTGAAAATTATCTAGCGCATATTTGTGTTTACGATGACGCGACTATCCACCCGTTTTACGCCACTTGTGTTCCGCGCGATATCGACGACCCGGTCTCGAATTTCGTAACTGCCAACTGTACCTGTCAACGTTACGCGACCGGAAACTGCTCGAATCCCGATACCATACCGACTGATTTCCTGATCGGCACTGTATTTCTGGCGCAGGACTCCCGATATAGCGCTGTCTGCACTGGCAGGTATCGTACCCTGCCGGGTGGTGGGCGCCCGCTCGCTGCTCGAACCGCCGCCAAGCAGCATTCCGGCGCAGCCCGGCAGGCTCAATGACGCAATAATTATCAAAAACGTTCTCATAGGCTGGGGAATCACTGGCACCACACGCGCTCCGGATTGTACTGAACTGGCCGTCTGTAACCTAATGGAGCGGTATATTACTCACCAAACTCCTGCAATCATTCTTTCCAGTCACTATAATGAGGACCTCGTCACTATGTAAGGCGGCGGCGCTCCCCGGATTTTCGATCCGAGCGACATAATAACCAATAATTTTCTGGGAGAAACAAGCATGAACCCACTCAAAAGCGTTCCGGGCACGATTATTGGCGGATTCGTCCTGGCGATCATTATCCTGCTGGTAACAGGTGATGGCCCCATTACCGCTATCGGAGCGGGAAAAGCAAATGCAATTCTGATCTGGCTCCACGTATTTGCCGGAATTATCTGGATTGGCTTGCTGTACTACTTCAATTTTGTGCAGGTTCCCGCGCTCGGTGATGCTGCCAATGACGACGGCGGACCCGGTGGTGCAGGCATTACGAAGTATGTTGCTCCGCGTGCATTGTTCTGGTTTCGTTGGGGAGCACTAGCGACCTGGCTAACCGGCGCAGCGTTTCTGTTACATCGTGGCGAATTCGCTAATGCGTTCATGCTCGGCCTGGGCGGTCAGAATGTAAACGCCTATGCGATGACAATCGGTATTGGCGCGTGGCTGGGGACGATAATGTTGTTTAACGTCTGGGTATTGATCTGGCCCAACCAGAAGAAAGTACTGGGCATGGTCGAAGCCAGCGCCGATGAAATAGCGAAGGCGAAAGCCATTGCATTCACCGCATCGCGATCGAACACCTTGATGTCGATTCCATTGATCATGAGCATGGTAGGAGCCGGGCACGGCTTTGCAATGTAATTGAGAATTTAATCTTGACGAAACCCGGCCCGGTGCCGGGTTTCTTTTGTCCGGGAAAAACATGCAAATTACTGAACAATTGTCGGAAGCCATTTCGGCTAATGTCTCGCTGGCACTCACGGAGGATCTCGGCGACGGCGACCTCACTGCGCAGTTGATTCCTGAGACCGCATTAGCGACGGCAATAATTTCTGGCCGCGAGGCAATGACCGTGGCAGGAAGACCGTGGGTCGATGACGTGTTTCGGCAACTGAATTCCAACATCACTGTTGAATGGATTTGCAACGACGGTGACCGCATCCCTGCCGATGCCGAAATTTGTATTATCAACGGACCTGCGCGCGCTATCCTGAGCGGCGAACGCACGGCGCTCAACTTTTTGCAATCTCTCTCTGCAACCGCAACGAACACGGCTCGCTACGTCGAGGCTGTTGCAGGTACCAAAGTACGCATTCTCGATACCCGCAAGACGATTCCCGGGCTCCGGCTGGCGCAAAAGTATGCCGTCCGTTGTGGCGGCGGAGAGAATCATCGCATCGGCCTGTTCGATGCCATATTAATCAAGGAAAATCACATCATAAGTGCCGGCGGAATCGCTGCTGCGGTGTCCGCCGCGAAAAGGCTGCACCGCGGGCTACCTGTAGAGGTTGAAGTCGAATCGATTTCTGAACTGCGTCAGGCGCTGGCAGCGGGTGCTGATCGAGTGTTGCTCGACAATTTTGATATCGCCGATTTGCAGCTCGCTATCGATGTCAACCAGGAAGCCGGAAACCCTGCGGCAGATCTTGAAGCGTCCGGCGGCATTACGCTCGCGTCGATTCGAGCGATTGCAGAAACCGGCGTGGACTACATCTCGGTAGGTGCATTGACCAAGGACATAAGCGCCGTCGACCTGTCGATGCGATTTCGCTACGAGGCCTGAATCTCCCGGGCGTCGGACAAGTTGTATTATCTGTTCCCGTACCGGGGCGAAACCCTTTTAATCTTTTTCGACCGTGGCCAAGGCGCCAGCATCTGATTTACCCAGGCCCGACAGTCAAATCCCGGTTTCGCGCAACACTGGGCGACGGTCGAGATGATCAGTTATCGCTTCATACGCCATGGCAAACTCAAGCACCCCTTTGTCGTCACCGAATGGTCCCATGACCTGCATACCCATGGGCCTCCCCTGTCCGTCGAATCCCGCCGCAACATTGCACACGGGCAGTCCAGCCAGCGTTCCGCCGATGACAACCTCCATCCACCGGTGATAGGTATCCATCGCGACCCCGTCGATTTCCTGTGGCCAGTGGATGCTCTTGTCGAAAGGAAATACCTGTGCGGTTGGTAATACCAGCAGGTCATAGTCCTGAAACAACCGGTTTAGTTCCTCGAACCAGTCGGCCCTTGCGATGCCAGCTTCATAGACTGTTTGCGCCGACGTGGCGAAGGCGCCCTCAATTTCCCAGACAGCCTCCGGCTTAAGGAGTTTCCTGGTGTCGGGGTCGTCGTAAAGCGAACGCATGGCATGCCGTGTCCAGTGCCGCAGTGTCAGCCAGGTCTGCCACAGTCGTGCCATGTCAAACTCCGGCAGGCACGGCTCAACGGATACACCATGCTGTCCCAGAGAGCCGAGGGACGCCTCACACAACTCAATGACTCCCGGTTCCATTGGCAGATATCCGTCGAAATCACCCAGCCAGCCGATCCTGAGTCCCCGAAGCGCCGTTGCCTTGAATTCGCTGACGTCCGGCAATTTGTCACGCAAAGACAGTGGCTGGCTGGGGGCTTGTCCTGCAATAGTAACCAACAGGCGAGCCGTGTCTTCAGTATTGCGACCCATCGGACCACCGGTTCCCATCTGCTGGTAGAACAGATCACTTCCGCGACTGTCCGGCACCCTGCCCTGCGTTGGCCGAAAACCGACAACGTTATTGAAGGCACCCGGGTTTCGTAAGGAGCCCATAAGATCGCCGCCGTTTGCGACAGCTAGCATATGGGTGGCAAGGCCGCATGCTGCGCCGCCGCTGCTGCCGCCAGCGGTAAGTCGCGGATCGTAAGCAGAGCCCGTAACACCGTGTACGGGATTGTAACTTTGCGAACCCATGCCAAATTCCGGCAGGTTGGTTTTGCCAATGAATATCGGCCCCTGGCGTCGAATTCGCGCCACCAGCAGGTCGTCTTCAGTCGCGATCGTGCCGGCGAAAATAGGCGACCCATGGCTGGTGGGAAAACCCTCAACGTTGGCATCGTCTTTGATTGCCTGGGGCATACCATGCATCCACCCCCAGTACTCATCGTTGTCCAGCGCGCGGTCAGCGAGGGCTGCCTGTTTGATCAGCGTGTCGTCGTCGACCATGCTCACGATGGCGTTATAGGTCGGGTTGTACCTGTGAATTCGAGCCAGATAAGCCTGCATAACTTCTACACAGGTTACATGCCGTTGCCGAATCGCAGCCGACAGCTGCGAGGCGGACATCGAGGTCAGGTCTGCTGGTACATCCCGTGCCAGTATTTCTGCCGGCAGGGACATCGCCATTCCCGCGAATGACATTCCGCCAAGAAATTCTCTTCTGTCCAAAATACTCTCCGGATTCGGCGTGGTCGATACGCTGTGGCCGATATTAATGCCGCCTCAATTGCCTGTGACGGTGATGACTCACTAGGTTGCTGGAATTCAAACACAGCTCGCGGTAGAAACAAAGGCGCGCGGATGATTGTCAGACCACTGCGTTGACGAGAAGAAACAGCACTGACGGTGCCAGCAGGCAGCCTACGCCCGTGTAGAACGTTGCGGTCATTGCGCCATATGGAACGAGTTTCGGATCTGTCGCCGCAAGGCCGCCCGCGACGCCGCTGGTCGTTCCCATCAGCCCGCCATAAATAAGCGCGGCGTGCGGATTATTCAGCCCGATGCGCGGTGCCACAAGCGGGGTGCCAATCATAACGAGCACGGACTTGGTCAGTCCCGCCGCAACGCTCAAGGCAATTACCCCTGAGTCTGCGCCCAGTGCTGTGCCGGTGACCGGTCCCACGATATAGGTTGCTGCTCCTGCACCTATCGTGCTGATTGATACGGCATCGGTGTAGCCGAACAAAACCGCTACAAGTGCACCAACGACAAACGACAACACCACACCTATGACAACCGAAAACGCACCTACCACGCCGGCCCGTTTCAAAGCACTGATATCCGCTCCGAACGCAGTGGCCACGATCGCAAAATCCCGAAACATGGCGCCGCCCATGATGCCGACGCCGGTCAACAAGCCGAAATCAGCGAGACCGCTGTTACCGCCCGTGGCGCGCCCACCCAGGTAGGCCAGCACCAGTCCGAGCGTGATGGCTATTGCCGATCCGTGAATGTGACCACGCGTCAGGCGCGCGGAGATTTCGTAAGAGATCCATACGAGTATGCCCACGAACGCAAATGCGGTAATCAGCGCATTCTTTTCCAGGACAGCTGCTAATGACTCAAGAATCATGCTGATCGTCCGCGCCAAATCTTGACAGGACCGGAATCATCGCGAAACTCACGACGACAGCGGCGACGCCGGCGACTATGGCCATCCAGCCACTCGAAACGGCAGCGATGACGTTTTGTTTCGCTGCCATTGCGACGACAATCGGGATGTACATGGCACTCCAGAAGCCGATGCCTTTTTCGGTGGGGTCGCCAAGTGAAAATTTGCTATGCGAAAGGTTGGAGAGAATAATGAGCAGAAGCATTGCGATGCCTACGCCACCGACGTTGGCCTGCACGCCGATCAGGTCCCCCAGAATGTCGCCAGCAAATACGCCAACCAGCATGCAAAACGACAGCAGCGCGACGCCATAAATCACCATTGTTATTTTCCTTTATCAACCTTTGCGCTTGCCGTTATCATGCACGTCAGTCCTGTAAAAAGCGATCATTGATACAGTGAGTAAACAAGACTTCAACCTCTATTCGCACTTTCAACGCCAGTTCGACGAGCATGGCGAGAAGGTATTGATACGAGACGTGAACGACCGCGCGTATCGCTATATCGATATCGCGGATCGCTCCGGACAGATCGCCGCATTCCTGCAGTCAATGGGTGCGTTGCCAGGTGACCGGGTGACAGTACAAGTCGAGAAATCGGTCGAGTGTCTGTGTCTCTACCTGGCCTGCCTGCGCGGCGGATTCGTTTTTCATCCGCTGAACCTGGCCTACACGAAAAGCGAACTCGTCTACTTCCTCGGCAACGCTGAGCCAAGGATTACTGTTTGTGATCCTGGCATGGAAAACCCGATCAGGGAGATAGTTGCCGAATCCGGTCCTGGGAATGTTCTGACGCTTGCTGCGGATGGCAAGGGAACGCTTGCAGACGGCGCAGACAAAATGCCCACACGGTTTGAAACGCTGGCGAGAAAGCAGGATGACCTGGCCGCGTTACTTTACTCATCGGGAACGACCGGCGTTCCCAAGGGAATCATGCTGACGCATGCCAACCTGCTGAGAAACACGGAAGCCTTGATAGAGGCGTGGGGATTTAGTAGCAAAGATCATCTCCTGCACGCGCTGCCCATTTTCCATGTCCACGGCCTGTTTGTTGCAATTGGTTGTGTGCTGTTAGGCGGTGCGAGCATGCGCTGGCTGCCAGCATTCGACGTCGCTGAAGTAATCAGGTTTCTTCCTGAATGTACGGTTCTGATGGGTGTACCAACCTACTACACGCGGCTGCTTTCTCAATCGACATTCGACGCCGACGTTGCCGGCAACGTGCGCTTGTTTATTTCTGGATCAGCGCCGCTGCTCGAAGAAACCTTTGCCGAGTTCGAACAGAGAACCGGTCATCGCATTCTCGAACGTTATGGCATGACAGAAACCAATATGAACACGTCGAATCCACTGCATGGCGAACGGAAAGCAGGAACCGTCGGTCCGCCACTGCAAGGCATCGAGGTGCGCATCGTGGATGATGAAGGCGCTGCAGTTGAGCGCAACTCGATCGGCAATATCCAGGTCCGTGGACCGAATGTTTTCATTGGCTATTGGAGAATGCCAGACAAGACCGAGGAAGACTTCACAGCGGATGGTTTTTTCAACACCGGTGACAAGGGATTGATCGACAAAGACGGCTACGTCTCAATTGTCGGTCGCGCCAAGGATATGGTCATCACCGGTGGTCTGAACGTCTATCCGAAAGAGATAGAACTATTTATCGATGACCTCGATGGCGTGACAGAATCGGCAGTCATCGGTGTGCCACACGCGGATTTTGGTGAAGGCGTCGTCGCCGTAGTGGTTCCGGCAGCACCAGACAGCGTCGACGAAAAGTCGGTAATCGCCGCGTGCAAGACGGAGCTTGCTAATTTTAAAGTGCCGAAACGTGTAGTACTGGTGCAAGCACTGCCGCGCAACACGATGTCAAAGGTCCAGAAGAACGTGCTTCGCGAAACCTACGGCGACATCCTGACCTAGCAATCTGTGGAAGCGACATTGGTCGCAATCTGCCCATACCCGCACCACATCTCGAGTTGAAGCGGAGGCTATGCCACGGCGCGGGTTACGCGTTTGGGCTCGGAAACGCCATAGCCCTGCGCGTAGTCGACGCCCATACCCTTGAGCATCGTGATGATTTCTTCATTTTCTGCAAATTCGGCGATGGTCTGTTTGCCGGTGAGGTGTCCGATTTCATTAATTGATCGAACCATCTCGCGGTCAATCGGATCATGCAGAATCTCCTTCACAAAACTTCCGTCGATTTTGAGGAAATCGACCGGGAAGTGTTTCAGGTAGCCGAACGATGACAATCCCGTGCCGAAGTCGTCGAGCGCAAACATGCAGCCGAGTTCTTTAAGCGCATTGATAAAACGATTGGCCTGCGAGTAACTCGCAATGGCAGCCGTTTCGGTGATTTCGAAACAGATTTTGGTTGCATCAAGCCCGCTCATCTGAAATTGCTCGATAACAAACGGCAAAAATTTGTCGTCGCCAATACTCTGGCCGGACAAATTAATCGAACAGAGCACCAATCGCTCACGCTCGTCCGCTTCCGATACCAGCCAACGGAAGGCATTCATGATTACCCAGCGATCGATGCGCGGGGTCAGGCTAAACCGCTCTGCTGCTTCGATAAACAACCCGGGCGCAATAATACCGCCCGTTTCATCACGCATGCGCAGGAGTATTTCATAATGCGCGCCATCTTCCGCGGTCTGCAGTGGCTGTATGGTCTGCCGGAACAGCTCGAAGCGGTTCTCCTCAAGCGCGTTGTTAATGCGAGCCGCCCACTGCTGCTCGCGGCGACGGCGTTGCAGGTCAATATCGTTTTCTTCGAAGCTGTGTATGCGATTCCGGCCCGATTCCTTGGCTGCCGCGCAGGCGCTGTCCGCAGCACTCAGCAGTGCAGCGACGTCTTCGTTACCTGCCGTAATCGGCACTACTCCAATGCTCACGCCTAAACGAAAGCCGCGGTCATCCCACATGAACTTGAAATCGCCAACAGCAACCCGCAAAGTCTCCGCCGTTTCCAGCGCCTGCTCGAGATTGCAGCTCTCCAGGAGGACACCGAATTCATCGCCGCCAAGACGCGCAAGCGTATCTCGCCAGCGAATCTTCGATTTGAGCAGCGCGCCGAGCTGGCCCAGCAATGCATCACCGGCCTGGTGACCGCAGGAATCATTAACGATCTTGAACTGGTCAAGATCCAGGTAACATAGCGCATAGGATGTTTCCCGTGCCTTTGCGCTCTTCAGCGCCCGTTCGAGGCGACTTTCGAATTCGGCGCGATTGACGAGACCGGTCAAAATGTCATGACTCGCGTGATAACTCAGACGGCGATTCAGCTCCCGCGACTCGCTCACGTCGTGGAACACCAGCACACCGCCTGTTACGTCGCCCTTGCCGTCGCGAATCGGGGATGCCGTGCTTTCGATATAGAGCTCGTTGCCATCCCGTCGAATCAGGAGGGTCGGCCTTACTGACTTGATTGAACGGCTCCGCCGTATCGACACGGCCAGCGGGTTTTCGAGCGGCTCGCAGGTTTCTTCATGAAAGCCGCGAAAAATTTCGTCGATAGGACGACCACTTGCGTCATCCACTTTCCAGCCCGTCAATTCCTCGGCGACCGGGTTTATATATTCAACATTGCACTCGGCATCGGTGGTAATGACACCGTCGCCAATAGACCTTAATGTAATTTGCGCGCTTTCTTTTTCACGGAATAGCGCCTCTTCGTAGAGTTTTCGCTCAGTAATATCAACTTCAACGCCAAGCAGCCGGATCAGTCGACCGCGGTCATCCTGCAGTGCCTTGGCGCGGCTGGTCATCCACCGCCATTCTCCGCTCTGATGTCGCATGCGATGCACGCTTTCGAAAAACTCGGATTTCCCTTCCAGGTGTTCGCGCATCTTCTTTTGTACGCGCGCCATATCATCGGGATGCACGAGCCGGTACCAATCAGGTAATACGTCTTCCTGGTCGACATCGTAGCCAAGCATATCTTTCCAGCGTCGCGACAGGCTCAAGTGCTTCGACTGACCGTCGAAATCCCAAATGCCATCATTCGCGGTCAGGTTAACGAGCTCGTTGCGTTCTTCAAATTCATGCAGAAGATCAATCGACCGCATCCGCTCAAGGCCGGATGCCAGGGAAGTACCAATTAACTTCATTAGCAGGTGCAAATCAGCATCGCTGTTTTCAAGCGGACGCTCATTTGCCAATGCCAGGTAACCGGCCGTTTCGCCGCATACGGTAAAACCGATTATCAGCGCGGAACCAATACCAAGATCGGCAAAGCGGGCGAATTCTTCCTGCGCCTCGGCGTGCCCGGCCGAGGTGTCAGCAATTTCGACGACCTTGAGATGCCCCAGGTTGCGACACAACCAGGGCCAGTTGGACAGTACCTCCCCGGCCAATGCGCCTGCGTTGCAGGCAGAGAATACCGAGCTGGAGGTAAGCACCGTCTCAATTTCCGACAGATCATGCTTGAAGAGCACAAGAAATGCCGCGTCACACCCCGTCGCATCAGGAAGCTCTGCAACGTTGGACTGCAGCTGTTCCTGGTAGCAGTTTTTGTCCAGGTTCTGGACGTTGACGGCAATCTTGGTCTGGAGTGCATCGACGGCACCGCGATTGCGCTCGCCGGGCGGTGGCCTGCGGCGTTTGACGGGTGCTGGCCTCGTGGCCTTGGAACCTGAAATCGTGGTCATTCGAGGATTCTTTGTCGAAGTGCGTGCATTCTGACACGTTACCGGAAGAATACAAGATAAGTCCCTGTATTTTTTTGCTTTCTCTGCATTTGAAAACCTCGAAACGGCACGATTAAACGCCTGATTTCGAGATTCGGCAGCGAACCCGGTCAACCCAGTCCTCCCGGCCGCGTTATAGCCCCGTAACGAACGCAATTCGACAGGGAGATCACTATGAATGCCTCGAACAACCACCTACCGGGTGGTGTGAAAAATTCTACGATATGGATATCAATTGCACTGATGATCCTGACTATCGGGCTGTCCGCCTGTGGTGGCGGCGCTGCAACAACTGAAGAGATAACGCCGCTCGCAGCGGCCACCTGTATTCCTTCAGACCCTTCCACGGCCAGCGAATGTGGCTCTGTCATCATCGGACTTACCGACGCTGACGGCGATTTTTTAAGTTATGCCGTAGACGTAACCGGGCTGACGCTTGAGAAAGCCAATGGCGCTGTTATCGACGTGTTACCCAACAGTACGCGCATCGACTTTGCGCAGTATGTCGACCTGACAGAATTCGTCAGCGTGGCGACGGTACCGCCTGGTGTCTATGTTGCCGGCACGATTCATCTTGACTACAGCAATGCTGAAGTATTCGTTGAATCTGACGGCGATGCCAAGGAAACCGATGTTGTCGACACCGACGGTAACGCCATGGGTCAGACTTCGCTTAAAATCAAGCTGTCGGATCGAAACCAGCTGCTGGTGACACGTGCGCGCGCAGCATTGCTGACGCTCGACTTCGATCTGGATGCGTCACACACGGTAGACATTGCACCGACACCGGCGATTGCCGTTGCCGAACCGTTCATTGTCGCCGAGCCGGACCCGGTGGATACAAAAGACATTCGCGTTCGCGGTCGATTTATCGAAGCGAATGTTGATGAGATGTATTACACGGTTGCACTTCGACCATTTCACGACATCGCAAATGATTTTGGCCGCATGAAGGTTAATGTGACCGATGCGACTGACATTGAAGTGAACGGGACTGCCTATGCCGGCGCAGAAGGCCTCCGTGCCCTCGAAGCCGCTGGTCAGGGAACGCTGACCGTCGCCCAGGGAACCGTGAATGTTGCTGAGCGTGAGTTCACCGCGAACATCGTGCTTGCTGGCAGCAGCGTGCCGGGTAACGGTCTCGACGCTGTCAAGGGCAGCGTTATATCGCGAGTCGAAAATGAACTGGTAGTACGAGGCGGGACGGTTATTCTTACCGATGCCGCAAGCGTTACGCGTTCATTCTTCCGCGATGACGTCACCGTAACGGTTGGGCCCGACACGGTAGTTTACAAAACAGTCGATACAGATCGACCGCTGGGCGCTCCGATGCGATTGCTCGATAACAGCGCAATATCTATCGGCCAGGCCGTGACCGTTCGCGGAACGGTCGTCAGCAATGACGAACAGGGTATTCACATCGACGCAACCAACGGCGCTGTTCTGATGCATATCACGCATCTCAGCGGACTCGTCAATGCGATCAACCCGGGCGAAACTGAAATTGAACTGCAGGCGATCGATCGTCGACGCGTGCAGGTATTCGATTTCACCGGCACCGGTTCATCTCCGGAGACGGATGCCAATCCGGCGGCCTACCAGGTGTCCACTGGTAATGTACTGATGCCGTCAGATGCGACCGGTCAGCCTGTCGTGATCTACGGCTACCCGTACGAGTTCGGCGCAGCACCGCCGGATTTCGAAGGTCGTACCATCATTGACTATTCGGATGTTCGCAGCTCGATCGGAGTTGGCTGGGGCGCCGCGGGCAGCACCTCACCGTTCCTGATGATGGACAGCACCGGCCTGCTGCTCGACCGTCGCGAATTCGGTGACGACCAGCGGCATCACATCAAGCAGGGACCGGTCCTGATTGACCTGTCGACGCTTGACTCGGATACGCTGATCGCACCGCGCGAAACGGGCAGAAAGCTGTTCACCGTGAAGACATCAGACAGCTTGCAGCTGTATGCGGATTTCGATGACTTCCTGAATGCTTTGACACTTGAGCTTGATGGCGTCAACGCAGCGAGGTCGATGTATGCCCGCGGCCAGTACAACGCGGATACGAACGTATTCACTGCATACAAGATATTTGTCTACATTATGGAGCCGTAATTGGGTGTCTTGACCTGAACAACGCCGATTCGGTTATTCCCCCACTGACTCGGCAGAACTGGCTTCGACCCCGCACATATCTGTGCGGGGTTTTTTTTTGCCGGCGGGTGTCTGCCTGTATATTGCCTGTATGAATCCGCCGCAAAAATCTGCCTGGCGAAAATCTGTGGTGGCGTTGCTAGGCGCTAATCTGGTTTCCATTTTTTTTGCCCTGAAGGAAGGATGGAATCTGCATGACCTGATGATCATCTACTGGGCTCAGAGCGTCATTATCGGCATCTTCAGCCTGAAACGAATGCTGGCACTTCGTGAATTTACGACGGCGGGCATGTGGGAGGAAGGCGTGCCCGTACCAGCGACCCGGAAAACGCAAACATTCATGGCGAAATTTTTCGCAATGCACTACGGCGGGTTTCACTTTATTTACCTTGTGTTTATTTTGTCCGACGAGCGCAATGCATTCGACGGCAACCTGTTTTTCCTGACCCTGTGTGTGCTGGTGTTCCTGGTGAACCACTATTACTCATTTACCGAGTATCGCGAACAGGACGCGAACCGGAAACCCAATATCGGCAATATCATGTATTTCCCCTACCTGCGCATCCTGCCCATGCACCTGACCATTATTGTGGGCGGTGCATTCAGCAGCGCAGGGACGGGAGTGCTCCTGTTCTTCCTGATACTAAAGATGCTGGCAGACGTATTGATGCACCGCATTGAGCATTCGGCTGCGTTGCAATAAATCGCGGTGACTAGCGTGGCCGAAGCCCAATTTGCCCGCGGAGCAAGCAAGAAATATCTGGTCGGTGCACATTGATCTTTAGCGTAATGATGATCCGTGCAATCGCGGCGAAAGCCGCTCCTACGGGCATTGCAGAACTATCGGAATGGCTTTAGCCGCGACACGAACTGAACTGACATTGTGCTAAAGATCAATGTGCACCGATCTGAATCTGTCTTCTAGCTCCGCGGGCAAATTGGGCGTCAGCCGCGATCGACCCAACCGTCCTTCATGATTCGGAGCCAGATCTGGCTCAATCGCGTTGACGGCGATATACTCGCGGCCGCCCGCAGCGTAGCCGTTAAACAAATCGTCCAATATGCCGGATTAGCTCAGTTGGTAGAGCACATCATTCGTAATGATGGGGTCAGGTGTTCGAATCACCTATCCGGCACCATTTTGGCCTGCAACCTACGCCTTTCTGTTGCGCACCCGGATTAGCACTTCGACACCGGCCTGCTCGGTTCCCTCTGGCAGGGGCGGCAAATTCAGGACACCCACACTGGATGCCGGGATGTCGGTCAGTTCACCCGTTTCAACATGGTAAAAATGGTGATGGGGATGGGTTGTGGAGTCGAAGAATTTGCGGCTGTCAGCCACGTTGATTTCCTTGATCAAGCCGTGATTTGTGAACAATTTCAGCGTGTTGTAAACGGTTGCCTTGGACACTCGGCTGCCGGAGCTGCGTAGCCGATCAATAATCTGATCTGCGGAAAGATGTTGTGGTCTCACGAGCAACGTTTCCGCCACCTCCAGTCGCTGCGCGGTCGGCAATATGCCGTGACCTTTAAGTTTCTCCTCAATGTCCTGACGTGACATGGCAGGAACCCCTATGAATCAGATAGTTGCCGAGTATAGACCAATTCTAAATTGAATAGCTCAAACTGCAGGTTTTGCCGATTTATGGCGGCAACCCCACCCGCGGGAAACCCCTAATCTTGTGCTTGTGGACAGGGAGGTTCTCCATGCGCAAGCGGCATACACACTGCGGCTACAGTCTTCTCGAGCTAATAATGACGCTCGGGCTGCTGACGATTGTCCTCACGCTGGGCGTACCATCATTCGGTAATATCATTGTTAATCAGCGACTTATGTCGCAGACTAACGCCCTTTTTCACGCTGTACACCTGGCCCGGAAAGAGTCTGTCGTCAGGCGACGCGTCGTCAGCCTGTGCCCTACTTTTGACGGAGACACCTGTGCGTCCGGTTCAGACTGGTCCGGGGGCTGGATGATGTTCGTCAATCTTGACCGCGACTGGCCAGCTGTCCGTGATCAGAACGAGCCCGTTTTGAAGCGCTATCAAACCAGCGGGTCGGTCCGGATTATGGCAAACAGGCGCAGCTTTTCGCTGCGCTCGACCGCGCTGCGAGCCACCAACGGCACGGTCATTTTTTGCGACCCGGCGGGCCGCGGGACCGCACGGGCTCTCATTATTAGCTATACAGGCCGTCCGCGGGTCGCCTACAAAAACGGCCGCGGCAAGGGTTACAAGTGCGCAGATTAAGTAAAGTAAGGCATGCGAATTCGACCGCTGGTCCGGAGCAGAACGCCGCTTGTCGGATAGATATAAGGTGGGATTTGCTCGCCTGTATATTGGCTGGATGCTTAGCAGACGAGAATCCGGCTTTACGCTCTATGAATTGCTGATTGCGATGGTCATCGTCGGCATTATTCTGAGTTTTGGCATTCCCAATTTCGCGGAGTTCACGCAAAACAGCCGGCTCGCCAGCACATCCAATGATTTTCTGGGCAGTTTCCAGATGGCGCGGTCCGAAGCGGCCCGCTCAAAAAACAACATCACGATTTGTGCGAGCACGAATCCGCTGGCCGCGACGGCTAACTGCGGCGGCAGTTTTAATGACGGATGGATTGTCTTCGTGGATATCGACGGCGACCTGAATCGCTCGGGTGCGGGGGAAAACATCATCAGGGCCTATCCGCCTGTCGCCTCTGGCGTTAACGTCACAACGAACGGTGGCGCTACCTATTTCTCGTTTGCCGGGACCGGCCTCGGTCGCGGAGATGTCGGACTGACCCCTGCCCTGTCGACCGCGATGATATGTGACGGCCGTGGCATCGATGTTGCCCCCGGGGGTCGTGCTACCGCTCGCCGGATGGTTGCAACAGCTCTTGGGCGGGCAACCATCATTAGCGATCACGAGGTCATTCAGGCCGCTGGCGGTGTCTGCCCCTAAATCCGGAATAGCCATCATGCGAATCAAAAAACAAGCAGAAACAGCAGGCGGATTTACACTCATCGAAGTTCTTATAGCGATGGTCATCCTGTCAGTTGGCATGCTTGGCATCGCCGGTCTGTATGTAACCAGCATGCAGGCGGGACGCACGTCGATACTGCGTCACAATGCTGTCACGCTTGCCGGTGACGTTGCTGACCGTATTCGCGCTAACCCGCGCGCAGCAGCGTCCTACGCCCTGGCCGACACAGGCTCGCCGAGCGCGTGCGTTGCTGCTGCGACCAATTGCAGTCGCGATGAGATGGCCGCAAACGACATTTACCTGTGGAACCAACAGGCACGGGACACTATGCCCAATGGCAACGTGGCTGTTGTATTTAACAACGGGGTTGCGCCACCGACCTATCAAATCACGGTTTCGTGGACGGAACCGGGTGAATCTCCGAATCCCAGTTATTCGATCACCATTCCGGTACTTGGAATCTAAACGCGATGACAAACCTTACTTCAGGCAATTGTTCGACAACGCAACAGTCGGGTATGACACTGATTGAGCTGATGGTTGCACTTGCCATCGGTTCATTCCTGATGGTCGGCGCAGTGCAAATCTACAACCAGAGTCGGCAGGCATTTGTTATCAATGAGTCCATTGCCCGTGTTCAGGAAACCGCGCAATTCGCAATGGATACCATCGAATCTGACCTGCGGATGGCCAGCAACTGGGGCCTGCACAGTCGCAGTCTCGCGATTGAAGGCAGCGCGACGCTGGCCAATGCCAATCCGATGTCACTGGCTGATGTTCCGACTGCCTGCGGTGCTGCCTGGGCACTTGATCTGCTACGCCCGGTTGACGGCGACAACGACAGTTATTCACTGGCCTGCGGGCCGGGACCGGGTGGCGCGGAAACCGCGCAAACCAATTCTGACACGATTACAGTGCGACGCGCGACGGTGGCACCCACCGCGCCGCAGGCGGGTCGCTTGCAGATTCAAAGCACGCGCATTCAGGGCCAGCTGTTCAACAGCAGTACAGTACCGGGCGGATTCAGTGCCGCCGATTCAGAAACGCACGACCTGATGGTTAATTCTTATTACGTGGCTGAGAGCTCAGCGTTAATTCCGGGTGTACCGACCTTACGCCGCAAAACACTCACGTCGGTTGGTGGCACGCCAACGATTGTCGACCAGGAGATTGCCCCTGGCGTGGAAAACATTCAGATGCAGCTCGGAGTTGATGTCGACGAAGACAACGCGGTGGATCGTTACGTGAACCCCGGTGACGCAATCATCACTCCGGGTGCGGTCGGCTTCATTCCGGGCTCCAGGGTCATCACTGCGCGACTTTGGATGATCATTCGCGGTGTCAGCAGGGAAGCCGGCCTGGTGGATAACAATACGTACAGTCCAGCCGGAGTGAACCTGGGCACTTTTAACGACTCGTTTCGCCGTATGCAGGTATCAAAAACGATCCTGCTGAGAAACGCCAGGACATAGCTGCGACATTAAGGCAAAGAACCACGATGAGAAAATTCAAATTGATAGAAAATCAAAACGGTGCGGCACTGATTGTCGGGCTCGTTCTGCTGGTCGTGGTTACGGTGCTTGCTGTTTCGGGCATGAACACTGCAACAACTGAACTGGCAATGGCGCGGAATAACCAGAATTACGAGAATGCATTCCAGGCTGCGGAGACCGGTCTGGAGCAGGCAATTTCTCGCGGCATATTTAGTACAACCGGCACGGTGACACTGTCACAGGACGTCAATGCCAATGACAAGGTGTCCTCGACCATAAATTTCGAGGACGCGACGCTGGTGCCCGACCGCGCGTTCAGCCTGGGTGTTGGCAGCGGCATATCGGCCTACCACTTTATAGCGACCGCCAGTGCGGAATCGAAACGAGCCGGGGTCTCAGGGGCCGCGACAGACCGCGATGCATCGGCAGTTCATACACAGGCATTTTATGTTGTCGGCCCGGAACAACCATCGCTGTAGTAGCTGACAGCCTTTTCTATTGATAGTACGGAGTAGTTTCAATGCAGACTCGAACACCGATCGCAGCAGCAGTGCTGCTCATTCTGATTAGCGTTGCCGCTGCTGCGCAGTTCAGAACGATCGAACTCGCGCACGAGGTTCCCCTGACCGAATTTGTCGTGCCCGTCACGCAAAACGGCACACTGACTTTTCGCGGCTGCCCGGAATGCAAAGCGTTCAGTTCGAGACTGACCCCGAATACGTTGTACGTCATCAACAAACAACCTGTCACGTTACAGGAATTTCGCAAACAGGTGACCAGCGTCAGCGATCGAAGTGAATACTATCTGACCGTCGTTCAACACCTGGAAACCAACACCGTAACCAAAGTTTCAATCAAGTTGTGAAAGACGTCGCGCAAGATCGTCTTGGGGAAAAAACAATGCGAAGCCGCAAGAACAAACTGGGGTGGATGACCGCCGCCAGTGCCTGCGCAATTGCAGCAGGCGCACCGGTCTGGGCCGACGACACGGAATTGCTGCTGGTGAATCCAAGCTCGGCCATGCAACCGAAGCCGAACATCCTGTTTATCCTCGACACCTCGGGCAGCATGGACTCATTGGAGGAAACGGCGAAACCCTATGACCCCAGTCAGACCTACAATACCGGTTTGTGCGATCCGAACAAGCTTTACTGGACCGATGTCGATGTCGTCCCGGTGTGCGCGGGTCCCGGACTGGATACCCAGGTTATCGACAAAACTGCGTTCAAATGCGAAGCCGCGTCGCGACGCCTGAACGGCATCGGCAATTATTCCAACACGATGGTGCAATGGCGCAGCTCAACATTCGCGATCGGCACTATCTATTGGTGGCAAGAACTCGCGCAGGGTGACGAGACAAGTTGGGTTGAATGCCAGAACGATAGCGGCGAACACGGCGATGGCACCGCCGGGGACGTGTATGCCTCTGCCTACGCTTGGTTTAATTCGTCTGCATCGAACGCCTGGGTCAGTGACTCGACAATCGAACTATCCTGGGGCAGCGCGCCACGTAACGTCGAGTACACGGTGTACGACGGCAACTGGCTGAACTGGAAGTCCAATCCGCAGCTTGTCAATCTCGAGCGCCTGGATATTGTTCGCAAGGTCACAACGACCGTATTGAATTCGATCGAAGACGTCAACGTTGGCCTGATGCGATTCAACGACAGCGATGGCGGACCAATTATTCACGCTGTTTCAGACCTCAACACCAACCGGTCGAGCATCGTCAGCAAAGTCAATGCGCTGGATCATGACGGGCAAACGCCTTTGTCTGAGGTTCTGTATGAGGCTGCATTGTATTGGGACGGACTGGCCGCCGAGTTTGGCGAAAGAATCAATGAATATCCGACTGACCCCAATGCCCTGATGTCCACGACGGGACCGGAGATCTATCGGTCTCCAATTCTTGACTCATGCGCCAAAAACTACAACGTATTGCTGTCGGACGGCAAACCGAACGACAATGAGGAAGAACGGACCCTGGTCCCGACGTTACCGGATTTTGCATCGTTGACCGGCAGCGCATCATGTGTTGGCAGCGAAGACGGAGACTGCCTCGATGAAATCGGGCTGTACCTGAAGCTCCATGACACGGACCCAACCAAGCCGGAGATCCAGAATGTCACGACGCACACGATTGGTTTTGCCAGCGACATTCCTATCCTGAAAGATACGGCTGCAAAATCCGGCGGCAGGTATTTCCTTGCGGATGATGTGCAGTCGCTCACGGTAGCACTGCTCGAAATTGTCAACGATGTCACGGACAAGTCACTGGCTTTCTCTGCTCCCGCTGTTTCTGTCAATACATTCAATCGCACACAAAATCTGAACGATATCTACCTGAGCATGTTCGGCGTCAAGAACAAGGTTCATTGGCCGGGCAACCTGAAGAAGTACACGATCACCAATCGCGTGGAAGTGGATGCGGCGGGCAATCCCGTTCTGGATGCCAATGGCAATGAGATTATCAATCCGACCATTACTGACCAGCGCATGAACGATGCGGTCAACTCGGCCAGCGGCTTTTTCGAAACGAACGCACAGAGTTTCTGGAGCGCTAACGTTGACGGTAACGACGTTGTAAAGGGAGGCGCGGCGTCGCGGCTGCCGTCGCCGGCATCCCGAAAACTGTTTACCTACAACGGAACGGACCTCAATCTTTCCTCGACAGGCAATGCAATCGTCGCGACGAACACGAGATTGGCTGCGGCCGATTTCGGTTTGACCGGCACGACGGGTGAGCCGACAAGAGCGCAGCTGATTGACTGGATGCGTGGCGTCGATATACGTGATACGGACAACGACTCAAATACGACGGAAACACGCTGGGCATCAGATGCTATGGGTGACCCACTCCACTCACAGCCGGCATCCGTCGTATACGGCGGAACAGCCGCCAGTCCCGACGTTGTTGTTTTCACCGCGACTAATGATGGTTATCTGCACGCAATTGACGGCAAAACCGGTGACGAACTTTGGTCCTTTGTGCCAATGGAACTGCTGCCTAACATGACGCGGCTTTTCTTCGATCCGGACTCGAAATACAAAAACTACGGTCTGGACGGCAATATCGTTCCGGTCGTTTTCGATGCGAACAAAAATGGCATTATCGATGGCAGCAATGACTTTGTACGCATTATTTTTGGGATGCGGCGCGGCGGCAGCACCTACTACGCGCTCGATGTAACCAACAAGAATCAGCCGAAAATGCTGTGGACTGCGAGCCCGACAGGACTGGGACAGAGCTGGTCTACACCGGTTGTCGCAAAGATCGACGCACCGGGCGTGAGCGCCAACAAGGCAGTAGTTGTCATCGGCGGTGGCTATGATCCAACCCACGATACCAATAGCCACCCGGTCGTCGACGACTCCGTCGGCGCTGCCATCATCATGCTTGACCTGGAAACTGGCGCCGAACTGTGGCGCGCAGCCAAGAACGCGGGACCAGGCAACCGGTCGATAGCAGGCATGAATCGGGCGATTCCAGGTGAAGTTCGCGTCATCGATATGTCCGGCGACGGATTTGCTGATCGTATGTACGCCGCCGACCTGGGCGGACAGATTTTGCGTTTCGATATATACAACGGAGTCACCGGGGTCGATTTCGTTACCGGCGGCGTCATCGCTCAACTCGGTGCGGAAGGCATGACCGGCACGCCGACTTTGCAGGACACCCGGCGCTTTTACACAGCGCCCGACGTTTCGCTTTTCAAGAGCAACATTCTCAGCAACAGGTTTCTGGCAATCAGTATCGGTTCTGGCTATCGCGCGCATCCGCTGGACAACATCAATAATGATCGCTTTTATTCACTTCGGGACGACAAAGTCTTCACACAGTTGTCTCAAACCGAGTACAACGCATTGCCGATCATCAGGGAAAACAACCTTATTGATGTAACCGGCAAAGTTCGAACTGTGCTGACGGCAACGGAAAAAGGCTGGATGTTTACATTACCACCCAATCAGAAAGTCTTGTCTGATTCGCTGACGTTTGATGACTCTGTCTTTTTTGTCGCCTTTTCCCCGGACATCAATCTGTCAAACGCCTGTGCCGCCGGAGCCGGCACAAATTTTTTGTATCGCGTGAAAGTTGAAAACGGCGATCCTGTTGTCAACAACCTGGATTCCCTGGCACCCAGTGCTGCGGATGCCGCGCGCCAAAGCACCCTGCAACAAATCGGCATCGCACCCAGCCCCGTGATCATTTTTCCGAGCGCGGATACTGCTACCTGCACCGGCGCGGCCTGCTCACCGCCGCCTATCGGTTGCGTAGGTGTGGAATGTTTTAACCCGGGCTTTGTGAACAACCCGGTACGTACGCTTTGGACTCAGGACGGCGTTCAGTAGTCGCTCATGGCCGCTTGCAGGAATTCAATCATGCGCAGGAAATTGCAGGGGGTGACGTTGGTTGAGATGATGATCGTGGTGGTCATCATCAGCATACTGGCGGCAATTGCTTATCCAAGTTACCGGCAATATATCGCCAAGGCAAAACGCAACGAAGCCATGGCGGCATTATTGAAAATTGCGACGTTGCAGGAGCGCTGGTATCTGCAGAACAACACCTACACAACGAACATGAATAATCTCGGCTTTAACGGCGTCAACAATGTGCCGTCGGATACGGGCACTTACATTATTCGTATCGTGTCGGCCGATGCCAATACCTTCGTCGCGGATGCCAACTATCAACCTGGCGACGTCGAATCTACAAAATGTGATGTTTTCACTATCAACGGTTCCGGCATAAAAGGTTCGTCACCGGCCACTGACTGCTGGACGAATACCCGCCGATAGATTCAAACTCGTTCAGGTTTCGAAAAGCCGGTCACTTCAGATCGGCTTTTTTGGATTGTGATCGAAATGCGTCTAAGGCGCGAAATCATCACAACAATGGGTGACAATTTTGATGTTCACCAAAGAGCAACGTCAGTAGGGATATTTTTTCAGAATCAAACAGATTTGCCTGGTTGCTCGTGGCATCGACTTCAGGTGCTGCTTGCGTCTAGAGTTTTTTCCCTGCCTGAAAAAAACAACGTGTCGATAATCAGGAACGCGGCACCAACCGAAATTGCCGAATCGGCGACATTAAACGATGGAAACGGCCAGCCCATGATCAACACCTGGATGAAATCAACAACGCTGCCAAGGTAGATTCTGTCAATGACATTGCCTATGGCACCGCCGAGCACCAGTGCCAGTCCTGCGCTCAAAAAAACCTGGCGTGAGCGGCGAATCCGCCAGAGCCATACGATCAGGTACACGCTGACCACGATTGCCAGCGCTATGAAAAACCATCGTTGCCAGCCGGGCGCATCTGCAAGCAGGCTGAATGCCGCGCCGGTATTTCGCTGATGTGTAATATTGACGAACGAATTCAGGGGAATCGTATCGTAGAGTGGCACCCACTTGATAATTGCCAGTTTGGTCATCTGGTCAAGTGCAATGATGATTCCCGACAGCGTCAGCCAGAGATAAAAAGAATTGTTTCCGGCAGGCTTTTGTTCAGTTTCTTCTGTCAACATTAAATCCTGTTTAGTTGTGTAGTTCGATCAGGCAGCAAGTATTTCCCGCGCCCGAGCGGAGTCACGGTCCATCTGCTCAATGAGTTGCGCGACGTCGTCAAACTTCTCCTCGTTTCGCAATCGGGCGATAAAATCGACGTGAATATACTCACCGTAAATGTCTCGATTGAAATCGAAAACGTGCACTTCCAGAAGCGGTTTGGTCCCGGCAAACGTTGGCCGCGTGCCAACACTGGCGACCGCGTCAAGCGGCCCCCAGTCCGCGCCGGATACACGTACCGCAAATATACCCATAACCGGACTTTGACGCCGGTTAAGATTTACGTTCGCCGTAGGATAGCCGAGACTTCGACCGATTCGATTGCCAACGATGACACGTCCGGACATGCGGTAATTTCGACCCAGTAGCTGGCTCGCGCGGGTCAATTCACCCTCCCAAAGCGCCTCCCTGATCGAGGTGCTACTGACTCGTTCGCCATTGCAAATCACGCTGGAAACCTGTTCGACCGAGAAACCCAATGCGCTGCCTGCACGTTCCAGCATCTTTAAATCGCCGAATCGTTCCGCGGCGAAGCGAAAATCGTCGCCAATGACCAGGTGCTCGATGTTTAGCGCATGAATCAGTATCTGTCGGATAAAAGTGTCCGCTGCTATGTTTCTCATCGCGGTGTCAAATCGCGGGCAATAAAAGATGTCGATCCCGGTAGCTGACAGTGCTTCGAATTTTTCCCGAAAGCGCATCAGCCGCGCCGGTGGCTGCTCGAACTGAAAAAACTCTCTCGGCGTTGGTTCAAAACTCATTACTACCGACGGCAAATTGCGTTGCTGTGCAACCTGTAGAACTTTGCCAAGCAATTCCTGGTGCCCCAGATGCAGTCCGTCATAGGCGCCAATGGTTGCGATGCTGCCTGAGGCAACGCGGTCAAACGGAAACTGGTGAACACTGCGGGATAACAACATTAGTCGAACTTGTGAGATAGGCTCAGTCGTGATTGTACAAGGCGGAGTGTTTTGATGCGCTACCCGGATTCATGACGCAGGTGCGATGTTCGCATGCCGACAGCCAGTAAAGTCACGAAATATACGGTTGCCGCCGAGCAGACGACGATACTGAGCCAGCCAGCTCGCTGCAGGATTGACGCCTCGAGCCACCAGTCCAGCGGGCGATTGAGAAGCAAAAGACAGCCAACCATCGCCGCATTCGCGATCACAAAGCGGATACACATCGCAAACCAGGTATTTGAATGCTGAATCAATTGCTCCTGCCGCAGGCCCCGGTAAAGAAGCCATGCGTTTACGACCGCGGCGATCGAAATGGCCAGCGCAAGACCAGCATGCGTGCCGACAAATCCGATCCTTGTCAGGCCATAGGCAAACGTGACGCTCAGCGTGAAGTTGACCGCCAGCGCAATCAGGCCGACCCTGACCGGCGTTTTGGTATCTTCACGGGCAAAATACGCCGGTGCCAGGATCTTCACGAATGAGAACCCGACCAGGCCTACGGCAAACGCCTGCAGGCTCAATGCCGCCATCTCGACGTCAGAGCGACTGAATTCACCGCCGTAAAAAATGGTCGCAAGCAAAGGCTCCGCCAGTAGAACCAGGCCGATCGCCGCCGGCACTGCGATCAGCAAAATCAGTTTCATTGACCAGTCGAGGGTTCGTGCGAAATCTGTCATCGATTTGCTGGCTGCTTGTCGCGATAAATAAGGCAGTGTGACGGTAGCCAGTGCAATGCCAAACAATCCCAGCGGGAACTCCATCAACCGGTCCGAGTAATAGAGGAGACTCACTTTACCGACGCCGAGTAGCGAGGCGATGATGCCCCCCAGCAGCACGTTTATTTGCGCAACCGAGGAGCCAAATATTGCCGGCAGCATCAGTTTGCCTACGCGTTTCACGCCGGGATGCCTGGGGTTCCATCGCGGCCGCGGTATGGCGTGGATCTTTGCAAGAAACGGCAGTTGGAAAAGCAGCTGCAGGATACCCGCGACAAACACGGCGTATGCCAGCGCCATGCCGGGCTGGGCCAACTGCGGCGACAGCCAGAGCGCGAACGCAATTAGCGCAACATTAAGGATAACCGGCGTAAATGCCGGCGCAGCAAACCTGCCGTACGTGTTTAGCACGCCACCCGCGAAAGCGGTCAGCGATATGAACAGGAGATACGGAAAAGTAAACCGCAGCATGACCGTCGCCAGCTCGAATCGACCGTCATCGCCCACGAATCCAGGTGCAACGAGCAGGACCAACAGGGGTGCTGCAATAACGCCGATTAACGTAACCATGAACAGCACAAGTCCCAGTGTTCCCGCAACGGCATCGACAAACTCACGCGCATCGGCGTGACTGTTGTCAGCACGGTAGCGCGCCATGACCGGCACGAAGCCCTGCGAGAAGGCGCCCTCGGCAAAGAACCGCCGCAACATGTTTGGTATGCGATTCGCGACGATGAACGCATCCATCACGATAGTGGCCCCGAAAAACCGGGCGAAAACGACGTCCCTCGCCAGCCCCAGGATGCGGGAAATGAGCGTCATCGAACTGACAACGGTCGTCGATCGCAACAGACGCGCGCCGAAACCGCCCTTGCCAGGCTTCTCAGCTGCGCCCCGGGAAGCGTTTTCCGGCGACTGATCTTGCGACATAGCGTAAGGTTTTCAGGCGAAACAGGGGGCGCTCAGTGTAGCCCGAAATACAACCAAAATCAGTCGTTTAGGACCACACGGGCAGTTCACACCAAAGACTCCGGCAGAATCATTGACAATCGCATGAGCGCCACGAATAATACGCGGCTCTTCAGGGTCTGCCCGGCCGGATTCGCCGTCCAGAGCTTGACCCGCAATTTACGGAAATCAGACAGTGGCAAATATCAAATCGGCCCAGAAGCGGGCCCGACAGTCAGACAAGACCCGGCTCTTGAAAATGGGCCAGCGCTCTAAAATGCGTACCCACATCAAGGCGGTCCTTGCCGCTGTAGAGAAGGGCGACAAAGACGCAGCAACTGCAGCATATAAGGCGGCAGTTCCGGTCATCGACTCCATGATTGGCAAGGGCGTCGTCAACAAGAATAAAGCTGCTCGTCACAAGAGCCGCTTGAATAAAATGGTGAAGGCGCTCGCTGCCTGAGCATCACCGAAGGGCCAGCCCTTCTTAACAACCGGCACAAGAGTCCCTTCTGTTTTTGCTCGGAGGCCACCGGCCGTTACGGCGCGTCCTGGTGCGATTGATCAGCTGCTTCATGCAGTTCTTCGAGCTCACGCATAACCGCCTGGCCAAGCGCCGCAGTACCCTCGCCGGTCTCAGCGCTGACCAGGAACACCGGCCCGCCCCAGCCTAATTCAGCCACCAGTTCGTCTTTAACCAGCACCTGTTCTTCGGTTGGCAGCAAATCGATCTTGTTAATAACCAGCCAGCGCGGCTTTTCCATGAGATCCGTCGAAAACTTGGACAGCTCACCTGCTATGGAACGAAAAGCGTCCGCAGGGCTCTCATCGGCATTAATCGGCGCAATATCCACAAGGTGCAGCAATAGTCGCGTTCGCTGCAGATGCTTCAGGAATTGAATGCCAAGCCCGGCGCCTTCGGCCGCGCCTTCGATTAAACCCGGAACGTCCGCCATGACGAAACTCTGCAATGGCCCGACTGAGACGACGCCCAGGTTCGGATGCAGCGTCGTAAATGGATAATCGGCCACTTTAGGCTTGGCGGCCGACATCGAGCGGATGAGCGTGGATTTGCCGGCATTCGGCAGGCCAACCAGTCCAACGTCGGCAAGCAGCTTTAACTCCAGCGCCAGGTGGCGTGACTCGCCGGGTGTGCCCTGCGTAATTTTTCTCGGTGCGCGATTGGTGCTGCTTTTAAAGCGAGCGTTGCCCAGCCCACCGCGACCGCCTTCGACCACTTTCAGCCGTTGACCGTTTTCCGTGAGGTCGCCGATGAGTTCACCGGTATCGACATCGTGTATGACCGTACCGCGCGGTACCTTAACATCAAGGTCGTCACCCGACCTGCCCGTCATGTTCCGACCCGCACCACCGCGTCCGCTTTCGGCGCGAAATCTCCGCGCTACCCGAAAATCGACCAGTGTATTGATTGACTCGTCGGCTACAAGGTACACATCGCCGCCATGGCCGCCGTCGCCGCCATCCGGCCCGCCACGCTCGACGTATTTTTCACGACGAAAACTCAGGCAACCATGGCCTCCGTTGCCGGCCTGTACCCGAACTGTTGCTTCGTCGACAAACCTCATTATTGTTTCCCGGTGTTACAAACGAAAAACCCCGCGTATCGCGGGGCATTTCCAGTTCGTGATTGCGACGGCTTTTGCAACGATTCCGTCCGCGATTCGCTCACCTCTCGGTGGCAGCGGCTTAAGCCGCGATTCCCCGGCCTAGTTCGAAACTACACTCACGAACTGGCGATTTTTCGGCCCTTTCTTCTCGAACTTCACGTTGCCATCGCTTTTCGCAAACAGCGTGTGATCCCGGCCAATGCCGACATTGGTTCCGGCATGGACGCGCGTGCCGCGCTGACGAATGATGATATTGCCAGCGGTAACACTCTCACCGCCAAATATCTTGACACCAAGCCGTTTGGATTCTGAATCACGACCATTCTTACTACTGCCGCCTGCTTTTTTATGTGCCATTGTCCTGTACCTGTTTGATTACCTGTCCAATCGTGCCTGCGGACAGTACTGAATTATAGTTTCGAAAAGCCGATATCGCGGCTTACGCCGTTCCTCCGATCACCCTGCCAAATCGCGGTTGAAGCTTGCCGCTACTTGGTTTTCTTCGCCGCTTTTTTCTTTGCGGGTTTCTTTGTCGACGCCTTTTTCGCCGCAGGCTTTTTCGTTGCAGCTTTCTTGGCGGCGGGCTTCTTCTTGGCCGCAGGTTTCTCGGCTGCCGGTTTTTCCTTTGCCGCCGGTTTCTCCGCAGCCGCCTTCTTCGGCTCAGCCTTTCTGCCGGCACCGATGTCGGTGATTTCAACTTCCGTGAAGAACTGTCGATGCGTGTGCTGTCGCAGGTAATTCTGGCGACGCTTGAACTTCACGACGCTGACCTTCCTGGACTTGCCCTGCTTAAGGACAGTGGCGGAAACACTTGTACCGGACAGCAGCGGACTGCCGACCTTGATATCGCTGCCCTCGCCGACCAGCAACACCTCGTCGAAACTAACCTTGGCACCCTCATCGGCATCGAGTTTCTCGACCTTCAGAGTTTCGCCTTTGCTCGCACGGTATTGTTTACCGCCAGAGCGAAAAACCGCGTACATCGTAAGCTGCTCCAATATGCCAGCCGCGACGTGCGCAACCGGCTGAAAATTAAGAGATTTCTGGGTGCCGACCGATCGGAATACGATCCCTGCGGGGCCTGCAGCCTTGAAAAGAGCCGGAATTTTATAGATTCGAGGCCCGCGGGTCAACGAAAGCAGGATAAAAATTTAGTCTTATTTCAATAACTTGCAAAAAGGACTAATTGGGCCGCCGTATATCCCGCAGGTAGGCAATATCTGGCAATTCAGGCATTATCGCACTGGTCATGCAACCTGCCGAAAACACAGCCGTTCAACCAGGATTTGAAGACGTCAAAGCCCTGGCCTGCGACGATATGCGGGCTGTTGACGACCTCATACGGCAAAGCCTGCAGAGTGACGTGATGCTGGTGTCGCAGGTGTCCGAATACATTGTCACGAGTGGCGGCAAACGCTTGCGGCCACTGATTGTTTTGCTTGCCGCCCGTGCCCTGGAGTACCAGGGTAAGCAGCAGGTGCGCGCCGCTGCCATTATTGAGTTCATTCATACTGCCACCCTGCTTCATGATGATGTAGTTGATTCGTCGGATCGCCGCAGAGGCAAAGATACGGCAAACACCGTTTTCGGCAATCAGGCCAGCGTGCTGGTCGGCGATTTTCTCTATTCCAGAGCCTTCCAGATGATGGTTGATATCGATCGCATGCGGGTGATGCAGATTCTCGCGGATGCCACCAACACGATTGCCGCGGGCGAAGTTATGCAGTTGATGAACGTGCATGACCCGGATGTCAGTGAAAAGGCCTACTTACAGGTCATCTACCGCAAGACCGCCCGCCTGTTCGAGGCCGGCGCCCAGATTGCGGCTGTGCTCGCGGAGCGAGACCCGCAGGACGAGCCGGCGATGATTTGCTACGGGCAAAACCTCGGCACGGCATTTCAATTGGTCGACGACGCGCTCGATTACGACGCGTCACCTGAAGAACTGGGCAAGAACCTGGGCGACGATTTGGCAGAAGGTAAACCAACGCTGCCCATTATTTACGCTTTGGAGAAGTGCTCGGATAGTGAGCGCAAGATGATTCGCGCCGCCGTCGAGGAAGGTGCGTTGGAACGGTTGGACGATATTCATGCCGTCATCGATTCGACCGGTGCGTTGCAATACACGGCGAAACGCGCGCAGGAAGCTGCGGATATCGCAATTGACGCACTGAGCGATATTCCGGGCTCTGAATATAAAGAGGCACTAATCGCTATCGCGGATTTCGCGGTCAAGCGCAGGTCCTGATTTAACGACGCTAAACGATCAATACTGATGTAACGGTCTTGATTTTTACGTCGTCAATTAACCAGCTACGGAAACAGATAATGAAGAAAATCAGTATTCTTTTGGCATCTTTGTGCCTGATGGCAGCTGCCGCTGCGGACGAAGGCATGTGGACGATTGACAATTTTCCAGCCGCTGAAGTCGAGAAAAAATTTGGCGTCAAGATTGGTGACCGGTGGCTCAAAGCAGCCCAACTCGCGACCACCCGACTGGAAAACGGCTGTACAGGCTCGTTCGCATCCGGCGATGGACTCGTGCTTACCAACAATCACTGCACGTGGGGATGTATCAGGAACTTAAGTAATGACGAACGAAATTTGTCGGACGAGGGTTTTATGGCAGCGACACGTGGTGAGGAACTGCAGTGCCCTGGCCAGCAGGTGTCTGTTTTGGTCGATATGGACGATGTCACGGGCAAGATTGCCGAGGCAACAGCGGGATTGTCGGACGCCGACGCCAACGATGCCAGGAAAGCGGCGCTTACAAAACTGGAATCGGCTTGCGAAAGCGACGCTGATCGCAAAATTCGCTGTGAAGCGGTGACCTTGTATAACGGTGGGCAATACTTCATCTATCAATACAAACGCTATGACGATGTGCGCCTGGTCTTCGCGCCGGAACTCGACATTGCGGCGTTCGGTGGTGACCCGGATAACTTCAATTTCCCGCGCTGGAGTTTCGACATGTCATTTCTCCGCGTATATGAGGACGGTAAGCCGGCCAGGACACCCAACCACCTGGAATGGCGACAATCGGGGCCTGTTGCAGGCGAACCCGTGTTTATTGCCGGACACCCCGGATCGACCGACCGCTCATTGACGGTTTCACAGCTGAAAATGCAGCGTGACGTGAGCATACCGCTGTACCTGTATCGCAACGTTGAGGTTCGAGGACGACTTCTGGCCTGGCAGAACACCAGTCCGGAAGCGGCACGAGCCGTACAGCAACGCATTCTGGGTGTGGAGAACGGTATTAAGGTCCGCCGCAATCAATTAAAAGCATTACAAAACGACGCCATGATGGCGACGAAGATTGCCGAAGAAAATGCACTAAAGGAACGCGTGATGGCCGATCCCGACATGCGCGCAGCCTACGGAAACGCCTGGGACCTGATCGATGGCGCGGTCTCCACGCAGCGCAATATTTACGAGGACTATCTCTTTATTGAAAGTGGGGCCGGGTTATCCGGCAGTCTCGCAAGTTATGCGAAGACGATTGTAAGAGGAACTGCCGAACGGGAAAAACCCAACGAGGAACGAATTCGGGCTTATACCGAAGCATCGTTACCACAGCGCGAACAGCGCCTGTTTGCGGCTCGACCGATCAACAAGGAATACGAAAAACTGGCGCTCACATTTTCGCTTGAGAAAATGCGTGAGTGGCTCGGCCCTGACAGCGAATACGTGCATAAAATCCTCGGCAACGACTCACCGGCGACGTTGGCCACTCGTTTGATCGATGACAGCAAACTGGACGACCCAAAAGTTCGCAAAGCGTTGTGGGAAGGGGGCTCAACCGCTGTGAAAGCGAGCGAAGACCCATTGATCAAATTGATGCTAAGCATCGATCCGGACAGCCGCGCGTTGCGTGAAAAATATGAAACGGAAGTCGAAGCGCCCGAAATACGCGGTGCGGAGATGATCGCGGATGCACGTTTCAAGGTTTTCGGCACAGAAATCTATCCGGACGCCACGTTCACGTTGCGTGTGACCTATGGCTCTGTGAAAGGCTGGGAAGAAAAAGGCAAGATTATCGACCCGTTCACCCGCACAAGTCGATTGTTCGAACGGACCACGGGTGAACGACCTTTTATGTTGCCAGCGACCTGGATCGACGCGCGCGAGGCATTGAACCCCGATACGCCGTTCAACTTCTCTGCTACAACGGATATCACCGGCGGCAATTCCGGCAGCCCGATGGTCGCCGCAGACGGGACACTGGTTGGCCTGGCCTTCGATGGCAACATTCACTCCATTGCAGGCGGTTACTGGTTTGACGAAACGCTCAATCGAACGGTCGGCGTAAATACCGCCATCATGCTCGAAGCACTGGATACGGTTTACGGCGCCGATCACTTGTTGGACGAACTGACTGTCGTTAATTGACCAACACGTTACCTGGGTTGCCCTGATGACGATCAAGCGAAGACATTTTCTATCTGCAGGCCTTGGCATTGCCGGTTCACTTGCGCTGAACGGCGGACGACTTGTGCATGGGCAATCGTCGAACAACTACGAATTCGCCATCGTTGGCGCAGGACTTTTTGGCTCGGCGACGGCGAGACACCTGTCAACCATGAGCGACGACGTCGTATTGATTGGCCCGGATGAACCGCAATCGCGTCGCGATCATCAAGGCGTTTTTGCGAGCCACTATGATGCGAGCCGCCTGGTCCGGGGCATTGACCCGGACCTGCTTTGGGCCACTCTCGCAAAGCGTTCGATCAGCCGCTACCGAAACATCGAAATAGACAGTGGCATCGATTTTTACCAGGATATTGGTTACATGATGGTGACACCCGGCGGACTCGGTGAAGACTGGTTCAACCTGCCGGCAATGCGGGAAGTGGCAGCCGACCTCGGTGTCGGAGTTGAGGATCTGAATGACGACGACCTGAACGAGCGCTTCCCCTTTCTGCAATTCACGCCGGGATCAAGTGCGGTTCTCCAGCCTCAGAACGCAGGTTTTGTTAATCCGCGAAAAATGAAAGCAGCACAACAAAGAATCGCGACTTCGCAGGGAACGACGATTATTCGTGATGTCGTGACGCGTATCAAAAGAAAGGGATCGCAGGTCGAGATAGCGACGCGCGACGGGACGAAATTACGCGCCAATCGCGTATTGGTTGCAACAGGTGCCTATACGAATGCAAGCAACCTGTTACCGCGTAGGCTCGACTTTCTTATTCGCGCTGCGATGATCATGGAGACAGAAGTTGAACCAGACACACGGCACAATTACCCGACAACGCTGTACGCCAAAACAGATGGCGAGGAGGAATTTTGGGGACTGTTGATGCCGCCTTTTCGTTATGACGATGGCAGGACGGTGCTCAAGACGATGGATGGTTATTACGGACCGAGGCCACTGCAAGGATATGATGAGTTAGGCGATTGGAACCGCGGCAATGGGCACGAAGATCACCATCCGACATTGCAACGCGCATTACACGAAGTGTTCCCGTCGCTGTCGATACGGACCACCGAATTCAAACCGTGCCTGATTACCGATACACCATCTCATTTTCCGTATATTGATATGCTCGATGAGCGCATTGGAGTCGCCGCAGGGGGCAACGGAAAATCGGCAAAATCCTCAGATGAGATTGGTCGCATTGCGGCTGCCATGCTTCAGTCCGGAAACTGGAAAACATCGTTGCCACAGTCTGTTTTTGCGGCACGATTTTCTGCGCATACAGCTTAACCCTGCAACGCACTCATAATTTTTTTCTCAGAGCGGATTTCTTCCTTGACTTTGAGTGCATAGCGATAGCCACTAAATAATCTCGGATCAGTTATTCCACACCCCAACTCGCGACACGATCGACGGCCGATTCGATGGTCAGTTTGAAGCCACGCGTCGCAGAATCATGGTGATAATCGTTCCGTACAAATTATGTGTGCTGGGAACATAATGTGACAAACATCACATTGCAGCGCAGCAAAACATCCTGGCCAAAAAAATAATCGATGCAGGCTCTGCTAAAGCATGACCAAGGTCTCAATCTTGAGACTAATAAATGACTTACATCATCCGAGGGTCAATAATTGGCGCACGGTAGTAGCGCAAGAAACTAATTCAACCATCGACCGTGTCGACAACCTCACACAGCCGACTATGGGCTTAGTCCCAACTGACCTGATAGATGACGGTGCAATGCACGAGCTCAAACTAGCATCAAGTTCCGAGATCCAGTCTGGAACCAGTAACCAGATGGTATTGGTTGTCGACAGTGACGGAATTATTCGTGATGTATTGCAGGTCCCACAAGACATTGACTCCTATCCCGAAGGAGAGTTGTTAGGCACGTCCATTAGCGAACTCTGGTCCGAAGCGTTATCAGAAAAAATCAGATCGATCATCAAACGCACTATCCGCGGTCGCGAGGTATACAGTACCAACCTTCAACATGAGCACAGTGGCGGGCATTACGAATCGATTTTCGTGCCGCACGGTCGCGACAGGGCATTGATAATTGTCCGTGATATCTCTGCACAGCGAACGCAAATCGACAAAATTCAGCAACTTGCATATGTTGACGAAGCGACGAAACTGCCAAATCGTGAATACCTGCTCGACGAACTTCGAAGTTGCGTTGAGAGATCGCGATTGACAGAAGGCAGAGCCGCGGTGATTTGCATTGAAATCGGTCATAGCGATGTCCACGGCAATGTTTTCAGCTCGCGAGATCTGGACATCATACTTAAAGAATTGGCCGCACGAATTACTCATGAGCTTCGCGGCACCAACCAGCCGGATATGGCCGACAATGACCGATACTCGATTGCCGCACGTATTGATTTCCGGCGCTTTGGCGTGGTGCTGCCCTGCATCGATAGCGGCACCGATGCCGAAGGTGTTGCGGAGCGGCTTTGCGATGCCATTCGTCAGCCGGTTAAATTAGGCACCCGGAAAGTCTCGGTCATGACCCGCGCCGGAATTTCCCTGTTTCCGCAGGATGGCACCGACGCAGAAACACTGTTTGAGAACGGCGTCGTCGCGATGGAAGATGCGGTGAACGGTGATTCGGTACATATCAAGTTTCACTCCGGAACCATCAAGCTGCGTGCATTGCAGCGCCAGGATATCGAGCAGGAATTGCGTGCAGCATTGGAGCGCGAAGAATTCGAGCTTAACTACCTTCCCATTGTTGATGCTACCTACAATCGCGCCGTGACCATTGAGGCGTTGCTCCGCTGGCCGCAAACGACCCTGGCGACGAAATCAATCCAGCAGGTCGTTGCCGTTGCAGAGCGTACCGGCCTGATTCGTCCCATCGCCAATTGGGTGATCAGGACCAGTTGCGAACAGCTGTTGCTGTGGCACGAGGCAGGACACGAAAATCTGCGCATAGCGATCAACATCTCGGCACAGGAATTTTCACAGTCGGACTTGATTGAACGACTAACATCGGTCACGAAAGACCTATCGTTAGAGCCGTCTTTTATCGACCTGGAAATTAATGAGTACATGCTCTTCAGAGATGCGATGAAGGAGTACGCATTGTGCAGCGACCTGAAATCTCACGGCTTCGGCGTCGTCGTGGATGACTATGGCACCGGTGTTTGTTCGTTGGCACATTTGTCACGGAGCCCGGTGGACGCCATCAAAATCGACAACTGCTTTGTTGCAAATGCAATGGAGAATCCATCCGACAAAGCGACCTGTGCGGCCATTTCGGCAATGGCCCGTGAACTTGGCATCAAGGTGATTGCGGAAGGCGTAGAGAACGAAAGCCAGGTGAATATGCTGCGCATGCAGGGCTGCGACTATCTGCAGGGATTCTATTTCGGCAGACCGTCTTCGGCCGCTGAAATGGGTGACTACCTGTGCAGAGCCGGGGCGCAGGTGCCAACCAGCGAATGACATGAGCGATTCCACACAGCCAAAACGCGCTACAACAATTCCAGATTCACTGGATCTCACGAGATCTATCAAACGCCTGTCGGTACCTTTCGACTCGGGCACCTTTCCGCTCAGCGAAGGGTCACATCAACGTTCCACTGTATTGATTTGCCGCGACAACGATGCGAAGAAATGGGGGCCGCGCTGGCTGAAACAGGCAGGTCTGAAAACGACGATAATTTCTGCTGTCAGAACGGCTCATGACGAAGCTGCGGCTGCCAAGCCGGACGTCATCATCGTCGAGGCGGGAATACTGGACCATGCCGGAACACCCCTTTTCGCCATACTGAACAAGTCGCCGGACATACGATGCCCGATTATTGTTCTCTGCTCAGGCAGCAAGGATATGTACAGTGCACTGGACGCGAACGTATACGATGTCATCCGCAAACCACTCGAATGGCAGTTGTTGAGTCATCGGGCGCGGCAAGCGGCAGAGTCCCAGGTCAATGCTGCATCGCTGGAAAGCGCCCAAACGTCGCTAACAGAAGCAGTTCAAATAGCAGATGAGGCGAGGCAGCGACTGCGCAGCCGGGAATCGTTCGAACCGGTTACAGGCCTGCCGAATAAAACCAAGTTTATCGATTTACTCACCCGCGGCATGATGGCGGTGGATCGGGACAAGAATACCCTCGCGGTGCTGGTGGTGGGATTCAACCGATTTCGGCTGGTCGTTGAAGCCATGGGCCAGGATCGTGCAAACCTGGTTTTAGGCGAGATCGGCAACATTGTCAGCCAATGCCTGCAGGACGCCGAATCGGCACAGCAGCAGACGACTGGCTTGCGCACCGCTGCTGCTTCCAGCATTGAACTCGCCAAGTTTGGACTAATGTTCACCTGTTCTGAGTCGGATGAAGCCATCACGCACCTGCAGCAACTTGTAGTCGAGAAACTCTCTCACCCGGTGCAGGTCGCAGGTCAGACCGTTCACCTTTCGGCCTGTGTCGGCGTAGCCCTGTATCCACAGGATGCCAGTGACGTTGATCAGCTGCTACAGCGGGCTGACAACGCGATGCGCGATGCGCAGAGCCGCGGTGGCGGATTCAGGTTTTATTGTGAAGAGACCGATGCAGCAGCCGCGCGAAAACTCAAGCTCGAGAACATGTTATACGAAGCGCTTGGTCGCGATGAGTTATCCGTTAGCTATCAGCCAATCTCAAATACTGAAAGCGGCAGAATAACGGGTGCCGAGGCACTCCTGCGATGGCACCAGGCTGACGGGACATGCATTTCTCCCGGAGAGTTTGTGCCGATCGCGGAAGATGCCGGACTGATGACTCGTATCGGAGAATTCGTGCTGGACCAGGCATGCCGGCAGCTCGAGATATGGCAGGAAGACGACGTGCCGATTGAACACATGTGCGTCAACGTATCCAAAGCGCAGCTCGTCGGTGGCGGGTTCGTTCGGACTGTCGCCAATTTGCTGGATAAGTATAAGATTGATCCTGGCTGCCTGGAACTTGAACTCAGTGAGCGAGGGGTCCTTTCCGGTCGATTTGACGTCATTGACCAACTCCACGAACTTAAGAAACTGGGTGTCACGCTCTCGATCGATGACTTTGGTACGGGCGATTCTGCGATCGCCTATCTGAGAGATTTGCCGGTAGATACGCTCAAGATTGACCGTAGCTACGTCAGCGGCCTGACCCGCAACAGTAAAGATGCTGCACTCATTGCCGCAATGATTGCACTCTCCCAAAAGCTCGACCTGAAAGTCATCGCCGAGGGCGTGGAAACACGCCAACAGGTCAATATGCTCAAGAAGCTCGGCTGCAGCGAATTCCAGGGTTTCTATGTGTCTGCCTCAGTGCCTCCCGAAGAATTCCCGAAATTAGTAATAAAATCAATATAGTACAAGACGGATAAGACCGAGCCCCTGGATTTAACGGGCGATTATTTGAACCACGTCTCATTCCCGGGCAGATCGCCGGCGAAACCAATCAACGATCAATTGAGCCGAATCCGGCCTAATCACGTCCTGATTTTGGATGGAGCACTGCCGTGCTTAAAACGATTCTGGCGGACAAATTGTGAAGGCGTTGGCTTGGCGACTGGGATGTTGCGCGCTGACACTGAGTCTATACCTCTATGGATCGACCGCGGCCGCAACAGAAGTTGTGGCAGGCGCAGAGCATCACCCGATGCGCTTCGACCACATTACGCTCGATGACGGCCTGTCGCAGAGTAATGTATCTACAATTCTCCAGGATTCCAGGGGATTGATGTGGTTCGGCACTGAAAACGGACTCAATTCTTACAACGGTTACGACATTGAACAATTCAAGCGTGAGCGTGGCAACCCGGATGCGCTAGGCAGCGATTACATCTACGACATCGAAGAAGATGCGGATGGCAATCTCTGGATCGCAACAAACGGAGGTGGCGTTGCGAAGATGTCACTTTCCACCAGGCGATTTGAGACGTTTCGGCATGACCCTGCCAATTCAAACAGTATTTCGAGCAATGTCGTTCGTTCGCTCCTGATCGACAACGGCTACATCTGGCTGGCGTCGCGCGGTGAGGGACTTGATCGACTCAATCCACGGGACGGTCAATTCACGCATTACGATTTCGGCAATGACAAACACCCGACCAAAAACCCGGATGAAATATACGCGCTGCACATGGGATCGCCCGGAAAACTATGGATTGGCAGCAATGCCGGACTAACACTACTTGATACACAGTCCGGCGAGTTTACATCTTACACTCACAGCGCCGACAACGACCGCTCATTAAGCGACGACAGGGTGCGCGCAATCTTTGAAGACGACGCAGGTCGTATGTGGATTGGCACCTACGGCGGCGGCCTGAATCTTTTTGATAAAACAACTCGCTCGTTTACGCGCTACCAGCACGATGCAGATGACAAATCGTCGCTCGCCAACAACCGGATCACGTCAATTTTTGAAGACAACGATGGCCGAATGTGGGTGGGCACCTACGGCGGGCTGAATCTCGTCAACCGCAGCAACGGTACTTTTACACGCTTCAGCAATGTTGACACCGACCCGACCAGTCTTGGCGGCAACGCGGTTACTGAGATCTATCAGGATCGCGGTGGCCTCCTCTGGATCGGCACACGAAATCGCGGGTTAAGCAAATGGAACCCCCGCACCTGGTCTTATGGTTTCGAGAATGCACGCCAACTCTCCAGGAATGCAGAGTCGCAGCCTAACGTAACGTCATTCTCTGAGGACGCTGCCGGAACATTGTGGGTCGGCACTTTTGGCGATGGACTCAGTGCGGTCGATCGTTCGACCGGTGTCACTACACACTATCAAAATGATCCGTCCCGATCGGACAGCCTGAGTGACGATAACGTCATGAGCTTGCTGCAGGATCGCGCCGGGACCATCTGGGTCGGCACGATGACCGGCGGTTTGAATCGCTTCGATCCGACGACCGGTGTCAGCAAAGTCTATAGACACGATGATAGCGATCCACGCAGCATTAGCGCGAACGGAATCATGGCCGTCTATGAAGACCGGATTGGCCAGATCTGGGTTGGCACCTTTGGCGGCGGTATAAGCCGTCTCGACCCGAACACCGATCAATTCACTCACTACTTTCCCGATTCCTCGAATGCGAACGCGTTGAGTAGTAACCGTGTAACCAGTTTCGCAGAAGATCCAAGCGGGAAAATGTGGGTCGGCACCGATGCTGGCGGACTCAATCTGTTCGACCCGGCAACCGAAACATTTCACCATTTCAGGCACGATCCCACGGATCCAAACACACTCGCTGCCGACACCGTCTACGCCATCAACATCGACACGAACGGCGTGGTCTGGATCGGTACCCAGGGCGGCGGACTGGACAGAGTGATCGGCACTACCGATGACCCGCAGCGAGTTACCTTTACCAACGTTTCGCAAGTGGACGGCCTCGCGAATGACGTGATCTACGGCATCCAGTTCGACAACAGCGGCAAACTCTGGCTGAGCACCAACTATGGCATCAGTCAGTATGACCCCGAAACCGGCGCCATTAAGAACATGCATCGTCCGGATGGACTGCAATCAGAAGAATTCAATTTCGGCGCGCACTACCGAAGTGCAAGCGGCGAACTGTTCTTCGGCGGTCACAATGGTTTCAATGCATTCCGACCCGAAGATCTGCGCGCCAACAGCATCGTGCCACTGATTGCACTTACTGGTTTCTACAACGCCAATGACCCGTCGAAGGAAGGCATACCGGTAGACACCGATGAAGGCATCGAGATCAGCTACAAAGATGACGTCGTCAGCTTCGAGTTCGCAGCGCTGGATTTCGCGACTCCGGAATTGAATCGCTACCAATACAAGCTCGAAGGTTTCGATAAGGAGTGGATCGATCTTGGCAGCCGGCGCACGGTTACCTACACAGACCTTAATGACGGCAGCTATCTGCTGAGAGTCAAAGCTGCCAATGCAGACGGTGTGTGGAATGAAACCGGACTGGCGATTCCTGTGACCGTATCACCCGCACCCTGGGATACCTGGTGGGCCTACCTCGGGTATCTGGCGATGTTCGCACAGCTGGTCGCTGCCTTGTGGCTTGGCCACCGTCGCAAGATCCGACGCGAGGAAGAATATAGCCAGCGACTGGAAGTAGAGGTTCAGGTACGTACCGAGAAGTTGCTGGAAACCAACGAAAAACTTAAAGAACTGAATGAGTCACTTCAGGAATCAAGCCTGAGCGACCCGCTCACCGGTCTTCGCAACCGACGTTTCGTATTCGAGGAAGTGTCCAAAGATCTTGAAGTCGTACGGAGAAAACTCGAGGACGAACGCGATGGGCTGAGTCAGGGAAAGACTTCCGATCTGGTCTTTATGATGATCGACCTCGATAACTTTAAGCCTATCAATGACACGTATGGACATGCCGCCGGTGACCAGATGTTGCTTGAGGTCCGCGACGTACTGCTGGGCACCTGTCGCAAATCTGACTTTGTCATTCGCTGGGGTGGTGACGAGTTTGTTGTGATTGCCAAGCAGGCGAAACCAGGCGAAGCAGAAGCGCTGGCCGAACGCATACGCAGCAGCATTGCGGGACGCTGCTTCGAGCTGGGTGACGGACAGGTCGTGCGTACAACATGCTCAATAGGGTTTTCGGCCTATCCGCTGTTTCATGGTCAGGCCGACAATGCCGATCTCGATCAGATCATGTCGCTGGCAGATAGCCTGATGTATGAAGCGAAGAAGCGTCGTAACGCCTGGGCCGGCATGTTAAGCCCCTCTGAAGCCGCGACCAGCTTCGATTTCGATCACGACGATATCGAACCAACTTCCATGCTGTTCCGGGCGAAGCGCGCCGGAAATCTGATTGCTCACGCACCGGACGCCGAAACCGACAATCCAACGTCGCCATTGTCGGCAATCGGGTAAAGGAGGCCTTTCGCATGTTCAATTTAACGAAGCCGTTATGTGATCCGAGTCACATTTTCCTGCCCACGCCGGCACAAGTGCGCACGTCCCGCGCCATCGCGTTTCTGTTGAAATGTAACGACGATGCGCTGTTGGCGTATGCCACAAATTCGAACTATCCATCAAGGCAAGATCCATCATGAAAAAATCAAACTCAATAAGATCTCTTGCTGTTTTAGCTGGCGTTGCGACGCTCGCGCTTGGCACTAGTCCTGCCTATCGCGCATTGCCTGGCTTTAACGATTTCCAGATGGCCGACACCAATAGCACTGCGACGGATACAGTTATCTCATCCAGAGTCGACGCATCAACTGGCGATTCGAACGAATACGCAAACTTGCCCTCTGTTACCGCTGCGGCACCAATATCGGTTGCGAACGGCACCCACTCGCGAGCGAAAAGAGCCGTGAATGCGGGTGATGCCCGAAAAAACATGGACCCACAAGAAGCGTTTGCCATTGCAAGCGCGAAAATGAGCGGCCCCGTCGCGGACCTGGCACGAATCGGTGGCCCCCAGCCTGTCGACTTGGTCGTTAGCTACGACGAACATCCTGAATTGTTCGAGGAAGGTCGCATAGAAGAGCTTGGTGGTGAAATCGTCCGAACGTTCAAGACGATGGAAATGCAGGCTATTCGTATGCCGGCCAGTGCGTTGATAGAATTTGCAATTGACCAAAACGTGGATCGGCTGTCGATTGACGAGCCAGTCAGCGCCTCCTCATTATCGTCTCGTCAAACCGCAAACCTGCCGTCTTCGGCATCCGGAAACTCTGCCTATAGCGGCACGGGTGTTGGGGTAGCCATTCTCGACTCGGGTATCTCTGCGCACGCGGATCTCAGCGCCAACATTCGCCAGTACAACTTTCTCAAAGGCAACTTCCCGGTGCCGATCGTCATCAATGGCGAGATCGCGGTTTATAACGATGAAGTTCGCAATGATCCATACGGCCACGGTACCCACGTAGCAGGTATCATCGCCGGTCAGGGCTCAGTATCTGGCGATCTCTACCGAGGTTCAGCGAAAGGGGCTTCAATTCTTTCCATGAAAGTGCTCGACCAGCATGGCAACGGCACCATGTCCGACATCATGGCAGCGCTTGACTGGCTGGTCCTGTACGGTTCCCATTTTGATGTGCGCGTTGTCAATCTTTCATTAGGCAAGGGAATTTCTGAATCCAATACGACGGACCCCTTGGTCTTAACAGTTGAGGCACTGTGGGATCAGGGTGTCGTTGTCGTCGTCGCTGCCGGCAACCTGGGTAGCAACGGCGCTATGACTGTGAAAAGTCCAGGCAATTCACGCAAAGTTATCACTGTTGGTTCAATTACTGACGGCGGCACGGCGGATGTCAGTGACGACTACGTATCCTCCTTCTCATCACGAGGACCGACCGTTGCCGATCACGTTTTGAAGCCAGACCTGATTGCTCCGGGCAACAGGCTGGTCGCATCGATTCCGGACAATGCCTACCTTCGGACGGCGCTTCCTGAGCGCGTCGTACAATGCAGCGCGTCCGGATGCAACGACGACTACCTCGAGCTGTCTGGTACCAGCATGGCTACGCCAATGGTCGCTGCCACTGCAGCGCTAATGTTGGACAAGGATCCAACCTTGTCACCGTCGACTGTTAAAGCGCGACTCATGAGCTCTGCCCGGAAGATCGCCTCGGGTCCGACAGATGCAGGTGCCGGTGTGCTCGATATCGATGCGGCAATGAATGCGACCGGTGTTGTACAAAATGATGCATTGTCGCCGTTGTTGATTCGTGACGATGTCAATGGTGGCTTTCTGATCGAAGACACCGCCGAACTCTGGGGTGACGTGTCGTGGGCCGCAGGTACTATTTGGGCAGACGGCTATCAATGGGCAGATGGCGGTAATTCTGCCGCTGGATTCCTATGGATCGATAGTTCCCAGTGGGGCGATGGCACTCTGTGGGCAGACGGATATCTGTGGGCTGATGGCTACCTTTGGGCAGACGGTTATCTGTGGGCAGACGGCTATTTGTGGGCCGACTCCGCTGGCGACGTTTTCGACTAGAGCAGCAGCTCGACCGGAGTAGCACTTGGGCACCAATATTGCCCCAGCCAGACAAGAATTAGTTCTTCTGGCACCCTGTGGCACCGATCGGTATGATTGTGCCCGGTTCGGGGTGTAGCTCAGCCTGGTAGAGCACTGTCTTCGGGAGGCAGGGGCCGGAAGTTCAAATCTTCTCACCCCGACCAATTTTTCCAATTCCAGGTCAA
>JAJFKP010000056.1 GCA_021773135.1 Woeseiaceae bacterium | reverse complement strand
GCCCGGGTGGCGGAACTGGTAGACGCTACGGACTTAAAATCCGTTTCTCGAAAGGGAGTGCGGGTTCGATTCCCGCCCCGGGCACCAGGTTCGCCCGCAGTGCAGATAAATTCTACTCGCGACTGGTGCGAACCTACCTTTAGTAATGCCGATCATCCAAGCGAACATGCCAGTTCGCCGGTGTCCGGTGGTTCTCCGCACAAAATATCCACTCACGAGCGATGCGAACCTACCTTTAGTAATGCCGATCATCCGAGCGAACATGCCAGTTCGCTGGTGTCCGGTGGTTCTCCGCACAAAATACCCACTCACGACCGATGCGAACCTACCTTTAGTAACGCAGGTCGCAAGTACGAGCATGCCCGTGCGCCGCTCCCCGGCAGCGCTACCGGGATGTACCCGCAAACGAACAGCGCAAGTCGGGTTGGACGTCTAAGGAGCCGGATTCGCCGAAATCGGGACCACGCTGCTGTCGCAGTTTGGATTTTGCCTCGCTGCGAACCTGTAACGAGCCTGAGCAGTGACTGCACAAGCACATCAGCCCCGATTGGCGTACAGGGCACGTTAGTTCTGCTACTTAATCGTAATACCCGACGACGTCTCCCGCCGTCGTAACACCGAGCCCGTTCAACACCCGGTTAGAGTAATTAAAATAGGCGACCACCTGGTTCACCTCCAGGATTTCGCAATCATTGCAGCCAGCCACATGAAGCATCTCGATGTCAGCGGGCATCATTTCGCCGACCTGCGCAGTAAGTTTTGCGGCGTACTCCAGCAAACCGAGCTCTTTTCCTGCGAATTCCTTTTCGGGATTGCCGCTCTTGAGACAGGCGTAAACTTTATCGGCGCGGACATCGTCGTCTATCAACTGTCGTGCATTTCTGAAGTGATGTGTCAGGCTGTAGTCACAGTTGTTTACCATGCTCGTGTAACTGGCAACTACCTCAAGAAACCACGTAGGCAGGGTCATGTCCGGGTTATGCAATATGCTTTTATACAGCGCCAGATGGCCTAACATTGTTTTCGGCTGCAGCGAATGCACTTTCATTACGTTGTCCACCGTTCCGTGCGGTGACTGGGCCTTGTTGTAGGCCTGCTGCAGTTCGCCGTCGGCTTCTTCCGGTTGCACAATTTTTATCCACGAGCTCATGTCATTGTCCTGTTTTCGAGTAAGACGGCAACGCGAAACACAGGGTTGCGGCGATGCCCGTCAACCCTGCGGCGATCCATAACATCATAATGTAAGACCCGGATGCATCGAAACTGCGACCGAAAAGCCACGGGCCGAGCGATGTCCCAATCAGGAGCGATGCAAACAGAATTCCGTAAATCTCTCCGAAGTGGCGAATACCGAAATACCGGGTTGTCAGAAAAGTCATCATGTCGATTTCCGCGCCAATGCTGAATGCAATCAGAATGAGTGCAAAATAGGCTGGCGCGCCTGAGGCGCCGAAAGCGAGCACGAGCAGACCAATGGTCGATGCGGCAAACGCTGCGGCCGCAATTCTGGGCACAAAAAAACGGTCACAGAGATAGCCTATGACGATCCTGGAAAAGGTAATGGTGATGCCAATAAGGCTCGCACCGTAGGCGGCGTTTTCCATTGACATGCCGCGATCGGTGAGCATCGAGACGCTGTGAATCATTAGTCCGTACAGACTGAATGAAAGAAGGCCAAAAATAGCGAACAGTTTCCAGAACGTTCGACTTCTTAGCGCATTGTTACGATCAATCGCCAGGTCATCTGCAGCCGGTTGCGAAACGGTTTCTGGTGAGCGCATTTTCAATTCGCTCGGCGCTTCCCGAAAAAACAGCACCACAAGCGGTACGGCCACAAAACAAGTGAGGCCGGCGAGAACGAAATACGATGCGCGCCAACCGTATGATTCGGTGGTGATATGCAATAGCGGCGGCACATAAGTATAGCCGAGACCAGCGCCAGCGAGTGTGACGCCGATAGCAAGGCCGCGGCGACGATCAAACCATGCGGAAACCGTGCGCATGTATGGCAACGCATTTGCGCCGGCACCGAGACAGCCAATGACCGCAAATATGGCCCACAAATGCCACGGTGCCGAGACGAGCAATGGGATTGTCGCCAGCGAAATGCCAACGACCAACATCGACGGAATGAGCAGCCGTTTGGTCCCGACGGCGTCCGCTATACGGCCAGCAACTGGTAACGAGAACATGAGCGCCAGTGTAAAAAATGTCGTAGCCAGGGTGATATTTGCACGGTCCCATCCAAACTCTTCGGACAAGGGTTTGATAAACAGCGCAAGGGACCCGAATGCATATTGCGACGGACCTGCCGACATTCCAGCCATGGATGCTAAAACAATCGGCCAGCGACGATGATTGTCCATTTATGACGGGTGCGAGATCATGCGGCCGGCGTGTCGATTAAATGACGGCACCTGCACAGGCAGGCGTAACAATAGTGCATAGCGGCCGACCTGTTGGCAGATAATTTATTAGTCGGCCTGGCTTCTGACATTCAAGCCGATGACGGCGATTACAGGACCAAAAATAAGACCCGTTATTTGTCCCGGACCAAAATCCGGGCTGCCACCGAAGCCCATGCTGTCGGCTAGTGCTGATGCGATAAGGATGAGAACGCCGGCGGCGACAATCGTATTTCCAACCGTTTTGATATGCATGGCATTTACCTGGTCTCCCGGCGTATTCATGGCTGCTTTTGTTTTTTTTATACCGCCGGACCGGGGGCGATTCTAGCACGGGTGAGCACGTTTGTTTCAATGCCAGGCATATTTGCCAACAGGTAATTTCCAACCTGTTGAGACCCGCTTTCCCGGCGCGACAGGGTAGGGCACTATTAAATTGTATGGGGCGTGCGCCCTTGATGGCTCTCAGTGGAGCGAATGAATGGAACAGGCTTGGCGGATCGGAACCGGACTAGTATGAGCGAGCGAAGAATCTGCATTGTGGGGGCCGGAATTAACAGCCTGGTAGCGGCCAATTATTTGCAGCGCGCAGGTTGCCAGGTAACGATGATCGAGCGCGGATCGAAGGTGGGCGGCGCCTGTGTCTCGGAAACGGCTACGGTCGGCGGGCTAACCCATGAGTACGCGTTGGGCGCATCCGTTCTGGGTCTGATGCAGCGCTTTGTTTTCGAAGAAACCGGACTGTCGCAAAGACTGTCTACGTTCGTCCCCACGCATCCGAAAATAATTCATTTTGCGGGCGACGTTGAGCCTACCTGGATCTACCGTGATGCCACGGAACTCGATCGTGAACTGGCCGACAAATGGGGCGAACGTGGTGACGTTGAAGCCTTTCGTGCGGACGAGGCACGGGTGGTTTCGTACTTGCAGAAAGGCTATCGAAATGCTCGACCGCCGTCGCTCGACGAGGCGCGCAGTGAGCTCGGTGCAAGTCTTGTTGAGTTGTGGATCACCGGAAGTGCGCGAGCGTTGCTGGATCACTATTTCACGAGTGAACGCAGCAAGATCTACATGGCTATGACAATTACCGAAAGCGGTCCGGTTCCACTCGACGATCCCTATTCTGCCTTTACACTGCCGCTCATGGATTCTGGTTCAATTTTCGATGGTTACTATGGATTTGTGGAAGGCGGCATCTGGAGGATTACCGAGACGCTGGGTGAATTAAATCAGGACATGGGTGTATCGATTCACCTGGATAGTACGGTGGTAAGCGTCGATACCACATCGCACAAAGTAGTCTATGACTGTGACCGCCGTGAACACGAGGTGCGCTACGACAAGCTGATACTGGGTACCGACCCCGTAACGGCGACGAAACTTGTCGGAAATGCCGAGCAGGTCGAGAGCACCAGTCAACTGAAGTTTCGCGGCAGCAGCGGCAAACTGAATCTGATGTTCAGAAAGCCGGTACGGTGGAAGCACGGAAGTGACGCGCAGGATTCTGATGCTGCTTTTCGATTTATTTTTGATGTTAATACGCTCGAAGATTTTGAACGCGCAGCGCTTGCCGTTATCGATGACAAGGTGGATTACGTGCCTGGCTACATGCAAATCTATTGTGAAGGTGCTGCAATGCGACAGCTCGGACGAGAAGAGCCGTTTGATCGCCTGGCCATTTTTTTCAAGAACTTTTCATTGGCAAATAATGGCAGTTCCTTGCCGGAAACGGCGGCCATCTCTCGACAAAAGGTTCTGTCATACATTGAGAATCCCGAAGATTGCGTCTGGACAAGGATGCTGACGCCAAAAGATCTTTGCGAGCTGTTTCATTTTCCGGGCGGCAACCTGGATCACACCATGCTGACCGGGGGCCAGACGTTTTTCGACAGGAATTATTCTGCCGATGCAGGCGCCGGGTTCTACCGGTTCGGTATGCTCGAAGACGTGTATATGTGCGGCTCTGCAACCTATCCCTGTGGATCGGTTGCGGGAACGCCGGGCTACATGTGCAGTGAGCAGGTTCGGCGCGAGCTGCGCTAGTTCAACAGCCCGGCGATTCTGTGTCCTGCCAGATTAATTTGCCGTCTGACGATTGAGCGAGCTTGCACGAGGTATTCATGACTGAGCTCGACCTGCGGCGACATTCTGGAGATTACCCGATCCAGCACCTGGTTCTTAAGGTCGTCGGGGTACACGAACATTTCCGCGAGCCGCACGTGATGATGCAACCACTCATCGATAGCGGCGTCGTCCACCGTATCGCTCTGAATGGTCTGTTGCGTTCGGGCGGTTGGCGCAAGGTCTTCCATTTCATTCGGCAAGCCGTCCCACCACCAGTGCAGGGTCTTTATCTGGCCGCCCGCAAGCACGTCTATATCATTGCCGCCACGATCCCCTGTCGGAAAATAGCCTGCGCTAAACAAAGCGACGTTGTGCAACGGCTGGTGCATGTCTCCGACAAGGTGGAGAACCCAACACAGTGCTACCGCTTTTCGCGCATCCGACGCAGACTCGTCCTGCCACACAAGCAGGTTGCCGCGTAGTGCCTGCACACTATTGAGATTCTGGCGCAATGGCGGCGAAAATTCCGTTGCCATGTTGTGATCTAGCTGGCCTGCCAGTGCGGCCGCATCGTCCTCTTGCAGAAAAATCAGCAGATTAATGTAGTGCCAGCGGCTTCGATTGTATTCCCGCCGGACGTCATCTCCCAATCCCTGGATCAAATCGGGCCAGACTGATGCCTGCTCAAGCAGCCAACGCCCCTGGGAAATATCATCGCTAAGTCTTACAGCGTCCGGCATTAACGCCGCGAAATCCTGCTGGTAGCGGGGGTGCTCGCGTAGAATCGCTGCCACAGCCTGTTGCCTCGTGGCACTCATTGCGTCGAAAGCGATGGCAGCGGTTGTTCTATGACCCTTGTCGCCCCAGCCATGCGCAGGCGTGTGCAGCAGCAATCCTAGTAAAATGGCGGACAATGAGAAACGCACGAAAATCTCCTGTGGTTATGCGGATAGTGCAGGGCGCATATCCTCCGGTTAGGATACCGCAATGGCCAAGCTATATTTCTATTACTCATCTATGAACGCCGGCAAATCAACGGCCCTGTTGCAGTCGAGTTACAACTATCGCGAACGTGGTATGACAACGCTCGTACTTTCACCCGATTTCGATGACCGTTACGGTGTCGGTAAAGTTACCTCTCGCATTGGACTCGAGACGATTGCAACGACTTTCAAGACGGACCAGGATCTCTTGAAACTGGTCTCTGCAAAAGTAAACGAAGGTCCTCTGCACTGTGTGTTGGTAGACGAAGCACAGTTTCTTTCGAAAGAGCAGGTCTACCAGCTTGGCGAGGTAACGGATGAGCTGAATATCCCTGTACTGGCGTACGGGCTGCGTACCGATTTCCAGGGCGAGCCCTTCATTGGCAGTAAGTACCTGCTTGCCTGGGCCGATAATCTCAATGAATTAAAAGCGATCTGCTTTTGCGGCGCCAAGGCAACAATGGTGATTCGCCTTGCGGAGGACGGCAATGCGGTCACGCAAGGCTCGCAGGTCGAAATCGGGGGCAATGATCGTTACATTTCTATGTGCCGCAAACATTTTAAGGAAAATTATTATCGTGAAACGCTGGTGCCGCAACACCAGTTACCGCTTGATGTGGTCGAGGAGCCCTGATGTCGGCTCAGGCGGTGTCGGCATTTGAGCCGGGCGTCTGATCGGCCAGAGGAATGATATCCGTATGCTCCCTGGCCAGGACGCGCCGCATATCCGCCATCGACTGCATGACCGCGGTATCGTCGAAGCTGGTATTCTCCAGCACTGCACAACCCTGCGACGCCGCGTCGATAAATTTAAGCCCATGCTCACCGATTGTAATCAGGTCGTTATTCAGTAACACCTGATTCGAAACTCGCCAGGAATTGACGTAGGTGCCGTTGGCACTGTTGAGGTCCATCAGCAGGGTTGACGGACCGTTTCTGATGAGGAGCGTATGGTGGCGGCTGACAAAGCGACTGTCGATGGTCACGTCGTTATGTGCTGACCGCCCGATCAACAGGCGGGACCCTTCGAACTGGATCTTCTGCAACGTCTTGCCATTGTGTGTCAGGTAAAGCAGTGGGTGTTTCCGCTGTCCCGTGCTTTTTGCAGCGTCGTCTCCGGGGACCGGTTTAACTGCAGTGCGCTCCGGAATAATAGAGTAATCAATATCACCGGCAACAACCGGGCAATGACTCGCTTTCGCCATCGCCTGAAGAGCCACTTTGTCGATAACGCCAGGCCACCCGCCTGATGCACGGTAAATCTGGTCACAGGCAGTCTCGGGCATTATCTTGTCCGGATCCTGGCAACCGGCGTGCTGCAGTTTTGCGTAAATGTAGTCGTTCGTTTCACCCATGGTTAACGGCTCGAGATGAAAATCGCCGGTCAGTCGCTTCGCCATGCACTCCATCGCGGGAGCGCGCACGATGTAGCCGATTGGTCGGTCGCTGGACAACACCAGTTTTAGTGCAAATTTCTCACGTACCCGAATTGCCACCAGCTCGCACAAAACGCCCAGCGCTTCCGGACTCATATCATGTGCATCCTCCACAATCAGCAATGGCGGGGACGCAGTGGCAGTCTGTTGGCGTATGAACACTTTGAGCAATCCGAGCAATTCATTGACTGACTCAAACGGGTATTCGTAGCCGAAACCGCGCAGCACCGTATTCAGGAACTCGGTCGAGTCGAGTCCTGAACCCTTGATGACCGCGACGGCGCATTTGTCGCGGCGCCGCACTGCAAATTGTTTCAGAATGGTTGTTTTTCCGGACGGAGAAGGTCCCTGGAAAAGGGCGAGACCGGAATTATGTGAGCAGCTGTCAGACAGGAAGGCGAACGCCTTTTCCTGACCTTCGTAAGCGACGAAGATCCCAGGTCTCCCCTGCGTACGGAACGGCTGTTCCTTCAAGCCGAATTCGCCTAACTCCATAAATTTGAACCCGATACGAGTAGTTTTTTATGATTCTGCTACAGTTACTGGCGAATCCTCTCAGTTCGCACCTATAACCGGACATATCAGTCTACGGTTGGGTCAGATGTCATGCAATCTGCATCACACATTTCCTGTGGAATCATGTGGCAGTCGACGTATTCTATTGATTGGCTTAATGTATCATGCGTTACCGGCTGATTTTTAATAGGAAATATTGCTTTGATACAGTTGGAAAACACTGTCACTGATTGGCGACAGGCGGAGCTAAGGTATTGACTGAATTACTTTCCGGTAATGACCTCTGCCTGTTCCGCGGTGACCGATGCCTGTTCAAGTCCATTAATTTTGCGCTGAATCCGGGCGAATTACTGCTCATTGAAGGACCCAATGGCAGCGGCAAAACCAGCTTGCTCAGGGGCATCGCGGGTCTGCTCGATTTTGAGCACGGCGATATTATGTGGAACGAACAGCGGAGCAGTTTTAATCAGCAGGGTTTTCGTGGCGACGTAGTCTGGCTCTCACACAAGATTGGCTTCAAGGCAGACCTGAATCTGGTCGAGAACCTGCGGCTGGAGGCCAGTCTTCGCGAAACGTATGAGGACAGGCTGCCGGCGGTTCTGCAACGGCTGGATCTCTTGGCACTAACGGAGTTACCCGTGCGAGCACTTTCCGCAGGGCAGCAAAGACGAATTGCGCTGGCGCGAATGCTGCTGGCCAAGGCCCGCATCTGGATGATGGACGAACCGTTCACGAATCTGGACAAGGCCGGGCAGGCGTTGGTTGCCGACTTGCTGGCTGAACATCTTGACCATGGCGGCGCCTGCATCGTCGCCTCACACCAGCCACTGGACATCGATGGCAGGACGCGCCGGATCTCATTGTCGTGACAGAGCCTGACCACATCTCACCGGGTCTCGCGCGCGGCTTTTGCGCCGTTATCCGGCGCGACATAGTGCTGGCGTGGAAGCGTCCCGGTGATGTAGTCAACCCGCTGTTCTTTTTTGCCATGGTCAGCAGTCTGTTTCCACTTGCTATCGGTCCGGGTGCGGACGAGCTGGCGTTAACAGGTCCTGGCGTCGTCTGGGTCGCCGCATTGCTGGCAGCGCTGCTCTCCCTTAACAGCCTGTTTCTGAGTGACTTCGAAGACGGCAGCCTCGACCAGCTATTGCTGAGCCCGCAGCCGTTGCCACTTTTGGCACTTGGCAAGGCGCTGGCTCACTGGCTGATCAGCGGACTGCCACTGGTTGTAGTCTCACCGCTGGTCGCGATAAGTTTCCAGATGCCCGCACAGACGATCAACGTGATGTTGATTACGCTGACCTTTGGCACGCTGAGTTTGAGTCTCCTTGGATCGATTGGCGCAGCCCTGACTGTTGGCCTGCATCGGGGAGCAGCGTTGTTGAGTTTGCTCATTCTGCCGCTGGCTATGCCAATACTCATTTTCGGCGCGCGTACGGTCGCTCTGGCCGCTGCCGACGACGCTGTCTCAGCTGGAATCTACTTCCTTGCGGCCTACTGCATGTTGGCGCTAACCTTCGCACCATTCGCCACGGCAGCTGCGCTTCGAATCAGCAACGAGTAACCTCAAAATCATGTGGAAATTCATACACAAACTGGCCTCGCCACCGCATTTTTATCGGTTCTCAGCGAAGATTATTCCGTGGTTCGCCGGGGTGGGCAGCATTCTCGTCATTTACGGTACTTATGCCGGGCTGTTCCTGGCCCCGTCGGACTATCAGCAGGGCGACGCATTTCGCATCATTTATGTTCATGTACCGGCCGCCTATCTCTCGATGATGGCGTATTCGATCATGGCAGTATCGGCGGCAATAGGCCTTATCTGGCGTATCAAGCTGTCGCACGCGGTCGCTGCCGCCGCTGCCCCGCTGGGGGCATGGTTCACTTTTCTCGCGCTGGTTACCGGGTCTGTCTGGGGTAAGCCCATGTGGGGAACTTGGTGGGAATGGGGTGATCCAAGACTGACATCCGAACTGCTTATGTTATTCCTGTATATCGGGTATATGGCTCTGCGGGCGGCCATTGACGACACCGTAAAGGCTGACAAAGCAAGCGCAGTTTTAGCGCTTGTTGGCGCGGTCAATGTGCCCATCATCCATTTTTCGGTCGAATGGTGGAGTTCGTTACACCAGGGACCCACCATAATCCGTGAGGGAGGTCCGGCGATGCCGGTCGAGATGCTATACCCCTTACTGGCAATGATTTTAGGCTTTACTTTCATATTCGGAGCATTGTTGCTCGGACGTGTCCGCACAGAAGTGTTATTTAGGGAGCGTCGGGCACGCTGGGTCCGAGAATTGGTTTTAACGGGAGCAGGGCCTGGATGAACGGCATGTTTGCAATGGGTGGCTACGGCGCATACGTCTGGAGCTGCTTCGGAATCACACTGATAGTGCTGGTGATCTGTGTTGTGCAGGGACGAGTTCGTCACAACCGCACATTGAAGGACATTAGCGCTCGACTTCGTGCAATGGAAACGAAATCATGAAACCAAGACAACAAAGAATGCTCGCGGTCGGCCTCGCTGTCGCTGGCATCGCAATTGCCACCATGCTGACACTGCAGGCCTTCAAGGAGAACATGATGTTCTTCGTTGAAATTTCCGAAGTATCGCAGGGCAACTATCCCGAGGACCGTAATTTTCGCGTAGGCGGCCTGGTGGTTGAAGGCAGCGTAAAACGGCAGACCGGCAAACTGGACGTCGCCTTCGATCTGACCGACCTGAATAACAAACTGACGGTGAACTATGCCGGAATTCTGCCGGACCTGTTTCGTGAGGGGCAGGGAATCATCGCTCACGGTCGGCTGAACGACAGCGGTGTATTTGTTGCCGATGAGGTCCTGGCGAAACACGATGAAAACTACATGCCGCCGGAAGTCGCCGAATCTCTTGCCAAGGCTGCGGCTGCACAGGAAGCCGCGATGCAGGCAGAGCAACCCGCACAATGATTCCCGAGATAGGACATTTCGCGCTCATCCTGGCGCTATCTCTGTCGCTTTGCCAGGGCGTGCTGCCTTTACTGGGGGCACATCGGAATGATGCGGCAATGATCGCAGTGGCCAGGCCCGCCGCGACCGGTCAATTCGTATTCATTGCAGTTGCCTTTGTCTGCCTCACCCTGTCTTTTCTGCAAAGCGACTTTTCAGTTTTGTATGTGGCGAATCACTCACAACTGTCACTGCCAACGCCCTACAAGATATCTGCTGTTTGGGGTGCGCACGAAGGCTCCCTGCTGCTCTGGGTTTTGTTGTTGGCTGGCTGGACCGTCCTGGTCTGTCGTTACAGCAGCGAACTTCCCGAGCGCTTCAGTGCTCGCGTTATCGGTGTCCTCGGGTTCCTGAGTTTCGGCTTCCTGCTCTTTACCCTGCTGACTTCCAACCCCTTCGAACGGTTGTTCCCGGCTCCCGCTGACGGTGCGGATTTGAATCCGCTGCTGCAGGATCCAGGACTCGCCATTCATCCGCCCATGCTCTACATAGGTTACGTCGGTTTCTCGGTCGCATTTGCGTTCGCGATTGCGGCGATGATCAGTGGAGACCTGGATCAGAAATGGGCCCGCTGGACACGCCCCTGGACTACCTGGGCCTGGCTGTTTCTGACGATCGGTATTGCGCTCGGCAGCTGGTGGGCCTACTACGAGCTTGGCTGGGGTGGCTGGTGGTTCTGGGATCCGGTCGAAAACGCTTCGTTCATGCCCTGGTTGATTGGCACGGCGCTGATTCACTCGCTGGCTGTCACCGAGAAAAGGGGTCTGTTCAAGAGCTGGACTCTGCTTCTCGCAATCGCGGCATTTTCATTGAGTCTGCTGGGAACGTTCCTGGTCCGGTCAGGCATTCTCATTTCTGTGCATGCATTTGCAGTCGATCCGGAACGAGGATTGTTTATCCTGGCATTCCTGACCGTCGTTATCGGTGGCGCACTGGTGCTGTATGCGTGGCGTGCGCCGGGTCTGGATTCAGAAGCAGGTTTCCGCGCCATGTCCCGCGAGACGTTCCTGCTATGTAACAACGTCCTTCTCGTAATCGCTACGGCACTGATTCTTGGCGGCACGCTGGCGCCGTTGTTTGTTGAGCTTCTCGACGGCAGCAAGATTTCCGTCGGCCCGCCATATTTCGAGATTGCCTTCGCCATCCCGATGCTACCGCTTGTCTACCTGATGGCGATTGGCATGCATACAGCCTGGCGCAGTCAGGCACCGGATTCGCTCTTTGCGAAGCTGCGCATGCCGGCTGTGATTGCGATTGTCGCCGGCGTGCTGATTCCGGTCGTCTTCTACGGCGGAGGCGGCGCCATGTTGTTTGCCGGTGTAATTGCCGGCGTGTGGGTAATGATCGTGTCAGCGATCGACCCTATACGGTCATGGCGACGGTCTGCCGGCACCGCAGGAATTACCCGCGGCGGTCTGGGCATGTCGGTGGCGCATTTTGGTGTTGGCATGTTTGTGATCGGTGTTTCAGTAGTCTCTGCCTATACGGTTGAGGCCGACCGGAGTCTGAGCATCGGCGACCGTGCTGAGATAGCCGGATATGAATTCGAGTTGCGCGGTTTGCGTAATGCCCAGGGACCCAACTACCAGGCGCTGGAGGGTGAGATCGATATCTTCAGTGACGGGGATTTTGTGGGTCAACTGAGGCCTCAGAAACGCACCTACCTCGTACAGCAAAGCCCGATGACCGAAGCCGGCATTGACGCCGGGTGGAATCGCGATCTGTTTGTCGCGCTTGGCGATCCACTTGGCAATGACACCTGGAGTGTACGGCTGCAGTATAAACCGTTGATTCGTTTTATCTGGCTGGGCGCATTCATCATGGCACTGGGCGGACTGATTGCTGCCAGTGATCGACGCTACAAGCTGACGGCCCGCGCGCGCGAGCGGGTTAATATTGCAGAAGGGAAGCCTGCCTGATGGCAAAGTTTATTGCGCCGCTGATTTTCTTTGCGCTGTTGCTGGGCGTATTTTTAAAAGGACTGGATCCTGAGCGCGATCTCAAGAAATTGCCGTCACCGTTTCTCGGTAAGGAAGCGCCAGGGTTTGATTTACCCAGACTAAAGAATCCTGATGAGCGGGTCACGAGCCAGGACTACGCGGGTGACGTGGCTCTGGTCAACTTTTGGGCCACCTGGTGTGTCGGGTGTCGCCAGGAACATGCTTTCTTAATGGAGTTGTCGCGTGAGACTGAGGTGCCCATTTACGGAATAGACTGGCGCGACCAGCGTGAGCCGGCCCTTAAATGGTTGCAGCAGCTTGGCGACCCCTACGTCGCGTCAGGTTTTGACGTCGATTCCGTAACCGGCATCAACTGGGGCGTTTACGGCGCGCCAGAGACGTTTCTCATCGGCAAGGAAGGCCGGGTATTGTATAAGCACCTGGGCCCGTTAAATCGCAGCATCTGGGAATCAGAGTTTGTGCCGCTCATCGCGGCTGAAGAAGGCAAACAGGAATGAAGCATAGATTTTTTATCGCGGTAGCGTTACTTCTGTCAGGTAGCGTGTGGGCCATCGATACCGGCCGGGCCTTCGAAGATGACGAGACCCAGGCGCGCTATGAACGCATAATTTCGGAAGTGCGCTGCGTTCAGTGCCAGAACCAGACAATCAAGGACTCCAACGTACAGATCGCCAGTGACCTTCGTCGCGAAATTCGTCGACTGCTGGCGGAAGGCAAATCGGATGGCGAGGTATTCGATTTCCTGGTTGCCCGGTACGGAGAATTTGTCCTTTACCGGCCGCCAATGAGCGGTATTTCCCTCCTGCTTTGGATTGCGCCCGGCCTCTTTCTGGCCATCGGTGGTCTGATCGCCGTACGCGTGGTCAGAAAACGGATGAACATGCCAATTGATATCGATGCTGATTCGGAAGCAGAACAGGTAACCAACTAGATCATGCTCTGGGTCATTATTGGTGCGATGCTGCTCATTGCAGTGATGACGGTTGTCGTCCCGCTTTATCGAAAACAGAAACGATTGTCAGTACCTATTTTGGCAGCAACATTGGTGATGACTGCGGTTTCAGCTGTCATTTATTCCCAAATCGGTACACCGGATGCGACGGATTCTACCGCTGTCGCCGGTAACAGCGAGCCTCAGGCACCCGACGTAGATGCAATGGTTGCTTCACTGTCAGCTCGGCTGCAAGCGAACCCCGACGACGTGGATGGTTGGAAGATGCTCGGGCGCTCATATTTTACGATGCGCAATTTCACGGGTGCCATCGCCGCGTTCGAGAAAGCTGTCGAACTGGAATCTGCGCAGAATGGCCAAACGCTTGCGGATCTTGGCGAGGCGGTGCTCTATGACGATCAGCGCGCGCTACTGGGCCGGGCGGGAGAGCTATTCGAAAATGCACTGGCGCTTGAGGCCGGCAATCCCAAAGCACTGTTTTACGGTGGTATGGCGGCCGTTGAACGCGGCAATAAGGCATTGGGCGCGGACCGTTGGGAGTCATTGCTGGCGACGTCTCCTCCACCGAATGTCCAGGAAATATTGCGCCAGCAGATCGCAGAATTGCGGGGCACCACCGTTGCGCCGGCAGATCCTCCCGAACCATCCGCAACAGTCGTAACGGTTAACGTCGCTCTGGGCGAGACGGCACTGGCCGCCGACCTGCCGGACGCGACGGTTTTCGTGATTGCACGTGACCCGAATCAACCGTCGCCGCCTATTGCAGCGGTAAGGCGACGGCTATCGGAATTGCCTGCAGAGGTCGAAATCGGCGATTCCGATGCGATGATTCCCGGCCGCGTACCGTCGGGTTTTACGCAGCTGGAAATTCTGGCTCGCGTCTCTTTGGGCGGTCAGCCGATTGCAGCCAGTGGCGATTGGTTCGGACAACACATCATTGACACAGACTCGGTAAGCACGGTCGACATCACCATTGACCAGCAAATACCCTGACGTTTCCGGACCTGACGCATGAGGGTGATGACAGCGTCTTACCGGTTCCCGGGGATGAAACCGGACATTTGCGCTTCCCACATTACTATTCTGAGGTCAGGCATTGCTGCGGCAGCAAGGCAGCGTTTGGGACTCGAGGACCTGTTACCCGGGGAAATTAGTGGCGATGTCACACTTGCCGTCGCACAACAGGCCAGCGACAACGAAGTGGCGCCAAAAGTCAAACGCACTGATGTTAGACAACGGATGGAATATTATCAGTGTCGGCCGGTCCATTCGCAAATAGTGAAACACTGATTTTTGCGGGAGAGCAAAATTGAGTAGCGACAATCAGATTGAAGCGGCAACGATGTGCTTTGCCTGCGGCGTAGACAACCCCGTCGGATTGCAGATTCGGTTTGAGCTTCTCGACGGTCATTGCCAGGGCAGTTTTACGCCGACGGAAAACCACGTCGGGTATGAGAATACGGTGCATGGCGGAATTATTTACTCGGCACTCGACGATGTTATGGCAAACGTTCTCTATCTCCAGAACGTTAAGGCGCATACCGCCCGATGTGAAATACGCTATCGCAAGGCGCTGCAGGTCGGCCAGAGTATTCTGCTAAAGGGCTGGATTGAAAGCGAGAAACGCCGACTGATTGTACTTAAAGGAGAGGCGAGGACGGCTGAGGGAAGCGTGCTGATCGCTGATTGCGAAGCGAGTTTTATGCGGGTATAGGATCAGAATTTTTCCGCAGGCACGGTAACCGTATCACTAAAATTATCTGCCGTAGCGCGGCCACCAATCTCCTCGTCGATTTCCGTGATTGCCCGTCTGAGCAGCTTCTGCAGTTGCCGCAATTGTACGAAAGACAGTGCCTGAAGATTCATCTGCGAAAAATATTCACCGGCAGCTTTAGTAACGTCGTGTTGCAGCGCTTCATGTTCAACGGTTTCGCTCATACGCCGAGTTTAGCAATCGAGTTGGCAGCACGATGTGATACCGGTCACGTTGATTGTGCTAGCATCTCCGCCGTTTGAAAGACTCGCTGTTGCCTGGAGCTGCATATGTCACTACCTGCCGTACTCGACGGAAAACTTCGGATCCCGGTTATCGGGGCGCCGATGTTTATTGTTTCCGGACCCGAGCTGGTTATCGCACAGTGCAAGGCCGGCATCGTCGGTTCTTTCCCTGCGCTAAATGCCCGGCCGCAGGCAATGCTCGGTGAATGGCTGACGCGTATTGAGGACGAGCTGACAGTTTACTCAAAGTCTCACCCGAATCAGCCGGTAGCGCCCTATGCGGTCAACCAGATTGCACATGCGAGTAATGATCGTTTGCTGGCAGACATGGAAACCTGTGTCGCGCACAAGGTTCCAATTATCATTACCAGTCTGCGCCCACCTGCGGAAATAGTGCAAGCCGTGCATGGCTACGGTGGCCTTGTTTTTCACGATGTTATCAATCTGCGTCATGCGCGCAAGGCGATAGCGCAGGGCGTTGACGGCGTCATAACGGTTTGCGCAGGTGCGGGAGGACATGCCGGTACCACCAGCCCGTTTGCCCTGGTCAAGGAAGTGCGCGAGATCTTCGATGGAACTATTATTCTTTCCGGCAGCATGAGTTGTGGCAACGATGCGCTTGCGGCGCAGGCGATAGGGGCAGATCTCGCGTATATCGGCACCCGGTTTATTGCAACGGAGGAAGCAAATGCAACGCCCGCATATAAGGAAATGATCGTGGCTAGCAAATCAGACGATATCGTCTACACATCGTTGTTCACAGGCGTAAATGGCAGTTACCTGCGGGGTAGTATTGAGAATGCGGGCATGGATCCGGAGAATTTGCCAGATGCCGATAAAACGGCAATGGATTTTGGCAGCGGTGGTGGCTCGGAAGCGAAGGCATGGAAAGATATCTGGGGGGCCGGGCAGGGAGTCGGCACCGTGCATGACATTCCGCCGACTGCAGATCTGGTCATGCGTATGGAAGATGAATACCAAAATGCGCTCCGCCGATTGACTAACGCTTGAGCAGCCGGACAATCCAGGTCGCTGTAATAGCCAGAGTTAGTGCTATCGCAATATCCAGCAGGAGGCCGAGCAGGTAAAAATCCGAGCTACCTGCGATCCCGCCGCTGATATGAAACGGCATGGGAAATCCCACCGTTAATTCCTGATCGCAACAGACCGGCGTAACGATGTGCCGCAGCCAGGACCATCCGTTGGCGAGCACAAAAATGATTACTACGCCAACAAATGTTTTCGACTGCCACAGCAGTTGCAGCGAAAACTTCACAGGATTAGGCGCGCCACTGGTCGTGCAGGGCATGCCTCGCTGGCAGATGTGAGCCGGACTGGCAGGCCGTCGTCTACGTTACGAATCGGCATCTGCTGACTGGAGGCCGGGCAGCCCGTCGAGACTCCTGGCATTGCGCGTGCGACGGTATTCGAGGATATCTTCCGCACTTTGATTGTTAAAATAATTAGTCAACGAATCGCGGTGCTTCCTGAACTCATACATCGGCACGCCATAGCCACACGAGTCCATTATCTTGTGGACCTTGATGCGTATAAAATTTCTGACCGTGGGCAGAGGTGGAAACCGTTCCAGCAGTTCAGCAAAGTGCTTTTCATGAGGTTCGATCGGCACGCCGGTTCCGTAGAAACGGTAAATCATCGGCGGCCCTTCGAATGAGCACATCATCAGGGTAATACGCCCGTTATCTTTGAGGTGCGCAACAGTCTCAATGCCGCTGCCGCCAGTATCTGCGTAAGCTATTTCCTTGGGACCCAGTACGCGCAAGCAGTCGAGCCCCTTTGGCGAGCAGTTTACCAACCCATCTGCGGCGCTCGGCGCGGTCGAAACAAAGAACATATGCTGCCTGGTGATCCAATTCTGGATGCGATCGCTGATTTCCGTATATTCTTTGCCCATGTCCATTCTTCCCCGGAATAAAACCATCTGCCTGCGGACAGCATAATTGGTGCGCTCACAAATCTCACTACCTGAAGCCCGGCGGATAGCACTTGCTGCTGCTGGATTTGGTCGCCCAAGACCTTCTGCAACGATCAATGCGGGACACATCAGGCGGGTGATACGCGGACTTGGGCTGCTGCAGCTAGACTACGTTAACGTCCTGGTTCCGGCCCACCTGATGGTCCTGTTCTCACGTCTCGGTCCATACGACAGAGACCGGTTTCACCGGGTTGTCTACGGCGGACGAGAATTCATCGAGCACTGGGCGCATGAAGCCTCCATCGTTCCATCTGACCTATGGCCCGTCCTGGAATACAGGCGCAAGGACTACCGTCCGTATCCCAACAGCCCAATAATGCAACTTAAGAATAAATCGATATACTTGAAACAAGCTTATGAAACAATTATAAAAAAGGCCCCCCTGACAGCCGCGGATCTGCCGCAGGTCGATAGCCCCCGGCGAAAGCCCGGCGACTGGCATCGGTCGTTGCCGCGGTGGGCGCTCGAGTACTACTTTGGCAAAGGTAAGGTGGCTGTCGCCGATCGACTTGCCAACTTTCAGCGAGTTTACGACCTGCCGGAAAGACAGATTGACCGCGAGCACCTGGACCGCTCGCTCGCCCGGGAAGAAGCGCAACGGCAATTGATTCTTATCGCTGCTGGCGCGCTGGGTGTGGCGACGGCGGACGACCTGGCGGACTACTACCGGATGCCGCCAAAAATTGCGCGTGAGCGAATAGCGGAACTGCAGCATGAGGGTCTTCTTGAAGAAACCAGGATTGAAAGCTGGCCGATGCCTGGGTATATGTCTCCGAATGCAAGGTTGCCGCGATCTGTGGACGCGGCAGCACTCCTGTCTCCGTTCGACCCGGTGGTCTGGTATCGACCGCGCGCCAAACGACTGTTTGATTTTCACTACCGCATTGAGATCTATGTGCCTGCCGCAAAGAGAAAATGGGGCTACTACGTACTGCCGTTTCTTCTGGGAGATCGCATTGTGGCGCGGCTGGATTTAAAGGCCGATCGGGCAAACGGCACACTGCTGGTTCTGGCCACTCATCCTGAGACGGGGATTGACGTGCATCATACCGTTTCAAAATTGGGGCAGGAACTGCGTCAGCTGGCGAACTGGCTCGAACTGGAAAACATAAGGGTATCCCGCCGCGGGAAATTTGCCAGGGCGCTTGCCGACCATATTCGTGACCACTCGAATTAGTGCCACTTCAATTTGATTGGGTGTATTCATCAATGACTTCTTCGATTGCCGCTGTACACACTCGGCAGAAGTCTTCAGTACGTGTGAACATGATGCAGTTTTGCTCTGAACGGTAGTAGCCCTTTGACTGGTAGATGGCGCCCTCAAAAGCGCCGACGGCATTGGCATACGGTGCCGCGGAAAACAAGCCCTCAACGATCGCCTGATTCTCCTCGAACAAGCGGTTCATCTCTTGCTCTGTCACGTTTTCCTTGCGCATCTCTGCCCGCTTGGCCTGATAGGCCAGCGAATGTTCTTCATAGGCCGCTTTCGGCCACGGAGTGGGCAACGGAGTGCCCTCCCGGACCAGCCGGCGCCATTTGAGATCGTACGGGTCGAGCAGGGCGGTCACGTTGGGCTCGAATGGCTCCACGATTTCGGCCGGCGACTCATACGCCACTGCACTCGTATAGTACTCATCCGCGAGGCCGGCAAAGTGATGTGCAAATTCGTGCACAAAAAGGTAGCCGGCCCATTCGCTGTTCGCTGCTGCGGTGCTGAACAGTCCATAGATGCCGCCACCGCCGTAGGTTTCACTGTTCGTCAGTATCTCAACGAAGTCATACGGCGTCGATGAGGCGATTCTGCGCCATTCTCGATTATCGTTGGTCAACACATAGCGTTCGCTGCGAAATGCATCATATGAAGCGCCTACAGGAGAGTCACGGTACACGCCGGTTGAAGGACGTGAAACACCGGACTCCGCCGCGGGCGGCGCAAGCGCCCACACATTAAAATCGCTGCGTCTTTGCTGAAAAGGTGGCGTCGCAAAAAGCAAATTGGTCAGTTCGCGTGCCTTTGCAAGAAAATCTGATTGCTCCTCTATCCTGTAACCGTCCCCCAGCAACAGGACATCGACCTTCGTCGCAGAGTCGCCGTTGTTCTCGATCGCAACCACATGCTCAGCGAAAGCGGCTTTTTCCTGATGGACGAGATAGTCGTTTGGGTCGACACGAAGGCGCCAGATTTCTGAAAAAAGATTATTTGAGCCGCGTTTTTTCAAAATGATATCGAACGCCTGTTCCTGCTGCGGCAGGCGCAGCGATTCATGAAAGGTCCGATTCATGCTGCGGGCTTCGGCGGTTGTCTCCCATTCGCCAAAAATGCTGCTAAAGCTGCGTGACCAGGCAAGTTTTCCGGTGTCCGGATCGACTATTTCAAAAACATATTTGCCTCGGAGTGTCCTGTCCACGGGCTGCGACACATTGCCGGGAAAGGGAAGCGGCTCCAATACCAGACGATCGAGACTGAACATCTCGGTGCCTGCATTGCCGCTGTGGTAGTAATCAACGCGCAGCGTTCGCGGATTCTCTGCGCAAGCGAGAGCTGACAAAAACAGCGATATGAAGAACAGGCGCGCGAGCATAGGCACAGATCTCTTTTTTAGATAGTCGACATTGGCCGCACCGGCGAACCATCGAAAAATCGGCTTAATTTAAATGGTGACAGATCGATCGGGTTATCGGCGCCGGTCAGCATTGCGGCGAGGGCTTTCCCGGCACCGGGTCCGATACCGAACCCGTGTCCGCTAAAACCACTTGCGATGTAAAAGCCAGACAGGTCGCCCACTTCGCCAATCATAGGTACCACGTCAGGCGATGTCTCGACCATGCCGGCCCAGGCTTCCACTATGCTGACGTTTGCCAGTTGCGGAAATACAGCGTTCATGTTTTTCCGAATACCCTTGAGTACGCGTTTGCTGGGCTCGGGGTTCAAAACGCGCTGCCGTTCAAAGGGTGATTCCTCGTCAAGTTCCCAGTGGTGTGGCATGGCCAGCTCTTCGAAAAAATCCTTGCCAAAACGAAGCCGAAGTACTTTTATTTCCTGCATAAGTGCGGGCAGAAATTTAAACGCGTAACGAAAAGTGGCTGGTGTAATGCCGTGATCAAGAACAGAGCCATGTGCAACCGTATAACCGCCGTCCTCTCGCCTGCGAATGCCGATCCGTTCATCGAACAGGCTCCCGTCAATAATCCTGTCTGCCGGTGCAGTCCGGGCAACGGTGCCCCTTACTTTCAATTGTGGAACGGCAATGTTCAGCGAGCGGCAGAAAACGGACGTCCAGGCACCGGCGGCGCACAGTACGACAGACGTCTGGATTGCACCGTGCTCGGTTACAACCGACGACACGCGCCCACCGCTCGATTCAATTCCTCGCACGGCGCATGCAGTCAGAATTGTCGCACCTGACCGTGCGGCTGCCCGCGCAATTGCCGGCGCTGTTTTATGCGGTTCGGCTCGGCCATCGCTCGCCGTGTACATTGCTCCGCACCAATCTGCCTCGGCACCCGACACTAAGGTACTTAGTTCGTTCCGATCAAGCACCCGAGTGTCGATGTCGTGGTCTCTTGCCAACTCAAGCCAATCGTTAAACTCATCCAACTGTTTTTCATTTCGCGCGGTATACAGGCACCCACCTTGCGAAAATCCGACACTCTCACCAATCTCCGTTTCAAGATCACGAAATATTCGCTGGCTTTCCAGCACCATTGGCAGTTCGCGCGGGTCCCTGCCTTGTGCCCGAATCCAACCCCAGTTGCGTCCCGACTGTTCTCCGGCAATATAACCCTTTTCGCACAGCACAACGTCGACTCCCTGCCTCGCCAGGAACCAGGCCGTGGAAACGCCGACAATACCACCGCCAATGATGACGATGTCGGCCCGGTTCGGAATTCGCTCAGGTGGCGTTAATTTACCGCTCCAGGTACCCGCGACAATGCTACTGTTCTCGACATCCACTGTTGCTTGCTACTCGTATTTAGGCGATAAGGATTATAGCGAGATGGTGGCCAATGTCTCGCACTTGCCGGTTGGTTCGGAAAAAGGGCAGCAATATTGAGTAGACGAATGAAGTGGACCGCAATGACAATATTGCTCTGCCTGGGCGGCTGCACGGGACCTGAAGTTCTGGATTCCAGAAACGGCATTGTGCCGGCAGGCGTCAACCTGAGCGGCACCTGGCAAATCCGCACGGATGCATCCGCAAATCCAACCAGGGTCCGGGAAGCGATACGAAAAACCGACGGAATCAAGGACGATGAATATTTTCGCGATGCCAAGCGCCAGTCGTCCGCCGTCCGCGGCGGATCACAATCGAGGCGCAGCAAGTCCAAGGGCGGGCTGGTGCATGTGTTTCTGGAACTTGGAAGAACACTCAAGATCACCCAAACTCCTGACGGTTTGTTCATCAGTTTCGATCGTTCTGTTGTTGAAGAATTTCGCTTTGGCGAAAACCGTATGGTCAGCGTCGGAGAGGTGCAGGGCCAGCGCGTGACGGGTTGGGAGGGCGACACGCTCGTGGTTGAAACACTGGATCGTAACGGCATGAAGCTAACTGATCGATTTCGGCTTTTACAGGGTGGAGAATTGCTGGAACGGCGGATCGAATTTCGTAGTAAGGCCAAAGAGCGGGAAAGCGTTATCCAGTTGTTTGATCGAACGAGATAACGAAAGGATAAAAACCGGAGGCAGGATCAGTGGATACCCGGCGGGATAGAAGGTCCAGCTGGTCCCGCCTCCGGGGTGTCACCGCAGTGACGCCATTACGCAAATGTTTCGTTGTCACGGATCCATCCGGAACAAAAATCGTCTTTGCAGGCCGCGTGCTCGTTGCGGCAAGCGGTCTATCGTTATCGGTCTGTAGCGCGGTTGGTACCCGGCATTGATTGCGGCTCTCTCAAACATGGTGCTGCTTGAACATGGTGCTGCTCGATTCCAGCAACTTTACATACTCAACCAAACCGGACTGACCTACGTCGAACCGGATGGCAACGAATCCCTCCAGTTCGATCCGGCTGGCCCGAAGTGGATATTCTGGTTTGGCACCGGTGATGTCGGTCAAGGCACTATTGCCAGCATCAGGTAACGCGGGGGCCCGCGTTACCACTACAGGTCCGGTGCTGCGGAACTTGAGGCCTGTGAAAGTGAGCTTGCCGTCAGGATCTTCTGGTGGCGCGAGGGGAGGCAACCTGGCCGGCGGACTCGCAGGTTCGGGGGTATCTCGGTCGACCTGCCCAAGTGTATCCATGATCGTTCGGCCGGGCTGTAGCGCGATAGGCGGTTTCAATTCGATGGATGCCGCCTCACCAATCGCTGTCAGGTAATGCATACAGATGTTAAGCGCTGCAATAATGACCGGGCTGCCTGCTGCGCCAGCCAGATATCGGTTGAGCATCCTGCCACCTCCCTGCATAAGCCAAGCCTTGTTACTTGACGCAATACCTTGAATGACTAGGTATATAGTACATACCTCGAACCAGACAGTATAGATTGATATACCTATTCATTCGAGGTATGGTCCAGGGTGTGCAGCTTGTCGGCGAGGCCATATGGGACAGTCCAACCCACCGTTCATGAGCGGCGTGCCCGAGCTGCTGCTGTTGAGACTGCTCGAACAGCAGGAGATGTATGGCTATGAGCTCGTCAAGAGAATTCGACTCGTTACCGGCGAGGCCATATCACTGGGTGAGGGGGTCATTTACCCCGTCTTACACTCGCTTGAGCGTAATGGCGCATTGCGGGCAAGGCGTAAAAAAGTCGATGGACGAACCCGCGTTTACTATTCACTGAATGCAAAGGGCAGAAAACGCCTGGATCGTCTGCAGACTGAATGGCACCGAATTCAATCAGGCATAACTGCGGCGTTCGAGGCGCCCGGAAATGCATAGCCGGCATTTCGCAGACCTGCAGCAGAAACTGCTGAGTTCAGGCGTCTCGGCTAAACACGTGCGTCGCATCATCGTGGAGCTTGGCGATCACCTTGAAGATCTCCGAATCGAAGCACTTTCGAACGGAGCATGCGAGGTGGACGCACACAAAGAGGCAGCGTCCCGGCTGGGAAATCAGGCACATATTGCTGCCCGGATTCTTGAACGCACAGAGTTGAAGTCGTGGCCTTATCGATACCCGCAGCTTGCGCGCATTTATTTCCCGCTGGCATACGTCTTGCTGCTCACCGCAGCGCCGGTATTTGCGGGCATGGCAAATTCAACAAAACTTGCTCGCTGGGGTGTTGCGCTCATGCTCAGCGGTGCCATAACTGCCGCGATGCTGCTGTGCATGCAGCTGGCGATTGTCCTTACCTAAGCGCACCCGGTCCAAGCGACTCAGAGCGCCTGATAGTCGGTCAGAACTGCACGCATTTGGCGCTTTCCTTTGCGGTGCTGTTCGATAATCACCGGTAGATATCCCAGTTCTTCCACACACCACAGTGTCGTGGTGCGCGACGAATTGGCCGCCTGATGCTGGATGCCGACTGCCTCGAAACGACCATAGGGTACTTTGACCTGCTTGGTGCCAATGTTGCTGATAGCGAGTAACTTGAGCTTTTCAGCATCCTGCAGCGAATACCGGGTGCGATCGATGCCCGTCAGTAGATCATGCATCAATCCGTATTGCAGTGAGACCCGGTCATGTACGTCACCGTCAATATCGGTGCCAAATTCGTTGCCATCGATTGTGCCGCTGATCGTTTTGTCGTCCCAGTCAAAGGCGAGATCGACTGATTCGCCGTCTTTTGTGAGCGTATCAACGGACAAGAAACGTTCCGGGCGAAGCCCTTCTGCAGTTATGCGAATGACCGAGCTTTCACGAATTGATCCCCGTGCGAGTACGCGAGACATTCCCGTCGCTTCAATTGACGATTCCGCGCGGTAGCCGCCTTCAATTGCCTCCACGCGGGTATTCAGCGTCCCGCCCAGCACACTGATTTTGACCTTGTATGCCGCGGCATGGGGTTTGACCACGTCGCTGGCTGATGCAGGCCCGGGGGCCGACAGGAACATGGCACATATTAAAGCCAACATGGAACACGATCGGATATTGCGATAATAGCTGGTCATGCGTTTCTCCCCGTGGCGCGTGATAGTAATGACTCTGACTGATATGTGAGTGCCTTGGTTGCATCTTCCATGCCGATTCTGAGGGATTCCATCATTTCCTTGCTGGCGTCCCGGGGTACTGTTATCGGCTCACCTATAGCAAGCACGACTCGCGCAAAAGGTTTCGGAATCATGAAATCGTCCCAACGCTCTAAATACCAGGCTCGATCCGCCGCGCAGGCCAGCGGCACCATCGGTGCGCCGCCAATCCGTGCTATGAGAACCGCACCGGGTTTGAAGACGTGTTTAGGACCGCTGGGGCCATCGGCTGTCGTTATGATCGAAATACCGCGCTTCATCATCTGCTGCATGTCGCGTAACACCAGGGCGCCCGTCTGATTGGCGGAGCCGCGAATGACTTCGGCACCCCAGGAGCGAGCAATTCTGTCGGGAACCTCGCCATCAACCGACGCTGAAACCAGGAAGCACGCCCTGAACCCCCGGGCAATCCAGTCTTTCAACAACGAGGAGCAAAGAACATGATGCTGGTGCCAGTAGCAAGGTGCCCAGATGGAGTTCTTGTCGGCGATGATGCGCTCTGCTGTGTCGCTGCCAATGACTTTTTCTACGCGGTAAGTCGACGTCAGTACGAAAAACAAAGCTCGTAACAGCGGGAGTCCCAGGAAATAGTACAGGCGGCGAGCAAATGACATCTGGCGACGGGAGCGGCTGCTTCGGCGCGCCTCTACATGTGCAAGATCCGGACGGGGCTCTGATTCGGACATCAATAAACTCGTACAGCGTGCAAGGTTCAGTGGTTTGGCAAAATTATCCATGCTGACATCGTACCTGCAGCGGCATGAACAAGAGATGAATTCATACGGCAAAAAACGCTATGCCGCTGCGTCTGCCCCGCGCAGTTTGCAGTATCCCTGCGTTGCTGGTCAATGTAGTATTGCGCCATCTTCGCCCTGGCCGGCATCGAAAATTCACCCGTCAATGCTTTTACAAACATGAGTCTGCCTGACAATAGCAAGCGCGTACTGCCTGGCCCAACCGATCCGGTAGCGCTCGGAATCGATCCGGAGACGTTGGAGACCCTCGATGCCTTACGGTCTCGCTATGGGAACATGGTTGGCATAACCAAGCCCGGCGGTCGCTCAGCATATTTCATCAACGACGCATCCGCAGTCCGGCAACTGCTGGTCAAGAATCACACGCGCTACCGGAAAGGGCCCGGATTCGAACGCGTGAAGATGCTTCTCGGCAACGGTCTGATAGTCAGTGATGGTGATACGTGGAGGCGATCTCGGCGCATGATTCAACCATCCTTCAGCCGCCAGAACGTACATCGCTTGATCGAGGTCATGGCTGATTGCACGGTAACCAGGGCAGCAGCCTGGGAAGCGGTCGCGAAAGAGGGAGGCTCTCTTGATATCACGCAGGAGATGAACGATTTCGCATTGGAACTGATCCTGAAATGTATTTTCGGTCGCGACTACGAAGAACAGATTCTGGCTGAGGGGAGAAATCCCTTCGCTTTCCTTAGCAAGGATTCGGCACGTGACCTGCGCGTGGTCATGCAGGTTCGCGAATCCCGGGACCTCATTGCGCAGGTAATCAGCAAGCGGCGTGATACCACAGACGAGATGCCGTTTGATTTCCTCGCAATGTACATGCAGGCAACAGACAAGAACGGGCAGTTCTTCTCCGATGCGGAATTGCTGGACGAATTAATCACCCTGATCGTGGCGGGGTACGAGACGTCTGCGGGCACGTTAAACTGGGCATGGTTCCTGCTAGCTACGCACCCTGGTGCCGAACTTGCGCTCTTGCAAGAGGCCAGCGCCAGCCTCGCGAACGTGCAAACACCGGATCAGCAGACTCTGACCGACATGCATTATACGCAGCAGTTGCTGGAAGAGACGCTACGACTGTATCCGCCCGTATGGCTGTTTACGCGCAGGGCCGAGCAAAACGATATTCTGGAAGGCTGCGACATCGAAGCGGGCGCGGACGTTTACCTGTCGCCCTACATCCTTCATCGCACGGCGACGTACTGGTCAAAGCCGGACGAATTTGATCCGGGCCGATTCGACCCTGAACAGAGTCAATATAAAAAGGGAGAGCGCCCTTATTTTCCGTTTTCTCTCGGCCCCCGACGCTGTCTCGGGGAATACTTTTCGTTTCTCGAGATGAAAGTTCACCTTGGGTTGCTCATCCAGCGATTTCATATGACACTGGTGAGCGACCTGGAGCCAGAGTTGGATCTTGGCATCAATTTGCGTACCAGGCACAGCATTATCCTTCGACCCGAAATACGCGACAGACAATAAATGAAACTCTACGAATGCATGCCGCACATTCTTACGGATGCGCGCACCAGGGATCGCGAAATTCGTTTTATCGATGGCGACAAGGACGAATCGGTTCTGACGTTTGCGGGACTGTGGGATCGAGCAGTGACCCTGCTTGGAACGTTCCAGGCTCGCGGCATGGAGCCCGGCGACGAGCTCGTGATTTTTACCCGGTCGAACCAGGATTTTGTAACGGCATTCTGGGCGGCAATCATTGGCGGTATCGTTCCAGTGCCGGTCGCTGTCGGTATCAGCGATGAGCATCGCCTGAAGCTTTTCAGAATCCTGAGGCAGCTTGAGCGAGGAACGCTGCTCACAGAGTCTGATCTGCTGGAACGATTGAAGTCGTTCGCCCACGAACAGGAAATCAGCGACATAAGCGACAAACTGCAAGATAACGTGGTGACGGAAAATGACATTGCCGACGACGTTGCCGGGACGCCGGTCGAAGTCGATCCTGCAAAAACCGCGTTTATCCAGTATTCCTCCGGATCTACCAGCGATCCGAAAGGCGTGTGCCTTAGTCACAACAACCTGACCGCCAACATTCGCGCCATTATTGAGGGCGCAGACTGGCGGGATGACGATCAGAGTCTTAGCTGGATGCCGCTCACACACGATATGGGGCTGATTGGCTACCACCTGAGCGTTCTTGCCGTTGGCATGAACCATGCGGTCATGGACACCAACCTGTTCGTGCGGCGACCGCTTCTCTGGATGCAAAAAGCCAGTGAACTGAAAGCTAGCCAGCTTTGTTCGCCCAATTTCGGTTACAAACATTTCCTGAAACTCTTCGAACGCAAGGGCCTCGGAGATGCCGATCTATCGGCCGTGAAGCTTATCCTGAATGGCGCCGAACCTATTTCGTGGGACCTGTGCGAGGCTTTCCTCGCAGCGCTTGAGCCGCATGGATTGAAACGCACTACGATGTTCCCGGTTTACGGGCTGGCCGAGGCAACGGTCGGTGTCACCGTGCCGGTCCCGGGCTCTGAATATTCCCGGATAGTCGTCGACCGGCACAGCTTGAAAGTTGGTTCTGCGTACGTGGAGAAAGCGCCCGACGATCCGGATGCTGTGAGCTTCGTTAAAGTAGGCAGACCGATTCGTGACTGCGCAGTTCGTATTGCGGACGACGACGATCAAATCGTTGCAGACGGTATCGTAGGACATATACAGATCAGTGGTGCCAGCGTAACCAAGGGTCTTTACAATGACAATGAAGCAGAAATTGCGTTGTTCACCGACGACGACTGGTTACGCAGTGGAGATATCGGCGTCATCGTTGATGGCGACCTTGTTATTACAGGCAGGTCAAAGGACCTGATCATCGTAAATGGCCAGAACTACTACCCTCACGATATTGAAGAAATAATCGCGCAACTGGATGGTCTGGACCTCGGAAAAGTGGTCGTAAGTGGCGTCAGTTCCTCCGCCAGTCAGACAGAGGAACTGCTGGTGTTCGTGCTTTTTCGGAAAGACGTTGATTCATTTCGGGAGGTTGCTGACGAAGTGCGTGCAGCCGTCGGGGAGCACGCTGGCCTCGAAGTTGACCACGTTATTCCGGTCGGTCGAATTCCGAAAACGACGAGTGGCAAGGTACAGCGAGCGCACCTGGCGCGTGATTATCGGCAGGGCGAATTCGATGACGTCATTGCGCAACTTGCACCCATTCCTGCGGACGCGGATTCACTGGATGAAGATCCGCTTGTGCGGGAGATTGAAGCGATCTGTCGTGAATTTTCCAAAGAACGCGTAATCGGGCCGGACGACAATTTGTTTGAAGTCGGTTTAAGCTCCCTGACGCTAACGGAAATCATACTGGCCGTTGACGAAAAGCATCCCGGCAAGGTCGATATCAGTGACCTGTTTGACTATCCAACTATCCGCGAGCTGGCAAAGTTCATGCGGCGCTGAATTCGACGTTGCAAAGGAATTTCTGAATGAGCAATGCACGTATTATTGGCACCGGCGGTTACCTGCCTAAGCGCATCATGTCCAATAAAGAGTTGGAAGAAATCGTTGATACCAGTGATGAATGGATTCGCGAGCGCTCCGGAATCAAACGACGCCGAATTGCGGCGGATGACGAGAAAACTTCAGATATGGCGCTTGCGGCCGCCAACAATGCGCTGGCAGCAGCCGCAATAGATGTTACCGATATTGATCTTATTGTGGTTGCGACGACGACGGCTGACAAAGTGTTCCCGAGTACCGCCTGCATTGTTCAGAGGCGTCTTGGTTTAGAAAAAATACCGGCGTTCGACATTAACGCCGCGTGCTCAGGTTTCATTTATGCGCTGGACGTTGCCAATCGGTTTATCAGAACCGGCGGAGCAACGACGGTGTTAGTCATCGGTGCAGAAATTTACTCGCGAATCCTGGACTGGACTGATCGAACGACCTGCGTGCTCTTCGGTGACGGCGCGGGTGCCGTCATCCTGCAGGCAACAGATGAAGAGGGAATCATTTCGACGCATATTCATTCTGACGGCAAGCACGAGGAGTTGCTGCATGTGCCTGCCGGAGTCTCATCGGGATATGCTGATGTGACCGTCGAGGCTGCCTATATTCAGATGAAAGGCAACGAAGTATTTCGCAAGGCGGTAAGCACGCTTGGAGCGATCGCCAAAGAGACTTTGCTCGAGAATGGTTTCGAGCAGAATGACCTGGACTGGCTGGTTCCGCATCAGGCAAATCGGCGAATTATCTCAGCGGCGGCCAAAAAACTGGGCCTGCCGATGGAACGGGTAATAGTCACGGTCGATGAACACGCCAACACGTCCAGCGCATCCATTCCGTTGGCACTCGACGTAGCCGTACGGGACGGACGAATTCAGCGCGGCGACCTGCTGCTGTTTGAAGCATTCGGCGCAGGTTTCACCTGGGGTTCGGCACTGGTTCGCTACTAGTTTACTGCGGTCTGGCTAAAAATCAGCTGATTTAAGTGATAGGCAGAGCCCCCCTCCAGAATGATTCTCATTACGGCCATCGCCGGAGGTCGCAAGGACCACCGGACATCAGGCAAGCTGCGTGCCAATCGAACTCAACATCAGGTTCCGCCTATGTAGCGCATGCGGGGGATGCACAGTAAACTGGGCGGCCCAAAGAATAACAACAGTGCTGTGAACGACAAGATCGATCGCCTTTCCGAACTCAAAATCGACCGTACCGAAGCCCCTGCGAAACCTCGCCGATGGCCCTGGGTGCTGGGTGGTGTCATCGTTGCAATTGGCGTCGTGGGATTACTCCTGACAGCGATTCTGAATGGTCCCATCGAAGTCCAGTCGGAGACAGTAAGAATCACACAGGCGAATACCGCAGGCGCCAGTGTGCTGGATGCTTCAGGCTATGTCGTTGCACGACGGCAGGCGACCGTCAGTTCCAAGATTGCAGGTAAAGTTCTCGAGGTTCTGATCGAGGAGGGCATGACCGTTGCAAAAGACCAGGTGGTTGCCCGACTGGACAATAGCACGCAAAAAGCGCAGCTCGCATTAGCCGAAGCACAGTTGGGTTCCGCGAAAGCCGCGCTTGACGAAGTGCGTGCGCAGCTTACACAAGCAGAACTCGATCTTGGTCGGGCTGAAGAGCTGGCACGCCGGCAACTTGCCAGTGCCGCGGACCTCGATGCAGCTCGGGCCAATGCTGATACCTTACGTGCAAGACTGGTCTCGGGCGAAGGAAACGTTGTGGTTGCGCGTCGCAGCGTCGACGTTTCCAGGGATCAAATGGATAACACAATCATCCGTGCCCCGTTCGCTGGCGTGGTGGTAACAAAAAACGCACAGCCCGGCGAGATGATATCGCCGATATCGGCAGGGGGCGGATTCACGCGTACAGGCATATGCACGATCGTCGATATGGCATCTCTTGAAATTGAAGTCGACGTTAATGAGGCCTATATACAACGGGTGCAGTCGGGCCAGTCGGTCAATGCCGTGCTCGACGCCTATCCGGATTGGCAAATACCAGCGGAAGTCATTGCGATCGTCCCGACCGCTGACAGGCAAAAAGCGACGGTCAGAGTACGCATCGGTTTTCGCGAAATCGATAGCCGGGTGCTGCGCGATATGGGCGTGAAAGTGGCTTTTCTGGGAAAACAGCAGTCAAAAGCTGAAGCGCCGGCAGCCACAATATTTGTCAGCCGGGATGCAATCAGGACTGATAGCGAAGGAACATTTGTCTGGATCATTCGTAACGACGCGGTGCAGCGGCGCGCAATCACGACAGGCCCGAGTTCCGGCGCGAGGCAGCAGGTTGTCGCGGGCCTTGGCGCTGGCGACCGGATCGTGGTCGCAGCCGAAGCGGAATTGACCCCTGGCCAGGGTATTCGGATCTCACAATAATCTGAACGGGTAAGGACAGCACTATGAGCAAAGATCTTGTCGTCTTGACAGATATCAGCAGAACCTATCAGAAAGGCAAGGAAAAAGTTGAGGTTCTGCACAAACTCGATCTGACAATCGAGGAGGGAGACTTCCTGGCATTGATGGGTCCATCAGGTTCAGGAAAGACCACGTTGCTCAACATGCTGGGTGGCCTTGACAAGCCAACATCAGGAAGTGTCAGGGTCGGCAACGACGAACTCCAGAACATGTCGTCGAGCGCGCTTTCCAGGTGGCGCGCAAATAATATCGGCTTCATCTTCCAGTTTTACAATCTGCTGCCGGTCCTGACAGCACAGAAGAATGTCGAGCTGCCGTTGCTCCTGACCAATCTGAATGGTAAAGAGCGCGCCCGCCGAGCCGCGACCGCGCTGTCAATTGTGGGCCTCGAAGATCGTGCCAACCACTATCCCCGCGAATTGTCTGGCGGTCAGGAGCAACGTGTTGCTATTGCACGGGCAATTGTTTCCGATCCCAATTTACTTTTGTGTGACGAGCCCACCGGCGACCTGGATCGTGAAACAGCCGACGAGATTTTGCAGTTGCTGCAGGCCCTGAATCGAGACCACAACAAAACTATCGTTATGGTGACCCATGATGCGCAGGCGGCGGAATATGCGAAACACGTACTGCATATGGACAAAGGGACACTGGCTACGGAGGTCGCGGCATGAAGTATCTTTACCTGGTATGGAAAAGCCTGTGGCGCAAAAAGGTAAGAACCATCCTGACGATATTGTCGGTTTTCATCGCGTTTCTGCTCTTCGGGCTGCTGAGTGCGCTTAACCAGGTGTTCGGCGGCTCTGCTGACCTGGCGAACGCGCAACGGCTGGTCACGCTGGACAAAATCTCAATCATCAATTCGCTGCCGTCAGCTTATCTGCAGCGAATCGAGTCCGTTGCAGGCGTAGAACGCGTAGCACATGCAAGCTGGTTTGGCGGCTATTACCAGGACCCGAAGAACCAGTTTGCACAGTTTGCGGTCGACCCGGAGCGCTACCTGGGCGTTTACCCGGAGGTCCTGGTAGCGGAAGAGCAGCGCGACAGGTGGATGAGGACGCGAGACAGCGTACTGGTCGGGCGTGACCTGATGGAGGCGTTTGAATGGTCAGTTGGTGACCGAATTCCGATGTACTCATCTATCTGGACCAACAAGAGCGGTGGCCAGGTCTGGGATTTCGAGATAGCCGGCGTATTCGACAGCGACGATCCGCGCGGTAATACCCAACTGATGCTGATCCAGTATGACTACTTTGACGAGGGGCGGGCATTTGGCAACGGCACAATGGGGTGGTTCATCCTGAGTATTGACGGGGCTGGCAATGCGGCTGAGATTGCCAACGCAGTCGATACGCAGTTCGCGAACTCACCGAACCAGACCAAGACCAGCACCGAGGCGGCCTTCGCTGAATCATTCATTAGTCAGTACGGTAACATTGCCCTCATCATCAGCCTGATCCTGACAGCCGTGTTTTTCACGATATTACTGGTGTCAGGAAACACGATGGCGCAATCCGTGCGCGAGCGAATTCCGGAGCTTGCGGTTTTAAAGACTTTGGGTTTCCAGGATAAAGGCGTGTTGGGTATTGTCCTGGCCGAATCGACCTTCGTCATGTTAATTGGCGGCGGTCTTGGTCTTGGCGTGGCAGTGCTGATTGTCAATGTATTAGGTCTCGTGCCGCTTCCCGGATTTTATCTGGATGGTGCCGCACTAATGCAAGGTGGCGTCTATATACTGCTTGCCGGATTGCTGGCCGGCATATTTCCCGCGATTCGCGCCATGCGACTCACGATAATTGACGCGCTTTCGCGCGCCTGAGGCTGATCCAGTGTCGTGGCTTCAACAAATCATTGCCGTAACGGTCCTAAATCTGCGCAGCATCCCGCAACGACTGGGGGCGTCGCTGGTTGCTATAGTCGGCGTAGCGGCCGTGGTCGGTGTTTTCGCCGGTGTGCTTTCGATGGCAAGCGGCTTCAAAAAGACCATGATCGCGGCCGGTGCGACGGACAGCGTTGTGATTCTTCGCGCAGGCTCAACGGGCGAGCTTGCCAGTGCGATTAGCAATGAGCAGATCCAGATCATTCGGACTGCACCCGGAGTCCGCAGGAATAGCACGGCGCCAGAAGTCTCGGGCGAACTATATGTCGTCGTCGACGTGGCGAAGAAATCAACGGATGAGTCGGCAAATGTCCCGTTGCGGGGCGTGCAGCCGGGTGCTTTCGCGATTCGGGAAAACATGAGCATTATTGAGGGCCGCAGTTTCGAGGAAGGTAAAAATGAACTGGTGGTCGGTCGAAGCGCACAGCGACAGTTCAAAGGCCTTGAACTGGGCGGGACTATACCGTTCGGTGTCGTTGAGTGGACCGTTGTCGGCGTTTTCGAGGACGACGGCAGCGTGTCGGAATCCGAGCTTTGGGCCGACGTGCGGGTCGTACAGGCAACCTACCGGCGGGGTAATTCGTTCCAGACGGTCCGTGCCAAACTGCAGTCGCCGGATTCGATCGACGAACTGAAGGCTGCACTCGATGCAGATCCGCGCATCGATGTTGATGTTGTCAATGAGCGCGAGTTCTACTCACAGCAATCCAAGGCAATGTCCGACCTCATAAGCTTCGTGGGTTACCCCCTGACAATCCTGATGTCGATTGGCGCCATTTTTGGCGCTTTGAATACCATGTATTCATCGATATCGGCGCGTGCAAAAGAAATTGCAACATTGCGGGCGATCGGTTTTCGGCCGCTGGCCATCTTGATATCGGTCATCATCGAGTCCGGAGCACTTGCGATTATCGGCGGAATCCTTGGCGGTGGACTTGCCTGGCTCTTCCTGAATGGCTTCACGGTTTCGACTCTGAATTCCGCCAGCTTTAGCCAGGTTGTCTTTGATTTCGCGGTCTCTCCGACTCTTATTGTGCAGGGTCTGATCGCCGCGATTGTGATCGGCCTGGTCGGCGGACTGTTCCCGGCGATTCGGGCGGTGCGCCTGCCAGTAACCACCGCGCTCCGCGAGTTGTGATTGGTCGGAAACGTCTGCGAAATGCCGTTCACGCCAACAAAGCCTTATTTGAAAAAAGATTAAATAATTAGTGTAAATTATTGTTTTTATTTAATAAGAAAGCATTTTCGCTTTGCTGCTAGACTATGGAACCCGCCTGCCACATGCGCCTGCATCGTGCCTGCGGAAAAACAAGAAAAAGAAAAGGGTATTGCTATGGATGTATCCAGAATCATTCGGCTGGTCGCGGTCCTGTTCGCCGTTGTCGCCGGGCTTGTCACCATTCCGGCCGCAGAGATGATTATCGCGATCCTGGGCCTGCTAGGTGGCTATTTCATTGTGGAAGATCGACGGATTTCGTTCATGGTCATGACGCTGACCCTGGCGTTGGTCCACGGCGCCCTGATGCCTATCCCGACGATCGGCATCTATCTCACGGACGTCCTCGCTCACGTAAGCGCACTGCTCAATGCAGCGGCCTGCACGGTCATCGTAATGTCGATTGTCGACCGTCTGAAAACATAATTCGGCGCAATTAAGCGCCAAATTGCCATAATCCGGCCGATTACGATCGAAATCGGTGTTTTTGTGTGATCTTGTTCACAATTTTTCGGCGCTGCTGTCTCTATACTGCGACATATAAGTCTGTCGCCAGACAGAGACATAAAAACTAACCGGGAAAACCAGGCAACCAAATGGACACACCGTTATCACAATCAAATGTATCGCTGAAATTGTCCCAGATTCAGAAGCGCTGTAAGGAGCTTATGGAGCAGGAGCAAAGCGAGCTAAGACTTGAGGACGGCGACACCGATGAAGCGTCGACCTACGGCGCCTACAATCCCTATAACCACACCTGATCACGGGCCCGTTATCCAGGCTTCAGCATAAGACAATGTCAGGGCGCGTCACGCGCTTCGCGGTGCAGGGTTCGCAACAAAACCAGCCGCCAGATCCACACGCCTGCAACCAGAAGTGCAGAGATTGGCAGAGCATATGCCGGCATAGCAATTACAAGATAGTCGTAAACACCGTGCAATAGAGCAGCAACGCCCAGGCTCAAGACGGTGACTTTAACGACATGCGCTCGTTGCAACCAGGCACGCCCGATGTAGTAACCCCATATTGACGCCAGCACAATGTGCACGATCGGACCAGCAAACCCTCTGGCAATCGCGACCAGATTGCTGACGAATCCGAGGTAGAAAAAATTTTCAACGGCGGAAAATCCCAGCGCGATGAACGAGGCATAGATTATGCCGTCGATCGGCTCGTCGAATTCCGCGAAGCGAATGACCACTAAAACAAATGGAATGAGCTTGGCCAGTTCCTCGATAGGTCCGATAGCCAGCAGGGCATACAGAAACAGACCGGCAGGATCTTCTTCTGCCAGCAAATAGGCATCCTGCCTGAGGCCGAGGAAACCCAGTCCCTCATACATTGAAATGCCGAGCCAGTAAGAACCCGCGCCCAGCAGAAACGCGACCACCAGATGTCCGACAGGTTCGGGCAGGTGTCTGTCCTTGTGATAGTGATAACCGGCCCAAAACAGAACGGGCAGGATTATCGGCAGTATGAGCATAGAAAACGACATGCTGGAATTGTCATACTTTATCGCTTTGCCGGCGTTGCTGAAGTTCACATCGCGCCGTCAACTTCACGGCTTGTTTGAAGCGATTTCCCTGTAATTACGGTTCATCCAGGACTGGCCAATCGCCTTCAGCGGGAGTTCGAGTTCCAGTTCCGGGACTTCGAGCGCGATCCAGGCTACGAAAGAATTGCTGTTGGGGCCCGGCCACATCTTGTACTCATCCTGGTAGGGGTAGTCACGCACCGCACGCTCGACTTCTGCCACAAGCGTCTCAGCCGCGGCACCTCGCTTCTCTTGTAACAGTATTGCGGGGGAGCCATACCAGGGCTTGTCCGGGCGGCCCTCGCTGATGCTCAACACAGGGCGCCCGCGACGCTGCCGCCATCCGATGACCTGGTAAATTTGATAGGTGTCAGCATCGCGCGCTTTTGTCGCGACCCAGGTATGAATTGCAAAATGCCCGCGAAAGCCCCACACATCCGCGCCATAGACCTGAACCACCGCCTCGGCTTCCCGGGCCGGATCGGGGGGCGTCGGCGCCGCATACGGCGTTGGCTCGAGTGCCATCGATGTCGCCCAAAGCGACGCCCCGGCCAGGGCCATGAAGGCCGTTACGAATATAAGAAGCCTGACGATTCTGCGCATGGGAATTTACGTTTTCGATCTTTTGATGGGGGCCGATGCCCTCATTAGTCTATGACCTGCGGCGGCACCGCCGGGTTCCAAATCCCTGCGAAATACTTAGATCAAGGCAACATGAGTGCGTTATTTTACCGTCGCGAGGCCATAATTATATACAATCGCGCATGAACACCCATCCGACGACATTGCGTCGCGCCGAAGACCGGCCAGCGCGCATCACCATGAGGACAGCCGCTTGAGGACGAATACTTGAGAATGCATGCGCGATTCCTGCGGCACTCGATCGTATTCTCGTTAAGCGTGGTCGTGGCATTGAGCAGTTGTGCCACGACGACCCGCACTAACCTGGTGTCATTGGATGATGCATCGGAATGCGTCGTGTTGCTGCACGGCCTGAACCGCAGCTGGCGCACAATGGGCAAGATGGCGGCAGCATTACAGCAAGAGGGTTTTTCAACCGCCAACGTCGACTATCCGTCGCAACAGGGCACGGTTGAGGGACTGGCGCCGTTAGCAGTAAACAGTGGACTCGATCAGTGCCGGCTGAGTGGCGCGAACAAAATTCATTTTGTGACGCATTCAATGGGCGGCATCTTGCTGCGCTATGCGCATGGTCTCGATCCGATTCCGGAGCTGGGTCGTGTCGTGATGCTCGCTCCGCCAAACCAGGGCAGCGAGGTAATTGATCGAACCAGGGACTGGGGCCTGACGCGGATGATCTCCGGGGAAGCGGGGCTGCAGCTCGGCACGAGTGAATCTGATATACCGGCGCGACTGGAACCGGTAAATTTCGAACTCGGGGTAATTGCCGGGACGGGGACGATCAACCCGTTTATGTCGGCCGTTTTGCCGGAACAGGACGACGGCAAGGTGACGGTGGAGAGAACCAAGGCGGACGGCATGACAGATTTTCTCGTCGTTCCGGTGTCACATTCGTTCATTATGAGGAACGACGAAGTAATCGATAAGACAGCAACTTTCCTGCGGTCCGGGCATTTTAACGCGCCTGCCGCGGCTGACTGACAGGTTTTTAACCGGCGCCAACGTAGTTTTCATTATTACGGGAATAAAGGCGTTTCCGGTGCGTATTTGATCTGAAGATGATGAATACGACTCAAATGCGACGTGAATTGGCTGATCTCGGCAATGGTGCCCACGCCCTGGCAATCCAGATCATGGGCAACACCGACGATGCTGCAGATGCCGTCCAGGATGCCCTGACGACGGTCCTGGAACGGCCGAGCGCGTATCAACCCACCAAAGGCCCGTTGCGGCCATGGTTCCTGCGGGTGGTGAGAAATCGCTGCATCGACCTGCTGCGACGACGGAAATCGGGAGGCACGCCGGTAGAGGAACTGGCAGACCCGTCAGCAGGGCCCGAAAGGGCTGCAGAGATTGCTGACGTCACTCGACTGCTGCAATTGGCAATGTCTGAAATTACGCCGGAACAACGGCAGATTGTCGTTCTGCGTGACTATCTGGACTTGCCCTATGCGGAAATTGCCGCCGTGCTCAAGGTGGCGCCAGGAACGGTAATGTCGCGTCTTCACAGAGCCCGTATGGCATTGGCCAGGGCCTTTAAAGCAATCGAGGAACGACCAGGTGAATAAAGAATCGCATGTCGGCGAATTGTTGTCCGGCTACGTCGATAGTGAATTGACGCAGCAGGACTCGCAGCGAGTCCGGCTGCATATTGAAGGATGCCCTACCTGCACGCACGACCTTGAAGAGATTAAGCTGCTGCGAAGCAATATGGGCGCTGCAAGGCTGAGTCATGTAGACGATGATATCTGGAGAGAGACAATGGATGATGCATCCGTAAAAGCCACCCGTGGCATCGGCTGGCTGCTTCTAGTTGGCGCGGCGCTGGTCGCCGCTGGTTTCGTGGTTTACGAAGTTTTGACGAATTTCGCATCGTGGGGGCTCATGGAAAAACTGATCGTGGGAGGGCTCTATGGCGGAGGCCTGTTGCTTTTCGTTTCAGTTTTGCGCCAACGGCTGATTGAGCGCAAGAAAGACCGTTACAAAGACGTGGAGATCTGAGCAATGATGGTTGTAACCAGCGAATCGATAGCTAACAAACGTATTGTAAGAACCTTAGGCATCGTGCGCGGCAATACAGTACGTGCCCGGCATATTGGCAAAGACATTTTGGCCGGCCTGCGAAATATTGTAGGCGGAGAAGTGCACGAGTATGCAAAACTCGTCGCAGAAAGCCGCGAACAGAGTCTTGATCGCATGATGGCGGAGGCTAAGGCGCTTGGTGCCAATGCGGTTATCACTACGCGCTTCACGACTTCGGTCCTGATGGGCGGTGCGGCCGAGCTGTTGGCGATCGGAACTGCGGTTGTCATAGAAGATATCTGAATTCCGGATGCCGATATGGATATTCGTCAATCGTATGAGCTGTCTTTTGCCGTCGCCAACCTCTATGCCGCCTGGGTTTCTTCAGCCACCGTTATCAGTCCGGCGACAGCGATGGAAATCGAGCCTGCAGTGGGGGGTCTCTACCGTCTGATAATGGACTCGGACGAGGGTCGCGCAATCGCCGAAGGCCGTTTCCAGCTCGTGCTGCAGAACAGGAAGCTACGCTATACCTGGGAGTGGAATCATGATGGCGAAGTATCGGTTATAGACGTTACTTTTACAGAGATTCCGACCGGCACACGGGTCGACATTCACCACAGCGAATTCGATAACGCCGACAGTGCCGCACGGCATGCAGCAGGATGGGATAGCTATATCGAGGGCCTAACCGAGTTCCTGACGGCGAAATAGCAGCATTGACCTGACTATTGCGCCTGCTGCCAAGCTTCGATACCGCCTTCCAATGAATAGGTTTCGATACCTTTATCGGTCAGATAATTAGCCGCCTTTTGGCTCACCCACTTACCCTTAACGCAATAGACAACGACTTTGGATCCCTCTGGCACCGCGCTTGACCACGTTTGTATGTTCTCCGGATCCATATAACGTGCGCCTGGAATAAGCGTCGGATTTGCCTCATAGTCCTCGAACAGGCGCACGTCCAGTAGCGTCAGATTCGGGTCAGAACGCATGGCGCTGAGTTGGTCCACGCTGATAGTGTTTTGGTAGGCTGGCCGGTTTTGGTCCCTAAAATTGTATGTCCCGGTTGTTGCACAACCAGAAACAAAGATACTTGCAAACAGGATCGAGATGGTTAGCAACTTCATGATTTCTCCAGCGGGTGGGGGCGATGCTACATTGTCGGAAACGCGCGCATTATTCATTGACGACTATACATGCACCATGATCATCGGCGGCCGGCAGTATGACAGACATTTTCCGCAATCGTTGCGGATCTTCAACGACTGCATTGACTACATCTCTGATATAAATTTCCTGAATTTGTTCGCCATGTGTCGCAAGAATTTCGGCAAACACCTCAGGGTCCCTTTCGCCTGAATCGCCAATTAGTATGAATTTCCGGCCTGGAAACTGGCCGAGCAGCATACTGATTTGCCGCACTTTCTGCTCGAAGGTAACCTGCTGAGATCCCGCCGTAAGCAAGGCCCATATGTCAGTGTACGACGCTGTCTCAAAGGGATTGGTCCGAACATCTTTCATGTGAAAGCTGCCTTCCGGAAAACCTGCGTTGTCTGGTAGCAGAAATTCCTGCAGGGGTTTATACATCTGCCAGGGACCACCGGAGACGTAATGAAATGCCGTGTCCGGATCCATTGCAGAATAGCGTGCCGCCATACACGGAGTTGCAATGAATGGACGAAAAAAGGTGTTATTCAGGACCGCTGCCTCCCCGGAAGGAATCTGCGTAACCTTGATGGTGTCGTCGACGTCTGAGATAACTGAGACGCCGTCAGGTCGAATCAAGCGGACCCTTCCTGATCCGGAATGTTCAGCGGATTTAACGCGAAAAGACAGCCACCCGTTCGTCGCATCCTGTCGCTCCAGAAGCTCTGCAGCTTTTTCGCGAGTAACATTGATCTTACCCTGGATCAGTCCGTTCCGATCCGTAGACGATTCTCCCGCCGCGCCGCGAAGCCTGTAAACAATCGACTCCGGATCGGCGTCGAACACAAAACGAACCGTTTCCCGGGACTCGCTGTCTGCAATAAATCCTTCGACGCGATGCGTGAAACGGGCAATCTGCGCATCATTGAGTTCAGCGATTCTGGCCCGTTGCTGCAATTCTTTACGTGCAGCGGCGGCTACAAACCGGCGCGCGAAGTCTGGCGCTTCGTGTACCCAGGCTTTGAGCGGAATTGTCCAGATGTCGTTTTCGAGATAACCGTAGGTCGTGTAGAAGGTGACCTGCTTCTCAGGCGCCTGATCCTGGGCGAACGATTGCGCTGCCAGCAATATTTGTGCCGCTGACATTCCGCACAGCAGGAGCAGCCGCAGGGAGCCGCCCATTCGGTTATTCATTGGTATCGACCAGGTAGCCATAGGGCTGCAACAATCTCCAGTAGTGCATTCACCAGACACATTACCTCACTGCCTATCAAGAACGTAACGTCGATGTAAATTCGGATGCTCGCATTTTACGCGCTGCCGTCTGTTAAGCCATATGTGCCGCACCACATACTTCACCATCGTGAGGAAAAAATGATAGTGAGGTATGTAAGATGAAGATTATTAAACGAAAAACAGGCCGGTTTGTTGCACTTTGTTCAGTGTTCGGCCTTTTATGGACTGCCAGCGCTCAGGCGTCCAGGGATACTTTAAACGAAGAGCAAAAACAGCCTGTCGACCTGGTCATAGCGCTGGACGTGAGTAGTTCGATGTCGGGCCTGATCGATTCTGCCAAACAAAGACTTTGGGATATTGTGAATGAACTGGCCCAGGCGAATCCTCAGCCGGATCTACGCATGGCTATTCTCACTTACGGCAATCCTGCCTATGGCGAGCAATCTGGCTTTGTGCGAATTGATATGCCGTTTACCCGGGACCTCGACACGATAAATCAGACGCTATTCAGTTTTAATACCAATGGTGGCGACGAGTATGTTGCCAGGGTAATTCACCGCTCCCTGACTGAATTGGATTGGAGTGACGACCCGGACGCATTGAAAATTCTTTTTGTTGCCGGCAACGAAGAGGCGGATCAGGATCCCGAGATGTCGGTCGGTTTTGTCAGCAAAGTAGCCGCCAACAGTGGCGTTGTAGTCAATACCATCTACTGCGGTGGTGAGAACGACGCCATCGTTGCGGGTTGGCAGGAATTTTCGACTCTGACGAACGGCCTGTTTGCCAGCATCAACCAGGATGTTGCGGCGGTCGCAAATATTGCGACACCCATGGACGATCAGCTCGTGGATCTCAACAAGGAGCTAAATGAGACGTACGTGGCCTTCGGTCAGGATGGCGAAACTCATAAGGCAAACCAGGTCGAACAGGATCAGAACTCTGAAAAGATGAGCGCGCCGTCAATTGCCAGTCGTACGCTGACCAAGATCGGCGCACTGTATGACAATGCCAAATGGGATCTCGTGGATGCTTTGGAGTCGGGCACTCCTGTCGCCAACATCAAAACGGAGGACCTCCCGGAACCGATGCAAACCATGAATGCCGACGAGCGTAAGGACTATGTAGAGGATCTTGCGGTCAGGCGGCAGGAAATCAGCGCCAGAATTCAGGAAATTGGCGAGCGCCGGGATAACTATATCGATGCCGAGCGTGCCCGACTATCGGGAGATGCCGATGCAGGATTGGATTCAGCGATAATTGGTGGCGTGCGCGAACTGGCGGAAAGGAAAGGGTTCGAGTTCGAAAACCAGCCTGAAGGGTAAAAGATACGGTGTGCAACGAGCCTCTACCGCCGGCACAACCGGCCATCGAACAAACGAACGCCGGGCCCTGTCGGCTGGCGTTCGTTTTTTCCGCAACGAAAACCACCTTGGCTTGTGCGGGCTGATTAGTAGGCGACCGCTTCCAGGTTCAGGAGGGCAGGGACATCGCTGGCCTTGTATAGGTCGATCTGCGACATCGCAATCGGATCATTGGGCTTGGCGGTAATAGAGATGCTGTTTTTGCCATTCAAAAACTCGGCGTATGGTTCGAGCAGGTATTCATCGAACACAATGCCATTGGATTCGCCGTAAAATTTGAACGCGTCCAACTGCGCTGCCAGGATTTCCTCATCGTTCAAGCCAAGTTGCTGGCAATGCTTTTTGACCCGTTCGTTCAGTGAGCGATCCGTATAGTTGATGGTCATATCGCTCAAGCGTGGGCGATACGCGCTTCCTTTCATGATTTCTGTCATCAGGTCGCCAGCCAGTTTAAGTTCAGCGCTGACTTCCCACATATTCTCGACGCTTGAATCGACATCAAAAGTGATCTGGCCGTCGGAATTGGCAACGTTAACTGCCATGGAGAAGACCTGCTCGTCATATCCCAGCTTGGCCAGAGTATCCGGTGAAAAGCCGTATTTGCCCACGCACATGGCACCGGCATTTTCGGCATCCTCCGCCCCACGAAATTTTGCCGTGAAATCGTACAACTCGTCGTAATAGTCTGCATCTGTTGGCAGATGCAGCCCTTCGATAAGAAAACCAAACGAATCGGGTATCCCGTCACTTTGCATCTTGATGTAATCGTTCATGTCCACCAGGTACAGAAACGAAGGCGTATCGATACCCAATCGCTCAATTTCTATATCGTCCCGGTATTCGTGCATTTGTATGTGAATGTTCTCGATCGTCAGTTCGCCGGTCATAGTCGAGCGAACGCCGCTGTATTTAACGTTGGCGTAAGGCGACATCATCAGAACGACCATATCCATGGCATCGCCAACTTCGTTGTGCAGATACGCTTTGGCAGCGCCGTAGGCTGCGGCGCTCAGCACCAGGACCCAGACAATGAGATTCTTCATACCGTTTTCCTATTTGTTCGGTAATTATCTGATTTAATGAGATATTATTTCCGAAAAGTGGCCTCAGTAAAACATAATGCGTCACACATTCGGAGATCAGCTCCAGGGCAGGACACGGCGGCTATTCGGGACACTTCCCGCGCCGGGAACTGGCACAATGGTTCCTGCGCTGCCGATACAGAATTCTGCAGACGCCCGGACATTGACGACGCCTGAATCCGCCTGATACGGCCGGAATGATGCGCGAGAAACCAAGGGATGCAGGGTTAACCGATCGTGCTGGCCAGGACAAAATGAGCTTTTTATCGGATATCGGGCCGTTTATTCCGGCCTTATGGGACGGGTTCCTGACCACGGCTGCCGTGAGCGCCGCATCCATATTGGGGAGTTTCGTGGTCGGCACCGCGCTGGCAGTAGTGGCAACATACGGTGGGCGGATCGCCGCAATGGCCGCAACTATTTACATCGAGGCATTCAGGAATATCTCGTTCCTTGTCCTGATCTTCTTTTTCTATTTCGGACTGCCGGAGCTTGGCATTTTTATCAGCGCATTCTGGACCGGCGTGCTGGTTTTGTCGCTGGCGGTGGGCGCATACGTTGCCGATGCCATTTCGGCCGGTCTGACCAACGTGCAAGGTGGGGTAAAGGATGCGGCGACTGCGTTTGGCTTGACGACTGCGCAAAGAATCCGGCTCCTCGAGTTGCCACTGGCATTACGTGTCTCGCTCAGGCCGCTGGGGTCACTTTTTGTGAACCTCATTCTCACGACCTCAATCCTGTCTACGATCACGCTCAATGAATTGACCAATGCGGCCAAAATCATAGCGTCGACGACCTTTCGACCGTTCGAGGTCTACTTCCTGTTACTGATCCTGTACTCGATTCTTACCTATCTTTGTTCAGTGATCGTGCATCGCATGCATGTGCGTGCGAATCGCTTTCTGGCGACCTGAGGACACTGGATGCCAACACAGGAGGGTTTCAACCATTTCGATCTGATGCTCTGGCTGGCCGGACTGGGCGTTACATTGAGTGTCTTTTTAATCAGCTCGGTATTTGGCTGCCTGCTCGGCACACTGATGGCTATTGGCCGCTACTACCAGGTGGCGGTGATTGGTCCATTGCTGTTTGCCATTGGTGAAGTGTTGCGAAACTCGCCGGTCATCGTGCAATTGTTTCTGGTCTATTTCGGCATTCCGATGTTTTTTGGCATCCGCATCACACAATTCGATGCGGCCATCCTGGTATTGACCGCAAATACAGCCGCGTTTATGTCCGTTGTTGGGCTCTCGGCTCTGGAATCGGTCGATCGGGAGCAGGTACTGACGGCTCGCTCGTTCGCGCTTGACGAAATGGATATTCTGCGACGAATATTGGCACCGCAGGCGCTTATTGTGGCATTGCCATTGACCATCGGCGTGCTGGTAAACCAGGCCCAGGTTACGTCGCTGATTTCCGTCATCGGCGTGGCCGATTTAACCAGGGTAGGCCACATTCTTAACCAGAAAACCTTCGAACCCTTTATCGTCTGGCCCGTAATTGGGGCGACTTACCTGGTCATATCCCTCGCAATTTCTGCACTGGGCAAGCATTTGCAGAAGCGGGTAAAGATGTCCGGGCCATTGGCGAACCAAAAAGAGACTTTTGCATTTGATTAAGCTCACCGACGTCAGGAAATCCTACGCCGGCAAGGTCGTACTTGATGGCATCGACTTGGCAGTACAGGCTGGGGAGGTTGTCTCAATACTCGGCGGCAGCGGCGCCGGCAAGAGTACGATTGTAAACTGCATCAATGGCCTGGTTGCACCTGATTCCGGAAGCGTTTTACTCGACGAGTTTTCCGTGGCAAATCGAAAAGGGCTGCGCGAAATTCGCAAGAAATGCGCAACGGTTTTCCAGAACTTCAATCTGTATCCGCACCTGACGAATATCGAGAATATAACGCTCGCACCCGTTCGCGTGCTCGGTGTTGAGCCGAAGAATGCATTGGCTGATGCACACGATCTGCTGCACTCGGTTGGTCTTAACGAACATGCTGATAAATATCCTGCGCAGCTGTCGGGCGGGCAAAAACAGCGCATCGGAATTTGCAGGGCACTGGCGATGTCACCGGACTACCTCCTGCTCGATGAAATTACGAGTTCGCTTGACCCGGAAATGACGGCTGAAGTTGTCGATGTGCTGAAGTTACTGGTCGACAAGGGAATGACAATGATCCTGGTCACACACGAACTCAACGTGGCAAGAAGCATCTCCAGCAGGATAGTGTTTCTGGAGGCGGGCCGGATTCTGGTTGATGTCCACCGGGACGTATTTTTCTCGGATGCATTTCTCGACGAGAATCGGCGGATCAAGAGTTTCATTGCCAGCGCAAATGGTTTGTAAGCGTTGAAACTCCTGGCCAATGAAGAGGGGCGCCCGGGCATCGCCATCGCCGTGGCAGCGTTGCAAGGCGGGGCGTCGGGCCTCGACGCCATTGTCCGGGGCGTAACCGCAGTCGAGTATTCAACGGATGCACGCAGCGTCGGCTTTGGCGGCTGGCCAAACTTACTGGGGGAAATGGAGTTTGATGCGAGCGTCATGGATGGCGACCGCCTGGAATCCGGCGCAGTGGGTGCTCTGCAGGGAATCGTCAGTGCAGTGGCTGTAGCCCGCGAGGTGATGGAGAAATCTCCGCACCAGGTTCTCGTTGGCGAAGGCGCGCGGCGCTTTGCAAATGACGCCGGATTTGAACCTGAGGAGACTCTTTACGAAGACAGCCTCAGGCAGTGGCGAAAGACGCTCCGTGCGAATCTTTCGGCAGAGCAGTTCGCGTCGTTTCCAAAGGTCAATCTGTCTGAACTTCCTGTCATGGCAGGCAATCCGGAACAAATTCGCGATACCACCGTTTTCCTGTGCCGGGACCGAAGTAACACAATCTCTACTGCAAGCAGCACCTCCGGTTGGGCATGGAAACATCCGGGACGCCTGGGTGACGCCCCGATCTGTGGCGCCGGTTTCTACGCGGATAGCAAATGCGGCGCTGCGGCGTGCACGCACACAGGTGAATTGGCCATTCGAGCAGTGACCGCACACACGGTTGTAAGCGCTCTGAAAGCCGGTGCGTCTCTCGAGGCCGCCGCAAGAATGGCGATTGACGATCTGGCGCGACTTCAGTCGGGGCATCTTGGTGGCGTTGTGCTTCACATGCTTGATGCGCAAGAGAATCACCTGGTCGTAAACTTTCGCTGCCAAGAACAGATTCGATACTGGATGTGGCACCCGGAACTGGAAGCCGCACAGTTGTTTGATGCGGACATCGTGGTGGAGTAGTCACATGCAACGATGCGTATTAAAACTTTTCCTCCTGTTGTTCTGTCATCTGCTGCTAGCCGATAACTCGGCAGCTGCGGGTGTTCTGGAAGCTATCCAGCAACGCGGTACCATCGTAATCGGCGTATCGCCGGGCGCTGCGCCCCTGGGTTTCTACAACGAACGGAATGAACCGGTCGGGTATGACATCGACATGGCTAAGCGCCTTGCTGATGCGTTGGGAGTCGACGCAGAGTACGTCAACGTCTACGGCGATTCCCGAGTAAGCATGTTGGTGTCCGGCCAGCTTGACATTGTCATAGCCAATATGACCGCAACGGCTACCCGTGCGAAATCAGTGGATTTTTCGATTCCATACCTGCGCACGGGACTGCGTATTATCGTCAGGAATGATTCCGGAATCACCCGATTCGAAGAACTCAATGGAAGGAGAATTGTGGTTGGACGCGGCTCGAGCGGAGAACTCTTCATCAGGGAGGCCCTGCCGGGCGCGGAGCTCGTGTACACGGACAGCTTTTCGCCCAATGGGGTTTTGCTGCTGCGGCAGGGGCGTGTGGCCGCAGCGATCGAAGATAACTCCATCATCGACTATCTCGCAGCGAAAAGTCCGGATTACGGCATACTGCCCGAACTGTACCTGAGTGGTCCTATTGCGATGGGCATTGCCAAAGGTAACCCTGAGTTTGTGCAATGGGTGAACGACTTTATTTCGGACTACATAGACAGCGGTGTGTACACAGCGCAGTACAAGAAATGGTGGGGAAACGATTCGGACCCGCCGGTGCTGCGTGAAGGGAGCTGATGGTCACTACAGAAACAAGCACGCGAATTGCAATTGATATTGGCGCGACCAAAACGGCGTTCGGTGTTTTTGATGACACGCATACATTGATTCACCGGGTGGAGGCGCCGACGGCAACCAACGACTGGCATACCCTGGCCGACACATTAGTGTCGAACATCAAAAACATCGACGATGAGTTTCACCTGGATGATTCGGTAGGCGTTAGCATTGCCGGTACAATCAATCCGCGGGACGGCACTGCTCTATGTGCCAATGTCCCGTCCATTTCAAGGCCAAATCTTGCCGGCGATCTTGGTCAGTTGCTGGGTCGCTGCTTGTACATACGTAACGACGCGGAATGCCTCGCTCTTGCTGAAGCGGTGCATGGTGCGGGCCAGGATCATCGCCAGGTATTCGCGATCGTGCTTGGTAGTGGGATAGGGGGCGCTATCGTCGCGAACGGTCACCTGCTCACTGGCGCCACGGGTCGGATCGGAGAATGGGGACATGGCAACCGTATTGACCACCTAGTAGAAAGGCACGACCTGAAGCCCCGAACCTGCGGCTGTGGCCGCCGCAATTGTCTCGATCTTTTTGGCGCCGGGCTGGGAATGGCAAATATTCACGCAGACCTGGCGATGAAACACAGCACTGCGAAAGAGATATTGGCCATGTGGCATGCGGAAGCAAAGGCCGCAATCAAGACCGTTGATACATTCATAGAGATCGTCAGCTCACAGCTGGCGCTCGCCATCAACGTGATCGATCCGGATATCGTGCCAGTTGCAGGCGGGCTGTCGAACGACGCAGACCTGATAGCGGCATTGGACCGGGCAACCAGGACGAAATCGCTCGGGCAGTTTGATCGTCCACTGGTCGTACCAGCGAAGAACAATATTCATGGCTGTCTTCTGGGCGCCTCACTACTTGCCAGTCAAACAGCAGGAAATGCACGTTAATGCCGGTGGTGCGCAAAGCCGAACCGCTGCTCGAGGTTTGCGTTGAAGACCCGATCGGCGCTGCCATAGCGGCCGGGTCGGGCGCTGATCGTATCGAGCTTTGCGCTGCCCTGGGTGTGGGGGGAATCACGCCGTCACTGGGCGCAATCCGTCTCGCACTGCGGCAGGACATTCCCGTACACGTTCTGGTGCGGCCACGGGCCGGCGGGTTTCACTACAATGAGACCGAATCGGATACCATGTTGGAAGACATTTCTACCGTTATTGCCGCTGGCGCAAGTGGGATGGTCCTGGGTGCATTAAATGCCAATAATGACCTGGATACGCGTTTATTAGAGCGCTTGTTACGCGCCTGCGGCGACCTTCCCGTTACTCTTCACCGAGCCTTTGACTGTGCGAGAAACGCAAGTGATACGCTGGAGCAGGCTGTCGAACTTGGCTTTAGCCGGATTCTTACGTCGGGCGGGCAGCCCGACGTAATACAAGGTCTTGAATGCCTGCAGCAACTTTTCGAGCGCGCGGGCGACAGGATAACAATCGTTCCAGGTGGTGGAGTAACGACTGTCAATCTCCCTCGGCTACTGACGGCATTGCCGCTCACAGAAGTCCATGCGTCCTGTAAACGGCCGTTACACGTTAACAAAAATAACGGAATCGCACTTGGCGCCTTTGATGACGGTGCCCGGTTTGAAACCTGCGCTGAAACCGTTCGTTCAATGCGCAACCTGTTAAAGAGGACATGACTTTGGCATCGAGACCGCCCCTGAATGTTGCACTTGTCGGTTTCGGCCGAATGGGGCGTCGCCACGCCGCTGTCTACGACAGCTCGGATAAATTCAATTTAGTCGCCATAAGCGGCCGCGAATACCAGGAGCACGATGTCGTCTCAAAATACAGTGAGGCACGGTTTTTCTCCGATTTTGACGACACGTTAGCCAGCACGCAGCCTGATCTTGTCTGTATCAGTACGCAAATTGACACGCACGATGAATACTCCAGAAAAGCGCTGGCCAGTGGCTGCCATGTTTTCCTCGAAAAACCGGCTACCACAAGCCATGCGGCCACCGCTAAACTCATTGACCATGCTAACAAAGTCGGTTTGAAGCTAATCATTGGCTATGTTCTGCATCACGACACCGTATGGACAACATTCATCGAGGAATGCAGGAAACTCTCGCGGCCATTAGCAATAGTGATTCAGCTGGACCAGCACTCGGCGGGAGAAGAGTGGGCTATTCACCAGAAAATTCTTCGTGACTCGTCCATTGCGTTCGACTGTGCGATTCATTTTTTTGACATCATGTCGCAGGCGGTGGCGCTCGAACCAACCACTGTGGACGCGATCACCAGCAACACCCACGGAGACAAATCGCTGCATGACAATTCGCTGTCAGCCACGTTGTCGTTTACTGATGGATCAAGTGGTACCTTTATCAGTGCATGGGGCCCCGGCTTCACGGTCGAGCCCATAACCATGATTCAGGCAACGGGCCAGGATGGAACGGTTGCAATAGTCGACCACGGTGAACGCTCCGACGTAATCGTGCAACAAGAGGGCCGCCCGGCCAGAATCGCCCATGCAGAAACGTTACACCTTGAGCGCGCTACAACCCGGCAGCAGGATTTCGTTTTCGAATGCATCGTCAGGGACCTCGACCTGGCAGAACATCATGAACGCGCGCTTCGAAGCATGAAAATGGCCGAGGAAGCGGATAAGGTCGCCAGTCAGTTGGACGACAGAGATTGAAAAACCGCATTCGGAAAAACACGAATGGCACTGTAGCCGCGCTACATTTCAGGCCATGCGACAGGCCATACGATCTGGATACGCCTCAACACTTTGAAATTGAACACCGGCTGCGGCCGGATTCTTGAGCAGCCACAGGAGACTCAGGCATGCGCAAATTAATAACGAAATCACTGGAATTATTCAGTTACCTGGTAATTTTTTTCCTGGTCATCGGGGCCGGCATGAGCGGCGCGGCACAGGGCGGTATTGGCGGCTTTTTCCTCGGCATTTTCGGTGGCGTCATCATGTCGATAGTCATTTTCGGCGCACTGTTCATCTTGATGGACATTGCTGACAATACGCGCCGAACGGTTGAACTTCTGGAACAACAGAGAAGGGGCTGAATGACAGTGTGGAGACCGTCTGAAATTACGCTTCTGATTGCCTGCCTCGGGCTTGTGCCGTCGGTTACGGCGGCAGAAGTTTTCGACCTGGGAGGCATGTATACGTATCACTACCGGGACGGTCGCTACGCGGATTGGGGAGACTATGCGCTGCACGGCGCGCGTATCGCGATCCGGGAAGCCAATGAATCGGGCCTGCTCGGTGACGACAAGGTCAGGCTATCTCGCGAAAACACTATCGATTACCACTGCTGGCCCGAAAACGCCGCGAAGATGGCAGAAACCCTGATGCAGAAGGATATCCTGGTCCTCACAGGTGCCGATTGCAGTGGTCCCGCCGTGGAGATTGCTAGGGTTGCCGCCCGCTACGAGGTGCCTGTCATCTCCAATGGCGCCAACGCGTCGAGCCTGTCATCGGCCGAGGAATTTCCATGGTTCGTCCGCGTCGTGACCCCCAGTGAGGCTTACGAAGGCTACCTAGTGGATGTGGCGGCACACATAGGCGTATCCGAGATCGGTTACTTGCATACTACCGACGCATGGGGCCTCGGCGCACGCCGCGTGATACACGACTATGCGCAACGGCGTGACATCACGATTGCCAGGGAGTTCGGTTTTCCGCGTGACACCGAATACACAACCCTTGAGAGCTATCTCAGCGAGATCAAAGATGCCGGTATTCGTCACATCATCATGACCGGACCTACGCCGGATACAGTAACGGTGTTTCGCGGCCTGCACAGACTGGGCATGAATAAACCTGGCTATACTTTTTACGCCGCCGAAATGATATCCGCGGATGAAGATAGCGAAGCAGTAGAGGGCAGCCTCGGTTACTTTGCGCCAATGACCATGTTGGTGGAATCACAGGAACTAGCCCACTTCAGGGAACAGCTCGAAAGGCGCCTCGGCCGGGCAGTGGATCCCAATTCGAAGGCGTTCTTCTACGGTGCCCTGAGTTACGACCATATTCTTGCCGTAGCACATGCAATTCGAGCGATACGAAACGACGACAAACCGGTGAACAGGGCGAACATGATGGTTTATTTGCGGGCCATGAATTTCGCAGGCGCCACCGGGCGGATTTCTCTTGTACCGGGCACGAATGACCGTGCCAATATGCCCGTACAGATTTTCAACAGCCACGGCTTCAAGGCCGACGGCAAAACGGTCAAATTTGTACCGGTAGGCAGGGTCGATCCAGACAGCGGCGAGCTGATACTCGACCAAAGCGCAATAATGTGGCCCGGATCGACGCGCATAGCGCCGTTCCGGTAGATGCCGGCATTGGCAACTGTCTGACAACCTGTAACGATGTGCAACGGGTCAATAATCGTGAAACAACGATACGCGCTGTCCATTTCAGTTCCGCATCAGCTTCCGCGCATAGCGCCTGACCTGGTCCCAGTCGGTGTATTCATAGTCCCGCGTGATATCGGTATCTTCACCCGCTTTCTCCGCGATGTTTTTCATCAGCCACTTTTTTGGCAACGAGTATTTCGAATACATTAACGCCCCTGCGATCATTTCAACATTATTAAATGACACGCGCAGCTGTCCGGCCACCTTTTCCCGCGCATCCGCGAGCCATTTCCGCCGAAGAATTGGATCGGTGGTCGCCGCACTCAGCAAAACCAGAAAAAATGAGCGCGTCTTCGTCTCGATTTTCCCCTGGTGCCTGTTGATGTAAGCAGCCATCTCTTTTTCGATGCCGCCGGCGTGCATCGACGCCCCAAAAACCAGTTGCTCGTAGTTGTCTATACAAAGCTCACCGGTTGCGTCCGAACTCGCAGCATTGATGACATCAACATCGACGCCTCCTGCCGCCATTTCGTCGGCGATACGCATCGCAACCTTCTCAGTTTGACCTTCTCGCGTTGCGTAAAAAATTAAAGTCCGGTTCGACATGGTTTTGACCTAAGTTTGGGCGGCTCAGCTGCAATGATCCACCCGATATTAACAGCAGCATTCCATACCACAGCGATCAGAATCCCCGGATAGCGACATGACTCGTTACCAACGATAGCCGGCTCTCATCTGTCGCAACAGGCTTGCCGCAACGGGTTTCGACGATAAACAACTCCGCCACCCGCAGGCAACCTGTTGAACTGCTAGAATAGAGGCAGGCCGGCATCGGTCATCGCACCATACCGACGCGCGCCTGGATCATAAAACTCCAAGAACAGAGGATCCAGTCAAGATGCAGGATCTCAGCCGCCGCGCCGATGGCTCCCCGCAGGGGTTATCCCCGGTTTCGAATACCGAGCGTATCGATGTGCTGGATATTCTTCGCGGCTTTGCGATTATCGGCATACTCCTGATGAATATAGAATGGTTCGGGCGCGCAACGAGTGAGATCGGCACTTTCGATGCTGACCTCAAGGGCCTGGATCATGCTGTGGGCTGGTTAATCCGGTGTTTCGTCGAGGGAAAGTTCTACAAGCTTTTCGCACTTCTTTTTGGCATGGGATTCGGCATCATGCTTATACGGGCAAAGGAAGTTGGCCGACCCTTTGCGGCCTGGTTCATTCGCAGAATGCTTGTCCTGCTGTTGATAGGCTTGTTGCATATGGTGTTCGTTTGGGGCGGTGACATATTGCACGACTATGCATTCGCCGGTCTGTTGCTGCTTTTCCTGGTGTTCCTTTCGTCCCGTCCGAGCCTGCGACGTTTTGATCAACCGGAATTTTTTCTGCGCTTGGGATTAGTCTGGATGGTTTTTCCGTTTTTGATTGCGGCCACTCTCGGTTTGGGGTTTGGCATTACCTCTGACAATCGCAGTTTACAGACGCTTTGGGCGGAAGAGAGGGAGATACGCGCGGCGATTGAACTGTTACAAAATGATGTGGATGCCGATCGACCGGAAAACAACGGCGACACCCTGTTGCAGGAAGAGGATGAACCTGTGGTCGACGAGTTGCCGACCGAAGACCTGACGCCAGAAGCAAGCATTGCAGAAATGGCCAGGGAACAATACGAGGATGAGCGCGAAAACCGGACATCGAGTGCCGAAGAGAATCGAGTGTTTCTGGATGGCAGCTATTGGCAAGTGACCGCGTTTCGAGCTTCAGACGCGCTAGAGCGGGTCAAGTTTACGCCAGTCTTCTCGCTCATTATATTGCTGCCGGTTTTTATTCTTGGTTATTGGCTGGTTTACAGCAATGTAATCAGAAATCACCGTGCTCACGCAACGCTGTTCAGATCCATGGCCTGGATCGGATTGGGACTGGGGCTGGCCGTGACTATTGCCGGCCTGTTGATAATGCAGCATCCGTCCATTGAGGGCATTACGCCGTTGCCTGGAGTTGGGTTCGTGTTGTTCATGGCAGGCCAATACCTTATGACTGCGGGTTACCTGGGCTTTGTGGTTTGCCTGCTTCATTCGACGCGATGGCATAGACACCTGGGCAGGCTGGCACCGCTCGGCCGGATGGCGCTGACAAACTACATTATGCAAACCGTAATCCTTGCGATTGTCTTTCACGGCTACGGCTTCGGTCTGTATGGGAAGATTTCGCGCGCACCACAAATGCTGATCGTTCTCGCAATCATTATTTTCCAGATTTACTTTTCGCGCTGGTGGCTCAAGCACTACCGGTTTGGCCCGCTCGAATGGGTGTGGCGGTCTTTGACGTATATGCAAATACAGCCAATGCGGGCAACTATCTAAAAGCGGTGTTAACGACGTAGAACAGGAAGGAGGATCAAGCAGTGACAACTGAAATTCAGGAACTGGAAAAGCAAATTTACGAGTTGACGACCAGGCTCAATGAGCTGCGCAAGGATCACTCCGGCGACGTCGTGCAAAACTATCCGTTTGTTACATTGGATGGCGACGTGACGCTGCTGGAAATGTTTGGCGAGAATGACCGACTGCTCCTTATTCACAATATGGGGCAGGGATGTCGTTACTGCACTTTGTGGGGTGATGGGTTTAACGGTTTTCTGTCGCACCTGGAGTCAGCAATGCCGGTCTTTCTCGTGTCAAAGGACTCACCGCATGTGCAGAGAACGTTCGCAAATTCGCGCAATTGGCGTTTTCGACTGGCATCGCACGGTGGCGGTGATTACATTCGCGAACAAACTGTCATGGAAGGCCAGGATAACATGCCCGGCGCAGTCGTTTATGAACGCACCGGCGATCGTATTACAAGAAAAAATTCGGCAGTGTTTGGTCCTGGCGATCAGTACTGTTCCTTGTGGAACCTGCTGGCCATGGCAGGATTAAGTGAGGCTGAATGGACGCCGCAATACAAGTATTGGCGCCGACCGGAACAAATGGATGATGGCGGAGCAAACCTGTTGGAATGACGCACGCGATAGCACATAGTCAGAACCGGGCGTTGAGGCCGACAAACAACCGAAACTGAGACGTCAGACCGGCGTCGGCCTGAACCAGGCAAGTCAGACCGCCTGCTGAAATGCAAAACACGTCGGTGTCCTCGTCAATGACAGCAGCTGTCCAGCGAGCATCCAGCGTAACGCCAAATTGGCGATCGGTAAAAAACTTGACACCACCACCCAACGAGAATGAAAAGTAGGTATCGTCATTGAGGGTGCTATCTGCCGGCTCGAACCGGGAAAACCCGATCGTTGCCGCGGCGAAGGGACGAGTGGCCTGATCACTGGTCTCATAGGTGCCGCCAACTTCGAATTTTTGGATCGTCACATCCAGCGAAGGTGCGGTTTGCGTGGACGCACTCGTGCCCTGATTTACGTAGTGGATCTCCCAGGTGGACTGGCTATCCGCACGAATGTTGAACTGAAGACCAACGGCTGAACTGTTGTCGAGTTGCAGTTTCTCGCCGGTCACTTTGTCTTCGAAAGTACCGCCGGTGACGTACCCTGTAACTGGCGAAAGCTCGAACCGATAGTTGCGCTGATCGGCGTCTGCGGCAATCGTCAGAATTGGCAACAGGCCCAGCGCGGCAATACCCGCACGCCGCATGGCAATCCTCTTAAGCGCAATAGCATCGCCCGCAGGTAAACTGACAGATCGCAGCGTCACACCGTATTCAGCGTACTCAGGCAGCGTCAAATCGCTTGCGGGCTTCAGCCATCCATTTTTCGCCTTCTTCTTTCGGCTTTCCCGCCATCTCTTGCATGAGATCTGCGTGCTCCGTCATCCAGTGACCGCGCGCGTTAGCAAACCAGGCGTCGAAATCCTCGCCCTGAATGTCGGCATCACATACTTCGCATTTAAGTGTTTTCATAAATTAGCCTTTGCTGGTCTAGAACCGAATGGGGATATTCAAGATCCTACCACGCCATTGTCAGTTAGCCCGGAGCAAATCTGACGGAAATAACGTTACACTCTGCGGTCACGCTTTTGCAGCAGCCGACTAAGAAATGACTAACGAAAGTACCTTGCGGGTTCATTGGAGCTTCTGGATTATCGGCGCGATAACATTGATTTGGAATTTGCTGGGTGCCGTTAATTTCGTCGTGCAAATGGATCCGGACTCAATATCCGCCTATCGTGAGACTGAGCGAGCGATCATTGCAGGCAGGCCCGCCTGGGCAACGCTCGGCTTCGCACTGGCTGTATTCGGCGGTACACTGGGAAGTCTTCTGCTGCTGTTCAGAAGGTCGGCCTCACTCTACTTTTTCGTGGCGTCGCTCCTGGGAACCGTTGTGGCGCAATTTCATGCATTGCGTCTCGGTATTGATTTCGGACCCGGTGAAATACTCGGCATTATTTTCATGCCGCTGTTACTGGCTGGGTTTCTTGTCTGGTATTCGAGACGCTCGCAACGCATGCGTTGGCTAATATAATACCAGCTGAATTTGCCTTTTGAGCGCTAAGGAATCAGTCGAGGTACAAATCTGGTCATGCCTTTTATGGGGCCCACCTCGCCAGCGTATACAACGCCGTTACGATCCACGGTTACGCCTTCACCCATCGAGCCAGTGCCACCCATTCCGGATGATCGTTCTGAAACGTGCTCGGGGATGAAATACAGCACCTGACCGTTGCGCGCGTTGCCGACTCGCAAACCCTTGCGCCAGCCGCCGGGATTGTAGTTTGGATCAGATTCGGAATCGATGGCATACAGCATGTCGTTGGACCGATCGATATAAAGACCGCTGATGCGACTGAATTGATACCAGGTATCAAGGTGATCGCCATCCTGCGTAAAAATTTGAACGCGATTGTTACCGCGATCTGCAACAAACAGCCGCCCCTGGGAATCGAATGACAGCGAATGTGGCGAACGGAACTGGCCGTCTTCCAGCCCCCATTCTCCAAAGGTCTTGATGAACGTACCGTCAAGTGAAAATATCGAAATGCGACTTTTCGCATCCGGGCCCGGCTCATCCTGGAATTGTGCGCCATGAGTCTCGCCTACATAAATATTCCCGTTTGGCGCTACCGCGACGTCGTTAGGTTGCGTGAAATGTGAAGGTGGATCTCCCATTTCACCTGGCGTGCCAAGTGTCATTAACAATTCGCCGCTTGGGCTGAACTTCAGGACAGCGCTACCGCGGTTGGCGGCCGCCGGGTTTTCCTCTAGTTCCGCATCGTTTGCGAGCCGCGCATCGGCAACCCAAATATTGCCGTCACTGTCAACGTCGATGCCATGGGGCCAGATCATCTGGCCGGCACCGAATGATGCTACAACTCGACCATCAGGATTGAGCTTGACCATCGGATCGACATCTGAGGTGGCGCAGGAATTCATTCCACAGCGGTCACCCGCCCAGACGTGGATACCATCGGTGTCAATATTTACAGCGCTAACCGAGCCCCAGCTCCGGCCATCGGGCAAAGTACCAAAATTTCGCTGCGTCTCATAAGGATTGGGCAGATTGTTGACCGGCTGCTGACCTGCATGGGCTGCCGGCTGGATTGCTCCACGTTGCGCTACTGCTGGCGCACTGAGTAACCCCGACAGTACGATCATGCAACAAAAGTTGTACGAGAAGTGCGCCAGGTTACTCACGCTATAGTTTTTGCCGATAGTCATTGTTCCCCCACATCAATCTGTTTTTCTATTTGCGTCCGAGCACAATCTGTGGCGCTCGCCTATTCACTATTTTTCGATTCTGCGACTGCCGCGAGACGGTGCCTGTCGGCCTGTCTCTACATCCAGCAGGCATACGATCAACGCGCTACTGTGCCGATCCGAGGTGTTCGAGCATCAGACCTCGGGCGGTACCGGCCTCGAACCCTTTCCAGTAAGTATGGTCTTCCGTTTCCAACCCCTCGTTCTTGGAATAGACGCCATCATGGGCGTCCGGCACCAGGCTCAGGTACTCCAGCCTGTCCTTGCGTCCCTTCAAATTGTAATCAAAAAACGCGGTCGCAAAGTGATCCATGATGTTATTCATTCGGACCGAGTCCCAAACGGGGTCGGTGTAGTGCGACGCCCCTGTCTGGTCTTCGTTCGTTTGAAGTTCTACCGGTAAGGGTATTGGTGCGCCGGCGTTGTGACCGGCGTTCACGTAAGTAAGCAGGTAACGATCGCTTTGTATCGCACTTTCAAATATTGCTCGCGTCCCTTTTTCGTAACCGGCGGTGGTGTCGACACTGCCGGACAGATAGAAGGTTGGTACCTCGATGCCGCTGAGGTCATCCGGGTTCCAAACACCGTTTGCCATGCCCCACGGTGCTACCGCAAACGCAGCCTTGATGCGTGTATCGAGTTTGTCGCGGTAGTCCGGATTGGAGGCCGCGTGTCGAACTGCCAGCCCGTTTGGCGGCGCCATCTGATGCGAAACCAGCGTTTCGCTGTAGCCGCCACCCACGTTGATAACCAGGCCATAGCCGCCCATGGAATAGCCAACAATGCCGGTATTATCCGTATCGACCAGGCCGGCCAGGAAACCGGTGTTGCTGTTTGCCAGCATCGATATCTGATCGAGCACGAAGAGTTGATCCAGCGGCCGGTGATATAAGGTGCTGGAAATCGGCGCCTGATCCGTATAGGTGCTCTCGCGGTGGTCAATTGACGCCACTACATAACCTTTGCTGGCGAGGTTCTCGCCCATATGGCTCATCAGGTATCGATTACCTGGATAACCATGCGAAATGATGATTAGTGGCACAGCACCGATGTCGCTGTGCGGCCGGGCATCTCGCGTGGCTCTGCCGTGGAGGGTTGCCGTAATGTCCAGATTGCGCGTCGGCGTCGAATATGCCGTGCCAGGCTGCTGGTTTTCAGCAAGCAACGCCGGGTACCAGACCTCGACGGTCAGGTGACGGTCATAGTAAGTCGTTGCGCCATCCTCCACGGTATTCAGAACGTCAGGACGGTCCGAATCCGTCATTTCCAGTGTTCTTACGCCGATGTCATATGCGCCAAACTGAGCGAGCTCAGGGGCATCGTGACGAATAATATCGATACGATTGCTTTGCGCCAGTGAGCTGATTGAAATAAGGACAGCGAGGAGGCCGGTCAGGATTTTTAACATTTGCTGAATCCGCGGTTAGGTAGAGTGAAGACGACAGGCGTTGACCCTGCTGAGTCGCAACAGGACGGTAGTGTACTGAACCGCTTCACAAATGCTCAAGCGAGTTGCCGGCAACTCGAAACGCGGGGCCCGGCGGCGCCGAATTCCGCGGCTTAGCAGGGTCATTCCACCGTCCTGCCAGGACGATTTTGTTACAATTGGCCTATCAACAGCCTCTGGAGTCACTATGGCCATCCTAAATGTCCCGCAGGTGTGCTGGAACTGCGCCGCCGGAGCCCTGCTGGCACTGGCATTTACGGCGGCGGACACAAACCTGGTTGCTTTCGCGCAAGACGATGAAAAGTCCAGCAGTCAGCTCAGAAAGGAAGCGGAATCGGCCGAAAAAGACCTGTTTTCTATCTTCAATGACATCAACAGCGATGATGACTTTGACGTCCGTTGCAAGAAGGAGAAGGCACTGGGTTCCCGGCGCAAAGTGCAGGTCTGCACGCCGAAGTTCCAGCGCCGGCTGGAGGCAACCATGAGTGCCGACCAGACAGGGCCGGGTGGATGGGATTGGCCGTCGCCGCCCGGATCGCAAATGCAGAAAAAGAAGGACAGTATGCGCCAGGAAATGAACGAGCTGCTGGCGACAAACGACGACTTTAGTGCGGCATTCGCCCGGTATGCCGAGGCTAAGCGGGCTTACACAACCAGGATGCAGAACAATTAGCACCACTACCTAAAGGGATTTTTATTCGGCAGAGACGGGTCTCCGCGGGTCTAGGCCGGACGGTACTTACCTATGTCAGACGCGCGTGCAGTGCGCGCAACATGCTATAAAATACTTTTAATAACCTTTCTAAGTTATTGTTTAAAAGGTGTTAATTTAATCCCGCTTTTCGGAAAAGAAGAATGTTGGCGAGCTGAGCCGGACGCAAGCAGTACGTCCGTCTCTGATGGCTAATGGCGAAACTGGCAACGCAGCACTTATTCTGTGACCACGTTCCAGTTCGCCTGATCAGTTTTGTGTGAACCTGCACTCTCGCAATTCGGCAGCACACGAAAACACCGGTGACCGCCAGGTCCGTCTACCGGTATACGTACGAGGATAAAACAATGGCATTATTCAACAAGGCTGATGATGACGATTTGCATGACATAGGGACGGCGCCAAAGAGCGGTCAGGCGCGCTTGCTGCGCTCCAAGAGCGTTTCCGTGATCGGGCCAACGCTGGTCTTCAAGGGCGAACTGTCCGCTGACGAAGACCTGATCATTGAGGGCCAGATCGAGGGCACAATTGCGCATCACAAAAAACACCTGACTGTTGGTGAACAGGGGCGGGTGATGGCTAATATCCATGCCAGCTCCGTTATCGTGCTTGGCAAGGTCGTGGGGGACATCCACAGTGAAAGCATCGTTTCACTGACCAAGAGTTCGGATGTAAAGGGCAACATCTACTGCGCTCGCATCTCAATGGAAGACGGTGCGTTATTCCAGGGCAACATCGATATGATTGCGCGGGAAGAGCCCCAGGAAGCCTCACTGGAACCTGTACAGACAGATATCAGCAGCCCGTAAGGGGCACTGCGTGACTGCCGAAATCCTGAGCCCGGACTGATGCTCGTTTCCCGCTGCGACCTGGTTCATTTTCGGAAACCCGGCGAACGATCATTGCGGCTGGTATTTGATTGAAAGCTGGAACGCAACATCCGGCGCAGACTGCACGCTGAGGTCTTCGCTCAAACCGATGCCTATCTGGAAATTAGAAAATAGCCGGAAATTTCCGCCAAACGTCAGCGTCACGGCCGGCTCGCCAAGATTTTCGATTGCTGATTCATAGAGCGGGCTGCGCACAGCACCCTGCAGCAGCAGCTCAATATTCTCGGCAATGGTATAGCCGGCGCCCAGTCCCAGGTGACCCACAAAATCATTGGATCGCTCCACAAGCAGATCGGGTTCGCCAATGGATATTACGCTCGCACGATAATAGGCACTGAGTCCTGAGATGCCGAAGAACCGTGTGAGGTCGCCTGCCAGGCCAAGGCTCAGGTCTGTGCCTCCGCTGCCGAGCAGACGTTCACTGTCGCCGGTCGGAAACTTGACGCCAAAGCGGACCGCCATGGCATGCTTTGGATCGTCGCGAAAACGCCAACCGGCGAATAGACGAACGTCGCCAATACCATTCTCATTCTTGCGGTAGTCAACGGGCTTCGCGACACCGTCGGTATACTGAAACTCAAGCTGACCCTTGGCGCGGTTGTCTCGAAACCCGCCCGGGAAACCCAGCCAGCCATGCCAGTTGTCGATGAACGAATCAAACCCACCTGACTCATGCCAAACATAGGGAAGCTCGACGCCCAGTTCGAGCCCGGGCCCGATTCCGCGCCGATAGCTGAGCTCGAGGCGCGTGGTTTCGCCATCAAGAATTATTGATTCAACGCTTCGAGCGTCGCTGATGGAGTGACTGGCGGACATGAGCAACGCAGACCATTGACCTGCACCTTGAACCAAAATATTCGACCCTTCGGTGCTATCCGGAATGCCGAAGTACCCGGTGAGCGGCCCATTGTCGTGATCATGCAGAGCATCGGATTCGGCGCTCGGGGCCAGCAAGAGCGCAGCTGCAGCCATAGCGCAGCGGACAAAAGTGCTCGGATTGACGGCGTACATTTTTTTCCTTATTGGCATGCCGGCGGTCCAAAGGCAGCGGCCGTTGGACTGGGTCAGATTGTCTGCCGTCAGATTAAGGTCCGCTTTCGGAAAAAAAGCAAATCGGGTAGCCAACCAGGAATTATCTGCATTAGGCCAAAACGGATCCATTTACAGCAGCCAATGTGTGCGGGCCGGTTCTCCCTTTCGCTGATATTGGGTTGTGCGACAATCTCGCTCCAGCCGGCAACTCGGAACTGCCCGAGCCGATCTGCTGGCACGAGGTTCTTGAGAATCACGAAATGTACGAAAGCGAGGATAATGAGCAGAAACCGGCGTTGAAAGATTGCAGAGGCATACCTGTATCCTATGCAAACAGCGCGGCGATCGAAGCGCTCGAGCAGGCGCACGAGTCCTATCTTGCGTTCCGTGGGGACCCGCTCGAGGAGATAAACGCGGTCATCAAGGATCACCCCGGCTTCATACTTGCCCGCCTTTTCAAGGCCGCCTACCTGACCCAGGTCATGGAAACGCGGGTCCGAAAAGAGTTAGCCAGCACTGTCGCGGCAGCCAGCCATTTGTCGGCCGATGCAAATGAACGAGAGCTGCTGCATCTGCAGGCGGTGACCGCGTGGGCAAATGACGATGTCGATGGCGCGATCGGTGCGTGGGAGAGCGCTCTGGCCCGATTTCCGCATGACCTGCTCGCCCTGCAACTCCTTCATCTGACGCATGTATTGTTTGGCAACGTTGCCGGCCAGCGCGACGTGGTAGGCCGGGTCTACCGACTTTGGGATGCAAGCATCGATGGGTTTGAATTCGTTCTAGGGTTCTACGCCTTCGGGCTCGAAGAAAACAGGGATTTCGATCGCGCCGAGCGAATGGCCGAAGCATCGCTGAGTCTGCGCGAAGACCACCCTTACGCAGTTCACGCTCTCTGTCATGCGATGGACATGCGGGGCCGGCAGTCGGACGGATTGCGGTTCATGTACAACCACGTTTCGAAGTGGGCACAATCAGAACTTGCTATCCATTTATGGTGGCACACGGCATTGTTACATCTCTATCAGCAGGACTTTGAACGCGTCCTCGACATCTACGACCACGAACTCCGTCGGTCACAGGATCACGCTGACCGCTATGAGGAATTTGACGCATCGGCCTTGCTGTGGCGCCTCGAACTCGCAAACGTTGACGTCGGTCAGCGCTGGGTCGAATTAGCGGATAAGTGGGCACCAGCTGCAAAAGACACGCTTTATGCGTTCAATAATGTCCACGCTATGATGGCGTTTGCTGCAGATTCGCGGGAAGCAGAAATGCAGCAGTTACTTGCCACAAACGAAACATACATCGACAACGGGTCGGCGGCGAACATTGCCGCCATACGAGATGTCGGTTTGCCATTCTGTCGCGGTATCAGGCATTTTCAGAATGAGCGCTACGCAGAATGCGTCGAAGAAATTTTGCCTATACGCGATAATTCTGAGTTGCTGGGCGGAAGTTTCGTTCAGCGTGACGTCATTGGCTGGACCTTGCTGGAAGCTGCGCTTCGTGCAGGCCGCTTTCCACTGGCACTTGCGATTGCTAACGAGCGTTGCGAGTTGAAACCGACCTGCCCACAGCACTGGATTGATATCTCGCGCGCACATGAAGGACTCGGCGAAATTAGCCTTGCGGTAGCGGCAAAGGCGAAAGCCCAATCATTTTTGACAGCCCGAAGCAGGTGGATGCGGTAGGGGCGCTCCGGCGTCCTGGTGACGGATCCTGCAGGCGGCAGCTTTAACCGCAGTCCGGTCCAAAGCGCTTTAGTGCTTGTTGCAAACGTAGACATGAAACGTCGTTCCAGAGCCAATTGTGAACTCACACAAGATTCTGCTACAGGCTTTCTTGTATTCCTGATTGTTGTATTAGGTCATCCTGATCTTCGTCGCTGCGAAAACTAGAAAGACAGTTAGTAAAGCGATTGCAAAGCTCGCTCGAGCGACGGCCGCATCGTGCATCTTGTGGAATTACGGATTGGGGACTTCGACGATAATGCCTGGTGCAGTTAACGGCCGTGCGTCGCTACAGGTCGGTAAGCTCTATCTCAGACCCATTCGACGATCTCAATACACACCTGTTACTACGGTGCAATTGGAGAAAATTGCTCGCAAGATATTTCGCCCCTCGTGATTGTGAGAAAGCTGGACTCTGGAACGGGCGTCCATTCGGCCTCAAGGTCGCTCAAAGGTTCTGAGACAATTGCGCGAGCGTCTCTGGAGAAACGGCCAGCATCGGGTGCAATTTCCATCGTCGCGTCTCGACTAGCACTGTGAAAGAGTGTGCGTGAATCGCCTGCGGTGGAATAGCGGACGGCATAAAGCGATTCACCATCGCTGATTCCGAGCGTCATTTGCAGCGCATCTTTTATTCCGTGCTGCGCGGCCAGGTGCTCGACGAACCCAGCCATTCTGGCAACGCCGGCATACACGTCGCCGTCCATGCCGAAAGTCAATGCGACCAGAAACATCAGTTCGGAGTCAGTGGTACCCCTAATGTACGGGAACAATTCGGGCGAAACCGCAAACGCAAGGTCCCTATGTAGCTGGTCGAATTTGTTAATGTCGCCGTTGTGGACGAACAGCCACTTGCCAAAATTAAACGGGTGGCAGTTCGTTCTTTGCACCGGCGATCCGGTCGTTGCCCGGACGTGTGCCATGAACATCGGCGATTCGAGCTGCGCCGCAAGCGCCTGCAGGTTGTAATCGTTCCAGGCGGGACGGATATCCCTGTAGACGCCTGGCATATCTCGTTTGCCGTACCAACCGATACCGAATCCGTCACCGTTCGTCGTAGTGGGGGAGTTCGCAGCTCGCAGGCTTTGGTCAATCAGGGAATGCTCGGTTTTGAACAGCACCTCATCGAGATGAATGGGTGCGCCCGAGTATGCAAGCCAGCGACACATAAAGGTTTCCTTGCTGTTCGTTGACCAGTGAGTTTGGGGATTTAGTTGTCTGTTGGCAACTCAATCAAGTGGGTGCCGGGCACATCAGCTTATGGCCCGGTATCCATTACCCGATGCCCTGGCTCCGTCAGTCTTGTCGAATAGATTTTCGATGCTGGGCATAAGCCAGTTCTTTTGTTACATGCCTGATGTAGTAAATACCGTACACCTGCAGAGGCGGTTGCCGTAAATATGGAAGATCAGGCGCAGTCCAACTGACCGGGAGGGCAGCGCTGGCATCGTCACAGTTGACACCTTTTCGCGTCAGACCGATCCTTTGCTGTGCGACGGCGGGAGAACCAGAGGACCTGTGACCGCTCCTGTCCTGATAAGGCCTGATAGGGCACCGGCATATAAACCAAGAACCTAGGAGATAGCAATGGGCGAAAATGTCAGTAATTCAATTGAGCGACGAGGTCATTGTCTTTGTGGTGACGTAAAAATCACAGCAAAGACTGCCCCCAACAACGTCGGAGCCTGTCACTGCAGAATGTGTCGACGCTGGGGCGGAGGCCCCTTTATGGAAATTGACTGCGGTAGCGATGTTGCAATAGACGGCGACGCCAGCGTTTCGATATTCAGCTCATCGGACTGGGCTGAGCGCGGGTTTTGCCGCAACTGCGGAACGCACTTGTTTTACCGTATTAAAGCATCAGGGCAACATATGATCCCGATCGGTGTTTTTGAGGATAGCGAAGACCTCGTGTTCGATACCCAGGTCTTCATCGACGAAAAACCTGGCTACTATTCGTTCACTAACAAGACCAAGAACCTGACAGGTGCGGAAATATTCGAATTGTTTGGAGCGTAGATGGTCCTTGTTAGCTCATCTCGTTGCTGCCGTCATGTCTTCCAGATCGCCAGACGCGGCACCAGGCGATAAAACATCGGTTGGCATGCAGGTCACTGCCGATCTGTCTGTCTGACTAACAGCCGGCTGGAGAGATTGACTTTCGATTTTGGCCGTGGTCAACTCCACTTTCTCATCTGCGTATCTTTGAATATATTCACGTTCAGAAGCATATGATGAGCGAAAACAACAAGAAAGACAGGGGACAGGGGGAGACTCATATGCCAAAGCGTCAGTTGGTCGCGAAGGAACTCGCCGAGATGCTTCGCGTGATCGCTCATCCGGACCGCATACGAATTATTGAGGAACTGCGTGCAGGTGAATGCGATGTCAATTCTCTCGTCGACACCCTTGAGCTCCCCGGCCCGCGCGTGTCACAGCACCTTGGATTGATGAGACTGCACGGCATTCTCGAGGAACGCCGCGATGGGCGGCGGCATTTTTACTCTCTGGTCCATCCGGAAATCGCCGCGTGGATCATAGAGGGCCTGAGCTTTATCGAGGGCCGCATAAGGGGCCTAAGCCAGTCAGATATTAAAACGGCACGACGTTTATGGTCTGTGTCTCAGCGTAATAATTCGAGTAATTAATGCTCAACGACCGACCGCGAACGCGCGCTTGCCTGGCGCGATTTATCGATTCGATATCGAGCTCTTGAGCGACACAAGAAGGGTGAAATGAATACAGAAAAAAATGACGTTCCGCGGGGAACGCTGGATGGGTTAGCGCGAAACTGGAAAGCCGACGCATTATCCGGATTCCTGGTGTTCCTCATTGCACTGCCACTGTGTCTCGCTATTTCCCTAGCGTGCGGCTATCCCGCAATCGCAGGCGTATTCACGGCAATAATTGGCGGAGTTTTGTCCGCCTTCATCAGCAATTCGGAAATGACGATCAAAGGGCCCGCCGCCGGGCTCATTGTAGTCGCACTCGGTTGTGTTACCGAGTTCGGATTCACCGGTGGTGCTGATGTCGCCGCAGATATGCAGGCGTATCGACTGGCCCTTGGCGTCGGGGTAGCAGCGGGTGTCATCCAGATTTTCTTCGGCGTATTCAAGGCCGGAATTCTGGGTGAATTTTTTCCGACTTCAGCGGTTCACGGCCTGCTTGCGTCGATCGGCGTCCTCGTAATCGCCACGCAGTTTCCGATAATGCTTGGCCTACAGGGAGAAGGAGCCCCGTTGGAACGGCTCGCGGCAATACCGGGTTACTTCACGGAAATGAATCCGGTTATTGCGCTGATTGGTGGTATTAGCCTGGTTATCATGTTCGGCTTTACGTTCATCAAGAATCCGAAATACAAAATTATTCCGGCTCCGATGCTCGTACTGCTGGTTGCCGTGCCTCTCGGCATGTATTTCGATATTGGCCGCGAACAGATCGTGTCATTCGGCGGGCAGGACCATTCCCTCGGGCCGCGCTTTCTCGTCAACGTGCCGAGCGACATGTTTAGCGCTATCACTTTCCCGGATTTCTCCGGCGTATTCACAAGCGTCGGCATCAAGTACATCATCATGTTTTCGTTGATCGGAAGCGTAGAGTCGTTATTGAGCGCGAAGGCCGTCGATCAGATTGATCCGTGGCGCCGCAAAACAAACCTCGACAAGGACCTGCTCGCCGTGGGCATCGGCAACACGCTTGCGGCATTCATCGGTGGTCTGCCCATGATCTCCGAAATTGTAAGAAGCAAAGCGAACATTGATAATGGTGCGCGGACGAGATTCGCAAACATGTTTCACGGCATCTTTTTGCTCGCCTTCGTAGCACTCGTGCCGTTTCTGATTAATCGAATACCGCTTGCGGCGCTTGCCGCGATGCTAGTGTTTACCGGTTTTCGTCTTGCATCTCCTCAGGAGTTTAAACACATGTACCAGGTGGGTCGTGAGCAGCTCATCGTCTTTGTGGCAACCATCCTGGGTGTTCTCGCGACCGATCTGCTCGTTGGTATTGGCATTGGCATCCTGGTGAAGGCTGTCATTCATCTTGTCAATGGCGCGCCGCTCAGTTCGCTGTTTAAGCCGAGTATAGAAGTCAATGACGATGGCAGTGGCAGCGCGACAATCAAGGTCAATCGCTCTGCGGTTTTCAGCACGTGGATAGCGCTCAAGCAAACCATCGGGCGTCAGGATGCCAAGAAAGTTGTCGTCGACCTTTCCGCAACTAAATTCGTCGATCATACGGTCGTAGCCAACCTGGACCTGGTACGCAAAGAGTTTGAAGAAAACGGCCGCGAGCTATCGATCATCGGCACTGACGCGCATAAGCGGCTGTCCGCTCACCCCCTTGCCGCGTTGAAAGCTTAAGCCGACGATGACTGAAATGAGCGCACTCATGCACCAGATCGAAGAGGCGGTGGAACCTGTCTCGCAATTCTGGCCGATGAAGTCATTCGTGCATCACAACCCGATACACGGCCTCGAGCATCTTCCTTTCGACGAGGCAATTCGGGAGGCAAAACACCTCTTTGGCGCCGAAGGTTATTTGCCGAATGACGAATACCGTGGTTTTTACCAGGCAGGGAGAATTCAAGAGCGCAGTATTGTCAGAGCACTCGCACGCGTCGGACCGCAAACCGACGGATCCGTTGCGCTTGCGGCTCGCACGGTTACGGCAGCAGAGGTCCAACGGCTTCACTTTGTGCACGGCATCGATACACTCGAGCCAGCGCTGTTCGATTGGCAATTTTCGAGCGAGGGGGCGCTGACGCAATGTCGTTCAGGCGCTTCAACAGATGTAGAACTGGATGAACTTTGGCAGTGCGTGTTATCTGCACTCAACCTGGTCGACCCCCGGGTCGAGGAAGAAAGCGGCGGCTCGGGGCAGGGCGAGACCACGATACATCCCGAGCTGCCATTTCGCCGTGCACTTAGCGACTGGCTGGACGAGCTGAGCGGTTCCTCAGTCGTAACCACCATCGACGAGCAAATGATCAAATGGGTCTCGTCATTCGTCGACGAGGGCATGGCCGGTTGGAAAATGCCGGAAAAACGCTCGGGATTCTACGCCGCGTGGCGCGAGCTTGCTGCTTACGACAAGAGCGGTGCGTTCCTCGGCATCGAAAGATTCGCCGAGAAAGTTGCCGCACTGCCCGAGGATCCCGAAGCCGCCATCCATAAATCTCTTGAAGCGATGCGGATTCCTGAAACTCGCTGTACGGACTACCTGACGCGTGTGCTCGCACAGCTCTCGGGTTGGACCGGCTACGTGCGCTGGCGAGGACTGAACCCGGACGACCTGATACAGAAAGAGTGCCCGATCGATATCGTGCATTATCTTGCCGTCCGGCTGTTCTACGAAGCGGAGCTCGCCAACGTCGCCGCGCACCGCGAGTGGGGCATCGAAGGAACCCTGCCTGCGATCACGAGGCATCTCGAAAAACACGGCGATGTGGGAAGCTCAGCTATCAGTTCCAACAAGCTTTCTGTTTGCCGTGACGCGTGGCGGCTGTTTCACCTTGCGCAACTTTTGGCGCTCCCGCTGGACGAGATTCGCGCATTTACACAGGAAAACGCGAGGACAATGCTCGGCTGGCTCGACGCCTTTCCCGCAGCGCGGCATGGACCTGTTTGGCTTGAAGCGTACGAGGACTCTTACCGCAACGAAACTCTGTCGAAGATAGCGGCTCACCAAGGCACCGTGCCGGAAACAGGCGAGCGCCCTCTCGCGCAGGTGGCGTTCTGTATTGACGTCCGCTCCGAACCGTTTCGTCGGCACTTCGAAAAAGCCGGTTCATTTGAGACGTTCGGCTATGCCGGATTCTTCGGCATTCCGATCAGTCATCGCGTGTTTGACACGGATGAGTCGCCCGCGCTGTGCCCGGTGCTACTGGCACCATCGAACGCTTTGTTTGAGCTTCCCCGACCAGGGCAACAGGAGGCACTGTCAAGCTACGCTTCCGGGTCGCGCTGGAAAAAATTCGGCGAGCAGTTGTTTCACGATTTGAAGCACAATCCCGTTGCGTCATTCCTGCTGGTGGATGTGCTCGGCCTCTTTTTCAGTGCGGGACTGATCGGTAAGACGATGATCCGGCGGCCCTACGAAGCAATGGTTCGGGCCGCTAACCGGTTCTTCGTTCGACCGGTGGCAACGGAAATTAAAGTTGGCGTCGATACGGGGGAGCCGCCCAAGGTTGCGGGCCAACCGACGACCCTGACGCGCGGCTTCACCATAGAGGAGCAAGCAACGTTTGTAGAGAACGGGCTGCGAACTGTCGGTTTGATCAACAACTTCGCGCGCTTCATCGTGTTGTGCGGCCACGGTGGAAACTCGGACAATAATCCCTATTTTGCTGCACTTGACTGCGGCGCCTGCGGAGGTCGACCCGGTGACCCGAATGCGCGCGTGTTTGCTGCGATGGGAAATAACCCTGAGGTTCGCGACGAACTCGAAAAGCGCGGCCTGGACATACCGACCGACACCTGGTTTCTTCCCGGCAAACATGACACGAACACCGATCGTGTCGATCTCTATGATCTCGTTGATGTTCCCGCCAGCCATCACGAGGATTTGAAAAGGCTCCAACAGGGATTTTCAGTGGGCGGCGCGCAACAGGCACTCGAGCGCTGTGGCCGGATTCCTGGCACGCCGCGCGGAATGACGGCAGATCAAGCCTACGCGCACGTCCACGCGAGAAGCTTTGACTGGGCAAATCCAAGACCGGAATGGGGCCTTTCTGGAAACGCTGCATTCATTGTAGGCCGCAGAGCGTTAACAAAAGGGCTGGATCTTGGCGGTCGAAGCTTCCTGCATTCGTATGATTCCAGGACAGATCCTGAAGGTGCGATCCTGGAAAAAATCATGACGGCGCCGCTGGTCGTTGGCGAATGGATCAACATGGAACATTACTTTTCGGCTACAGATCCCTGGAAATATGGAAGCGGCAGCAAAGTTATTCACAACGTGGTCGCTGGCGTAGGTCTCATGTACGGCGCGCAAAGCGATCTGGCGACCGGACTGCCGCTGCAGACTGTCAATAATGGCGAAATTCACAAACACGAGCCGATGCGACTGCTCACAATCATCGAGGCGGACCCGCAAGTCATCGCCGCGATCATCGGCCGACATGAAGTTCTGCAGCAATTTTTTCACAACGAGTGGGTGAATCTCGTGGCGCTGGATCCACAGACCATGGATTTTCACCGCTATTGTAAAGACGCAACGTGGGAGTCGATCGAGCTATGAGAATTATGGGTGCGATCTTACTATTCGCTTTTTGGCTCCTGTTGTCGGATTCCTTTGATCCAGCTCGCGTTGGCGCGGGCGCCTTCTTTGCAGGACTGGTCATGTGGCTGCAACCAGCGCGCAAAACGTCAACGCACAAATTTTCATGGCTGGCAGCGCTCGGATACCTTCCGTGGCTGACCGGCAGGATCTTGAAGAGCGGTCTGCACGTGAGTCGACTCATTCTCGACCCGAAACTGCCCATTTCGCCGCGGCTCATTCACCACCATACCGAACTTGACGGTGACGGAGAGCTGGTCGTCCTCGGAAATTCGATCACACTAACTCCCGGCACCATTACGGTCGAGGTGGCACCCGGCGAGCTGGTCGTACATGCAATCGACGAAGCGTCGAGCGTCGACCTGAGAGAAGGCGTACTCGACGCCAAGATCGGACGCATGTTTTCACGCGGGGCAGGGACGTGATGAATACATTTTTTCTTTTTGTTCTTGTCACCCTGGTCTCGCTGATGGTGGTCTATTTATATCGGGTGATTCGCGGGCCAAGCGTTTTCGACCGAGTTCTGGGACTAAACGGCATCTCGACTAAGGCGATTGTATTGCTGGTCGTGATCGGCACCGTGTTCGAAAGGGTTGAAATGTTCGTCGACATTTCGACGGGTTATGCACTGTTGAACCTCGTAGGTGCATTGGCCATTGCCAAGTTCCTCGAGGAAAGAGGAGCGCCGCAAAAATGACCGTGTTAGCGATTGGCCTCATTGTTTTTGGATTGTTTTTTCTAATTGTTGGCTCCATAGGGATGCTGCGGCTGCCCAACGTGTTTGTTCGGGCCCACGCGCTTTCTTTAACCGATTCGCTGGGAGCGGTTCTTGTTCTGGCCGGTCTCGCCGTCTACCAGGGATTGAGCATGAATTTCCTGAAGATCATGGTTGTACTGATACTCGTTTACCTGCTGAATCCTGTCATATCACATGCCACCATTAGAGCTGCACATCGGTCCGGCCTTCGAACCTCGGAGGGTAAAACGGAATGACTTTTGAGCTGCCACTTCTTATCTTTCTGGTCATGACGGCGGCCGGGGCGATCCTTGTCAAGGATCTCATCTCGTCCGTATTTATTCTCGGCACATACAGCTTCACGCTAGCGCTTGTTTGGGCGTTGCTCGGAGCAGTGGATGTCGCATTCGTCGAAGCAGTGGTGGGCGCAGGTCTGGCGACTGTGTTTTTTCTGTTAACACTCTTTTCTACACTGGAGAAAGACACTCGACTGCGCCGCTCGCCGATGCCATGGACTGCGATGGTAGGGCTGTCGATCGTCGCAATATTGCTTCTTTACGGAGCGGCTGATCTGCCCGCGTTCGGCGATCCTGGCTCACCGGCAAGTACCCACATCTCGCCGTTCTATCTTGAAAACAGCGTCGGGCAAACCCGAACGCCAAATGTTGTAACTGCAATTCTGATGGACTATCGCTCTTTGGACACGCTCGTCGAGACGATTGTAATATTCACCGCCGGCATTGCCTGTGCCCTTATTCTCAGGAAGGGCGATTCATGATTCAGGCTCACGACAGCGTTATTGTCCGGACACTGGGGCGAATTGTGATTCCCGTCGCACAGCTGTTCGGCATATACGTGCTGGTGTTCGGCCAGCACGGGCCGGGCGGTGGTTTCGTGGGCGGCGTGATACTTGCGGCAAGCATGATTCTGGCTATCCTTATTTTTGGTCGCGATGCACCCGACAGCTGGCTCGTACCGAAGGTATTGCATGGTGACGGGCTCGGTCTCCTGATCTTTGTTGGCGTCGGCGGCCTTTGCCTGATCGGCGGCGGTCAATTTCTGAACTACTCGCATCTGGAAATCCCAGGGCTGGATGACGCATCGCGGCATTACGTGGGAATTCTAATGACCCAATTCGGGGTTGCTGCGGACGTGGCCGTTACCGGGGTGTCGATTGCTGTCAGCCTGTCTGCCGACGACGAAGATGAGGAGGCCACCCATGGCTGAGCTACTGTCAGCGCTGTTTCAGCGGCCAAATTTCGTCGTCTTCGTAATTTTGTTCCTGTGGGGCATCTACATCATGGCGGCGCACCCGAACTATGTGAAGAAGCTGATCGGGCTCTATATCGTGCAAACGAGCGTAATCTTCTTTCTCGTAGCATTCAGTGCAAAGAACGGTGCAACTGTGCCGATTGTGTCAGGTGACATGGCGATGCTGGACGCGTCCGCGTTCGCGAATCCGCTGCCACATGTTCTGACCGTCACTGCTATCGTAGTGCAGGTAGCAACTCTCGGGGTCTCCCTGGCCCTGGTTGCGGCGCTTTACCGCCAATACGGAAGCCTCGATGAAGACGAAGTGGTACAGAGAGTCGAATGAATTCCCAGTTGCCCATTCTCCTTTTCCTCGTTCCGTTCGTTACGGCGGTGGCGATGCCCATTCTCTGTGCCAGACGGAGATCTTGGTGTCGGCCTCTAACGACCGGCGCCGTCTCTGTGATGGTCGTTCTTGCGATCATGAATCTGCGCGTCGTGGTCAGTGATGGCCCCATCGAATATGCGCTGGGCGGTTGGACTGCGCCAATAGGAATTGCATGGCTGGACGACCCACTGGCCGCGATCATGGCACTAACGATGAGCGCCGTCTCGCTGCTGACGCTTATATACGGCCGTGTTGCCGTGACATCGAAGCACGACAGAAGCATTCAATATCACACGCTGATACTGCTGTTCGTAGCCGCGCTCATCGGTATTGTATTTGCTGCCGATCTCTTCAACGTATTCGTGTTTCTCGAGGTTGCTGCACTGACGGGCTACGCGCTGGTTGGCGCCGGCGGCGGCAAGGCCCTGGTTTATGCCTTTCGTTATCTGTTGCTGGGATCGTTCGGGGCAACGCTCTACCTGCTTGGCGTGAGCTACCTCTACGCGGCGACGGGCACGCTCAACATGACAGATCTCGCCACACGGATGCCCGAGTTGATTACCTCGACGGCGGTAGTGGGAGGTCTGATATTCGTCTTCCTCGGACTATCTATAAAAATGGCACTCATTCCGTTGCACGGGTGGCTGCCGGGCGCGTACGCGAATGCGCCAAATGCGATCGCCCCATTACTTGCATCCACGGTTACGAAAGTCGCGCTGGTAGCCTGGGTGCGCATCGAGTACTCGCTTATTGAGCCTGGCATCGAGGTGAGTCACATCCCTGTGCTGGTGTTGCTCGAGGACATCGGCGTCCTGGCCGCCGTCATCGGCGGAGCGCTTGCGTTGGTCCAGACCGACATAAAGCGCATATTTGCCTATGGTGGCATTGGCCACATCGGTTTGATTCTCGTCGGCGTAAGCCTCGGAAACTCTACCGCGCTGGCTGGAGGATTGTTCTACCTGATAAACGATGCCGTTATGCAGGCGATGTTGTTTATGATCGCCGGTGCGGTGCTGCATTACCATGGAGCAACTACGCTTGATGACCTCAAAGGAATCAGCGTTCGCTCGCCTTGGATAACCGGCGCGCTGGTGGTGGTTGCTGTCTCGATGGTTGGCCTGCCGCCAACCGGTGGCTTTTTCGGCAAGTGGAATATCGTCTTGGGCGCGCTCGAAGCACAGCACTACCTTGCAGTGTTCGCCGTACTCGCATCGACGCTCTTGACGCTCGGCTATTTCTTAAGACTTTTCTCCTGCTGGTTTCATCAGCCGGTCACTATTCAATCCGAGCGACTCGAGATTGCCGTGTCCCTGCGCTTAAGCCTCGGCATCGCGGCAGTTGCCATGTTCGCTCTCGGCATCATGAGCGATTCGATTGTTCGCGTCTTGCTTGAGTCCCTGGCCAACGGGGGCGTCTGAGGAAACCATGTCGATTTATACGCTCATCCCGTTACTTCCGCTTGGCGCCGCGTTCACGGTTGCACTCTTCGGGCAGCGACTGCAAGGCGTAGGGCATCGAATCGTCATCCCGGCCGTTGCAGGCTCGTTCTTTGTATCAATAGCGGCCTTCGTGGACGTGCTCGAGAACGGTACGATTGAGGTGTCGCTTTACCGTTTGCTGGATGTTGGTAGTCTCGTCGTCGACCTGGGATTCTTCATCGACTCGCTGACCGTGTTATTGCTGCTCCTGGTTACGGGCGTAAGCACGGTCGTTCAGGTTTACTCGTCCCGCTATATGATCGGGGATGCTCGCCACAGCCGCTTTTTTGCCGTGACGGCACTCTTTACCGCCGCAATGACGATTCTGGTCATGAGCAGCAACCTGCTGTTGACGTTTATATTCTGGGAAGTCATGGGGCTGTGCTCTTACCTGCTCATCTCTCACTATGCGGAGCGACGCTCAGCCTATCGTGCTGCCACAAAAGTATTTCTCGTGAATTCGATCGCAGATGTCGGGCTTTTGATCGGCGTCATCCTGACCTATCACGCTTTTGGGACGCTGAATATTCCGGAAATCCTGTCGATGGCCAAGGCCGGGGTCGATATCCCCACGCACGTCATCACGGCGCTAACACTCTGTCTTTTTGCCGGCGCAATCGGCAAATCTGCACAGATGCCGGCGCATGTGTGGCTGCCGCTCGCTATGGAGGCGCCAACCCCGGTCTCGGCCCTGATCCACGCAGCCACGATGGTTAACGCCGGGCCATTTCTCTTGGTACGTTTGAGCCCCGTCATCGTGCTGTCGCCGACTGCAATGACCGTCATTGCCGCTATCGGTGCGGTCACCGCGCTGTTTGCGGCAATCGTGTCGCTGACCCAGACAGATGTTAAGCGAACGCTCGCATACTCGACGATCAGCCAACTCGGATTCATGACGCTTCTATGCGGCGTTGGCGCGTTCGTCGCAGCGATATTCCATTTGCTTGCCCATGGCTTCTTCAAAGCGTTCTTGTTTTTGTCGACCGGAAACATTCTCGCCGCGACCCATCGACACGTCGAGACGCCTGGCGAGGAGCCGCCAGGTTCGCAAGGAGCCATTTTTGCCGGGGCATTGCTGCTGTCGGTGCTGCCGCCACTCGTCATTTTCTCAGGCCCCTACCGACACCTGTGGTTATCGCAAAACTTCTCGGCCGCGAACATAGCGCTCTGGATCATCGGTCTTGGCACTGTCTTCTTTACCGCGATGACCATTGCCAAAACCGCCACGTCAGTCTTCCGTAAAGGCCCTCCCGGCGCCAGCGACGGTAACGCTCGCGTCATGCCGACCCTGTTTTCAGTAAAACACGTAGTTGGAGTGCTACTGGCCTTAGGCGCTCTCGTATCTCTGTTATTACTGGTATGGAGCTGGCTCGCAGTATTTTTGTCGCCGTCTGTGGGCGTTGCCAGCGAGGTTGCCGCCGCACCGTCATCCGGTTTCTCTGCGTGGATTCTCCTGCCGATTGCTATTGGAATTGCAGGCTGGGCGGTGGCGTACGCAGGGACCGGTCGTCGTCGTTCCGCCGAGACAGAATGGAAAAAACGGCTGTACGTCTTTTTCCTGAATAAAGGCTACTTCGACGAAATCTATGACGTCTATATAGTACGTCCGACGATCGCGCTCGCTGGCTGGCTGTGGCGCGTAATTGATCAGGGCATCATTGACCGGTTTATTGTCTCGCTCGGCCCGGCCAGCGTAAATGTTTCACGGTGGCTCTGGAAGGTAGTCGACCTCGGTCTCATCGATCGTCTCGTCGTCGCTGTTGGCAGTCGCAGTGTCGGCGTCGCTCAGAGGATGGACGTCTTTGGCAGAGGGCGGACAGCCAAGAATGCCGAGCGGGTAGGTCGCGCTTTAGATGTCTCCGGACGCACGCCCCAAGCATTCCAGCCACGGACACTGCAGCACGACCTGCTGATTGTGGTCTTTTGGCTGGCAGTGGCATTGGGCTTCTTTTACTGGATCGCATAAAGTAGGCAACAACATGAGCGCAATCTTTGCAGACCATTTGTTGAGTTGGATGATCGCCGTTCCCTTCATCGGCATCGCAGCCCTTGCGATAGTGCGAGGGCGATCCGGGATTGTGATTACGGCCCTGGTAACCACGCTTGTTGAGGCGCTTCTTGCCTTGCGACTCTGGATCGGATTCGATTCTGCAGAGAAGGGCATGCAGTACGTTGAGCGCATGGAGTGGATGCCTACATTCGGCATTCAATACGCGGTCGGTGTCGACGGCATCAGTATTCTGCTGGTGCTTCTCACTGCCGTGCTGTGTCCGCTGTGTGTATTGGCTTCCTGGAATTCGATCACGACACGCGTGCGGGCTTTCATGATGCTCATCCTGCTGGTCGAAGGCGCGATGATGGTCGTATTCACCGCGCTGGATGCATTTCTCTTCTTCATGCTTTGGGAAGTCACGATGATTCCCATGTACTTCATGATCGTTCTATGGGGCGGCCCTGATCGCGTCGCCGCCGGCCTGAAATTTGTATTGTACAGCCTGACGGGCAGCCTGTTTTTGCTCGTTGGCATCCTAGGTCTTTCGTTGCAGGCAGACACGTTCGACATCCAGTCGCTGGCGGGCGCTGCCTACTCGCCGGAGTCACAGTTGTGGATTTTCGTCGCGCTCTTTTTAGGTTTTGCAATCAAGCTCCCTATGCTGCCGTTTCACACCTGGCTGCCGGACGCACACTCGGAAGCGCCGACCGCTGGCAGCGTTCTTCTCGCAGGCGTCTTGCTGAAGATGGGCGGTTACGGGCTCATTCGTTTTTGTCTTCCCATTTTTCCGGAAGTCTCTTCCCAATTCGCGCCATTCGTTCTGTGGCTATCGATCGCGGCGATTCTGTACGGCGGGTACATGGCGCTGGCGCAGTCTGATTTGAAAAGACTGGTTGCTTACTCGTCGGTGTCTCACATGGGTTTCGTGACGCTCGGTATATTCTCGTTCAACAGCGAGGGCATCGAGGGCGCAATACTGCAAATGGTGACGCACGGCATCACGACAGGTGCGCTGTTCTTGATGGTCGGGCAACTATATGACCGAACTCACAGCAGGTCGATGGCAGATTATGGTGGGCTTCACAAACGCATGCCGCGCTTCGTCGCCGTCCTGAGTCTGTTTGTCGTGGCATCATTTGGCCTTCCTGCAACATCCAATTTCATAGGCGAGTTCCTGATTCTTGTGGGAGTGTCCTATGAACACTTCATATTTGTCGTTCTCGCGATGGGTGGCATCGTACTGGGCGCCGCCTACATGCTGTGGATGTTGCAACGCGTGGCGTTAGGTGAACCAAGGACTGAAGCTGCCCGAGGACTTACCGACCTTAGTGTCAGGGAAATGATAACGGTGATACCGTTAGCCATCGCTGTCTTCGGCATCGGGGTCTATCCTGGCCCGTTCCTCGAGGCAATGGATTCCACCGTGCTGTTCGTCGTCGAACAATTCGAACAGGCCGGTCTGGCGATCACTACACCGGAGTAGTCACCAGCGGTTTCCGCAGGTTCCGGCCCGCACAGCCCGCCGGCCGTCTTAAAACCTCGGCGGAGCGGGGCATGCCGACCCCTATTGGTTAATTCTGACATCCGCGTAGTGTATACAACGGGGAACAGTTTGCTCCGACATTTCCCTTACTATCGAATAGTGCAGCGAAGTCGCCACTAATCGAGGAAGGCGCGGGTCGTTCGGCAGAGAGGCGAGAATGAAAATACACAGAAGCGCCATAGTGCTTACGTTGCTGCTGGTGACCCATGCCATGGCCTCACCTGACGTCGAGGTCCGCAAATCAGTCAGTAACGCGTTTCCAATGGCAGACGAACCGGTCGAATTCACGATCGAGGTACGTAACATTGGAGATGAAACGGCACTTGACGTACTGATCGTCGATCAGCTACCGACGGAGATGATTATTCCCGCCGGCATGGCAGCATTTACAAGTGTCGGCAATTACGATCCGGTGAGTGGTGAATGGTTTATCGGCGATCTGATAATTAATGCGGGCGGGACGCTCGTCATTCCCGCAATGGTCACAGAATCTCAACCCCCACAGTGCATCGTGAATTCTGCTGCGTCAGTTCCGGGCGATATTCACGTTGACAACAACCAGATGAGAGCAGCGATTTATCAAGCTACTGATTATCGGTGTGTTGATGTTGGACTGTTTCCCAACTTCATCGCTGGTCAATCGGTATTTCCAGTTTGCGATTCGCTGCAATCATACGAGGGAACGATTGATGTACGTAATTTCGGTCCGGACGCTGCTCGCGAAGTTGTCATCTCACTAAATCAATCTCCGATCATAGGCGCCAGCATTCGTTTCGATGACACGAGGTGCGAGAATTCGGGGTTAGGCGTTTGCACAATTGCCGAAATCCCGGCAGGGCAGCGTGTCGCAATAAACGTCACTTCGGATGCATTTCAAAACTTTACGGATGTTAGCTACCAACTGGCAGCCTCTGTATCGACACAAGATTTTGACTATGTGCCAGAGAATAACTTTGTCGCGGCGGAACGAACCGTCCGTGGATTTTCAAGCTGTGAGGTAATTGGGCCGAACGCGACTGTGGGTAGCGGTGGCTCGGGTTGCTTCATCGCAACTGCGGCCTATGGATCAGCATTGGACCCACGGCTGGACCGGCTGCGGGATTTCCGGGACCGTTTCCTGATGACCAATCAACCCGGACGTGCGATGGTTCGCTTCTACTATAAAAACTCACCACCGCTTGCGGACTTCATCGCAGACCGAGAGTGGTTGCGCACTGGCGTACGCGGGCTGCTAACACCGGTAGTTTTGACATTGGAGCATCCGTTTTGGGCGGCACTGTTAACCGTATGCTTTGTCGCGACGCTGGTGACCCGGCACCGGCGACGTGTTAAATCTGTTGTGGACCCGGCTCTGAATTGATTAAAAAGGAAACTGTCCTTGACAAAAACCAGGATTGGTCTTGCGATCATCGCAACATTCCTAATGCTGACGGGTTGCGCCAGTGGCAATGCACCGGCTATCGAATCGCCGCAGTTATGGATGATGCCCGGTGCTGTGCACCGGCCGATCTTGTTCAACGACATGAGGCGTCAATTATCGCTCCAGTATCTCAACGACAGATATGGAATGGAGCAACTTAAGCCGACCATCACGCCCAAAATGGTTGTTGTGCACTGGACAGCCATACCGACGCTGCAGGAAACATTCGATGCCTTTAATCCGGAGCAATTACCGGGCAGAAGGCAGGATGTCGTGTCAGCCGGTGCGTTGAACGTGTCCTCACAGTATCTTGTCGATCGGGATGGGACTATCTATCAATTGCTCCCCGAAACCACCATGGCGCGCCATGTGATCGGTCTGAATCACTGTGCGATCGGTATTGAGAATGTAGGCAACGGCACAAACCTTCCACTGACCGAGAATCAACTCGAATCCAACATCAGAATAATTCGCTACCTGAGCAGCAAGTATGAGATTGACTATCTGATAGGACATCACGAATACATTGATTTCGACGGCCATTACCTGTGGAAGGAAAAAGACAGCGGCTATCGCACGGAAAAAACGGATCCCGGCCCTGTTTTCATGCAGCGCCTGCGATCGCGTGTCGCAGACCTTAACCTCAATGGCTCGCCTGCAGGATAATAAACAGTGTATCGCTAATGGCGTGGCGGACCGTAACACTCTTGATGCCAGATATGCAGTTGACCTGCACAGTCGTTTGAAATCGAAAGGAGGTTTCTTTCCTGAATATTCCAGTTCGATTCAAGCGACGCACTTATCTCTATTGCAAATTATTCGTCATGACGCTTGCAATGAATCGTTGCGGTACTTTTGAAGCAGCAACCAGGAGCCCCGGCATAGTGCTCCGACTCCGAGCAACCAAACTGCCACCACGACCAGCGAGCCTAATACCGGCACATAGGAGAGAAGACCAACCGCGACAACGGTGGCAACAATCGCGATTAGCGCTTGCCACGCCGCGGGACTCGATTGAAACCGGCGCAGCGCTAAATCACTCAGGGAAAACAAACCCGTCAACATGCCAAGCAACAGGACCACGAGGTAGGCGCCGAGCAATGCGAAGCCAAGCCACGTGCCAATTCCAGTAACGAAAAGAAGCAGCGCCAGCACCGGTGCGACAATCAAAACAACGAAACCGATTACCAGGGAAAAGCCGGGCTCAGCAGCAATCCGATCGGCCGTTGCGCGCATTGGACGTCCAAACAACAGGAATAGAACCGCAACAGCAACGATAATTCTGAGCGTGAAAAACAGGCCGCCGCCGCTCTCAAGGTCATCCATGTAATCGGGCAGCGATTCTTTTATGAACGCGCCGTCTATGCGCGCCTCAGGATCGATTTCAGCATCGTTCTGGCTGCGCCATGTCAGATCACCAAGCACGATAGCTTTAGGCCCGAGACTCAATTTCTCGCCGTTCAATTCTGCATTGCCAATAATCTGTCCATTGATATGAATCTCCTGGGCGTGAATCTTCAGTTCGCCTCCCACACTATCAAGAACATTTACGGTGCTTCCAGCCAGCCAGGCCCAGTCGCCGACAGGCTTGCTGATCGTCACCGTTTGACCGGCCGCAACAATATGGCCGGTAACGGGTGAATTTACTCGTATATGTTGACCGGCTGCGCGCACGTCATCACCCACCTCAGAGGAGATTTCAACTTCCCTTGCCGCTGCTACAACATCGCCTGCCACCTTACCGTTCACCGTAACGCTTTGTCCGGCGGCAACCACATCACCATTCACGTCGGCTTGAATACTCACTTCACCGCTCGCGGCGTAGAGATCATGATCCACCGGATTGTCGAAGAGCAGAAAATCGTCAGAGTCCTGCGCCCATGCCACAACCGCTGCGATAACCACACCGAGTATGATCAAAAAAACTATCCTGAGTTGACCTGCGTGCATGGCTTACTCACTTTTGTAACCGTATCGATTAAATAAGTTCATAGTGATTGCGCTGCTTACATAAGTGTAGATTTGCAACGCAAGTTAGCAATAAGTGGATTCCGAAGACGGGTCAGAAATGAGCAATTACCTGCGAATCCTAGAGTAGGGCTCCGTCTTTTTTATTCTCGGTTTTGTTAGCGCTTTGCATTGCTGTATGCGGATATTCCCTATTTGTTGTCTGCATATACTGCAATACCCTAGCCTGGTGGCCGAAATTGTGGCCCGCAATTCCTGGTCACGAGGTACCGAAGATGGCAGAAATAATGGGTAAGTACATTGCGCATGCCTGGGCGAGAGCCGATACGACTCAAAATTATCGCGACCTGACGAGCAAAATCCCGAGCGCTGGGGGAGGAGGGGCCAAATGACAGGATCTGTACACCCAAACTTGGCGCTTCTGAAAAAACTTGACATCCGAAATTTGGACGCGTGTAAAAACGTCTTCTCGGATGATTTTACCTGGCACTACTTCAATTCAAGATTGCCGGAACTCGAAGGAAGCCATCAAGGTGTCGAGGGATTAAAAAAGTTTTTCGCAAGACTGAATGAACGGAGCAACAGTAGCTTCCAGGAGAAAGTGATTGACGTCCGTTCCGCAGGCGATGAACTGGTTATCACTCAAGTTTGCAATCACATGGATCTTGAGGGGAGAAGCATTGAATTTGATGCGATCGTTGTCTGGCGGGTGGTAAACGATAAAATTACTGAAGCATGGGATATCCCCGCCATCAATACGGTACGCGCCGACTAATTCGGTTCACCGTTGAGCAAAGTCTGCATCCGGCTGAGTTTGGCTGGCTCCACGCCAATTTCGGATACTCCGGGTTGACCGCTCTTTGCTGGCAGCAGGCACGATGTATCTCTGACGATGTTGGCGACCGTGAATTCTGGTAGTAAGCATCGATCCAGTTTGCAGTGCGAATATCCAGCAGCGGCATCGCAGAGGTTCGCGACGTCGATGGAGAATCTTGCAGCAAATAACGATCTCGGTATCGCAGTCGGATTCACAAATTCGGGGATCAGAGGCAACGTCGTTATGCAGTTTAGCCAGTATTATTGATGTTCAGTGCCTGCCGAACCCTTACAAACACGCTGTCCGGCGCATCCTGAAAGGGAAAATGAGTGCGACGGCGATCGTCAGAATGATCCAGCGGATGATGCAAACCCTGGGGAGGTAAGGTCATGGATAGTTCCAGATACCTCTGAGGCACTATCGGTGTCACTCTGCAGATATGCGTATAATGTATATTATGTTAAATAAGATACGCACCTGAATACACCCCACTCCTGACCTTCAAGCAATGAGTTGCTTCAGCTCTTCCTGTTCGTCAGTCCTCTGGCCCGGTCGCTTACCCTGGTCACGTTGTGATCGTCGAACCCAGCGACGCAAAGTCTCAGGCACGCAGCCCAGCTTATCCGACAGGGATTGAATCGCCGCCCACTTTGACGATCCTTCCTTCTGCTGCTCTTCAACCAGCCGTACCGCTCTCTCCCGAAACACCGGGGAATATCGTCTTCTTGTATCCATGACCCAATCCTCTCAAAGAATTGAGCCTCCAAGAAACCCGGGGCGGTTCAGAGGGTTAGCACACAAAGTGTCATGAATTGGGCGCGATGCGTATCAGGTGGCCGCAGCGATAGATGAGGTTGTCGACCAGGCCTATCGAGAGATCAGAGGTTTTGAATTTCGTAACTCCCGTCCTACGATCTGTGCGGATGCGCAAAGAACGAGATGTGCCGAAAACTACGAGATCGCACCGTCTATCTACAATACGGTTTCGGCTATTCAAACGCTTCTTCGTCCTCGCCTCACTCGGATGGACTAGTGGGCGTCTGCACTTGTCGTCAGGTTGGACTTGATTAAAACTTTCGCATTGCCGGGCGGGTGTTGGTCAATAATTTCGCTTTTTAATGGGGCCGATCAACGTTTTTGCAAAGAGGGAAACGGCAAATTGAGCGCTTCAGCTAATCGCACTATGCTAAATATCAATAGCTTATCGGTGATCAATGTTCAGAGGTTTTCCTCGGCCTCCACCCGAATGGCTTATTGCTATGGATCTGTACCAACGGCAACGCGATTTATCACATTCTCTCCTGGCGCGTAGAGCGCGAGGAAGAGTTCCCGGCCAAACTGCTCGCATGGGCCAAAACGGAAAATCCGATGTGGCCGAAGCCTCCGGCGGACTTGCCGGAAGTCCGAGCACTTCAGGATGGAACCGCAGGCCAAGGTTGGGCGAGATAGCGGCCATCTTTATGCGCCAAAGAACGTCGTCGCGTCTGTTCTGGTGGTCTGTGCTCTCAATTGCGCCTTACGATTCCACCAGCGAATCCAGCCACCACGCGGCCAAGCTGTGAAAACACGAAAAGCCACTGAAAAGCGGATCCGCTTGCAACGAGCAGACCACCGTCCAATATGGCAACGGCAAGGCCGAACAATGCGCCGTAGCGAAGATGATCTGCCGAAAGAGGCTTCAGAACCCACAGGGACAACGCGAACGTTGCCACCGCGCCGCCAATTGGTCCCGCCCAGCTGCCGAGCGTCTGAGCAAACTCCTGATCGGCTGCCGGCTCACCGGGACCCAGCGTCGCGACAAGCACAACAAGCGCAACGATCGGCATGGCTTCGGCTGCGAGCACCCCGAAAACCCACCTGTTCCACCTGAGGCCGACAGTCGTCATAACAATTTGACGTCAGACAATATCAACATATTCAACATCATAGAGACTGCGGGGCAAATCGCAATCCGGCAGCCAGTAAGCCATAACAGTTGTGGCTTTGCTGAGCGCGGGCCCGGTGGATTAAATGGCATCCACGACTGATAGTCGCGGGCCGGAGCACTACCAAAAAGTAGCTTTCATGGATGTGGATTGCATGGTGCCAACGCACATCATGATTCCCTGCTCGAGATTTCTTAATGTTGTAACTGGCCGCGATTTGTCGCCCAATAGCCCGTGACCTAACGATGCAGGCAGGCAGTGCTTGAGTAAAAAATCAACAATTGCGACCGATACCATCAAGAACGTCGTCGCCAAGAATAAATCGCCGCGCCAGGTTGGCGAGCATTTTCGGCGCTTGTTGGTATCAGGATACGAGTTGCGTGCCGACGGCCAGGCAAAAAAGGATCCAACCATGCTGCTGCGCAGCGGCTACACGCCGAAGTATGAGATTGAGCTCTTCGGCAACCGCTTCTTTATGTGCAATCAACGCGAAGCACACGGCCTGAAAGCGATGCCGGCATTTGTCCTGCCTGCAATCCAGCCTCGCAGCAGAAAACCGAGAATTCACGCGAGAGTCTTCTATAAAGATTCATCACTGGTCTGGCGATCACCGTCGCATTACATCAATACGCCCGATGAGCAATGGATCGGTAAAGGCGCGATGCGCTGGCAGGACAAGCGCGGTGTTCGTGGTTGGTTCAGCGCCGAGGAGACAACCAACCTGCCCTTCGAACTGCAGGCAGCACTTGACGATGTGAGTCATCGAGGTCGGCGCAAGCAGAATGATCACAGGCTGCTGTTCCTGGTCCTGCACAATGCGCCGTCAGACCGGGTGCGACCCTACCGGGACTTCGAAGGTCCTCGGGTGAAGGCTATGAAATTGCGCGCCAATCGCATCAACAACAATCGACCAATCGCGTGGTTTGTGGATGAAAATGACCCGCGTTCCCTGCAAATCAAATCGGGATTCGAGCCTGATTTCCGCACCGTTATCGATATATCTGCTTCCCGCAGCTCGATGTACGGTGGTGCCATTAAGAAATATCGTATCGCGTCGAATAACCGGCTGATTCAGTACCTGTTTGTCGCGGGGCCGCAGCATGTCTGGCTGGTCCATCCGCAGGCGTTCACAGTTGAACTCTCCAGTTACGGGCTGCGCACGGTTGATGTCATTGGTGACGAAGACCTGAATATTCCGGGTTACGAATTTTTCGACAACGAAGGTAGCGGGGAAATTGACGACCAGATTCCTCCAGGCTTTGCCGGGCCGGTATGCCCGGTTGATCCTGATCGCGCTGATGCATCGCCATGGAACGAACGTTTACCAATTATCGAGGCGTTTCGGCGTTCAATTCTCGCCAAACCACGAGGCGGTAAATAACATGAAATATGATTGATAACTAATTGAATTTTTTAAGTTTTAATAAAATACTTCACTCTACTTTCTGCGGAAACTCGACCCAGTAGACACCGCGAAGATCCCCAATTTCAAAGCCGGTTGCCTGATCGTCGGGATACGCTTCCTCAATATGCCTGGCGACCTCCGGTGCCAGTGCTTGTCCATGGCAGGTCAGGCAAAGCGGCTGCACAACAATTGGTTCTGCATAACCGATGCGCTGGCCTGACAACGAAATCGCGACCGGGTCACGACTGGAACCGCTTCGCAGGTAGTCCTGCATGATGCCACCAATCCAGGCTGGCCCCTGGTTGGCTGGGTTTCGGAGGCGGTGACTCGCCCTTCCCATCTCAACGCCGTCAATCGACAGACGCTCTGCAATCGCTGGTGCCTGGACCTTGCAGACACCGATTGCGCTTACGGGGCCCTCCTCCAGACCAGATACCAACGCTGACTTCAGGTCACGCTTGAAAGGCAACAACAGCTCAGCTCCGCGTGTCAGTTGTGCGTCATCCGCTAGTTCCACGTCGGATGAACAGGCCGCACTCGAAAGGACAAGCACAAGAACCAGGATTTCATTGCGTCGTAGCAATTGTTCGCTCCTTTTCTGTTGAGTCGATTTCGCCGAGACTAGTGGCGATTCTTTTGATGCTGCTTCGCCTGATGTGCAGCAAACTCGTCGCGACTGGCACGCCCGTCACCGTTAACATCGATATCTGCAAAAGATGTTGTCCCGGCGTTCTTCATTGCACGGCCTTCCTTTGCCTGTTTGACTACCCTTGCTGCATGCCCTGTCGCATATTCATCTGGCGCCACGAAGCCGTCCTTGTTCGAATCGAAGTCAGCGAACGCCGGTCGGTTTCCGCCACCCTGGTTTCGGCGTCTCTCACCGCGCCCCTTGGCGGACGCCCCGCCGCTTCGCGGTGTCGACAATGAGACGTCTTGTTCCGCTGCGCGTGCGCGTATTTTTTCCATGTGACGCTGACGAAACTGCTGTTTTTCCTCTGCCGTCGACTTCGAACCAAGTTCTTTTCGATATGCGTTACGTTCTTCTTCAGACATCAACTGCCAACCGTATACAGCTTCATCGCCTTGCGATTGAAGCCTGGCCACCGAATCCTGACCCTGGCCATGAGCGGGCATTCCTGCGGTCAAAAACAACGCCACGGAAGCTGCTACGAGCATTTTGCGTGTCACGGATCAATCTCCTTTGGGTTCATCGGTTCGTTCTGGTCGCCGTTGCCGGCATCGAAAAGTTATATTTACTTTATCTAATGTAGATTTTTGTAATATACGTGATTACCGAAGGATTACGATTTCATTGGCCGCACGCAGTGATCACCTGGACGATCATCGCCAGGCGTGCAGGATTTGCGAAGACGGGTTGCGCCAGGTAGACCTTAAGGCCCGCAGGTCAGGCGACCACTCCGAACGCCCGTCCAACCAGAGCCGTCAATCCCATCGCCAGTGCACCCCAGAAGGTAACCCGAGCAGCACCGACGAGCAGCGGCGCGCCGCCCGCTCGTGCGGCAAGTACACCGAGTAACGCAAGGAAAGCCAGCGCCGCAGCGGAGACAAGAGGTATTTGACGTGGGCCCGGAATAAACCACGCAACGAGCAATGGCAACGCCGCGCCGACGATGAAGGTAGCGGCCGATGACAACGCAGCTACCGTAGGCTGTGCGCGCCCATTTTCGGGAATGCCGATTTCGTCTCGGGCGTGGGCCCCGAGCGCATCGTGTGCCATAAGCTGCTCTGCAACCTGTCCGGCCAAAGCGGGCTCGAGTCCACGACCCTCATATATTTTTGCGAGTTCGTCCAACTCATAGGCGAAGTCATCTTCGAGCGATTTTTTTTCAATCGCCAGATCTGCCTTCTCGGTATCGGACTGAGAACTGACCGATACATACTCGCCGGCCGCCATCGACATCGCCCCGGCGACCAGCCCCGCTACGCCGGCCAGAATGATGCTCTCCTGCGTCGCATTGGCCGCGGCAACTCCTACGATCAGGCTGCCATTCGAAACAATGCCATCGTTTGCGCCTAAAACGGCAGCGCGCAACCAGCCTATCCGATGACTACGATGTTTTTCCTCGTGACTCATGAGCCTCCTCGTTTAACAGAATAGCGACTGGAGTTTTTCTCGCTAATTTACTTGAATAAGCACCTATAACTAATTGTCTTTATTATAATAATAATGTCTGAAAGATAGGTTTAGCGAACACAGTCCTGGCCGCTGCGGGTATTGATCGGCTCCAGGTGACGGGCAAACGTTGCAAGCCAACCGGCGCAACAATGAGTCCCGCTGAATAGGCCATTGCCTGCAAGCAGTGCATCGCCAAGCCGAGTCATTGTCGCCTATTTCGCAATTTCGCTCGTTAGAACAAAACAGCCGTCACGAATTCCGCCAGGTCACTGTCCGCTTTCTCCTGGTTATACCAGGGCACGAATTCCTTGGGCGGTGCGGATGTCGTTAGAAGTTTCAGGTCTGTGGCGTTACTCAACAACGTGATTTGCTCGAGCGTCACCCGGTAATAGGCATCGACATCTTCGTCGAAAATCTTCTTGTACAGGCGCTCGCTGGTGCCTATTTCTTCATGTGTCCAGCTATGCCGCTCGAGCCCGATCTTTTTGCCATCGGCAATAAAACTGACCGTGTCGAAGCCATCCGGATATTCGTCATCGCTGTTCACGTGGGCATAGTCCCAGATGCCGAGCCACAGGAAGTATTGCAGCCCTCCCATTCGATTAATCTCGATTACGCCAATCTGGACATACTCCCTCGCCGACGAATCCGAATACCGGGCATCCGGGGACATGATAAGCGGCGTGCGCGGATGAGTGATGTAAACCGAGGTACGGCCATCCAGTTTCTCGACTACCGGCGGCGGTGCTGCCGCACAGCCCGCCAGCGCCAACAGCAGGGCCATTGAGATCGAAGGTAAAAGGTGTGAATATCGCCGCGTCATGTCGGCGCCAAGAATGCCTCAATTCGGATACCTAATAAACTCTTTTCCGGCCTGATGGGGCGACTGGCATGGACGTCCGGTGCGAGACCAGGTACACATGAATTCGGAGGGCAGCGCTGGATTGTGGCCGTCGCAGGCTAAATGCTAACGGCTCTGGCCCCCTGCCTTGACTGCGTTGTGATGATAATTGTGCCGGCAAGACCGGCTGTGCAACAAGAGATAAAATGACCAATCCCATCAAAGCCGAAGATCTCCCTGGTCTGGTCGGGAAGGAGCTGGAACCCTCACCCTGGATCGAGATAACCCAGGAGCGCGTGAACCAGTTTGCTGAAGCGACCAACGACAGGCAGTTTATTCACGTCGATCCCGCAAAAGCGGCCGAGACGCCCTTTGGCGGTCCCATAGCGCATGGCTTTCTCTCTTTGTCGCTACTCTCCTATCTCAATGCTCAATCCGGCGTAGTTCCGGAGAACCTGCTCATGGGGATAAACTATGGCTCAGACAAAGTCCGCTACCTGATGCCGGTACGGGTAGGTAAACGGATTCGTTCGTTGCAGAAGATATTGGAAGTCAACGAGAAAAAACCCGGGCACTGGCTGATAAAAACTGCGGTCACGGTTGAGATCGAGAATGAGGAGACTCCGGCGCTCGTTGCAGAAATCTTGTCGATGATGGTTGTGGGACGCTAATGAAACCGGAAAGCAGAGAGGCGACACGATGAGTATCAGATTGGATGACCAGGTAGCAATCGTTACCGGAGCCGGCCGGGGCCTGGGACGCTGCCACGCGCTCGCATTGGCCGAGCGCGGTGCGAAAGTTGTAGTAAATGATCTCGGTGATGACAACGGCCTATCGGCAAATGCAAAGGCGGTTGTCGCCGAAATCGAGGACGCGGGCGGCAGCGCAATGGCGCATGGTGCCAACGTCGCCAACACCGACCAGGTCAACGACATGGTCGATCAGGCGATGACTGCCTGGGGCCGGGTCGACATACTCATCAACAATGCGGGAATACTGCGTGACAAAACGTTCCTGAAAATGTCTATGGATGACTTTCGTCTCGTCGTCGATGTACATCTGATCGGCACTGCCAACTGCACCAAGGCCGTTTGGGAGATCATGCGGGAACAAAACTACGGCCGCATTGTTTTTACAAGTTCGAGTTCAGGCCTGTATGGCAACTTCGGACAGGCAAATTACGGCGCCGCAAAGATGGCAATGGTTGGCCTGATGAACACGCTGCACCTGGAAGGTGCCAAAAACAATATTCACGTAAATTGCCTGGCGCCAACAGCAGGCACCGCGATGACTGAAGGGCTATTTCCGGAAACGGTGTTTGAGTTGCTGTCTCCGGAGTCAGTCAGTCCTGCGGTTGTGTTTCTTTCGGGGCCGGACGCGCCCAGCCGCAAGGTGCTGGGTGCCGGTGGCGGCTGTTTTGCCGTATACAAGGGTTTTGAGACTGAGGGTCTCAGCCTGTTGCCCGATCAGGTTTCTGCGGAGGGCATAGCCGCCGCCTGGGAGCAGATTGACGACGAGTCAGGAATGCAGGAGTTCCAGGGCGGCTTCGAGCAGGCGACTAAATTCGCGACCAAAGCGGCACAAAAACTCGGCATTGACCTAACAGAATAAACCAATACTTAAGGAACCAAAATGAGACACGCTGTCATCGTATCCACGGCACGCACACCTATTGGCAAAGCCTATCGAGGTGCATTTAACAATACCGAAGCACCAACCCTGGGCGGCCACGCGGTCAAACACGCCGTCGAGCGCGCCGGCGTTGAGCCCGGTGAAATCGATGATGTCGTTATAGGTTGCGCCATGCCGCAGGGTACACAGGGGCAAAACGTAGCCCGGCAGATTGCACTTGCCGCGGGATTGCCGGTAACAACTGCCGGCATGACGGTCGATCGCCAGTGCTCTTCGGGAATGATGGCGATTGCTACAGCGGCCAAGACGATAATCTCGGACAACGTCGACATTATGGTCGGCGGTGGTCTCGAGTCGATCAGCCTGGTACAAAACGAACACGCCAATTCCTATCGTGCGAAGGACCCGCGTCTTCTTGCCGTGCACGAACATATGTATATGCCGATGATCGACACCGCTGAAGTCGTCGCCGAGCGTTATTCGATTAGTCGGGAAACCCAGGACGAATACGCCCTGCAAAGCCAGCAACGAACTGCTGCCGGGCAGGAAAGCGGTCGCTTTGACGACGAGATAGTGCCCCTCCCCTCCACTAAAGGGGTAATGGACAAGGAGACGAAAGAAATTTCATTTGAGGATGTCGTACTGGAGAAGGACGAAGGCAACCGACCTGCGACAACTCTGGAGGGCCTCGCCGACCTTAAACCCGTCCGGGAAAACGGCTTTATTACGGCAGGAAACGCCAGCCAGTTATCTGACGGAGCTTCCGCCGCGGTCCTGATGGAGGCCACCGTCGCAGAGAAGCGCGGCCTGACGCCACTGGGCATATACCGTGGAACGGCTGTTGCTGGCTGCGAACCTGACGAGATGGGCATCGGACCGGTATTCGCGGTACCCAAGCTGCTGCAACGCAATGGACTGAAGATGGACGATATCGACCTGTGGGAATTGAACGAAGCGTTTGCCGTTCAGGTTCTCTACTGTCGCGACACGCTGGGCATTCCCAATGACATCCTCAATGTCGACGGCGGCGCAATTTCGATCGGCCATCCATACGGCATGTCAGGTGCGCGGATGGTTGGACACGCGTTGATTGAAGGCAAACGGCGCAAGGCAAAATACGTCGTTTGCACGATGTGCATTGGTGGTGGCCAGGGTGCGGCATCGCTTTTTGAAGTTGCCTGATGCGAGCACTCGTGTGCAATGAATACGGCCCACCGGATTCGCTGACGATTGAAGAACAGCAGGACCCTGTCCCCGGCCCAGGGCAGTTGCTGATTGACGTCAAAGCCGCTGGGATCAATTTTCCTGATGTCTTGTCTATCGCTGGGAAATACCAGGTAAAAACACCGACTCCGTTCATTGCGGGGAATGAAGCTGCGGGTGTCGTTTCCGCAGTCGGTGGTGATGTCAGCCATTTTGCCGTTGGCGATAAGGTAATTGTCACAACGCGTGGTGGCACCTTTGCCGAGAAATGCGTGGCGGAGGCAGCGACTTCGATGCCACTTCCCGATGGGCTTACTTTTGAGCAAGGTGCCGGTTTCGCCGTTACCTATGGCACCAGCTACCACGCGTTAAAGCAAAGCGCGAATCTAACGGCTGGAGAAACTGTTCTTGTGCTTGGGGCAGCGGGTGGCGTTGGCATCACGGCCGTCGAAATTGCCAAGGCGATGGGTGCGCGCGTGATCGCAGCTGCCAGTACCAACGAGAAACTGGTTTTCGCGCAGGGCGCAGGTGCCGACGAAGCGATCAACTATTCACATCAACCGCTGAAGGAGTCGGTGAAGGCCTTGACCGACGGTCAGGGCGTCGATGTCGTTTACGACCCGGTTGGCGGTGAGCTTGCAATGCAGGCGTTCAGAGCGACGGCATGGCAGGGGCGTTACCTGGTAATCGGATTCGCCTGTGGCGACATTCCTGCATTTCCGGCAAACATTGCGCTACTTAAAGAAGCCAGCATCATTGGCGTCTGGTGGGGCACGTGGGCCGCCAGGAATCCAAAGCTGCAAACACAGAATGTAAGCGAGATGACGGCCATGATCGCCGATGGCAAACTGATACCCAGGGTTACCGAGACCTATCTCCTCGATGACTTTGTCGATGCGTTCAAAGCAATTACCGAACGTCGTGCGTTAGGCAAAGTTGTTCTGCTGATGACCTGACAAAAAAACGCCGCATCCGGAAGGACGCGGCGACTATTGCTAACTTGAAAATTCAGGCAAGTTTCCGGCGCTAGAATTCCTTGCCAACCGTAACGCCGTAAGTTAATGGCTGATTGCCATAGCCAAGGAAACTTCCCTCCTGAAATGGTACCGGCGCTGAACTGAGCAAATACCGGTCATCAGTCAGATTACGACCCCAAACAATTACGTCCCAGCCACTCTCAGTCGAGATACCGAAACTCGCATTGAGCACACTCACTTCACGTCTTCCCGCCGAGGCAGGCACATTTTCATTCGTTCGAATGTCGTCTTCGTAGAGATAGTCGGCGCGAATAAAGCCTTCCATTCCGTTGGAGAAATAATTCGAATAAGTTGCGGAAGCGGCTACGCTTAATTCATGAATTCCCGGTGGTTGTGTTCCTGACAGGTCCACCGGTCCGGTTACTCCGGAAGCGCCAACGAACGAATCGAAGACCGGGTCCATCCAGGTACCGGCAAGTGTCATCTGCCAATTCTCAGTAGGATAAAAAGTGCCGTCAAACTCGAAGCCGGTCGCAGACTGTTCGCCGGCGTTGGCCAGATTGAAGCCAAGCCCCGTAAAAATATTTGACTGAAAGCCTTCAATAGTCTGATCGAAGATAGCGAGGTTAACTGCCCCTTTCGCGAAACGAGCTTTCAGGCCAATTTCGTAAACAGTAGACTCCTCCGGCCCGGCGAAGCGTGTTCCCGAAACGAGGTTCGGGACGCTGAGACCGCCCGACTCGATCGCCGCGATGTCCATCGGAAACGGGCGTGAGTCTCGCGACAAATTCCAAGACGTTGCTTTGAAACCCGTCGCCGCACTCGCGTAAATATTAACGTCGTCACTGACGTCAAATGCGATGCGCGCCGTCCAGGTCACTTCACTGTCGTCGGAATTGCCGTTCTCGACGGCATTCGGATAATCAACAAAAGGCAAAAGCACCTGCACGGACTGGAAGGACAATAGAGGATTACAGGCGGGCCCGGTCGTCGCGGAGCAAGGCACCGTGCTGAGCGCCTGCGCCTGACCAAATTGCGCCGGGAACATAGCGAAGTTTGCCGGTGTCGGTGGCTGGCCGCCGGTTAAAGTACTGAATATTTGCCCGAAGCCTACCTGGACAAAATCAACCGCAGCGAAAGCGTCCGTATTCACCGGTTGACGTACAAATGCGTCTTTTTCATCCTGCGTATAATTTAGCCCCAAGGTCACCGTCGTGCGGTCGTTCAGGAACCAGTCGATTTGCCCAAAAATGGACAACGCGGTGTTGTCCTGACCCGCATTCTCGACTACGCCTGTGCCATCGGCGAAAAATACGGGAGGAAGTCCACCCAGGGCAGCCTCCAGTGTCGCGAGCGAGCCGGGCAACCCTGTACCCGAGATCTGGCCGGCAAGCAGGTCGGCATACAGGCGCGCATCCGAACCGTAGTTTAGTGACGTGTCGTAACTAACATCTTCGCTGAAAAAGAATGCGCCAATCATCCAGTCGAGATTCTCTCCACCTGTCGACGACCACCGCAATTCCTGCGTGAACGTATCGATGTCAGTATCACTGAAATTACTGCCGACTATATCGGCACTCGTAAAATCAACGTCGGCATCCTCGACACGACTAACATTGCGGACGGCTGTAATAGACGTAATGAGTGAATTGGCCAGATCGAAATCGGCTTGCAGCGAAATGCCGCTGTTTTCGACTTCATTCCTGGGGTTGAGGTTCAGGTACCCGGAATCGGAAAACACGTTTTCCGGCACGAGATTGCCACCAACGCCAACAACGACCGCACCTGTCGGCCCGTTAATCAAGTTGCCAACACCGCAACAGAGCTCGTCAATTTCATCATAGTCTGCGATCACTCTGAGCGACAAACTGTCGGTCGGAATCATCGAAAACTGACCGCGCACACCCCAACGATCGCGTTCGTTAAATGTCGAACCATCTTCCAGGTTGTCGAAATAGCCATCTCGCTGGTTACTGTTCACCGACAGTCCGAAACCGGCGGTATCCGACAGCGGCCCGGAGATCTCCCCCTTAACAATAGTCTGGCCGTAATTGCCGACGGTCAATTTAGCCGAACCGCCTAATTCCTGCCGTGGCAACGCGGTGATTACACTGATGACGCCAGCGGATGCGTTCTTACCAAACAGCGTGCTCTGTGGTCCACGCAATACTTCGACGCGTTCCAGGTTGGGCAGGTCACTCAAAGCGGCGGCCGAACGAGAACGATAGACGCCATCGATAAAGACGCCGACCGACGGCTCAATGCCGGGATTGTTGGCGCCATTACCGAAGCCGCGAATCAGGAAATTGGTATTGCCTGAGGTTTGCAGCTGGGTCACACGCAATGAGGGCACGACCGTCTGTAGATCCAGAACGTCCAGAATTTGTGCTTTCTCCATGGTTTCCGCATTGGTAACCGATACGGCAACCGGTATTTCCTGCAACGTCTGCTCGCGCTTTGTTGCAGTAACCGTGATTTCTTCGTAGATGAAGTCCTCTTGGGCCTGCGCCGCGAGCACCGGAATGCCTATTGAGCTGGCGACCACCAACCCGAGGCAGAGTTTAAGATTGTCGTTCATGTGTCCCCCAGGGATATTGATGACGAAATTATGTGAAATTGCGTTTGCACTATCGGTCGATAATACCGCAATCCGTGCCAATGGGGTGTTAAGTTCGGTGAAATATAATTGGTAAGCCCCTATTTGCCTTCAGAATTTCTTGTGGTATAGCTCGCCGAATGAATGGCTTTGGCACAGCTTGCGCCGGTCATCCGCCCACCACTGCGTACTTGCGCATGACGTTGTCCATGCCACCGCCGCGCCGCATTTTTTCAAGTTCCACATTAAAGACTCTGATGAGATTGGTGTCCGTATCCCGCGCAAAGGCTACGCCAAGTTGCAGCGACAGAAACAGCTGCGCTGGCAACAAAAACCTGCCTGGAAAGTCGCGGATAGCCTGGTGACTACCCACATGAACGTTTAACGCCGCCGCGTCCACCTCGCCGGTGACCGCCATTTCCAGTGCGTCGCAGTAATTCCGCACGCCGTGGACCCTAATACCGGGAAACCGCGACTCTATGACGGTCTGCAGCGGTCCTGCAGACGGTGTTGCCGCCGATTGCGGTTGCGACCCGGCACCATTTAACCGGAACCATGCTCCGCCCGAGTCTATTACCGGTGCAGAAAAGATCACCTGCTGACGCCGGACATCAGTTATCGCAATCCCGGCGAACGCCTGAACGTCGCCTTCAGTGAAATGCCGTGATAAGTTATCCAGGGAACAGGGTACAAATTCCACGGGGAACTCCGTGCGAGCGAAAACCGAACTGACAATGTCCACGATGATCCCGGATGCGCGCTTTGCATCACCCTGCGCCAAGGGATAGAAGTCGCGGTTAAAGCCAATACGCAGTTTCTTGCCCATGTCTTCTCCGAGAAATCGATTCGAACGCCATAGCAAAGTTCGCCAGCCCATATCTGCCATGCATAAGACAAAATTGCCAGCCATTCTCAACCCAGCACTCGACGAGAAATCAGACCGGGCAAAGTTCTTTAATGAATTCGAGCCAGGCAACACCGCGTTGCTGGTCATCGATATGCAGAATCACTGGGTTGACAAAGACGGCCTGAGCTACGTCAAAAACGCTCATGAGATTGTGCCGAACATTAATCGTATCGCAGACCACCTCAGGACATCCGGGGGCATGGTCGTCTGGGTAATCGTCAGCTTTTCTGATACGGGACGTTCAGCCTGGCCGATGTTTTTTGAGCGTCTCGAAAATGCCGACGAGGGTGCGCAGGCTCGTAAGGCGCTGACGCCAGGCAGTCCCATGCACGACCTGTGGCCGGATCTCGATATTCACGTTGGTGACCCGATCGTTTCCAAGGATCGTTTCAGCGCCTTCATCGCGGGATCATCAAATCTGGAAGAGTTGCTTCGTGGTCACGGCATGGACACCGTGCTGATCGCGGGCGTCGCAACTAACATATGCTGCGAGTCGACGGCACGCGATGCAATGATGCTGGATTTTCGAACCGTGATGATCGAAGACGCCAATGTCGCGCGCACTGACGAGGATCACATTGCCGGCCTGCGAACGTTTGCGCAGTCGTTTGGTGCCGTGATGTCAACCAGCGACGTGATCACTCGACTCGGACGTGGGTGATTGCCGATAGGATGCCGATACGGTTCCTGGCGCTCGCAACCGGCCTCCTCCCGGTAATTGCAATTCATGCAAGCCTGCTGCTGGCATTTCATGCTGGCACGATACCTGTTTGTATTCCATACCTAGATGGCTGTGTATCAATCAGTGCGACCGGTCGCTACGAGCCAGCGTCATTCGTATTCAAGCCCGCAATGACACTCCAGGCGACACTGCTGACGGCGTACTGGTACGCAGCTGCTGGTTGGTTGGGCTCTGTTGGAGGTAATCTGGAAAGCCAGCAAAGTGGTGGCCGATCAATCGTGGCGTTCGGTGTAGCCTCATCTGTCGCGCTCGTCATTTATGTCACGTTCTTGGGAACCCAGACGCCCCTCTACGAATTCATGCGGCGCTTTGGAATTTACTTCTATTTCCTGTTCATGGTGATTGCGCAAATCATTTTGGCCCTCAAGACCATTCGTCTCGCAAAATCGTCCGGGCTCGAAAAGATTCAGGCCGTCGCTCGAGGGCAGCTATGGCTGGCGCTGATTCCCTGCATGCTGGGTGGCTTGAACCTGACTCTGAAGGCGACCCTTGATGATCCCGATGCCGCGGAAAATATTATCGAGTGGATTGCTGCTCTGATGATGCAGTTGTATTTCATTGTTAGTTGGTATTCCTGGCAAACAACCTGCTTTAAACACGAATGGCGGACCGGCACCGATTAGCTCACGGTGTTCGCCTGAACGGATCGCTCAGCGCCGGGTCTTTTGTTACGGTCGCGTCTGTCAGCGCATGCAAGAAACTGAGTAAATCCGCGCGTTCTGACTTGCTCAATTCGAACTCGCGGACGAAAACTGACTTGTAAGGGCTTCTGCTGCCGTCCCCTGCAAAAGGGCCCTCCCTGATAAGCCGACCGCCCTGCTGGTAGTGATCGATTACTGCATCGAGTGTCGCAATACTGCCGTCGTGCATGTACGGCGCTGTCAGTGCAATATTGCGCAACCCGGGCGCCCTGAATCGACCCATGTCACGGCGTTTGCCGGTGAGTTCCAGCAATCCTTTATTGTCCTCAGGATAGGCGCCATTCGAATCGATGTTATAGAGACCGGTATTGTGAAATCCAACCGCTTCAACGACGGCCTTTGCGTGGGTGCTGCTGTCCGTAAAATTGAAGCCACCGTGACAGTGAAAGCATTCTAGTTTCTCGGAAAAAAACAGCGCCATACCGCGTACCTGGGCATGCGACATCGCGTTGGTGTCGCCTGCGAGATATCGATCATAGGGTGAGTCAAAAGATACTATGCTGCGTGCGAAACTTGCGATTGCACGCACCGTATTGAGAATCGAGTAGGGATCGGCGTCGTCGGGAAACGCGCGGGGAACAAGCTTGCTGTATCGCGCGTCAGTTCGCAGCAACTCGACCACGCCAGACTCCCTGCCCGCAAGCCCCATCTCGATAGGCTTCTCGCCAAACATCGGCGTCAGCGCCTGCACTTCGAGGCGATCCAGAAAAGGGTTGGCCCAGGTTAGTCGGCTGACATAGGCAACATTCACCAATGACATCGCGCTTCGCGGATGCGTCTCTCCTGTCGCACCGATAGATCGTGATTTGCCATCTGTAAATGCCAGCGACTGAATATGACAGGTCGCGCATGATGTTGTGCCGTTGACTGACAGCCGCACGTCGTGAAACAGCCAGCGGCCCAGCTCAACCTTGACCGTACTCATTAAATTGTCACTCGGCACTGACGGTTGTGGAATATTGGCCGGCAGCCGCCACCGATAGTCGTCGGTATCTGACCAAAAAAACCAGGCCAGGGTGCCAATCGTTAGCAAAACCACGACAATCGCTAAATGCCTCATTCAATTCGCTCGCTGCGAAAAGGACTGGCTGAGCGCAACGTCTTGCCACTGTCAAAATCGATACCGAGTGCTCCAAATGGTGCTATACAGGCAACTTCGGCGGGCCCTGAGGAGCAATCCGATGCCGCGCTGTCACCCAGTTCAACGTCGGCAAACAGATCGGCCAGGTCAATCGTGATGCGATCTTGCCCTGGCGTAAAGTCGGGGAGAGTGACTTCAGGCCGGTTAGGCGCACGACAGCCCTTGATGTTGCCGACGGTACCCTCACACAGGCTGCTGCCCAGATGCATCCAGAAGCCGTCGTCCGCCGTCTCTACGCCCGCACGCAAAAACTTGTAGCCGGTTGCCCAATGCCAGTGCATATCCGTAAAATTGAGCGGCGGCGAAGCCACAAGCGCATCCTCGTGGTTCAGGTGCGCCGGTACGCCTATGCGAAAAGCAATACCCCGGGATTCAGCAGGCGCATGGCGACCGCGGACAACCGTGTTTGTCCGCTCGCTTCCGTTGATACACGCGCCCTGCCCGTTTTCGAAATCGAGCAATGCCACTGTTTCATTCTGCCAAAATTCATCCGGCTGGAGTGCAATCGAAGTGTCGTCATTGGCGCGGCCCAGGAGGCGCAGGTCGTAAACATAAAAGCGCAGATCGGTCATCGACACTGCTTCAACCGGCATGTCGCAGCCGAGTGGTTTGCCGTTATACAGGACCGTAAACGGGATCTCGATTTCTGTCGGTTCCGGAGTGCACGCTGTCCCCAGCGAGAACAGAATAAGCAGAGTCAGTTTATCCACGCGCCAGGTCATAGAAAAAGCAGGTCAAAAGTCAGTGGTGGATTGTAAGCACAATTGGGTGCGGTTGCGCGGGGGTGCAATCAAATCGCAGATTCGCACATTTTGTAACCAGTGACCTTTGGTTTCAGGTTACCGCTGTCAAAGGGTCGCCCTGACATTCGTCGTCATCCTCTTCACCGTCAGGTGCAATCGAATAGTCGAGCACACCGGTGGCAAGCAGGTCGGTCGACGCCTGCGCCACAGAGAGCTCAGTCTCAACTTCCCGAAGTTTGACCTCTGACTTGACGTTTTCAGCGGCCCGATTGGACAATTCTGCACGCAGTTCGCGTGTTTTCATCACCGAATCCTTAAGGTCACGCCGAAGCTCGGACATCGTCTGCTGTTGCACGGTAATCAGGCCGTCGCGTTTCTCTACCAGCTCTTTTTGATCCGTCAGCTGATTGTTCAGCCGTTCGACCGTTTCCTTCGCTTTTTCGCATTCCGTTTGAGCGATGCGCAGCTCGGCATCTAGGTTACGGATACGGTCATCCCGCGGATCGCGCTTACGGGCCTGGAATCGGTTACCCAGGTAGGCGCCAATTTTGCCTACAAGCCACCCCAGCAGGAACGCACCACCTGCGACGTACAGTAGGGTATCTGGGGTCTCCATGAACATTGCCGGATCCTTTTGGGTGCTGGCAACAGCGTAGGTTAGGCACTTTTACGGCTGATTAAAGGACAGGGTTCTCAATACCGAATTGTGACTGGTAAAGCGTTCGCAACTCATGGTAAGAAGAAATAGGAAATTTTTTCTTATTTTTTATTTAAAAATTATATAGTTATAGGTTTTTTTTAATGTATATTTTAATCCTATGATCTAACTGTTAATTGCCTCGATTGCCTGGTCTGGAAAATCCGTGAAAATCCCGTCCAGGTGCAGCTCGTCGATAAACCAACTCACCATTTGCTGCATCGTATCGAATCCGGGCGCTAATTGATCTGCCCGGAATGTATAGGCATGCACCGCCAGTCCGACTGTGTGCGCGGCAGAAACCAGACCGAGTGAAACCGGACTCCCGTCAATTTCGCTCAAGGTCACCAGGTGACCTAGTGACGGCCCGATGCCGTCGACAATGGCCCCCAGCTCCTTCAATGCCGCCGGTTTGATCAATTCGTCGTAATCTGTAGGCGACTCCCCCCAGGTGTTTTCACCGATCAATTGCACCATCTTGAGTTGGCAGCCCAGCTCCTGCCTGATACGACGCACCTCTGCTGCGTCAAAGCACTGCAGAAAACAGGGGTCGTTTTTCGTCCTATAGCCCAGATCGTCCAGGAGCTGCACGACCTGTTGACTGATATCCAGACCTTCATCCCGATGCCATTGTGGCCGCTTTATTTCAGGATAGATGCCAACCTCTCGGCCGGTCGAGCGATTCAGCCCCTGGATGAATTTTATTTCCTCTCGCAAGGTCGGGACTCGAAATGTGCCCAAACCGGTGGGGAAACGATTGGGGAAGACAGCTGCAACGCCATCGGCCCTGCGGCGCTCCCACGCCACCAGAGACTTGATTTCCTCAAGATCGAAATCACGGACGTAGAACCGGCCGTCTTCCCTGCTCCTGTCCGGGAATCGATCCGCTACATTGGTAACGCGATCAAGGTGAATGTCGTGCATGACGATCAGTTCATCATCTCGCGTGGCGACAATGTCCTGCTCAATATAATCGGCACCAAGCGCATGCGCATATGCTTTGGCCTCCAGCGTATGCTCCGGCAAGTAGCCGCAGGCGCCGCGGTGCGCAATGACCAGGGTTGATCGATCAGCCATTAATTTCGTACCTCTCAATCAAGCGTAAACTCGATCGTCTCCCAACGTGCGGTGTCTTCGTACCTGGCTTGCCGCTTGAGTGAATCGACCATTTCGCGCTCATTCCACTCGATATGCTCGGCGACGCGCTCGACCAGGTCCGGCGGCGATTCCACCATGCCGCCGAAAGGCCTGATGGCAATCATAGGCTTTCTGTTCGCATCCGCGACATCCATTTGATAGCGGGTCAGATCATTCTGTTCCATATATTGTGAAGCCAGTACAATGACCGCCTCACATTCTTTGATTTGACTGATCAGCTCATCCTTTATTGCCTCCAGGCCACCGTCACCCGGCATGTTTTCCGGCTTGCTGCAGTTGAGATAGAAGAAACGCTCCATACTTTCGAGAAACTCGAATACGCGCAGGTAGTCGTCACTCTCCTGGAATGTGTGGGTCACATATACCCTTATAGGGTCGTTCTCTGACACAAGATCCTCCGTCTGCCATCCTGTGAGCCACTAGTGTATCTTAGCCCCCGATCATGAGACTACTCCTGTACAACATCCGTTATGGCGTTGGCGCCGGCGCCTCTATGCACATGCCGCTTCCGGGAGCCGGGTATATCCTGGGCAACCAGAATGTGCTGCCCGATATCGTCAAGTTTATTAAATCCGCCGATCCGGACATTGTTGGCCTGATAGAGGTCGACACCGGTTCAATCCGCAGCAGGAACGTTAATCAGGCGGAGACGATAGCAGCCGAACTGGGTATGAATTCGTCCTACGAAACAAAGTACGGAGCCAAGTCGCTGAATCAGCTATTGCCAATCATTCGCAAGCAGGGCAATGCGTTTCTGGCTGCACCGCGGGTGCATGGCGAAACATTCCACTATTTTGACACTGGCATCAAACGACTGATAATCGAACTCGAGATGGACGACTTTGCGGTTTTCCTTGTGCACCTTTCACTGAAGTACCGGCACAGGCACCTGCAGCTGCGCAAACTTTACGATCTGATCGAACTGCGAGAGAAACCCGTTATGGTCGCCGGCGACTTCAATACGTTCTGGGGCGAGAATGAAATATACCTCTTCATGCGCGCCGCCGGTTTACGCAGCGCCAATGTCACAAGTCAACCGTCGTACCCAAGCCGCGCGCCGCGCAAAGAACTCGATTTCGTTCTCTATCAGGACGGCATCACTGTAACTCATTTCGAAATACCCCAGGTCCGGCACTCGGATCACCTTCCTCTTATATGCGATTTTGAACTAGACCAACGGCAATGACAGAAGACCAAAAACCAACAAACAACTGGCATCATGAAACTGACGATAACAACGTCATCTGGCTGTGCCTCGACAAGCCCGAGAGCAGCGCCAACGTATTGTCCGAATCCGTCCTTCGCGAATTTGACACATTACTGTTTGGCTTTGAAAGCAATGTGCCTAAGGGCATAGTCATTTACTCGGGCAAATCCAGTGGCTTCGTGATGGGCGCCGATATCAATGAGTTTACGACGATCGAGTCTGCAGACGAGGCCTTTGACCTGATCAGATTAGGGCAGCAGCTGTTCAACCGACTTGAGGCGCTGCCCTGCCCTACGGTAGCCGCCATCAACGGTTTTTGCCTGGGCGGTGGCTTTGAACTGGCGCTGGCCTGCAAGTATCGACTCGCACTGGAGAATGACAAGGCCATTATAGGCTTGCCGGAGGTTCAGCTGGGTCTGCATCCAGGCTTCGGTGGGACGGTGCGGTCGGTCAACATGGCCGGCGTACGAAATGCCATGCAACTCATGCTGACCGGAAAACCCATTCGGGTAGATAAAGCGCTTCGCCAAGGCTTTATCGACGAAATATCAACCGCCGAGAAATGGCGCGATGCGGCGGTCAGTCTGCTGACATCCGGCAAGCCTAAAGCGACTGCACCGCTCCTGGACAGGCTCCTGAATCTTGGCGTTGTTCGACCCTTTATTGTTCGCACATTGACCGCACAGGTTTCCGGAAGGGCGCGCAAGGAACATTATCCGGCACCTTACGCGATGATAGATTTGTGGAGTCGCTACGGCGCAACCGGAAACGATGTCTACGAAGCAGAGGCAAGGTCGTTTGCCGAGCTGATGATCGGCCCCACTTCGAGGAATCTTGTGCGGGTGTTCTTTTTGCAGAACCGCCTCAAAGCACAGGGAAACAAACCGAAAGAGAAAATACAGAAGGTGCATGTCGTCGGCGCTGGTGTGATGGGTGGTGACATAGCCGCCTGGTGCGCATTGCGCGGCTTGCAGGTTACCCTTCAGGATCGCGCTGAAAAATACATTACGCCCGCCCTGGAACGCGCCGCGAAACTTTTTGACAAACGTGTTCGCAAACCGCAGGAACGTGCGGCCGTCGGCGCTCGGCTCAAAGGCGATGTTGCAGGTGATGGCGTTGCCGAGGCAGACCTGATAATCGAGGCAATATACGAAAACCTGGAGGCGAAACAATCGCTGTACGAGAAGATCCAGGCCACGATGAAGTCCGATGCAATTCTGGCAACCAATACCTCCAGTATCCGCCTCGAAGAGCTGCGCACAGTCCTGCGCGATCCAGACAGATTCATCGGCATTCACTTTTTCAATCCGGTCGCAAAACTGCCGCTGGTTGAAATCGTTCGCTGCGAGGATACCCAGCAGAAGGTACTGGACGCGGGTTTCGGTTTCGTCAAGGGGATCGGAAAATTTCCGCTCGAATGCGCCAGCTCACCGGGTTTCGTCGTCAACCGCATCCTTGGGCCGTATATGGCGGAAGCCATGTACCTTGCTGAGTCCGGCGTAGCGCTTACGTCGATCGATAGCGCCGCGGAAGCGTTCGGAATGCCGATGGGTCCAATAGAGCTCATCGATAGCGTGGGCCTGGACGTTGCGCTGCATGTTTCGAAGGTACTTGGAACGGCATTCGACCGCGAGGTACCGGGCACACTGGCTGAAATGGTGGAAAAGAAACACCTTGGGCGAAAGTCGGGCCAGGGCTTCTACCGCTGGGAAAATGGCAAAGTCGTCAAACCGCCCTCGGATAATGCAAAACCGGCAGCAGAATTAATAGACCGGCTAATCCTTCCCATGGTCAATGAGGCGGTAGCCTGCCTGTCTGAACGAGTCGTCACCGAGGCGGATTTGCTGGACGCCGGCGTAATCTTCGGCACGGGTTTCGCGCCATTCCGGGGCGGCCCACTGCAATACGCCCGCGAGCGCGGCATCGACAACATTACCGAGGCGCTCGATCATCTCGCGGCCGAGTTTGGAGAACGTTTTCGGCCGCATGCCGGGTGGGACGCGTTTGCAGTCAAAGAATGACTGTTGTGACGGCGCTATGCTGATAAACTGTGCGCCGCTTCACGATAGCGCGGCACAGCGGTATCGAAACATAACAAATTGAAGTTAGAATAAGGGCTTATGCGTGATTGCAGGCACCCCAGGGACCGTTTGCAGCGGCCACCGATTGAGCGAAAACAGGATGAATAATGAGTGCTGAGCAGCTAGACATTGATCTGCTCAAGTCCTTCTCTCCGTTAGATGGATTGAAACGGGACAATCTGGCCGCCCTTTCGAAAAAGGTGCGGATCAGTGAGCTGTCGCCACAACAAATCCTGTTCAAGGAAGGCGACACCGAAAAAAGGACGATTTACATCATCTCCGGCGCACTGGAGTTGATTGATGACGGCAATATCGCCCAGGTCGTCGAGGGTGGTACCGACAGCGCACGCAACCCGGTTTCTCCGCACTATCCACGGCGCTTTACGGCGCGAGCGCATGACCGAGTTCAATACCTGTCTATAGACAGCGACTTGCTGGATGTCATGCTGACGTGGGACCAAACCGGGTCTTACGAAGTCTCCGAACTACAGGGTAAATCAGAGAACGTAGGCGGGGACGACTGGATGACCATGCTGTTACAGGCAAAAGCATTCCACAAAATTCCGCCAGCCAATATCCAGGCGATCTTCATGCGCATGCAGCAGATCAACTACAAGTCTGGCGATGTGGTCCTGAAACAAGGCTCCGAGGGCGACTATTTCTACGTACTGACACGCGGCAAGTGCCTGGTCACTCGCGAGACGCCGTTGAACAAAGAAGGCATAAAGCTTGCAGAGCTTGATGTTGGCGATACCTTCGGCGAAGAAGCGCTCATTTCCGATGCCAAACGTAATGCGACTGTAACCATGACTGCCGACGGATCTGTTATGCGGCTGGGCAAGGACGATTTCAATCGCTTGCTGAACGAACCTATGTTGGACTGGGTGACACCTGCCGAAGCCGACAAAATCATTGCCGAGGGCGGAGAGTGGCTTGATGTTCGCCTCCCCAGTGAGTTCGAGAATCATCACAAAGATAATGCGATCAATATACCGCTCTATTTCATCAGGCTTAAAATTAACACGCTGGACAGAAACAAGAATTATGTTGTGTGTTGCGATACCGGCCGCAGGAGTTCAGCGGGCGCTTATATATTAAGTGAGCGTGGTTACAATGCGTTTGTGCTGCGGGGTGGCATCAACGCCAACTGAAAGCCCGTGTCGAACTGACGTCATTTGACGTTCTGTCGTGTGCAATAAATTTTCTGGACTTATCGGTGCAAACTGAATGTATCGATCCCTCGACATGATGCCGGTCTCCAATTCTCTCGCACTGGTCAGCATGAAATTTTCGGTCGGGGAGAGGGTCTCAAGCGGATATTCTCAAATTTGCGCTGCTGCTTGCGCCACAAAAGCGTTTGTACTTCTGCTGTGGTGGCAATTTGAACGATATCGATAGTCGCGATGTCTCCGGGAAGGACTAACCCTACATTGTATGTGTCGGTTTATCTCCGCCCAAAGCACCCGCCAGGTAATTCTCGATTTTTTTCTGGGTGTTGCCCTGATCCTGGTCGCTGAACTGTACGCCAATTCCCGCCGTTCGTTTTCCCTGGGCGCCCTTCGGCGTCATCCAGATCACCGTTCCTGCCACCGGAATTTTCTCTTCTTCTCCCATCAGGTTCAGGAGCATGAATACTTCGTCGCCGAGTCGATAGGAGCTGTTGGTTGGGATAAACAGCCCACCATTGATCACGTATGGCATGTAGGCAAGATACAGTGCGCTCTTGTCCTTGATCGTCAGTGTCAGTAATCCAGGTTTGCTCATTTTTGCTTACTCAGTGTCTGTAATCGACTTGAGGCTTCCGGCCCAGTCGATCAGCAGGCATTCCAGCGTTAGTTGCACATTGAACGAGCCAGCTGGCTGGCCGCGCAACCTGTTGATTATGTCTAAATAGCAGAACAAATTTCGCCTGTCTATGCGTCCCAGCACAGAATCGTCAACGATCGCAGAAACACCCGCCGGCGCACACCCGCTAACCCGCAGTATGCAGGTCTGGATCTGTCGGCTGAACCAGCTGAATACAAAGTCCGGCTCATGTTTCGCCCACTTGGCCGCAACCGGAAGCGGCGCTGCCCGACCCTCTGCAACGGCAACCAGTTCACTGGCCATTGCCGCCGTCTCGTCCAGTCGCTTGTGTGCATCTAGCGCGGCCAGCGGCGCAAAGCCGGAGTCCTTCAGCACTGCCCCCCACGACGTGCCCGGATGCAGGTTCTGCAACCACGCAAGGCCCGCCTGCTCTTTCGGGACGTGTACGTTCAATCGCTGGCAGCGGCTGAATATGGTCGCTGGCAACCGGCCAAGGCGATCGGCAATCAGGATAAGCAGAGAGTCGCCAGACGGTTCCTCGAGCGTTTTGAGCAGACTGTTCGCGGCATTGTGGGTCATTGCCTCGGCGGGTTCGATGACCGCCACCTTGCCACCGCCGGCATAACTGGTAAGGCTGAGATGAGAAACCAGCGTTCTGATCTGCTCTATACCGATTGTGTGCTTGTCCTCGGGCGTCGTTACCCAGCGCAGATCAGCATGCTCCGGCACTGTCAGCGGGAACTGCGGCAGCGATTCCCCCGACCCGATACCAAGATGCCGGCCTGCGAGCCAGGCGGCGGCGGACCTCTTCCCGGTTCCAACGGCCCCGGAAATCATCAGGGCATGCGCAGCACGACCCTGAGCCTGACTTGACTCGGCCGCCTTTACAACATTATGTAACCATGGAATATCCATTATATTTCAGTTATTTATTTTATTTTTCTAAACTGAATTATCATCAAATAGCGACTGCATTTCGGTCTCAATTGACGCCCTGACCTGCGCGAGTGTACCGCTGGCATCGATAACGACGAAGCGGTCCGGATGCTGCTTGGCGAGTTCGAGGTAGCCAGCACGCACACGCTGATAGAAACTGATGGCCTGGCTGTCCATTCGATCCGCATTTCCACGTGCAGCGGCACGTTGCAGGCCAAGCTCGGCAGGGGCGTCCAGAAGTACAGTCAGGTCAGGCTCGACACCGTCCTGAACCCATTCAGCCAGGCGCTCGATGCGATCCATGTCCAGCCCGCGCCCGGAGCCCTGGTAAGCACGGCTCGCGTCCGTGAAACGGTCGCAAACAACCCATTCGCCGCGCTCCAGCGCTGGAATTATCGCGTTTTGCAGGTGCAGAGAGCGGCTGGCGAAAAACAGCAGCAATTCTGCAATATCCGGCACCGGTTCCTGGTCATTGCCAAGCAACAGTTGCCGGATTCCTTCGGCCATTGGTGTCCCGCCAGGCTCGCGCGTCCGCATGACCACGTGGCCACGCGCTTCGATTATGTCGGTCAGGAAATCGATGTTGGTCGACTTTCCGGTCCCCTCGATGCCCTCGACCGTTAAGAATTTACCGCGCATGTCGTGACTTCCCGGCTAGCGATTTCGAGCGGCGCGCTGCCGAGCAAGATATTCCTGCACGGCGGCATCATGCTCGGCCTTGGTATTCGAAAACTTGTGGCTGCCATCGCCAAGACCCGTCGCCACGAAATAGATCTCTGTGCCGGGCGCGGGATTCAATGCAGCATTGATCGCCGCCCGGCCCGGGAGCGCGATTGGTGTAGGTGGCAATCCGCTGCGAGTATAGGTGTTATAAGGCGTATCCGTGCGCAGGTCCCGTCGGGTAAGGTTTCCATTGAATTCCTCACCAATTCCGTAAATAACAGTCGGATCCGTTTGCAATCGCATTCGTTGCTCGAGACGCCGCGTAAAAACGCCTGAAATTCGGGGGCGCTCCGATGCCAGCGCAGTTTCTTTTTCAATAATTGACGCCAGCACCAGTGCCTCATAAGGACTCGCGACGGACAAATCAGGTGCGCGGGCGTCCCATTCAGCCGCCAGCGTCTCCTGCATCAGCTCATAGGCTTGCCGCAATAAGGCAATGTCGGTGGTGCCTTTTGGGAAGCGATAGGTTTCGGGTAGAAACAACCCCTCAGGATGGCTCACTTCTGCACCGAGGCTGTCGAGCAATCCAGGCCAATCTTCGTGAACCGTACTTTTTACGACGATCGGGTCTCTATTCAGCGCATCAAGCAGCTCGCGAAATGTCCATCCCTCGACAATCGTAAACGAGTAAAGCCTGACGTCGCCAACAACAAACATGTCAAGTATTTGTTTCGGCGTCATGCCGTTTTCAATCGGGTATTCGCCCACATGAACCCGGCCCGCTTTGTCGACAATGCGGGCATAGAGTCGAAACAGCGTCGGTTGATCGATGATCCCCCGCTCTGCAAGTGCGCTGCTGATTTGTCCAAATGGCATCCCGGGACGAACCTCGAACACGGTATCTGTGCCTTGAATATCGATCGGGGTATCCAGGAAACGGTTTAGCTGCAAAAACATGCCGAGCATCGCAACGCCAAAGGCTGCGACCAATCCCAGGATGATTTTGACGCTGACGCTCATTCGCCAAGTATATGGCAGTGCTTTGAAATCAGTCGAATGCCCGGAAAACCAGGCTGGCATTGGTGCCGCCAAAACCGAATGAATTCGACATCACTGTCCTGACCTTGGCGTCACGCGCCGTGTTGGCAACGTAGTCCAGATCGCAGTCCTCGTCGGGGTTTTCTAGATTAATCGTCGGCGGCAGGATGCCGTCGCGGATAGCAAGAACAGAGAAGATTGCCTCAACAGCGCCCGCTGCACCCAGCAGATGACCTGTGCATGACTTGGTAGAACTCACTGCCAGATGCGCCGCTGAGTCGCCAAAAGCCCGCTTGATTGCCGTTGTCTCGCCCTTGTCACCAACTGGTGTAGAGGTGCCATGAGCGTTCAGATAATCAATGTCGGAGGGCTCGAGCCCGGCATCGTTGATGGCCGCGGTCATACATTTTCGCGCGCCCTCGCCGTCCTCTGGTGGCGATGTAATGTGATGCGCGTCGCCGCTCATGCCAAAGCCGATCATTTCTGCATAAATATTCGCACCGCGCGCCTGCGCGTGTTCAAGTTCCTCAAGCACCAGGCAGCCAGCGCCATTACTCAGGACAAAACCGTCGCGATCCCTGTCAAAGGGGCGGCTCGCCCCCTCCGGATCGTCGTTTCTGGTTGTCATCGCCCGGGCAGAACAGAAGCCACCCATTGCAAGGGGTGTCGTAGCATATTCCGAACCACCGGCCAGCATGACATCCGCATCGCCGTGCATCACGCTGCGTGCAGCTACGCCAATACTGTGCGTCGAGGTTGCACACGCCGTGACGATGGAAAGGTTGGGGCCGGTCATGCCATGCATGATGCTGACATTGCCCGACACCATATTAATGATGCTACCCGGTATGAAAAATGGCGATACCTTGCGCGCACCACCTGCCAGGAATTTGTTGTGGTTGTCCTCGATCGTCGCAAGCCCACCAATGCCGGCACCCATCGCGACGCCGACTCGATGACCGTTCTCTTCCGTGACCTGAAGCCCCGAGTCCTTGAGCGCATCGACGCACGACGCAATCCCGTAATGCATGAAAATATCCATGCGCCGGGCGTCGCGCGGCGACATGTAGTCGGACACATTAAAGTCCGGCACCGTGCCCGCTATCTGCGTCGCGAAGCCGCCGACATCGAAATCATCGAGTCGCCGGATACCTGATCGACCTTCACACACGCTGGTCCACGCTGTGGCGATATCATTTCCAACCGGAGAAATGATACCCATACCTGTGACTACGACACGTCGCGCGCTCACTCGTTTATCCGCAATAACATGGGTGATTGAATGGCAGAAATGCCAATGGTGGGAACGGAACGGGCCACGCGATGGTTACCCATCACGCGGTCCTGAAACTTAAGCGCTCTTGCGCGCGTTGATGAAATCAATCGCCTGCTGGACGGTTGTAATCTTCTCCGCGTCTTCATCAGGAATCTCTGTTTCAAATTCCTCTTCTAAAGCCATGACCAACTCGACCGTGTCCAGAGAATCCGCGCCCAGGTCATCAACAAAGGAAGCATCGTTAGTGACTTCATCTTCTTTGACGCCCAATTGCTCGGCGACGATCCCCTTAACTTGTTCTTCGATACTGCTCATTTTTATCACTTCTCCTTAAGAAGAGACTTGTAAAACTGTCCGGACTATTAAGCCGGTTTCAAACGGTGTCTCTCATCACCGCCATTCGAATCCTGTGTTCGTCACGTTTGCGCGTCAGATACTGGACTTTATCGCGCGTAAGTATTTGATATTTCAAGCCTGACCGCAGGGTGGCACGGTATTGTATGTGAATCCGAATAGGCAATCTAGTGCCCCACCCAAGGCGATTCAGACACAAATTCGTGGCGCCCTGTCGCGCGATTAGTCCATTAGCATTCCGCCGTTGACGTGGAGCGTTTCACCAGTGATATATGCCCCCGCAGCAGAGGCCAGGAAAACCACAGCAGTAGCGATATCGTCTGCGGAACCAAGCCTGTTGAGCGGAATTTGTCCCAACAATGCGGCGCGTTGCTCCTCTGGCAGAACGCGCGTCATATCGGTATCAATGAAGCCCGGCGCAACAACATTAACCGTGATGTTGCGCGATCCGATCTCCATCGCCAACGATTTGGAAAAGCCGATCAGGCCGGCTTTTGCGGCAGCATAGTTGGCCTGACCGGCATTGCCCGTTACGCCGATGACCGAGGCGATATTGATGATGCGTCCCTGTTTCGCCTTCATCATGCCGCGCAGGACCGCCTTACAGACTCTGAAGGCACCCGACAAATTTGTGGACAATACATCCTCCCACTCTTCGTTCTTCATACGCATAAGCAAATTGTCACGGGTAATTCCTGCGTTGTTGACGACAATTGTTGGCGCACCTTCGTGCGCCTGAATGTCCTTGATTGCCGCCTGCACGGACTCGTCGCTGGCGATATCCAGAACCAGGCCGCGTCCTTTACCGTTAAGCGCAGTAGTTATTCCTGCAGCGCCGGAATCTGATGTGGCCGTGCCAATCACCGTAGCGCCGGCTGCGGCAAGAGCGCTCGCAATTGCAGCGCCTATGCCACGTGATCCGCCCGTGACGAGCGCAACCTGGCCGTCCAGAGCGGTCGCAGAAAAAAAACTCGTCATTCTTCTTCCCCTTCAATAATTTTCGTCAACGATGCTGACGTATCAATACACGCGCCGGACAGCCCGCGATCAATCCGCTTCGTCAGGCCTGTGAGCACCTTGCCAGGCCCGCACTCTATAATCGAAGTTGCCCCCTGAGCGGACATATGCTTTATGACGTCAACCCAGCGCACCGGGCTGTAGGTTTGCTCTGACAGCCGTTTCCGCATGTCAGCCGCATCGACATAAGCCGTAACTTCAAACGCACATACAACTTCGCATGTCGGAGCACCGAATTCAGTCGCATTCAGGGACTCAGCGAGCACCTCGCCGGCTTGACGCATCAGAGATGAATGAGACGGCACGCTGACCGGCAGCATTATCGCCCTTTTAGCGCCCGCACCCTTGGCAAGATCGATCAATTGCAAGATAGCTTTTTTGTGCCCGGCAACCACCGTCTGACCGGGAGAATTGAAGTTAACGGGCTCAGCAACACCGATAAGCGATGCATCACTGCACACCTCCAGTATGCTCTGCGTATCGAGACCCAGGATGGCCGCCATCGCGCCCTCACCGGCAGGAACAGCAGCCTGCATGAGTTCTGCCCGTCGTCTGACGAGATGAACTCCGTCAGTGAAAGCCAGTGATTCGGCACAAATAAGCGCGGTGTACTCGCCAAGACTATGCCCTGACATCATTTTGGGGATCTTTCCGCCCGAATCGCGCCACACCCGCCAAGCGGCAACTCCCGCGGTAAGCATCGCGGGTTGGGTATTGATGGTTTGATTGAGTTTCTCCGCTGGCCCGTTCTGCACAAGGTCCCAGAGGTCTAAACCCAGGACAGAACTCGCCTCCGCATAAGTTTCTTCGACCAGCGGATAGCGCGCAGCGAGATCTGACTGCATGCCGACGGATTGAGAGCCCTGCCCGGGAAATACGAATGCGAGTGTCAAGAATATTCTCCGTCGATAGTGTTGTTGGATTGCGCGTGGATTATATAGAGGCTCACGCCCGGTCTCTATGTCTGAGAACCAAGGCCGCCAGTGCTCCGCCTACGGCACCGTACAGGTGGGCATTGACGATCACACTCCCACCGGACGTGGACTCCGACCCAGGCAACGGCCCCCACAACTGCTCGTAGACGAGCTTCGCTATAATCAGCCCGCAGAGCAGGAGGGACTCTGTTCGCAGCGTCCCGATTCCTCGCAGCGCCCCAGCCAGCATGAGGCCATGCAGCAATCCTGACATGCCGACATACCACAGCATGTTGCTATCCAGGAACCAGAACCCGACAGCCTGCACCGCCACCGACACTGTTGCGACAAATAACCACTGCAGCGCTGAGAAATAGCGCCCAACAAGCAGCCAGGTCAGGAACAGGCCCAGCATGTTCAGCAGCAGGTGCGAGGTGCTCAGATGCGCAAAATGTGCGGTTACAAAACGCCATAATTCACCGCTTTCAATTGCCGGGCGGTCATATTTCAGCAGCTCCCTGCCCTCATCGCCAAAGGCGCCAACCACGCAGGCGGCGATAATCAGCACTGCCGCGAAATGCCAATAAGTGGCATGTTTTATGCGAGAAATGAGACTCTGTTCACGACGATTGACTAACCCCATGAATGATATACTGACGTTTAATAAGATCGGGAGTCAATGAAAGGCCGGGCCGGTCATGCAGAGCGCTAATTCGGAGCAAATCAGGTGGGCAAAGTAATCGAACGGAAACAACGTGGATTCACATTGATCGAAATCATGGTCGTGGTCGTTATCTTGGGCATTCTGGCCGCAATAGTTGCGCCCAACGTAATCAGCAAGATAGATGACGCGCAGGTCGCCCGTGTGCAACAGGATCTGCGTGCGATCGAAACCGCCTTGAAATTCTACCGGCTCGACACCTTTGCCTATCCGTCCAGCGAACAGGGTCTGGAGGCCCTGATCTCCAAGCCGGCGGACCCCAATATTCGCAACTGGAAAGCCGGCGGCTATCTGGATCGGATGCCTCAGGATCCGTGGGGCAACAATTACCAATATCTGAATCCCGGCCAAAATGGAGAAATCGATATCTTCACGCTAGGCCGTGACGGTCGACCCGGCGGCGAGGGTCTGGACGCCGACTTCGGCAACTGGAACCTCTGATTTATCAGGCCGGACGTTTGCTGACTCTCACGCAGCAAACCTCGGAAATCAATTGCAAATTCCGGACGATTAAATAAATGTCAGTCCGAACTCGCCGACTCAGGAAATTACCCGATCGATATGCCGGGGGTTTTACGTTGGTGGAAATCCTCGTTGTACTTTTTATCGTCGGCATTATTGTCGCCATGGCGCTCTTGTCTCTCGGCACACTGGGCGACAACCGGAATCTCGAGACCGAGGCACGACGACTGTCTACGTTGATCCAGATGGCAAGTGACGATGCGACGATTCAGGGGCGGGATTTCGGCCTGGAAGTCATGCAATCCCGGTATCGGTTTGTTGAATTCGATCCATTTCTGAATCAGTGGTTTCAGATAACCGATGACGACTTTATGCGCGAACGCGCACTCGAGGAGGGTTCAGAGTTCGAACTGATCATCGAGGAACGTCGGGTATTGCTCGAGGAAGCTGCGAGGGAAACGGAAAACGAAGACGATGACGAGGACAATCGTGATCTTACCGATGATTACCTGCCACATATTCTGATTTTGTCGAGCGGTGATACGAGCCCGTTCGAACTGCGCATCATCCGTCAATCTGACAAGGCAGAAGTCGCGTTAACTATGACTGCCGCCGGTGAATTCAAAATCGGCCCGGACGAGAACGATGAAATATAAAGGCAGCGGCGGGTTTACGCTAATCGAGGTGTTGGTGGCACTGGTGATCGCCACGCTCGCACTCGGTGGAGTACTGGCTGCAGTCAGTCAGATGGCCGATTCAGGACTGACGATGCGGGAGCGCACCTATGCCAGTTGGATAGGCCAGAACAAGATCACGGAACTGCGGCTTGCCAATGTCATACCTGAGGTCAGTGAATCAAATGGCGAGGTGGAATTCGGCGGACAGGAGTGGGCCTGGACCGCAAATATTTCGGAAACCGGCGTAGAAAACCTGTTCAGAGTAGACGTTGATGTAGCTCGACCCGGCACCGACGCCGTGATCCGCACGATTGTCGGCTTTATCGGTGAGCCCAGCGTGCCTGGCCAAAGCAACCGCGCCTACGCGATCGACCGCGGTCCTGTTGGTGAAGAGCAATGAATGCCCTGCGACACTCAAAAGGATTTACGTTGATCGAAGTGCTGGTCGCAATGGCCGTGTTCGCATTGGTCGCCGCACTGGCTTACGGAACGCTCAACCAGACGCTGCTCAGTGCCGAAATATTGAGCGATCGAATGGATCGGCTGCAGGCGCTGCAGCGGGCCGTGCGCATGCTGACAGACGATTTACAACAACTCACACCGCGCCCGGTTCGCGACGAGTTGGGTGACAATTACGGTCCGGCCCTGAATACCAGTTTCCAGACCGGTTTTGCGCTGGAACTGACTCGCGCAGGATGGAGTAATCCAATGGTGCTGCCCCGCAGTACGCAACAGCGGGCCGCCTATCGCATCGAAGAGAACGAGCTGGTCCGTTATCACTGGAATGTACTCGACAGAACACTGAGCAATGAGCCGATTGTCGTCTCTCTGCTGGATGGCGTGGAAAGTCTGCAATTCCGTTTCTATAGATCCGACGAAGACTTTGTTGAACAGTGGCCGGCACAGACCACGGCGGGCGCAGGCAGCGTCCGATCGCGTCCCCGGGCGGTCGAATTCATCCTGACCCTGGAAGACGAGGGAGAAATCATGCGGCTGGTCGAGGTAGCGCCATGATGCAGCGTCGGCTCAATCGTGGCGTTGCACTGATTACCGCGATGCTGATCGCTGCACTGGCCACGATGGTGGCAGCGAATCTGAGCTGGGATAATGCTCTGGACGTGCGACGCACCATGGTACTGATGAACCGCGATCAGGCGGTGCAGGTTGCACTGGGTGGCGAAAGCTGGATTATCAGCATTCTGCATCAGGACCGCGAGGACAGCGAAACTGACCATCTCGGTGAACTGTGGGCATCTGATCTCCCCGGATTACCGATCGAAGGCGGCGAAGTATTTGGCAATATCGAGGACTTACAGGGCCGATTCAATATCAATAACCTGGTCGACGACCGTGGCGAAATCGATGAAGACAATCTGAACCAGTTTCGGCGCCTGCTCAACGCACTGGGTCTGGACCCACGCTTTGCCGGCATCGCGGCAGACTGGATCGACACCGACCTCGAAGCTTCGTTTCCTGACGGCGCCGAAGACTCTATATACACTGGCATGATACCGCCCTATCGAACCCCGAATCAGCCGCTTGCCAGTGTCAGTGAACTCGCCGCCATCGAAGGCATGGATCGGGCAACTTTCAAGGTCCTTGAGCCACACATCGCGGCTCTGCCGGGTCAAACGAAAATCAACGTGAACACCGCAACCGCTCCTGTGCTGCTATCGCTGGACGCCAACATGACTACGGCAGATGTGGAAGGATTGCTGGCCGAGCGGGAGAGCGCAGGCTTTGCCGATATCGAGAGCTCTTTCGCACCACTTGTGACACCGGATGTGATAAACAATATCCTCGATGACGAGACGCAGCATTTTCAATTGAAGGTCGTGGTTCAGATTGATACCGTGCGCGTCACAATGAACACGTTACTGCAACGCGGCCCGCAGGGAAATGTGACGCCGATCCTGCGCAGCCTGGGAACTACCTGACATGTCTGAATACCTGGTCATACGCCTGGGTGCCACAGCGAACGAGCTGTCGCAGTGGATGGCCGTGGATTCATCCGGGGCGCGTCGCAGTCAGCCTGCGGAAGGGCCCCTGCATGAGGCGGTCAGTGATATACACGACCGCGACGTCATTGTGCTGGTCCCCAGCGCAGAGGTTCTTACGACCAGTGTCGACATCCCGGTAAAAGGAGCAAAACTCCAGGCCGCACTTCCCTATGCGCTGGAAGAGTATCTTGCAGAAGACATCGAATCGCTGCACTTTGCTGCCGGCACACGACGGTCCAGCGGCAGAACACCGGTGAGCGTAGTCAGTCACGAGCGCATGCGGGAATGGCTTGCGTGGCTGGACGAGGCAGGAATTTTGCCAAACTCCATCATTGCAGACAGCTACGGCCTGGCACGCATCCCCGGCACCATCAGCATGCTGCTTGCCGGCGATTTCGTATTTATCAATGACGGCAGTGATATCGAACTGGTCATGCAGGGGGTGAGCCCGGGAGATGCACTTGCGGCTATAGGTGCACTTGATGATGACAGCGCTGCAGCCGACACGGATACGGAGGATGAACCGCCGGCCGCCTCAATGCCGCGGCATGTGCTCGTCTATTGCGAGCCAGGAGACGATGAACGCTACCAGCATGACTGGATCGCGATGCGGCATGAACTGGACAGCGTCGACGTAAAACTGTTACCGGACGGTGTAATGCCACGGCTTGCGGTGACGGTTGCGACGGGTGTCGGAATCAACCTTCTCCAGGGACAATACGCGGCAAAGAAAGAATACTCCGGGCTCTTCAAGCCATGGAAGACTGCGGCGATGTTGCTGCTGGCGTTTGCATTGGTGGGCCTGGGGGCGAAAGCCGCCGACTATTACCTTCTGACCAGGCAGGAAGCTGAGCTCCGCCAGATGTTCAATGCCGAGTATCAGCAAATGCTGCCAGGTGCCCCGGACGTCGACGACCCGGCGGCAGTAGTTGAATCGTTGCGGCGGCGCATTGGCAACGTGGATGCCCCACCTGTATTTCTGCAGACGATGGAACAACTCAGCCGCGCCGTTAGCCAAAACCAGACGGCAAAAATTCAGGCCATCAGTTTCCGCGCCGGCGTTGTTGACCTGCGCGTGTCGGCACCGGACGTTGCAACTCTCGACGGACTGCAACGCGCCATTGCTCAGAACAGTCAGTTTCAGGCCACGATTCAATCGACGGACCAGGACGGTGAAACGGTCAGCAGCCGGATCCAGATACAGGTGGCAGGCTCATGAAAGATTGGTTCCTGGCTTTGGATCAGCGCGAACGCCTGTTTGTCGCGGCAGCTTTGGCCTTCGTCATCTTTGCGGCTGCCTGGTTCGGGGTTTGGGAACCACTAAACGCCGGCCACAAGAGAGCAGCTGAAAACGTCTCCACCTGGCAACGCTCACTTGCAGAACTGCGCCCGATGAAGGGCCAGGTACAGGCATCGGCAAATTCCCGCCCGGCTGCAACGGGCCAGAATCAATCGCTGGTGGTCATTGTCGACAACAGTTTGCGGCAGCGCGGCTTGTACGGATCGTTGCAGCGCAGTCAACCGACACCGGGCGGCAATGGCATTCGAGTCGAATTCGAAAGTGCTGCGTTTGATGATCTGATGCTGTGGCTCGGTGACCTGCACCGACAGTTTGGTCTTCGAGTGCAGTCAGGCAGCTTTTCGATTGCATCGAGCGACAGCCCGGGCCGGGTCAATTCGAGTGTAACGCTTGAGCGTTAAAGTGGCGCCCACCTGCCGCAACAGTTCCCGCCTGGCACTTGGTTACTTCAAAAGTTATTAAGCCAAACTATGAAACGTTACATTTTCGCCGGATTGATCGTATTCCTCGCCGTTCTGGCAACCACATTTCCAGCGCGGGTGGCCTACAACCAATTCGCACCTCCGGACCTGAGCCTTACCGGCATTTCCGGTTCAATCTGGAACGGCAGCGCAGCAGAAGGACTGGCGGCAGGGGCCTATCTCAGAAATCTGAACTGGCAGATTCAGCCCGCGTCGATTTTGTCCGGGCAGCTCGCCTACCGGGTCTCGGCACAGCCGGCAGCCGGCCAGATCGAAGCGAATGTCGCCGTCGCACTGGACGGCGCGTTAACGCTGTCGGCTATGACCGGGTCTATGCCGCTGGACCTCGTGCATGAAGCATTTCAACAAGCAGGCATTAGCGGCGACCTGGCGCTCGACTTCGCTCGGCTGGTGTTGCGCAATGGATTGCCGGAAGACGTCGAGGGCAACGTTACTGTTACCAATTTCTTTGTGCCCGAACTGTCTTCAGCGAGGCTTGGAGATTATCGAGCGGAGTTTCATACCGACAGCGGCACTGTCACTGCCGAAGTGACAGACACTTCGGGTGTACTTGAAGTAAACGGGGTCGTCACATTGGCCCCTGACCGAAGTTATAGCCTGATCGGGAATGTCGGCGCCCGACCTTCCGCCCCGCCCTCCGTGACGCGGCAGCTCGAGTTCCTGGGTAGCCCGGATGATAAGGGCATGCGGCCTTTTCGTTTCGAAGGATCGCTTTAAGGCTCATTGAGTCACCGATACCTCACAAAACTCTTTAAGCAACGGAAAATACAGCGCCGTTCTGACATCCGCACCGGACAGTGCGGCATAAAGCTCCGCGTAACGACGTAGCTGTGGCCTGTACCGATCGGATTCCTGGTGCAGGAATCCACTCATATCGCCACCCTCGTGGGTACTGGTCTTGTAATCGACGATCCAGTGCACGCCATCGTCGTCAATGCGAATGCGGTCGATAACGACGGACTCCGCGCGTCCGTTGTGCACGCCTGTTACCGCAAGCTCGGAATGTCCGGGGCCGTTCAGGAGCCACCGACCGCGCGGGTCACTCAAAGCGCCCTCCACGGCACTGCGCACGCGCTCCCAGACCGTATCGATATCTTTTTCGGCGACGCCTAAATCGCGCGCCCAGCGACGCACGGTTGGCAATTCCGCCGCTGGATCGAAATTCGCATTGTCGGCTCCACGCTCACCGAGTCGCTGCAACAGGCGATGAACAATGGTGCCTGCGTGGCGTGCCGCCGTGCCAACCCAATAAAATTCGACAGCCTGCTCCGGTTCTTCTGCAGCACTGGAGCTGGCCAATGCCAGCGCTACGTGGCGCTCGGGAACCGGCGCACTCCAGGCGGGATCGAGCCTTTGCAACAGCGGATTTACCGCAATCTCGCTGCCAGCCGAGCCTGCATTTGCATTCCCGGTGACGCCGGTTCCTGCGGCAAGTGCGTCAGCATAGTAGTGGTCCAGCGCACACCACAGTCTCGACAGCAGCGAGCCGCTGACGGGTGGCTTTAGCGCATCATTGTCCGGCCCGGTCGCCACACTGCCGATCAGATGCAATGACCTGACGGCCCGCGTGCAGGCCACATACAGGAGCCGATCAAGCTCCATCTTGTTCCTGTCGTTTTCCGTTGCCTCGATAAACTGGTGTAGCGGGTCATTCTCGACATCCGCACGTGACCCGACCGGGCTGATAATCATTTCATTGCCGCCAGCCGCCGTAGGTATGTTCAGCCAGCTCAGCACTGATTTGTCGCCGCCTCGTACAGCGCGACCCAGCCCCGGCAGCACGACGTGATCAAACTGCAGCCCTTTTGCCTTGTGCATGGTCATCACCTGGACTCTGCAATCTGATGACGTCACGCTGGAAACCCTTTCGTCGTCAAGCCTGCGTTCGAGCTCACGAACATCCACGAGCGTTCCGGATTTCTCGATCTTTTCGATGACGGCAAAGAACCGGTAGACGTTCTCAAGCTGTTCCTCGTCCTGCAGGAGCGCTGGTCCGCCCAGCGCACACCATGCCAATTCCACGCGGTTTCGCAGTGTCCAGGTAGCTGAGCGTTGGACGTACGGGGCTATCGCCCCCAAGAAACGCTCAAGGCGAGCGCGGCCATCCTGTGACATTGCCGCCAGCCGCTCTTTATCAGCAACGATCTCAGTCAGGGTGCGGTGGTGGTCGTTATACGTAAGCGCGTGCAGGTCCTGCCACTTCAGGCCTGTCCAGGGACTGCGCAACAGGGCAAGCCAAGCGAGGCGATCTCCCTCGTGACACAGGGCCCGCGTCAGTGCCAGCGCGTCAATGATTTCCGGCAGGTCTGTAAGGCGGTCTATCTCTACAGACTGGTACTTGATACCGCTCTGTCGCAGCAATGGCAACAGGTTTGCGAGCTGCGTCCTGCTGCGAACCAGCAGGGCAACGTTCTCGTCTTCCGAGTCTTGCAGGCAGTCGCGTATGACTGACAGCGTATGCTCCGCTTCCTGATCATAGTCGGCGTCAAACAGACTGTGAACCCTGCATGCACCAGCATTGGCATGCTGCTCCACAGGGACGGACTCCGCGTAAGAAATTGCGCCAGCGGCAATATTGTCGGAAAGGGGCATGACCTGCGTGAAGACCGTGTTGACCCAATGCACGATATGCTCGCCGGAGCGAAAATTTCTGCGCAGTACCAAAGTATCAAGTTGCACATTTCCAATCCCGTTTTTTTGCGCCAATAGGAACTCGCCTACCTCGGCACCCCGAAACCGGTATATGGACTGCATCGGGTCCCCGACGCAAAAAATTGTGCGCCCGTCACCCGAGCTCCAGCCGGCGATTATTTTTGTTAACAACTCATACTGGCCGAATGACGTGTCCTGCATTTCGTCGACCAGCAAGTGCTGAATCGTGTAATCGAGAACCAGCGCTATTTCACCTGGGTCCTCCGCTGAGCCCAATGCACGACCCGCGGCCAGCGCAACCTCATTGTGGTCACTTACCCCGCGCTCGCTAAACAAACGCCGCAACTCGCCCACGGCAAGTGGCAGCAGATCGAACAACGCAGTGAGCACCTTCCACTGTTCATCGGAATATCCCGCAGAAGGCAACAATTTTGTCCGATGCAGACTTTCGCGAAGTGCGTGCCGCTCGCATAGCGTGCCGATTAGTTCATAGAGGGCCTTTTTCTGCCCATCATCACCGACGGGGAAACCATCGTTTTTGTTGATGCTTTTGCGCCACGAGCCTGTTTTCGTCAACAGCAGGTTGGCAATTGCCTGCCAGGCTGCGCGCTGCTTAGCGACAGGTTCAGGCATCGATCCGAGCCCGCAGCATCCTGTAAACGGGTGGTCGATTTTCCCCGCCTCAGCGACATTCTTCGCCGCGTAGCGCAGCAACTCCGTTACCGCATGATGCGATTCAGCCGGGAGTTGTGACCGCGCGATTTCGAGTTGGGTGCCGACGATCGTCTCAATGTTTTGTTCCAGCTGCCTGCGGGCGTTAGCTGCCTCATCGGCATTGGCGAAACCAGCCCCAGTGATCGACAGCCACTGCTCGCGAGATGCAAGCATTCGGGAGAGATAGTCAACAAAGAGCGCGACATTATTGTCGAGATGAACAAGGACGTTCTCGACGACGTTACCTGATCGTGTGGCCGTGGCGAGATAGTCCAACGTCGCCGTGGCGGCATCCCGATAAATGCCGTCCATTTCTGCATCACTGATTGTGGCAGTAGTGCCACCGAGTCCGGAACTGATTGGCAGCGACCTCGCGATGCTGGCGCCAAAAGCATCCACAGTTTCAATGCGCATGCGTCCGGGTGAATCGATAAGTCGCCAATTTTCGCTGGCATCACGAGCCAGCACGTCTGCAGCGAGCGACAGCGTGAGACGCCCATGTTCGGTTTCCGATACGACTCCATCGCGAGCTTCTTTTAGCGCATTCGTCACCCTCAGCTTCATTTCAAGAGCAGCCTTGCGGGTAAACGTGATCGCAAGGACTTCCTCGGGATGGTCCACTAGCGGCAACAATCTCAGGTAGCGCTGAATGAGCAGCTCGGTTTTGCCTGAACCCGCCGGTGCCTGCACGATGAAGGAACGGCCAATGTCGAGCGCTTCCACTCTCGCCTCCAGGTCTGCGTCGAGAAGCCGTTGCTCACTATTCAAACGACTGCGCCCCCTTGCGACTGAGTATTACCAGCGGACGATCTTCACTTGCTGAAAAAGACCGATTTAACCGCACATCTCCGGCCGAGAATTTCTCTATCGTCCGATGCACCTCGGTTCGCCACGATGCAAGCGTCTGCTCCCAAGAATCTGCGTATTTCTTGCTCCAGCTGCCGCCCGCGCCTGCGCCCCTGGCCTTGATCGTGCGACTGTCGATATTGATCAGCGCCAAACCACCTACCGCTTCTCTAAGCGCATCGGCATATACGACGAGCTGCAAATCAGTCAATTCGCCCGAGCCACCCAGAAAGTGTTTTGGTATGCCAGTCTTATAGTCAATGACGAAAAGGCTGCCATCACTCAGCCGATCGATGCGATCAATTCGCAGCCCCAGTTCAATACCGAATTTGCTGTAAGCGACGTTGTGCTCGACCTCCGCAATTGCGAAAGAAACGCGTTCTGTTTCGGCGCTCAGAAAACTGTCCAACAGCCGAAGTAGCCGCTCTCTTTCGCAGCGTAGAATTCGCCTTAGAATAGAATCTGCTCTGCGACCATGTTCTGCCAAAGCCGCATCGACCGCGCTGCCGATTCTTCGCAAGCGCTCCTTTTCTGTCCAACCAGTTATGGTGTCCTGTGACGGCCTGGACACCAACAGATTGTGCAGCGAGGCATGAACAATATTGCCACGGACGCCCGGTGATAAACCGGGCGCAAATTTATCCAACAGTCTTACGCCAAGGCGGCCGTGCACGAACGCGCTGAATGGTTCCTTGAACTGCCTTTGCACCGTGTAGGCGCCACCGCGAATTTTTTCGTGCGTGCCAACCGGCGGTGCAGGATCATCCAATTCGACTGGCAGTGCGTCCGCAGTTACAAGTGTTGCTGCGTACCAGCCGGGGTCTTCGGCCTGGTCTGCAGCGACGCAACCCAGCTCATCCAGAAGACTCGTTGGCGTGAGTTCCAATTCTTCGCTGCAGGTTACGGAACTAAAGACGCAGCGCTTCCCCGCTGCAGCAAATCCCCGCAGCACCTGCCGACCGAACTCAAGCGTATCGGCGGGTGTAGCATCGGGCATCCGATATTGCCTTTGCAACGACAGGGAAATGAAACGCGCTGGCGTCGTAGCCGGCGGCCACTGCGAAGAATCCATGCCGCAAACCCAGACGTGATCAAACTCCATACCCGTTGCCTCCAGGACCCCGAGTACCTGCACCACGCCGGGGCCGTTATCGGGCTGATACAAAATATCCGTCGCCATAGATCCAAGTCGCTGAACAACTGCTCCGAAGTCAACGAGCGGCGCTACTATCTCAATTCGCGCATACTCGTTTAGCAGCTCGCGCCAGCGATTTACCAGCTGAAATTCGTCACTTTCCAATACAGCAGGACCAGGCCAATGTAGCTGCGTCAACAATGAGTCGATACGTCGCACCCACTCTCCTGGCCGCAGTCGATCACCCTGGCTCGACCGGAAACTTGCCAGGGTTGCTACACAGTCGAGAAATCGCTGCGCGTCTTCAGCATCGTCGTCGGCCTTGAATACACTTGAAAAATCTTCAGGCGACCAGTTCCGATCCGGGTGACCACGCATTTCGATTTCGAGGCGGCAACGTCCTGTTGTTTCGTCACTGACCAGACAACGACTCCGCAGCAGCAGGCTGATTTCCCGACTGGAAAGCGATCGGTGTGCCCAACGCAATGCAAGCAACGCAATCGATACCGCTGGATAGTCCGCAAGCCTGCGTCCATATGAGACGTTTGTCGCAGACGCGAACGCTGACCCGCCATACTGCCAACCCGGAACAAGGCCTTCTCTTATGAGCCGAGTTGCGCTGGCCGAACATACCTCAAGCCCGGGCACGACAATCGCAATTTTCGCAGCCGGATCGCCGTCAAGTTGCAGCCGGGCCCAGGTACCAGCAGCGCGTAGCTCTGCGTCAGCATGGTCGAATGACAAGCAAGATGGTGCGTTATGGTTTGCCGGCTCGGGTGCAGTGTGCACGGAGGCCCCAGCTTCCTTCAGCGCCATTATTATTTGTTGCACAGCCGGACTTACGCGATCGAAACCGGCAAACGTGACGTTAGCGGACGGAATAATCGTGCCGGCTTCAACCAGGCGAGTAACCAGACCGGCTTTGCCGCCGGCATCAATCCAGTTGTTGTCCTGCAGGCGTCGCTGATAGTCGTGTGCCGCAGCGGCGAAGATACGTTCGTCCTGGCTACGCGCGGAATCGCGAAGTGCTGTGACAGGAATTCCCCAGTCCTGGGCCCGCAACCAGGACTGTATGGCTTGTCGAACCAGGCCGCCAATCCCGGGCAAACCATCCGGACATAACTGTCGCAGGCAGCGTTCCCAGACCAGAGCGCTCGATGCCGGATCAAGAATTCGGGGCAACCCGTCCGGCTGCCGGACCCGGTCAAGCTGCGAGCTCAGCCAGTCGTGCCAGGAGAATATTGTCGGGGTCAACCACGCCTGATGGCCGGCGGCGAATTGTTGTTGGTTGTAACTATCACGCAGTTCGCGCGCAAGACGGCGGCTTGCCGTGACAATCTCGCGCTGATCGCTAACCGCCTCCTGTAGCCACGAATACATGAGGTCAGGCGTGTTGTTCCAGTAACGAATTTATCCGCCCGAAAACGTCCTGCAATACATCCGGATCGGGTAGCGTGGTGATCCGAAAATGGTCCGTGTATTCGGTATTGAAACTGCTTCCAGGCGCTACGAGAACATGCCTGGTTTCCAGGAGTTCGAGCGCGAATGCCTGGTCATCCATTACAGCGGCCGATGCCGCATTCAGCCGAATGAAGGCATACATCGCACCCATTGGCCTGCTCATGCTGAGGTAAGGACTATTGTCGACCGCATCAATAACCGCCTGCCGAGACTGGTACAAGCGTCCACCCGGCTTGACCAGATCTTTTATGCTCTGAAAGCCACCCAGCGCCGTTTGCACCGCCCATTGACCAGGAACATTGCTGCACAGGCGGAGCGATGCCAGCAACTCCATGCCATTGCGATAATTGTCGGCAATATCCAGGTCGCCGCTAAACGCGCACCAGCCGACACGATAGCCACACGCCCGGTACACTTTTGAAAGCCCGGAAAATGTGAGGCAGAGCGTATTCGTCACCAGTGTCCCAAGGGGAATAAACTCGGCATCGTCGTAGACCATCTGATCGTATATCTCATCGGAAAGTACGACCAGGTGGTTCTTTTCAGCAAGCGCCACAATCTGTTCCAGCGTGCGCAAATCGTAGACCGCCCCGCTTGGATTGTTGGGATTAATGATGACGATTGCGCGCGTTCTGGGTCCAATAAGAGATTCAATGTGCCCAATGTCGGGTGCAAATTCCCTGTCTGGCGGACAATCGTAATGCCGAACCGTGCCGCCGTTTAGTGCGACCGCGGCTGACCAAAGCGGGTAATCCGGGCTTGGCACCAGCACCTCGTCGCCGCTATCCAGTAATGCCCGCAATGCCAGGTCAATCAATTCACTGACACCATTGCCGATAAATACGTCTTCTGCGGTCGTGTTCATGATGCCGCGATCCTGCTGCTGCATCACGACGGCTTCGCGCGCGGGAAAAATTCCTTTCTGGTGACTGTAGGGCTCCGCTGCCCCCAGGTTTTCAATCATCGCCAGGCGCATCGTTTCCGGTGTTCTGAAGCCGAAAAGACCGGGATTACCAATATTCAACGAGAGAATTTCGTAGCCGCGTTTTTCCATTTCCTCTGCACGATGTGCCAATTGGCCACGAATCTCGTACCTAACGTCGTTCAGTGTCGTACTGGTTCGAACCGCAGAGTTCGGTGCCTGCTTTTTCATATCGCACCCGCCTTACGCAGATCAGCAATCTTAGCCGCTGTGTAGCCCAATTCGTTTATCAAGATCTCTTCCGTATGCTCTCCGAGCAGCGGCGGCGCGAGTTCGTATGCGACCGAAGTAGCCGAGAATTCGACCGGGTTCGCGACGGTTGGGATACGACCGACGGATGCATGCTGGATTGAGCGTACTAACTTTCTTTCGTGCGCATAGTCGTTCTCCAGCACGTCCGCGATGGAATTGATCGGTCCCACCGGAACGCCGCATTCTGTCAAGATCTCAAGCCAGTACTGCGTAACCTTCTCACCCAGTTTCGCCGCCATCTCCGGAATCAGCTCATCGCGATGCTGCACGCGATCTGCATTAGTGCGAAAGCGCGGATCTGCTACGAGGCCCGGTAAATCGAGGCACCTGGCACACGCGGCAAACTGTCGATCGTTTCCAACTGCAACGGTCAGGTAGCCATCGGCAGTCGCAAAAGTCTGGTACGGCACCAGGTTTGGGTGCCCGGTTCCCTGGCGTCCGGGCACGGCATGGCCAATGAGATAGTTCATGTTTTGGTTAGCCAACCAGGCGACCTGGGTGTCGTACAGTGGTATATCAATTTGTTGTCCCGTGCCGGATTCGTTGCGGGCAAACAGAGCGGCCAGAATTGCGGTTACCGCGTACATGCCTGCCATGATATCCGCGATCGCGACCCCAACCTTTTGTGGCGAACCGCCTTCTTCGTCGGGCGCGCCTGTAATGCTCATCAAGCCGCCGGATGCCTGGATCATAGCGTCGTAACCTGGCTCCGCAGCGCGAGACCCGGTTTGACCGTACGCCGATACGGAGCAATAGATCAGCTCGGGCCTCAATGCCCGCAGGCTTGCGTAATCGAGTCCGTACCTTGCCAGCGTGCCGACCTTGAAGTTTTCAACGAAGACATCGCATTCAAGCACCAGCTTCCTGATGATTTCGATGCCGTCGGGGTGAGAGATATCTATGGTTATAGAACGCTTGTTGCGATTGGCGGACAGAAAATAGGCCGCAGTTCTGTCCGTCCCGGCATCGCCCGAGCCGAGCCAAGGTGGGCCCCACGAACGTGTGTCATCGCCGCTGCCAGGTCGCTCCACTTTAATAATCTCGGCGCCATAGTCACCGAGCAGCTGGGTCGCCCATGGACCGGCAAGTATTCGACTGAGGTCGAGCACTTTTACGCCCCGCAACGGTCCATTTGATTTCTTTGTATTCGGATCAACCATCAGGTCGAGAATTGTCGAGCGACGGCGCCAATACCGCAAGAAAAATAAAACCCGACCACCCATAGGGTGGTCGGGCGGGTCCGCACGGAGATTGCGGATTGCGTGGCCACATCGCCTGACCCTGGTCGTTAAACCTCAAGTCAAAACGATTTAGCCTAGCTCTTCGACCTCGGCGCCTTTAATGTCCGCAGGCGCCGGATCTTGCAATTCTGGCGGTTGTTTCTTACCAAACCGAATGAGTAACTCTTCCGCCTGCTCTTCGGTTACCCGGCTAATCGCTCGTATTGGCATGCCAACGCCGGAGATACCTTCGAAAACGATCCGGTCACCGCCATAAGGGCACAGCCAGCTGTCCCGTGACGAAAAACCCAGCCTGAAAGCTGATCGAAGCTCCATGGACGAACCGGCGAGAGTGACGAAATAGGTCCTGTTGCCGCCAGCCTTCATCAGGAGGCTTTGCCTGTCCAACGGCTCATAGTCTCGGATAGTCCGGATCGAGATGCAATCCGAACCTTGGTAGTTGATGTCCGACCCAAGCTCCGATTCTTCGTCAGTGACCGCGCACGCTATTAAGAAATTACATGAAATAATGGCGATAATCGATTGTTTTATAAATGCTTTCATCTCACTCACGTACGCTGCCAGTCGGTATTGCCGAGCGCTGAATTATTAGCCAACTTATTCGATTCGACTGCCAAAAATCACATTAAGTTCATCTCAAATCCGCGATACCGACACGCCTAAACAACGCCTAGGATCCGGTTGAAATCGGCCGCGTAGTGTCCCTGATCCACTCGCTCCAGGACCCCACGTAGAGCCGGGGCGGTTCGAGGCCGAGCAGGTGCGCCGTCAGCAAGAGGTGGCAAGCGGTAACCCCGGATCCGCACATCGCTACAACAGGCGCTGCTGCGTGTTCTCCGAGCGCCTCCTGCCATCGTTTGGACAGTTCCGGACGACTGAGCCAGAATCCATCGTCGTCGGTCGTTTCCAGAAACGGTAAATTAACCGCACCCGGGACATGTCCCGCAACGGCATCGATTGGCTCGCTTACTCCCTGAAATCGGACCCGGTCACGCGCATCAACCAACAGCAGCGCATTCTCCGAATTTAGTGAGTCCACTATATCGGCAGTAGTCGCAATCATGCTGGAATTCGGATGCGCATCAAACGGTTTAGGCTCTATCTGCGGAATCTCGTTCGTTAACTTCTGGCCGGCAGCCTGCCAGGCCAGCAACCCACCATCGAGCACAGCGACACTGTCATGTCCTACCCAGCGCATCATCCACCAGAGTCGCGACGCGGTGGCACCGTTGGCATGATCGTAAACCACCACCTGACCGCCCTTCTCAATGCCCCAACGGGTCAGGAGTGCCTGGAAATCGGCAGGCGAAGGTAAGGGGTGCCGTCCCGAGTCCGCTGTAATTTCGCTCGCCAAATCGCGGTCGAGGTCCGCGTAAACAGCGCCGGGGATATGCGCCTTACCATAGTCTTTTCGCCCCTTGTCCGGTTGCATCAGATCGAACCGGCAATCGATAACTCGACAGGCCGAGCGCTCAATCATCGCCTTCAGTTCGTGAACGCTGACGAGATCTCTGTAGGTAGTCATCGGCGAATTGTCTCCCCTTGGTTTGAAACTGAATTCTTCTTTTTTGCCTTGTACACGTGATGCCGGTCGGACACAATAAGCGCCGGCGGTTTGCCCGCCGGCCAACTCTAAACAAGATACAAGATCAGGAGTCCGACTGTGGATAAGATCCTTGTGGGCCTGAAACGTGTGGTTGACTATAACGTGCGCGTTCGTGTCAGGTCAGATGGAAGCGGCGTCAATACCGACGGCGTCAAGATGAGCATCAATCCCTTCGATGAAATTGCACTCGAAGAAGCCTTGCGTATCAAAGAGCGCGGCGAAGCGAAAGAAGTCATTGTCGTTTCGATAGGAACACCTGACGCACAGCAGCAGCTGCGCACGGGCCTGGCGATGGGCGCTGACCGCGCGATTCTGGTGGAATCTGACACAGCCGTTGATCCACTGACTGGCGCACGTGTTTTCAGGGCACTGATCGAACGAGAAGATCCCGGGTTGGTCCTGTTAGGTAAACAGGCAATTGATGACGATAACAACCAGACCGGTCAGATGCTTGCCGCTATCTGGAATCGCCCGCAGGCTACCTTCGCTTCCAAAATTGAAATGACCGGGGACACGGCCAGAGTAACCCGCGAAGTTGACGTTGGTCTTGAGGTAATTGAAGTCGATTTACCCGCCGTGGTAACCACCGATCTGCGATTGAACGAGCCACGCTACGTGAAGTTGCCGGACATCATGAAGGCAAAGAAAAAACAACTGGACCAGTTATCCATTAATGACCTGGGCGTCGAGATTGCAACGCCAATCAAATCTGTAGGATTTGAGCCGCCGGCAGAAAGGCAAAAAGGCGTAATTGTGGAAGATGTGGCCGGGCTTGTATCGGCCCTTAAAGACAGGGGATTGCTTTAATGACGAAAATTCTGGTAATCGCTGAGCACGCTGCGGACACAGTCAATCCCAGCACTGCCAAAAGCATAAGCTGTGCCGCTGATATCGAGGATGCTGAGATACACGTCGCTGTGTTTTCCGACAACGGTGAAAGCGTCGCCAGGCAGGTGGCAGCGCTTGGCTCTGTTTCGCGAGTGCTGCGGATCGACAATGCGGCCAATGAAACTCTGCTAGCCGCCGTGGTTGCACCGCAGGTTGTCGCCATCGCTGACGGCTACACGCATATTTTCGGGCCATCCACAACCTTCGGCAAAGACCTGATGCCCAGGGTTGCAGGACTCCTGGGCGTAAACCAGGTCAGCGATATCATGGCTGTACTCGGAAGTCATACGTTTAAACGTCCCATTTACGCCGGAAATGCTGTCGTGACCGTTGAGGCATCCGCGGAGCGAACGGTTGTCGCAACAGTCCGCACGGCGTCATACAAGGCTGTCAGCGACGGCGGCAACGCTGAAATCGATGCGATTTCGGTCGAAGCTGACTTACCAACGCATACCCGGTTTATCGAATTGCTGGCCGGCAGCTCTGATCGGCCGGATCTGCAAACCGCGGCCAAGGTGGTGTCCGGAGGTCGAGCACTGGCAAGCTCAGAAAATTTTGAGATAATTTACAAACTTGCAGATGCTCTTGGCGCAGGCGTGGGCGCATCTCGAGCAGCGGTAGACGCGGGCTATGTACCGAATGAAATGCAGGTCGGGCAAACCGGAAAAATTATCGCGCCCGACCTCTATATCGCGATCGGAATATCGGGTGCCATTCAGCATCTGACCGGCATTAAGGATGCCGGCACAATTGTGGCCATTAACAAGGATCCGGATGCGCCGATTTTTGAGGTCGCGGATATAGGTCTTGTCGGCGACCTGTTTTCAATCGTGCCGGAATTTCAAGCCGCCGTTGGTGGCTGAGAAAGCGACGTAACCGGGTCTCAGAGCGCAGCCAAAACTGCCTCGGCTTTGCTGACCTCAAATTCACCGGGCGCTTCTACCGCAACGTGAGTCGCCGTGCCGTCATCCACGACGATGGCGAATCTTTGACCGCGCATTCCCATGCCGAAAGCGGTTCCGTCCATTTCGAGACCCAATGCCCTCGCATACTCGCCGTTTCCGTCTGCCAGCATCTGAACGCGGTCACCAACACCCTGGTCTTTGCCCCAGGCGTCCATGACAAAAACGTCATTAACCGACATGCAGGCGACGGTGTCGACACCTTTGGCTGCCAGCGCATCCGCATTAGACAGGAAGCCCGGCAGATGTTTTGCAGAACAGGTTGGCGTAAACGCACCTGGTACGGATACCAGCACGACCTTCTTGCCACTGAATAACTCGTCCGTTGAAACTGCACCAGGACCCGCCTCAGTCATCACTCCCAATACGCCTTTGGGCATTTTCTCACCAGCCTGAATTGTCATTCGTTTTTTCTCCGTTCAATATTCGTTTTCAGCAACGTGCACTACCAGCCCATCCCATTCGTCGTTCATCTCTAGCTGGCAGGTCAGTCTACTGTTGTCTTTTCTGTCATAGGCTGCGTCAAGCATGCTGTCTTCCATATCGTCCATTTCCGGCATCTTGGCAAGCCAGGCAGCGTCAATGTAACTGTGACAGGTGGCGCAGGCACAGGCACCGCCGCATTCAGCAACGATTCCGTCAATATTATTGTTGATCGCCCCTTCCATGATCGAATATCCATTTTCGACGTTAACTTCCTTGCGTTCACCATCCGGGAGAACAAATATTACTTTTGGCATGCGTGAGTACCTAGCTCAAAAAATGAGGGCGCATTGTAAGGATGGCAGGCTGCCCGGGTCAATTGCCGGGCGTTGATTCTGCCTGAAAAAAAGCGGGCGCCAAGAGGCGCCCGCCGGCGTAGCATCTATGTTGACTCAGATTCGTTCCGCAGCGGCTATTCTTTCCCGAAGATCACGGAGTTGTTTTTGAGCTGCGTTCTCGGCAAGTCGAATCTGCTGGTTCCGCTCGATATCGCTTTCAATCACGCTGATCCATTGATTTGCAATTCTTCGAGATCGCTGCGTCTTGCCTGCTTCACGAAATGCCGCACGAGATTCATCGTACTTTTTCTGATTGTATAGGCACATACCCAGCGATATCTGTGCGTTGTCGGGGCTTTTAATTTTGCCCTTGCGGAGACCTGCTTGAATTGCCGACACACACTCACTGTACATTCCGAGGTTCAAATAGGCATTGCCCAGTCGCAGATCGAGCTCGCCTTCATCACTGAGCTTAGCCGCTTGCTGCAGAGCCGGTATGGCCATCTCATCTTCAGCTGCGAGTGTCAGCGCTTGCGACAGCATCCTGTAATTCTTCGCATCCTCTGAAACGCGTCCTGCTTTCATCTCTTTTTGCAACAACGTAGCGGCCTTGTACGGAACTTCGTGTTGCATATAAAGCTGCGCCATCGTCGTTAATTCTGACTCTTTCTCGAGTAGCCCTTGCGTATGTGCAGAATCGTAGGCAGCCATCAGGTTGTCATCTTCGCCGAGTTCCGTGTAGGCGCCTGCCAACGAGAACCAGTAATTTTTCTTTGGCCAGTTGGCGAGAAGAATCTTCTGGATGTCACGCACCTTTGCGTAATTTTCCTGCTGGAAATACGCAAAGTTCAGCAACACATACCAGTCCTCCTTAACCTCGACTTCTCGCTTTGCGGCCACTTCCATTGCCGTTTCGATCGGCTTGACCATCTCCGCGTAGCGATTGACCTGGTAAAGATTTTGGGCATAGAGAATGTATGCGTCCGGCGCTGGATTGGTTTCGAGGACAAACCACTCATCAAGAAACCCTAACGCCTTGTCGTAATTTTCCTGCATTGTCGAAAGCTGCGCCATCGTATACAGCGTCTGCTTTCTGATCTGGTCTTCAATGCTAGGTATACGCAGCATTTCTTCGTAGGTCGCCAGCGCCTCATTGACGTTATCGAGGTTGTAATGAACGAAGCCGATGTAATTCAGCACGTTCTGCAACTCGTACTCGGTCAGCCCTTTCTTTGTTTTGAGCTGATTCAGCATTCGTAACGCGCCTTGTTGATCGTCAGCATCGATCATTTCCTGGGCCTTTTGGATACGGTCATATACTTCTTTGCTGACCGCCTGCGCCTGCTTTGTTTCCTGATTATCGCGTTTATCGCGCTCGTCATCCTGCGCATGAATCGCGCCCGAAGCGAAAACGCTGCAGATCAACAACAACCCCAGTCGGGTAAGAAAACGGTTCCTGATATTCATAAATGATATTCCTTGGTCTATTCCCGTTTTACCGCCTATTCCTCAAGCTCAAACCGGATTCGCGTCGTCACGTTAGGCACGTCTACCGGCACACCGTCGACAACGCGAGGCTTGTACTTGAACTTCAAAACCGCTCTTGTCGCAGCTCTTTCGAACAGGCTGCTGGTAGAAAAAGTCACCACCGGATCTCTTACAGTGCCGGTGGTCGTCACTGTAAAGGACATGTCAACGTACCCTTCGACACCTCGTGACAGCGCCCGCGCCGGGTATACAGGTGCAACGCGTACGATTGGCAGGTAATCACCCTCGGCAATGTTCATGCCGCCGGGTCCGCCGATATCTACGTTAGCGGAAACTTCCGGTGCCGGTATAGCAATGGTCGGCGCATTCGGGTCCACTACGTCGGTATCCTGCGGCGGAACTTCCGGTGGAACCTCTGGGGGCTTCGGTGGCTTCTCTGGAGTGAAGTCTTCCGTGTTCAGGCTCTCGTTCCTTTTGATTCGAACGAAATCCAAAACGTGTTTCGTGCCTTCCTTGCTAATCGCGTCCTCGGCATGCTCGATGAGCAAATGCATAACAAAGATCAGTGACAATGTAATCACTGACCCGACGACTATTGAGAATGCATAACGGCCTATCATAATTGGCGCTCCTGTGCGGCCTGTAACCGCTTCGCTGTATGCACCGAAATCGCGAGGTCCTCTATTACTGACCTCGCAACTCCGATTCGGTTCCTAATTGTTATTTGCGGCAAGGGACACGTTAAATACACCGGCCTGTCTGGCGGCATCCATAACGGTCACTAGCGTTTCATTGGTCGATTTCTTATCGGCCTGAATAACAACAGATCCTTTTGGGTTCTCGGCATGTAATCGCTCAATATTTGGTCGCACCGCCCTCGGGTCAACCATTCGTTTATCGATCCAAATCTCATCATTCGAACTGATGGCGATTAGAATGTTGGCATCGGCGATCGATTCGGATGTCGGTGCATCCGGTCGATTAACGTCAATACCCGCTTCCTTAATAAAGGAGGCCGTTACGATAAAGAAGATGAGCATGATAAATACAACATCGAGCATAGGCGTGAGATTGATTTCATTCTCTTCCTCGTCGCCACCCATTCCTGCTTGTGCTCTACGCATTTTTGAGTCCTTTTAGTGGTCCATCGTAAGTGAGTCCTCTAGGAACTCGACTTCACGTGCCGCACGGCGGCTGAGTATCGTTACAAGAAGCACTCCCGAGAGCGCCCCAACCATTCCCGCCATAGTAGGCACAGTGGCCTGGGAAACACCCGCCGCCATGGCGCGAACATTGCCCGACCCGGATACGGCCATGACCTCAAACACCTTGATCATGCCGGTGACTGTACCCAGCAGACCGAGCAGCGGGCAGAGCGCCACCATGGTCTGAATCATGGGGATCGACGCATTGGTTGCCTGTGAAAAACGCGAAATCATACCTTCGCGAATCATGTGTGCGTTCCAGGAACGGCGTTCCGGCCGCGCTTCCCAGCGATCATGAATATCCGCTGACATGACTTTCATCGACGAGCGGAAATACAGCAACCGCTCGATAATGAGAACCCACATCAGGAATATCGTAATCGCAATCCAGCGCAATACCGGACCGCCCAACTCCATGAAGTCGCGTATGGCTTCAAAACTGTCAGTTAGCCAAAGCATTACTTCTCCTCAGCCGGCACTAGCCGTGCTTTTCAGAATGCGTGGCAACGATGCCTGCACTTTGTGACTGAAGAATGTTGATGATCTTCCTGCTCTGACCACTAACCAGGGTATGAATCAAAACCATGGGAATGGCCACAACCAGTCCCAATACGGTCGTCATCAGCGCCTGTGAAATACCACCGGCCATCATCTTCGGATCGCCTGCACCGAAAAGCGTGATCACCTGGAAGGTCTTGATCATACCGGTCACCGTTCCGAGCAGCCCCATCAGCGGTGCTACGACGGAGATAACCTTGATGAACAGCAGGCCCTTTGTGAGGCCCGGCATCTCTTTCAGCGCAGCTTCGCTCAACTTCAGCTCAACCGTTTCCGTATCAGCGCCGGAATTGGATTCATACGCTGCGAGTACACGGCCCAACGGGTTATCGGTGCTTGCAGTATCGCTCTTCAGCTGCGCCTTCACTTTGCGCGATGCCGAAGATAGCCCGATCCAGCGAACCAGTGCTATCAACAGTCCGATGATGCCCAGTCCGATAATGTTATAGCCGACGATGCCACCCTGATTGATGCGATCGGTAATCGTTGGTGATTCGACCAGCAGGTCGAGAATGCCGCCGCGTGTGCCGTCGAGACCGAATGTCACCGGCCCTGTCGTCGCCGCCATGATATCTGCTGTCGAGTTGGTGTAACGAGCCTGCTCCGGCTGGCGCTGTAGCTCAGTGACCGAACCTGTCTCGCCATAGCGCAGATAACCATCTTCGAAAACGATATTGAAAGCGCCAACGCGAACGATGTCCGTGTTAACCACTTCGCCATTCGCCCTCGTGACCTGTTGCGGGAAGCGCACGATCTTGCCCGTCTCGCTGATCTCACGTTGTAGCTCGAACCAGAGGCGCTCTATTTCTTCGATGGAAGCCAAAGAACTCGCACTGGACATCTTTGACCCCAGCTCCACGAGGAAGTCTTCGCGATCCGGAAACTGGATGTTGGTCAATGATGTGTTGAAACGACCCTGTGCATCGCCAGCGACCGTCTGCAGAACACCGAACAGCTCTTTCAGGGCGCCCAGGCGCTCATCGAGGGCTGCACGAGCCGTTACGATTTGCTCCTGGTTCGTATTGAAGAGCGCTTCGAGACGCTCACTTTCACGTTCCTGTCTTGTCCGTTCGGCACGTGCCTGATTGACGAGATTCTGCTGTTCGCTGCGTGATTGCGCAAATCTCGCCTCACGCTCGCGGGCTTCAGCGCTGTCCCGCGCCTGGCCCTGCTGGATTTGATTCAGGAGTTCCGACATTGAGCTGGCATCGGTCTGAGCGTGTGCCATACCCGTTGCCAGAAATAAGCTTGCGACTGCTATTGCTATACGTTTCATCGATCAAGCCCCCCCGACAGGTTTAGCCGCTGGAAATGGCAGCAATACCAGTTCCGGTGCAATTAACTGGCGTGCAATTCGAATGCCCTTGCGGACTTCATTCCGATGCTCACTGCCCAACATTTCGTATTGCCCGGACTCCGGGTTCCACCAACCGGTGATGGAGGCGTCATCCGACTGAAAATACAGACCGATACGTCCGACACGGAACATGTTGTATTCGCGCACGGCACCATCAACGTTCAATTCTTCCTTATACCACTCACTGGAAGTACCGTAATCGCTCTCGATCTGATAGGCCTCCATCACTTTGCGGAATTTTTCAGCAACGCTGACGTCCGACCGCTCCATAATGTCCTTAAGGTCACTAATACGATTATCGCGCTCGTCCATCAGGAATGGAATATCAAGCGAAATCGACTGCTCAATACCGTCGATCATTCGCTCCATCAGCGGAAAAATCTGCCGATTTATCACGTCGACCTGTTCCATTGACAGCGCGATATCGTCGAGCGTCGCCTGCTGACCATTGGTTTGCGCCGTCATTAAGCGGTTATAGACCTTCAAACCGTCGATTTCTTTGTTGATCGAGCGATAGTCGTCGGCAAGAGAACGGGTACCTTCCACTACCGCGTTGATTCTTTCCTGAGACTCCTGCGCAAGCTCAAGTCGTCTTAAATCTGCCTGAAGAACCTGATCGACTGACGAGGTCTGGGCGAAGACGCTGCCAGCGGCAATAACAATGGCTCCAATCGCTGCGCTTGTCATTTGCCGGCTGCTGTATTTGCACCGTTTCATTGATACTCCTTAATACTTCGAGTTTTTAATTATAGGATTTTGGGAGAGGGATGCGCAGTAATCATGAGACAACGTGCACAACAAACAGACGGACCACATCCAGTGGCATGCAATCCCCCTTGCGCTCGCGACCCTCTCCACTAACGCCGCGGCGATTATTTCTAATTGTAATGTCTTCTCTTTAATTTTTTGGACCACCCGACTGGTTGTACACCCCCTGTGCAACCGGCCTTGATTAATAGGTCCCGCCTTGTCGGGCACAAGAATACCATAAGCATGATAGATCGCCAGCCTTGTAGCAACATTACGTAATGTCGGAAATTTCCTGACGATATGTGCGCTTTCTAATCCCATCCGCAGTTTCGGGGCAGTGCGATATTCGGATTATTCGTTTTCGCAACGAATCGCAGACGGGCGCGAGCCACGCAAGCTGCATTCGGTTTGGCCTCCAGCGTCACAGCGAATGAAGCTTTGTTCGAACCCTGGCGCCGGCATCACGTGCTGCTCTGTAAGTGCTGTTGCCTGGCTGGCAATAAGGCGCTCGACACAAAGTCCGCGTGATACAGTTCGGCTTATAAAGAGTCGCTTCAATATGTTATGGCAACTCCTTAACGTCAACTCGAATCCGGGGATGACGCTCTCGGGCCGTTCGCTACGTTGCTCGATGAGCCGCGATAGCAACGCCGAGAACAAACCTGACTCGTAACACAAGTAACTGAATTTTCGACAGTTGACATCCACTACCCCTTGCAACATGATCCGCGATTATGAGTTTAGTTACGGAAATCGTTATACGGGCATACACCCTGTGCAAACTGCTTATCCAGCAGTTAGTGCTGGTGCTCCTTAGCGGGAGAAACGGCCGGTAACGTTCGCTTATTGAATCTCAGCAACACCGGCCCCGCATCCCGATCAGGATAGTGGGGTTTTTTTTGCTGCGGGAATCGCTTTTTTATTTGCTAAAGGACTGTGGGAATCGAAAATGCAAATGTATTCAGAATCTGACGTAGATACTTCGTGCCTCGAAGGCAAACAGATCACCATCCTGGGATTCGGCAGTCAGGGCCGTGCCCATGCATTGAATTTAAAGGACAGTGGTCACGATGTTGTCATCGGCGCACGCGCCGGGGGCGGCAGTTTCAGCAAGGCAGAGGCGGACGGATTCGTGGTCAAGGAACCCGCTGAAGCGGTCAAAGGCGCGTCTATTGTTGCCATTTTGACACCGGATACCTCGCAATCAGCATTGTACGAGTCCGTGGTGAACAATATCGAGCAGGGCACCACCCTGCTCTTCGCCCATGGTTTCAATATTCATTTCAAGCAGATCTCTCCCCGTGACGACCTCGATGTTGTGCTCATCGCACCGAAGGGCCCCGGAGACCTGGTACGTCGGCAATACGAGGAAGGCCACGGCGTGCCCTGCCTGGTTGCCGTCGCACAGGATGCGACCGGCAATGCGATCAAGCTTGCCCTGGCCTATGCGCAGGGTATTGGCGGTGCGCGCGCCGGTGTGATCGAAACGACTTTCGCCGAGGAGACTGAAACCGATCTGTTTGGCGAGCAGGCGGTGCTTTGTGGCGGCGCGACCGAGCTCGTGGTCGCAGGCTTCGACACCCTGGTCAAAGCAGGCTACCAGCCGGAGGTCGCCTACTACGAGGTAATGCACGAACTCAAGCTGATTGTCGATCTGCTGCACGAGGGTGGCATCCGCAAAATGCACGAATTCATAAGCGAGACTGCTGCCTGGGGCGACCTTATCAGCGGCCCGCGGGTTGTGGATGAGCATGTGCGGGCGAAGATGCAGGAAGTACTTGACGATATCCGGGATGGCACGTTTGCCAAGAGATGGATTGAGGAAAACAAAGCCGGACAACCCGAGTACAAACGGTTAATGAATGCAGATCTGGAGCACCCCATAGAGGAAGTGGGTGCCAGGCTGCGCAGCAAGATGGATTGGTTGGAGAACTAGGAGACCCGCAGTCGTGTCCTGGCGGGAATTGCTGATCGCAGGATCATAGGTAACAGCATCAGGACGTATCTGGAGCAGGATTATGGCGACGAATCGCATCAAGATTTTTGACACGACATTGAGAGATGGAGAACAGGCGCCCGGCTGCAGCATGACGCTCAGGGAAAAGCTCAGAATCGCCAAAGCGCTCGCCGATCTGAATGTTGACATTATCGAAGCGGGATTTCCGGCTGCGTCACCGGGCGACTTCGACGCAGTCAAAGCCATTGCCGATGAAAATCGTGGCCCGGTTATTTGCGGCCTTGCTCGATGTAATCCTGAAGATATTGCAAAAGTACACGAGGCAGTCAAGAGTGCCGACAAACATCGCATTCATGTTTTTGTCGCTACCAGCGCCATACATCGCGAGTACAAGCTCAAGATGGCAAAAGAGGAAATCATCAAAAGTGCGGTCGGTGCGATAACCATGGCGCGCGAGCTTTGTGATGATGTGGAGTTCTCTCCGGAGGACGCCTCCAGAACTGAGCTCAGCTATCTTGCTGAAGTTGTTAGCGCTGCAATTGAGGCAGGTGCGACGACCGTAAATATTCCTGACACAGTCGGGTACACGGTGCCTGCGGAATTCGACAAGCTATTCCGTTATCTGCACGAACATGTCACCGGCATTGAGAATATTACACTTAGTGTGCATTGCCACGACGACCTGGGCATGGCAGTGGCGAACAGCCTGGCTGCAGTCGGTGCAGGCGCGCGCCAGGTTGAGTGCACGATCAATGGCATCGGCGAAAGAGCTGGAAATTGTTCGCTGGAAGAAGTCGTCATGGCACTTAAAACCCGCAGCGAATTCTACTCTCTGGATACTGGCATCGATTCAACCCGTCTTTACCCAACCGCAAGGCTTGTGTCCGGCATCACTGGCATGCAAATACCGCGCAACAAGGCGATAGTCGGCGAGAATGCGTTTGCACATGAGGCCGGCATTCACCAGCACGGCATGCTCCAACATGCCTCGACATACGAAATTATGAGGCCGGAAGAAATCGGCATTAGCAAGTCGAACCTGGTATTGGGCAAGCACAGCGGCCGGCATGCATTTCGCGATCGCGTCCGAGACCTGGGATTTGACCTCGATGATTTTGAAGTGAACCGGGCTTTTCAGGAATTCAAGAAACTGGCGGACAAAAAGAAGGACATGTACGACGGCGACATTGAAGCGATCATTATGAACGTTGACAATTCGTCTACGGGCCCATGGACACTGAAATCGCTGCAAATTACATCTGGGACAGGCATCGACGCCACGGCGACGCTCGAACTACTTGACGAAAATGGCGCACAGATCAGGAAAGAGGCTGTCGGTGACGGGCCCGTAGAGGCTGCATTTACAGCGCTGGAAGATGCCAGCGGCATCGATTTGACACTCAAGAATTTTGAGCTGCATAGCGCAACGGTTGGCGAGGACGCCCAGGGCGAGGCGACCGTCGTCGTAGAATTCAATGGGCAGCCCTTCCGCGGTCACGGGGCAAGTCAGGACATTATCGAGGCGACCTGTCGTGCCTACCTGGAAGTCATCAATCGCATTTTGCGCAGAAGAGAGCTGGGGCTGGAGGAAATCAAGGCAACGACAGACGTCAACCGGGCAACAATTTAGGCTTGGCGACAGGCGCCAAAAAACGTAATCGCTTACTAAGCTTCCGCGCTGCTTTAATGGAAGTGTATCGGAGTATTCTGGAATGAGTTTTAGCGGTGGAAAACTGATCTGGCACAACGGTCAGATGATTCCCTGGGAACAGGCAACTGTTCACATAATGGCGCACGCCCTGCACTACGGCTCCTCCGTATTTGAAGGAATTCGGGGCTACAAGACCCCCGACGGATGCGCCATATTTCGCCTGACTGATCATATGCAGCGGTTTTATGACTCGGCAAAAATTTACCGCATGCCGCTGGCCTATGAACGTGATGAACTCGTGGAAGTCTGTAAGGAGGTCGTACGTGCGAATGATCTGGTCAATGGCGCATACATTCGTCCCCTTGCCTTTCGCGGTTACGGTGAACCCGGGCTCGCACCAAAGCCCGACCACCGCGTTGACGTTGCCATTGCCGCCTGGGAATGGGGTGCCTATCTCGGTGCGGAAGGACTGGAAAACGGTGTTGATGTTTGCGTTTCAAGCTGGCAAAGGGTCGCGCCGAATACAATTCCTGCACTGGCCAAGGCGGGCGGCAACTACCTGTCCGGCCAGCTGATCAGCACCGAAGCAAAACGCCTCGGATTTCATGAGGGCATCGCCCTTTCTACAGACGGCACGGTTAGCGAGGGCGCCGGCGAGAACCTGTTTATGATTCGCGATGGCCGCATCCTTACTCCACCGGCGACATCTTCAATACTGACCGGACTGACCCGCGACACTGTGATCAAGCTGGCGGGCCGTATTGGCATCACCGTTGAAGAAAAGTCGATACCGCGTGAAGCGCTGTACCTGGCTGACGAATTGTTCTTTACAGGTACCGCAGCGGAGGTTACGCCCATTCGCTCGGTCGATCGTATTGAAATTGGCGCGGGTCAGCGTGGACCGATAACGAAACAATTGCAGGATGCGTTCTTTGGCCTGTTCAACGGCCAAACGGAAGATCGTGACGGCTGGCTGGAATATGTCGCAACGCCATCGGCCGTCGCTGCAGGCGGAGCTTGATCAGAACAGCGTGAGCGAATTAGCCCCAAAAACTCTATTCGAAAAAGTCTGGCAGGATCACGTCGTCAAAGAAGAGACGCCCGACACGCCCGCAATTCTTTTTATCGACCTGCACTTGATTCATGAAGTTACGACGCCACAGGCGTTCGCCCTCCTACGCGAGCAGGGCCTGTCAGTTCGTCGCCCAGACTTAACGTTGGGCACGATGGATCACTCGACGCCGACCACACCCGTGCGCTCGTTCAAGGATTTGGCGATCGTTGGCGAGGGGGCCGCCATGCAGGTCGCCAAAATGCAGGAAAACTGCAAAGAATTCGGACTCGAACTACACGGTTTCGATTCGAAATATCGCGGCATCGTGCACGTCATGGGGCCGGAGATGGGCGCCACGCAGCCCGGCAAGACTATCGTTTGCGGTGATAGTCATACCAGCACCCACGGCGCATTCGGTGCGCTCGCATTCGGCATCGGCACTACGGAAGTCGGGCACGTACTTGGGACCCAGTGTCTGCTGCAGCGAAAACCGAAAACCCTCGCTATAGAGGTCACCGGGAAACTGCAAGCCGGAGTCACGGCAAAGGATGTCATCCTGTCAATTATTGGCGAAATTGGGGTCGACGGTGGCACTGGTCATGTCATTGAGTATCGTGGTTCCGCAATCGAATCGATGTCAATGGACGAGCGCATGACCGTTTGCAACATGTCCATTGAAGCAGGCGCCCGGGCAGGCATGATCGCACCCGACCAAACTACTTTCGACTACCTTGAGGGCCGACCAAAGGCGCCTCAGGGAGCAGACTGGGAGGTTGCAATAAAACGCTGGCTTGCCTTGCGCGGCGATCCGGGTGCGAAGTTCGAAAAGACGGTCACGATTGACGGCAGCAGACTGCAGCCCATGGCAACTTTTGGCACGAATCCCGGAATGGTTATTCCGGTTAACGAAAATGTTCCACCGGCAAACGGCAATGCCAGTTTCGAAAAGGCGTTGGATTACATGCAGGTCGCAGCAGGCAAGCCCTTAAGTCACGCGGCAGTCGATGTCGTATTCATCGGCAGTTGTACTAACTCCCGTATTAGCGATCTGCAGGAAGCCGCCAATATCGTGCGTGATCGCAAGGTTGCTGATGGCGTTCGCATGCTCGTGGTGCCTGGGTCACAGCAGGTTAAAAAGGAGGCGGAGTCACTTGGCCTGGACAAAATCTTCATCGCTGCGGGCGCAGAATGGCGGGAGTCAGGTTGCTCCATGTGCCTTGGCATGAACGGTGACACGGTGCCACGAGGACAGCTGAGCGTGAGCACAAGCAACCGGAATTTTGAGGGTCGCCAGGGAATTGGTGCGCGCACCATTCTCGCGAGCCCCATGACTGCTGCGGCATCCGCAATTGCGGGTCGCGTCGCAGACCCGCGCCAATACCTGTAGGTCAGACCGCATGCAGCCGATCACGCACCTGAAGTCCAAAACCGTTGTTTTGCCGGCGACGGACGTCGATACAGATCAGATTATTCCGGCGCGCTTTCTGACCACGACCACCCGCCAGGGACTGGGCGCGAACCTCTTTTACGACTGGCGTTTTGATGCAGATGGCGAAGAGATCAATACTTTTGCGCTGAACAAACAGGCTGCGAAAGACTGTCAAATTCTGGTAGCGGGCAGAAACTTCGGCTGTGGTTCGTCTCGTGAACATGCCCCATGGGCGCTACTGGACTACGGATTGCGGGCCGTCATCAGCACTGAAATTGCAGATATTTTCCGCAGCAACTCACTGAAGAACGGATTTCTACCGATCGTTGTCGACGAAAACACACACACCTGGCTGCTTGATCATCCGGGTTGTGAGCTCACGATCGATGTAGCACAGTCGGTCGTAATTCTGCCTGATGGTGGATCAGTGTCTTTCCCGATCGACAGCTTCGCAAGGTACTGCTTATTGGAGGGAATCGACCAACTCGGATTCCTGCTAAAACACGAAACCGCAATCAAGGAATTTGAGGAGACCCGATCTTGGACGCCCTGATAACTGTTCTTCCTGGCGACGGCATCGGTCCGGAAGTAGCCAGCGCCGGCGTGAGCGTGCTCGAACAAATTGCGCAGCTGTACGGCCACAAGTTTGAATTTTCAGAGCAATTAATTGGCGGTGCCGGAATCGATGCGGAAAACGATCCCTGCCCGGCCAATACGCGAGCAAGCTGCAAAGAAAGTGATGCCATTTTGCTTGGCGCAGTTGGCGGACCGAAATGGTCCGACCCGAACGCGAGTATTCGCCCCGAACAGGGCATCCTGGCCCTGCGCGCCGAGCTACAGGTATTCGCCAACCTGCGACCCGTGAACACGATGGACGAGCTGGCCGAAGCATCTCCGATCAAGACGGACCGACTAAAGGGCGTCGACATTATGGTGGTGCGAGAATTAACTGGAGGCATCTATTTTGGCGAAAAGACGCGCGACCAGGATTCAGCCACCGACCTCTGCACCTATCATCGCTACGAAGTTGAGAGAATAATTCGCGTGGCGGCGACCCTGGCGCAACAGCGCAGGGGTATATTGTGCTCTGTGGATAAGGCGAATGTATTGGAGACCTCACGCTTGTGGCGCGACGTTACAACAACGACTCTCGCCGCAGAATTTCCCGATCTCGACAGTGAACACATGCTTGTGGACGCCGCCGCAATGCACCTGATTAATCGTCCTTCGAGTTTCGACGTCATTGTCACCGAAAACATGTTCGGCGACATACTGACTGACGAAGCATCAATGCTGGCCGGTTCGCTGGGCATGCTTCCATCGGCATCACTGGGCGAGTCAACTCGCGGCTTGTACGAACCCATACATGGTTCTGCACCCGACATCGCAGGTAAAGGTTTAGCCAACCCCTGCGGCACAATTGCGAGTGCGGCGATGCTGCTGCGACATAGCCTGAACCTCGACGAAGAAGCTGCGAAAATCGAGGCCGCAATTCACGCAACCATCGCCGCCGGCGTACGTACGGCCGATATAGCAGGTGATTCCGGGCACTACGTAACGACCGAGGAAATGACCCAGGCGATTATTCAACGACTGCAGTGAGCGCCGGAAAGTCCGCCGCTCGTTGCGCAGCATTCAGTGCCTGCAGCACATCGAGGACCAGGTCTTCGCTACATTCAATGCCCACCGACAGCCGAATCAGATTTTGATGAATGCCAGCCTGCGTCAACGCCAGCTCGTCGACAGGTGCGTGCGTCATCGACGGCGGATGACAGACGAGGCTTTCGACCCCGCCAAGAGATTCGGCAAGGGAAAATAACCGCAACGACTCGACGAAGGCCTTAACCGCGCCCTCGCCTCCCGCGATCTCGAAACTCAACATGCCGCCAAATCCGGACTGTTGCTGCAGTGCAATTTCATGGCCTGGGTGATTGCACAGTCCGGGATAGTAAACTGTCTCCACCGCATCGTGTTCATCAAGCAACGTTGCCAGAATGCCGGCATTTTTCTCGTGCTGTTCCATGCGTGCATGCAGCGTCCGGACGCCCCTCAAGGTCTGATAGGCATCGAACGGTGCACCTGTAATGCCCAGGCAGTTTGCCCACCAATCAAGCTTTTCTGCCAGTTCCCTGCTTGCTGCGATCACGGCACCGCCAACAACGTCGCTGTGCCCATTCAGATACTTTGTCGTTGAGTGAATGACGACATCTGCTCCCAGCTTTATCGGTTGCTGTAGTGCAGGTGACAGGAACGTATTATCGACTGCAAGCAACGCACCGCAGCCCTTCGCTGCTATGGACATTTTTTTGATATCAACGATGCGCAACAGCGGGTTGGATGGCGTTTCAACAAGAATCAGTTTGGGCCCAGCCGCACACGCTGCACGCACAGCCGGTGCGTCAGTTTGATCGACGAACGCTACGCGAAAATGACCTTTTGCCGCGAGACATTCAAACAGGCGATAGGTCCCGCCATAGCAATCATGCGGTGCAACCAGCAGATCGCCTGGCTGCAGCAGCTGCAGTACCAGGTTCAGGGCCGCCATGCCGGAGGATGTCACTGCCGCCCCGACACCGCCTTCCAGCTGGCACAGAGCCTCGGCCAATGCCGTACGGGTCGGGTTGCCGCTGCGCGTATAGTCGTACTCGCGTTTCTCACCGAATTCCCTGAATGTGTAGTTGGAAGACAGGTGCAAAGGCGGCACGACGGCGCCATGTTGTGCATCGGTCTCAAGGGCAGCACGTACGGCTGAAGTGGCTGAATTAACTGAAGAAGTCATTTGCTGGTCTCCGCTATCGATCCAATAACGCGACGTAAAGTCGCTTGCAGCTCATCAGATCCCCGCGAAAACCGCCTGGGTGGGTGTCGTTACCTGCATCAAATCACCGTTGCTGATTCAACTTCAAAAACGACACTCATCTATCGGAAGTGACATGCACTCCGCAGGAGTTGGCACCTTGCCAGAATGGTTAGTTCTGCAGGTTGCCCCGGCTTCTTTGGGCCTTTCCCTCAGCCGGTCTCGATGAGTTCGTCAATACTACGGTTGCCCGACGACGATAGTCAACTGCTTTCTATCATTATTTTGATTTCATATTAACTATTCATTATGTATTGATTTTTTTCGGAGTCGCACCGCTGCCAATACTATTCCCTGCAGCCTGTTCAGCCGCAGGCGAGCGTGCACGAATGTACTGCTACGTTGGTACAGCCCCGCCGATCCGCCTGACCCAATAACGCCGCACCGCGGAGCGCTGCAGACACGACGCCGCGCGCGAGCAAAACACCTGGCTGGACCGTGCATTCGGATCCCCGCCAGACACGCAAGCGCACGCACATTTTTCGCGGCGGGAATTTTCAGCTGCCAGTGCCGCTTGTACAGCGTTAACATAGCGGCCGCAAAACCGGGAATCCAACCAATGACTGCGAACCAAATTGCACGCAAGAGCGTACAGTCTTTGCGCACCCTGATGACGGGCGCCCAGGACCAAAGCAGCATCCGACTGAATGCGAATGAGGCGCCTGACAGCCACCGATCCCCGGATGACAGCCTGGGATTAAACCGGTATCCGGAGATCCGCCCGTCCGGCCTGCGCGCAAAACTTGCGGAGTTATACGACGTCTCGAGCGATAACTTGCTGGTCACGCGCGGCAGCAGCGAAGGCATTGATATTCTGATTCGCGCTTTTTGTCGTCCGGGGCAGGACAGCCTGATAACGCTGCCGCCGACCTTCGAGCTGTATGGGTATTTTGGCCAGATACAGGATGCTGAGACCATCAGCGTGCCATTATCGCCTGCTGCCGATTTCGCCCTCAATGCGAACGCCGTCCTGGATGCGTGCACCGACGAAACGAAATTAATATTTATTTGCAGCCCAAACAATCCAACCGGCAATATTGCGACATACCGTGATATTGCGAATATCGCGACCGCTCGCGAGGGACAATCGATAGTTGTCGTGGACGAGGCCTACATCGAATTCTCGCAACAGAATTCGCTTGCTGCCAACATTGACGCCCATGAAAACCTCGTCGTTCTGCGAACGTTATCTAAAGCCTATGCGTTGGCAGGTGCCCGTTGCGGGGCAGTGATTGCTGACGAAACGGTCATCGACATACTTGCCAAAGTGCTCCCGCCGTTCTCGTTTTCAACCCCGGCGGTCACATATGTTCTGCAAGCCCTGGGCGAAGTCGGCCTGGCCGCCGCTGAAGCCGGCATTGCCAGGATTGTCGCCGAACGTGAGCGACTGTTGCATGCATTGGACAACATACGCTGCGTCGAACGAATTTGGCCGTCGCACGGAAATTTCATACTGTTTCAACTGGCTGACCAGCCCGCGGTGCTCGCACACCTAAAGTCGAGAGGAATACTGGTCCTGGGCTATGGCGACCAGCCCGGACTGAAAAACTGCGCCCGGATCACGATCGGCAGTCCGAGCGAGAACGATGCCTTCCTGGCCACACTAAAAGACTTCGAGACAAGCGTCATGAAAAAGCCCTCCGGTTGATCGAATACCCCGCCAGACCGATGGCCGTTTGCCCCGACGGCTATCAGCGGGCTCATCGCGCTGTAATCCAGGGCCTCAATCTAGGGTCTTGGCCGCTCATTTTTCGTCGCACAGTCGATACACAAGAAGGCAGTCGGGTCGGACTGCAGCCGTTTGCGGTCAATGGGCTCGTCACAGCCCCTGCAATCGCCGTAATCGCCCGAATCGAGCCGTGCCAGGGCCTGAGCTACCAGCTGCAGCGTTTGCTCTCTGCGGAGCCCTGAGGCCTTCGACATCGCCTGCGCCTGGAGCGCGTCCATCCGTGACAATCGACCAACCTTTGCCTGGTCCAGTTCCACAACCTGCGAAGACGCAGCTCCGGTCGCGGCGACAGCCATAAGCTCTGCCCGAATGTGCAGCAGTTTCTCGCGAATAGCGCTGCAAAAGGAGTCACTCATTTGCAAATGATGCACCCAAAAAACAAAATTATTAACATTATTTAACAATAAGTTATATATGTTTATTAAAGTCTTTTATTACCGAGAATCACGATAGCGGACCAGCAATATCCGCTCCCGATCACGCGTTAACCCGGCTCGCAGCGTTTGCTGCGCTGCCGCGGGTCGTGACCGGTGCCAGTCGAGCGTATCGTTCGCGGTTGCGGCCAGCGGCCGGAAACGCATGCCTTTCTCTATCGCCCTGCGATTGACCATCCTGCCATAGTTAAGATAGCGGCCCCTCGGAGGCTGCCAGAATGCCAGGCTGTCCTGCGGCGTCTCACCCTGCGCGAGCAGAAAATCCCACGGTAACCAATGAAGTTTCGACGCGGTGGCGGTGATTGCTCTGACACCATGAACCAGGCCCGCAGTATTCAGCGCCGATGCCGGCCCCTCCGTGTTGTAGATACCGGTGATCGAATTTTCCAATAGGTGCACGTAGAACTCGGCAAGGTCCCGGACGTCCACAAACTGTATAGGATCGTCAGGATCGCCCTGCACCAGCACATTGCCGCCATCATCCAGACGGTCTACCCAATAGGTGAATCGATCCGTTCGATCACCCGGACCGACAATCACAGGTGGGCGTGCAATCAGTGTACGGGCGCCGAAGCCGTCCTGAACGATGCGCTCTGCAAGTACCTTATTGGGGCCATAACCCGACCATTCCGATTCCGGTACATCTTTCGGCCCCACCGGAGCATCCTCGTCCATAACCTCTGCACTGAAATCTGTATAGACCGCTCTCGTGGATGTAAACAAATACTGGTCACATGCGTTTCGTAAGAGATCGACACTTTGTCGAACCTGTAACGGTGTGTAGCCGGAATTATCCAGCACGCCATCCCATCGGCGCCCCTCCAGCGCAGTTAGGTCGCTGTTTCTGTCACCAACCAGTTTTTCTGCGTCCGGGAACAGGTGTGTGTTGGTACGTCCCCGATTGAACAGGGTTACTCGATGCCCTCGCTCCATAGCATGCCGGACAAAGTGGGGACCGATGAATCCGGTCCCGCCCAGCACCAGGATACTAAGCCCGCTATGCGGCGCTGACTGGCTGAAACCAAGCTGCGTCCCAAACAAACCCGCAACCGTTACGCCCAATGATGTCGTTATGAATTCTCTGCGCGAACTCATGCTTTGCCGCCGGTCAACATGTCGGCCGACGGTCGCTGTCATGGCCATAAAACGCCACAATTCGCCAGTCGTCATTAATTTTCTGCAACACGTAGAGCGTCGTTCTTATCGCTGGCGGAATCGGTTTACCGTCGCTGCCAATTCGGGAATAACGAGTATCGACCAGTGCCAGCGTTGGCGATGCAACACATATTTCAAGATTTGCAATGCGAGATTCAACCCAGCCCTGCGCTTCGATTTGCTCATACAATCGATTCAGATTATCGATAGCGTCCTGCGGGTCCGCATAGATGCGATGTCCACTGGCAGCGCCGATCTGGACGGGCGTCGAATAGATACTTGTTGCGATACGGTCGACATCTTTTTCGTTGAATGCCGCAAAGTACTGGTGCAGTTTTGCACTGGCAGCTTCGTCGTCAGCGACAACCGTTAGAGACGTCGTAAATACGACCATGAGTGCAAGAAAAAGCTTACCCGGCATCGCTATCCTCCGTGTGTTTTTCGGCGCTGGCGTAATACACCCCGGACCGAACTAGATGGTAACTTCGGGAGGTATCTCCCTGAGATTATAGCTGGAACTCATAACCCGGCCGTAAGCGCCCGCTGTCGCAATTGCCACGACGTCGTTTTCCTTGCTCGCTGGAAATTGGCGATCGGTACCGAACTTGTCACCGGTTTCGCAGATTGGCCCAACGACGGTCACCCGCTCACTGGCGTCTTGGTTGATTCGAGTGAGGTTTACGATCTCGTGATACGCGCCATACAGTGCGGGACGAATCAGGGCGTTGATGCCGGTGCTAACACCGACATACTGCATGTCGCCCTTACCTTTCAACTGCGTTACGTGGGCCAGCAGCACGCCGGCGACAGCCACCAGATAACGACCGGGCTCCAGCCAAAGCTCGTAGGCTGGATGGCTGGCCTTGAATTCAGCCAGGTATTGATCAAGAAGTGACAGATCAAAAATCGGATCACCACGTTTGTCGGGTACACCTATGCCGCCGCCGAGATCCAGCACCTCGACTTCCGGAAATCGTTCAGCCGCGGCCAGCAATGCGCCAGCCACTGCCTGCCAGTTTGCAGGTTCCAGGATCCCGGACCCGCTGTGCGCATGAATACCAATTATGGTTGCGTCTGCAGCGTCAACCAGAGCAACCAGCTCGTCAAGCTCCTGGAGTGAGACTCCGAATTTGGAGCGCTTGCCGACGGTGACGACATGTTCGTGGTGACCACCGCCCTGGTTCGGATCGATCCTTACGAAAAGACGTGTACCTGCAAACAACTCCGGCCACGCTTTCAATGGAAAAAGATTGTCCAGAGTTACGCGAAGACCTTCCCGTATGCCCCACTCGTATTCTTCGCGCGGCGCAAAGTTTGGCGTAAACAGGATTCGACCGGTGGCATCGTCCGCCAGCGCTGCGCGAAGATGCAGGACCTCCCCGGGGGAAACACAGTCAAAATCGATACCCGTGTTTGCCAGTGTGCGCAGTACCTCCGGATTAAAATTTGCCTTCATCGCATAGAGGACACGCGACACCGATTTCAACGCCAGCATGTCTAGCGCCGCTTTCTCTATTGTTTCCAGGTCGTAGACGTAGGCGTTAAGATTTTTATCGGCTATGTCCAACAACGTATTGCGTTTTCTCACCCACCAAGCTTGTTGTTCGTTGTCGTGCATTTTTAATATATCCCGGGCAAAAAAAACCCGCACGGAGATCCTTGCGGGCTTTATGACAGTTTCCAGGCTCTTATAAGCGGCCAGTTTCCCCGTCGTTCTTACCCACGCACCTCTGGCGCGCCATTGGTTTTAGGTATTATCGGGCATCGATTTTGTCGACACCACGGCACAATACGTGGGCAGATATCAATTAAGTCGACGAAGTAAATCCGACGCGGCCGCTCAGGTCAAGTTTGACCGCCAGATTTTCACTCCCACGGCGGGGCCACCGTGACGGCGCCCTCCGACGCCGAAAGGACCTCGGCCCGGTATTTGGCCAGAATCCCGGTGCTAACGCTGGACTTTGGTCTCTTCCACGCCGCGCGGCGCCTGGCCAGCTCCTCGTCCGGTATTTTCAGATCGATGCGGCAATCCTGCGCATCGATGACGATGCGGTCACCGTCCTCGACTAAGGCAATTGCGCCGCCGACGGCCGCTTCTGGTGATACGTGCCCAACGACGAACCCGTGGCTGCCTCCCGAGAAACGCCCGTCGGTGATCAGTGCAACTTCGTCACCTAGTCCTTTGCCCATTATCGCGCCAGTCGGACTAAGCATTTCCCGCATACCGGGACCACCTTTCGGGCCTTCGTAACGGATAACCACGACATCGCCGGCGACGACATTGCCGTCAAGAATCGCCTGCAAAGCAAGTTCCTCGGAATGGTATACCTTCGCCGTACCTTCGAAATGCAAGCCTTCCTTGCCCGTGATTTTTGCGACCGCACCGTCCTCTGCGAGATTGCCGTACAGGATGACCAGGTGCCCTTCCGGCTTTATGGGATCATCAAAGTCCCGCACAATTTGCTGACCGGCCGGATAGTCCTCTACTTCAGCAAGGTTTTCCGCCAACGTCTGGCCGGTGACGGTCATGCAGTCGCCGTGCAGCAATCCGCGATCAAGCAATCGTTTCATTAATGGTTGAATACCACCAATTTCGATCAACTCAGACATCAGGTATTTGCCACTCGGCTTGACGTCGGCCAAGACCGGTGTCCGCGCGCCTATGCGTGTGAAATCGTCCAGCTCAAGCCGTACATCAGCCTCTCTGGCCATCGCCATGAGGTGCATAACGGCATTGGTTGAACCACCGATTGCGTTAACCATCGTAATCGCATTTTCGAAAGCCTCCCGGGTCATGATGTCCCGCGGCCTTATGTTTTTCCTGAGCAGATTCAGCACCGCCTCTCCCGCCCGCAGGCAGTCATCAGCTTTACTCTCTGATATTGCTTCCTGTGCGGAGCTGTTCGCAAGGCTCATACCAAGCGCCTCGATGGCCGATGCCATGGTATTCGCGGTGTACATGCCGCCACAGGCACCGGGCCCGGGGATGGCGGTCTGCTCTACTTGCAACAATTCCTCGTCCCCGATCTTGCCGCCGGCGTGCGCGCCAACCGCCTCGAAAACGGACACGATATCGCGACGCTGTTCGCCAGGTTTGATGGTGCCACCATAAACAAACACCGCCGGACGATTCAAGCGAGCCATCGCCATGACACAGGCGGGCATATTCTTGTCACATCCGCCAATTGCGATGATGCCATCGAATCCTTCGGCTCCTGCCACCGCTTCAATTGAATCTGCGATGATCTCCCTCGATACCAGTGAATAGCGCATGCCGGGCGTTCCCATCGCGATGCCATCGGATACCGTAATCGTGTTAAAGATGATTGACTTGCCGCCCGCTGCATCCGCGCCGGCTGCAGCCTTCTCTGCAAGGTCATGAATATGCATGTTGCAAGGCGTAATCATGCTCCAGGTCGAAGCAACGCCAATTTGCGGACGATTAAAATCGCCTTCCTCGAAGCCAACGGCCCGCAACATCGCGCGGCTCGGCGCTTGAGCCACACCATCGACAACAACGCGGGAGTAGCGCCGCAGTTCTTTCTCTTCCATTGTTCGTACTCTCAGGGGTCGTTTAAAACTCTCAGGTATAGAGTCTTATTCTACGTATCATCGTCCCTGATCATAACCGCGATTTGCGAAAAAAGATTGGAATCCGCCGGCGCGGAAGCAGTATTCAGTTTAAGCATGAAGGCCTCGTCTGCTTCCACCCTGGTGTCCTGCCCCAACGGCACGATAATTCGTGCAGAACGTTGCCCGGGTGCGAAATAGACCACCGAGAGATCCGGCGCAAAATAATCCTGGCCTTCGGTTGCCGTCACATCTGTCAGCTCGTATGCAACTTCGAGAGATTCATTATCGGCTTTGAAACGAACGACATCGACTTGCGCTGCCGGATCAGATTCCCGCACTGAAATCTGATTGACCGCAAAGCCAACCGTATTCGGTGGCAAGCCATCTTCGAAGGCGCGCTGATCGTCATCCTCGAGCGTTAGCCTGATTGTTCCGAGAATATTTTCGGTATCGCCGACCGGAACAACCTGCAGAGTAACGTCACTGTCGGCCTCGCGAACCGGATTCGATCTCATGGACACCGTCAATCTCGCGCGGTCCTGCCCGATTGCGAAGTGCACCTCACCGCCGCTATCAAGTGCGTATTGACCGGTCTCAAGTGGAGATCTATTGCCGGTAAATTCTGCTTCCGACAATTTGATGGTTAATTCTTCCGTGCTGTCTGTGCGCAGAAAATCCACGAAAGCCGGTCCGCTGTCCTCACGTATTGCCAGGCTTGTCAGCGCGGCGGTGCTGCCAGCAGGTGGCAGCGTAATCGTCACTGTCGCCGGTGGCAGCGACGACCAGTCGATCAGGTCTTCTGCCGCTACCGCTACTTCTTCTGTAGCAACCGCAACTTCTGTTTCCCCGGATTCTGTCCCGACAACCGCGGTAGCCGCAATTTCCGGCTGTGTCTGAAGCGCTTCAGGTGCCTCATCCGTAGCTGGATCAGCATTCGCATCTGACACCTCTCCGGCGGGTACGAATTCCGCGATATCCTGTAATGATTCGTCGATTACCGGCGCATCGATAATTTCAGGGTCAGGATTAAAGGCAGCGGTGATAACCGTCACGTCGCTCGATTCAATGAATTGACCGATACGGTCGACGAGGTCGTCCCGAGAAGCAATGAAAGCTGCCGCCACCGCGATTGCTGCAAAAATCGTGACTCTCGCTAAAGATACCCGCGGCGCGTCGTCTTCCCGCTCGTACATGATCGATTCGTTCTCAGCACGAATTGCTCTGATCGTATTTTTTTTCGGCTGCGGAAACTCCCGGGTCGCAAGCAGGTCTGTCGCGCCGGCATCCGCGTTTTCGCTTTGGGGCTCGGCGATCACAGCTTTCTTTTCCATCGCTACCGGGGCCGCCAAATCGATGGCGTCTTCGGCTTGTTCTTTTGTCGGTCGCACACTTTGCACATTTGCCGCACTGCTGGTCACCGCGTCCAGCGCGTTGATGAATGCCTCGGGCGTCGGGAAGCGCGTTACGCGAGAATAGGACAACGCTTTCTTCAACGGCTGCCACTGTGCGGCGTTCAGACCTTGCGGCTGCTGCGGCTCCATCCCGTCCTCTGCTGCCTGCGCCGCATTTCTCGGTCCGTAGACACGGTAGCCGGCAATCAGTCTGTAAAGCAGACACGCCAGTGAAAATACATCGTCCGCCGGCACGGGCTCTTCACCGGTTAAAACCTGCATGCTTGAATATGCGGGCGCGCCGGTCTGCAGCGCGGCCGGGTCAAACCTTGGCTTGTTCTCATGCTGTTTCTGACGCACCCGTGCAACGCCGAAATCGATCAGCTTTACATCTCCCGCAGGCGTGATGACAATATTTCCGGGTTTGACATCGGCATGCACGACGCCACGTTGATGCGCATAGTCCAGTGCACTGCCGGTCTGGCGTACGATGCGCAGCGAAGTATCAACATCCAGCGCGTTGCCGCCATTTTCGTCGAGAATGCTCGACAATGATCGCCCGTCAATCCACTCCATGATAATGAAGTACAGGTCATCTTCCCTGTCAAGGTCGATGAAGCGGACGATATTCGGATGAGTCAGGCAGCGACCTTTGGCTGCTTCCTGCTGCAGTGCACGCAACGCGGTGCCGTTTCCTGACAATTTCGGACTGAGGACTTTGATCGCAACATAACAGGCTTCTTCACCTGCCTCGGCCAGGCGTCGGTCAAGCGCTTTGTAAACGACACCCATACTTCCTTCGGCAACGCGTTCTTTTAGAAGAAATCGATCGCGCAGAACCGAACCCACCTGCAGATTGTTTTCAGCGCGTGGGGCCGGTTCTTCTCGTACCACCTGCTTTTGTGCCGCGACCTGTGCGGCCACCTGCGCCTGCGCCTGGTCTTCGATGACCGCCGTGGCGGCGAAAATTTCGTCAGCCATCAGGCTGGATTCCGGCAACGGTGCCCGGGCAATTTCTTCCGTAACGATCTTGCCGAGAAGATTTTGTACGAGTTCATAGGTTTCCTTGCGCAGGATCCCGTTGTCGAATTGTTTCTGCAGCGTCGCGCGAATGTGCGCTTCAGTCTCTCCATCGTTGGATAACAACGTTCGCATCGCCATGCCGAGATCAGACAGCATGTCCTGGTCACCGGCGTGACCTTGCAGGCGGCTTTCCAGGTTTGAAAGCTGCTCCTCGTAGGATTGCGCGCTGTTTTTAGCCTTATCCGTGCTCATATTCGGCGTATTCTAGCCCGATGGGTGCCCTGTCAGTGGGAACTGGTCGTCAGAATACCTTTCCCGGATTCATGATGTTACGCGGGTCAAAGGCACCTTTGACCTTGCGCATGAGATCGACTTCAAGGTTTCCACGATACTTTCGTAAATCCGCTTTTTTTGCCTGACCGATGCCGTGCTCAGCGCTGATGCTGCCATCGAATTGGTCGACACATCCATATACAAGCGCCGCAAGTGGCTCCCGCTCGGCAAGAAACGCCTCTGGCGAGCCGTTTATCGGTTGGCTCAGGTTGAAATGGATATTACCGTCGCCGACATGTCCGAACGCCACCGGACGTATACCGGGCAGGTAGTCTTCGACGAATCTGCTTGCCATTTCCACAAAATTTCCGACCTCCGCGACGGGCACCGAGACATCATGCTTGAGACTGGCACCCTCTTTTTTCTGCGCCTCCGAAATAGCATGTCGCACAGCCCAGAGCGACGCGGCTTCGCCACGGTTCTTGGCGATCGTCGCCTCTGTTATCAAGCCGCGCTCGAAGCAGCTCATCAGAGCTGATTCGAGCAGCTCTTCGGTCGCGAGATTGGCTACCTCGATGAGCACATACCACGGCGAGCTATCTGCAATTGGCGCACGGGTGTCAGGAATATGCTGGTGAACAAATCGAATGGCCCGATCAGGAATTAACTCAAAAGCTTGTAACTGATCGGCGAGCTGTTGTCGCAATTCTGCAAGAAGGGAAACGGCAGCCGAAGGCGAGCTGACGGCAACGAAAGCGGTTTGCGGATTCTGCACGGCCGGGAACAGTCGTAGGCAAGCCGCGGTAATGACACCAAGTGTACCCTCAGCGCCGATGAAAAATTGTTTCAGGTCATAGCCGGCTGTGTCTTTTCGAAGCGCACGAAGTCCATCCCAGATGGTTCCGTCAGCCAGAACGACCTCGAGTCCCAGGGCCAGCGTTCGGGCAGTGCCGTAGCGCAGGACGTTAATACCACCGGCGTTGGTCGACAGGTTGCCGCCTATCTGGCAACTCCCTTCCGCGGCCAGACTCAACGGAAAAAATCGGTCAGCATCCGCCGCTGCGTTCTGGACTGCGGCAAGTGTGCAGCCAGCATCCGCAATGACGGTATAGTCATTTGCCGACAACGCACGAATTTTGTTCATGCCTGACAGTGACAGCAGCACCTGTTCTCCGCTGTCATCGGGAATGGCTCCGCCGCACAGTCCGGTATTGCCACCCTGCGGAACAACAGACGTGTTCGATTCGTGACATGCTCGGACCACTTCGGACACTTTGCGCGTCGTATCCGGCCTGACCAACAGGAGCGTACGTCCCGTCCAGATGTCGCGCCACTCCCGCAAATGTGGCTCGAGTTCGTGGCTGTCAGTTGTGAAATTGCCGTCGCCGACAATGCGTTTAAGTTTTTCGATCAGCATTGTGTTATTGCTGCCTGCATGAGGTAGGTAGTGTGATCAATGTTACTGCCACAGAAAACAAGCACCACTTTTTTTCCTCGAATCGTATTTCTGAGTGGCCCCATAATAGCTGCCGTAGTCGCCGCGCATGCAGGCTCGACTGAAAACTTCATCGCACTAAATAACAAGCCCATGGCATCACGCAAATTGGCATCACTTACCAGGACAACATCGTCGACATTCTGTCTGCACAGCTCAAACGAATATGGCAGCGCGTACGGAGCAGCAAGACTATCTGCAATGGTGTTGACCGCATCGAGGCGCCTCGGTTCTCCGGCACGTATGCTTAGTTGCATTGAATTAGCGCCTTCGGGCTCGACGCCGTAAATCATGCAACCCGGCTTGAGCTGCCTAACGATTGAGGAAATGCCCGCGCAAAGCCCGCCGCCGCCAATCGGACAGATCAAAATATCGAAATCGTCAACCTGCTTACAAATTTCCAGGCCAACCGTCGCCGTTCCAGCAGCCACCTTAGGCCCTTCAAACGGGTGTATCAGGAAGCGTCCCTCTGCGTCTCGAATTTTCTCTGCCATCGCGAACGCGTCGTGCACGTTTTCACAAAGCACAACCTCCGCACCAAAACCCTCGGCAGCGGCAATCCTTGCCGGACTTGCGCTCCCTATCATCACAACCTTTGCGCTCGCGCCGATGGCACGCGCCGCAAACGATGCAGCAATCGCGTGATTCCCCGCACTCACTGCCGTAATTCCTGCTGCTCGCTGATCCTCGTTCAGACTGAGTGCCACGGACAGGGCGCCGCGGGGCTTGAAGGTACCGGTTTGTTGCAGAAATTCGAGTTTGCCCCAGATTTCGGTGTCTGTATCGAGCGCGTGTTCGAGATTCCGGCAGCGCATAACCGGCGTTTCCAGCAGCCACTGGCCCAATTCCCCTTGGAGTTGACGGACCTCTTCAATGGATGGTGCAGCAGCCATTTTACTACTCGACGCCCTGCGCTGATATTATGTAAAGCATTGTATCGACCTATACCCAGCATTAATTGCAATTTGAAACACCTACAGCCGTTTCCTGATAATACTTGCGCTATCTACAATTGTTGATTACTTTCAATCAGGCTAACTCCCACGCACTCTATAACGTTGTCACCGGGCAGTGATTACGGTCAACTTGGCGAACTAATGGAATTTGACGATCTTTCGCAATCCGGCATTCGGCGAATCGCCAACTATTCGCCCTACCTGGACCAACTCGCCGGTTTTGCAAATGAAATGGGACTTCGGCAGCGCAGCAACCTGGTGCACCTGGAGCGCTGCCTGAATACAGAGTGGTCGCTCGGTCAAAACAGCATTCTTAGTTGGTGCCCGCTGGACGACGGCATCCTGGTCCTCGTTGTACCGCACTATGCCATCGCCGAATACACGGCCGCACCTGATTCCGATCCCGCCATGCCGCAGCGGGTCTCGGCCCGATTCATTACGGAATTGATTTCCGGCGATCGCCAGCTGCGACAGTCACAAATGCAGAAGGTCGCACGCCTGCTAAGCGTTGAACCCAAGTTCATCGCGCTTCGCCAGCCGTTGAGTGATCACCCGGTCGAAACACAAATTGTCGAAAAGATGGTGCGCCGGTACGGCATCAACTACGTCGACAGCCGTGCAGTAACCCTCTTCGATATCGTCGGATTCGGTTTGTTGACACCTTTCCAACAAATGACCCAGTTGAACAGTCTCTCTTATTCGCTAAATTCGGCACATGCGAAAATGCTGGAGCTCGATGTGGGAATTAATTTCGCGCGTTCATCAAGTGGCGACGGATTCTACATCTGGAATCGTGATCACGGCATCGAGGCAAACGTCAATCTCTATCACTTCATGCATCTTGTCCTGGCAGATAATGCGCTTGCACAAAGCAAATCTGCCAGCAAGTCGGTACCGGAACTGAGAGCCTGTTTCCATGTAGGAAGCTGCTACGAGTTTCACCAGGCAGAGGGGCTCAATCCGACTGTGCACGATTTTATAGTTGGCGATGTCACCATCGAACTTGCACGTATGATCGAAGCCGCTTTGCCGGGCCAGATTCTGGTCGGCGACTTCATGGCAGATTTGAGTGATCAGATGACGGAGGCCAGCGAGTCTCAGGTCAACCTCGATGCCGTCTCATTTCTTCACAGGGCGCAGAATAATCTGACCAAGCTGACCGGATTAGAACTTTCCGGCGAGCGAGTTACGGCTATTAAATGTTACCTGACCGGAGAAAGACTGGAAAGTGGCGAGTTCAATATTCGCAGACTGAATATCAAGGATAAGCACGGCCTGACACGCTCTGCTTATAACGCCAAGATAAACATCTATCGTGCTACGGCCCCGCCTATTTTGCTCGGGATCGAGGATGCCGCGCTGCTAATGCGCGTCAACCGAACTGCAGCAAAGCATTCAGAATAGTCTCCGGCCGGATCGCCGGCAGACAACCAGTCTCTGCAGTAAGTGCTATCAAGAATGAACAGTTGGCAATCGTTCGATCTCGGGACGACCCGGCATTCAGTTCCATCTCAGCCAACCATTTTTAGCGCAACAAAAAAGGCCTCCCGCAAGTTGCGAGGAAGCCACTTTTTTTACGCTAAAAATGGTCGGGGCGAGAAGATGGGCGCTGCGCGCCTGTCGGTCGACTTCGTCGACCTCGGAGCAAACTTCCTGTCAGTTCCATCTTAGCCAACCATTTTTAGCGCAAAAAAAAGGCCTCCCGCGAGTTGCGAGGAAGCCACTTTTTTTTACGCCAAAAATGGTCGGGGCGAGAAGATTCGAACTTCCGACCCCCACAACCCCATTGTGGTGCGCTACCAGGCTGCGCTACGCCCCGACCGTGTTGTTCATGCATACAACGAAGCGAGGGCGGCAATGATACTTGCCGCCCTCGACTCTGAAAAGCTTTAGTTAGCGACGCAGGATCTTCAGAACTTGCTCAAGCTCTATTCTAAGCTGCTTGATGATCTGCTGGCTTTGGCTAACGTCTTCCTTAGCCTGATCGCCAGTCAATCGTTGTCGCGCACCACCGATCGTGAACCCATCGTCATACAGAAGGCTCCGAATCTGTCGGATTATTAACACGTCCTGACGTTGATAATAGCGGCGATTACCTCGTCGCTTTACCGGCTTCAGTTGCGGAAATTCCTGCTCCCAGTAACGCAGAACATGCGGCTTTACAGCACACAGGTCGCTCACCTCACCAATGGTGAAATAGCGTTTTCCTGGGATTGGTGGTAATTCGTCGTTATTCCCCGGTTCCAGCTTAGGCCTCTACTCGGGCTTTTAGTTTTTGTCCTGGTCGGAAAGTCACAACTCGGCGGGCAGTGATTGGAATCTCTTCACCCGTTTTTGGATTTCGTCCCGGACGTTCATTTTTATCCCGAAGGTCAAAATTCCCGAAACCGGAAAGTTTGACTTGCTCCCCAACTGCGAGCGATGCGCGCAGCTCCTCATAGTACAGATCGACGAGTTCCCGAGCTTCGCGTTTGTTCAACCCGAGCTCGTTGAATAGAGATTCCGCCATATCTGCTTTTGTCAGTGCCATTAATTCTTATCTCTTAGTACTGCGGCGAAATTCTGCTCCAGATTGCTGATTACCGCAGCCATCGCGGCATCTGCATCGTCGTCAGTAAGGGTGCGGGATGTTTCCTGCAAAATCAAGCCTAAAGCTATGCTTTTTAGCCCAGCTTCTACTCCTGCGCCCCGATAAATGTCAAAAATCCTGACGCTTTTGACAATTGCGGGGGCGGCTTCCTCTGCTGACTGCAGGAGATCCGATGTGATGACATCCTCCGCAACGATCACAGAAATATCGCGTCGAATTGCCGGGTATTTAGAAACTGATTCTGCTAACGGGACACGCGCCGCAAAGGTTTTTTCTGCATCAAGTTCAAATAACAACGCACCCTTATCAAGATTGTATTTTTGCGCCAGCATTGGGTGAAGTTTTCCGATCACGCCAACAACTTCCGAGCCGCGCACAACGTTTGCAGTTTGCCCCGGTTGCAAAGCCGGATGTTCGGCCGCAACAAAACTAAAATCTCCTGCACAACCGGTCATACCTAACAGCGCGACAACGTCTGATTTTATGTCAAAGAAATCAACTGCCTGAGACGGGCTCGCCCACTGCTCAGCAACAACATCTCCCGCAATCAAACCTGCAACACGAACGACTTCTTCCGGCGTTTCCAATGAGCCATGAAACGTTTTGCCGATTTCAAAAAATCGGACACGTTCCTGTTGTCGCGAAAAGTTCGTCGATGCTGCGGTTAACAAGCCGGGCCACATTGAGCCACGCATCACCGACATTTCAGACGAGATCGGGTTACTTATCACTAATTTCGAAGATTCGCCGGTTATCTGTGTGTTGGCTTCATGATCGATAAAGCTATAGGTAATTACTTCCTGGTAATCACGCGCAACCAGCACATTTCCAACAAGATTCAGGTCAATTCTGGATTCGCTGGCCCTGGCCAGCGGTGTCTCGGCGATCGCCGTCGCTTCGGGAATCTCGTCGTAGCCGTAAATTCGGGCAACCTCTTCAACCAGCGCGTCCTCGACATCGATGTCGAAGCGGTAGCTCGGAATATCGACATCCCAACCAGCATCATCGGCGGTCGTATCGAAACCGAGCGCGACCAGGATTTCCGTTACCCGGTCCGCATCTATTTCTGTTCCGAGAACTTGCAGCAATCGCTTTTTGCGTAATCTCAGTGGCGCACACGTCGGAAGATGCTCAACACAAACATGGTCCACCAACGGACCTGCCTCTCCACCCGAAATCGAAATCAGCAATTCAGTCGCACGCTCAATCGCCCTTGCTTGCAAATCCGCATCAACACCGCGTTCGAATCGTAGTGACGCGTCCGTGTGCATACCGTATTGGCGTGCCCTGCCCGCCATAAACTCCGGCGGCCAGAATGCGGCCTCAAAAAATACATCAGTTGTATTAATGGTCACTGCAGTGGAGAGGCCACCCATAATCCCTGCCATACCGATGGGGCCCGAATCGTCCGTAATTACCATTGTGTTCGGCAGCAACTCAACCTGCTTCTCATCGAGCAAGGTCAACCGTTCGCCCTGTTTGGCGAGCCGGGGTCGAATTGGGCCGTTCAGGAGCCTGCAATCGTATGCGTGTAAAGGTTGTCCGAGTTCCAGCATGACGTAATTCGTAATGTCGACAACAGGATGTATCTCCCGGAGCCCACTACGCCGCAGACGCTCGATCAGCCACACCGGAGACCGCGATGAGAGGTCTATGTTTCGAATGACCCTGGCAGCGAATCTTGGGCAACCTTCGGGCAACACGAGTTCGACCGGGTGTTCATCTTTTATGGTTGGCGCAACAGGTGAAATCTGCAGCGTCTTGAGTTCAGTTGAAGTGACAGCTGAAACATCCCGGGCGACCCCTAGAACACTAAAGCAGTCGCCACGATTCGGTGTCAGATCGAGATCAAACGAGTGATCCGGCAAATTCAGATACTCATTCAACGGTTGCCCGGGTTGTGCGTCGGAATGCAATTCAATAATTCCATCTGATTCCTCTCCCAGGTTGAGTTCGATCGCCGAGCAAAGCATGCCGTTGGAAACGACGCCGCGAATTTTTGACTTGCGAAGCTTGACGCCGTTGGGAAGCTTGGTGCCCGCAGGCGCAAACGGGCTCTTCATCCCCTGCGAAACGTTTGGAGCGCCGCAGACAACTTCAACCACTTCAGCATCGCCGGTTGAGACCTGGCAAACGCTAAGCCGGTCGGCATCCGGATGTTTTTTAACATCGAGCACCTCACCAACAACAACGCCTGCGAGTCCGGTACCGTGGGATTCTACAGCGTCGACTTCATGGCCAATCATCGTAAGGCGATGGGCCAGTTCTGCCGTATCAAGCGCTGGGTCGACCCACTCGCGTAACCATTTTTCCGAAAACTTCATCGCGTCTGCAGGTCCTAGTTAAACTGGCGCAAGAAGCGCAAATCGTTCTCGTAGAATGTTCTAAGGTCCTGCACGCCGTAGCGAAGCATGGCAAGCCGTTCCACGCCCATGCCAAATGCGTACCCTGTGAATTCCTCCGGGTCGACGCCCGCGTTTCTGAGGACGTTTGGGTGAACCATGCCGCAGCCCAGGATCTCCAGCCACTTTCCTTCTCCCCACTCGACGTCTACCTCGGCGGACGGTTCTGTGAACGGAAAATACGACGCCCGAAATCGAAGTTCGGCTTGGCGTTCGAAATAATTCTCTACAAACTGATGTAACACTGCTTTCAGATTGGCAAAACTGACGTCGCGATCAACGACCAGGCCTTCGACCTGCTGAAACATTGGTGTGTGGGTCTGATCGGAATCGCTACGATACACCCGGCCCGGCGCTATGATGCGGATAGGCACGCCTTCCTCGACCATGGAGCGAATTTGCACCGGAGACGTGTGCGTTCGCAATAGATTTCCACCTGGAAAATAGAACGTATCATGCAGTGCACGTGCCGGATGATTCTCGGGAATATTCAGCGCTGTGAAATTGTGGAAATCGTCTTCGATTTCAGGACCGGTTCTGATGCCAAATCCGGCATCCCGAAAGATCTTTTCTATGCGAATCGATGCACGCGACACCGGGTGCCGGCCACCAATCCCTAACCCGCGGCCTGGGAGCGATACGTCAACCGCATCCGCACGCAGCTTCTCGGCAAGTGCTTCGCGCTGCAGCGAGTCGCGGCGACCATTGAGCGCCTCCTGCAATGCCTTTTTCGCTTTATTGATTTCCTGACCAGCCGCCGGCCGGTCCGCAGCCGACAACTTGCTCAAGCCTTTCAGGCGTGCGGTGAGCTCGCCCTTTTTGCCAAGATATTTGACGCGCACGGTATCCAGCGCGGACAAGTCACGCGCAGCCGCAATCTCGGCTTCCGCCTGTTTTTGAAGCTCGCTCAGTGACTGCATCAGGAGTACCTGTCAGGCTTGCGCGCGACGCGCGCGGACCGCGGAATCAGCTCTCAGCCAATGCAGCCTTCGCCTGTGCGGCGATCGCACCAAATGCTTCAGGATCGTGCACAGCAATATCGGCCAATACCTTGCGATCAACCTCAATTTCTGCACGATTGAGACCATTGATCAGTCGACTATATGACATGCCATGCAGCCTTGCTGCGGCATTAATGCGGGTGATCCACAGCGCACGAAACTGGCGCTTGCGCTGGCGACGGTCGCGATAAGCGTATTGACCTGCCTTGATAACCGCCTGCTTTGCGGTTTTGAAAAGCTTGCTGCGCGCACCGTAATAGCCCTTCGCTTTCTTGAGGACTTTCTTGTGCCGAGCTTTGGCGACTACGCCACGTTTAACTCTTGCCATTTCTCAATCCTCTCTAGCTGTAAGGAAGCATGCGCTTAACGCTTTTTACGTCGCACTCAGCGACTTGCTGGGTCAGTCCCAGCTGGCGTTTACGTTTTGACTTCTTCTTCGTCAGAATGTGATTGAGGTGGGATTGGGAACGCTTGAAACCGCCCTTACCCGTCCGGCGGAAGCGCTTGGCAGCGCCCCGGTTGGTCTTCATCTTAGACATTGTTGTCTCCGTATTTTCTAGCCTTGCTACGTACAGCTTAAGCTGCCGCTACAGGCGGGTATTGGCTGTCACAAACCTGGGTTCGTACAGCCGTTACTCACTTTTTCTTTGGCGCCAGGACCATGATCATCTGCCGACCTTCCAGCTGCGGCATTTGCTCCACGACTGCCAATTCTTCCAGGTCATCTCTGACCCTTGCCAGAAGCTGTGCGCCCAATTCCTTGTGCGCCATCTCCCGACCGCGGAATCTTAGTGTAACTTTGGTTTTATCGCCAATCTCAAGAAACTCGGTCAGTTTCCTGAGTTTGATCTTGTAATCACCCTCGTCCGTTCCGGGACGAAACTTTATTTCTTTGACATGAACCTGCTTTTGCTTGCGCTTGGCAGACTGTGCCTTCTTGTTCTGCTCGAAGAGGAACTTACCGAAATCCATGATCCGGCAAACCGGAGGCTCAGCATTTGGCGAAACCTCTACCAGATCCAGACTTTCACCCCTGGCTATCTCCAGCGCATCGGGGAGCGACATTACACCTCGCTGCTCACCTGCCGAATCGATAAGCCGCACTTGAACGGCATCGATTTCTTCATTACGCCGGACTCGCTTTGTTGCTGCGATATTTAAATCCTCCTGCCAAAAACAATAACCGCGACCCGAACAGGCCGATGCAGGACTGTCCAGTAACGCGGGACGCGAATTTTAAAGCCGGAAATGCCTGATTTGCAAGAAACTTCGAGCCATATCGACGATTTTTGTGCGAGATGGCACGGTTGTGCCCCCAAAGACAAAATCCTGCGGCTGATAATAGCTCGTTGCCTGCCCGCCAATCTATCGGCGTATTGCAGAAAATCTGCGCTTTATCGCGTCCTCCTGCGGTTTTTGGTCTTTGCGGCTGCTTCATTTCAGCTACCGGTCGGTAGCCCTGCCTCACGGGACCGTCGTCCCGGCAATGCAACTGGTGCCCGCGGTGTTCAGGGCGCGCTCGGCACTGCGTCTTCTGTTAGGCGCTGATGATCGGTGCCTGGAGCCGGTCGAAACTTACTATCGGCCGGCCTCAACGGCGCCACCTCGCAGAAATCGGGCAGCTATCTGGGGGCGCCTTGCTGGCTTGACTGACAGAGTGCCAGGCGATGGCCTTATTAACGATCGATAGGTCTGGCCGGTCGATTCTAGGTGCTGGACGAGGTCAACGGCGCAAAATCGTTGAAAACGAGCAGTTATCTGGGGGCGCCTTGCTGGCTTGACTGACAGGGTGCCAGGCGATGGCCTTATCGTTCTTATGGAGGAGGTGGTCTCGAACCCGGCCTGATTTAACTACGATTTCAACCACAGACTTAAACATGAATCCCATCGGGTAGCCCTGCTCTCCGCAAGAACCCAACAGACAAGGGGATACCACTTCCGTCGCGACCGCCGCCAACAGTGGTGAAATCACCATCCGTCCAGACAATATAAAGGGGCCAGCGGCCCCTTTTATTGTCTGGTGGGCGATGGTGGTCTCGAACCACCGACCTCCACGATGTCAACGTGGCGCTCTACCCCTGAGCTAATCGCCCTACATTCTGTTCTGCCATGTGTCTGCTTCATTCGGTCAACAAATCTGCCAAACGAATACGTTCGTGCCCTGGCCTGGCACCCCCCTGAGCTAATCGCCCCTCATTCTTGCCTGCCATGTGCCGGCTACGTTCGGCGATTAAACCGGCGTTCGACGGCGAAACGGGCGACAAAGATACGCAAGCGTCCTCAAAGGTGCAATAACTATATAAAACCGGCCGCAGGTGCGGCTTTTGCCGCGATTAACTGATCCCCAGCGCGCCGAAACGAAGACCAGGTCACCGCCCTGTTTCGATCTATCCCGCCAACTTGTCAGTTAGTCCAAAGCCTATTTCGCGCATTTTCTGGATCTCGTCTCGCAGCCTTGCCGCTTCCTCGAACTCAAGATCGCGCGCATGTTTCAACATCTTCTTTTCAAGTTTCTGCGCCTTGCGAAGCAGCTGTTCCGGCGACAATGATTCGTATGCGGTCGCATCTTCGGCGATACGTTTGCGGCCTCTTCCGGGCACCGGATAGGCTGCCTCCATGATGTCAGCAACCTGCTTGATGATGGTTTGCGGTTTGATGCCATGTTTCGCGTTGTAGGCAACCTGACGTTCCCGACGGCGGTTTGTCTCATCTATGGCACGCTCCATCGATCCGGTCATCCTGTCCGCGTATAAGAGTGCTGTTCCGTGCAAATGTCGCGCAGCCCTGCCTATCGTCTGGATGAGCGATCGCTCGGAGCGGAGGAATCCCTCCTTGTCCGCGTCAAGGATGGCGACCAGCGACACTTCGGGCATATCCAGCCCTTCGCGAAGCAGGTTGATGCCCACCAGGACATCAAATGCACCGAGCCTCAGGTCTCTGATGATCTCGGTCCGTTCTACAGTGCCGATATCTGAATGCAAGTACCGGACCCGAACATCGTGTTCCTGCAAATAGTCAGTAAGGTCTTCTGCCATCCGCTTGGTCAGTGTCGTGATCAGGACACGCTCGTCTACCGCCGTGCGCCTGTGAATTTCTGAGAGGACATCATCTACCTGTGTGCCTGCAGGTCTTACTTCGATGGTGGGATCAACCAGCCCGGTCGGACGAACCAGTTGCTCCACAATGTTGTCCGAATGCTCCTTCTCATAGTCACCAGGCGTCGCTGATACGTAGATGGTTTGTGGCGACAGCTTGTCGAATTCGTCAAACCTCAAGGGCCGGTTGTCCAGTGCCGAGGGTAATCTGAAACCATACTGCACCAGTGTTTCCTTGCGTGAACGGTCTCCGCGATACATGCCACCCAGTTGCGGAATAGTGACGTGGCTTTCGTCCACAATCAGCATCGCGTTGTCCGGAACGTAATCAAACAGGCACGGCGGTGCCTCACCCTCATCCCGACCGGACAGATAACGCGAGTAATTCTCGATACCCTGGCAATAGCCGAGCTCACGAATCATCTCGATATCAAATAAAGTTCTTTGCTCAAGCCTTTGAGCTTCCAGAAGTTTTTCGTTTTCCCGGAGATATTGAAGGCGGTCTTTCAGTTCAACTTTGATCTCGTCAATTGCGCCTAGCAGTTTCTCGCGTGGCGTAACGTAGTGTGTTTTCGGAAACACAGTTAAACGTGGCACCCGGCGCAAAACCTCGCCGGTCAGCGGGTCAAAGTACGCTAATGACTCGATCTCATCGTCAAACAACTCGACGCGGACCGCATCTCGCTCTGATTCCGCCGGAAAAATATCAATAACGTCACCACGCACTCGATAATTACCTTGCGAGAGATCCAGTTCATTGCGCTTGTACTGCATCTCGGCAAGCCGCCTCAGTATCGTCCTCTGGTCTATTTGGTCGCCACGCGAAAGATGCAATACCATGCTGAAATACGCTTCCGGGTCGCCCAGTCCGTAAATAGCCGACACGGTCGCAACGATTATTGCGTCAGGCCTTTCGATCAGCGCCTTCGTCGCCGAGAGGCGCATTTGCTCGATGTGCTGATTAACCGAGGCATCTTTTTCGATGAAAGTGTCGGAACTCGGCACATAGGCCTCCGGCTGGTAGTAGTCGTAGTAGGAAACGAAATACTCCACTGCGTTGTGTGGGAAAAATTCCCGCATTTCACCGTATAGCTGGGCGGCCAGCGTCTTGTTTGGCGCCAACACAATAGCTGGCCGCTGCGTCTTCTGAATCAGGTTTGCAACGGTGAAAGTCTTTCCCGAGCCCGTAACACCCAACAGTGTCTGGTGAGCAAGCCCGTCGCCAAGCCCCTCAACGAGACCCGCAATGGCAGCTTCCTGATCGCCAGCCGGGCTGAATTTCGAGACAAGTGAAAAACCCTTCCGATCCTCGGCCTGAGATTTTTCGGGAAGTTTGGTCTTGGGGCGAATTGTGGTTTGACGTACCATGCGCGTTCATTTCCGGGAGGCAACCTGTGAGTTTATCAGTTTCAGAAAGAATGAGTCGCGTTATGCCCTCTGCGACTAGCGCCGTCCTTGGTCTCGCCGCAGAACTGCGGGAGGCCGGACGTGACGTCATCAGTCTCGGTGCGGGCGAACCGGACTTCGACACGCCGGATCACATCAAGGAAGCCGCAATTCAGGCCATTCGCGACGGGCACACGAAATATACGGCGATCGACGGCACCAGTCAGCTTAAGGGTGCCATACAGCGCAAGTTCGAGCGCGACAACGAGCTAAGTTACGCAGCCGACCAGATTCTCGTATCCGTTGGCGCTAAACACACGCTCTTCAACGCCTGCATGGGCATATTAAGCGCCGGCGACGAGGCGATCATTCCAGCTCCTTATTGGGTCTCCTACCCCGATATGGTGCGCGTTGCCGAAGGCGAACCCGTCATCATCGAAACCGGCATCGAAGATGGGTTTAAGGTCACCCCGGAAAAACTGAAGGCGGCAATAACAGCGAAAACGCGACTGTTATTCCTAAACAGTCCATCGAACCCGACCGGTAGCTGCTACACCCGGCAGGAGTTGGCCGAACTGGGTGAGGTGCTCCTGCAGCACCCCAATATCGTTGTGCTCGCCGACGACATCTACGAACACATCCATTGGGCAGACGAACCATTTTGCAGCATCGTGACTGCCTGCCCCGCACTTTACGATCAGGTCGTTACGATCAATGGCGTTTCCAAGTGCTATGCCATGACCGGCTGGCGAGTTGGCTACGCCGGTGGGCCCAAAGAAGTGATCAAGGCAATGAAGACCATACAAAGCCAGATCACTTCGAACCCCTGCAGCGTGTCGCAGGTCGCCGCGGCGGCAGCGCTTGACGGGGATCAGCAGTGCATGGCCGATATGTTGACAGCCTACAAGTCCCGAAGTGACTACATTGTTGCCGCATTGAACGATATTCCCGGTTTCGAATGTCGCGAGGGTGAAGGTGCCTTTTATGCGTTCCCCAAGGTAACAGGTGCGATGGCCGCCAAGGGACTGGAAACAGATGCTGACCTGGTCAAGCTCGTGCTGGAAAGTGGCGATATCGTCATGGTGCCAGGAACGCCGTTTGGCGCACCTGGATACGTACGCCTGTCATTCGCCTGCTCGATTGAGGAACTCAAAAAGGCAATTGATCGAATCCGGGCCGCATTGGTGTAAAATGCATGGCCACAGCAGACTGAAAAGCGGTCCGATTGCTTCCTTGACTTGCGATTGGCCCTGAATCAGAATGCCGCCCGGCGTAATTAAAGCCTGAAATTATTCCCCGATAGCTCAGTTGGTAGAGCGATTGACTGTTAATCAATTGGTCCCTGGTTCGAGTCCGGGTCGGGGAGCCAAACGACTTAAAGCCCCTCGATGAGGGGCTTTATCTTTTGGGACCCAAGCCGATCTCACCAGGGTTTATTCGATGTCTGAATTCCGATCGATCGACTAAAGATCAATCGGCACCGATCTCGAACGCTTTTTCATATGTATGCAGGCCGATTGGGGTTCGAGTCCGGGTCGGGACACGACAGGGTCCCGCAGCAATCGTCGAATGCGAGCATGTTGAAATGAGAGAGTAATACCAGAAAGACCCCTCTCGGGGCCTTTTGTATTTGCAGTCCCAGACCGAACTCACCAGGGCTCATTCCGCAACTTTGTTCTGATCGAGCGACTAAGAATCAACCGGCACCGATCCAGATATCAGCTAATGCTGGCTCAGGCCAATTGAGATCTGAGAACTGATGACACGCAATTGGATGAGTTATGTAGGGAAACCGGCAGCGATGCCGTCGACGATCAGCGGCAAACGCCAGGTAGATAGGTTGCAGGAATGACGCCACCCGATGCGCAATCCCAAACCACGGCGCCGCCGACATTTTGCGCGGTCAAGGTGACGGTTTCGCCGGAAATCTGGGCACTGGCATCGTTGCCATACTGAATAGAAACCACAGCACCGGTTACTGTTATTTGCGACACGTACTTGCCGGCGTAATTTCCCGGTGCCTGCAAAGCGGCCTGTGTATTGTTGGCTGGAAACAAGCCACGGTCATTATTGAATTCTGCAATAGCAGACTGCACAGGGCTCGCCAGGCTCAGGCCTTCTGACACCTGCGCTCTTACCGAGTACGACTGAAAAGCGGACATCGCCAGGGTTGCCAGAATGCCAATGATGGCAACGACGATCATCAACTCAATTAAGGTAAATCCTGATTCAGTTTTCTTCATGCCCAGCCCGCCACATATGTCGAGGATGTTGTCACACGTTTGGCGCCAAGGGTGCATATGAAGCTTGTCTGCTTGCCCAGGACTGCCCGATTTCACAGTTGCATTGTCCAACAACGTCACACGGAAATCGTTGATTAGAATCACGGTTTAATGTTTTGAGCCGGCGGTTTGTGCGCTATTCCACAACAATTACGGATTATTGTTACCCGACTGTCCGGAATACTGACCCACACTATCAGGATGTCCCTGCCAGTGAATGAGCTTGCCCGAGCAGCGGACCTGTCACAGACTCCACTACAGATCGAGCTTAGCGGATTAAACGGTTGTTCGACCAAATTCTAATCATTATTGGCGTGACGTTCCTGGTGCTGATTGCGCCGGGACCGGACATGGTCATGGTCGTCCGGAATACCGTTGTGAGCGGGAAGTCGGCGGGCTACAAAACTGCCCTTGGAATTTTGGCAGGCAACTTGGTTCACATTACATACTGTGTTGTGGGAATCGGCTGGGTAATCTCGAAAAGCGTCGTCGCATTCAGCATTCTGAAGTACGCTGGCGCCACGTACCTTGTATATCTTGGTATATCGAGCTTGCGACAGAAGAACGCAATTCTCAACACAACTCCTGTGAACAAAGGTCAACCCGCTCGCCGTTGGTTTGCAGAAGGCTTTATAAACAATATCCTTAATCCCAAGGGAACGCTTTTTTTCCTGGGTGTATTTACAGCCGTCATCACGCCCGAAACATCCATTCTGACAACCACCGTTCTTATAGCGATAATGATCCTGATGTGTGCATTGTTCTGGGTAGCGCTTGTCCAAACGCTCGATACTGCTGGCGTGAAACGAATTTTCGAGCGTAGTGGGTCTCTCCTGCAGCGCGTGTTCGGAGTTGTGCTGGTTGCATTGGGCTTGCGAGTTGCGTTGATAACCCGCTAGCGAACCCGGTCGTTTCCCTTCTAAGCTGAGCATTGTAATAACAGCAGAAGGCAGCGGCCTGAACCTGCGACGTTAACTCGACTTCTCTGCCTGACTTGCGGAATTATTTCCGACGACCAGAAAGTACAGCGCTGTAAGCAGAAGCACGACCTGAAATTCCATACCGCCCATCGGGTAGCCTTCGGCAGGCGTAAAACTCCAGCGTCCCCAGTGAACCATGAAGATCGCGCCTAACAGGACTGGCGCCATCGCGAGCGCTGCCAATCGCGTGATCAGGTCATTAGTAAATCCACCTACGATAATTCCAATCCCTCCGGCAAGTTCAGCAAATGTCACCAACGCTGCAACGGAATACGGAAGCCCCATCATCTGTGCAAATCCTCCGAGACTAACGAGCTTGCCGATGCCGTGAAACAGGAATACCGACGCGATGCCAACACGCGGTAACCAATGCGCTCGGGGTTTAAATGCATCCAAAATGCTAACCATAATTTCCTCCTCAAGAAGTTCATCGCTGGATTGGGTGAAAACCAGCCCGCCGACCTCTGCACAATGACCAGTCGGAGATCGTGTTTATTACGAAATTCAACTCCTATGGCCCCGTATGGATCCGCCGAGTGAAATCCTCTTTGGGCTCCGAGCCTATTGCCTACTTTGTGAGAATCTTGTCACTCGGTCGACAAAAAGTCCTGGCGACCAGCGCATCAGTAATTGCGTATTGCCGAATTCAAGCCCGGAGCCGTATCATTTCTCCGTCTCTCTCTCTATAATGCGCGCCTCTTCAGCGCCACCCTCCAGAACGACCCCTATGTCTGATATCGAGCGACTTCGCAATATCGCCATCATTGCGCACGTTGACCATGGCAAAACCACCCTGGTCGACCAGCTGTTACAACAGTCCGGCACCCTTGGTGACCGAGCCGCCGTGCCCGACAGGTTGATGGATTCCAGCGATCTCGAGCGCGAGCGTGGCATTACGATTCTTGCCAAAAATACATCGCTAAAATGGAATGACTACCGCATCAACATCGTTGATACGCCGGGTCACGCGGATTTCGGCGGCGAAGTCGAGCGCGTCCTTTCCATGGTCGACAGCGTTCTTTTACTTGTGGACGCGGTTGAGGGCCCAATGCCGCAGACGCGGTTTGTTACCCAGAAGGCATTTGCCCGTGGCCTGGTTCCGGTAGTCGTGATAAACAAGATTGACCGGGAAGGTGCTCGACCCGACTGGGTATTGGACCAGACATTCGACCTTTTCGACAGGCTGGGCGCCACCGATGAGCAGCTGGATTTTCCGGTTGTATACGCCTCGGCACTTGAAGGCTATTCGAGCAATAACTCCACCCAGCGCGATGGCGATATGACGCCACTGTTTGAAGCGATCGTCAGTAATGTCCCGCCACCTGCCGTCGATGCAGAGGGCCCGCTGCAGCTCCAGGTCTCGAGCCTCGACTACGATTCCTACGTAGGGGTGCTGGGCATAGGCCGCATTCAGCGCGGCAGAATTGATGTCAATGCGCCGGTCAGCATCGTCGCAGCAGACGGCAGTATCCGCAACGGGCGCGTTCTGGAACTATTCGGTTTTCACGGGCTTGAGCGGCGCAAAATCAAGTCTGCCAGCGCTGGCGATATTATCGTGTTTAGCGGCATCGACAATCTTGCTATTTCGGATACGCTTTGCCCCAGGGACCACCCCGAAGGTCTGCCGGCGCTCGCCGTGGATGAGCCGACGATTAGCATGACTTTTCAGGTCAACAAATCTCCGTTCGCGGGAAAGGAAGGCAAGTTTTTAACCAGCCGCCAAATTAGCGAACGACTGGATCAGGAACTGAAGCACAACGTCGCGCTGCGTGTCGAGCCAACGAGCGATCCTGACAAATTTCGCGTTTCCGGACGTGGCGAATTACATCTTTCAGTCCTTATCGAGACGATGCGTCGCGAAGGATTCGAACTCGCAGTATCGCGCCCTGAAGTCATCATTCATGAAGAGAATGGCGTAAAGCTCGAGCCGTGGGAGCAATTGACCGTCGACTTCGAGGAAACCTACCAGGGAGGCGTCATGACGCGCCTTGCCGATAGGAAAGGCGATCTCCTGGCTATGGTGCCCGATGGCAAGGGCCGTGTGCGCCTCGACTACCGAATCCCGACACGCGGGCTGATTGGTTTTAGAACCGAATACCTCACTGCTACATCTGGCACCGGGCTCATGTACCACGTTTTTGAGAAATATGACCGCTATATCACAACGGAACTCGGGCAACGAAATAACGGTGTACTGGTATCCATGGTGCAGGGCAAAGCGCTCGCGTATGCGCTCTATAACCTGCAGGAACGCGGCAAACTCATGGCCAGCCATGGCGACGAAGTGTACGAAGGTATGATTGTCGGCATCCACAGTCGCCAGAACGATCTGATCGTCAATCCTACGAAGGCCAAGCAACTCACGAACATACGGGCGGCGGGAAGCGACGAGAACATCGTATTGACGCCGCCGATTCGATATTCGCTGGAACAGGCTCTCGAATTTATCGACGACGACGAACTGCTTGAAGTCACACCAGTGCGCATCAGGCTGCGCAAGAAACTCCTGACAGAAGTCGAGCGCAAACGCGATTCACGCCTGCGCGCCTAGTCTGCGAGCAAATTTTCCAGATACGCTCTGAAGTTTGCGCCAACTTCGGCATGCGCCAGTCCGCATGACACGGTTGCTTGCAGATACCCCAACTTGCTGCCGCAATCGTAGCGGTCTCCACTAAATGGATGCGCAAATACGGCAGCATCACTCAAGAGATCCGATATAGCGTCCGTAAGCTGGATTTCACCCCCTGCGCCGCGGCCTGTCGACTCCAGCTTGTCGAAAATCTCGGGCGCCAGGAGGTAGCGGCCCACGACAGCCAGATTGGACGGCGCGTCTTTTGGTGCAGGCTTCTCGACTATTCGGGTCAATTTCTGTCCCTCGTCGGTCTTATCGACAGCGACGATTCCGTAGCTTGATGTGGTCTCATGTGGCACTTCTTCGACCGCAACGACGCTGCTGCCATGTCTGGCGTACTCGGAAGCCAGCTGTGCCAGGCAGGCTGGTTCTCCAACAATCAGATCGTCCGCCAGGTGAACGAAAAAAGGTTCATCGCCAACAGCGGGACGGGCACACAGGACCGCATGTCCGAGACCAAGCGGCTCACCCTGCCTGATATAGATGCAGGAAACATGGGGCGGAATTATGTTCTTGATTGATTCAAGTAGTTCCGTCTTGCCGCCGTCGGTCAACGCCCGTTCCAACTCAGGGTCTGTATCGAAATGATCTTCGATCGCGCGCTTCGAAGCGCCCGTGACGAAGACAAGTTTGGTAACTCCGGCAGCAATGGCTTCTTCCACGGCATACTGGATCAGCGGTTTATCAACAACCGGTAACATTTCTTTCGGACTGGCCTTGGTGGCAGGCAGGAAACGTGTGCCACGACCGGCCACGGGAAAAACGGCAACTCGAACAGTCTTGGTCAAGAGAAAACCCCGGAATTATTTGAATCCGGGATGATAACGAAATTCGACGGCCGAATAACGCGCAGCCCGTCACATCAGTGAACAACACCAATCCCCGCAGACACCGCTGCGCCGGCCGAGGCCGACGCAGCAACGGTGCCAGTCAAATAATCGACTACTTGCTCTTCCTGGCGGCAACCAGGATGTTGGCGCGGTTAATTTCTACCGTTCTTTCGCCTATGCCTTTGACACGTGCAAGATCATCAACGCTTTGAAAGGGGCCGTTCGCCTTGCGATATTCCACAATCGCTATCGCTTTCGAGATGCCAACCCCCTTTAATTCGGCAGATATGGTCTCCGCATCGGCAGTATTGACATTCACCGGGCCGGCAATGGCCGCGCCGGCCCAGGCCAAGGCTACAGCGACTAAAACGATCGTTTCTCTGATTTTCGACATTGAGAGCTCCTTATTTGGATGTCCGTAATTGGAACCAGGAGGAGCATAGGCGCACACGTCTGCCCTGGCCGCTGCCATAAATAAGGAAACCGTATTGAAACAGGATTCAGACGCTGCCAGAGCTTCGCTGGAGCAGTGTGTCGAAACTAACTGTGGTGAAAGGACGCTGCGTTTCCCAATCACGGCAGCTGGGACACTGCCATAACAATCGCTGACTGGAGAACCCGCATTCCTTGCACTGATAGCGGGGAATCGTCGACGCGAGTTTGCTGAGCGCCGCTCGCACTTTCGCAAGCGCCAAGCTGCGATCCGCTGCGCTGGAGGCATTAACAGCCTGAATATCGACAAATTCAGTCAAAGTTGGCTCATTGAGCATGTACTCCTCGACGCATTCATCAATGATATCAATGCCGCCGATGTCATTGACGATTGCGGTGTAGGCGACATCCGTTTTCATTTCCGGCATCTTGGTCAGCAGAGCCCGTAACGATTTGTCCAGTTGCCCGATCGAGGATTCATCTTCGTAGATCTTGACCAGCGCCGGCAGTGCTTCGGTAATTAGATAGGTATTCTCGTCAATAATCCTGTGATACAGGCGCAGTGCTGTTTTACTGTCATTGGTCTCATGCGCAATATGAGCACGGGTCAATGCGCCACGCTGCGTTCTTGGCCTGCCACTCTGCGCCTTCTTGACGAACGCACGTGCGGCATTGAAATCCTTTTTGGACAACGCCTGTTCAGCAAGCTCACAATAGTAATGGGCGATCTGCAGCGCCAGTGATTGCCCGCTAAGAACTTCGAGCTTCTGGCCGGACTCGATGGCCCGCTGCCACTCTCTTTCCTGTTCGTAAATCTTGCACAGGTTTTCGAGTGCTTCGACCTGGTAACGCGACCCTGCCGCAAGCTGCCCAAAAATGTTCTCGGCCCGATCAAGAAGGCCGGCGCGCAGATAGTCCTTCGCTAAGGAGTACATCGCCTGATCCCGCTGTTCAGCAGCAAGATCAGGTCGGGCAATAATATTCTGGTGGATTCGAATCGCACGATCCACTTCGCCGCGGCGCCTGAAAAGGCTGCCAAGCGCAAAGTGCGTTTCTATTGTCTTGTCGTCGACACGGACCATCTTCAGAAAATGCTCCAACGCCTGGTCGGTCTGCTCGTTTAGCAGGAAATTTAGCCCTTTCAGGTAATCAATGTTGAGTGGCGGCGGCGCATCCTCGTCTTCATCCCGTTCACCAAAGCGGCCGAGTGCCCACCCCGCCGCTGCCAGCAGCAGGAATAACCCGGCGAGTAGAAAAGTCGATTCAGTCGGCATCGACTAGAGGCAGATTTCGAAGGCTTGAGACTTCCGATTCGGTGTGCCGCAAGGTACGGCGCAGTTGTCGCCTCTCATTTAGCAGGCGCAGAATAAAAACGCTGGCGCATAGCAGTCCAAAGGCCCAACCCATGACAAACAGGAACAAGAAAGCGATTGGAATGGTGGAAGTGATCGTTCGAAAAGCGAGGTCGACCTCGACGCTCCCTGGATTGTTGCTGGTAAACCAGAGCATCACCACGAATATGATAATGACTAACAGTCCAACGCCAATTTTCTTCAGCATGCACCTACTCCGAAGCAGTCAGCAAAGAAGCTCGCCAGCCTGCATTGCCGCGATAGTGTATTGCTTCTGACGGGTTCAGTTAAGGGCTAGTTCTTAATGGGAAGATGACGACTGGAATTGACGCGTTCGCGCAGGTCCTTGCCCGGCTTGAAGTGCGGCACGTATTTCCCGGACAGCGCTACAGCTTCGCCGGTTTTGGGATTACGTCCAATTCGGGGCGGTCGAAAGTGGAGCGAAAAACTGCCAAACCCGCGAATCTCGATACGTTCGCCGCGAGCAAGAGAATCGCTCATCAGATCCAGCAGGTGCTTAACGGCAAGCTCAACATCCTTTGCGGGCAGATGCTTCTGCTTTCTGGCGATCATTTCAATGAGTTCTGATTTTGTCATAATGCGCTTCGCTCAATTTCCTGCTTGGCCCATCTCATAAGCTACCGATTATAAAGGAATTATAGCCCGGACCGCGAGGCCCGGGCTACTTTTTTTTCTACTTTGAAGCCACTCGATAGCTGGATGGCGCACAAAGTGAGTCTTTGATCTCCTGAGAACCCACCGGATTGCTGGTTAGCCTGCAAAGTGACTCATTAGCTTGCTCAAAACCCACTCTATAGCTGGTTGGCGCACAAAGCGGATACCTGATTATTCAGAACCCCCAGACATCTTTTCCTTCAGAAGCTCACCAAGTGTAGTACCACTGGAACTGGCCCCGGTCTCAGACTTGTAGCTTGAGAGTGCCTCGGCCTCCTCATGAACTTCCTTGGCCTTGATCGAAAGAGCAACACTGCGATTCTTTCTATCCACATTGGTGAATTTCGCCTCGACCTCGTCGCCCACCTTGATCATGGTACGAGCATCCTCGACGCGGCCGCGTGCCAGTTCTGACGCACGAAGCGTTCCGGTCACTCCATCTCCCAGATCGATCGTCGCACCGCGGACATCAACCTCGGTGACCGTGCCCTTCACGACCGAATTTTTCGGATGTGCAGCAAGCCAGCCGGAGAACGGATCTTTGTCGAGCTGTTTAATGCCAAGCGAAATACGCTCACGCTCTGAGTCGATTGCGAGAACACTTGCCTCGATTTCCTGACCCTTCGTGTAATTACGCACTGCCTCTTCGCCCGGCAGGTCCCAGGAAATGTCCGACAGGTGCACCAGGCCATCGATACCGCCATCGAGACCGATGAAAATGCCGAAGTCGGTGATGGATTTAATCTGTCCGGCAACTTTGTCGCCCCGGTTAACCGTAGATGAGAACTCTGCCCAAGGATTCGACTGGCACTGTTTGACGCCCAGTGAAATACGTCGCCGTTCCTCGTCAATCTCGATGACCATCACTTCGACTTCTTCGCCGATAGAAACGACCTTCGCCGGGTTAACGTTCTTGTTGGTCCAGTCCATTTCAGAAACGTGGACCAAGCCTTCAACACCCTCTTCTATCTCTACGAAACAGCCGTAATCAGCAATGTTGGTTACCTTGCCGAACAAGCGTGTTTGCGGTGGATAACGACGTGCGAGATCATGCCACGGATCATCACCAAGCTGCTTGATGCCAAGTGAGACGCGCTGACGTTCTCGGTCAAACTTAAGGATCTTTACGTCGATCTCGTCGCCAACGTTGACGACTTCAGATGGATGCTTAACGCGTTTCCACGCCATATCCGTTATGTGCAGCAATCCGTCAATGCCGCCCAGATCCACGAATGCACCGTAGTCGGTCAGATTCTTGACGATGCCCTTAACCGTGTTGCCTTCCTGCAGACTCTCAAGCAACTCTTCGCGTTCGGCGCTGTACTCCTGCTCAACGACCGCCCGGCGCGACACCACAACGTTATTACGCCGCTGGTCGAGCTTGATAACCTTGAATTCGAGGCTCTTGCCTTCGAGGTAGGCGGGATCACGCACTGGCCGGACATCGACGAGCGACCCCGGCAAAAAGGCCCGCACATTGTCAATTTCGACGGTGAAACCACCTTTAACTCTGCCGTTAATGATGCCCGTAACGACTTCGCTTTTCTCAAACGCTTTCTCAAGCTCGATCCAGGTACGCGCACGTACGGCCTTTTCACGTGAAAGCTTCGTTTCACCGAAACCGTCCTCGACCGCATCCAGTGCAACCTCAAATTCGTCACCAACGGATACTTCGGCTTCGCCCTTATCGTTGTAAAACTGATCTATCGGAATTACGGCCTCGGATTTGAGACCCGCGCTGATGAGAACCACATCGTCGTTTACGGCAACGACGGTACCGGTGATGATGGCACCGGGTTTTATCTGTTGACTGGCAAAACTCTCTTCAAATAACTCTGCAAAACTTTCTGACATTAGATTTAAACCAAGAGGATCAAAGCGACCCTCACCCATGCGTCGTCCCACATCCTGTGGCAGACGGTTGTTAACGAAAAAGAGCCAGACTTCATGTCCGACTCACGTTTAATCTCTACTCGCGAAGCTCGATCGATTCCACCCAGTCCAGAATGGTCCGGGTGACCTCATTGATCGTCAGGTTGCTGGAATCCAGCAATCGGGCATCCGCTGCAGGTCGCAACGGGGCTACCGATCTTTCGGAGTCCCGGCGGTCACGATCCTCGATGTCCCGCGAAAGGGCGGCAAGGCTAACATCAATACCCTTGTCTTTCAACTGCTTATGACGCCTTCGCGCACGTTCTTCGGCGCCCGCTGTAAGGAATATTTTCAACGTCGCGTCGGGAAAGACCGTAGTGCCCATATCTCGGCCATCCGCCACCAGTCCTGGCGCTTTGCGGAAGCTCTGCTGCAGCGCCAGAAGCGCCTCGCGAACTGCCGGAATTGCGGCAACCTCGGATGCCAAACGACCGCATTCCTCAGTCCGGACCGCACCGCTGACCTCATCACCGTCCAGCCAGATCTCCTCGTCACCTGCCGCGTCGATCCCGAAGCGGACATTCATAGTCGCCGCAATTTTGGCCAATTCCGCCGCCGTTCCGCCGGATTTGCCCTGCCTGGACACCGACAAAGCCACCAACCGATAGAGCGCGCCGCTATCCAGCAGGTGCATTCCCAATACGGCAGCGACCCGCCGCGCGATTGTGCCCTTGCCGGACCCACTGGGTCCGTCAATGGCGATTACCGGGATTCTGGCACTATTTCGATTCACAATTGCGCGGCCGATGGTGATCCCTGTTGCTCGGTTATGTTAACTCCCAGAGACTTCAGGCAAGCAACAAATCCGGGGAATGACGTGTTGACCGCGTCAGTTCCTTCAATATAGACCGGCATTCGGGCGATGGTTGCGCCTGCGGCAAAAGCCATCGCGATGCGATGATCACCGTGACTCCTTACCGACCCGCCACTGAATTTGCTGCCATGAATAACTGCGCCATCCGGCGACTCATCGACAGCAACACCCAACACTTTTAGGCCTTCAGCCATCGTGGCAATTCGATCGCTTTCCTTGACCCGCAGCTCGCCGATTCCGGTAAACGTGGTCCTGCCTTCCGCGCAGGCCGCTGCAACAAAGAGCACCGGGAACTCATCAATAGCCAGCGAAACCTTGTCCGGATCGATGTCAATCCCATGCAATTTCGACGAACGAACGGTCAGGTCCGCGACCGGTTCTTCACTGTAGTATTGTGCATTGTCCAGTGAAATATCCGCACCCATCGCCTGCAGGATATCGAGCACCCCGGTGCGGCTCGGATTGACACCAACACCTGTTATCTTTACCTCAGCGTCGGTCGCCAGCAGAGTTGCCAGGATGACGAAAGCGGCAGATGAAAGATCTGCTGGAATCCGCACATCGACTCCGGCCAGATCCTGTCCTCCCCGCATGATGACCTGCGATTCGCCTATGCCGAGCTCAACACCCATGCTTCGCAGCATTCGTTCCGTATGATCGCGCGTGATGGCCGGTTCAACAACTGTGACCTCTCCGTTTGCGTACAACCCTGCCAGCAAAATCGCAGATTTTACCTGCGCACTTGCGACGGGACTCCGGTAGAGAACCGAACTTAGCTGGCGTCCCTTGATCTGTAATGGGGGATTACCGTCGTTTGAGTGTATTTCAGCGCCCATCATTTTCAACGGCTTGATGACACGATCCATTGGTCTGCTGCTTAACGATTCATCTCCGAGCAGCTCTGCCGAGAATGCCTGGCCGGCCAGCATGCCGGCAAACAAACGCATCGCTGTACCTGAGTTTCCCATGTGAAGCGGCACTTCCGGCGCGCGCAATCCGTGCTTGCCGACGCCATCGACAATGACCTCAGCCGCCGCCGGCTGTTCAATACTGACACCCATAGTCCGCAATGCAGTCAATGTTGCGAGACAGTCCTCGCCGGCCAGGAATCCATGGATGCGCGTACGCCCGACAGCGATGCTGCCTAACATCAACGCTCGGTGAGATATGGACTTGTCTCCCGGCACCGATAGCGTGTCGCTTTTAAGGGCAGACGGCTCGACAACAAAATTCATTTAGTGTTTCGCTTATCGGATAGCTTTGGGATAGGCGCCTACAATTCGAAACAGTGAGCTGTTTTCCTGTAATTCTTTCAGCGCTTCTTTCAATGGTGATTCTTCAGCATGTCCATCAATATCGATAAAGAACACGTAATCCCAGTTCTTGCGCCGTGATGGACGGGATTCAATGCGCGACATGCTTACGCCATGAGTCGCAAACGGCTGCAACAATGAATGCAGGATGCCGGCGCCGTCGCCCGTACCGGTCGTTGAAACCAGCACCGTCGTTTTGTCGGCACCACTTGGTGCCAGCAATTTTCGGCCGATGACCAAAAACCGGGTGGAATTGTCTGTTTGATCTTCAATGTTGTTTACCATGATCTTTAGATCGTAAACTTCTGCGGCCGCTTCGCCCCCGATGGCAGCCGTGCCTTTCTCATCCCGTGCTCGGCGCGCACCGGCTGCATTGCTGTTAACGCCAATGAGTTCAACCTGGGGCAGGAATTCGCGCAACCAGCCGCGACACTGCGCCAGCGACTGTTCGTGTGCGCAAATTCTCTCAATGTTTTGCAGTCCTGCCATATTCCCCAACAAATGCTGCTCGATTCGCAACTCTATCTCGCCGCCGACCTTTAATGGGGAGGTCAGGAACATATCAAGCGTGTGGTTGACGGTGCCCTCCGTCGAATTCTCGATCGGCACGACACCAAAATCGGCTGCACCACTTTCCACTTCCTGGAAAACTTCGTCTATGGTCGAAAATGGCAAGCCGCGGACTGAATGCCCGAAGTGCTTGTACACGGCCGTCTGAGTAAACGTTCCCTCAGGGCCGAGAAAACCTATTTTCAACGGTTCTTGCTGAGCAAGGCAGGCCGACATAATTTCACGAAACAGCCGCAGCATTTCATCATCGCGCAGCGGACCCTCGTTGCGCTCTAGTACCGCACGCAACACTTCTGCCTCTCGTTCAGGACGATAGTAATCAACGGCAGCAGTCAGCTTTCCCTTGGAAATTCCAACCTGTTGGGCATAACGGGCACGCTCGTTAATCAGGGCCTGAATTTCACGATCGACCGTGTCGATGCGCTCACGTATGGAAGCGAGGTCTATCGTGGCAGCGACGCTCTTGTCTTTCTTGGCCAAACCTGTCTACTCGGGCGCGATTCGCGGATTGTTCAGGATATCGGCTTGCCAAGATTTCGCAACGCCAATACGCCGTCAATCTGCTCCAATGACTCGATAGTCTCATCTGTAACCGGGCCGTCCAGATCGACAATTGTATAGGCAAGGTTGCCAACAGACTTATTGAGCAGGTCTTCGATATTGAGATTAGCCGCTGCAAGGCACGTCGAAATTTGCCCCACCATATTCGGCACATTGGCATTCGCAACAGTGATTCGATAAGCGCCATTGCGCGGCATGATCGCTTCCGGGAAGTTTACGGAGAATCGCACGTTGCCGTTCATAAGATAGTCACGCACATTGTTGGCAACCATTACGGCACAATTCACCTCAGCCTCGTTCGTCGACGCACCCAGGTGTGGCAACGCAATAACACCGGCACGACCGATAAGGTCGGTTGACGGAAAATCAGTGATGAAGGCGTGCAATTTGCCACTGTCCAGCGCGGCAATAATAGCGTCATGATCGGTGATGCCGCCGCGCGCAAAATTGATGATGACCCCTCCATCTGCCATCAAAGATATTGCCTTCGCGTCGATGAGTCCTTTCGTCGCTTCGATCAGCGGCACATGTACAGAAACAAAATCCGAGACCTTGAACAATTGTTCCAGCGTTTCTACCTGCTCGACGCCGGAAGACAGCTGCCACGCGCGCCGGACCGTGATCGCGGGATCGAATCCGACCACTTTCATTCCCAGCGCCAAGGCAACGTTGGCGACTTCAACACCAATAGCGCCCAGCCCAATCACACCAAGCGTCCTGCCGGGCAGCTCATAGCCAACAAACTGTTTCTTGCCGGCTTCAACAGCTTTGTTCAGAGCGTCGCCTTCGTCCACCAGACCATCTACGTAGTCTCGCGCACTGCATATGTTGCGCGCCGCCAGCAACATGCCGGCAACTGCAAGCTCTTTCACCGCATTTGCGTTGGCGCCTGGCGCATTGAAAACGGGTACACCACGCTCACTTAAGGCTGCAACCGGGATGTTGTTTACGCCCGCTCCGGCCCTGCCGATTGCCGCGACTGAATCCGGAATTTCCGTGTCATGCAGGTTATGCGATCGCAGAATGATCGCGTCCGGATTCGCAATATCATCGGCGATTTCGAAATAGTCGGCGGGTAGTCGCTCCAGACCGGCGGCAGCGATGTTATTCAGTGTTTGTATTTTGAACATTGATATTGATTCTGGTAGATGGATGGTGAGGCTGGACAATACAGAATGCCCGGCCACTGTTAATCAGTACTTAACGCAAGTGTGGTTTTTCTCAGCCCCGCGTCCGCTCGAATTCCTGCATGAACTGGATCAACGCATCGACACCGTCTTCCGGCATCGCGTTGTATATAGACGCGCGCATTCCGCCAACAGATCTGTGCCCTTTCAGGTTGAACAGGCCTGCTGCGGCCGCCTCTTTGAGAAACCGGGCATCAAGGCTGGCATCACGAAGAACAAACGGAACATTCATCCAGGAACGACAACCGGTTTCGACCGGATTACTGTAAAAACCGGTCGCATCGATAGCAGCATAGAGCTTCTTCGCCTTTCGCTCGTTTATAGCGGCGACAGCATCGAGCCCGCCACGAGATTTCAGGTGTGCAAAAACAAGACCCGCGACATACCAGGCAAACACGGGCGGCGTGTTGCTCATCGAATCCGACTTGTCGTAAACGGCGTAATCGAGCAGGCTCGGCGTCCCCGGTCTGGCATTGCCAAGCAAATCTCTCCTGACGATCACGACCGTTATTCCGGCGGGACCGATATTCTTTTGCGCGCCGGCATAGATGACACCAAACCGGCTCACGTCAATCGGCCGCGACAAAATCGTACTGGACATGTCGCAAACCAGCGGCGTATCACCGGAATCCGGAATAAACGGAAACTCAACTCCTGCAATTGTTTCATTGGCGCAATAATGCAGGTAGGCGGCGGCATCATTCCTCTGCCAGCAGCTTTCTTCCGGCACGTAGGTAAAATTCCTGTCGGCACTGTCGGCCACTACATTGACGTCACAAAACTTGCTGGCCTCGCCAATGGCCTTTTTTGACCAGCTCCCGGTTTGCACGTAATCGACCACCTGCCCCTCGGCTGATAGATTCAGTGGCGCCATGGCGAACTGTAACGACGCGCCGCCTTGAGCAAAAATTACGCTGTAGTTATCGGGAATAGCGAGCAGCTCGCGCAGATCCTGTTCCGCCTGTTCGGCGACCGCGACGAAATCCTTGCTCCTGTGGCTTATCTCCATTACGGACATGCCGCTCGCGCGCCAATCCGGAATGTCCCGCCGAATCTGCCCGAGGACAGCGTCCGGGATGACAGCCGGACCCGCACTAAAATTAAAAACACGCGACATTGATTAGGTCCCTATCGATTCAAAAATGAAGATTCATGGTTTGCCAAAACTACAGAAACGTCATTCTTCGCCGGCATCCTCGATAAACTCTATGCGCGCCAACCCGACCAGCCGCTGACCATCTTCCACTCTTATTAGCGTCACGCCCTGGGTGTTTCGCCCAATAATCGAGATATCGCTTACTGGTGTACGGACCAGCGTTCCGCCAGAACTGATCAGCATAACTTCGTCTTCGTCGGCAACCTGTATCGCACCAACGGTACGACCGTTCCGCTCCGTCGTCTGTATGGCAATAACACCCTGTCCGCCACGTCCCTGTACCGGGAAATCCTCGATCGCCGTACGTTTACCGAAACCGTTTTCCGTCGCCGACAGAATCATGCCCTCGCCAACGATGGCTAGTGCGATGACCTCATGCCCGACAGGCAACTTGATTCCACGCACACCCGCCGCGCCGCGCCCCATAGGCCGCACATCTGCTTCACTAAAGCGAATTGCCTTGCCGTGACTGGCGACCAGCATGATTTCGCGTTTTCCATCGGTGATTGCAACGTCAACCAACTTGTCACCATCGCGCAAATCCACCGCGATGATGCCGCTGGAACGCGGTCGTGAAAAGAGACTGAGCGGTGTTTTCTTGACCGTGCCACGACTTGTTGCCATGAAGACGAAGCTGTTTTCGTCGAATTCGCGAATCGGCAGTACTGCATTGATCCGCTCACCTTCGCCCAACGGCAGGAGGTTTACGATCGGTTTGCCGCGCGACCCGCGGCTTGCCTGCGGCACCTGGTAAACCTTGAGCCAGTACATCTTGCCATGACTGGAAAAACACAAAATCGTGTCGTGCGTATTCGCCACGAACAGGTTATCGATAAAGTCCTCATCTTTTACTCTTGCAGCAGACCGCCCTCTTCCACCACGCCGCTGTGCCTGGTAAACGTCGATTGACTGGGCCTTGGCATAGCCGCCGTGCGACAACGTCACCACCACCTCGGCTTCAGGAATAAGGTCTTCATCCTGCAGATCACTGTGGTCCTGGTTAATCTCCGTTCGGCGCTCGTCGCCATATGTATCGCGAATTTCAACCAGTTCTTGCTGGATGACCCGAAGTAATTCATCGGGGTCTGAAAGTATATTAGAAAACTCTTTAATTTTTCCTAACAACTCTTTGTATTCTTTAAGTATTTTTTCTTGCTCAAGACCTGTCAGGCGATGCAGTCTTAAGTCCAGAATCGCCTGCGCCTGAACTTCGGACAAGCGATAATTGTCACCGTCAAGACCGAAGCCCTCCTCGAGAAAATCGGGTCGAGTATCGGTCGCCCCGGCTTTTTCGAGCATCCCGGTGACCGCTCCGGGCGACCAGGTTTGCGCCATCAGCCCCGTTTTTGCCGCGGCCGGTGACGGTGATTTCTTAATGAGCGCGATAACCTCGTCGATGTTTGCGAGCGCCACCGACTGTCCTTCCAGCACATGCGCCCGGTCGCGAGCTTTACGCAGTTCGTAAATGGTCCGACGGGTAACCACTTCGCGCCGGTGTGACAGGAACGCTTCAAGAACCTGCTTCAGATTGAGGAGCTTTGGTTGGCCCTCATGCAATGCGACCATGTTGATGCCGAAGACACTCTGTAATGCTGTCTGCTTGTAGAGGTTGTTCAGCACTACATCGCTCATCTCGCCGGTGCGAATCTCAATTACGATGCGCATACCATCTTTATCCGACTCGTCGCGCAGCTCGCTGATCCCATCGATGCGTTTGTCTCGCACGAGATCAGCGATCTTCTCAATCAGCCTTGCCTTGTTCACCTGGTAAGGCAGCTCAGTAACGATGATTGCTTCCTTACCACGCTGATTGATCGTTTCGATCGACGCACGACCGCGCATGTGCACCCGACCACGACCCGTCTTGTAGGCAGCGTAAATGCCGCCGGCACCATTGATTATGCCGGCTGTCGGGAAATCCGGACCGGGAATGTGCTCCATCAGGCCCTGTACATCAATTGCCGGGTTTTCGATCATTGCCAGACAGGCATTGACGATTTCGGTCAGATTATGTGGCGGAATATTGGTGGCCATCCCGACCGCTATACCGGACGACCCGTTGATCAGCAGGTTCGGCAGGCGAGTCGGCATTACCGACGGCTCGGATTCAGAGCCGTCGTAATTTTCTATGAAATCGACGGTTTCCTTGTCCAGATCGGCAAGTATTTCATGCGCGATCTTCGCCATGCGAACTTCTGTATAACGCATGGCCGCCGGGGCATCGCCGTCGACCGAGCCAAAGTTACCCTGTCCATCCACCAGCATGTAACGCATCGAGAACGGCTGGGCCATGCGCACGATCGTATCGTATACGGCAGAATCTCCGTGCGGGTGATACTTGCCGATCACATCACCGACGACTCTCGCCGATTTCTTGTAGGCTTTGTTGTAATCGTTGCCGAGCTCACGCATCGCGTGCAGCACCCGTCTGTGGACAGGTTTAAGGCCGTCACGCACATCGGGCAACGCCCGACCGACGATGACGCTCATGGCATAATCAAGGTAAGACTGCTGCATCTCGTCTTCGAGACTTACAGACAGAATCTCCTGACCAACTTCAGACATAAATATTCACCATGCCGACGCAATTCCGTGCCTGAAACAGAGAATTAGCTGCGACAAAAATTGGGTGCTTTTTGGAAATATTTCCTGTTTTTCCGGGACATGAACCGCGCGTCGAAACGTCGTGATTCAAGACCCGAATAATACCACAGTAAACCGCTCCGCAGCATCGATTAGCGGCGAAAAATCCCCGATATAGACGTCTCTAGCCGGGTCGCTATACTTGCCCTCCCGAAGCCCACCCAAAGCAGAGAAAATGCAGCACTGTGACACCCTGATTCTGGCCGGCTGGTGCATTCCGGTCGAGCCGCACGGCATCGTGCTGGACGACCACGCTGTAGCCATTACCGATGGTCGGATTGTGGATCTCCTGCCAGCTGCTGACGCACGCAGCCTGTATGCGGCAGGAACGACGATAGAGCGCCCCGGGCATGCGCTGATTCCCGGATTCGTCAATGCCCACACCCACGCGGCGATGACGCTCCTGCGCGGCTTGGCGGACGACCTGCCACTGGAGAGATGGCTAAAAGAGTCCATATGGCCTGCGGAGAATCGCTGGGTAGGCACTGAATTCGTGCGCGACGGCACCCGCCTGGCCATCGCAGAAATGCTCCTGTCCGGCTGTACCTGCTTCAGCGACCAGTATTTTTATCCCGAGATCGTGGCCGAAACGGCAGAAAACATGCACATGCGCGCTGTCGTCGCGACGCCAGTCTTGGAGTTTGCGTCTCCCTGGGCAAATAATGCAGCCGAGTACCTGAGCAAGGGCACAGAACTTGTGCATGATCGATTCGCAGAGCATGCCCTGATCTCCAGCGCCTTCGCGCCGCATTCGACCGGGACCGTTTCAGACGAATCCTTTACGGCGCTGCGGGTGCTGGCAGATCAGCTCGACAAACCCATTCAGCTGCACCTGCATGAATCGGCCCAGGAGATCGAGGATGCACTGGCCGCGACAGGGGAAAGGCCGATAGACCGGCTTGAGCGTCTGGGTCTCATCAATTCGTCACTGCTCGCCGTGCACGCAGTGCATCTGACGGATGAGGAAATTTCCCGTTTCGCTGCTGCCGGTGTGCAGGTTGTACACTGCCCGAATTCCAATCTCAAACTGGCCGACGGCGTCGCTAAAGTCGCGCAGATGCAGGCGAACGGCATCGTGGTTGCACTCGGCACCGATGGTGCTGCCAGTAACAACCTGCTCAACATGCCCGGAGAAATGCGCAGTGCGGCCCTCCTGGCCAAAACAAAAGCGAACGATGCCACCGCAATGCCGGCTGCGAGCGCGCTGCGTATGGCTACCTTCGATGGCGCCAGCGCACTGGGACTTGCGGACCAGGTAGGCTCGCTGCAAAGCGGCAAATGGGCAGACCTCTGTGCCATTGATTTGACGCGCCTCAATAGCCAGCCTGTCTACGATCCGATCTCACAGCTGGTCTATGCTATCCATGCAAATCAGGTCCGCGATGTCTGGGTCGCCGGACGCCATCAGGTCGAAAACGGCGAGTTATCACAAACCAGCGAGGCCGATATAGTGCGAAGAAGTAGCGAATGGCGGGATAGAATCAACGCCAAACTGACACAGGAAGCATGATGAGCGGCGCACAGCAGAACGTGGACCCGGCTGAGATCGCGAAATTCGACGCACTCGCATCGCGCTGGTGGGATCCACACGGTGAGTTTCGACCACTGCATGAAATCAATCCGCTCCGCGTGGATTTTATCCGCCAAAGAGTGCCGCTGCGTGACAAGAATGTGCTCGACGTCGGTTGTGGCGGCGGCATTCTAGCGGAGGCGATGGCGGAAGCCGGCGCCCGGGTGACCGGTATTGATATGGCGGAAAAGCCGCTGGCGGTTGCCAGGCTGCACCAGGCAGAGTCCGGTACGGACGTCGACTACAGGCAATCGACGGCGGAGGAACTTGCAGTCGACATGAGCGCAGCATTCGATGTCGTTACGTGCCTGGAAATGCTCGAACATGTGCCGTCGCCGAAGACCGTGATCGAGTCATGCACGCGGCTTGTCAGGCCTGGAGGAGACGTATTTTTTTCGACCATTAACCGCAACCCCAAATCGTTCCTGTTGGCCATCGTGGGTGCAGAATATTTGCTAAAGCTCCTGCCTGCCGGCACCCATGAATACGAGAAATTCATCCGACCCTCCGAGCTGGATGCATGGGCGCGACCATCGGGGCTGGAATTAGAGAGCTGTATCGGACTGCACTACAATCCCATCACACGTGAGTACTCGCTCGGAGATAATGTGGATGTGAATTACATGATGCATTTCCGGCGTTCGGACACCGAATAGATTGAGCACCTCACCGAGTTTTGAGGCCGTGCTGTTCGATCTCGACGGCACGCTTATCGATACTGCACTGGATATGGTCGGCGTACTGCTCGAGCAGCTGCGTGACGAGGGCCGCGAACCAATCGACTTTGAATTGGCGAGGTCAAACGTATCGCACGGCTCGGCCGGCCTTATTAACCTGGCGTTTCCCGATGTTTCAGATGCTGAACACGAACGACTTCGCACGGACTACCTCAACCGTTATGAAGCTGCGGTATGTGTCGATTCGGTGCTTTTTCCGGGACTGGATAGTTTGCTGGACACTTTCGAGGAGGCGGCTATACCGTGGGGAATCGTTACCAACAAACCGGCCCGCATGACCGCGCCACTCCTGGCAGCACTTGGCCTGAGCAGTCGCGCTGCCTGCATGATCAGTGGCGATACGATTCCAGAACGCAAACCGCACCCCGCGCCAATGTTACTGGCCTGCGAACAAACCGGCGTTGCGCCCCACAACACGGTATACATTGGAGATGCGGCACGGGACATCGACGCTGGCAAAGCCGCTGGCATGTTTACAATTGCAGCCGGTTACGGATATATACCGTCCGACGAGGATGCGCAGTCCTGGGGTGCCGACTTGATTGTCGACGATACGCGTGAACTCACCACGATACTTCTGAAAGGCGTTAATCTGGACGCCTCATGAAAACGATCCAGATAAACCCACTGTGGATTGAATACGGCGCTCCTGCATTGGCTGCCGGTCTGTTACTTGGCGTCCTGATCGCCGTACTGGTCGCGCGGTCGCGGCACAAAAGGCTTGAAAACAACAACCTCCTGCTGGCAACCCGAATTAAGGACCAGGAAGCCCTGCAGACCGAGAGAGATTCCGCTTACGACGCCGCCACAACCCGGCTTGCAACCGCATTTTCCGAATTAGCGAATCAGTCACTCAAGTCCAATAGCGAAACCTTTCTGCGCTTGGCTGAGCAGAATCTCGGCACTCAACAGGAACGGGCGAAACGCGAGTTGAGCGATAGGGAACAGGCCGTCGAAAACCTTGTTAAGCCTATTCGCGACGCGCTGCAGCAATCGCAATCGCAGATAGCCGAACTCGAAAAATCCAGAAGCGAAGCCTATGGCGGCATAAAGGCACAGCTCGAATCAATGCAATCCAGCCAGCAATCGCTTGCGCAGGAAACGCAAAACCTGGTGAAAGCACTGCGCCGCCCCGAAGTGCGCGGACGATGGGGCGAAATTACACTGAGGCGACTGGTCGAGCTCGCCGGCATGGTCGAGCATTGTGATTTCCAGGAGCAAGTGCACACGGCTTCGGGCGAGAAAAGCATACGGCCGGACATGATCGTTCGCATGCCTGACCAGCGTGAACTCGTGGTTGATGTGAAAACGCCCCTGGACGCCTACCTGGAGGCTGTGGAGGCAAAAGATGATGCACAGCGCCAACTCGGATTGACGCGGCACGCACGCAACGTGCGCAATCACATCCGCATGCTTGCGAGCAAAGCCTACTGGAAACAGTTTTCGAAAAGTCCTGAATTTGTCATCCTGTTCATTCCGGGCGATCAGTTTTTGAGCGCTGCGCTGAACGAAGATCCGGACCTGATCGAAACCGCGTTGTCGCAACAAATCATTCTGGCTACGCCTACCAGCCTGGTCGCATTGTTGAAGGCCGTGGCCTACGGCTGGCGTCAGCTTGCCCTCGCCGACAACGCCGAAGAGATTCGTAAACTCGCCGAAGAACTGTACGGTCGGCTGGGCATTTTTGTGGGCCACCTGAACAAAGTTGGCAAACAACTTTCCAGTAGCGTAGACAATTACAATCGCGCCATGGGATCACTCGAACGCAAAGTCTTGCCCGGCGCGCGCAAGTTCGTAGAACTGGGTATCCATCCCAAGAAAGAAATTGAAGCGATAGAGTCAGTGGAAGCAGTGCCCCGCACGCTTGTCGAGCCGCAGTCCGATGGCGATGACGAGGCCGCCGAGAATACGATTCAGTAGACTAATTCACGATACCTGAAGGACCCCCAGTGAGCATTGATCCAAAAACATATACCTACGGCGACGACGTACTTGAAGGCCGCATTATCCTCATTACCGGCGCGAGCGATGGCATCGGTTGCGCACTGGCGCTGCACGCTGCAAAATTAGGCGCACAGGTGGTTCTGCACGGGCGGAACACGCGCAAACTCGAGGAAATTTACGATGAGATCGAGGCCACTGACGGCACGAAACGTCCCTCGATCGCGGTACTGGACCTGTCGACAGCTGATGGCGAATCCTATGCTGCGTTGACTGGCAGCGTCGACAAGGAATTCGGCCGACTCGATGGCCTGGTCCACAACGCAGGAATCCTGGGGCCCCGCCTGTCCATCGAACAATATGACATCACCGACTGGCAGAAGGTATTGCATGTCAACCTCACTGCGCCGTTCGTATTGACACAGCAATTGATGCCGTTGCTCAAGAATGCGGCCGACCCCAGCATAGTATTCACCAGCAGTGGCGTTGGACGAGTCGGTAAAGCTTTCTGGGGTGCCTATTCGGTGTCGAAGTTCGGCACGGAATCGTTGTCACAAATGATAGCGAATGAGAATTTGCACACGCCGCTACGCTCGAATTGCATCAATCCCGGACCTGTCAGAACCAAAATGCGCCTTGAGGCTTACCCGGCCGAAGACCGGGACACGCTGTTACGACCCGAGGACATCATGCCTGCCTACGTATATCTCCTCGGCCCGGACAGCCACGGGGTTACCGGGCAGAGCATTGACGCTCAATGAGATATCACTTTAGAAAAGCAAACTATCTTTTTGATTTATAATGTTTTTTAGGTTTATTTTTCTGTGATTTTCGAACACCACGCCGCACAACTGGTACTGCGGACGTTGCTGACATCTTGATCCCGGCAACGCGATACAGCTGCCTGACCTGACCGGGGGTCAGGGCCTGGTATTTTCCTCGCCGCAGACTGCGCGGCAGTTCAACAGGACCATAGCCTACGCGCATAAGCCTGCTGACCTGGTAACCGACGGCCTCCCACATTCGCCGTACCTCTCGATTTCGTCCTTCCTTGAGAGTGACAGTGAACCAACGATTGGCGCCCTCGCCGCCAGCAGCCTCGATTAAATCAAACGCGGCGGGTCCGTCGTCCAGATCTATGCCTGATTGGAGCCTGTCAATTTCGGACTTTGACGGCGCACCATGTACGCGGACGGCATAACGCCGGACCAGCTCCGATGAAGGATGCATCAGTGCATTTGCCAGTGTTCCGTCGGTCGTGAAAATCAGGAGACCGGTGGTTGCCATATCAAGTCGACCAACGGCCACCCAACGAGATCCCTTAAGTTCCGGCAACGACTCGAAAACGGTGCGGCGACCTTCCGGATCGGCGCGACTGGTGATCTCATTGTCCGGCTTGTGATAAACGATGTGTTGGTGCGGAGACGGCGTCGCCCGCACTCTAAGGGGGCGGCCATCGAGAACAAATTTCTCGTTGCCGGCGACACGGTCACCCAGGCAAGCGGCCCGGCCGTCGATCGCGAGGCGGCCCTCTCTTATCCAACCTTCAATTTCCCGGCGCGAACCGTGACCGGCTGCGGCCAGGACCTTTTGAACCCTTTCAGGCATCAGGCCCCGGTTTGCGTCGCGTCCGCACTCTCTAGCTCATCGATGCGATTGGCATCTTCGCTATTATCTCCAGGACTTACGATCGAAACATTTTCGTTCGGGTCCGGCCACTCTGTGGCGGCAATCGGTTCGATATCCGGGACGGCGACTTCCTCCGCGTCGTCAGTTTCGACGACGTCGGACTGGTCATCCTCTGTAAAGGGCGGTGGCACGTCCAGTGCCTCTGTCGGAGCAGCACCAGTCTCTGGCAATCCATCCTCTTCAACCGCCGGAAGATTGAGCTGAACGCGAAGACTTTCCCAATCGGACAGATCCGCCAGCGGTGGCAGGTCATCGAGTTTCTTGAGCCCGAAATAATCCAGGAACTGCTTGGTCGTGCCGAACATTGCCGGGCGCCCCGGCACGTCTCTGTGTCCCACTACGCGAATCCACTCTCGTTCGATCAACGATCGAATGATGTTGGTGCTCACCGCAACACCACGAATTTCCTCAATTTCGCCGCGCGTCATTGGCTGACGATACGCAATCAATGCGAGTGTCTCGAATAGCGCCCTGGAGTAACGCGGAGGCCGTTCTTCCCACAGCTTCTGCAGCCTTTCGACCATGTCACCTTCGATTTGCATCCGAAATCCGGACGCCACTTCCGAGACCGTAATGCCCCGATCTGAGTAATCCTCAATGAGGCCGGCAATTGCCTGCCGAATCTGCGATTTCTCGGGCACACTTCTCTGGTCAAAAAGTTTTTGAATCTGGTCAATACTCAACGGTCGCCCGGCTGCCAGCAGTGCGGCCTCAACAAAATATTTTATTTCCTTATCATCCATTTCGGATTGGTCTCTTCGCTTTATTTGGTTTTTCAGTTCGGCGCGGCGTCAACATTTTCGCCTTCGTCGGCGACCAGTCTTACCTTGGAGGCGACTCTTACGTGCAACGGTGCATACGCCTCGGCCTGCACTACTTCGATGACGGCCTCACGCAGGAGCTCGAGAATTGCAATAAACGTCACGGCCACACCCATGCGACCTTCTTCAGCATCGAAAAGATCCGCGAATGAGGAAAACGAATTGCCCTTGATACGAACGAGAATTTCGGACATTCGTTGCCGGACAGATAATGGTTCCCGCTGCAAATGCAGGTTGGAAAACATCTCCGCTCTTTTAAGAACGTCGTGAAACGCCAGTAGCAATTCTTTCAATGTGACATCAGGCAGCTGGGTGCTGACTTTGCGTTCCGGCGCTTCAACCGTGGCCACATGCACGTCCCGCTCAAGGCGTGGCAGGTCACTTAATTCTTCCGCAGCCTTCTTGAAGCGCTCGTATTCCTGCAGCCGGCGCACGAGCTCGGCGCGCGGATCATCCTCTTCCTCTTCTTCAATTTCGGCCCGCGGCAGCAGCATCCGCGACTTGATCTCGGCAAGCATAGCGGCCATCAGCAGGTACTCGCCCGCGAGCTCCAGCTGCATTTCCTTCATCAGCTCAATGTATTGCACGTATTGCCGCGTGATTTCGGCGATAGGTATGTCGAGGATATCCAGATTCTGCCGTCGAATCAGGTAGAGCAGCAGGTCCAGCGGACCTTCAAATGCCTCGAGGAAAACCTGGAGTGCGTAGGGCGGGATGTAGAGATCCTGAGGAAGCTGGGTGACCGGCTCGCCATCAACGACAGCGAAGGGCATTTCTCCCTGAGCCGGCTGCTGCTCGTCCTGCCCTGCCGGTTTCGGGGCATCTTTGCTGGTCAGCACTTTCAGTTCAGGTTTCATTGGAATCTCAAGCGAAGAAGCGGCATTTTAGCCTACTTACATGCGACTGCGTCCAGTTCATTTTTTGAATCACGCCAGCGCGCTCACGTCGCCGAGCCCTTTGCGTAACACCACAATCGAGCCCTCAGTCAGGTCGAGAACGGTCGTGGGTTCGATCCCGGCCGAGCCGCCCGCAACGATGAGATCAATGCTGCTACCGATACGATCTTCTATTTCATAGACATCATTTAGTGGCAGGTCGTCGCCAGGCAGGAGCAACGTTGAACTCATGATGGGCTCACCAAGCGAATCCAGGAGTGCGCGCACAATCGCATGGTTCGGAACGCGCAGACCAATCGTGCGCCGGCGGGCGTTCTGCAGGCGTTTAGGCACTTCACGGGTTGCCATGAGGATGAATGTATACGGCCCAGGGGTCAGGGATTTGATCAGGCGATAGGCCCAGTTCTCAACCTTGGCAAACAGGCTGATTTCGGACAGATCCGTGCAAATCAGAGTGAAGTTGTGATTCTTGTCCGTTTGCCTGATCTGGCTGATACGGTCCATCGCCCGTTTGTCGCCAATATGGCAGCCGAGCGCATAACTGGAATCGGTTGGATAAGCGATTATCCCACCACCACGAATCGTCGCCGCGACTTCCGCAATGAGCCTTTGCTGCGGGTTCGCTGGGTGAATTTCGACTATGCGCGCCATGCGCGGATTGTAACGACACAATTGGCCACACGCCCGCATTAATGCCTGATTTCGACTAACGCTGAATTTAGGCTATTATTCCGGCCCACCTGACCAGAACGAACTCTACCTGTGCAAATTCTTGCAGATTTCCTGCCGCTCCTGGCGTTTCTTGGCGCTTATATTTACGACGATCTCTATTTCGCGATCATCGTGCTCATGGCTGCCATGCCGATTGGCCTCGTGGCCAAATGGCTTATGGTCGGAAAACTCGATCGGATGTACCTGGGTTCAACAGCCGCTCTGCTTATTTTCGGCGGCGCAGCACTGTATTTTCGTAATCCCTATTTCCTCTTCTGGAAGCCGACCGTGCTCAACTGGATTATTGCCCTGGTTTTCCTGGGCAGCCAATGGGTTGGCACAAAGCCCATCGTGCAAAGAATGTTTGGTGAAGCGGCAAAGCTGAGTCCGGACCAGTGGACCAGGCTCAATCTGAGCTGGGTCACTTTCTTCGTGGTCGCCGGCATACTCAATATCTATGTGGCGTACACCTTCAGCGAGAAAATTTGGGTGAACTTCAAGGTTTTTGGCCTGATGGGCCTTAGCCTGCTGTTCATCATCGGACAGGCAATCTGGCTGACGAGAGTCGGGGGCGATCAGTCACAATCCAGCGAAACGGAGTCCTGACTCATGTGGTACGCAATAATTAGCGAAGATGTAGAAGACAGCTTAGCCAAACGTATGGGTGCAAGGGACGCGCACCTCAAGCGTTTGAGCGATCTGGTTGATGAGGGCAGACTTCTGATTGCCGGACCGCATCCGGCTATAGACGCAACTGACCCGGGCGACGCGGGATTCAGCGGCAGTCTGGTTGTTGTCGACTTCCCGTCCCTTGAGGAAGCTCAGCGTTGGGCGGATGACGACCCGTATAATGCCGCCGGCGTATATCAGCGCGTTTTGGTCAAGCCATTCAAGAAAGTATTGCCGTGAGCGACCGGCGCATCGTCTCAATCAGAGAATCGCTGGAGAACCGGTTCGCACCTGCGGAACTATTGATAAAGGATCAGAGTCAATTACATGCAGGCCATGATGGTGCCAAGGACGGGAAAGGACACTTTGATATCACCATCGTATCCGCTGCATTTGACGGCCAAAATCGGATTGCGCGACATAGAATGGTTTATGATGCGCTGACTGAGCTATTGCAGACTGATATTCACGCGCTCCGGATCAAGGCATTGACTCCGTCTGAGCGCTAATTCACTAACCTTCCACTTAAATATTACACCCTACCAAAGGACCTTAAACATGGACTTTTTGAACCGTTCCTATAGGCGTTGCAGGCGCATTCCTATGATCGCGTTGCTGGCTGCAGGAGCATTTTCGGCCAGCCAGGCTGGTGCCGAGACCATTTTCACCATCAACGGTGTCGACGTCGACAGTGCGGTCGTTGATCTGTATTTCCAAAGCAGACTCGGCGGTCAGGGCGCGACAGCGACCCCGGAGCAACGCGAGTTCCTGATGACTGAATTACGCAATATTTACGCATTGGCAACCGACGAGTCTTCGAGCGAGTTTGCCGACGACCCAGTTGTGGCCGCGCAGATCGAATTGCAGAAACAAAGCATCATTTTCCAGGCTGCCGCTGCCGACTATTTTGAAAAAGTCGAAGTGAGCGATGAACAACTACAAGCGGAATACCAGTCACAGCTCGCGCTCTACCCACCCCTGGATTTCAAAGCACGACACATTCTTGTTGAAACGCAGGGCGAGGCAGAACTTGTAATCGCCGAACTAAATGATGGTGGCAATTTCGAAGAGCTGGCAAAAGAAAAATCTACCGGTCCTACCGGACCGAATGGCGGCGACCTGGATTGGTTTTCGCCGACACAGATGGTTGCCGAATTCTCCGCCGCAGTTGCTGAGCTCGAAGACGGTCAATTCACAAAAGAGCCTGTGCAAACACAATTTGGCTGGCACGTAATCCTGCGAGAGGATTCAAGAGAATCCAGTCCGCCGCCTTTCGACAGTTCCGTCGAAGAGCTGCGACAAAAGGTGGCTAACGATTTGTTTCAGGCGCACATCGAATCGTTGGCGAAATCAGAAGAATAATCGATATCGCTTAACTTAATATTTCGTTATTTAACAATAAGGGCGCCAATTGGCGCCCTTTTGTTTTGCAGGATTTTTTAATGTGAGACCGGTCACAGCATTGAGTTCACGATCTTCCTATAGTTGCTCGCGAGTCGTTCCTAATCGCTCAGGGACGGCTTCTCCAACCCTCGCATCTCCCTAGTGTGATACGAGACCTAAGTCGGCAAGGACGCCGACTTTTTTATGCCTGCAACTTTTACCGCTAATCCACCCGTAATTGCGGATCGGCTATCAGCAGTCCTGCCCCTTTATACTCACGTCCGGTCACTGCAACCATGTCACCAACTGCCGGTGCTGACCCGGTAGCAAGCAGAGACGTGTAGTCAACGTTCATGCCGCTGACTACTGCAGTACCTTTCACGGTATCAACGGAATCAACCACACCTGTCAGGTAGGACACGCCGTCGACGTTTGAGCGCGAAACCACGGATGCACCAGCTATGCTCCCTGTATCAATATCAATCGAGCCGTAAACGGCGACCGATGCCCCGACCCGGATACCACGTGCGCTTGACCGGTCCATGAGAACGGTTTGACCAAGTACTGATACAAAGTCCTCGCCGACGTAATTGACCTGGCCAACAAGTAGTAGGCGGCCATCGCTGCCAGTAATTGCCCTGCCGTCACTGCCGGTGATCGCTCGAACATCGCTGCCGGTGATCGATCGAACATCGCTGCCCGTGATCGCTCTGGCATCACTGCCGGTGATCGCGCGAACATCGCTGCCCGTGATCGCCCTGCCATCACTGCCGGTGATTGCGCGAACATCGCTGCCCGTGATCGCCCTGCCATCACTGCCGGTGATTGCTCGAACATCGCTGCCCGTGATCGCCCTGCCATCACTGCCGGTGATCGCGCGAACATCGCTGCCCGTGATCGCTCTGCCGTCACTGCCGGTGATTGCTCGAACATCGCTGCCCGTGATCGCTCTGCCATCACTGCCGGTGATCGCCCTGCCGTCACTACCCGTGATCGCTCTGCCATCACTGCCGGTGATCGCTCGAACATCGCTGCCCGTGATCGCTCTGCCGTCACTACCGGTTATGGCTCGAACATCGCTGCCCGTGATCGCCCTGCCGTCACTACCGGTTATGGCTCGAACATCGCTGCCGGTGATTGCTCTACCGTCACTACCGGTAATAGCACCACTAGCGCCTGTCGAAACCAATGCGATTGCGACGCCGGCCACTGCTGACCGACGACTATTCATAGTCGCTCTTCGCTCGCTCATTTCTCGACTTCTCCAACGTCTCGAATACAAAAATCTATATTTTCGGTTTAATCTTCATTCGTTTAGTTCATCAGCTTCCTGCAAATGACCATTCCGAATTAGTCCTTCATCACGCAACACTTCTTTCAGGTTTCTGTCGTCAGCTACATGAGTCATGTAGTGATACATGCCTACTCCTGTATGAATAACTTCGTCACCTTTCTTTGGGTCAGGAATCGGTAGTTTCGTTAGCCAGTTATCCAACTCTTCAAGTAGTGCTTGACAACGATCTCGCAAATATTCGTCAAACTTCTCAAAATCTTTGGCGCGAATACCATCTGCTGGAAAAACGTGCCGTTCGAATCTTCCTTTTCCTGGTGCTGACTTCGTCATATTGAAGTCAACGGTATTAATAAAATTTCTTACTATGAATCCAGTTCTTTCAAATGTGTCTCTACCCGTTGCGTCTGTGATGTAGTCTCGCCTTAAAACTCGATACCAACCCACATCCGTTTCTCTTACAGCCCCAACACGAATCAACTCGTCGAGAATTGATCGAGGCGACATGTCGCCGCTATGACGCTTAACCAATTCTGAGAACGTCGGCTCACCGGCTTTAGTTGCCTCATATTCAAGCTCCAATGGCAAACCATAAGGTCCGGTAAAATCTGTATCCGTATGCCAGCCAACAAGTACTCGTCCGAGACGACTGAACTTTGCGTTAGGTTCGTATTGATCCTTTAACGCCTCGTCGATGACTCGTTTTACTTCTTTTCTCGTCAGCCCAGTCATTACAGCTACCCGAGTCCGAGTTGCTTTTCGACCTGCTACTTTGAAATCTTTTAAAGCGACTTCCACATAGACAGACTTCGCCACTTCTGAAAATTCAGCGTATGAAATTCCCTGTCGCAGCAATATTCTTACGAGTGGACCGAGAAGAACTTGATATGCACTCAGTAGCGCTGCTTTGATTGAATCGCTCATATATCAACATAATAGCCATAGTCGGGAATTTATTCCCGAAGTACCTAACAGTCAACATTAAGTGCGATTTCGAGCAATGAAATCGGTACCAAAAATCAATGGGTTACGCGATAACGCGCGCAGAGAATTCTAAGCTAACGAAATAATTGGAGAACAAACTGTGAATAACAGCCCGTTAAGACAAGTAGATTGTCCGTTTTAATCTATTATTATTAGGTGTTTATATAACTTTTCGAAAGTTATTTATAGAATAAAAAAAGAGGTGTTGACAATCACCGCGTATAGGTATTTAACCCATCGTCAGAAACGACAAAATTTTGTGAAATTGAGACAAATCTCTATAGGAGGCAAACTTTTTGCGCAGCCGCAGGAAAGGAGATTCTAGCCACTAGTTAGCCAATTCGAAACCACTACGCCTTCTTATAAAAGTGCGATTCGTCTTTGTCCTCCTCAAAATAAAATACACCAATTCCGACTGACTGATCGCTGGATTCCGACATGTCGTCGTCATGAAGAGTTTCATATGCGGCAAAAAGATCATCCACAGATTCTACGAACTCTGACAATCGGTCAGACGTAATTCGTCGAATTCGTGGAACATCGCCCGCTCGAATTCGGGATGTAGCAGCGGTCCTCATTACCCAAGTCGCATCTGCATTTTTGGCATCAGTATTATTGGCCAGCGCTAATACGGCTGGGTATATGACTATAGATAAGCCATCAATCAGCTTTTCATGCACGCCGGGCTTCGAAACGTTACGTTTTAACACAGTCAGCTGTCCGTCACTTGCTTCAGAAACAGCCCCAATCCGTTTCAATTCCGTCCTCATTGCGCCAGGCGGAATATCACCACCGTATCGGCCAACCAAATCAGAGAATGAATTTGCATCTCCATCAAACTGAAGAACCCTTGGAGAACCATCCGAACTGATAAAATCAGCCTCTGTATACCAACGATGGAGGACGACTCCCATCGGCGTCCTCCGGCTAATATCCGTCTCTTCACCAGCCTCATTCTTGTTGCGTAGTCGTCGTACTTCTTTCCTCGTCAGTCCGGTCATGACCGCGACTCGAGAGATATTCGTTGGTCTTCCTCTCAGTCCATAGTCTTTCGTTGCGACATCCACGAATGCAGACTTTGAAATTTCATTGAATTCGCGATGCCCAATACCCGCGCGAAGGAGCGCCCTCGCCAGAGGACGCAGCATTGTCAGAAGCGCACTAAGGATTTGTTGCTGGATGGTGTCTTGCATGGACGCGAAATATATTGACCGTGAATGATATTCGTCAACGAAATGGACAACATGGGAAAAAAGACCCAAGTTTTGCGATAAGACATGTCCTTGGACGATAGTTACTTATGAAAGTCTTGCCTAGTTTTAGGCCTTGATTTTGTTGGGTTTTCTTGCATGGCGTCGATGAAAAGCTGGTTAATTATTGATCACCAAGCAGTTTTTCCAATGCCTCCTCGGTCAACACCTCTATTCCGAGATTTTGCGCTTTTGTTAGTTTTGAACCAGCTTTGTCACCGGCGACCAAAAAATCAGTTTTATTTGAAACTGAACCGGCCACCTTTCCGCCCAGTGCCTGAATGCTGTCTTTTGCGGCATTTCTGGTCATTCTGGACAGGGTTCCGGTCAGCACGAACGTCATTCCAGCGAGTTTGCCGCCCCCAGAATCCGGTTTCGGCTCGAATTCCTCCCAGGTGACACCGGAATCCTGCAGCTTGCGAACCACGTCCTGATTGTGCTTTTCAGCAAAAAACGCACTAATTCGCGAAGCGACCACGGGCCCGACGTCTGGAACCTGTTGCAGAGCTTCCTCGTCGGCTCGCATGACGGCCTCCAGCTTGCCGTAGTGAGACGCTAGCGAGGATGCTGTCGCCTCACCCACCTCCCGTATTCCAAGCGCATAGAGGAAGCGTGAGAGAGTCGTGCTCTTGCTGGCCTCAATCGATGCAAGGAGATTTGTCGCAGATTTTTCGCCCATTCGTTCGAGCTCGATAAGCTCTTCCTTTGTCAGGTCAAACAGATCCGCAGGCGTCCCGATACGGTCAAGCTCCACGAGTTGCTCAATCAGCTTGCTCCCCAAACCGTCGATATCCAGTGCGCGCCGGGATACAAAATGCTTCAGCGCCTCGACCCGTTGAGCCGCACAGAACAGGCCACCAGTGCAACGTGCTACGGACTCTCCCTCCTCGCGCACGACTTTAGAACCACAAATGGGGCATTTAGCCGGCGCCTTGACCTGGCGAGTGCCTTTGGGCCGCCGGTCGGGAACAATCTTGACGACTTCCGGAATAACATCACCGGCCCGACGAACGATCACGGTATCCCCCACCCTGACGTCCTTGCGGTGGAGCTCGTCCATATTGTGCAGCGTGGCGTTACTGACCGTAACACCGCCAACAAATACCGGCTCCAGGCGAGCCACTGGCGTCACAGCCCCGGTGCGCCCCACCTGAAATTCGATATCTCGAACAACGGTCAGCTCTTCCTGCGCCGGAAACTTGTGTGCAATCGCCCAGCGAGGTGCCCTGGAAACAAAACCGAGCGTCTCCTGTTGTTCAATGCTATTGACCTTATAAACCACACCATCGATGTCGTACGCCAGTTGGTCACGTTTGCGTCCTATATCTTCGTAATAGGCCAGGCAAGCATCGATTCCTTCAACCACCTTTCTCTCGGGACAAACCTTGAGGCCCCACTCACGCAGCCGCTCAAGGACGTCACTGTGGCGATCGGGAATCGTGCCGCCTTCAACCGAACCAACTGAATAAACGTAGATATCCAGCGGGCGTTCCGCCGTAAGTTTGGGGTCTAGCTGGCGCAGGCTGCCAGCTGCAGCATTGCGCGGATTGACAAAGGTTTTCTCACCCTTTTTAACTGCCGCTGCATTGAACGCCGCAAATCCGGCACGCGGCATGAACACCTCCCCCCTGACTTCCAGCGAAGCCGGAAAATGCTTTCCCATCAGCTGCAACGGCACGGCCTCAATGGTGCGCACGTTGTGAGTGATGTCTTCACCGCGAGTGCCGTCGCCACGTGTCGCCCCTCTAACCAGTTTGCCCTGCTCATACAGCAAACTGACGGCAGCGCCATCAAGTTTTGGTTCCGCCGAATATTCCAATTCAGTTGATGCGTCGAGTTCAAGCCGCTCGGTGACCCGCCGGTGAAAATCACGAAGTTCTGTCTCGCTGAACGCATTGTCCAGCGACAACATCGGCAACCGATGCTGTACTGTGCCGAACGCCGCAACCGGTTCAGCCCCAACTCGCTGCGTTGGCGATTCTGGTGTAACCAGGTCCGGATGTGCCGCTTCAAGCGCCTGCAACTCGCGAACTAGCCTGTCATATTCCGCGTCAGGAATTTCTGGCTCGTCGAGCACATGGTATTGATGGTTATGGTGCCGAAGCTTAAGTCGCAGCGCATCTGCCTTCTTCATTACCGCAGTCGGCGCGCTCATAGTTCAGTATGCCGATTCACACAACGATCGAGCTATGCTGATACTGAATTATTTCTTCACGCAGGTAACGCTCGCGCTGAATACTCAGCGTGCTTCCGGATTCGTCCAGGAGTTCAGCGCCCAAAGATTGTGACAATGCGCGAGAGGCCGCAATCATCAGATCGAAAGCCTCGGCACCATCGATTGGTCCGGGGAGGACCATGAACAGACTGATGCCGGGAATTTTCTGTTCTTTGATATTTTCCAGGTCGAAACTTCCAGGCTCGACCAGACTCGCTGCACTAAAAACGACCTTGTCTTCTTCGCTGCCTTCAAATCGATGGAAAATTCCGAATTTGCCGTGCCGCATACCAATGCCACGCAAACTGAGGACCAGCTCATCGCCGGCAAACGCACCATTGTTTCGCGCGATCACGCGCAGCGTAACAATTTTTTGCGGCAAATCAGGTGCGTCCTCGTTCGACTGCACCTGGGTATCGCTGTCTGCGTCGAGTGGGGATGCCTCCTCCTCGCTAACGACATCCAGCTCTCCCAGCGACGGCTCAACTTTCGCGCCAGAAAACCCTGATGTTTCCTGGGTTTCCGTGCGCCCTCGCTGATAGCGTGTGTACAGGTATACACCTGCAACGACAAACAGCCCGAAACCCAACAGTAACCAACGTAGACCGTCCATACGAAATCTCTATTGACCGGCGACTAACTGGCTGCCATCTTCACCGCTTCGTCAAGATCGACAGAAACCAGGCGAGACACTCCCGGCTCCTGCATCGTCACGCCAGTGAGCTGTCGTGCCATCTCCATGGTGACTTTGTTGTGTGTAATGAAGACAAACTGCACAACTTCAGACATCTCTTTAACGATCTCACAGAAACGCGTTACGTTTGCATCATCCAGCGGCGCGTCAACCTCATCGAGAAGACAAAACGGGGCTGGATTGAGTTCAAAAATAGCGAAAACCAATGCGACGGCGGTAAGCGCTTTTTCTCCACCTGATAACAGGTGAATCGTACTGTTCCGTTTACCGGGAGGACGCGCCATCACGGTAACACCGGCCGATAGTAAATCATCACCGGTCAATTCTAGATAGGCATGACCACCACCAAAGAGTTTCGGAAAAAGACGCTTGAATCCGATGTCAATTTTCGCGTACGTTTCGCGGAATCGGGTCCGCGTCTCGCGGTCGATCTTGCGAATCGCACCCTCCAGCGTATCCAGCGCATCCGTCAGGTCAGCCAATTGCGCATCGAGATATTCCTTGCGCTCCGATTGTTCTTTGAATTCATCGATTGCAGCCAGGTTAATCGGCCCAAGCCGATCAATTCGCCGCCGCACCTTCTCGAGCTTTTCCTCCCAGCTATCGATTGCTGCATCTTCGGCTAGTTCCGCCAGCAACTCTTCGAGGTCAAAATCTGTCTGCGCAAACTGTTCCGCAAAACCCTCACGCCTGACGCTCACTTCCTGCACAACCATTCTGGCATCGTTCACTCGGGAGCGAGCCTCCTCCACGAGCTGTTCATCGCGCATTCTGGTCTGATCGAGTTCCCGCAGTTCGTTCTCGATATTCTCAACGAGCCGTCGCGATTCAGAGAGTTCGCTCTCCACGGCAACCCGCACCTGCAACAATTTTTCCAGTTCCTGCTTGTTAGATTCCAGCGGGCTTTCACTCTGCTCAAGCTGCTGCCGGATGTCTTGTTCGCGGGAACGAAAATGGCGCAGTTGGGACTGCATTCGAACCAGACTCTGAGCAGCGGAATCTTTGCTGGATCTGCGTGTTTCAAACTGAATCGCCAGGTCATGCGCTGCAATGCGATCTTCGTCCGCCTGCGCCCGCACACGCTCCAGCTCCGCGCGTAACTCGCTGCGCTGGGTTTCCAGCGCCTCGCGCTGCGTATCCAGTTCAGTCAAAAAGCTGACGGCCTGAGTGAATTGTGTGCTCGACGTTCGAGCTTGCTCTTCGGCCTGAAAACGTTCTTTTTCGATATCGCCGCTTTCTTCTGATATGGCTTCCTGCCGCGCCGTCGCCTGATCCAGCTGATAGCGCGCCGTGTCGAGCTTGGCCTTGATATCAGAATACTCATCGAGAAGTGCGCTGGCATCGCTCTGCAATTTTTCTCGTCGATCTTCGAGCTGTCGCAATCGGTTGCGACCGTCCGTCATCAGTTTGGCGGCGCTCTCACTCCGTGCGTGCTGTTCACGAATTTCATTCTTGAGGCGTCGCATATCGTGTTCGCGACCAAGCACACCGGACTGAGCATTCTTGTCACGATTAACTCGCAGCCAGTTTCTGCTCAACCACACGCCATCTGCCGTGATCACGGATCCATCGACATCGAGATCACCCAACTGTTCACGAATTGACAGTGCCTTACTCAGTGATTCCGCCACCCGAACGGTGCGCAATATTTCGAGCACCGCAGCCGGGGCCTTCGATACTTTTGCAGCCAGCGTGGAAGAGGAATCTCCACCTGGCGATGTGCCCGCAGAGTCGACCAGCATAGTCATACTACCTGCGCGCAGCTCGGACAAACTTGCAGTTGCAGAAGCAACATCGCTGACACAAACTGCCTGCAGATAGTCGCCAAGAACAGTTTCGACAGCCGTTTCCCAACCGTTTTCGACGGAAATTGACTGCGCGACTCTGCGGTTGTTCAACAGGCCGGACGATTCGAGCCAACTTTGAATGCCATCATCGCCCTCACCGAGCGCGGCCTTTTGTATTGCTTCGAGCGATGCATACTTCGACTGCGAATCCAGGAGCGTCGCTCGCCGGTCGTCAACAAGGTGGCTCAATTTCTTGTCTTGCTCACGCAGCTTGTGAATCTTATCCGCGACGTCAGCAATTGCTCGCTCAAACTCCTCTCGTGCCTGGCGCTTGCGCTGCTCGGCAGCGGCCAGTGTCTCGAACCGTTCCTTGAGTTCCTGTGGATTGGCGCTTTGTTGCGATTCTTCTAGTTTGCGGCGGCGCTCGGACAGACTTGTGAGACGCGACTGCAACTGCTCAGTTCGTGTTTGCTCAACGTTTCGCGTTTGTTCTGCTTCGTTTGCCTTACTTAAATAGTCGTCCCATCGCACCTGCCATTCGGCGATGGCCTTTTCCGCCTGTTCGAGAGACGACTGCGATCGACTTTGCTGGGACCGCGCTTCTTCAAGTCCCGGCACCAACTCATTGATCGACAATTCCAGTTGTGCGATATCAGTTTCGTCTTTGTTAATGTGACCGGCGATTTCACCGGCCGCCTGAATAGCTTGCTCCAGATCGTGCTGCTGCCGCTCCCGCAGTTCATGCGCATGCTCGATAGTCTGCTCGACCCGGGCAATCTCCGATCCTGCTTTATAGTAGCGACCCTGCACCTCATTAAAAGCGTCGTTAAGCTCGGTATGCTGAACTCGCGACGCTTCGATCTTCGCTTCGATTCTCCGCTGATCTGCAATTTGCGCTTCGAGCGCGGTTTCCTGGTCGCGCAGTTGGCTGGTCGACTCTTTAGCTCGGCCATCGAGGTCACGCAATCTTAATGCCAGCAGTTCAGCAGCTGTCTTGCGCTCGTCGTCTTTCAGTCGTCCATACCGCTCGGCCGTCTTCGCTTGCCGATCAAGATGCTTGATCTGCTTCTCTACCTCTTCCTGCACATCCGCCAGCCGATCCAGATTGTCCTTGGTATGCTTGATTCGGTTCGAGGTTTCCCTGCGACGCTCCTTGTATTTCGAAATCCCGGCAGCTTCCTCGATGAAGGTGCGCATTTCCTCCGGCTTCGCCTCAATAATGCGGGAAATCATGCCTTGCTCAATAATAGAGTAGCTTCGTGGACCAAGCCCGGTTCCCAGAAAGACGCCCGTGATGTCCTTACGCCGACAGCGCGTGCCATTTAGAAAATAGGTCGATATTCCATCTCGCGACACCTCGCGACGGATCGCAATTTCGGCGTATTTCGCATACTGCCCTTCGAGCGTCGACTCGGAATTGTCAAAAAGCAGCTCAACTGAGGCTGCGCCAACGGGTTTTCGGGAACTTGAGCCGTTAAAAATGACGTCCGTGATGGAATCGCCACGTAACCGGCTGGCAGAGCTCTCGCCCATAACCCAACGAACGGCGTCAATTACATTTGATTTGCCACATCCGTTAGGGCCGACGACGCCTACGAGGCTGCTCGGGAAGGGAATCGTGGTCGGATCTACGAATGATTTAAAGCCGGCAAGCTTGATCTTGCTGAGTCGCATGTGGTGGTGTTTGCCCAACGCCAAAAGAATGCGCCGTAGTGTAATCCAATTGATGGCATAAAACGATTGTCGCTTGATAAAGACACTATTGCCGAAACCCCCGCCATATCTTGGCTGGCGGGCGATTCGTGTGGTTCGGATCGACGCTGCGGCAAGCTCAGGATCAGGCCGGAATGGCGCCGTCGTAAAAAGCAATTATTAAAGCTTCCATGTCGAACGAGTCAATGTATAATTGCGCGTTTTTCTCGGACCGGTAGGAGTAGAAAATGCCCGCAAAAAAGACTGCGAGCAAGAAGCCCAAACGCGCAAAGGCCCTCCGGAAGAAGGCTGTAACGCGTAAGCCCGCTGCCAAAAAGAAGCCTGCAGCAAAGAAACGTAAAGTGACCAAGAAAAAGTCAACTGCGAAAAAATCCCCCAAAAAGAAGTCGGCGGCCCGTAAGAAGGCGGCTGTCCGAAAATCCGCAAAGAAAAAGGTAGCGCGGAAGAAGCCGGCTGCACGTAAGAAAGCCGCAAAGAAGAAGCCCGCTGCCAGGAAAAAGGCGAGCAAGAAGAAGGTCGCTAAGAAAGCAACCAAGAAGAAAGTGGCGAAGAAGAAACCTGTAGCGAAGAAAAAGTCGAGTAAAAAGCAAGTGTCGAGCAAGAAAGCAGCAACGAAGAAACCAGCGGCGAACAAGAAGGTCGCCAAGAAAAAAGTAAGCAAAAAGAAAGCATCCTTTCGCCGGAAGCCGATTGCCAGGAACGTTCCGCCGCGACGCAAAGTGGCTCCGCGCAAGCCACGCAGCACTGCTGACATGCTGTCAGGGCCAATTCACGGCATTGAGCCGTATACGCCCAAACGCGGTGAAGAATATATGAGCGAGGAGCAGCTCGAGCATTTCGATGCCATTTTGCAGTCCTGGAAAAGCGAATTGATGATCGAGGTTGATCGGACCGTGCATCATATGCAGGACGAGGCCGCCAACTTCCCGGATCCAAATGACCGTGCGACACAAGAGTCCGAATTCGGTCTGGAACTGCGAACTCGTGACCGCGAGCGAAAATTACTGCGCAAGATCAACTCCGCACTGGCGCGCGTCGAGGACGGCACCTACGGTTACTGCGAGGAGACCGGCGAGGAAATCGGGCTGAAACGCCTGGAAGCACGACCGGTCGCCACATTGTGTGTTGAGGCACAGGAGCGCAGGGAAATGGCGGAGCGCCAGTTCCGGGATCGGGACGATCGCTACCGTTAGTTCTGTTTGCGCCGGCCGACAGGAACGCTAGTCGGTATTCCATGAGAAGCGAACCTGCCAGCTACGTGGGCCGGTTCGCGCCCTCTCCCACAGGAGCGCTGCATTTCGGATCCCTGCTGGCCGCAGTCGCGAGCTACCTGCAGGCACGAAGCGTCGGTGGCCGCTGGCTGGTCAGAATCGAGGATATTGATCCTCCGCGCGAACAGCCTGGCGCCGACCAACTCATTATCGATATCCTGGCCGCATTCGGATTCGAGTGGGACGGTCCGATTTCCTATCAAAGCAAATCCACCACACGCCATGAGGCGCTTGTAGACCAGCTGCTTGCAACCGGCATAGCGTATGCATGTTCCTGTTCAAGACGCGATCTGGCTAATGCGCCGCGCGGTCCGTTAGGCGTGATATATCCCGGTTCCTGTCGCAAAGGTTGCCTGTCGGGCGAGACATCAATCCGCATCAGGACCCACGACGAGCCAATTCAGTTCGTCGACGCCGCCCAGGGGCCGCAATCGCAGCGCCTGGAATCCGAATCAGGAGATTTCGTAATCAAGAGGCGGGACGGTTTGATTGCCTATCACCTTGCCGTGGTCGCTGACGATTTCGACCAGGGCATTACGGAAATTGTGCGCGGCATTGACCTGATGGATTCCACTCCTCGACAGATATATCTGCAGCAGCAGCTTGGCCTGTCGACGCCGCAATACCTCCATATTCCCGTCGCAAACAACGATCATGGCCAGAAGCTCAGTAAACTGACCGGCGCGGAGGCACTGTCAGCCGCATGCCCAGGAAACACGCTGCTATCCGCACTTCGCGCGCTGCGGCAGGAGCCACCCGGGGCACTTACCGGCGCGAATCTGGAGTCGATCTGGCAGTGGGCCATGGAACACTGGGATACCGCGCCACTGCGGGGCCTTAAATCGATCCCCGCACGGCAGTTTGGCTATGGCTGACGCGAGATTTCAGCTATCTTATCTACCAATCAGAACATGAGACCCAATCGATGCAACCCGCCCGAACGATCAAAAAGTACCCCAATCGTCGTCTATACGACACTGAAGAGAGCCGGTATATCACGCTGTCCGATGTTCGTAGCCTGGTTATCGGCAAGACCGAATTCGTCGTCATCGACCAGAAAAATGGCGAGGATATAACGCGTTCAATTCTCCTCCAGGTCATCACAGAGCAGGAACAGAAAGGGGAAGCGGTGATGAGCCAGGATTTCCTGTCGCAAGTCATACGCTCCTACGGGAAAGTGGTTCCCAGCTCAGCCGCCAACTATCTTGAACAAAGTATGAAATTATTCATGACGCAGCAGAAAAATTTGCGCGCGCAGGTAATGCGGGTCGTCGGCGACGATCCGTTTGCCGCGGTCGCTGATGTTGCCCAGAAAAACATTGCTCGCTGGAAAGCGCTTCAGGACGAGGTATTGCGAAGATTTGCCGGTGCAGCCCGTGCAGATGACGGATCTGCCGAATTTCTCTCGCAGGATAGCAAATAGGCCAGTTTTCAAGCCGTTCCTCGACTTTTTAGCGCAAATTCAGGCGCTTTGCGACGCTTGACAGAAGGGTAGAATCTGGCCTAGTTTGAGTATTGCGACAGGGCAACGCTCCCCCGCCCCCTGTCGCAGCCTGAAGGAGTTAGTACTCCATGGCTGGCCCCCCGCGAAACCGGGGGGCCTTTTTTATACAGGGATGTATTTATGCCGCGAAGGACAGGACGTCCGAGAGCGGCGTTTATACAGGGATGTATCTATGCCGCGACAACATCGTCGGGAACGATTTTGGTCAACGCCGCAAGGTGTTGACCCGAAGGGCGACGGGCAGGACGCCCGGCGCAACGACAGGACGTCCGAGAGCGGCGTTGTAAATCAAAGGGCAGCTCTCGTCAACAGAAGTGAAGAGCTGGCGTTTAGCCCGGTCTGGCAATGATCTCATGCTTTGGAAGTTCAACAGGTGTGCGTAGGCCGCGCCGCAATTCGGATTCAATGATATAAACCCAACGTGCACTGAGTATTGATTTGCAAGCGAAAATATTTCCAAGCAGGTTCAAACCCGCCTGGTGGTTGAAGAACCGTCACGCGCAAACGATCTACCCATCGTTTCCGTGGGCGGGTGCGCCACGAAAGGCCGTAAGACGGGAATTCCTCGATTTGCCCGACGGCGACACGACTGTCGTTGACTGGATGGAGGAAGGGCCTTCGCCGGACTCGGGCGCGCCGATATTGGTTATCCTGCACGGCCTGGAAGGTTCTGTGGATTCACCATACGCACGCATGCTGCTCAAAGCTGCTGCCAATCACCACTGGCGGGCCGCCGTTCTCCACTTTCGTGATTGCGGCGACTATCGCAATCGACTACCACGCCGTTATCACGCTGGCGAAACGGATGACATCCGGTTCTTTCTTGAGTCGTTACGCGCGGCGGGCCACGAAGGGCCCATGGTCGCTGCTGGCTACTCGCTTGGCGGCAATGTATTGCTGAAATACCTCGGTGAGAATGGCACCTCAACGCCTCTCGATGCAGCAGCAGCCGTTAGCGTACCACTTAATTTACATAACTCGGCGGAAGCTTTATCTACAGGTTTTTCAAAGTTTTACCAATACTTATTGATAAAGCGCATGAAGAAAGCGGTGGCCCGAAAATTCGACCAACATACCGCAGCGTTTGATTGGAACCGGGCAATGGCCGCCAGGACTTTTGCAGAATTCGACGACGCCCTCACAGCCCCATTGCATGGCTTCCAGGGAAAGAACGAGTACTACGATCGATGCAGTTCCATCAAATTCCTGCACGACATTCGCCGACCTACACTGATAATTAACTCGCTGGACGACCCGTTCATGACACCTGGCGCCGTTCCCGATCTCGCCCAACTTGCGGAAACGGTCCAGTTAGAGCTTGCGACATCCGGTGGACACGTAGGGTTTGTCGAGGGCGGCCTGCCATGGCAACCAAACTACTACCTGCCAGGTCGAATCATTGAATATCTGGATGAAAAAATTTCCGAATCCGGGCGGCATTCCCGTCCTATGCCCGGACTGTGAAGCAAGACGCATGGAGACTGGTTATGCCGTTTGAAATAAAGCCCACAATTTTGCTGCTGCTCGGCGGGCTGCTGGGGTATGGCCTTGCGGAAGGCCAGTTCTCGGCCCTCGACCCCGTCAAAGCAGCGCCGCATATTTTCGAAAATGTCCTTGAGAACGACCATTTACGGGTACTGAAGGTGACCGAACGAAACGGAGAAACACCTCCCCTGCACGCCCACCCTGAACGGCTCGTTGTCTATCTGAGTCCGTGCGCCTGGATGGAAGCGGGCCTGGACGGCCAAAAAGAGATGCAGTCATTTCGACTGGGCGACGTTGTCTGGGCCGCGAGTGTGACCCACGGTGGCGAGACCAGCAAGGTCGTCCAGGAGTGCAGCCGGCTCGAGATTGAACTCAAATAGCCCCGCAGCTTGTGATTCACATGGTTACCTGTGCAATGAATTTCCTCTTTTTTTTTGCGAGATTTTGCGGGTAGGTATTTGCATAGGACCCCGATTGGCATTAGGGTTTCGTTGTCGTTTTTAAAGCCGAAACATCGCGTGCTTTTGTGGCGACGCTCCGTTCGATCAGAGCGCTAATTTCACCTCCGGTATGCCGCAGGCCTGCCGGGATTTCAGGACAATTTTAAAGAGGTAACCAGACAATGGGTACGGTTTCCAGGCGACAGGTACTTTTAGGGGGAGGCGCTCTTGTCGGCGCGGGCATGATTCCAGCCGGCGGACTGATGAGCACCGCATTTGGCGAGGAAATTCCCCGCCCCGATTACATGATTCGAGCTGCGACCAACGAAAACCCGTGGGGACCGTCGCGCGTAGCGCTGCAGGCAATCGTCGATTCCATCAAGTACACGAATCAGTACGGCGGTGATCGCCGCTCACTGGTCAGCATCGTAGCGGGAATGAACAATCTACCCGACGATCACGTGGCGATTGGCACCGGGTCCGGGGAAATTCTTCGGGCAGCCGGCAGGTTGGTCAGAATGGATAACGGCTCAGTTGTTTGTGCCGACCCGACCTACCACGACCTGGTGCGCTATGCGGAGCGGGCAGGTTCCGAGATTATTCGGGTTCCGGTCGACCCGGACACCAAGCACGTCGACCTCGATGCCATGCACAAAGCGATTCGACGGGATACCCGATGCGTATACCTGGCGAACCCGAACAATCCTATTCCGTCGATAATCGACAAGTATGCGCTGCGCGATTTTGTCGTGGATGTGGCCAAAGACAGAATGGTTTTCGTTGACGAGGCCTATTTCGAGTTTGTCGATAATTCGAAATACGCGACGATGATGGACCTTGTGCGTGACGGTCACCAGAACATAGTCGTAGCCCGGACCGCGTCAAAAATACACGGCCTTGCCGGCATGCGCGTTGGCTTTGGCTTTGCTCATCCCGATCTAATTACGCGCATCAACGGCGCGAAAACCGGCGCCTTAAACGTATTGGGCATCAATGCCGCCAAGGCAAGCTATCTGGACGAAGACTTCCAGGAATTTACGATCAGGAAAAATCGCGAATCGCTCGATATCGTGGAGGGCATGCTGGACGAACGCGGGGTGCGCTACGTCAAATCCAATGCCAACTTCACGTTCTTCGAGACCGGCCGCGACGTCGTCGAACTCCAGCAGGCTTTCCGTCAGGAAAACATCATGGTCGGCCGCGCATTTCCGCCAATGACAGACTGGCTCCGCGTCAGCATGGCAAAACCCGAGGAAATGCGTTACTTCGTCCAGGCATACAAGAAGATTCTCGGCTAGAGAAGCGCTATAAGGCAGGCAAGAAAAAAGCCCGGGATCATTTGATCACCGGGCTTTTTTTATTGCTTAAGGCATAGTTCTTACGAGGCTTCAATTTCCTTCATAGACAGTCTCACCCGGCCCTGGCGATCAACTTCAAGCACTTTCACCTTGACCTCATCACCCTCGGCGAGTTTGTCGCTGACTTTCTCGACCCGCTCGTTGGAAATTTGCGAGATATGCACCAGACCGTCCTTGCCCGGAAGAATGGTCACGAATGCACCGAAGTCCATTAGCCGGGCCACTTTACCGTCATAGATACGGCCTACTTCGACGTCAGCGGTAATAAGCTCGATGCGTCGCAGCGCTTCCCGACCGGATTCGCCATCAACCGAGGCAATTCTTACGGTGCCATCGTTGTCTATGTCGATAGACGCGCCAGTCTCTTCAGTCATCGCACGGATAACCGCGCCACCCTTGCCGATAACGTCGCGGATCTTCTCCGGATCAATCTTGATATTAATTATCGTCGGTGCCCATTCAGACATTTCTTCGCGATGGGTGCCAATAACCTTGTTCATCTCATCGAGTATGTGCAAGCGAGCGTCTTTCGCCTGGTCAAGCGCGGCGCTCATGATCTCCTGCGTGATTCCCTGGATCTTGATATCCATCTGCAACGCAGTGATTCCGCCCTCGGAACCGGCAACTTTGAAATCCATATCGCCCAGATGATCTTCGTCGCCCAGGATGTCGGTGAGAACTGCAAACTTGTCGCCTTCCTTGACGAGGCCCATGGCCACGCCTGCGACCGGTGCTTTGGTCGGCACACCCGCATCCATCAGCGCAAGACTGGTGCCACAAACGGAAGCCATAGAACTGGAACCGTTGGACTCAGTTATTTCCGAGACAACGCGAATTACGTACGGAAAGTCTTCCATATTGGGCATTACAGCCTGCACACCGCGACGAGCCAGCTTGCCATGTCCGATCTCACGTCGTTTCGGTGAGCCGACGAAACCGGTTTCACCTACACAGTATGGCGGAAAGTTGTAATGCAGCATGAAGGGCTCTTTTCGCTCGCCTTCAATCGCATCGATTATCTGGGCATCACGACCGGTGCCGAGCGTTGTCGCAACAATCGCCTGGGTTTCGCCACGGGTGAAAATCGCTGAACCGTGTGCGCGCGGCAGTACGCCAACTTCGACATCGATTGGTCGGACCGTGATGGTATCGCGACCGTCGATACGAGGTTCACCCTCGATGACGCGATTCCGGACAATGGTCTTTTCCAACTTGGAAAGTGCGCCTTTCACTTCATCTGCCGACCAGCGTGAGTCGTCGTCCGAAGTCAGTGACTCGATCGCTGCTGCTTTCGCGTCGCCAACCTGAGCCTGACGAGCAACCTTATCGGTGACCCGGTATGCATCCGCCAATCCGCCTTCGGCGGCAGCGGCGACAGCAGCGTCCAGATCTTGATCCACAGGCGGAGCCTGCCAATCCCAAGCTGGCTTACCTACCTCGGCCGCCAGTTCCTTGATCGCGTTAATAGCAACCTGCAATTGTTCGTGGCCAAACATCACAGCGCCCAGCATGACCTCTTCTGAAAGCATGTCGGCTTCGGACTCGACCATTAATACAGCGTCCTCGGTACCCGCAACGACGAGGTCCAGATCGGAATTTTCCAGGGCAGCCAGGCCCGGATTCAACAGGTAGCTGCCGTCTTTGTACCCGACCCGTGCGGCGCCAATTGGGCCAGCAAAGGGCATGCCTGAGATGGCCAGCGCCGCGGATGCGCCAATCATTGCCGGGATGTCAGGGTCCACATCAGGATTAAGCGACACAACCGTGGCGATTATCTGGACTTCGTTTTTGAATCCCTTAGGGAACAGCGGACGACATGGTCGGTCGATAAGCCGACACGTCAACGTCTCTTTCTCACTGGGTCGGCCTTCTCTTTTGAAGAAACCGCCCGGAATCTTGCCCGCGGCGTAGGTTTTTTCCTGGTAATTCACCGTCAGCGGGAAGAAATCACGACCTGGATCTGCCGTTTTCCTGCCGACCGCGGTGACCAGCACCGTCGTTTCAGCCATATCGACCATGACCGCGCCGTCTGCCTGACGCGCGATTGCGCCGGTATCAATTGTGACCTGATGTTCCCCGAACTGGAAACTCTTTCTCGTTGATTTCACTTTAAATTCTCTGATTTGTGTTGATTAGGCACAGCAGAACGAAGCGTCCCATGTTTGGGCCGTCAGTTGTATCTGCTCAATGCCGAAGGCGCCGAATGTTTAATTAGCGGCGTAGACCGAGCCTGGAAATCAGCTCGCGATACCGGTCCTGGTCTCTGGATTTGAGGTAGTCAAGCAGCTTGCGACGCTTGTTAACCATCATTAAGAGCCCTTGCCGGGAATGATGATCTTTCTTGTGCTCACCGAAATGTCCGGTCAGCTCGGAAATTCGTGCAGACAGCAGCGCGACCTGAACTTCAGGTGACCCGGTGTCATTTTCGCCACGCGAGTACTCGGCGACGATCTTGCTTTTGCTTTCACTATTCAGTGACATTTCTAAGAAACTCCAATCGTTCTTACTATTTCTTGGCCCTTGATTTTGAGCGCGCTATTCTAGCGTCAGAACCCGTCCAGTCATAGTCTAAAACACGAAAAAATCAGGCTTTTTTTGCCTGAGACATAAATTAATCGCCAGCTTGCCGACGATGGAAAATTCGCTTCGGCAGCACTGCCCCATCTGCCCGCAACTGGCCGATGCCCAGGAATGTACGCTCCGGGTCATATACCTTGGTCAAACCCTCGCCAATCGCGTCGCTGGGAACCGCCTGACCGCCGCAAAAACGCTCAACGTCAGCAACACTGACCTTACATGCCGGCCAGGAGGCAAGGGCCACGTCAGCCGGTAAAAGCCGCTCACGCAACGCTGCCGGGCCGTCAATGGCCGCCTGTTCCGCGCCCGACATGTCCAGCATATCCTCAGACCGAAACGTGCCGACCGTTTCCCGATGCAGCCTTGCGGTATGGGCGATCGTGCCGGCTGCCACCGCGATATCCTCAATTAAGGTCCTGATATAGGTGCCTTTTGAGCAGCTGACCGTAAGAACGAGCCGCGTGCCGTGACTTTCGATCAATTCGATCGCATGAATGGTGACCGGCCTGGCCTCACGCTCAACCACCAGACCCTTGCGCGCTAATTCATAGAGGCGCTTGCCATCCTTCTTCAATGCCGAGTACATCGGCGGCACCTGCATGATCTCT
>JAJFKP010000055.1 GCA_021773135.1 Woeseiaceae bacterium | reverse complement strand
TATCCCGGTGGTCGGTTAAGGATAATCTATGAGTGCCCGGTTTGGGACAATCGCGGGAAATAACTACCTGTAAGAGCTGCCCGAATGTGACGCACCGGTGAGGGCCTCATCGACCACCCAATCCCTATTACGAAAAATTGCCCGAATGGGACTATTCTGATTTGGCCGAGATGACACGTGAATGGGTTTGAAGGCGTATCCTGACATCAGCTTGGCAGAAGCTAGGAAGTTGACTGCCGAGAATCGCTCCAGGAGTAGAACGGTATCGAACCACTCAAGGGTATGCGAGCTCGGCAATGGTTGATCGGTATTGGCGCAATCATGAATCCAGAATTCTGATGTCAGCCGCTTGAATTTGGCCGTTGCAATTGCCAGTGGAGCAAGTGATTCTCGGTCAAAAAAAACCGAATTCAGAAAATTTAGCCAATTATTCATAGGTTTTGCAGGGATTCAAATCATTCGGGAATCAGCATGGTCCTCGTTCAATTGGATCTCGAACGCAACTGAGCATTCTGTTAACACGCGAAATCGTTGCGGCATAAGTAGTGTCATAGGTTGAATTCAATATCGGCCAATCCGGGTCATTGACGGAAATATTGTGGGCAGGCCGACGGAAATTGTCCAAGCTGCAAATATTAAGTGGTTTCGAATTTCCATCGAGTCGTAAGGGTCGAATCCGCCAAGGTTACGATCGAATGCCCTTTCCTCATCGATAAGCTTAAGATCCGGAACTGTCAAGTCGAAAGACAATTCAAATTCATGCGACCCAAGTTCTTAGTCGGTGACCTGCAAATCGACTCCCGTTTCGATCGTAGGGCGCGCGGTTTCTTGGGCTGGAAAAAGACTTTTCCGAGCCACGACATTACGCTTATTACAAATCTCCTAACTTTCGAGATACTGCGTTCAGATTGGCACTATTCTGGCGGGAAACTCTTAAAATTGATGTGCCAAATCACGCAATTCGGGGAATCCGTAAAAAGGAATGGCGTGAGTTTCCTGGATCTTAAGAGCGGCGTCTTAACCCGAAAGAAACAGGAAATATCGATTCAGCGTGTGACGAATTAAGCGTCGACTTCTTCGTGCTTCTGCATCGAACAAACAGGGTCAGATTTGTTCAAGAGCAGGCTTTTATCTTTTTCGGACGTTCAATCTCCACATCATCATCCAGGAATGCAATCTACGCTCTACTATGACCAGTCGTTCGTAAAGGCTACTTAACGACAGGAAGATAGTCCTTGGGTTTGTTCCACTCGGAACCGAGAACAACAGTTTCAATCACCTCGGCGACCTAATATTGTTCGGCGAGTCAAAGTGTTAGCGGATCGGTTAAAAGTCGGGAGCGATTCCTAACATACGATAAAAGGCGACTGGTGCTTCAGAGAGAAAATTCAGTTGTCGTTTGGCGGTTCTTTAATCATGTTTTCTGATTTCGCCATAAGCCGGATTTCACGACGCACTTAATCGTGTTCATCTCGCTGTTATCGCCGTCCACTCGATACGATCTCGAACGGCCAGTATGGATAGTTGTATGGCCAGGCCAAACTTGTACGTGATAACCGTGTGCCCTGATTTGCAGAATCAGATGCGCTTGCAGAGCTTTCCGGTCAAGTGGTTTGGTAGGTTGAAACCCGGGCGCTACGTCAATTGCCTTGCGAATGTAGTGATCGTTGACCGTCTTTGCCCCTGTTGCCGTGAACGCCAGCTTACGCTGGGCAGACCTTAGGATCTGCAGCAAGCGACGAGGATTCAAAGACCAGACAAGTGCCCGTTGCATTTTCGTTCTCTCAGAGAGGCTGGACAGCTTTTTAGCACGCAGTCTGTCCAAACCAGGGAATTCTAATTATTCTTTTAAAAACAACACTTTATGTATTATTATTAATAGTTATTTCACATTGATTACAAATGTACGCCTTTGCTCTAGTTATGTAAAGTTTTACGCTAGGCGATTCGGATAACTTATTGATAATAAAACTAATAGCAAATTCTATTATGTTGATCCGGCGCGTCCCGGTATTTTATTTACCTACTCGAATTTGGGTGTTTGGAAAACGGCAGAAAGCATCTGGTTAACAGCCCCCCGACTGGCGGCTCCAGATTTCAGCGACTGAGGGAGTTAGCCGGATATCGAGGGCTGTCTGGACTGGGCGGTATTGGACGTCCTTGGAATAATAATGGCCGACCGGGACATGATGTCGACGTTGCCTGAGTAAAGACCCGTAATTCAAATTCTCGATTTGTACAGTCGAGGCTAGCAGTTGGAATGCACTCGCAGGAATCTGCCGCTTTCTGGAAGCCATTCAGCATGTTTGTCGTATCGCATGCGAGCGTCAGCCTGTCGTCGGCAATCTCGAGATCAACGGAACTGTATGTTGACGTGACTTTGACCACTACAAGCTCCTTGCGGCTGCACCGGTCGAACCGGTGGGTTCTCATCGACCACCCTCTCCGCCAATACGAAAAAGGGCCCCATCCGGGGCCCTTTTTCGTATTGGCGGAGAGGGTGGGATTCGAACCCACGAAGGGCTACTAACCCTTGCTGGTTTTCAAGACCAGTGCATTCAACCGCTCTGCCACCTCTCCTAATTCGGATTCAAATTCAACATGGGATCCGGTCACTCGCCGCAGTAAACGAATAAGTACGGTACCGGTATGATGCCGATGACAGAGCGGCGCATTTTGCTCGGCTTCGGCGTGCTTTTCAACAAAAAGCACTACAATCATTGATATTCAGTCCTGCAGGAGTCATATCCACTCGAACGATGCGAAATGATCCTTGTCAGAAGTCACGAACCGCAGCGAAAACAGCGCCCCGAAATGATCAGAATAGCTAATAGAGTCAAATATTTACTGCCGATGGCCGTCGGCTTCGGGCTGCTTGGCTGTGGTGCGGCACCCGTTGAGCCCCCGAAAAAGTCGTCCGCCGACTACGTTAACGAGGCGATGATAGATTTCAAGGCGTTGGAAAAAGGCGGCGCTGCCTCTGGCCAGACCTGGTTTGACCTTGCGGTGAAGGCGCGCATGGGGGGTGATGTTGACATCGCGAAACAGGCGTTGATCCGTGCCGAAAGGCAGGAATTCTCGCCGATTCGAATCGGGTTGGAGCGAGCACGCGTCAATACCATCGATCGCAACCCGGACCTTGCAATGCACGAACTGCAGCTGCTTGCCGATGCAGGTTTTTTAGTTGTCAGTGCCATAACCGGGGACCCCGAGCTCAATCGTCTTGCCGGAAGAGCAGACTACGATGCGTTGGTCGCGAAAATGTCGGCCCAGGCTTACCCATGTCAGGATCGGCCCGAGTTCATGGCGTTCGATTTCTGGGTGGGAGAATGGGATGTCGCCCTTGCGGATGGCACACAGGCTGGAACCAACAGCATTCAGAAAGCGGAACGCGGCTGCGTCATCATCGAAAATTGGTCCAGTACGACTGGTGGCACTGGAATGAGCATTAACTATCTCGACAAAGCCACCGATCAATGGGTGCAGGTCTGGAATGCTGAAGGCGGCAGCCAGATTAATATCCGGGGCGGTCTGACAGACGACGGCATGCGCCTGGTTGGCACCATTCACTATGTCGGCAATGGCACAACAGCGCCGTTTCGCGCGTTGTTCACGCCAATGCCTGATGGTCGTGTGCGGCAGTTTTTCGAGCAATCCAACGACGATGGCGCCACCTGGGTGCCGTGGTTTGAAGGCTTCTATACGCGCAGGCGCTGAGCGGGAGCAACTTAACTGTGAACCAACATTTCAGAAACAGGTCATTGCCGGAGGGAAACCCGCTGGCGAATGCACTGGTGATCATCGTCGGAATTATCGTAATTTCGTTATCCTTGGCGCTCGGCTTCGTGGTCTTCATTGGAATCGCAGGCTTCATGCTCATCATGGCCGCCGTAGTATCAGCGCGCTTGTGGTGGTTTAAGAGGAAATTCGGGGCCAAAGCGGGCGAACGACCGCGTCACGCGCCAGGTACCGCCGATACAGTAAGAGTCATCGAAGGTGAGTACCGGGAGATACAAAAGACGCACGACGGTAAAGCTGACGACCAGGTCGATTCGGCAGAAAATAGTCAAAACAGGTAAAAAATCGTAAGCTCGCGCCTCATGCGAAACGGAATATCAGATCTTGAGCGCCGTAAGAAGCGACGTCGACGCCGCATCCAGGTCATTATTATCTATACGGCGATCGCGATCGGCCTGGCCTGGTTTTTTGAATCACAGGCAACCACCACCATGATTTTTGTGCGACACGCGGAGAAAGCGTTGACGCCTGTTGATGATCCGTCACTTTCACCCGCCGGTGAAGCCAGGGCCGCTGAGCTGGCGCGGCAAATGGTTGACGCCGATGTCGTCGCCGGCGTTGATGCGATTTACTCAACACCCTATAAACGCACAGTGGATACCGTGCAGCCGGTTGCCGACTTGCTGGGTCTGGAGGTCAATTTATACGATCCGGACGACAACGAAGCAGTGCTTGCCAAGATTCTGAAAGAGCACAAGGGCAAGATCATCCTGGTGGTCGGACACAGCGACACGCTGCCCACGCTTATCGCGGACCTTGGCGCCAGCAAACTGGTGCCGCCGATTGCCGAATTCGAGTACGACAACATTTACGTTGTTGCCATTCCCTGGTTTGGTAAAACGAAAACAATACGCATGCGCTACGGCGCGCCGTATAAAGGCGAGCCTGCGGATGCGTCCGACAAAGCCATGGAAATGACGAATTGAGCGAATGATCAAGCAGGCTGAGATCAATGTACCCACGACTGGACGAGGCACCTACGATCTGAGTCACCGAATCCAGGACATCGTCGATTCATCAGGGATAAGCACAGGGATGTGTCATATCTTTATTCGTCACACCAGCGCGTCACTGATGCTGTGCGAAAATGCGGATCCTGCTGTTCGCGTTGATCTGGAAACGTTCATGCAGCGGCAGGCACCCGACGGCGATCCTGACTTTACTCACACCGAAGAAGGCCCGGACGATATGTCGGCGCACGTTCGCAGTATCCTGACGCAGACAGACCTTAATATTCCGATAGCAGACGGGCGATGTGCGCTGGGTACCTGGCAGGGGATCTATCTTTGGGAGCATCGTTTCGCGGCACACTCCCGATCGGTGATCGTTACGGTATCGGGCGAATAGAATTGTCTAAATCGGCGACGGGTGCCGCAGTCATTTTTGAACGCAACGTTATTCAGCTTTCGCCTTGATTTTCAGACCTGCCGCTTCCCTTAGCATCACGGCCTTCTCTATGAATTCCCTGTGTCGGCCAACCTGTACGTTGGCCTGCACCGCGTCCTGAATTTTTTGCCCCTGGCTGACCAGGTAAGTAATTCGGCGAACACCGAATCCCAGCGGCCCATCGGCGTCATACATCTTGATTGCAACTTTGTCCGGATCGCACACCAGCGTAAATGGCAGGCCGTGTTCTTCTTTGAATCGCCGGTGACTCTCGCCATCCTGCGGGCTAATGCCGATTACGCGCAAGCCGACAGATACGATTTCGTCATGCAGGTCGCGAATCGAACAAGCCTCTTTCGTACATCCCGGCGTGAAGTCGGCAGGGTAGAAATAAAGAATTACGGCGCTGTCTTGCAACATCTCAATGAGTGACACTTCGTCACCCGACTCGTCCGGCAGAATAAACTCAGGTGCAACGTCTCCGACATTGAGCATTCACAGGCTCCGCAGTTATTTTGGATGTAAAGATTCCATGACCATATACCCTGGTTCGACCATGGCAAGATTGCGATAGGTTTGCTGTGCCCGCGTGTTGGTGGTCTCAACGTACAGACGCAGCCCACAAGCATTCTGATCCTCTTTAACCAGTGATTCAACATGGTGATACAGGGCGGAAAAAACACCCAGCCGTCGAAATTCAACAGGCACATACACACTCTGAATCCACCACAGCATGCCGTTGCGCCAGTCGCTCCATTCGTAGGTGACCATGATTTGTCCGGCGACCTTGCCGTCGATGATCGCGAGCCAATAGCGACCCTTGCTTGCATCTGCCAGGAGCGCTTTTACTCCAGGCCCTATCAGCTTGGGATCGAGTTGCTTGCCTTCGGTTTCATCGGCCAGGCGCGAATTGAACTCTGCGATCACGTCCTGATCGGTCGGCACTGCTTCCCTGATGGTCATATTCACGCTTTATTTCCTTGCGGTCATCGTGCGGATTCGGTTTTTGGGTCGACGCCCGACCATGAGACATTTTATAATCGATGGCTACACGAAGATACCGGCGACCCACGACTGCATTAGAACACCTTGAAATCATTTCAGGGAAGACGTTGGATCTTGAAGCTGCTCCAAGAGGCAATCCCATGCAAACCATTAAATTGCAGGCCGCGGTGATCGTTGCTGTGGCGCTGGTCAGCGCCTGCGGCGACGGTGCAACGCCGCCCCCTGTCGCGAACGCGGCTGCGGAAGGTAGCGCTCGGCAAATATCAATACCGAAATATAGCGCAGAGGCCTTTTATGAGACCACCAGTTACGCATTGGTGGGATCAGCCGCGCATGCGTTCTCTGCCGACGGCAAGTCGTTACTGATATCTTCAGATGATACGGGTGTCTTCAACGCCTTTGCACTGCCGGTTGAGGGCGGGGCACCGATTCAGTTGACCAGTTCTGATGACAACGCCATTTTCGCGGTCAGTTGGTTTCCTGAAGACGATCGGATTCTCTACACCTACGATGGTGGCGGTAACGAGTTGAATCACGTCGTTGTCCGGGAAATCGAGGGGTCAAATCGGGATCTGACGCCGGGCGACTCACTAAAAGCCGCGTTTGTCAGCTGGAATGACGATGGCAACAGTTTCTATTTGACGACGACGGAGAGAAACGAGCAAAGTTTTGACGTCTATCAGTATTCTGCCGACGACTACAGTCGTGAGCTGCTCTATGAGAATCCCGGCTTCCAGATAAGTGCAATTAGCGGCGACGGACGCTGGCTTGCGCTTGATAAGCCACGCACCAGCGCTGACTCCGATGTATACCTTGTCGATCTGCACAGTACCGAAAAGGAAGCGATTCTGATTACACCGCATGACGGCAACGTTACGCAGTCTGCCTACGAATTTACTCCGGATAACGCGTCACTAATTTACGCAACGGACGAGCACGGCGAATTTTACCAGGCCTGGTCATACAATCTCGAAACGGGCGAAAAACGTGCGTTGCTTGCCGCGGATTGGGACATTCAATATGTGTTGTATTCTAAGTCCGGCCGTTACCAGGTTTCCGGTATCAATGCAGACGCGCGCACGGAAGTCACGATCACCGAGATTGCGACGGGTAAAGTTGTCGAGCTTCCCGACTTGCCACGCGGCGATCTGCGCAACGTCCGGTTTTCTGCAGACGATGAAAACATCGCACTCATTGTGAATGCGGACGACTCACCGTCCAATATTCACCTGGTTGATCTCGCAACCGGAACCGCGACGCAATTGACGGACGCGCTTAGTCCGGAAATCGATCAAAGTCACCTGGTTGTCAGCGAGGTGATTCGATACAAGAGTTTTGACGGGTTGGAGATACCTTCCATTCTATATCGTCCGCGCGGCTCGAATGCGGCAAATCCGGCGCCGGGTCTTGTGCTGGTGCACGGCGGGCCGGGTGGTCAGACGCGCACCGGATATCGGGCGATGGTGCAGCATCTCGTTAATCATGGTTACGCGGTTCTCGGTGCGAATAACCGTGGCTCGTCAGGTTACGGCAAGACGTTTTATCATCTCGATGATAGAAAACATGGCGAGGAAGATCTGCAGGATATCGTCTACGGCAGGAAGTACCTCGAGTCACTGGACTGGATCGATCCTGACAAGGTGGGCGTAATTGGTGGATCGTACGGTGGCTACATGGTTGCTGCCGCACTGGCGTTCGAACCTGAAGCGTTCGACGTGGGCATCGATATATTTGGTGTAACCAACTGGGTGAGAACGCTCGAGAGCATTCCTCCCTGGTGGGAATCATTTAAGGAGTCGCTATATGACGAGATGGGCGATCCGGCGACCGATGCTGAGCGACACCGGCGTATCTCGCCGTTGTTTCACGCCGAGAACATCATAAAGCCTATCCTGGTAATCCAGGGTGCAAATGATCCGCGCGTGTTGCAGGTTGAGAGTGACGAGCTGGTGGCCGCGATACAGGCAAATGAAGTGCCAGTTGAATACATTGTTTTTCCTGACGAGGGCCATGGATTTCGGAAAAAGGCTAACCAGGTCTCTGCATCGAATGCCTACGTGAGATTTCTGGATACCTACCTCAAGGGTGAGGCAACACGGTAGTCTTTGGCAATGCCCCGTTAGCTCAGCCGGGTGAATGGGGTCTGGCTGGCGCGGCAGGAACAGGGCCGAATGCTGCTCGGCCAGGCGTGAATGCCGCAATCCTGCGGGCGAGTGGCGAGTCCGAGGTTTGAAAACCTGGGGAGCGCACCGTGCTGCTAGCGTGCGGGACGAGTTAGACTAGAGAATTATCAATCTATGCCCCGGTAGCTCAGCCGGATAGAGCACCAGATTCCTAATCTGGGGGTCCCATGTTCGAATCATGGTCGGGGCGCCATTCTTGTCACTGAACAGGCTTGTCAACTCCTCGGCGCAACGCTGATATTGAAAAATCGGAAATTCTCGAATTTCACGATTATCTTTTTGTGCCAGGAGGCTATCAGCGCCATCCGACCGATCGGGCCCAGTCAGCCTTTTCCTTTTGACTTCTTTCAAGATCGCGGGGACAGCGGTGGCCTTCGGCTGCAGCGCGCATTCGAATTTCTTGCGTCGTTTCTGACAATGGCCCAAGACCGACCGACTTTCGGTGTTCGTCCACTCGCCCCTGATCCTGCAATGGATGCGGGCTCATCTTGGCGTGCTCGTCCCAATCGAATTGAGTGCCATAACGTTGCGGGCGTCCTTCGAAAACGCAAATGCGGTCTTCCAGACACGCAACCTGAAGCGCGGGTATTTCCTCGAGTTCCGCCGCTTTTTTTAGAAGTGGCAGGCAACTGCGCTGGAGCTCCGGATTGCCGATGGCATGTTGCAGGACCAGCCACGCAGCTTCAGCGCCATCGTCGCCGACCAGCGAGACGCCAGGCCAGCCAAATGCAGCAACAATACGCTCAAGTTTTGTAGCGTTTTGCTCGTGAACTGCGGCCATTTTTTCGTTGTATCCCTCGAATATGGCCCCGGTCGCAACTAATTCGGCGCGGACCCGCAGGTCATATTCCGCCATTGCCAACAAATCAGTTCTCAATGTTTTTTCATCGAAAACGCTCCGATGTACGCTTTCGTCCATTTGCGGGCGATTCGATTGACGCTTTTTCATCGGCTCAGCTTGTAGGTATGCAGGGCAAGACCTTCTTCGCGAGTAAGCGGCCGTCGGGAGAAATAGGCCGCGCCGCCAATGCCGATGGCCCAGAACATCAGATCCGCAATCCGTAGCTCCGAAAACATCCATCTATACAGCTCAGAAACTTCAGCATTGTGGAGAACACCGAACGGTGACTCTGCATTTGCAAGCGCGAATTTCATTACGATAGCGAACATATTGCCGAGCATGCAGCCCAGTAACGCCAGTACCGAGGCGGCAACAGCAAAATTCCTTTCAATACCCCGACCCAGGAACTGCATCGTTAATCCGATTGCGATACCGATGCCCGCTGCCAGAATGCTGTAGTAGAGGTTATCGGCGAGCGCTTTTACGATGCCATAAAGACCAGCTGACAATACCATGGCAATGAGACCAGAAATAACGGCGGTGCCGAAGTTTTGCTGCGTGAGCAGCTTTGCTGCCAGGTCGTAATTCCTTTGTTTCTCTAGTGAGTCCATGACTTTATCGGCTGAATCTTTTTGTAGAACGGGTTTGTATCTAATCGTCGTCGAGCGGATGCGACGATTAAGTGGCGAGCCTGTTTTCGATCTATTAATTAATCCTACAGTAATCAAATGCGACAGGAATCCAGAGGTCAGTCAGGAGACGAGATTTCGGGCAATCAATGGCGGGGCATGAGGGATATTTAGTGCAGGTAGGACGCCACTCAGAATGTTGGGGATCGTCAATACAGGAATCAGGCACTTAGAAACCACATTTTCTGAATGTTGCGATTGCGCATCAAGCCAGTGCTAGACTTGGGCTGAACAAATCTGGAATGCATGCCCATGGCAAAAATAGATTCGAAGCTTCCCTTCAAACCAGTCTCAAACCCTTCGCTGAACGTAAGCCGACGTCGTGTCATCACCGGGTTGGGCTCGATGGCGGCCGCCAGCTGGCTGCCATTCACGATCTCCGCCCAGGAATCTGTCGTCGAATCGGAAATCCTGATTATTGGCGGTGGCATGGCCGGCGCCGCCACAGCCTTCCAACTCGCCCTGCATGGCCGAGATGTCGCGCTGGTGGAGCGTGGTGAGATTGCCTCGGAAGCCTCCGGTCAAAATATGGGCGGCCTGGGCGGGGCAGGTTGGGGCAACATGCCTAACCTGCAGTCGTACCTGACGATGGGCAGTTTAGAAATTTTCAAGCAGCTGCAAATCGAGATGGGCTATGACATGGAGTTCCGGGTTTCCGGTTCAATTACAGGTATCCATACGGAAGAACAGCACAACTACCTGCAAGATCGGGTGCTGTGGCTTAAGTCGAACGGCTACGACGGCGAACTGATGACTGCCCAGGAAGCCAATGCCATCGAGCCAGAGGTCAGTCTTGCGCTCCCCGGGTATATGTTCGCGCCCGGTCGCGGTCAGGCGGACCCGGTCAAATCGACACAAGCCTTTGCGCATGCTGCGCAAGAAGCGGGTGCGGGAATTCACACGGGTCACAACGTGACGGCAATCGAAGTTCGCGGCAATGGTGAGTATTCAGTCCGGACGCCCGATGCAGAATTCAGATGCCAGACGCTGGTGCTTGCGACGGGGTCTTGGTGTGGCCCCGTTGGTGAGATGTTGGGACTTACCATTCCTGTTATCCCGACCCGCGGCCAGATGTGGGCCACCGAGCGCCTGCCGCCGCGTTTCTTTCACCGCATCTCCTCAGCCGAGTCCAGCTTTACTTGGAGTCAGGATGATGGCTCCGACGATAAAACACCGCCGTTCCTGACGCATAAAGGAGACCGTCGGCTAACCCGCCACTTATACGGACGTCAGCGCAAGAACGGAGAAATAATATTCGGCGGCGACAGGCAGGATCTGGGATATAACACCGATCCGGATATGGCGGGCATAGAAGTAAACAAGAACCATGCGTCGGAGGTCGTGCCGCTTGTGGCCGATCTGCCCATCGCCCGAACATGGGCCGGGCTGATGCCGTTTTCGCTGGATGGTGCGCCGATCATCGGGCGAATTCCCCTACGCGATAATCTTTACATCGTCAGCGGGCTTGCATCATCAGGCTTCGGGCGAGGTCCTATGGCAGGCAAACTAGCGGCGGACTACATCCACACCGGGCATATGCCTCGGGTATTGGCTGAGTCCGACCCGGCGAGATGCGTTACTGAGTCCGGGTAGCGACCACGCCGCTGTAACTTCGGTGGCGTTCTGGTCGAGTTTTCTCGCTCGGCCATGCGGCAGATTCAACATGCGTCTTTCGACAAACCGGCAATTTCCCGGACTTCGTTTGTCGAGATGAATGACGTGGTCTGTATTGCGCCGTTTATTCCGGGCAATAGTCCAGAACGCTGGCCATACAGGCGTCCGACCATTCTCCGCTCGAACTGCCGATTTGCCTGGTTTGTACGCGGCCCGTGGGGTGCAAGGTCGAGTCGACAATTACGCCGCACTCATACTTCACACCGGGTTCGAGTACGACCGAATACAGAATCATCGACGTGAGATCCTGGGTGCCGGCGTCTGGTGCGGTGCTGTAGGTGACCTTGGCAAACTCCTCGGTTGGCTCGCATGAAATGGTTGCGGCTCCGCCGTTAAATCCTTGCGGAATCAGGCTGCCGCCCCAGGCGGTGTATTGATCAACTCCGCGGTCATACAACACGTCGCACGGACAGTTTGCTTCTGGCCATGCCGCTTGTTCCTGGCCTCCCGTACGAACCATCCTGATCGCATCGGCGTTGGCCTGGCCTCTATTAGCGAACACAGTGATTTCGGGCAGGAATCCCTCTTCAAACGTGTACGTACCCAGTAAGTTCCATCGGCCCGCCAGGTTCGGGTCCCGTTGATTAACAAACGTGTAGGACTGCCCATCAGAGTGCATTACGCGGTAGGGGACTGAAGTCGCCCGGTTTGGGCGATACGTCCACCACGCATAAACTTCATAGTCGCCAGGCTGCGGCAACACTGCATACCAGGTGAAAGACGCAGTATCATCGTTACTGTAAAACGACACTCCCGAGTAAGAGTTCAGACCATTGGAGTTGTACCAGGGGCCGTCGCTGCTGGTCGTATCGCGATTGCCGACGATAACTTCTACGGATTGCGCCAGACCCGGTGAACTCGCAAGAATCGAAACGAATAAGGCAAGTCCGAGCAAAAAAGTCGCCGTTGAACTCCTGACAAAGTCTGGCTTCATTTTCGACCTCCTTGGCCATTGCATTGTCGGCGGCACGGTAATCCTGAAGACGTCATGCCCAGAATATCATGGAAGAAATGAGGACCCGTGTCTGTGCGTCACTGGCTTTCACCAGATTTGCCAATCGATTGGTTTCACCCAATTCTTATAAACTGACAGCGATTCGTCAATTCGTGGAACCTCTAATTGCCTTACGTATATAGCGATAAGTCCGGGCGGTGTCAGGATCCCGATCGTGCACTTGTTTTGCTTAAAGGTTTATTGTTTGGCGCGAAACGTACGACCTGCCCACCGTGGTTTGCAATCGCAGCCGGACCAGGTTCATACACGTGGCAGAGCTCAATTTGGGTTTGCAGAATGCAGCAAGAGCGCGAAAGTTTTCTTGACGCTGGCCTCAAACCGACTCCTCGATTCCGCGTTGGAGAAGATCGACACTTGATCCATGAATGACCGCGGGACCGACGCCTCTCTCGCAGCAGACGACAATCTTTTTTATCTCATCGGAACGAGGTAGCGCTTCGTCACCATCCGAAATCGCCTGGCTGAAGCCAATTTGCGGCTATGCGCTGGAAAGGTCGAGCGTGGGTGTAGAGATATTGCCGAACCGGACAGTTCACCGGAGAAAAAGCGTGTCTCCGTACGGCCAACAGGATCTGAATTGCAACGATCGAGCGTGAAGATTCCCCGACCCTGCCCGTCAGACCGCTACCAGCGAAGCACTGCGCTTAAGCCTTGAACAGGGTCTCTCGGGTCATTCTGGCGAGCAACAGGGTCGCAGCCTGGCTGCCTGATCGCCAACCTGGATCACATAGATTCGATTTGTATTATGGCAAACTCATTGAAATTGGTCGGTAAGGGAATCGTTACATGCAGATCTGGTCTCAGGCGAAGAATATGGCCGAGCAAACACCGGCAGAACGTGACCGCTATGTCGATTTCCTGCGCTCGGTATCGATTCTCGTCGTCATCGTCGGTCACTGGCTGATTGCGACGGCATGGTACGTGGACGGATCGCTGACACATGGCCATCTGTTGAAAAGCGAACCGCAAACGCAGTGGTTGACGTGGTTGTTCCAGGTCATGCCGATTTTCTTCATCGTGGGTGGATATTCTAATGGCGTGTCGCTTGAAAGTGCGCGCAGGAAGGGCACGGACTACGGTGGCTGGCTGTCGGCTCGCCTGAATCGGCTCGTGGCACCACTGTTGGTATTGATTATCAGCTGGGCCGTAATCGGCGTGATCATGGGGATGTTCGGTGTCAGCCCGGCACTTATTCAGTATGCATCCCAGGCATCGCTCATACCGACCTGGTTTCTCGCCATTTACATCATGGTTGTAATTCTCGCGCCACTCACGTATCGGTTTTGGAAAAAGTTCGGCTTCCTCTCGTTCTGGGCATTCGTGTTTGTCGCAATCCTCGTAGACGTGGCGTTCTTCGCGGCCGATATGCAGTGGCTCGGCTGGAGTAACTATTTTTGGGTCTGGCTTGCGGTGCACCACCTCGGGTTCGCATGGCGCGACGATCGCTTCAGCAGTCCGCCGAAACTATTGTTTTATTCCGGCGTCGGCCTGGCGTCGCTGTGGCTGCTCATTTCGATAGGGCCGTATCCGTTCGCCATGGTGGGTTCGCCTGACGAAGGTCTCAGCAACACGTTGCCGCCGAAGATTACCCTGCTTGCGTTGGGCGTGTTTCAATTCGGCCTGCTGCTGGCGATTGAAGGGCCAATGAGAAAGGTGCTCTCCAGCGTTCGCCTGTGGGCCGCAACGGTCTTGATTAACAGCATGATCATGACGGTATACCTGTGGCACATAACGGTAATGATCGTATTCGTTGGACTGCTGTTCCTGGCTGATGGATTTGGTCTTGGCGTGGAACCCGGCACCCAGTCATGGTGGCTGTCCAGAATAGTGTGGATTGGAGTCTTGCTGGCACTGTTGCTGCCAGTTGCGTTGATCTTGTCGCCACTGGAAAGACGATCACGAAATGGTGACTCGGCGCCGCCGTCGCCGGTAAAACAGATTGTTGGCGCGATGATGCTTTGTCTCGGCATCGCACTATTGGCGATGTATGGCTATGGCGGTGGCCCGGTGCCTAATCTCGACGTTATCTCTTTTGTGCTTGTCGTCGTCGGTGCCGGTGTGAGTGGTCTCCTTCCAAACTTCGGCAAAAGGTCATAACAACGGTTCGATTGGCAATAAATTGACGAAGCCGAGCTGCAGCCGCTTACTGCGACTTACCTCGTAGTCCGGCGCAAATTCCCTTGTGGTTCGCCAGCTGTTTTCGGGGCGCATGTCTTTTTCAATGCTTGCCGTCAACTGCCGGGCGAGTTCCTCGCTTTCAATCAGTACGCCGACCTCGGTATTGAGGTTTGCTGAGCGTGGATCGAGGTTAAACGTGCCGATAAAAATCAGTCTATCGTCAATCACCATGCTCTTTGCGTGCAGTGCGAATATCGGATTATTCTTTGCAAGCGCCGGGTAACGCTCGATCAGTTCGAGCTGAATGCCCGGGTGAGGTTTGAATTCGAATAGTTCGATGCCGGCCTTTAGAAGGCGCGGCCGCTGCCGGTGATAGCCACTGAATGCCGGAATATTGTCGGTTGACGCAAGTGAATTAGTAGATATGCGCGTGCGCACGCCGCGGCTGTTGAGCGCCGCGAATAATTCGATGCCGCCTTCGGGCACGATGAGATACGGCGATTGAATAAGTACCGATTGTTTCGCACTTCGAATTGTGTCGAACAGCATCTCAGTCGATATGCCGCCGCCGCCTAAACCGTCATTGCCAGCGTTTTTTCCCGGCGCATCACTGATGAAGTGCACCGGTTGCCAGGACATCTTTTTCAACAACGTCGGAAATGCAGCCGGAAGGTCGAGAATGGCCTGCCTGACTTGAGGTTCGAAATTGGCGGGATCATCTGCGTAGAGCCGAAGCTGATCAACTTTGCGTTTGGTGTCTGCCTCGGTGATGGCATGAGCCGCGGAATCGATCACCTCATCGACCGGCACAGCGAGCGCACTTGACCAGAATTCGTCAAAATTCTCCTGCATATCGGAGACAGCGGCGCCCAGCAGCAGAATGTCGCGATCACGAAAATTATATTCCTCATCGAAGTCGAAATATTCGTCGGCCATGTTGCGACCGCCGGTAATCCCGGCAATGCCGTCAAAGATGGCTGCCTTATCGTGCATCCTTTGGTTAATGCCGCGAAACTGCGTCGCAACATTCCACAGCCGACCAAAAAAGGACTGTCCGACCGAAACGGTTGGATTATATATACGGATATGCACATTGGGGTGGGCGGACAGGAGCAGCAGCGTCTTGTCTTCGGCATCAACCAGCAAATCGTCGACCAGCACGCGCACTAAAACCCCGCGGTCAGCTGCACGAAGGAGTTGTTCTGCGGCCAGCGTCCCAACGTTGTCGCTGCTCCAGATAAAATATTGCACGTCGATACTGCGCTGCACATGTTGGGTCAGCCAGGCTCTTCCGATCAGGGCTTCTTCACCGCGCTCCAGGATATAGGCGCCGGTCGAATCGCGCATTTGTTCGACGCACAGTGCGCAATTGTCTGCAATCCAGTCGGTCAGTGGCCGCGCGTTAACATCGTAAGTCAGCGCAAGGAGCAGACCACAGCAGGCGTTGCGTATGGCGGTAAAGTGTTGCCGTGCGATTGCGGATTGATACGTCATGAGATCTTCAAGCGGACTCAGCACGAAGATACTACCGTCCTTACCCGCGCCACGCCGGATGCAGCGCACAATATCGTCAACTTATGAAAAGTTGATTGAAAATAGCAGGTTACCGGTCAGAAAGTGATCAAATATGAGGCGAAAATCGTGGACTGATCCATTGTTTTCGTTTTCCCGGGTCAGTACTCTAGCTGTGATAAGACCTTTGGGTAGTTGGAATTAATGGCTTCAATTGTTCGAAAATGCGCGTTGCGCCTGTTCGCGCTTGTTTTTTTGAACTCGGCAACTGCTGTTGCCGATGATTTTCAGAGAGGTCTGGACGCGTTTGGCAATGCCAACTACGAGGCCGCTCTTGCGGCATGGTTGCCGCTCGCAGAGCAGGGTGACATGAACGCAATGTACAACGTCGGGCTAATCTATGACGAAGGTCTCGGCGTTGACGCAAACAAGGCAGCGGCCCTGAAGTGGTATCTCCCAGCCGCTGAAGCGGGTGACGTTTCGGCACAGTTTAATGTCGCCATAATTTATGATTTTGGTGACGGCGTTCCGGAAGACAACGAAGCGGCAATTCATTGGTACACGCGTGCTGCAAAGCAGGCTGATGAACAGGCCCAATATAACGTGGCTTTGATGCATGCAAGAGGAGAAGGCACCAGGATTGACCTGGCCGAGGCCGTGAAGTGGTATCAGCTCAGTGCAGACCTTGGCCTCGCTGCGGCGCAGCACAACCTGGCGCATTTTTACGATGTCGGTCATGGCGTTCCAGAAAACAATCGCAAAGCGATGTCACTTTACAAAAGGGCGGCGGCGCAGGGTCACCGTGACGCTCAGTATGCGCTGGCATTGATGTATGACGAAGGAGACGGGATTGCCGAAGATGATCTCGTTGCGGCCGATTGGTACGGACGTGCCGCTGAGCAAGGTCATGTCAGTGCGCAGTTCAACCTCGCGATAATGTACGACGTTGGTGAAGGTATCCCGGAAAATAACGAACGTGCAATAAAATGGTATACAGCGGCCGCCAACCAGGAGCACGCAGACTCACAGCTCAATCTCGGCATCATGTACGAAAACGGTGAAGGTACCGAGGTGGATCACGCGCAGGCGATGCAGTGGTATCGGCGTGCTGCTGACCAGGGGCACCGTGATGCACAATATGCGGTGGCACTGATGTTCGATGAAGGGATGGGCGTTGCTGAGGATAACGTCGCGGCGATTGCTTGGTATACCCGGGCCGCTGAGCAGGGGGATGCCATGGCGCAGAACAATCTTGGCGCCATGTACGACGCAGGCGAAGGCACTTCTCCCAACGACAGGGAAGCGGTCAAGTGGTACCGACTTTCGGCCAACCAGGGCAACAGCATTGCGCAAAATAATCTTGGTGCGATGTACTACGCAGGCGAGGGCATCAGGGCGAATAAAACACAGGCTTACAAATGGTTTTATATCGCAGGTGAACTTGGGAACGACGACGCCAGAAACAACCGGGAAATTGCGGCAACAAGGTTGCGCACCTCCCAGGTAAAGAAGGGCAAAAAGCTGGCGCTGGAGTGGCTGAAAGACCACGGGGAAGCCGCCGTTAGCCGCTAACTGCCCGGCCCGATGCCGGCGTGGCATGTTGTAGCCGCGGTCCAGTCCAATCGTACGTCGTGGCGATCCAGACCGCCAATCAAGCCAGTGAATTTCCTTAACGGCAGGTATGCGCGGCGATAATTGGATACCATAGCACTGGGTGCAGCGGGGGTATTCAAGTGGCGATTCAAACGCGAACTATCGAGTACAAGGACGGCGACGTTGTCCTGGAAGCCTACATGGCGTGGGAGGAAGGTCATGCCCCCAAACCAGGTGTATTGATAGCCCACGCGTGGCGCGGGCGCAGCGAATTCGAACAGGGCAAAGCAGAAATACTTGCGGAACTCGGCTATGTCGGGTTCGCGCTCGATCTCTATGGCAAAGGCGTGCTGGGCGCAAGCCGGGAAGAAAACAGTGCGCTGATGCAGCCACTTCTCGATGACCGGGCCGTTCTCCAGAGACGTATGCACTTGGCGCTTGCGCAAATAAGGAAACAGAAAGAAGTGGATGGGTCACGTATCGCTGCCATGGGTTTTTGTTTCGGCGGTCTGTGCGTGCTCGATCTGGCAAGGACGGCGGCAGACCTGTCTGGCGTAGCCAGCGTCCATGGCCTGTTTGCCGCGCCTGGAAATCTGCAGGATGAGCGGATCAAGGCGAAAGTGCTCGTGCTTCACGGTTGGGACGATCCAATGGCCACGCCGGATCAGGTTCTTGCGCTGGCCGAAGAGCTCACGAAGGCAGGCGCGGATTGGCAAATACACGGATACGGAAACACGCTGCATGCCTTTTCGAATCCGGCAGCCAACGATCCGGCACATGGAACAGTGTATAACCCGGTCGCAGACCGTCGTTCGTGGCAAAGCCTGCAACTGTTCCTCGCGGAATTATTCTGAGTCACATTCTCTACGAGATATCACAACAATATGCGTACAACCACGATTCGAACGGTACTGCTGACCGGTACTTTCATTCTTTCTGCATTGCTGGGTGCCTGCGATCGAAGCCAGGCGCCGCTCGCGCCTGAGGCAACATCTGACGAAGCGAGCGGCGGTGGCCGGAATGCTAGTACCGCCGTTCTGCAAATAACGGCTGACCTTATGCGGGGCTACGTCAGGGAGCTCTCGGACGACAAATACGAGGGACGCGGGCCAGGTTCACGCGGTGACGAAGCGGCGCGGCGCTATTTGGCCGAGGAGCTTGGCAAACTGGGTTTGCTGCCGGGCGCTGCGGATGGCGGCTGGGAGCAGCCCTTCGAACTGATCGGCGTAACGGCGGATCAGCCCGAGGAGTGGTCGTTTCGCAACGATGACGGTGAATTGATTCTAAAACAATGGGATGAATTCATTGTTTCCAGCGGTGTGCAGGCACAGCGGGCCGAGTTAAGCGATGCTGAAGTGGTGTTCGTGGGTTACGGTATTCAGGCGCCTGAATACGATTGGAATGATTATGAAAATCATGACGTGACCGGCAAAGTGGTCCTGGTCATGAACAATGATCCTGACTGGGACGAAAATCTGTTCGGTGGCGAGAGACGTCTTTGGTATGGGCGCTGGCTGTACAAATACCAGACGGCTGCAGAGCAGGGCGCGATTGGCGCCATCATTATTCATACGCCGCCGTCAGCCGGTTACCCGTTCCAGGTTGTGCAAACCTCCTGGACCGGCGAGCAGTTCGAATTGCCGGCGGGTGATGAGGCACGACTGCAGGCCGCGGCATGGGTCACCGAAGACTCCGCACGCGCACTGGTTGAAATGGCGGGACTCAATCTCGATCAGCTGCGCGAGGCTGCAGACAATCGGGATTTCGAACCGGTGCCACTCGGCGTCACGACTTCGATCGGATTCGATGTATCGATCAACACTGTCAAATCGGCAAATGTGCTTGGTCTGCTGCCGGGAAGCGATCGTGATCTGGAAGATGAGGTGGTTATATATACGGCGCATCACGATCATCTTGGTATCGGTACGCCAGACGAAGATGGGGATGCCATCTACAACGGTGCCATGGACAATGCATCGGGAGTTGCCCAGGTAATGGCTATCGCCCGAGCGTTGAAAGCGTTGCCGGAAGCACCCCGTCGATCAGTGCTGTTCGCGCTGGTCGGCGCTGAAGAACAGGGTCTGCTTGGTTCAAAGTTCTACGCAGGCAATCCGACGTTTGCGCCCGGCAAGATTGCCGCGAATCTGAATTATGACGGCGGCAATATATGGGGCCATACGCATGACGTGACCTATATCGGGCTGGGTAAAACCACAATCGATTCGATCGTCACCGGCATAGCTGCGGAGCAGGGGCGTATTGTGAAACCCGACCAGTTTGCGGACAAGGGCTACTTCTACCGCTCGGATCAGTTCAGCTTTGCACAAATTGGTGTTCCCGCTATGTATCTCGATACAGGGACTGACTTTGTGGATCGCCCACCGGGCTGGGGCGAAGAGCAGCTCAATCACTATACGAATGTTAACTATCACCAGCCGAGCGATGAATACGATCCGGGCTGGAATTTTGAAGGCATGATCTCGGATGCGCAGCTCGGATTCTGGACCGGCCTTGCCATCGCAAACGCCGACGATATGCCGTCCTGGGTAGAAGGTGACGAATTCGAGGCGGCTCGCTTAAAGGCGCTTGAAGACGTCGGCCAATAGACTGGTGTCCGAGTTCAGCCGGACGACGACTGCTCTTTTTCCCAGCGGTCTCGTCGCTTGGCTGCCATTGCGTAGAAGACCAGACCGACTGCCAGCAACCCGCCCGTCACAAGCCAGGATTGCAGCTCCGATTGGGCACCGATAAACAGGCAAACCAGCAGCGCGATAATCGGAATCGTGTAACCCCCTTTGAGGCGGTAGGCTTCCCGCAATTCCTGTTCGCTCGCTTTCTTCCTGATGATCGGCAGTGAACCAATGCACAGGACGTAAGAAATCAGCCGCGTTAATGAACTCGCAGTTGCCAGCCAGACGAAAGATCCGGACAGCGCGAAGGCCAGGCCTAGTCCGCCCAACATCAGGATGGAATTGCTGGGCGTCGCATATTTGTGATGAATGTGGCCAAACCAGCGCGGCAGCAGGCGTTTTTCGGCAAGCGCAAACGGCAGTCGTGGTACAGCAAGCATAATGCTGGATAGATTGCCGCCGATCGAAAACACGGCGGCCAGCGTAATCAGCTGAGCGCCGGGTGACCCCATGAGCTCACGACCAACATCAATCAGTGTCATGCCCGGAGCACCCGGGTCAGGCAACACCGAAATAAAGACGATAACAATAAGAAAATAGAAGATGCCGACCGCGATTGGCGTAAACACGAGTGCGCGCGGCAACGTTTCCTTCGGATTCTTGGTCTCGCCCGACATGATAGTTGCCGACTCGAAGCCAACAAAGGCATAAATCAACAGCAGCGTCGTTCCTCCCAGATCATCGATGGTAGGCATCGTTGCCGGAAACAATGTCGCGCCACTCACATCTTGCAGGCCGAGCGCGATCAGCAGCAGAATGGGCGTTATCTTGAAGACCGTAATTATGGCCATCGTGCGCAGGCCTTCTTTCAGGCCGATAAAGTTGACCCAGGTGAGTAAGCTGCAGATAAAGGTTATGAGCACGGTGCGGCCCAGCCCGGTCTCGAACCAGGGCCATACGGCGCCCAGGTACAGCGCCATTACGGTCGTGTTTGCGGCAAACGCAGTCATACGACTGATAAACAGAATCCATCCCGTGCTGAAGCCGACCAGCGGGCCGAAAGCCGTGGTGGTAAACAGGACCGGTCCGCCGGACTCCTTGAAGTAGCTGGCCAGTTCCGCGAACGTCAGCACGATAGTGATAACCAGCAGGCCGACAACGAGAAACAGCCACGGGCTAAGTGCGCCGGCACGTGCCGAGACGGTTGCCGGCAACGCAAATATACCTGCTCCGATGATCGAATTGAGGACCAGGATAGCGGCGCCCACAATGCCCATGCCACGCAGCAGATTTTGCCTGTGGACTATTTTTGGTTCGTCTTGTAACACTCAACCCCCGGTTGCGCCTGGCGCATTATTATTGTTGTTGCCTCAATTCCGGCTGGCCGTTGCCGGTTAGCGTGACAGGCTCTTGTAAGAACGGTCTATAAACCTGGCCGGATTACCGAAGTTCTCGTCGAAGTCTGCGGTTGGCGCCGCACTGAGTACCTCTTCCAGCGACATACCCGCGTCTATCATCCTATTAATCCTGTTGCGGACTGTTTCCAGCATCGTTACATAGGCCGCCAAATCTTCTTTACCTGCCACCATGCCGTGGCCTGGCACCACCACGCTGTCTTCATCGAGGCGCGCGAGTACTTTTTTGCAGAAATGAATCATGCCGTTCAGATCGCCGCCATTGCCGGCATCAATAAACGGGTAACCGGCTGCATTGAAAACGTCGCCCATGTGCACGACATTGCTTTCGCGAAACAGAACCGCCGCGTCGCCAGTAGTATGCGCCGGGCCGAAATGCATCAGGTCTATAGTGTGGCCATTGAAATGAAACTGCATCGCATCAGTGAACGTAATCACCGGCATCGCTTCGTGCGAAAAGGCGGGCTGCAGATAGGCCAGGCTGACCAGGTCGATTTCGTGCTCGCCGGCCATCATGCGGCGTGAATTTGCCTGAGACACCATCCACGCACCGTCCCGGCCGAGCAGCGGATTGCCGTTCGCATGATCAAAATGCCAGTGTGTATTGAGGGTGAAGTCGATTCCTTCTCCGCCCAGTTCCTCGATCTTTGCCAAGATTCGCGGAATGAGTTCCGGGAACTGGCTGTCGACCATTAATACACCCTGCTCGCCTATTGAAGCGACGATGTTGCCGCCGGTGCCGAACAGGACGTGGATTCCTGGTGCGACTGTTTCAGCGTCAATTTGCTGGTTTTCCAGATCGTAGCCGAAGGCCGCGCCGAGTTCCTCGAAAGTCGCATATTCGTGCGCCTGTAAGGGCAGGCCAAGCAACAAGATTCCCAGGGAAGTTATCAATCGTTTCATTGCATTCGTCCTTTCGACTTCGGCAGTTCGACAGAGGTCATGATAGTCGCCGGCTGGTTCGACCGTGAATCCGCAGGCGCAAGAACCATTTGCCCCCGACATGGTCCGATGGGCACAATGAATACCACAAACGGGGAGCACAGCATGGCTTTTTATAAGAATCTTATTGTGATATTGGCTTTTTGTCCGCCCGCCAGCATGGTCGCAGGCGCGGCAGAGCTCGAGGAAATCAGGAATTATATTGAATATTCCCCAACATTTGCGAGTGCGGGCCAGCCGACGCGGGAGCAGCTCGGTTTATTGCCTGGCGCCGGTTTCGAGCGGGTCATTTACATTGCATTCTCGAATGGCCGCAATGCGATCCCTGACGAAGACGCGGTCGTCAAGGAGCTTGGCATGGACTACGTGCACATACCGGTCATATGGGATGCGCCGACCAAAGCGGATTTCTACGCTTTTGTCGGGGCGATGCAGAGCGAATCGGAGGCAAAGACGCTGCTGCACTGTGCGGCAAATTTCAGGGCCTCCGCTTTCAGTTTCTTATATCGGGTGCTGCATGAAGGCGTGCCAATTGCAGAAGCGAAGGCGGATATGAACAAAATCTGGACGCCTAACCAGGTCTGGACAGATCTGATCTTCGAGGTGTTGGCCGATAACGACATTTCGCCAGATTGTCAAAGTTGCGATTGGACGGTTGGCGAGTAGAATTCTGACTAATCGAAGAGGCGGGGGATCGCGAATTGACCGGTCCATACATAACAACAAAGGCACTAGCCGTGCACGGTGATACTTAATGAAGATGACGCACAAGGCCGGCGGATTACTGGCATTTTTTACTCTGACTTTCTCGGCAGCGTCCGCCCAGGATGCGGACATCGTTGTTACCAACGGTACGATCTGGACTGTCGATGAAGACAATCCACGCGCCGAGGCAATAGCCTCGAGGAATGGTCGGATCATTTTCGTTGGGTCCAATGCCGAAGCAGCAAAACATATCGGTGCAGCAACAGAGGTTGTGGATCTTGGCGGCGCTTTTGTCACGCCGGGTTTTTACGACAATCACGTGCATTTCGAAGGCACCGGGCGCCTTTTGTATGGGCTCAATCTGCTCGATGTTTCTGACGAGACGAGTTTCGTTGCGCGCATTCGGGATGTCGATCAGCGCTACGCACCGGGCACCTGGATCGTTGGTGGCGATTGGTCCGCATACGAGACCTGGGCAGAGGGCGATGTCGCCGAAGCGGGCCGGGAAGTCAATCCCGATGATTTGTATGGCAACTTCTTCCTGCCGAACAAGCGCATGATTGATAGCTTCACTGAGGATCGGCCGGTGCTGGTCAGGCGTTTTGACCGGAAAGTCTACATGGCGAACTCAGCAGCACTGGAGTTGGCCGGAATAACCCGAGGGACGCCAGACCCGGAAGGTATTGCCGTCGAACGTGACGATCGCGGCGAGCCCACTGGCGCGCTGTTTAACCCGGTATCAGGTGCAGTGGAGTCCACTGTGCTGGTTCGGGATAACGTGCGTACGCTGTTCAGCGATTTGATCCCGGCGCCTTCGCGTGAGCAACGTATTGCGGAGACCAAAGAGGCCTGGAACAAAATGTCCAGTGTTGGCCTGACCAGCTATTGCGACATTACCTCCAATCCGATTTATGTCGATATTTATCGCGAGATGCGTGACAAGGGCGAGATGACTGCACGCGCGCGCTACCGCCCGCCGCTTGATCGCTGGGAGTCGATGGCAGATCTCGGCATAAAGGTTGGCTTCGGCGATGACTGGATCCGTTTCGGGGCAACCAAGGCCTGGATCGACGGCATCATGGGCAACAGTTCAGCCAGATTCTATGAACCTTATACGCATAACCCGTCCAGTCGCGGCATCTGGCGGGACATTATGTTTCCGTTCGAGCGCAGTCCAAATAATCCGGAAGATATGCAGAGTCGGCTGGAGCGCCTTGCCATCGAGGCGGATGCGGCGAACATTCAGCTGACAGTGCATGCAATCGGTGACGAGGCCAACGGTTATTTGATGGACATGCTGGAACGCATAATCGCCAAGAACGGTGATCGGGATCGTCGCTTCAGACTGGTGCATGCCCAGGTCATGACTGACCGAGATATCAAGCGCGGTGGCGAAATGAATATTGTCGCTGAAGTGCAGCCATTTCATACGTCGGACGACATGCGCTGGATGGAAGAACGCATCGGTCGGGATCGTTCGCGTGGCGCGTATGCGTTTCGGCGCCTGTGGGATTCCGGCGCGGTGGTCAGCTTTGGCTCTGATTCGCCGGGCACCAATGCCTCACGTTACTACCTGAACCCAATGCTCGGCCTCTATGCTGCAGTGACGCGAAAGACGTTGTCCGGCCAGCCTGAGGGTGGCTGGTTTCCACAGGAAAAACTGACCATCGAAGAGGCGATCAAGGCGTACACCCTGAATACGGCCTATGCGGGATTTGAAGAGGATATGAAGGGGTCGATCACAGTCGGTAAGCTGGCAGACTTCGTCGTGCTGTCCGACAATCTCCTCACAATCAATCCGGATCAAATAAAGGACGTTACTGTCGACGCCACCTACGTCGGTGGAAAAGCGGTTTACGAAGCGCAGTAAGCCGGCGCATCACGGTGCGCAAGTCAATTGCGATTGCGGGCAATATCGGCGTCGGGAAATCGACGCTGGTCAATTTCCTTAGCCGCACTTACGGCATTGCGCCGTACTATGAGCCGAGCGAAGACAATCCCTATTTGCCGGATTTCTACAAGGATATGAAGCGTTGGGCCTTTCGTTCGCAGCTATATTTTCTTGGCAACAAGTTTCGCATTCACCAGGAACTGGACCGAATGCCGGGGCTGGTGGTCCTTGACCGCACCATATTTGAAGACGCGGAAGTTTTTGCCGCCGCGCTCCATGAGATGAAGCATATCGATCAGCGCGACTGGGCAACCTATCAGGCTCTCTATCAGTCCATTCTCGACGCAATTCAGCCGCCGGACCTGATGATTTACCTGCGCTGCTCGATGCGAACGCTAAGAGAACGGATTCGGTTGAGGGGCCGGGCTATGGAGCAGGGCGTGCCGCTCGCCTACCTTAATCGACTGCAAAGATTGTACGAGTCATGGATCGAGAAATATGACCTGAGTGAGGTTCTCGTCCTCGACACGGACAACCTGGACTACATTCATGATCTCGTTGCTCGCCTCGATGTGATGGAGCGTATCGAGGCGATGTTGCCGGTGGAGGTCGGCAAACCGGGCTGCTAATTGCCGAACATCTCGATAAACGAAGACGGCACGGCAACGCCGTCTGCCATTGCTGGCGTGAATTTGCTGGCAAGCACTGTTTCCTTGATAGCGGTTTGACAATTCGCCGTTGGCATTACGCCGTCGGCGTGGTCAATTGTCGGATTGCCAACCTCACCTTCTTCACTGAGGTATGCACGCACCCATACGGCGTACTTGGCGCGTTTCGGGCAAACGTCATTCCATGATTCTTTTTTTCCGATCACTCGCTGTCCGGCGACATGATCGTAGCCGTAAGCGGCGACATTCTCTTCATACCCGGGGTTCAGGTAAACGGATACGCGCCTGTTTGCCCGTGCAACTGCCTCAGCTTCAAGTTTCTTATCCAGTTTTTTCTTTTCTTTCTTGCTCAGTTCCTCTTCGCCTTCCGCGGGTTTTGGAATGGGCGCCTTTTTGACTGCCTCCGACGTGAATTCCACCCGGAACTGCAGGTAAACCTCCTGCGGTTCACCGTTGATCAGGGCAGGATTCAGGCGACCTTTTTTTGCGGCCCTCACAAGTGACGCTGTGAACGCCTGTTCGAAAGGATTTTTAGCAAAACAGTTTGCATCTTTCATGCGACCGGACGGATTGATAATGGCGAAACAATTCAGGATGAGCGAGACCTCCGTCCTGACCTCCTCGGGCCATCTGATGTGGCTTGTTAGCTGGTGCTTGCGTTCTGCCACGTTGAAATTGGCAGGGCGCATGTCAGTGGCATAAGCCGCGTTGCTGCAAATAGCCATGAGCGTTGAAAAAGTCAGTATGGGTCTCATTCCACGTTGTCCTTGTTTAACTTCCTGCCTGATTAGAATGCGGAACGCCCGACAGGTTCAATCGCCGAGCTGGAAATTTCTCTGCCAAAATTCAAACATAGTCTTGTAGACATGCAGCTGGGCGGCATCGTCGCTGATACCGTGTTTGCGCATCGGATAAATCATCATATCGAAGGTGATGCCTGCCTCGATCAGACCGTCGCTGAACGCCCAGGAATTCTGTGGATGAACGTTGTCGTCATACGTCCCGTGGACCAGTAACAGTCTTCCCTGCAATTTGCCGGCGCGTGCGGTATTCGAGGTAGACGCGTAGCCGTCCTCATTGTCCTGCGGCCGCTTTAGATAACGTTCGGTGTAGATGGTGTCGTAGTAGCGCCAGTCGGAGACGGGTGCTACTGACGCACCGGCGGCAAATTCCGCGCTGCTGGTCATGGCCTGTAACGTCATTGAACCGCCACCACTCCAGCCCCATACGCCGACCCGGGCCGGATCCACGTACGCCTGGGATTTCAACCAGGCGATGCCGTCCAGCAGGTCGTTTAGTTCTACGGGCCCATAAAGCTGATTGACGATGGTGTTAGCGTCATGCTTGCTTTTTCCGGCCGCGCTCCGGTTGTCGACCAGGAATACAATCACGCCGCTGTCTGCCAATAGCTGGTGATAATAGCCTCGCGCACGTCCCTGCCATGCATTAACCACTGTAGGCGCAGAAGGCCCGCCATAAACGTAGGTGACTACCGGGTATTTTTTCTCGGGATCGAAAAAGCGCGGCTTCAGCATCATCGCCGGCATCTCGAAACCATCACGTGCATTGATCGAAAAAAGCTCCCAGTCCAGCAGCTCGAATCCGCCAGGAATTGTCGAGGCCGTGTCAGCAATCGTGTGTGACTTGTTTTTTTCGACCGCATGCACGGCGAGCGAGGGCGGCCGATTCAGGGCTGAAGTGACATCCACGTAGTAACTGCCGTCAGGACTGAAGCGAATCGAATGCACGCCGTCGGACGCGGAGATACGCTGCATGTTCTCTCCATCAAAGCCGATGCTATACAGGTGACGCTCGGTGGATGCTTTTTCCAGCGCTGTGAAATAGATCGTCGCCTCATCTTCATCAATGTGACTGATTGACCTGCTCATTCCCGGCGGGCCGCCTGATGCCCGCAGCGCCCAGTCGCCTTTCGTAATCTGGTTCAACATTTCTCCGTGCATATCAAATTGGTAGAGATGCGCGTAACCGTCACGCTCCGACTTCCAAATAAATCCGGCGTCATTGTTGAGGAAGTACAGGTCATCGTGCACGTTGATCCAACCTTCATTGACCTCGCGCAGCAGGTGAACCGCTTCGCCGGTTTTGCTGTCGGCGATGAAAATATCGAGCTTTGTCTGTGGTCTGTTCATGGTTTGTACGGCCAGCCGTTTGCTATCTGGCAGCCATTGAATGCGTGGCAGATACTCGTACAAATTGGCACCGAGATCGATCCAGGTATTTTCAGCCTGGTCGAGGGTCACCACACCCGCACGCACCCGCGGATTGGCCTCGCCCGGTTTTGGGTGGCGCTGCTTGATGAGTCGCGGCAAATAGGGTTCAAAATCAACGTAATGCATAACGCCCACGCCCGACTCGTCTGACTGCAGATAGGCAATTGCGCTGGAATCCGGCGCCCATTCATAGCCCCTGTCTGCGCGATTCAGCAGTTCCTCCCAATAAACCCATGAAACGGTGCCGTTCAGCAGGGTATCGGAACCGTCTGTTGTCAGGCGCTTTTCTTCTGACTTTTCGATATTCCAGACATAGATATCATTGTCGCGGACAAACGCCAGCCATTCTCCGTTTGGCGAAAACCGAGCCGAAGTTTCTTCGCTCTCGGTCGTGGCAACGGCAGTGACCGAAGATGTGCGCAGGTCGAGGAGCACGATGTCCCCGGATTTTTCATAGACCGCCCAGCGGCCATTCGGGCCAAAAGCGTCTGGCCATCCCAGTTCTTCGTATGGTTCATCGGGCTGCAGCATTTCGCTTATTGCAGTTATCGCGCGATCGGCGTCGACGAGGTTTCTGTGTCGGCCACTGTTCGCGTCGAACGTTTCGATCGTTCTTTCGATTTTTGGCAGATCCGCGCTATAGAGTGCGACGACATCGTTGGCAAGCCATGCATAGCGCGGCAGCGAGGTTGCGGCCTTGCCGGCATCGCTAAAAATCCAGTCGAATTCCAGCCGTTCTTCCTGACTGCTTGCGGCGCCAGCAACAAAAAGTGCAAATGTCGTAATGAAGACGCGGGACGTGATACGAGATCGATTCAGCATGGTTTAACCTGTTTGCAATATTGGTTTTTGTTAACAAGCTGCTCGCGAGCTGCTATTTTGCAACGGCAGTTTACCTTAGCGAGTACAAGGCCGCATGACTGAAACACCACACGATCTGGGTGGCGAACCTGAAATTGTCACGGGTCCGGACGCCGCGCCCGCGCCGGATGCGGCCGCAATTCGCAGATTCGCATTGCCATCATTGCTGGGCGTCATGACGTTTCTTACGCCGGTGAAGGTGGACGGTAACTGGACAATCCTGATGGGACTCATATCGGATACCGGGCGCGACTTCGTCGGTGCCGGCATGCCGTGGGTGGTCTTTGCGCTCCTCTGTATCAGCGCAAGCGGGACGCTTTACGCAATAACGCTCGGTCGCAACAGGATTGCTGAGGACTCGTTGTTTGCGCGCCTTTTCAAGGTTGCACCGATCTGGGTGGCGCTGCGTATTGTCGGGCTGATTATGGGCACGATGACCATGTTCCAGATTGGGCCGGAAATGTTCTGGCAGGCCAGCACCGGCGGAACGGTGCTCAACGATCTGGCGGTCAACATCGTGCCAATATTCCTGTTCGCCGGACTGCTCATGCCGTTTCTCACCGATTACGGCCTGATGGAATTCATTGGCACGCTGCTCAAGCGGTCCTTTCGTCGTTTGTTCACACTGCCAGGACGTTCTGCGATTGACGCATTGGCTTCGTGGATGTCATCGGCGCCCGTAGGCGTGCTGATTACGATTCAACAATACGTCAGTGGGCACTATACGGGCAGGGAAGCGGCGGTGATTGCCACCAATTTCTCAGTAGTTTCCGTTCCGTTCGCGTTGCTCGTCGCCAAAACCGTAGGTGTTGATGACCGGTTTCCCGAGTACTACCTGGCAGTTGTTATTACCGGGGTCGTAACAGCAATGATAATGCCGCGAATTCCGCCATTGTCGCGTTTCGCAGATACCCCGTACGACACGTTACACCCGCTTCGGGAAACGCACTCTGACGGAAGTGAGTCGCTGTTAAAAGAGGCAATCGGACTGGCGACAAAACGCGCGTCCATTGCGGCACCGCTTAAACAGCAGTTTCGCGTCGCCGTGGGTCATATCCTGGATATCTGGTTCGGGCTGGTACCAGCCGTCATAGCTGTCGGTGGAGCAGGGTTGATTCTCGCGGAGGAGACGCAGGTTCTACAAACGCTAACCGCGCCGCTGGTGCCAGTGCTCGAGTTTGCCGGTCTGCCGGAGGCGGCAGCTGCAGCGCCCGCCCTTATCGCCGGATTCCTGGATATGTTCTTGCCGGCTTTGCTCGGTGCGGGGATTGAGTCGGAGCTCACCCGGTTTGTTATCGGCGTGATCTCGGTCACGCAGCTGATCTACATGTCAGAGATTGGCATCCTGATGATCAAGTGCGAGATTCCGCTCAAATTCTGGCACCTGTTGGTCGCATTCATACTGCGTACGGCGATCGGGCTGCCGATTGTATTGGCATTCGCCCACTGGGTGGTATTCTGACGGGCTCTAGTTGAATAGTTCTGACTTCGCCAGCTGTCGAGCCACGCGAGTCATTTCGTGCCCTTGTTCGTCCGCATCGAAGGTTCCAAAGAAAGCAATCACGAGATCGCGTGACGGCGAAATGTAAAGTCCCTGGCCGCCGAAGCCACCTTTAAAGAAATCACCATCGCTCATCACGAAGTCCCACTGGTAGCTGTTATGCCGCGGCCTCTCGCCGTCCACTTCGCGATCCTCGTCCTCATTAGTCGCATTAAAAATCTCCGGGCGACCGCCTTTCTGAATTTTTTCGAGGAAAGCGTCAGATATGACGGGTTGTGTGCCATGACGTCCGCTGGGCGCGAACAACAGGCCGAAGCGCGCCAGGTCACGTAGCGTCGAGCTGATACCGCCGCTGGCGATTGGCACGCCACGACGCGGAGCGACGATAACGCTATCGGATTCAGCCCCCATTTTTTTCCAGATTTCACTCGAAATAAACTCCGCGTACGGTCGACCGCTAATCGACTCCGCCAGCCATCCCAGAATGAAAGTGTTCGGGGACGTGTATTCGAATGCTTCGCCTGCCGGGCGATGCGACGCGAGTGTTGCCATGAACTCAAACGGGCTGTCCATTGTGTCCTCGGTTGCACGCAGCCATCCAAGTGACGCCTCGTACTGGTAGTAGCAGCGTTGTGGGTTGCTGTACGCGCCTTCTTCTCCTTCGAGACAGCCAATCCCGGACGCCATGTCGAGGACATCCTGGATGGCGACCTCGCCCCAGCCCGAATCCCGCAATGATGGCAAATACATGCCAACAGATTTACTAACATCGATTAATTCGCGATCTTCGAGGATAGCGATTGCAGTTGCCGCATGAATCTTCGATACCGACATGTATAGGTGTTTGTCTTCGGCGCGCATGCGAGGGTAGGCCTCGTATACGATCTGTCCCTGGTGGAGCACGATCGCGCCATTCACGGTAGAGTCGCGGACATAATCATCCAGCGGTTTCCGGCCGGCATCAGTTGTCGTGACAAACCGGGCAACGTCGGGCCGCGGGTTTACGGGCAGCCTGCGTATATTGCCAGCTCGACTGATAATGGAATGGTTCCAGAATTCCGGCATGTTCAAAAAGACGTAGCGCATGAGCGGGCCGCCGTTGTCCCAATTGTCCATCGTCCATGCATTGCGAAAGGCGGCAGCTTGCTCGATCGAATAACCCGCGTTCTCGCTCATAGTGATACCGGGATGCATGGACAGGCTCAATAACAGCAATACCTTTTTCATCAATGGTTCCTTTTCAGCTCAGTGGCGGTCGTTCATCCGCAACACCAAGTGCTGCTTCGAGTGCACGACCTGCGGTGATCAGCGTGCCTTCCTCGAACAGGTTGCTCCATAAGGTCACCGAGCGTGGAATCCGATGTAATGTTTCGTCGGTGTCGTTCTCAGGGTGATCGAAAAAAGGGCGAGGCGTAATTTCCTCAAAGCCCGCTCGGAGTGTCAGGCAGGGCTGGCCCGTAAAATTTGTCAGGCTCAACATCGGGTTGCCGAAACTGGGTCCGAAAATGATGTCGACCTGCGAGAAAAACTCGTGGGTATCCTGCATGACTTTTCGACGAAGGCGGTCGCCCTGCACAAAGTCAACGGCGGAGAAGTAGCGTGCCTGGCGGAAACTGTTCGGCCACGCGTTGTCGATTTGCCGGCGCAGCTCGTCGTCCCGTCCCGACAGTGTGAGCGCTTCGAACGCGGCCGCGGATTCAACCCCCAGTGCGCCCATGATTTCATTTACGGGAAGGTCCGGAAGTGAAATTTCCCGGACCGTTGCCCCCAGGTTCCTGACGACCTCAAGCGCCGATCGATCAACCGCGCTTACATCGTCTGCCTCGAACCAGGCAGGATCGTAGCCAATTGTCAGGTCGGTCACCGAGTCACGGCCATCGTAGTCGAACCCGAAATCGATCGATCCGGCATCGTATTCGTCATAGCCATTGAGGGCACTCAGCACCAGCGCATTGTCTTCGGCATAGCGGCACATAGGGCCGATCTTGTCGAGCGACCAGCAAAGCGCCATTGCGCCGACCCGGGAAACGCGTCCAAAGCTCGGTCGCAGACCAGCAAGGCCATTGCGATCCGATGGCGACACGATAGAGCCCAACGTTTCAGTGCCTATGCCAAAAGCACATAGTCCGGCAGCGGTTGCCGACCCGGATCCCGCTGACGATCCGGAAGCTCCTTCTTTCGGATTCCACGGGTTACGCGTTTCACCCCCGAACCAGACGTCACCCCACGCCAGTGCGCCCAGCGTGGTTTTGCCCAGGAGCACGGCGCCGGCATCCCGAAGCCGCCGCACGACCGCACCGTCGCTGGTTGCAACGCGATCTTTGTAAGGTTCTGCGCCCCAGGTTGTCGGTATCCCTGCTGTATCCAGTAAGTCTTTTACACCGTAGGGGATACCATGCAGTGGTCCGCGCAGCTGGCCGGTAGCGCGCTCCCTGTCCGCCTGGTCAGCCTGCTGCCTGGCAAGATCGGCTGTAACTGTGACGAAGCACTCCAGCTGATCGCCGAAACGCTCGATACGTTCCAGATACAAATCAGTCAGTTCTCTGCTTGTGATCTGGCCCGTTGTCATCCACCGCGACAGCTGTTTGACTGATGCGAACGCGATACCCTCTGCATCTGACGGGATGGCCGCTATTTCCTCCGGATAAAGAAGCACGTTGTTACCCTGCTCCGGGTAAGAGACACCGGGCAGTCGCGGGTCGAAGTTTGTTGCCGGTTGCAGTGTGATCGGAATCTCCTGATCCCTGCGTTTGTTCAGCGACGCAATCTGCCCGGCAAAAAATCCTTCGGTGCCTTCCTCGACAGGTCCGCCAAGTATCTGGCGGCGTTCTGCTGCCGAAAATGACAGGCCGAATAATTTTTCTGCTTCGGCAAGCGTTCTCTCAGTAATGCGTGCGTCGAATCCAGCCCATAATTCATCGCTGGAAGTTAGATCGGGTGTGCTTGCGGGGCTGCAGGCACCCAATGCGGCGCCTCCGCCGCCAAGCAGGGCAGCAGCAAGAATTCTGCGGCGATTCAGTAACTGTTGATCATCGCTTGTCATCGTGAATCCCTTGGTCTCGGTGTGTTTGCCTGTGCCCGCCAGAACCACTTGCGATCTTGTGCGGGTAACCGCAGTTTAACATTCCATGGCGTGCGACATGCGGAGCCATCTTGACGGACGTTTGCCTGCGAGGCGCCAGGATGCGGGGCTTATATTAGTGTTAAACCGCAGCTGTTCGAGGACAGGCTGGCAATATGCTGCCACTGACCACTGCCGTAAATCATTGTTTTGTAGACGGTGCCCCGCTTGGTAAGCTTGCGCGCGGCACCAGGAGAAATTGCCGGCAGCTGGAATGATTCAACATAGCACCGTTGGCCGAATTGGCCAGCCGCAGCTTCTTTTCGAGACAATTAGCAACTTATTGCAACCAGGGTAAATTCAATGACGTCGACGACGAATTCTATTCATGTCCTTTTTCGCACTCTGTTTCTCGCAGCGCTAGGCGCAACAGGTCACGGTGTGGCTGTCGCGCAAGATGCTGCGGAAGAGGTAGTTCCGCAGCCGGCCTGGGCGCAGCTTTCGGACGGCGAACGCAGGGATGTGTTCGCATTTGCCGAGGATTACAAGGCTTTCATGTCGAGCGCAAAAACGGAGTTGAGCTTTGTGTCCGAGGCGGTTGAGATTGCACGGGATGCCGGTTTCCGGGAACTCAGGTCCGCTAGCAATCTGCGGCCCGGTGCACGCTTCTATGACATTAACAGAGATCGGACATTGTCCCTGATTGTCGTCGGTTCAGAGTCATTTACGGACGGGTTTCGCGTTGTGGGTGCCCACGTGGACTCTCCACGCATCGAGCTAAAAGGGCGTCCGCTTTACGAAATGGAGGGTTTCGCGCTGTTCCAGACCTATCGCCATGGCGGGATCAAGAACTATCAATGGGTGAACCTGCCGCTGGCGCTGGTGGGTCACGTCGATAAAAAGGACGGGACGCGCGTCGCGATATCAGTGGGCCTTGATCCCGATGATCCTGTTTTTGTCATTCCGGATTTATCGCCACACGTCGACCAGGAATTCCGTGAACGTATGAATCGAGATGTCATTATGGGTGAAGAGCTGGACCCGCTGGTTGCATCCATTCCGGATGCCAACAATTCAATTTCGGCGGCAGTGCTGGCGTATCTTGATGGAGAATACGATATTGAAGAGGAGGACCTGGTCTCAGCTGAGCTCGTCCTGGTTCCAGCAATGGAACCACGTGACGTTGGCTTCGATCGCAGCATGATGGCCATCTACGGTCAGGACGACAAGCTGTCCTCTTACAGCGCGCTGCGAGCCATCCTGGAACAGGGAACGCCCAAGCAGACGGCTATCGCATTTCTGGTGGACAACGAGGAAGTCGGGAACGTGAACAACACCGGTGCCATGTCCACGTACCTCGTCGATCTAATGAGCGAACTCGTTTATCGCCAGCGTGGCGATGCTTATAGTGACTACGATCTGCGACGCGCGCTTCGAAATACGAAAGTCGTGTCTTCCGATGTAAATCCGGGTATCCATCCGGCCTATCCCGGGGTATGGGAGGTCGGCAATGCGCCGCGACTGGGTTTCGGCGTCAATCTGAAGCTTTACGGTGGCGGTTTCAATGCGAATTCAGAATACATCGCATGGAATCGTGCCTACCTCGACGATGCGGGCGTGGCGTGGCAAACCGCGACCTACAAAGGTCGTGCGTCCGGCGGCACGATCGGTAATTCGCTGTCAAAGGACAACATGGAGGTGATCGACTACGGTGTGCCAGTCCTGTCGATTCACTCAACCTATGCAATAAGCTCAAAAGTTGATGTGCATATGTTGTATCGCGCCATGGACGCTTTCTACCGGTACGACGACTAAAGCAGCGGGGGCTACCAGGGCAGCGGGTAGCCCTCGGCGTGCCAGAAGCCACCACTGTTATCCAGGTTGAGTTCGTCAAGGCGTGCGATTAGTCCTCTGGCAGACGCGGCCGGCGAAATGCCGTTACCGCCTGTCATATCCGTAGCGACCAGTCCGGGATGCAGCAGGGCCACGGCAACACCGCGTGGCGACAGGTCATGATGCAGGTTCATGCCGACCATGTTGACGGCCGTTTTAGAGCACCGATAGCCGTAGTTGTTGCCGGAGCTATTGTCTTCAATTGAGCCTACGCGACTGGTAATGATGCCGACCTTAGAACCGTCGCCAAGATTTTCCAGCAAAGCCTGCGTTACGCGCAGCGGCCCGAGTGCATTGACGCGATATTGTTCAAGCATTTTTTCGTAATCGATTGACTCGAGTTTGTCCCACCCGCCGATGCCGGCGTTATTCAGCAGGACATCGATTTTCTCGTCACCGACGTTTCCGGCAAGCTTACTGATACCTGCTGCCGTACCCACATCGACGCCGTCGATAACGCGGACTCCCAGCGCCTGCAGTTCGTCACTGGTGTTTCGACAAATGCCGATGACGTTGTCACCACGTGTCTTATATTGGCGCACCAGCTCAAGGCCGATGCCGCGATTGCATCCTGTTACCAGCACCGTTGCCATGCTCGAGTCCCTAGTTCTGGTCGCTGCGTGAAAGTGTTTTCGTCAATTGATAAAGAAACTCCTGCCCCTCGAAATAGGACTCAATGCGAATTCGCTCATTCTGTCCGTGGGCGCGCACGTCGTCGATATCACCGAACAGGCCGGACACCCCGTATACCGGTATGCCGGCAATGCGCAGGTAGAGGCCGTCAGTCGCGCCGGTGCTCATTGTCGGGATAACCGGCACGCCGGGCCACATGTCATTGGTGATCGATTCGATTGCCCCCAGCATTTCATCGGTCAACGGCGATGGTGGTGACGGCTTGGCCGGCGCTGCCGGAGTCACGGACACCCGGTCATTGCCAATGACGGTCTCGAGCGTATTGTGTACCGCCGCAATGGACTCACCGGGCAAAACGCGGCAATTAATGGTCGCTCGCGCTCGTTGCGGCAAAGCGTTATCCGCATGACCCGCGTCCAGTCGTGTAGCCACACAGGTCGTTCGCAGACGCGAATTATAATATGGCGTATCGGCCAGGAATGCGATGGCCGAGGGGTCCGGCGGACTCTGCAAAACGCCGCGCATTGCCGCCGCCAGTTCACCTTCTTCAAGCGCTGCGGATCGTTCAAAGAACAGTGACGTCACTTCGTTCAGGCTCACCGGGAACGCATGATTCCTGATCCTTACGATTGCTTCTGCCAGGTCATAGATTGCATTGTCTTTCACAGGCAGGGAGCTGTGACCGCCCGGGTTCGTCGTTTCGAGAATGAATGTCTGGTAAACCTTTTCACTGGCCTGAACATTGTTGGAAATATGTACTCCGTCCTGCATCGAGCCGCCACCGCCTTCATTCAGGGCGTATTCCGCATCAATCAGTTCCCGATGCTCTTCAAGCAGCCATTTGACCCCGTTGTGGTTGCCGGTTTCTTCGTCGGCTGTCAGTGCAACAATGATGTCGCGGTCTGGTTGAAATCCTTCTTCCTTGAGGCGAATGAGGTTTGCGATATGTATCGCCGCTTCGTCCTTGTCGTCGGTCGTGCCACGACCATAGTAATAGCCTTCTTGTTCCACAAACGTGAACGGGTCAAGCGTCCAGTCAGCGGGATCTGCGGCAACAACGTCAATGTGTGCCAGCAACAACAGCGGTTTGCGTCCTGCATTACGGCCGCGGTAACGAGCCACCAGGTTGCCCTTGCGCTCAGCCGGAGCCAGCACCTGCACATCTTCTGCCGGGAAACCGGCAGCCAGCAGCCGATCTGCCATCGCCTGCGCGGCAGCGGTATTGTCGCCCGACGCGTCCGTCGTATCGATTTCAACCAGCTCCTTGAGGATCTCCCGCGCCAATTGTTGGTGGGGCTGCAGCTCGGTCGAAACAGAGGGTTCTGCGGGCGTCATCACCGGCGCAACGGTTGCTTCTTCGTTACTGCAACCAGAGAGTACAAGGGCGCTGAGCAGTACGGTCAGTAAGGCGGGGCGGGTGTTCTTGCGCATAGGTTGTCCTGGTAAATGTGTTTGTCGAGTAGCGAGATGCGCATTCTGAACCATCTTGTGTATGCACGGGAAGTGCTCTCGGGCAATTCACTAGATGTCAAAAATATTTGACACGCCCAAACGTGCTTCGTACCATGTAAAAAATGTTTTACATGGGAATCAGCGTTATGGATATGTCGTTTCAAGAGAAAAGCATTTTGGGCTCTCTCGTGATCACTCTGTGTCTGTTTGGCGCGTATTTTGTTGAAGTATTTAAGGTATTTACGGCTGACTCCTCAGGTGCAGTGGCAGTATTGCCATTCACGCTTATCGGGATCGTAGTGGCCGTGGTTGTCGTGGAGGTGATCTATCACATCGTGATCGCCCTGGTCTCGCGCGATGAGGTTGAAGATGAACGTGACAGGCTCATTGAGGCCAAGGCTACCCGGATTTCGTACTACATATTGGCGACGGGAAGCATTACCGCCGTCGGCTATATGCTGATATCAGCGTTCCTCGACCAGGCGGCAGCAGATGGCTCGTTTCAAACTCTAATTGCCGCGGCCAACATGATCATATTCGCGTTCATACTGGGCGAAGTGGTTGGCTTTGCACTACAGCTCTACTATTACCGCCGGGGCGTCTGACGTGAAAAAATGCGTGATCCGCAACTGCGTTCGCGATCTGCGTGCGGCGGCTGGCGGCATGACCCAGCAGGAACTTGCCGAGAAAATAGGGGTAACCCGGCAAACCATTGTTGCCATCGAGAAAGCGAAGTACTCGCCGTCCCTGGAGGTCGCGTTTCGGATTGCGGAAACCTTCGCTGTTCCTCTGGGCGACGTATTCCAGCATGGCCCCGAAAACGGGAAACGTATGCGCGAAGCCTTATGAATTAGGCGTAATAGTGTAAAGTTGCCGGGCCAATAATAATAACCAGGGGAGTTCATCAATGACGCGTTCGGGTTTTGCGTGCGTGATTTTATTGTGCATATCGGGCGGCATTGCGGCGGCGGAAATCGATCGCAGCGGGTTTCCTGACAATCTGAAGGCGATGGAGTGGCGCGAGGTTGGCCCATACCGGGGCGGACGTTCCGCCGCGGTAGCGGGTATTCCTGACGATCGCAACACCTACTATTTCGGCAGCACGGGAGGCGGCGTCTGGAAAACCCGGAATAGCGGTCAATCTTGGACAAGTGTCTCGGACGGCTACTATGGCGGATCCATCGGGGCGGTTGCCGTTTCCGAATGGGACCCTAACGTTGTGTATGTTGGTGGCGGAGAGAAAACGGTTCGTGGCAATGTTTCGCCCGGGGACGGCATGTGGCGTTCGACAGATGCTGGCGACACCTGGAGCCGGATTGGCCTTACTGATTCGCAACATATTTCACGCATAAGGATTCATCCACGCGACCCGGACCTGGTATATGCCGCGGTGATGGGCCACCTGTTCGGAGCCAACGATGAGCGGGGCGTGTATCGATCAAGAAACGGCGGTGAAAGCTGGGAGAGGGTCCTCTTTGTTAACGAGGAAGTCGGCGCTGTTGATCTTGCAATGGATCCGACCAATCCGCGCATCTTGTACGCAAGCTTCTGGCGCATTCTGCGGACGCCATACAGTCTCGAAAGCGGTGGCGACGGTTCCGGGATATGGAAAAGCGTTGATGGCGGCGACTCCTGGGAAGAGCTGACCCGCAACGAGGGGTTGCCGCAAGGCACGATCGGCATCAGCGGCATTACCGTATCGCCGACGAATAACAAGAATATTTACGCGATCATCGAAGCAGAGAACGGTGGCGTATTTCGCTCCAGGGACGGCGGCAAGACCTGGTCGAGAACCAGTGAAGATCGCAATCTCAGGCAACGGGCCTGGTACTACACCCGTATTTACGCAGACCCGGCGGACGAAGAATCGGTTTATGTCTTAAACGTCCGTTTTCACTATTCGAAAGATGGCGGCAAAACTTTCTCCACCATCGATGTACCGCACGGCGACAATCACGACCTGTGGATAGATCCTGACGATCCGTTGCGCATGATCCAGGCCAATGATGGCGGCGCGAATGTTTCGTTTGATCGTGGCGAGACCTGGTCGACGCAAAGCAATCAGCCGACTGCACAAATGTATCGTGTATCCACCGATAATGATTTTCCGTATCGCCTGTTGGGTGGGCAGCAGGACAATTCCGCTGTCAGAATTCGCTCTCGTTCCGCATTTGGCGATTCGATCGGCGTGCGTGACTGGGAGCCGACTGCAGGTGGTGAGAGCGGTCATATCGTGGCGAAGCCCGATGACCCGGATATCGTGGTCGGCGGATCATACGGCGGCTACCTGCGGGTAATCAATCATAGGACGGGCAGCGTACGGTCGATCGACGTTTGGCCGGACAATCCGATGGGGTGGGGCGCCGCGGAACTAAAATATCGTTTTCAGTGGAATTTCCCGATATTGTTTTCCATTCATGACCCCGATGTGTTGTTCGTCGCTGCGGACGTCTTGTTTCGCACGGATGATATGGGGCAAAGCTGGGAAACGCTCAGCCCGGACCTGACGCGCAACGACAAAAGCAAGATGGGTGCTTCAGGTGGGCCCATTACCAAAGACAACACCAGCATCGAATACTACGGAACGATTTTTGCCGTCGCGGAATCACATCATGAAAAAGGCGTCATCTGGGCAGGAAGCGACGATGGTCGCATCCACGTCACGCGAAACGATGGTGATAGCTGGTCGGATGTTACGCCGAGCGGACTGCCGGACTGGGCGCAAATTAACAGCATCGATGTTCACCCGTTTGAACGCGGCGGCGCATATATCGCAGCGACGCGCTACAAGACCGATGATTTCGCGCCCTATATGTATCGAACCACCGATTGGGGACGCAGTTGGCAGAAGATCACGTCGGGCATCCCGGAAGATGAATTCACCCGTGTGGTGCGGGCGGATCCGGACAGGCCAGGGTTACTCTACGCCGGAACAGAGCAGGCCATCTATTTTTCCCTGACGGATGGTGCCAGCTGGCAGTCGCTGCAGCTCAATCTGCCGGTGACACCTATCACCGATCTGGCGGTAAAGGAAAAAGACCTGGTAGCGGCGACACAGGGTCGTGGTTACTGGATACTTGACGACCTGAGTGTGCTGCACCAGATAGACGGCGCTTCACAGTCCGCCCGGGCCTTTCTCTACGCACCGCGGGACGTGTATCGGCTGACTGCTGGAGGTCGCGCCGACGATGCAGGCAACGCCGGCACGAATCCCCATACAGGTGCAGTGCTGCATTATTCCCTGGGTGAGGAACCGGCGCTGGATACGGAGATGACGCTAAGCGTCTTTGCCGGGCGTGACGCAGATCCAATCTGGACCTGGACACGAAAACCAGCCGCGCCAGACGAGGAAGAGAAAGTGGAACCGGGGCCCAATGACCCGCCCGATACTGCGCTGCTGACGTCGGACAAGGGGCTGAATCGGTTTGTCTGGGACCTGCGTTATCCGGGTATGCAACGATTTGACGATCTGATCATGTGGGCAGATATGCAGGTTGGTCCGAAAGCGATTCCCGGTACCTATCGTGCGGAGCTTACCGTGGGTAACGTGGTGCGTGATGTCGAATTCGAAGTGTTGGCGGATCCCCGTTCTGCATCGAGTCCGGCCGATTATCGGGAACAGTTTGAGTTCATAGTCGAAACAAGAGACCTGCTTTCCGCGGCTCACACTGAGGTGCGCAAAATTCGCCGCCTGCGGACTCAGCTTGAGGCACTGCAAATCCGGTTGGAACAGGTTGCGGAGACCGACAGCGGCGTTGCGGACTTACTCACTGAAGTCAGCGCTATCATGGAAACGATAGAGCCGATTGAAGCAGCGATATATCAAACGCAGAATGAGAGTCGGCAGGATCCGTTAAATTATCCGATCCGCCTGAACAACAAGCTGACAAGCCTGATGCGAACAGTTGACGTTGGTGACGCTCGTCCTACTGAGGGCGCAATCGGGGTCCGCGATGAACTAAGTACTGCGTTAGAATCCGAACTTGCGTTACTTGAGTCCGTCTGGGAGGAAAACGTCCCGGCACTAAATAGCCAGATCCAGGAAATGGGTATCGATCTGGTTTCGATATCCGACGAATAAAGGGAGAAACAGGAATGAAATCAGGCAGAATTCTGTCAGTAGTTATAGCAACGGCGTTGATGGTCGTTGCCGGCATGGTAGGTGCACACGAGGAGCGCAGTTATATCGACGGCCGGTCTGCGTCCGACGAAAACCTGCCGCCTTTCAGCGGTGCCGTGATGGTCGGGGATACGCTATACCTGTCCGGAGTGCTGGGACTTGTCGACGGTAAAGTACCGGCAGATCCTGCCGAAGAAGCGCGGGTCGCAATGGATGCCATCAAGACCGGCGTCGAGGCGGCGGGCATGACCATGGATGACCTGGTCATGGTCCAGATCTACTGCTCGGACGTGGCGCACTATGGCGCATTCAATGGCGTGTATAAAACCTATTTTACGAAGGAATATCCCGCCCGGGCATTTATTGGTGCGGGCGATCTGCTTTTCGACGCCCGGTTTGAAATCCTGGCGACGGCGGTAAAGCGAGCAGACTGATTCTGCGCGTGGTCGAGCCGCGTTAAGATTAACGCGGCTCGACTCCGGCATTTAGGCTGTTGAGGCCAACCGTTTCGAGCAATGCAACGAATCGCGGATCGTCCCGGATGAAGTCGTAGGACGGATTGATGCGCATGGATAGCAGGCTGCGAAAACCAATCCCCTTGTCGTGTGCGACAGCTAGCGCCGCAATCGTATTATCGCTATTACCCATAGCGGCGTAAATTTCGGGCACTTCCGAAACAAGATTCAGCTGCGCAATCAAAGCTTCGGCATCGCCTTCGACTTCCTCTCCTGCCTGCGCCCGAGTAATCATTTCGCCCAGTGCGATCGCTGCCGGAATGTCACGGTCGGTTGCGCGCGCCCATGCTTCGAGCTGTACGGCGGCATCCACGGCCCGCCGCGCGCGAATTTTTGCGATCCACAAATTCGCCATAAGAGACGAATAGGGGTCTTTCGCAAGCGTTGTCGAGCCTATCTCGAATGATTCGTCCCATCGACGTGCATCGGCAAGAATATAACTCAGGTTGGTCGCCATCAGCGTCGACAAAGGATCGGCGGCAACGGCTCTCCTGGCCACGTCAATCGCCTGGTCATGTTTGCCCTGCCACGACAGCAAGTGCGAGTACCAGTGCAGCGCATTGACGTTGGACGCGTCGACTGCCAACGCATTTTGCAAAGACCTTTCTGCGCCGTTCCAGTCGTAGTAGTGCAATAGCCGGTGCCACCCCAGCACAGCCGCTGCATTAGGCGAGTCCGGATCCAGCGCAATTGCCCTGTTCGCCGCTGCGGTCGCTTCCATGCGCACCGTCATCGGATCTGCGGACGCAAGATAGTTGGGAAGTTCCAGCCAGGCCTCTGCCAGGCCAGACCAGGCCAGGGCGAACTGCGGATCGATGCGTACGGCAAGGTTTAGGCGATCGATAGCAGTCAGCAGCGTTTCAGACCCACGTATCGCCAATGCCTGTTTCGCGGCAAAGTACGACTCCAGTGCCAGCATGCTTTCAGTGGGCACAACGCTGATTCGTTCTTCTTCCGCTTCACTCAACTGTGCCCTAAGCTCATCCGCAATGGCAGCAGACACCTCACCCTGAATTGCAAACAGGTTGACGGCATTCAATTCCCGATCGTAGGTGTCTGCCCAGATTGTCTCATCTGTGCGGGCATCGATCAGCTGCAGGTTGATGCGTAGCTCGTCTCCGGCGCGCTGGACCCCGCCGTCGAGGACGCTGCCAACACCCAGTTCCTCTCCGATCTCCCTGACAGTCTTGGTGGAATTCTTGTATTGCATGACCGACATTTTCGAGATCACTTTCAGGTTGGCTATCTGGGCCAGGCGGGTCAGCAGCTCGTCATGGATTCCGTCGGCGAGGAACTCGGCATTTTCCTCGGCGGCGCTGCGATTCGTGAACGGGATGACCGCGACCGAACGCCGATAGTCTACGTCCGGATCCGGCATGACCTGGTCGGGAAAAATATAGTTGTCGACCACGAGGAAGATGACTGCCGCCCCGAGGAGTGCCATGACGATGTGATTGAGCTTGCGGCCGGTCTGCACCGAAATGCTTTGTGTTTTATCGACTTCCGAGGTGGACTTCAGACCTTCCGGCGTAAGTTCAAATGCCCAGGCAAGCAGCACGGCCACAGGGAAGGTTAGGATCAGAAACAGGACCAGGATTTGCATGGCCCAGTCGGGCCCGTTGAAGATCGGGAACAGGACGTCCGCAACCTGGATAATCAGCCAGGAAACGAGAACATAGGCCAGGCTGACCTTGAAAATATTGCGTCGCCTTAGTTCTCCCAGTAGGGCCATGGTGTGCTCCGATTGCAGCCTTTCACGAATTCTACCGGGCAGGCGAAAAAATCTCGCCGCCCCGATGCTTCATTATTCTTCCGTTTCGCCATCCCAGTAATCTACCGCGGTCGATTTCCTGGCAAACAGGAGAAACGCATCAGGATCGGACGGATTTCTGGTCTTGCCATGCCACACACCGTATTTGTCGGAATCGGGGTAAAGAAATACGTCTGTGTGATCATTGGTGCTTAGTGCAATATAGGTGAGATCCGCATCAGAGGTGTTGATAATCTGGTGCGGCTGCGCGGGATCCGGCGGCGAGCAAATGAAGTCGCCGGCCCTAATCGGGTGCTCCTCGTCAGCATGCCTGAGGGTTCCCTTGCCCGACAAAATGTAGAACATCTCTTCGATCACGTAGTGCGAATGGTACGGCCAGGCGCGCTTTCCAGGCGCTAGTCTGACCACGCCGTAGCCCAGTTTTTCCGCCCCGATTTTGCCGGAAACGTTGGCACGATGAGCCCCAAACTTTTCTCCCTTGCCGAATTTAGAAAATTCCAATTTGTCCAAGTTTATTATTAGTTTAGACATTTTATCTTCTTGACTTTCTAAGTTATTTCCGCGGCATGTCTTTGTCGCTGGCCTGGCATCTATGAGACCGTGAAGCTTTAGCATCCGGTGGCGAGCGCGTGCGCAAACCGTACGTGATTGCTTCGCCCTCGGCAATGTATAGCCGCTTGGATTGCGATCAGGTCATGACATCTGCTCCAATGCAGAAATCCGATCGTATTAAAGGACCAATGATGTCGACCAAAACTCTAGCTGCTCTCACCCTGTTCATCGTTTTCGCGTGGCCGGCAACGTCAACCCACGGTGCTGAACTGCAGCGGCATACCGTTATGGCGGACGGACATCCCATTGCGCTGTGGGAAAAGCGCGCAGATGACGCGAAGGAGGCGCTGCTGCTGGTGCATGGCAGAACCTGGAGTGCATTGCCCGACTTTGACCTGCAGGTGGAGGGTGAGGAGCTATCGATGATGGATAGCCTGGTTGCGGACGGCTATGCCGTTTACGCGGTCGACCTGCGCGGTTACGGCGCCACACCCCGCGACGAATCTGGTTGGTTGACGCCGAATCGGGCGGCAGACGATGTCGCCATCGTTACCGCGTGGATATCCGCGCAGAGCGATTGGGCGCTCAGACCGCACTTGTTCGGCTGGTCCATGGGTTCCACCATTTCACAGCTCATGGTGCAGCGACATCCCGACCTGGTGTCCTCGCTGACGCTGTTTGGTTATTGGCGTGATGTCGAAGGCATTATTCCGCCGGATGAACCCGGTATCGAGCCGCTCAGGGCGGCTAATACGGCCAAGGCGGCGGCAAGCGATTTCATTACGCCGGGCTCAATCAGCCAGCGCGCAATCGACGCATACATCAATGCTGCACTGAAAGCGGATCCGATTCGCGTCGATATTCGCAGCATGGATCAATACAACGCACTGGACGGTGCGAAAATTTCGGTACCGACGCTCGTGATTGCAGGAGAGCATGACCCGCTCGCGCCAGCGGGGAACCAGGCTAAGCTGATGACGAGTCTGGCGACGGGCCACAAGCAGTATGTATCCGTCCCTGACAGCGATCACGCGGCACTGCTCGAGAAGCCCCGCACCTATTTCATTCACGAGATCGTGGCATTTCTGGAAGGCGTTCGAATGCTCAGTCATTAGATTGCATGCGACAGTCCATGTACACGCGGCACGGGCCGAGTCCGGCCCAGCACAGACAGGCTTGCACCGCTGAGGGTGGCTCGCTTTAGCCGCTTTTGCGAATGCCGTAAGAACTGCTGTCAGTCTATGACGGTGCAAAAGCATGCAACGTTTGTCTTAACTGTTGCTGCCGAACAAACGTGGCCCGGACCAGGTAATTTCGAGTAACAGATAATTTCGAATGACGAAAAAATTTTGTCGACCTTGGACGACCTGATCCAAGGCGACCTTATAAACGACGAATGCCGTGTATATGATACGACTTCGGCGATCGCATGGGCGGGCAACAGATTTTGAATGGCACAACTCACGAGGTACGCGTCAGCAATCTGACTCGGAGCTACCAGGAAGGGAAGCAGCAGCACCATGTATTGCGCGGCCTGAATATCGACGTTGCCCGCGGAGAATCCATTGCGCTGCGAGGCCGAAGCGGTTCGGGAAAATCGACGCTTCTTAACCTGATCAGTGGAATCGACGTTCCCGACGCGGGCTCGGTGGAGGTGGCGGGCCAGGATATTACCGGCATGAGCGAGCGTGATCGCACGTTGTTTCGGCGGCGCCATATCGGCTTCGTATACCAGGCATTCAATCTTGTACCGACCTTGAGCGTGGGTGACAACGTCCGGCTGGTTCTCGAGTTGAATGATTTTGACCGCATTGCAGCGCAGCGGCGAACGCGTGAATTGCTCGGCGCCGTGCACCTTGCGGACCGAATTGACAGCTATCCCGATGTGCTGTCGGGCGGTGAACAGCAGCGTGTCGCAATTGCCCGGGCGCTCGCCCACAAACCATCGGTGCTGCTGGCCGACGAGCCAACAGGAAACCTCGATGACAGAACCGCAGAAGACGTGCTGCAGTTGCTTGATGTAATGGTCCGGCAGGCGGGTGGAACAATGATTATCGCGACTCACAGCGCGACCGTGGCCAGCCGAGCGGACCGAATCCTCGATCTGCATAACGGCTTACTTTCGTCTTGAATCCAATTCTGATTCGCGCCAGCGTTGGCTATCTGCTGCGCCATCCGTGGCAACTCGCGCTGGCGTTGCTGGGCATCAGTATCGGCGTGGCTGTTATGGTCTCCGTTGATCTTGCCAACCAAAGTTCGCGCAAGGCTTTCATCGCCTCCATGAATGCGGTCAATGGCGATGCGACTCACCAGATTGTCGCCGGACCTGGTGGAATCGATGAGGCGCTCTACGTTCACTTGCGGGTAGCGGAAGGGATTCGCTCCATAGCGCCGATAGTTGCCGGCAATGTGCGCATTAGTAATCGCACGATGCAGCTTCTTGGCGTCGATGTGTTTGCTGAAAGAGCGTTTCGCTCATTTTCTTCGCCAGCAAGTTCCCCTCCTGGTAATAGCGAAGGCTCGGGACAAAGCAGCGAAGATGCGGTGCGCCGATTCCTCGCTGGCGATGGTTCGGTGCTCATGTCGGCAAGGACGGCAACTGAGCTCGATTTAGCGGCGAATGAGCCGTTCATACTGGAGGCAAACGGCAAGTCCTATCCGGCACGGTTGGCCGGGTCGCCGCAGGGTGGCCAGGAAGGTCAGCTTGATAACCTGCTGGTCGCTGACATAGCGGCCGCCCAGCACTGGCTTGGACTCACGGGAAAGCTTTCGCGGATTGACGTGAAAATTTCGGAGGGTGACAACAAGTTGGCGAGCAGGCTTCGATCGCTGTTGCCTGATGGCACAGAGTTGCTTTCGGCTGCCGGGCGTACCCAGACGACGGCAGATATGAGTGATGCGTTCATGACAAATCTGTTTGCGATGAGTTTGCTGGCGTTACTGGTCGGAATTTTCCTGATTTACAACAGCGTTTCATTCGCCGTATTGCAGCGGCGCGAACTAATTGGCGTGCTGCGCGCACTTGGCGTTACCCGTCGGCAAGTATTCGGGCTGATCCTGACTGAAGCGGCAATAATTGGCCTGATCGGTGCGGCCGTAGGGGTTTTCGCAGGGGTCTGGCTGGGCGAAAAACTGGTGGTGCTGGTGTCGCGAACGGTCAGCGATCACTATTTCGTCGCGAACGTCACCCGCCTGAGTGTCGATAGCTTTTCGGTTGCGAAGGGATTCCTCGCAGGCTTGCTGGCAACGCTTGTGGCAGCGGCAATCCCGGCCGCAGAGGCGTCAGCCTATCAGCCGCGCCTGACACTATCGCGTTCCACTTTGGAAGCTCGTGCCGGTGGGCTGCTGCCAAAACTGGCCTGGGGCGGATTAGGACTGATGCTGGTTGCTGGCTTGACGCTGACTGTTTCAGGGAACCATCTGACGGCAGGGCTGGTGGCGCTGTTCATGCTTATCTTCGGCTTCGCGCTATGTATCCCGCTGGTCGTACATTTCCTGTCGGTGTCGTTTGAGCCGCTGGCGGGCAGATGGGGCGGCACGGCGGCGCGCCTGGCGGTCAGCAGCGTGAGTAAAAGTCTCAGCAGGACCGGGGTTGCAGTGGTTGCGCTGTCGATCGCTGTATCTGCGACCATAGGCGTGAGTATCATGGTGGAGAGCTTCCGTTTATCCGTGAGCGACTGGCTGAATACAACGTTGCAGTCTGACGTGTATGTTGGCGTTCCGCGCGGCTCACTGGACAGACAGCTGCTGGCAGACCTGGTCGCCGTACCAGGGATTATCGAACACAGCACCAGTCGTCGCTCGTGGCTGGAGGATCAGGGCGGACGCACGCAGATCATTGCTATACAGATGGCGCCAGGCAGCTATCGCGGCACGAAGATTCGTGATGGTCGTCCTGAGGACGTCTGGCAGCTGTTCGATAACGGACAAGGCGTGCTCATTTCGGATGCTTATGCCTACCGCTCGCAGCTTGGTCGTGGAGACTCACTGCAACTGAATACGTCAGATGGAATGATCGAGTTTACGGTAGCGGCCGTATACCAGAGTTATGACTCGAACAACGGTGCGATCATGATGAGTCGCGGTACGTACGATCGGTACTTTGACGATCCCGTAATTGATTCAATAGGACTTTATCTTGAACCAGGGACGGACGTGGACGACATCATGACCAAATTGCGTGAAGTTGGCCGTGGTCGACAGTCGCTGATTATGAACAGCAACGCGCGCATCCGTGATATATCGCTGCAGATATTTGATCGCACGTTTGTTATTACTAACGTCCTGTACTGGCTTGCCGTCGGCGTGGCTGTCATTGGCATTTTTGGTGCGATGCTTGCGCTGCAGCTGGAGCGTGCCCGCGACTACGGAATTTTGCGTGCTATCGGCATGACACCTGCCCAGACAGGAATGCTGGTGAGCGCACAAACCGGCTGCATCGGCATCCTCAGCGGCATTGCAGCAATTCCGCTGGGACTCATGATGGCCTGGGTGCTGATTGAGGTGATCAATCGGCGTGCCTTCGGTTGGGAAATTGACTTTACGGTGCCGCCGGCAGTGTTGCTGTGGGCGCTGCTGCTGGCCGTAGGCGCGGCCCTGCTGGCAGGAATCTACCCAGCCTGGTCAGCGGCGCACACTCGTCCGGCGCTGGCTATGCGGGACGAGTAACAATGTGAGAATAAAGATTAAAAAATCAGTTTATCTAATTGTTTTTACATTGATAATAACTTCCCTTTCCGCTTGCGAGGGGGACCAGCAGAACACCGGGGCAGCGCCCGAAGCGCTGCGCGGAGGATCGCGTCTGTCTGAGCTTCTCGGCGGCGATTCATCTGCAGGTTTCGCACGCGCAATCGAACCGAGAGAGTTTGTTTTTCCACGTGATCACGGCCCGCATACCCGCTATCGCAACGAGTGGTGGTACGTTACGGGCAACCTTGATGGTCCGGAGCGCGAGCGATTCGGATTCGAACTGACCTTCTTTCGCTTTTCGCTGGCGCCTGATACGCCCAGCGAATTTGATTCCGCATGGCAAACAAACCAGGTCTACATTGCCCATTTCGCAATCACCGACGTAACCGGTAAGTCATTCCATGTTGCCCAGCGCTATGCAAGAGGAGGCGCGGGTCTCGCCGGTGCTCAGGCCAGCCCGTTCAAGGTCTGGCTTGACGACTGGTCGATTGCAGAATCTGCGCCGAGGCCTGGGTCGACGCACTGGAACCTGCATGCAGAAGATGCGGGTTTCTCTTTGGACCTTGATCTTGTGGCGCTGAAACGGCCCGTCCTGAACGGGCGCGATGGTTTGTCACAGAAATCCGCCGAGGCAGGCAACGCCTCCTACTACTACTCACTGACGCGTTTGCAGAGCGATGGCTCAGTGCGCCTGGGAGAAAAGAATTATGCCGTGACAGGGCTGTCATGGCTGGACCGGGAGTGGGGCAGCAGTGCATTGTCGTCCGGTCAGCGCGGGTGGGACTGGTTCGCACTGCAGTTGTCAGATGGCAGCGAACTCATGTTTTACAACATTCGTCGCAACGACAATTCCGCAGACAGTCATTCGGCAGGCACATGGATCGACCCTGAGGGCGTAACGAGTTACCTGCGTCCGGAGGACGTGTCTATTGTTGTAACCGACAGCTGGGACAGCCCACGCGGTGGCACTTACCCGGCAGGCTGGATCATCGATATTCCGGGCCGTGATTTGTCACTAGCTGTTCAGCCGGTACTGAGTGATCAGGAGTTGCTGACCACGGTGCGATATTGGGAGGGCGCGGTTGATGTCGACGGCAGCCGCGGCGAGCAGGATTTCACAGGCCGCGGATACGTCGAGCTGACAGGCTACGCCAGCGAATAATCTGTGCCGCGAAATAGCGGCTAGGAAGATTTCCTGAAGCGACTAAACAACCCGCGGGATTTCTTTTCTTCCTTTTCCTCCGCAGCGGCTTCCGCGTCCATTCTTGCGATATCTACGGCTTTGAGCGTTTGCGTAATAGAGGTGTCAATCTGATCTTCAATCGATTCAGGTTGCAGATGTACGGAATCCTTTGCGGGCTTCGGTGGTGCGCTTTCGCCCAGTTCAACATTCTCCACGGCCATTTTAGCGACGTTGTTTTTCATCTTGTTAAGGATATCTATGCGCATCGCGACCGACTCGTTCAGCGGCACTTCACCGCCGTCAGACAGTTGCGGCACTTTGTGCGGCTCCCGGTTTGGCGTGTTGACAGGGGCGCCCGGTTTTTCTATCGCGACCGGTTTCTTGTTAACAACGGCTTGCGAGGACGTCTCTTCTAGCGAAAGCTCGGCAACCTCGTTTTCAATTGCTTCATTCGCGGCTCCCGGCATGTCCGTATCATCGAGCTTCACGGGCGACTGCTTGTCCATATCCTCGAGTTTGTCGGTTGCCGCGTCAGGAGGATTGGCGACGACGTCGGCGGCAATCTGGTCAAACGCTTCGGATCCGAATAACGTTTCCGCCATCGCATCGCTGAATTCTTCCAGCGAATTAGCCGTGCCGATTTCTGCAGCGAATCTATCGGCAGCCGTTTCTTTCGGCTGCTCAGCTGAAATCGATTTATCGAGCGTAATTTCGGGTATCCCGGGTGCTGCGGGTGCGTCATTAGCGGACTCGGCCATGACCTCAGGCGGCTGCTTTGCCTCAGCCGATCCCTGCTTTGCTGATTCGAGTGCATCTTCGAGTGCCCCGATGTCCTGTCTGGATTTTTTCCGGATGGCAGTAACTTCCAGGTCCGTGACCGTGACCTCCCCGATGTTTTCCTTCCCGGTTGGTTCCGGGCGACTCCCAGCAGTGGTTTGATCTGCTCCGTCGAGCGCGAGCGTTTCGAAGTCAGGCAGCGGCTCGAGGTTCGCGAAAATACCAGTATGACCCGCGTCCGGCTGATCGGCGTCGACGTCGTCAGCAAGCGCAACGTTGGCTGCAGCAGATTCCTGTTGTTCGAGTGCGTAAGCCATCTCCAAATCGGCCGCCATTGCTGCTTCGTCGTCGGTCAGTTGCGGTGGATCGGGTTGCGGCTCGACTTCTGCTGTGTTTTCTAACCCAGCAGACTCTTGTTGTTCGAGCGCGTAAGCCATCTCCAAATCGGCCGCCATGGCTGCTTCGTCGTTGGTCTGTTGCGGTGCATCGGGTTGCGTCCCGACTTCTGCAGCGGGCTTTAACTCAGCAGCCTCCTGCTCGAGCGCGTAAGCCATCTCCAATTCAGCCGCCATAGCAGCTTCCTCGTCAGCCTGTGCGGTTTCATCTGAATCGGTTTCTGCGACGGGTTGCAACGTCGCTGCTGCCGCATTACCGGGGCCCGAAACATCCTGCTGCTCAAGCGCATAGGCCGCTTCAATTTCGGCTGCCAGCGCTGCTTCGTTGTCAATCTGAGTTAGCGAATCAGGACTGGTTGCAGGTACGCCGGGCACCGGTTCCGTCTCGGCTGTAGCGAGCGGGACGTCAGTTGCGGCTGGTGTTTCTGCAGAAATAATCGCAGCTTCAGGCTCCTTCGGCATTTCGACACGCATCGAATTTGATAGCGTCGGTAATTCGAGTTGGGATTCCGAGGTACCGGCAGTCGCTGCAACGTCGTCGTGATGCTCGTCGATGGTCTCAAGCGTTTCCGTATCACCGTCGTCATGCTCGTCTGCAACGATGATAGGTTCGATATCGGTCAACGTGGACGCGTGATCCTCTGGCTCGGCAAGCTGGCGCAGTTCGGGATGCGTATCGTCAATCAGGTCGGGGATTGCGTCATTTTCGGATTGCGTAGTATTTGGCACCAGGTCGCTTGCGACGAGTGGCAATTTCACATCGTCTTGTTCCGGCGTTGCCGTCTCTGCTGCACATCCCGGTTCTGAGGCAACTGCCGGCATTGGTTCATCCGGCGTTACAGGCAAGTCCGATTTTTCAGGATAGCGCCCGGACTCGACGATGATGTCATGCCTAATTTCCTGACTGGATGCAGCTGCCTCGATTCCGGAACTCAACTCCGGTGACTGCTGCTCGGGCTGCGACCTTCGATCAAGGTCCGCAGCACCGGCAAGGCCACCGCCGGGTTCTGACTGAGCGTCAGAATTCTGGCCGGGCTCTGCAGGTTCGACTTCAGTCGACACCGGTGGTGTTGTCAGGTCTGCTTCATAGCCAAACGTGCCCTCGGCAATCGTTGCCATGAGCGCAGGTGTCACTCTCGTCAGATTGTCTTCAGTCGCAGCGTTTAACGCCTCTTCGCAAAGCGTATTGATAAGTCGGGGAATACCCTCCGAACAGCCGAAAACGATCTCCGCGACGCCCGCTTCGAAGATTGCGTCGTACTCGCCGCCAGCGTGCCGGAGGCAATGTCTCAGGTAGCCCTGTATTTCGGGGCCAGTCAGCGCCTCGATTTCTATTCGCTGCCGCACTCGCTGTTTCAGACGGGCAAGGTCCGGCTTCAACAAGAATTCATTGAGGTCCGGTTGACCCATCAAGATCAGGTTGGCGCTGGATGTCGCGCCAGAGTCCGCCGCTGTCAGTGCCTCAAGTTCTACCAGTGCATCGATCCCGATTCGCTCCGCGTCTTCGACAATAATCGCGACCTGAAGTCCGGTTGCTGCACGTTCGTGCAGGTAGCGCCGAAAAGCGCCAATTTGCCGGATCATGCCTTTGGTCCTGCGGCTAATCCCGAAACCAGACAGGAGTAATGCAAACAGGTCTTCCGGTTCCATGCGCATTCGACCGACAGCCGCAACCAGTCGCCCGGGATGAATCAGCTCCAGGCCTTTGTTGACAAAAGTCGTTTTGCCAACGCCAACCGGACCTGTAACGGTAACGACTGCGTCCTGCGCACCGAGACCCTGGTGCAGGGCTTTTATCTGCTCAGATTGTCGCGGACTCATGAAGACGGCCGCACCGTCTGCGGTGGCGTCAAACGGTTTCGAAGTCAGGCCAAAATGCTCTCGATACATGGCAATCCTGCTGTGTGTATGCGGTCTCGCGTCAATTACGGAGCCGAACACGCAGTTTGCAAGCAGGGCCGTGGTTTTTCAGGGAGTTATGTCACAAAAAGGCAGGTTGGGCGGTCGAGATCCGGATCTTTCCGGCTATTGTGCTGCCGCCCTCCGCAGATGATAGTCAAAAGCGTTGCCGTGCATGCGTGCGTGCATCCATAGCACCAGCATGCCCTCGACATAGCGGGCATTTTGTATAGGGCCAAGATCGATGGGCTCCAGTCCCATACCGGCCACGATTTGTGCGACTTTTTCCTTTGCCGCTGCGCTGTTGCCGACCAACGGTATGGTCAGTGGCCCGCCCGAGGAATCCGGGTCGACCATGTGGCGCCAGTTTAACGTGTTAAACGCTTTCACCACGTGGGCGCCAGGTGCAGCAGCCTGGATCGCTTCGGCGTTGGACGTGGCAGTGGCAAGGCGTGGCACGTCGTCGCGAACGTAGTTATTTGTGGGATCGATGATAATTTTGCCAGACAGGTCGCCGAGATCCGCTGCAATTGAGGCCGCCAATCGGCCCGGCACGGCCAGTACGACTATATCGGCGTCGGCAATTGATGCCGATTGTGTCGTCGCCGCGGCGTTCTGACCGGTGCGCGCCACGAGTTCCCGTACTTCACTGCGATCGGGATCCCTCGACCCGTACACGATCTCATGGCCCTGCGCCGCAAATTCGGGCCCCAGGGCACCGGCAACGTCGCCTGTGCCGATTATTGCGATTCGTTCTGCGAAGGCCGTTCCGGAAAAGACGACGGCCATTACGATCAATGCGTAAACACGGCTTTTGCTCATCATGAGTGCTCCCTGGTTCGTGGCTTTGCCGCCATTCTCTCAATTGACAGGGTCGCGGCAACCTGAAATCCGCCAATGGCTTGATCGAGTGGCGGCGAGCCCGTGACGCAACAATATTGCGGCTATTTTAAGAATACGCGGAATAAGTTGTTTGTCCAAAGGCAATCGCAGCCGATGGTTGCCGCTTTCTCTGCACGCTAAGAGAGTTTACTAACCAGATCGCCAAACGCGTTTGGATCCGTCACGGCGACGAAAAGCAAACCGCTGATTGCGCCGCATAGATGGGCATCGTGGTTGATACGTCCACGTTGTTGTGCAGACGCCCAGTAGGAATAGGCAACGTATCCAACCGCAAACAGCGCAGCCGGTATGGGGAATGGAAACGGAAATATAATCAATGTAGTCGTAGGAAAATAAACGATGTACGCAAACAGGACGGCGGATATTGCTCCGGACGCCCCGAGTGAGGCGTATTCCGGATTGCTCCTGTGTTTGCGGTAGGTGCAGGCGTGACTCAACAGGAGCCCGGTGATGTACAGCACAATAAAGTTGCTGGTGCCAATGAAACGTTCCAGCGGGAAGGCGAAAAACCAGAATGTGATCATATTGAAAATCAGGTGCGACATGTCTGCGTGGACAAAACCACTTGTGACGATTGTGTGGTACTGCTGCGAGCGCAGGAACCAGTATGGTCGGAAGAGGCATCCGTCAATGATTTTCGCATTAGCATAGAGGCCGAGAAGGCTAAGCAGGATCGTGGCGATGAAGATCACGCTTGCGCTGTTCTGGCCAATCAGATTCATTCGTTTATTCCCATTATTTGGTTGCAGCAGGTTGCCGTCATTATGCCCGAGTAGATGACCTCTCGACGGTTTCAGCCTTTATTGCGGCCGGACACCGTGCTAGCGTCGACCGATGAACCCCTGGATTGTACTTTTACGTGGTATCAACGTCGGTGGTCGCAATATTCTGCCGATGGCGGACCTGGTCGACCTGCTTGGCGAACTTGGCTGCACAAATATCAAGACCTATATACAGAGTGGCAATGTCGTGCTCTGTTCGCCTGAGAAAAATGCCGCCATCCTTAAGAAAAAAATAGAAGACGGGATTGCGTCGCGATTCTCACTCGACCCGCTTGTGCTGGTGCTATCCTCGAATCAGTTGGTATCTGCAATTGAAGCGAACCCGTTTCCGGACGCCACAGTAGAGCCGGCCACACTACATTTTTTCTTCTTGTCTGACATATCTGCCGACTACGACGATTCTGTGATGCACAGCTTGTGTGCCCCGAACGAGCGTTTTCGACTGGTCGGCACGGTCTTTTACCTGCTGGCACCTGATGGGATTGGTCGATCCAGGCTCGCCGCTAATGCGGAAAAAAAGCTTGGCGTCGCGAGCACGGCAAGGAACTATCGCACCATCGACAAACTACTGCAGCTCATTGCAGAGTTGCCAAAAAACTAGCGTCGACTCACTGCAAAAAAACGTCGACCGCGGCTAGCAGCGGTCGAGCTCCAGTGTGCCCTGAAAAAACTCATGCTCTAGAAGCGGAACTCAAAACCGACAGAGGCCATCCAGACACTGTCCGCCTCATCGATGTCGTACCAGTCGACCTCAGCTCGAATGCCGAAGGCTTCGTTCGTGTTCCATCCCGCACCAAAGCCGAGAGCAAGATCGGTACCGTCATCCGTATCGACCAGCAGACCGTCGATGATTGAGTCGGCCTCCCAGGCAACGACTCCTGCTTTGGCAAACAGGTTGACGGAGTCAGATAGTGGTAGATTGCCGACGCCATATACATTCCAGCCGGAAGCGTCAATTTCTCCCGGCAGGCCCGCGACGATGTCCTCGGGCGAGCCGAAGTCAATATACCCGCCCTCGATAGCGAGGTTACTGTTGAACGTGTAGTTCGCGAAAAACTTGTAACCCGTATCGTTTGCATCAAATTCAAAACCGGGTTCGTCTTCTTCGATATTGACGTACCCGATCGAGGCGCCAAGCGTAAGACGTTCGTTCGCATGGACGATCGTTGCTGCAAGAAGTGTGAGCCCAAGAAGTGCACCTGTGAAATTCTTCATGATTGGAATACCTTTGCGAATTTGGATTCAGGCCGGGAAAGCGCCCGGCAGGATGCAAAGATAGTCGATGCTTTATTAACGCTTGCTGAATAGCGGCTTGTGCAAAAAGGGAATGTGCTCAGATTGATTTGGTCATCGGGAGAAATCCTGGCAGTTTCTCGACATCGGCCAGCCACCGCAGTATGGCGGGGTAGGGCTCCATATCAATCTCACCTTCATTGGCGACTCGCAAATAGCTGTACATCGCAACATCGGCAATCGTAACGCGATCTTCGGCAAGCCAGGTTCGTTGCTCGAGTTCCGATTGCATCCAGGTCAGTAGCCTGTCTGTCCACATGCTCGCATCATCGTAATGGTAGTCACGATTAAACAGCTTGATTGCTCTGGCAATGACCGGGCCACGAAATAATTCCCCCGAAGCCGTGGAAAGCCAGCGCTGAATTCTCGCGGCGCCTGCGGGATCTTCTGGCAGCCAGCTCTCGTCACCGTATTTTTTAGCCAGATAAACCAGGGCCGCGGTGGAGTCGGTAATTACATCATTGCCATCCACCAGCGTTGGAACCTGTCCGAGCGGACTCAGTTTGAGGTAATCAGGTGTCTTGTGTTCGCCCTTTCGCATGTCAACGTCGATAGTCTTGAATTCGACGTCGAGCAGGGAAAGGAAGAGGCGGACCCGGTGGGAGTGGCCGGAAACGGTAGTGTCGTAGAGTGTGATGCTCATCGCGTCATCATAACAGGGCTATCCGGTCCGGCGTAATGTCGCCTTATCTCTCTGCAGCGCCGCCGCGCATCCGGTAGCATTGACGCGATGCCGTTGATGAAAGCCAGCACGCTCCGGATTGGTCGCCGGTACCGATCGAACCGCCTCGCCGAAAAATATGACGCCGTTATTATCGGTTCCGGCATGGGGGGGCTGACCACTGCTGCGCTCTTAAGCGCGCTTGATTGGAAGGTTTGCGTTCTGGAGCAGCACTATACCGCTGGCGGATATACGCATTCCTACGAAAGAAACGGCTACGAATGGGATGTCGGTGTGCACTATATCGGTGATGTCGGTGCGGCCACCCGAACGCGCAAAATGTTCGACTTCCTCACGAATAGCCGGCTCAAATGGGCCGCTATGGACGACGAGTACGACCGCTTTTACATTGGCGACAAAGTATTCAACGCCCGTGCAGGAAAGCAGGAGTTTCGGGATAACCTGGTACAACAGTTCCCTGACGAGATAGCCGCGATTGACCTGTATATGCAGTTGCTGGCACAGGTCGGAGGGGCACTGTCAATGTTGGGTATGGAACGGGTTTTGAAACCCTGGCAGCGTTCGCTCGCGGCACCTTTCCTGAAGTGGAAGATGCCGAAGGTCATGCTGCGCAATACTTACGCTGTCTTACGCGAACTAACAGCCAACCAGGATCTGATTGCAACCATATGCGGTCAGTGGGGCGATATGGGATTGCCGCCGAAACAATCGGCGTTTGTCGTGCATGCCATGATTGCCCGGCACTACCTGTATGGCGGCTACTACCCTGTCGGCGGAAGTTGGAAAATTGCTGAAGCCATTATTCCGGCTGTTAATAAAACGGGGGGTGACGTTTTTACGTATGCACGTGTAGACCAGATCCTGGTAGAGGAGGGTCGGGTAGTGGGCGTTAGAATGTCGGACGGACATCGTATTGGTTGTGACTGTGTAATTTCTTCTGTCGGCGTTAACAATACATTTAACAGCCTGATTGAAGACAGGGTGTCGCAGCGCTACGGATATGCCGCGAAAATGAAACATGTCCGGCCCAGCCTAGGCCACCTGGGTGTTTATATCGGACTGCAGGAAACCGCGGAAGATCTCGGTCTGCCAAAAACAAATTTCTGGATTTATCCGCACAATGACTTCGATGCGGCGGTAAACGAATTCTTGAAGGACGACTCAGCAGAGTTTCCGGTCGTCTACATATCGTTCCCTTCTGCCAAAGACCCCGACTACCTGAACCGTCATCCGGGAACGGCAACCATCGAAATTGTCGTGCCAGCACCCTATGCGTGGTTCGAAAAGTGGCAGGGTAGTACTTGGGGCAAACGCGGTGACGACTACGCGGCATTTAAACAGAAACTGATGGATCGAATCATGCCGCACCTGTTTGAGAAACTGCCGCAGCTCAAAGGCAAGATCGACTACAGCGAGCTTTCAACCCCGTTGTCGACCCAATGGTTCAGTGGGTACCAGCGCGGTGAGTTGTATGGTCTCGATCATACAACGGAACGCCTTCAGCAGGACTGGTTGACACCGAAGACAAAAATTGGCGGGCTGTGGTTGACCGGACAGGACATCCTGACATGCGGAGTGACGGGCGCCATGATGTCAGGCGTTCTGACGGCCACGGCGCTGGTAGGTATGCGAAACATCTCGCCGTTGATGAAAAAGATCTTCGGGTGATGTGCACTGCCGACGACGCGGTCCCTCTTTGTCTCTAAATTAACTGCGTAAATCCCTGTATTAGTGCTTCGAGAGGCTCTCGGATTGCAGCGGCGACATCATCCCCGGCGAGTTGATCGGAAAGCGCCCGCAGAAACAGCTTTGTATTGTGTAACTCTGCCATACCCTGCGGACTACGAAACGCATCTGACCATTTTTCCATGGTCGTCGGCACCGCAAACGATTCAATCCACATTGCCGTTTCCTGTTCTTCAAGTAGCTGTCGCCTGATTAGAGCGCTGACCACACGCGCTAACCGGTCACTTTCATTGAACGCAAATGTGGTCTGCGTCGGAGCGACTTTGCTCCTTACTGCGCGGAGCAGCGTGATGCCCTGCGCCGGTGTCGTTTGTGGGTGTAGAGCGAATCGCCACAACAGGTCACCCAGGTGTGCAATCGGGTGCACCCAGCCGATGTCGGCGATGAGTCCGCGATAGTCCGTTTCGCGCTGCAATGCTTCGGTCGCATCAGTCAGCAAACGCTGGCGTTGGTCGGCCGACAGGAAAGTCCGCTTGGCATCGGAACGCATCAGCTCTGCAAGCACCAGTGCGGAGAAAGATCGGGACAGGGCGCGGTCACTGGTTGATTCCTGAATGCGCGAACTGAGTTCGTCAAAAAGCCGAATTCGGGTAGCGTCTGCGAGGTGATCATTACGGAGCCAGTCGACATACAGCTCATAACCAATCTGGTCACGTAATTCCGGGTCAGGGGAGCCGAGACAGGAAATCAGTTCCAGTGCCAGGTCATCGGCGGATGCCGAAGACGAGGCCGGTGCCTTGCGAATTGGTCGCCAGTAGGCCAGCGCCTCGCTCGTATCCAGGCAATCCACGCCCGCCGCCGACGCGGTCGGCAAGACAGCCTGCAGAACGAGTGTTGCCAGCGCGATAAGCGAGATCTTTCCCGAATTCGAGCAACCGTTTGGTGGGAATTTCATTGCTAACCTCACTTGTCGTGGCGTCCTAAGCGTGATGCATTCTAATGCGACCGCCGCCTGCGGAAAAAATTCCGGCAGGCTGTGTCGTCAATAGTTGGCGCAGTCTTCGTCCCAGTAGGGTGTGCCCTTGAAATAGTCGGCGAGGAAATCGATGAATGCGCGCACGCGATAGCTCAGGTGACGGGTCGGAGGATAAACAGCGTAGGCGGTTGTCTCGGGCCAGTTCACGTTTGGCAATACCTGTACGAGGGCGCCATCCCGTATGAATTTATGCGCGATAAACGTGGGTTGCATGACAACGCCCTGTCCGTTTGCGGCGAGTTTGCTCAGCATCTCGCCGTTGTTTGCGGCCAGGGCGGTATGCACTTCGACCGGTTGTTGCTGCGCGTTTTCGTCAATCCAGCTCCATTGGCTGTAATCAGCAAGATTACTGTAGGAGAGGCAACGATGTTCCGCAAGATCTTGCGGTGTGTCCGGTGTGCCATTTGCCTCCAGGTAGTCAGGGCTTGCAGCGGCGATAATCCGTGAACTGAACAACCGACGTGCGATCAACGACGAATCTGTCAATCGTCCGATACGTACCGCGACGTCGATGTCCTCCTGTACAAGATCAACAAAACGATCGCTCAGGTCGAGGTCGAACGCTACGCGTGGATGCAATCTCGCAAATTCGTTGATTGGCGCAGTCATGTGCATGAGGCCGAACGATAGCGGCAGTGCAATTCTAAGGCGGCCCCGCAGCTCACCGTGTTCCTGAGCGACCGCCGACTCTGCTTCATCCAGATCGGCAAGCAAACGCGCTGCGCGTTCATAAAAACTGCGGCCGGTTGCCGTCAGGTTAACTGTGCGGGTCGTCCTTTTCAGCAATTGGGCGCCGAGTCGCTCCTCGAGAGCCGCAACGCGGCGACTGACGGCTGACTTGTTGGCGTTTAGCCTTTCCGCTGCTGCCGTGAAACTGCCCGTTTCCACAACGGCAGTGAATGCCTGCATGTCCTCGAATCTATCCATATTGTTGTTATACAGGCAACAAACTGGTACCGAAAGTACTGTTTATTAATCAATATGCAACATGGAAACTGAACACCACAGTTTCAGCAACGACCGGCGGCGCCGGCCAGACAGAGATAATCACGATGAAAATGACAGTGGATAGACCGTTACGCGTATTGCGAGTCGATTCGAGTGGCCAATTACATGCTTCAAGTACGCGCGCGCTGCTCGATTATCTGCTCGCTGCAATCGAGGATCGATTTGGCCACCCGGACTTGCAGAATCGCGAGCTTACGGAGGGTATTCCGCATGTCGATGAAGACTGGATCAACTCGAACCTGACGCCCGCCGAGGACCGGTCGGCGGCGCAGCGCGCGACGCTCGCGTTTTCCGACCTGTTAATTGACGAGGTACAGAATTCTGACGTTATTGCTATTGGCGTCCCGGCTGCTTTGAAAGCCTGGGTCGACATGATCGCCCGGGCGCACCTGACCTTCCGCTATTCGGAGCAGGGACCGATTGGATTGTTACAGGGCAGGATGGCAATCCTGGTGGTATCAAGTGGCGGCGTGGCAGTCGACAGCAATAGCGATTTTGCAACACCTTATATGCGCCAGGCTTTGCGTTTTCTGGGCATAACGGACATCGTCGTCGTTGCCGCCGACCAACAAGTCAAACGCGGCGCAGATGCGGTCAGCACCGCACGGGCAGCGATCGACGAGATTATTCAGAACGCAGAATTTTTCAATGCTGACACCCCGGTGGCGGTGTCAGGCAGAGGGGGATCCAGATGATTAGGGTTAGACGTTCGCTCGATCGCGGTGCAGTCGACATGGGTTGGCTTAAAGCACGGCACAGTTTTTCATTCGGCGATTATTACGATCCCGAGCACATGGGATTCGGCAACCTGAGAGTTATCAATGAGGATCGCATCGAGCCGGCAAAGGGATTCGGCACGCATGGGCACAAGGATATGGAAATTGTGACCTATATGATCGAAGGAGCACTTGAGCACAAGGATAGTATGGGTAATGGCTCCGTAATCAGAAAGGGTGAAGTGCAGCGCATGTCCGCGGGAACCGGTGTTATGCACAGCGAATTCAATCATTCCGGACATGAACGGGCGCACCTGCTGCAGATCTGGATTTTGCCGGAACGTTCCGGCATCGCTCCCGAGTGGGAGGAAAAGCTGTTTTCAAAAGACGACAAGCACAATCGTCTGCGGCTAATCGCATCACGGGACGCTCGTGAAGGATCGCTGCAGATACATCAGTCGCTGGATTTATTCGCAACGGTACTCGACCAGGGTGAAGTGCTTACCTATAAAATGCAGCACAATCATCGCGGCTGGATCCAGGTAGTCACAGGTCGGCTGGACATTAACGGCACTTCGCTCGAGGATGGAGATGGTGCTGCTATCGAGCGTTCGGGTGAATTGCAGATGAGTGCATTGTCTGAAACCGAGTTCCTGTTGTTCGACATGGCCTGATTGTCCGCATTAACCGCTGCCAGGCAGGCCTCATGGCTCACTTGCACAAGGTTGTTTGCCAGGTGCAAGTGGTCGGCTGGGATTCTTTGCCTCCGCCACCAATTGCCACAGGTTTGCCACCTTCAGGAGCCGGTGCGGCGATATACTTAAGCCAGGCACCGGAGAGTAAAGCATGACAGACGCAACCGAATTGCCCCGCAAACTAATGCTCCTGATCGCTGCTGTCCAGGGAATAGCGCTGCTGTTTTTGTATGACGCCATGGAGTCCGGGACCTGGCCCAGCGCATCACCGTTGTGGAATTTTCCATTGTGGCTTGTCGCCGTTGCGGTTCCCGTGTTGCTGCTACTGTCTCTTGAACGGGGCAAGGCGCAACGCGCCGCAAGTTTGATCGGATTATTTGCGCTTATTCTCATCGCGCTGGGTATTTACACCGGGTGGCAGGCGACGCCCTACGATGCATTTCCGGTCTACAACCTGAGCTGGATATTTGCCCTGAGTCTCGGCCTGGCATGCTTCAAGGCACTCATGTATCTGCAGCAACGCGTTGCGGAAAAACCGATGGCCTACGAGGTCTTGTTTACCTACTCCTGGCGAAATGCATTAACCATCGCGCTGTCGCTCATTCTTACCTTCGTGTTTTGGCTGATTCTGATGCTCTGGGCGCAGTTATTTCGCGCAATCGAAGTGGATTTCTTCTATGACCTTTTTCGTGAGGACTGGTTTTTGTTTCCGGTGCTGAGCGTTGCACATGGCGTCGGCGTGATCATTTTCCGAAACCTGACCCGAGTAATTGACAGCATTACGCGATTGTTCGAGGGCCTGATAAAAATTCTTTTGCCGCTGGCCGTCGTCGTTGCGGTAGTTTTCCTCGGAGCGCTGCCCGTCGTTGGTCTGGACGCTTTGTGGTCAACGGGTCGCGGCACGTCGCTGCTGCTCTGGCTGCTGGCCGTGATTTTGTTCTTCACCAACGCCGTCTACCAGGATGGCCGTGGTGAGCGACCGTACCCGCTTGTCATACACAGAATCGTCTACGCGGCATTGCTCACCACACCGATCATATCCGCGCTGAGCTTCTACGGCCTTTATTTGCGCCTTGACGAATATGGCTGGACGGTCATTCGCGGCTGGGCATTTATTACATGGCTCATACTGACGCTGTTCGTCGTCGGCTATGCGGTTGGCATTGTGCGAAAACGAGATGACTGGACGACAGACCTCGCTAGAGTGAACACCGGTATGGGTCTGGTCGTGCTATTCCTGATGATAATTGTGAATAGCCCGGTCCTGGATTTACGCAAGCTATCGCTCAACAGCCAGCTCAGCAGGATGGCATCAGGTCAGGTCGCATTGGCAGATTTTGATTTTTGGTATGCGCGGCAGTCTCTGGCACGGCCAGGTCATCTGTTCATGGAGCAACAGATTGCCGAACTGGGGGACAGTGACCCGGACCTCGTTGACAAAATCCAGAACCCGGTGCCGGCGTATCGACCGCAGACGCTGCAATCAACAGAAAGCTTGTGGGCAAACATGCAGTATCGACCGGAACGTTTTGACGTGCCCGAAGCGGTGCGTGAAAAAATAGACCGGTATGGCGCAGGTTTTCCACCTCAGGTAAAAACCGTGCTGATACGGGCCGACCTGGACAATGACGGTGTTGACGAGTATCTGCACCTGATGGCAAATGAAAATTACTTCCATAACGGGCAGCTTTTCTATTCGGCAAACGGTGGCTGGCAGAATCTGTCGATCAGTGGATTTCCGAACTCTGGCGATGTCAGTGATTCGATCGCCAATGCGGACATTGAGATCGTGCGGCATCGGTTTGGCAAAGTCAGGCTGGGCAATTTACTACTGCGGCCGCTTGAGGAAGAGTAACGGGTTGCTCGTGACCGATCCGAACAGGACAGCGGCAGGCCGGGGGACATATAATCGGTGCCACCCAATCATTAAACGGAGCATGCCCAATGTTTGTCCGCACAGCCTGTACACTTTTTTTTGCCTTTTTTGCCAGCAGCGTTCTCGCGCAGGCGCCAGCTACCGGACCGTACGTTGACAGCGGTGGACCCGCGTTTGAGGTTGCGGACAGGGATGTGCCGCTTCGTAAAGGCCACAAGTATCGCGTCGTTTTTGAAGCAACCGAGTATCCAGGAGAAGTGACCGATGCAAATCGCGAATTCACGATCGTTGCGCGATTTCTCAACATGCATGGCAAGAACGGGATACCACTGGAAGACATGGATATTGCGGTTGTTATCCATGGGAAAACACTGATGGCGGCGTTAAATGACGACGCTTACGAAAAGATCAATGGCATCAAAAACCCGAACCTGCAACTTCTTAACGATCTCGCGGATGCCGGCGTCAAGTTTTATGCCTGCGGCCAGTCGCTGGGATTTCGTCAGTGGGACAAGAGTGATCTCGCGGCTCCGGTACAGGTCGGTCTGTCCGCCATGACAATGCTGGTCACGCTGCAGTCTGACGGCTACGCGTTGTTACCCTGATTCCAGGTGCGCACTCGAGCGTCTCGAATGATCGGTCATAGCGTCAGGCGCCATAAGTCGTGACGGTTGACAAAAATATCTCGCCACGAGCGCTCGGAACGGCCGTTATTGTTGCGCTCCTTGTCGGTGTCGTGGCATCGCTTGCGATAAGGGCGCCCGGCCAGATTAGCACGCGGCAGGCGGAGACCCGGGGCTCTGGCATTGACCGCGTTCGCTGGCGGGTAACTTCATCTTTCACGAGCAGCATGCCGATTATCGGTGAGGCGCCGGGCAGGCTGGCGGCCGAGCTGCGCGCTATATCTTCCGGGTCGATCGATCTGCAGCTGTACGAACCCGGTGAAGTGGTGCCCGCGCTGGAAATCACAGAGAGTGTAAAGGAGGGCAAGATCGAAGCCGGTTTTATGTGGATCGGCTACGACCAGGGTCGCATACCTGCTTCGACACTGATTGCCGCCGTTCCATTCGGCATGGAGCCGATGGAGTTTTCAGCCTGGTGGTATTACGGCGAAGGCCGCGAACTGGGCGAGGCATTGTATGCAACACACAATGTGTTGCCTTTGCTGTGTTCTATCACCGGACCTGAAACAGCCGGTTGGTTTCGACAACCCGTGGAGTCACTGGATGACCTGGTAGGCCTGAAAATTCGCTTTGCCGGGCTGGGCGGCAAAATACTGCAGCGACTCGGCGCATCGGTCACGATGATTCCCGGCGGCGAGATATTCCAGGCACTCGAGAAGGGCGCAATCGATGCGTCAGAATTTTCGTTGCCCGTCGTCGATGAGATGCTCGGGTTCGGTCGTGTTGCCAAATACAATTATTTTCCGGGGTGGCATCAACCGTTCTCTACCGGGCATCTGCTCATTAACCTGTCGACATGGAGTGCATTGAGCGCGGAGACTCAGGCACTGTTTCGCCTCGGGTGCAAGGCCATGGTGACGGACACGATGGTGCAGGCCGAGTCACTGCAAGGACCGATAATCAGGGATTTCGCCGCGCAGGGCGTGTCCGCTGAAACGCTGCCTACGGAGATTCTGGAAGAGCTGCGCCGTGTGTCGATCGAAGTCCTGGACGAGGAGGCGGCGAAGGATGCTGACTTCGCCCGCATCCTGGACTCGCAGCGGAAATTTTCAGAAGCCTATGACTATTGGCAACAAAAGGGCTATTTGCCACGCAGTTTCTGAGCGCTGGTAATTCTGCAAAATTGAGCGTCGATACTTCAAAACTAAGCGAAGTACTGCCACACAGCGACCGCCTGCCGCACACCGCGTTTTCCAGTTTCACCCGGCGTTGGTTTGAGGCACTGGCGCGTTCCCTGTCCTGGGTCTGGCTGTTGCTGATCGGGGTTGTCGTTCTGAACGTGACGATGCGTTACCTGTTTGGCGAAGGTCGTATCGAATTCGAAGAGATTCAATGGCATCTGTATGCCATCGGCTTCCTGATCGGCATGGCGACCTGTATGGATTCGGATCACCATGTCCGTGTGGACATTTTCCACGATCGTATGCCACTCCGAACAAAATGCTGGATTGAACTATACGGCCTGTTGTTACTTTTCCTGCCGTTTATCGCGTCAGTTTTCCTGTTTTCGATACCATTCGTCGAGTATGCCATCGACAGTGGCGAGGTCTCCGATGCACCGGGCGGGCTTTCATTTCGCTGGATGATAAAAAGTGTTTTGCCGCTGAGTATGCTGCTGCTGTTTTTGGCAGGCCTAAGTCGCTTGTCGAGGGTTGGTGCCTGTTTGTTCGGCTGGCCGAAAGCCGAGAAGCATTACGGGAATGCTCATGTCAATTAACGATGTGCTGTCAATCCTGATGTTCGCCTCGTTCATTGGACTTATCCTGACGGGATTCCCGGTGGCCTGGGTGCTGGGCGGTTTATCAATCGCTTTCACTGCGCTGGCGATCGTCCTCGATGTTGATCTCGGCTTTACGATTGGTGTCGATTGGGCTTACGCCTCACTGAGCGTAAATCGAATCTGGGACGTCATGAAGAACTGGGTCCTGGTAGCACTCCCGCTGTTTATCTTCATGGGTCTGATGCTGGAGCGGTCAGGAATCGCCAGCGACCTGATGGTGAATCTGACCCGAATTTTCGGCAGGATCCGTGGGGGGCTCGCAATCGCCGTCACGATTATTGGCGTTTTGCTCGCAGCGACCACAGGCATTATCGGCGCATCTGTCGTGCTGCTCGCTATGCTGGGTCTGCCCGTGATGTTGGAGCACGGCTATCAGAAGGACCTGGCGTCGGGAACAGTTTGCGCGGTCGGCACCCTGGGCATATTGATTCCGCCCAGCATCATGCTGGTGCTGATGGCCGACCGTCTCGCCATGCCAGTCGGCGATCTTTTTATGGGCGCGCTGATTCCGGGCTTGCTGCTTGGTTTCATGTATATAGTTTACCTGTTACTTATCAGCAATATACGTAAAGAAGTTGCACCATTACCTGAAGAGGTAGAGGCCGTCTCTTTGGGAGCGGTTCTCGGTGTCTTCAAAGCCATACTTGCGCCTTTCGGGTTAATCCTCGCGGTGCTCGGAACGATCTTCTTCGGCATCGCGACGCCAACAGAGGCAGCAGGCGTTGGCGCCTTCGGCGCGCTGTTGCTGGCGTTCTTCCGCAAACAGCTGTCGAAACCGGTACTGGACGAGGTACTCGGTCAAACCACGACGACGACGGCCTTCATCTTTGCAATCTTCGTCGGGGCAACGGCTTTTTCTGTCGTGCTGCGCGGGCTCGGTGGTGACGAGTTGATTGAGGGCGCACTGCTGAATCTGCCGTTCGGACCAACGGGCATAGTAATCACTATCCTGTTCGTGACCTTCCTGCTCGGATTTTTCCTGGACTGGATTGAAATCTCGCTCATCATCCTGCCGCTGGTCGCCCCGGTGGTGCAAAACCTGGGCTTTGACCTGGTCTGGTTTACCGTTCTGTTTGCAGTATGTCTGCAAACCTCGTTCCTGACGCCGCCGGTCGGATTCGCTATTTTTTATCTAAAGGGCGTGGCGCCTGCAGAAATCGACGTGCGCACGATTTATCGTGGTGTGGTTCCCTTTATTCTCCTGCAGTTGCTCGCCCTGGCGCTCATCTTTGTCTGGGATCCCTTGGTCACCTGGTTGCCCGCGATGGCATATGATTGAATGATTGCACACAGGCGCAACCACAGACTGCATATGCTCGCAGGGGGTGTCGTACAACATGCTCAACCGGATAGGATAAATGAAGGACAAACTAAACATCACCGCCTTTGAGGTCGTCGAGGAGCCTATGCCGCTGCGCACGGCACAACGGTCACGTGACTGGATTGACGCGCTGCCGGAACGATTTGGCTATCGCTGTCTGCCGCTGGCGGTTGCTAACCAGGTCGGGTGGGAGATCCTGAATCCGTTGCCGTTTACGGCGAAATGGAACGGCAAGGATGGACTCGACGCGATAACCATCAAGTTTCATGGTGAGTCGTGCCCGTTGGTCGGCTCGCATTTCGGTCATGGTGTACTCACGTTTTCGCTCGGCTACCTGTTTCGTACGACCAAATCGCACAATCTCTGGGTCAGGGGGCCGGCGAATCGGCCGAAAGATGGTATCGCGGCACTAGAAGGTCTGATAGAAACGGACTGGGCGCCTTTCACGTTCACGATGAACTGGCAGTTCACACGTAAGCGCCATAAAGTGACTTTCGAGAAGGACGAGCCGATCGCGACCGTCATGCCGTATCCCCGCCACTACGCGCGAAAATTCGACCCTGTGCTGAGGAACCTAAACGAGAACCCAAAGCTCTACCAGCAATATGTGGATTGGCGCGATGATCGCATGAAGTTCAACGAGGAGTTGCAGCAAACAGGCACTGAGGCGAACAAGCAGGGCTGGCAGCGAACGTATATGAAAGGCCAGGACCAGTCGGGCAACACCTTTGCAGGCCACGAGACCAAGGTTCAGATGAAGGATTTCAAGCGGCGGTGAATCTGATCCTGCCGTCGAAACAGGAGATCGGACAGATCGCGACTGCGGCCGCTCGCGCTTTACAGGGACGTGCGAGCGGCTTTGGCCGCGACTGCCAGGATTCACCCTGAACTGCCGGGTTAGCTTCGGCACGAGTGATCTGTCGCAACTGTATTTTTTTTGGCCAGAGATCAATTCGCGTCCAGCCAAATCCCAAATTATCGAATGCGGGCGCATTGGACTTTTGCCGTGATTCCCACAAAACACTGATAATTCCTATCTTTTATCTGCGAGGCTGCTATAGTCCGTTCCGTCTTGGCGCCCATCGGTCGGCGCCGCACACTCCGAGCCCGCAAATCCGCGGCTGCCGGAGCTCTTAAAGAATTCAAAGCCTGGACCGAACCTTAGGTGGTTTATGCCCCCTCGAGTCAGGCGACCCGGAGTACACAATCCAATGTTATTTAATGAACTCGGCCTGACGGCCGAACTGCTGCGTGCGGTCGACGAACAGGGCTATTCGAAAGCCACGCCGATCCAGCAGCGAGCAATACCCCTGATTCTCGAAGGCCGCGATATCCTTGCCGCCGCCCAGACGGGTACCGGCAAAACCGCCGGTTTCACGCTGCCACTATTGCAGCACCTGCAAACCTCGGACAAGAATCGACGCAGCATACGTGCACTGATTCTAACGCCGACTCGCGAACTGGCGGCCCAGGTGGCGGAAAGTGTGCGCAGTTATGGCACCCACCTGCCGTTCAGAACCGCCGTAATCTTTGGCGGCGTTAGCATCAATACGCAAATCGCCAAGCTCAGGAAGGGAGTCGACGTTGTTGTAGCCACGCCTGGTCGCCTGCTGGATCATATGCAGCAGGGGACAATCGATCTGTCGAAAGTCGAAATGCTGGTGCTGGACGAAGCTGATCGCATGCTGGACATGGGATTCATTCGCGATATCCGCAAGGTCCTGAAGATCCTGCCAGCCGAGCGCCAGAATTTATTGTTCTCGGCGACTTTCTCCAACGATATTCGGGCCCTCGCGGCGAATCTCCTGGACGCGCCGGTTGAAATTGAAGTTGCGGCTCGAAACAAGCCGGCAGAACTCGTCAAACAGATCGTGCACCCCGTGGACAAAGCGCGCAAACGCGAGCTGCTGTCACACCGCATCGGTACGGAGAACTGGAAGCAGGTGCTCGTGTTTACCCGCACCAAGCATGGTGCGAACCGGCTGGCGAAGCAATTGACTGATGATGGTCTGACGGCGGCCGCGATTCACGGCAACAAGTCGCAAACTGCCCGTACCCGGGCACTGAGTGACTTCAAGGAAAACAAGGTTCGGGTTTTAGTGGCGACAGATATTGCAGCGCGCGGTTTGGATATCGATAAACTGCCGCACGTCGTCAACTACGAACTGCCGTTCGTGGCAGAGGACTATGTGCACCGAATAGGTCGCACCGCTAGGGCCGGTCATGAAGGCCATGCCGTGTCGCTGGTTTGTGTCGACGAGGTAAGGCTTCTTGCGGACATTGAAAAGCTTCTGCAGACCAAAATTCCCTCGGAAATCATTCCGGGCTATGCGCCTGACCAACGGGTCAAAGCGGAACCTCTTACACAGGGCCGCGGCAACCGCGCGACAGGCAATCGCAACAATAAGCCGCGCAGTCGGCGCGGTGGTGCGCCCAAGAACACCGGCGGGAAACCTCGTCGCCGCTCGTCAGGTAGACAACGCCGTGCAAGCTAGGCTGCTCTAATTCTGGCCGTGCGGTCTTTGCAGACTCGCTAATCCCTGGTCAAACAAGCTGGTCCCATCGCAATGCGGTGATTGTCGATCGACCTATTCGACTATCCTGCGCGACTGAGTCAGGCTTGAATTCTGATCTCAATTGCACGGGTTTGTCCTGCATGACTGCCGGGTCTGTGTTTGAGCGGGATTGATCAGTCAGGCTAACGCCGGGCGTCGCTCGGCCCTGCTGGAGTGAGGCCCTTGATCAGCAGACCGACGATAAGAATGACGATCATGCCCATGCCGACAGTGGCCAACAGGTAAAATTTCATTCTCGCCTGTGACGATTCGGCGACCAAGGCCCGCAATCCTGCCGATGAAAAAGGCGCCAGTGCCTGACCGTCCGGCGAAAAGCGATGGATGCGGTCGTTTCGCCAATCGCTGACGAGCACTTCCTCGTCAAATTCGCGTATGTCGATTGGGTCGGCGTCGTCGGGCAGCGCCAGCTTGTACTTGAAACCCCATGCTGCATCAAAGACGTAGATGCCCCCGTCACGCATGCTTGAGCGCATGTTATTGACCCACCAGGAGTCGCCTATGCGGGCAAGATCACTGGGCCAGATCTGACGGGAATTTTTTGCCTGCGCCGGCACAACGTCGGCTTCGCCAAATGTGCTTCCAAACCCCTGCGTATGCGGATCGATGATTGCGACACGATGATGGTTGGTATCCGTGACGAACAGTTGTTCGTCGAGGAGAACGAGATCGTTGGGAAACCGAAATCCAGCAACCGGGCCGCCAATCGACGCTCCGTCGGACGAATATTTCCGCAACAGGTGTCGTGAGGTGTCAGACACATATACATCGTCGCTGCTGCGATCGATGACGACGCCAAAGGCCGTCTTGAAGTCGATGGGGGACTCGCCAAAAGTGTCACAGGACATCGCAACGAGATCGCAGCGCGCAAGACCTGTGTCGGGTGTCGTCGGCGTTATGCTTTGCCTGTTTGTCTTGCGCAGCAAAGCGCGAATATTCTGCTTAAGCGTGCGCGTGTCCGGTCCGCGGCGCAACAGGACGTCCCCGTCTGAAAAGAAATCCAGCGCGCCGATTGCCCGTACAACGCCCAATTCGCGCAAATCGTGGCGTCGGACAAACTGCCCGGCCCCGTCATGCTCAAGCAGCTGGTTTTGCATCTGGATGAACAGGTGTCCGTTGGGAGCGACACGTATTTCCGACGGTCCGCCGATTTCTTTCGCCTGGCCACTGGCCCAGGTCCAGATTCCAATGCCCACGACGGTGAGTGCAATAACGAGTGCGGCAATAGCCGGGTTAACGTTGGCGTTCATAGTGGCGAGCGGGCGGCAACGAGGGATCTGACGCTAACTGATGTAATAGAATATAGCTGAGACTTATCCCCCAGTTCACTGTTTTTTATAGAAAAGTATTATTCCACCGCTTGTCGAGGGCGCGACTGTCGATCGGGCAAATAGTGTAATATCCCGATACGAAGTCACGTTTTTTATTAAAGGGAAATCACCACCAAATGACCGGTCAGCAGAATTCTCACGTCGCATGGCCAAGCAGACTAAGTGCGTTAATAATCTTCCTATTTGCAGCACTTGCGAATGCCCATCATTCCTTTACCGCCGAATTTGTGGCCGACAAGACGGCAACGCTCAGCGGCACGATTTCGCAGGTGTGGTTCAAGAACCCGCACGTGCGTTACCTGATTGAGGTTGAGAATGACAACGGGGAGGCAGAAACCTGGGATGCGCGTGGTTCACCAGTCGTTTGGCTGGCCCGCAAAGGCTGGACCCGGGATACGATCAAGGTCGGTGATCAGGTGGAGATGTACGGTTACCTGGGCCGTGACGGCATTAAGATGCTGTCAATCATGACCATCACGCTGGCCGATGGAACCGTACTGATCGACAAAGCGCCGGAGTAAACTGCCTATGTATCGATTACTACGGAAGTGCCTGACGATCGGGCTCGCAGCGCCATTAATTTACATGGTGCCCGTTTTCATGCTGCCGGGCATTGCATTTGCCGATATTGAAGGACGGTGGACACTGTCCTTGCAGGATAAAAATCGCACGCTGGTTGGTTTGCTTGAAATTGAGAAGGACGAATCCGGTTGGGTGGCATACCTCGAGGGCGGTCCGGCGAGCGTGCAAACGGACGGTGACAATATCGTGATCGTCGCGGACAGTCGCGATGTACGCGGCTTCGTTTTTGACCGGAGAATGGTCGGCAGCGTCGATGGCGATTCGATGGCAGGAACCTATGCGCAGGTTGGGGCTGCGGCGCAGAAAGAAGCGCCGGGACCGTGGAGTGCACAGCGCGAGACAGCAGAGGCTGCAGCGACCGGCGAGCCGCGACCGGTCGACTTGTCAGGAACCTGGACCGCGACCCAGGAACTTGATTTTCGCAAGTACACAATGTCGCTCACCGCGGCTGGAGATGCGTGGCTTGAATCGTACCTGCCGTATTACGACCAGCCCGATGTGCGCTGCACGTCCATTGGTTTGCCGGCGCTGGCGACCTACTCGTTTCCTTTCGAAGTGATTTCTTCTGATAATCGGTTGACGATGATCTACGAATACCAGTCGAAGGTACGCCGTATCTGGCTTGATGATCGGGGTCCCGGTGAATTCGTGCCGCCATCAAGAATGGGGCATTCGAACGGAAGATGGGAGGGCAGTACACTCGTCATTGAGACTACCAATCTCGACAAGACGGTTCGGGATTTCCGCGGCGAATTGATTTCGGAGAATGCACGCATAGAAGAGCGTTACGCGCTTAGCGATGACGGCGATACGCTGACAGCAGTCATCACGGTGCATGATCCGGAGTACTACTCACGACCGCCGATTCGGCGTCGTCAGTGGGTCCGCAATAACGAAGCTGCGATATTTCCCTATACTTGCGACCCGGATTCTTTCTATCTGAAAATGTACGAAGACGGTGAACTGGATATGTACATCGACAGAACTGAGCAGCGCTTTTAGCCCCACAGTTCACTGCAGCAGGTCGTCTGCTATTCGGTGGTAAAGGCTGGCAGAGTCAATTAGCGAGTTTGCCGTTAACGAAGGCACGCCATAGACTTCTGTCCTGGTCTTGTAATCCTCGCGTATCTTCTTCAGCAACAGGTCAAAGTCACCGTCACCGGACAGCAGTACCACGACGTCGACATGCGGCGCCGCATCGAGCACGTCAATAGTGATGCCAACGTCCCAGTCCCCTTTGGCGGATCCGTCACTGCGCTGAATGTAGGGCTTGAGCTTCACCTCGAAGCCCATATGCCGGAGTGCATCCTGGAATCGTCGCTGACCATCGTCGTCGCGAGCAATTGCGTAAGCGTTGGCCTGGACAATGTCACCACCTGCGCTGACACGTTCCAGCAATGATTTGTAGCTGAACTGGCGGCCATATGCCTGGCGGCAGGTGTAGTAAATGTTTTGTACATCGGCAAATACAGCGATTTTCTTCAATACGTGTCTCTTACGGGTATAAAAAAAGGGCGGGACCGATTGGTCCCGCCCTTCCTCTTATCAAGCTTGCCGGCAGTTAGACTGCGACGATGTTCTCTGCCTGCGGGCCTTTCTGGCCTTGCGTAACAGTGAACTCGACCTTCTGGCCTTCGGCCAGGGTCTTGAAGCCATCTCCAGTTATATTGCTGAAGTGGGCGAATACGTCAGGGCCTGATTCCTGCTCGATGAAGCCAAAGCCTTTGGCTTCGTTGAACCATTTAACGGTTCCGGTAGTTGTTGCCATGATTAATACCTATTAAATCAAAAGTTTATTAACCCTCGTAAAAGGGCGGTTGCGCTAGAAGTTTGCTGCTACTTATGAAAAACAGGACGAGGAACTACTAAAGAGACTTCGGGCTGGGCCATAAATACTATGCTGACTTACAAGCAACCCAAATGATATAGGCTGTGTGGCAGGTGTCAAGGGATTTTCTCATGTATTTCAACCACCTGACTGGCAAGCCGTCGATACTGAGCTGGTTCTATCGGCTACGGGACGCTTTGATTCGGTAGACTTCGGTCCATTTCTCACCGCCATCGGCTGATATTTCCAACGTCCAGTTCCACCCGTCGGCAGTCGCCGGGAAAAAGGTGATCTTGCGCAAAGGGTCAGGAATCGGCGATTTATACGTCATGACGATGTTCCCGTCGTCCCCTGATTTGGCCTGGATGTGGGCGAATCCTGGCTGGCCCTTTATCGCCCAGGCGATGTCCCAGGATGTGGTAGCCGCGTTATAAGTGCGCAGATTGGTGCCGACTGGCCCACCGTTGGGCAACCAGAAATCCTGTATCGCGGTGCCATCACCCAGGCAAACAAAATTCCAGCGTGCGCCAGCTCCCGGCTGCCATCCGGAACCGTCCTGGCTGAGCCGGGAATCTTCGATATCCCAGTTGCCAATGTACTGGCCGAACTCAGCGAGCGGGCCGGCCATGCAGGCATCCTGCGTCCCGATGGGAATGGAATCGCTTTGTGCTTCGGCCTGATCTATGGCGATGAGGGCCAGGCAACCCATGAATAGATTAATACGCATCGGAACGCTCCCTTTCTTGATAGAGCTTATTGTGACCCGCCTCAGCGCGGAAATTCCTCGTTTTGCAGGGTTTTTCCAAAGATTCGCCTATTGAGACTGTTCTCACAGCCATATTAACGTTGGATTGATACCGTTATTTCCTGTCGTCACGCTGTTCGGGAGCCACCAAGGATGAAAGGCAAGATCTTCGCTCTGCTTTTTGCGCTTCCGTTCTTCGCTATCGGGGTCTTCATGACCTGGTCGGTTGGCAGCAATCTCATTGACGCGAGTCGGATGGGCGGCTGGGAACCGGTGCCAGCGACTCTGCAGCGGGCCGGCGTCGAAAGCCATCGCGGTGATGATTCAAATACCTACGAAGCGTATGCCAGCTACACCTACCACTACGGTGGCAGACAATACACAGCCCAGCGCGTTGCAATTGCAGGTGGTGCGGACAACATTGGCAGTTTCCAGACCAACCTGGGCAATCGCCTCGCACAATCCATGTCACGCGGTGACAGCGTGACTGCTTATGTCGATCCAGCTGAGCCGTCGCGCGCAGTCCTTGATCGGTCCATCCGCTGGGGACTGATTGGCTTTAAGTCCATCTTTCTTTTCGTGTTCGGCGGCGTCGGTCTCGGGATCATTATATTCGTTCTTCGCGCGCCGAAAGAGAAAGATCCTGCAGCAATAAAATATGTTGATAAGCCATGGTTGGTCAACGATGACTGGCAATCCCCGCAAATGAAATCGGGCTCAAAGTCGACAATGTATACTGCCTGGGGCTTTACGGTGTTCTGGAACCTCATTTCGGCACCATTGCCTTTTCTTATCTATGAGGAAGTTACCAGCAAGAATAACCTGCCAGCCCTTCTGGGACTGCTGTTCCCCGTAATAGGGTTTTTTCTAGTGATCTGGGCAATTCGCAGAACCCTCGAATGGAAACGATTTGGACCGGCGCCTGTTACGCTGGATCCGTTCCCGGGTTCTATCGGTGGTCACGTGGGTGGCACGATAGATCTGAACCTGCCATTCGATTCCGGCTATCACTTCAGTCTTACGCTGACCAGCTTGCGCAGTTACATATCAGGCTCAGGTAAAAACCGGAGTCGCAAAGAAGATCCGCGCTGGCAGGACACGCAGGTAGCGCATGCTGCATCGGCCGCACATGGTTCGCGCCTGAGTTTCCGCTTCGATGTGCCTGCAGATCTTGCCGAATCGGATGCCGATCGAAGCACCGGTAGCTATAACCTTTGGCGACTAAATCTAAAGGCTGATATCCCGGGCATCGACATCGACAGGGATTATGATATTCCAGTTTATCAGACCGCCCAGGAGTCTGTGCAGTTGTCGAATTTCTCAATCGAGCGGGCCCGGCAGGAACAAAGAAAAATTGACGCAGTTGAAATTGAAAAGCTGTTTATCATCGAGCAGGGCATCAACGGCAAGACCCTGTTCTTTCCAATGGGACGCAACCTGGCGGCCGGGCTGGGTGCACTAATGTTCGGATCCGTTTTTTCGGGAATAGGGTGGTTCCTGTTTTTCCGGGAAGGTCACTATTTCATGGGCGGCATTTTTGGCCTGGTTGGGGTTCTCATCCTTATTTCTGCTTTCTATTTCGTTCTCAACTCGCTGGAGGTTATCAAAGAAGGCAGTGAGATACGTACAATCCGCAGGTTTTTCGGCATACCGATCAAAACACGGCAAATGCGCATCGCGGATTTTTCCCGGTTCAGTAAACGGGCGACGTCCAAGACTCAGTCTGGCAGCAAACATGTAGTCAAATACGCAGTCTCTTTGGTCGATAGAAACGACCAGCGCATGGTTGTTGCAGAGGGTTTCACCGGCGTCAGCCAGGCCGATGCTGCGGCGGAGTTTATCGCGCGCGAGTTCGGACTCACTGTCAGACCGGAATTAAGAGCCAACGTCGCTCCTGCGGCCAAACAGTATAATATTCTGACTGCCGACTAACGGTGACCCCTTACTTTTGGCTGGAACCTGGTACGATCTCCGCGCCAAATAAACGCATCGCCGTGGTCATGGCAAGCACCAGGATGACAATCGCGACGCCCAATACGAATGGCGTTTCAAATATGCCCGCCATCCAAAAAGCGAGAATTGTCACGAAACCGGTCAGGCCAGCATACGCTGCTTGTGTCACTACATGGCTCAGGTGATTGCAGTTGGCTCCCACCGATGCAAGCACCGTCGTGTCGGATATCGGCGAGCAGTGGTCGCCGAACAGACCGCCGCTCAAGACAGCTGCAATCGTGAGATACATCGATGCGCCGAGTTCGAAACCTACAGGAACGGCAATGGCCATCAGGATCGCGAAGGTGCCATACGATGATCCCGTGGAAAGCGAGATCAATGCGCCGAGGACGAACACGATCATTGGAAAATACATCGGCGCAACCGAGTCGCCAATCAGTGATGCGAGATAGTCGGCGGTGCGCAGGTCCGTTGTTACCGAACTCAAGCCCCAGGCGAGCACCAGGATGATCGAGACATAGACCAGGCTCTCTGCGCCCTTAATAAACAGTCCGATCATTTCCGTATACGTACGCGACTGGTGTCGCCGCATCATTTCCATACAGGTAAAGGATGCCGTCAGGTACGACAAAATAAGCGTCGACCGGATATGGGCACCGGTGATGCCGCCGTGGGTCGCATGCCAGGTGATCAGGCCGATGACCAACACCAGCATGACTCCCAGGGGATAGAGGAACATGCCGACAGGTGTGTTTTCGTGACCGTCCTCGGTCGATGCCGATTCCTGCGCCACTTCCTGCATTTCGCGAGCGGCGAGATAGTCCCGCTGAACCCGCTTCATCGGTCCGTAATCCTTGCCTGTGTAGATCACGATTGGCACAGTCAGCAATGCGAGAAAGGCATAAAAGTTATACGGAATGACCTTGATGAGAACCGTAAATTCGTTCTCCGCCAGCCCGATTTCCATGTATGACTTTTCGATCAGGGACATGATGTATGCGCCCCAGCCAATAAACGGAATCAGGATACTGATCGGGGACGATGTTGTGTCGAGAATGTACGCCAGTTTCTCCCTGGCAAGTTTGAATTCATCGAAAACCGATCGGTACAGTGGCCCGATGATCAGGGAATTGCCCGAATCGGTGAAGAAGATAGCGAGTCCTGACATCCAGGCAAGCAATTGTGCGCGGGCACGCGTGGAAACTATGGTCAGCATCTTTATTGCAAATGCCTTGGCGCCGCCCGATACCTCGAGCAGTTTAACGAACCCGCCAATGACCATCATGGTGATGATGACCTGGGATTGCGTCCCTGACGTAAACTCGGTCAGCACCTGTTCCTCGATGGCGTTCAGCATCATGTCAAATGGATCGAAGTTGACAATAATGAATGATCCGCTTGCGATGCCGACAATCAGGGCGACAAGGACATTCTTGCTGTATAGCGCGACCGCGATGGTTAGCAATGGCGGCACAATTGAGAGAAAACCGTAGTCGGACATTATTGTTCTTGCAGGTCCTGAAGACGGGCCTGAGCATAGCACGCACGCGGCTTGCGGCCGCAGCGGGGCATGGGGATATTTATCGCGGTTCCGCTCATAATGCGCAAGTCGGGCACAGGAAGAAAGCATGGCAAACGTTTTTGCAAACTTGAAATCAGAACCCTACTGGTGGGAGGAGGCGCCACGGATCGCGGAAGTGCCGCCACCGTTGCCGTCGCAGGTCGAGGTACTGATCGTTGGCGCCGGCTTCAGCGGCCTGACGACGGCACGCACACTCGCTAACGCTGGAAAATCCGTGCTTGTGTGCGAAGCAGGCTTTCTGGGAAGCGGTGCAAGCACGCGCAACGGCGGCATGCTGGGGCCCAGTTTTCACAAACTGGGCATGGACGGGCTGAGCGCTCGTTACGGGCAGGCGCGGTCGCTTGCAATCGTGCGCGAGAGCATAGGCTTCGTCGATTTCCTGAAAGACTTGTTGAACGAAGAACAAATTGAATGCGAGTTTGCGCAGGTAGGACGATTTCGCTGCGCATCTCGTCCGTCTCATTACGACGAGATGGCGCGTACGCTCGAGCAGCAGAAATTGGCAACCGGAATCGATGCCGAGTTGGTACCGAGGGAAAGCGTTCAGGAGGAGATCGGATCCGCGAGCTTTTATGGCGGGGTCCGTTACAAGATCGATGCAATGCTGCATCCGGCGAAATACCATGACGGACTTGTGCGCGTCGTGCGAAAGGCCGGGGGCCTAATTGCCGCAGCGACTGAAGTGCTCGAGATTGAAAGAAAGTCGAGCGGATTTCGGGTAACGACCTCGCGGGGTACAGTCGATGCACAACAGATCGCGGTATGTACGAACGGGTATACGAAGAAAGTTACGCAGTGGTTGCGTCGCAGACTGCTGCCGATCAGGAGCGCAATGATTGCCACCGAACCGTTGCAAGCAGAGCTCATGGACAGGCTAATGCCGATGCGTCGATGCTATGGCGACAGCCGGCGTATTATGGCTTATTACCGTCCGTCGCCCGACGGAAAACGTATATTGTTTGGTGGTCGTGCCAGTTCGAAGGACGACGGGCCGCTAAACGCGAAACTGCTGCGCGAGTCGATGGTCGATATCTTCCCCGAGTTAGACGATGTGAAGATTACACATTCCTGGTCGGGGCTGGTTGCTTACGCATTCGATCATGTGCCACATCTCGGCGAACACAACGGATTGTTCTATGCCATGGGATATTGCGGTTCAGGTGTGGCCCGATCGAGTTTCTTTGGAACAAAACTTGGTCACAAAATGCTCGGCAATGATGCGGACGGCGCGACGGCGTTTGACGATCTGCCGTTTAATACGAAACCGCTGTATAACGGAAATCCCTGGTTTTTGCCCGCTATCATCCGCTGGCATCGCATTATAGACAGGCTGGGTGCATAGATGTTTTGTATAAAACTTTGATCGGGCCGACTGGTCGAAAGCTCTTTGCGGACATATGAAAAGCTGCTGGAGAAAAAGAGATATGCGAAGAAACACTGCAGAGGCCGTAGTAATTATCGTTGCCACGTTTGTCGCTACTACACCCGTATTCGGGCAGGATTCCGTGACCAGCCAAGATGATTCACGGGAAGTGCTGACCCTGGGCATGAATCATGTTGGACTGACCGTCAGTAACCTGGAACGATCGACGGCGTTCTTCACTGACGCACTGGACTGGCAAGTGGTTGGCGGCTATCCGGATTACCCATCAACGTTCGTTACGGACGGCGAAATATTTCTGACGCTTTGGCAAGCCACCGACCCGGACAATTCAGTTCAGTTTGATCGCAAAAATAATGTCGGCCTGCATCATCTTGCGCTCACGGTGAAAAGCCTCGAGGCGCTTGATGTGCTGTACAAACGTTTTCTCGACTACGAGGGCGTGGTCATCGAGTTCGCACCGGAGCCCAACGGTGGCGGGCCCACTATTCACATGATGATCAGGGAGCCCAGCGGCAACAGGCTGGAATTCGCCTACACGCCGCCGAAGCAGTAACACGGTGTGTTGTATGCTGATAATTATAGTTATTAAACAATAGCTTATTTAGTATTATTAATGTCGTTTAGTAGTAATAATTAGAGCGAATTCCTACCGTGCCGGCTCTACATGTGGCGTTATTGGTAGGTACGGCCCGCATGTTTTAACCACCCATCGACATGTTGACCGCGGGGATCGTGATGGGTCCAGTGAATGACGCCACCCTGGGAATTCGTTTCAAATTCGCCATTGAATTCGATTGTATCGCCGATCTTCAGGCGGGCAACTCTGGCTGCGAGGTCGATGTTGTGGGCGACCAGAAGCGTTTGTCCTGATGCAAGGCGCAGGATGAAGCGTTGATGCCTGCTGCCATCGTTGTCGTCAGACAGGATGCGCTCGACAATGCCACTGCCACGTACCTGCGTGCCAGCAACAAGATCAGGCAGTTGTTCACCCTGCTGCGCCGCTGGGGAGGATGTCGAGCCTGCAGCCGATTCATCGACAGACCTGGTTTCATCCAGACCAAGGAAAATGACCGCCAGAGCCAGGAGACCGGCAAGCAGATTCCTGATCCGGCCTTTGGTAACGTGCATGCTTGTTTTCGTTAGCCGATGACTTCGGTGTACAGGCGCTGCAGATTCAGGCCAAACAGTTTTTCCAGGTTGCCCTCGCTCATGCCGCGCTTCGTGAGACCGTCCCATATTGTCTCCATGCGCCGCGGTCCATTCAGCTCTTCAAAATAGAGTGGCCACTGCGAGCGATCGAAGTTTTCGCCTTCCTCGCGCTTCAATTCGTCCAGGTATTCCTGCGTCAGCACCAGTCGGCGATGATCGCGGTCGCTGCCAATGCAGACGTGATCTATGCCAGCAACGTTTATCGCATGCTCGATGTGCTCGTAATAAAAGTGTACCGCGTCATCGATTTGTCGCGTCATGAACGGACGCATCTGCGTTACGCCAAAAAGTCCGCCTTTATCGGCTATCGCGCGGATATTCTCGTCGGTCGTATTGCGGTTATGGTCAAAGAGCGCCTTACAGCAGGAATGCGACGTTATGACGGGCGCTGTCGATGCGGCGATGGTGTCTGCCATGGTTCTCATATTGGCGTGCGACAGGTCTAACAGCATGCCGACATCGTTCATTTTCTCTACAAGCTGATGACCAAAAGCGGTTAGCCCGGAGCCGTTGATTTCGTTGCAACCGGCTCCAGCCCAGTTTTGATAGTTATACGTGATCTGGCTGGAGCGCACGCCCAAGCCATAGAACACGTCGACGTTATCGAGATCCTTGCCAAACTGTGTGGAGTTTTGAAAAAGATAAAAGAGCGCAATTTTGCCCTGATCACGGGCCGTTTGCACATCGCCAATGGAAGTCGCTTTCATCCAGAACTGTGATTCCCGCTTGATAAGAGCGTCATACTCGAGGACACCGTCAATGGCCCAGGCATAGGCTTCGGCTTCGTATGACTTTGGATCGCAGAGCGTTACCGTTATCGAATTCATGCCGGACTCGATCATTTCTCGGCACAGCTCGTCAGTGTAAACTTCGCGAACTTCGCCCATGGCGTCGATGACCAGCGCATTCTGGGTTGGTGTGCCCGCGGCAAGCGCGTTGAGCCCCAAACCCGTGGCGGCAATGCCGGCAGCACCGGCGGTGGCGCTTAAAGTAAATTCGCGTCTGTTGATCATCATTTCCCCCTGGTTCGTTCAATGTTGTCCTGGCCCGGCACGTCTTTCGAGAAGCGATCAACATAATCCGCGCAGTCGCCGATGCTATCACAAGCGTATTTCATTATAGAAAGGCGATCTTTGGCAGAATCGGGACCGTATTGGGCAATTTTCGCCCGTGAGGATTTCAGGCGTTTCAATTTGGTATAATTGCACGAAACCTATCTGCAACACTCATATCAATACAGGCTGAGCACGCCAACGGAACTCAAGATGCGACGATACGGGGCAATGGGAGCGACGATCGGAACAGCGCTTTTTGCGCTTTTATTTTTACAGGCCTGCGCTTCGCAGGAAGAACGGGATGCACGATTGGTCAGTAACGACCGCCAGTGCCCACCGGGCAGGACAATGGTCTGTCAGTCCAGGGGATATCGCAGGCTGGGACCCCGTCGAATTGCCGAGCGCAACGATCCGGACAATAACTGCAGGTGCGACATTCAGGCCGACGTCGATGTGCTGCGCGGCGCCAGACCGTTCGAGTAAAGGATAAATCGAACAACAATTAGGTAACGGGCTGATTTTGAATCATTCCGGACTCTTCGTGCTGGTAGTAAATTCAGGTTGGCAGGACCTCGTCCAGCGCCGCAATTAACGCATCGACCTCGCCAAGGGTATTGTAGTGGGTCATCGATACTCGCAGGCAGCCCCCGTTTGCGGCGATGTCCAGGTACTCAACAAGCCGGCGTGCATGAAAATCGCCGAATCGTACGGCAATCTTGTATGCGTCAATTTTCTTTGCAATTGCACCGGCATCCTGACCATCGATGACGAAGCTGACGGTGGGCACTCGTCGAGGATCGTCGCCGTGATCAAAGCCAATTACACGGCAGTCGTCCCGTTTGCGCAGGTACCCAAGTAGGCGCTCTGCTAGTTCGTTTTCATGGCGTGTGATTTGTTCGAAAGCGAATTCGATTTTATTTCGCAATGAGCCGGTCGCACCTGCCCGAGTTGCTAGCTCCGCAAAGTAATCGACGATACCGGTGGTGGAATACGAGAGCTCGTAGCTGGCGTTGCCGGGTTCGAGCTTTGCCGGCACCTTGTCCTTACCGTAGAAATAATGATAAAGATTGTCGAGCTCAGCGAAAAGATCATATTTTCCATACAGTACCGCGTGATGCGGGCCGAATACTTTGTACAGACTGAATGCCAGGAAGTCGACGTCCAGGGCGGCAACATCGATGGCCCGGTGCGGCGCAAATGCAACTGCATCGACACAAATTTTCGCCTCGTGGTCATGGACGACTCTTGCGATGTCGGCAATTGGATTAATTGTACCGAGAATATTTGAAACATAGGTAACAGCGACCAACTTGGTACGATCTGTCATCAGGGCAGCGAGATCGTCTAAATTCAACTCAAGCGTATGCTTGTCGATCAGCCAAGTCTTAATTGTGGCTCCGGCATCTTCCAGTCCAACCCATGGCCCAATATTTGACTCATGATCCGATACCGTGACGATTATTTCGTCCCCAGGCTCGATCTGGCTTTGCATGCTTCGAGCAAGGTTTTGCAGGGCGACCGTGGTCGATGCGGCGAAGGCGATTTCTTCCGGGCGTGCGGCGTTCACGAACTGCATCATGGCTTCGCGCCCCGCTTGCATGGCTGCTGCGGCTTTCAATGACAGTTCGTAACTACCGCCAGTCTGAACATTCATATTAAACAGGAACTCGTTCATACGTTCGACGCTGCGCGACAGAATTTGCGTGCCCCCGGCATTGTCAAATAGTACCCAGCCTTGCTGCAGGCCTGGAAACTGTTCGCGTACAAAGTCGATATCGAGCGCTGGGTATTTACTCAATTCATTATCCTGTGTCAGTGAGCCAAGATGGCATTCAAAAAATTCCGGGTTCGCGCTTCACGTGGGTCGTCAAAGATCGCATCCGGCTTGCCGGTCTCGACTATCTTCCCACCGTCCATGAAGACGACCCGGTCTGCGACCTGGCGCGCAAAGCCCATTTCATGGGTTACGACAAGCATGGTTACGCCGGATTCTGCCAGCCGTTTCATCACGTCGAGCACTTCGCCAACCATTTCCGGATCGAGCGAAGAAGTAGGTTCGTCAAAAAGAAGAATCCTGGGCTTCATCGCGAGCGCTCGTGCGATCGCCACACGCTGTTGTTGTCCGCCTGAAAGCTGATCCGGATACTTGTCGGCCTGTGCCTCGATACCAACCTGCTGCATTAGCTGCTGCGCCAGTTTGTCGGCGGCCTGGTCGCCGGTTTTTCTTACTCGCATCGGTGCAAGCTTTATGTTCTGTCGGATGGTCATGTGCGGAAACAGGTTGAAGGACTGGAACACCATGCCGACCTCAGCCCTGACCCGGGCGAGCTCCTTGCCACGCTTCACAGTCGTACCATCGACGACGATTCTGCCCGGACTATCGAATTGTTCGAGCAGGTTGATGCAACGGATCAAGGTGGATTTGCCCGAACCGGACGGGCCTATGATGCAGACGACTTCGCCTTCAGCAACATTGAGATCAATCCCGTCCAGGGCGGTGAAACTGCCGAATTTTTTGCTCAGTTTGCTGATCGAAACGATGTCAGTCATCGGGCGACCTCGTTCCGGTATTTCTTTTCCAACCTGCCTACGAGGTACACGAGTGGCCAGAGGATTGCTATATACATCAAAGCAGCCACGATCAAAGGCGTTGGATTCGCTTCCAGTGCCTGTGCCTGGGTGGCCTGCTTCAATAGATCCGGCATCGCGACAACAGATGCCAGTGCCGTATCCTTCATGACATTAATACAGTTGTTGGTCAGTGGTGGAATGACGATGCGAATGGCCTGTGGCAGAACGATGTCGGCCATCATGTGTCTGTAACTCAAACCCAATGCCTGAGATGCCTCAAACTGCCCCCTGGGAATGGCTTCGATGCCGGCACGAAATATTTCGGCGGTGTAGGCGCCTGACACCAGCGTGAGTGCAAGCGCCGCCGACATGAAGGGTGACAGCCGTAGGCCGACAAAAGGCAATGCGTAATAAACGACGATGAGCAGTACAAGTATAGGAATCGAGCGAAAGATGTCGATGTAAATTTTTGCGATGATGCGCGCCGGTTTGACGCCATAAAGGCGAACGAGTGCAACGATCAGTCCAAGCACGAGGCCCGCAATGATTGCAACCACACCCAGGAATAGCGTTATCTTCAGTCCCGAGAGCAGCAGCGGGAATGAATTAACCAGGACATCCCAGTTAAAGAATGTTTCAGCAAAACTCATTTAGTGGAAGTCAGGCTCAATGCGTGAGCGGTTTTTCGACAACCATAACCGTTGCACTGTTTGCCGCCGGCACCGTGCCGAACCACTGTTCGTGTAATCTGGCCACGTAGCCTTCCTGCTTCAGGGTGCTGATTATGTCGTTTACTTCATCGGTCAGCGGTGTCGACTTGGCGAGCATCATAGAATAGCTTTCGCCGGTCTCTATGCGTTCGATGACTTTGAAGAACGGTTTGTCTTTTATGTAGTACTCGAGAGATGGAATGTCCGAGATATAACCGTCGATGCGCCCGCTTTGCAAATCGAGCATTGCAGGTGCGAGTCCCTCGAAACGACGAATGTTGTCGAAGCCGTAGGTGTCGCTGTTACCAGTGGTCCACATGTCGCCGGTTGATCCGGTATCGACGCCGATGACTTTGCCGTCCATATCCTCAAGTCCGGTCGCCTTGCTCCGCGATGAAACGGTCAGAGACTGAGCGCTGTCATAATAGGGCTGCGTAAACGAAACGGAACCGAGTCGCTTGTCGGTGATCGTGATCGACGACAGCGCGATATCGATACGACCGGACTGAACTGCCGAAAACAGTCCATTGAAAGGGATGTTTACGATTTCGACCTCCCGGCCCAGACGCTTGCCGATTTCCTTGACGAGGTCGATCTCGAAACCGACAAAGTCACCCCTGGCGTCCTGAAATTCCCAGGGCACATTGCCGATGTTTGCGCCAACGACCAGCTCGGCCGCGGTTGCCGTGTAAGTGAGCGAAAGCGTACAAAGTACGGTAGTGATGAATAGTGTTTTCAACGGTATTCCCCTTAGGGCGCAATTAGATCACGCCTGACCGGACAATCCTACAGAGTGGGTGTCACACGTAGTGCAGCTCGCCGTCAGTGTTGGCGATATTGGCGGTGCGCAGGATGCGGGTGTCGTAGTTGCGGCTCTCGATAGTGCTCATTGCGACATAGTCAGCCTGGGCGCCGTCGTGATCGATTGCGAGGCGAATATAGCCATTGTTGCGCCCGTGGGCCCAGACAATTTCCTCGTTTCTCGCGGCGATCATGGCGTCATATCGCTCCAGGCCCTGGGCACCCAATGACATCAGGCCGCGCGGCGATGTGATGCCGGCCGTGCCGAGCTCGACGCCCATACTCTGACCCGTGTTGTCATAGAGCGCGTTTTGCCAGGAGCTGTGGCTGTCGCCGGAAATGACAAGGAGATCATCGGCGCCGGCGTCCTTTGCGACCTGGTAAAACCGTTCGCGGGCCGCAGGGTAGCCGCTCCAGGAGTCGAGGTCACCGGTCAGTCCGAGCTTTCCGGCACGGGTGAGGAATTGCAAGTAACGGCGATCGGATTCAGGCAGTTGCCTGGCTATGTCTGCAAAGTAGGGTGTGTCAATATCGGGCTCGACCATCTTGGCTATGACGGACTGGTTGCCTATCACTCGCCAGCGGCGAGCCGATTGAACCGATTCGCGCAGCTCGGTTGCCAGAAATCGCTCCATGTTGCGTGACAGGTAGTTTCTCCCGGGTGCACCGACGACTCCGGCATAGAACGCCTGCGCCTCTGCGGGGCTGTCAAAGCGTTCCAGGTCGCCGTATTCAATCTGCACATCACGGCCGGTGTGACGACTTTCCAGCGTGATCAGGCTGACGAGATCGCCGTACTTGTAGTGACGCCAATAGTTCTGCATTGGCTGGCCAGGGGCGGGCGGACGAATTGGCATCCATTCATAGTAGGCAGTCAGCGACGCAAGACGCCGCTCACGCCAAATGCCTTCTTCGGGTTGATGGTTCTGCGCGCCCCCCATCCACGGGTTGTTCGCCGACTCGTGATCGTCCCAAATTGTAATAAGCGGATGCCGTGCATGCATCGCCCGGGAGCCGGCGTCCGATTTATACTGTGCGTGCCGGGTACGGTAATCGGCCAGGGTGACGGTTTCATGTCGCGGCTCGTGAATGCGGCCGAGGCGTCGGCCGGCGTCTGCGCCATAGCCATTTTCATCGTATTCGTAGATGTAATCACCGAGATGCGCGACGAGGTCGATGTCCGGATCAGTGGCGATATCGTCGTAGGCATTGAAGTAGCCAAACGGATAATTCGAACACGAGGCGACAGCGATGACGAGCCTGTCGAGGTGTCCCACCGGCACGGTTTTCGTCCTTCCTGTCTCCGACATCACGTTGTCGACTGAAAAACGGTAGTAATAGCTGCGGCCCGGTTCCAGACTGCGGGCGATTACCTTGACCGTGTAGTCGCGTCCGCTGTGGGTCTCAAATTGACCGCCTCCGACAACGTTACGAAATCTTTCATCCGCCGCAATAGTCCAGTTGACCTGTGCCGAAGCGGTGAAGCCGCTGACACGGGTCCACAGTACGACGCTTGTCGTGTTCGGATCGCCACTGGCAATACCGTGCGCAAACACTTCTTTGGAATCTCGGCGCCGACCGGATGTCGTACTGCAGGCAGCCTGCAGGAGCAGAGCCGATGAGGCACCTAGCAGCGCCTGCCGCCGTGTAATTGTTTTTGGCATTTTTGTACTCGCTATTGGTCGACAACGTCCGCGTCAGTGAAAATGTCCGTACCGGCGCCTTCCGCTCGTCCGACGATGATCACGTCACCAATGGTGAGCGTCATCAGGTCTTCGGCTACCAGCATTTCGCCGTCGTAGTCGGTCATGCCGAGAAGCTCGTCGGATTTTATCTCGGGCGGAATGATATGGGAGTAGACGCCAAGCCTGGGTTTGGTTTTTTCGAAAACGTATGCGACCTGCGCTGGTGTCGAGTGCACTGACAGGCTGACATTCGCGAGTTTTGCCTCCGGTGAATCGCCCGGTGCGGGAACCTGTGTTTCGTGAATCAAAACATCGAGGTCCTGGCCCATCGGAATAATCTGGGTTGACGGTGTCGATCGCGTGTCACCGGAAAACAGCACCGAACGACCGCCGTAGTCGATACGATAACCCAGCGTTGCACCTTCGAGGCCCAGTTCCTCGCCTGTATCCAGGTCGATCGGTAAATGCTCGACATTGAATGCCGTGATTTTCAATCCGTCCTTATTAAAGAACACGCCAGGACCGACATCAGTGGCGAGCAGCTCGGCGCCACGCGCATGTACGCCAACAATTTTGCGATAACGAATATCCCAGTCGTAGGCTGCTTCAAAGTTTTTCATCATTGCGGCAGTGCCTTCCGGGCCATACACATTCATTGGCACTTTGCGGCCGAACAGCCAGCCGGTCAGCCACAGACCGGGGGCACTGATCGTGTGGTCAAAATGAAGATGTGTGATCAACAGGTGATCGACGTCAGTGAGCATCTCGAAGCCGCCGGCCTGAAACAAACGCTCGCGCATGCCGGGTCCTGCATCCACCATGATCTTGTAGTTGCCGGCTTCAACAAGAATGGCCGGACCATAACGCTCGTGCGAGGGCCGTGGCGCGCCGGTACCAAGGAAAGTTAGCTTGATCTCGTCATCAGCGGCAACCGCCACCGGGAAACCGGGCATACACAAACCCAGTGCGATTAGCGACGCCACAACCAAACGTATTCGACTCATTAATATATTCCCGTGTAATCGCAAGACACCAAGTGTGATTCTACCTGTAACGGGGAGTGATGTGAGTGGCTTGTGGGAGCGGCTTTCACTGCGCTGCCCCAGGTGTCAAACCAAACCATAGCGGCGGTTCCAGCCCAACTTGACTGCCAAGCAAGAACTCGGCTGGCCGGTGCGGGCTCGGTTGCTTGCATTCAAGTTCAAATTACACCGATGCGGCGACCCATGGCACGCGAAACGGGGCATTAGCCAGGATTTCTGCTAATAGGCAATGGCGTAGCAATCCCGCCTTGGATCCGCAGCAGCAATGCGGTTGCCTGTCGCCGGGTCCAAAAGCACGGCGGTCGAACAACCCGAAATCCTGAATGGCGGCACCACCGTCACGTCATGGCCGCGATTCCGCGTCTCGTTGATTACCTCCTGGCCAATGCCCACCTCCAGGTTCACCCGATTAAAACCGGTCGTATGCGGCCAGAAAGACTGATAAAGATGCAGGGTCTGCAAACGTGGCCATTCGATTGCCGCGTGCAGGTTTGGATACCAGTCAGGCCAGAACTCAGTCACATTCAGGAATGTCTGCAGGATGGTTTGTTCCTGGTTGTCGCCACCGGGAGTGCCAACCGCCATGAGCGGCTCGCCATCCTTGAACACGATGCTCGGCGTCAGCGTATATCGCGGCCGCGACCATGGCCGCAGCTGTGCGGCTTTTCGTTTATCCAGCCAGAACTGCTCGCCGCGAACGCTCATGCCGATGCCGGTGTCGCCAAGAATCACGGCGCCGCCGATCCAGCCGCCGCTTGGCGTGCTGTCGAATACATTACCTTCTTTGTCGATGATGGCGATATGCGACGTGTCTTTGGCAGATTCCGGAAAATCTGTTAAGCCGGGCGACAGGTTTGCCGTCGCCATGTCCTCACCGGCCTTCCAGAAATTCCATTCGTTAACCTGCGGGTCGTAGGGCAGGGGATCGCCGGCGACGTAATCAAGTGAAGCACGCTCAGAGTTAATCTCTGCAGCCCGCGTGCGTGCATATTCCTTGGATAACAGGCCAGTTGCCGGCACGTCGACGAAGTCTTCATCGGCGTAATAGGTATCCCGATCAGCATAGGCCAGTTTCATCGCTTCAATTAGTACGTGGACATAGTCCGCGCTGTTATGTCCCATCTCCTGCAGGTTGAAGTTCTCGAGGATATTCAAAGTCTGCAGCAGCATCGGCCCCTGGCTCGTAAAAGGCTGCTTATAGACCGTGTAGTCCTTGTAGGTTGTCGCTACAGGTTCTTCAATGCGCGCATGAAATTCGGCGAAGTCGGAAATTTCGTAGGGCGCTCCGCTGGCTTGCAGGAAGGCGACCATCTCCTCAGCGATATCGCCTTTGTAGAAGCGATCCCGTGCGGCGATGACGCCGGCCTCACGACCTTGCACGTCGCTAACCTGACGCTCAGCTTCAACCATGCGCTTGAAGGTTCGCGCCATGCCGGGAAATGAAATGGTCTCGCCCGGTTTATAAAAACTGCCGTCAGGCTTAAGCCAGAAGAGATAATTGTGCGGCCAGGCTTTTATAAACTCAGCTTCTCGCTCGATAGCTGCCGCCGTACGATTACGCAGCGGAAAGCCCAGATCCGCATATTCGATGGCACGCATCGACACCTCTTCGAAAGACATGGTGCCCCAGCGCTCGAGCACGGTAAGCGCTCCGTGAACAGCGCCTGGCACGACCGATGCGTCGAGCCCCTGTCCCTTGAGGGTTTTGCCCGCTGCAAGCCAATCATCCACATTTGCAGCTGCCGGCGCCCAGCCCTGCCCGGTAATCGAGGTAACCTGTTTTTCACTCTGTGGATAAACAAGAATTAATGCCTCGCCGCCGATGCCGTAGAGATCCTGTTCCACAACACCGCCAACCAGCAATGCAGCGACTCCTGCATCGAAGGCATTGCCGCCTTGTTGCAGAATTTCGAGCGCGGCGGCCGTTGTTAACGGGTGCCCGGCTGACACACCGGCATTTCTGCCGATGATGGGTGGGCGGAGCGGCGCGATCGGGGTGCCGCTGATTTCAGGGGTGGCCTGCTGGGTTACTTTGGGCGAGTGAGTGGTAGTGCAGGCGGCCAGGACAATAAGCGCCAGGTAAAAAATTGATCGCACCTTCTTCGAATCCGATCTAATGTCGCTGTATGTCATTCTGCGTCCCGAAATCGCACTATCTAATAGGATAATAGCGAAATTCGAGCCGGAGTAGTTACTTACCAAGCATTCAGGCTTGTAAAGAATTAAAGAACCAACGAATGCCTGTTAGTTAGCCTGTGCGCACGTTGTTTGCCCGGTAACGGTGATTAGTCAAGCTGAGAGAACACGAGGGGAGGTAACAGCAGAACGTCGCTACGGCCAATCCGCAGCGGCTGCCGGAGACAGAATTGGCGGCTTTCGCGTTCCGAGTTCAGCAATGTTGCGCGGGTCCCGGCATCGATATTTAGCGCTGTTTGGTCGGATCCAGCGTGATAGTAGAGTGTCGCAACCAGTGCGCTGCCGGAAACCGCCAGTTCCTGGCAGTCCTTCTGATCAAGCGCGAGGAGGCCGGATTTCAACATCTTTGCGGTGGTCTGCAGGATTTCACCAGCTGCATCGCCGTTTTGCCAATCGCCCTGTAAACCAGCGGCATCGGTATATAGACAGATTGAGCCGGCGGCAGCCTCGTGCAAGAGCTGATCTTCCGTAATCATCAAGCGAAATGCTGCATCTTCCAGGCCGTAGGTAGATTCTTCCAGTGGATTTCGATCAACCGCCGGTTTTCCGGTGTCCCTTCTTTTCGTCAGTTCGTCGAAGCGGATCGACTGCGTGTCCGTCATCACTTCGGCCTTCCCGGACACTTGCACCCGGACTTTCGGCTTTTCGGTATGCCCGAGAATTTTCTTCCACTGATTGAATTTTGGCATCGATGCTCCCCGCATCCCAGGAATGGCGCGCATTGCAAGGCGCAGCAGCATCTAATTTGTGTGACTCGCCTCAAAATCTGTGTCGGCCGCACGCCTGGATTCCTTAGGAGTTCCGGCAACTGTTTGCAAAGTTTTGATTCATTCTGTGAAGGGCGTCGATCAGGTTGGTTGTCCCCGAGGTTTCCTTTATCGCCACCACCGCGGGAGCCGCTCTTGCAGCGATTCTGTATCGCCGGTGTCAGATTCGTTCCTGACTCAGTCGAGAAGGAAAACAAACCCGACATCTCGCCGCCCGGGTGGCTTGCTTGCGGCGCAGCAGCAACTAGTCGACCTGCTGACGGGAATGCGTCTCTAACTCGAATAATTCTTCCAACAGGCCGCGCCATTCGAGGTATCCCTGTTCGACCCAACCTTCGAGTTCCTCGACCCGGGCTTCCATCCTTTCAACCGTAGCAGCAACCTCGGTGTTGAAGGCGACTGCAAGACGATCCTGTTCCTGGGCGGTATACCGATGAAACTTGTAGGCGTCGTACTGATGCTTGACTGACTCCCAGCTGCCGCGTTGGTATTCACCCGTTCTGGATTCGGCGAACCTGACATCGTCTTTCTGGTACTCGACAAACTTGCGACGATACTCCCGCCACACCCGATAGGTGTACGTTAAGTCGGCATAGAATTCCCTGAACTTGGTGTCAACTGTGTCTGTAATCAGGTATTCAGTGTTACGAATCGTTTCGATGCGACGGAGCATCGGATCATTGCGCGCTGGTAATCGCAGCAACTGCAACGTCCCGTCGTCGTTTTGTCCGAGAAATCCGCTGAACGCGCTCGGCGCAAGTTCGCTGGCGTAAAGTACGAGCGACGTGCCCTTGATTCTGGATACCGCCGGGTCGCCGATTTGATCGCGTATCGCTGCAAGCTCGATAGCGATAGCAGCATAAATTGCCTGAAACTCCGGTGGTCTCTTGCCACCTTCGTGCGCATCAGGTTGGTCATGCGCCTGGCCGGAAAAGACCTTGTCGAGCCAGGTAGTCCCTGTCGCATCCACCACACGAATTCTCAGATCAAGCCAGTCGCCGTCCGATCGAACAATGGTGCCGAAGAGTTGCAGTTCTGCCGCGTCATCGGGTTCTGTCACGATCCGGACTGCGCCCCACTGGTCTGACTCGACCAGGGTCTGGCGTAACAGGAACGGCAGCAGCTTTGCTTCGATCTGGCGAATACGGGGGAATACCTGCAGGTCACGATACGCCGAAGGATCGTCCGGTATACCCGGATCAAACACCGGGATCGTCACGTTCAGATCGGTACCGTCGTTGGTGGCCGGTACCAGCGTTGCGCCGGATTGGGCGAATGCGGTGGAGGAGGCTGTCGCAACGATGAAAACCAGCAGTGCCGCTGCAGAAAAGCGATGTTCGAAGTGCACTGTTAAAGCTCCAGGTCGCCCGTGCTGCAGACGCGTTTCATGCTGAGAGTCTCGATGCAGGCGAACTTGCGTGGCGGCTTTTCGTATCGCCAGTAATAGTGGCTTATGGTGATAGGCATCGGTGCAGTACTGGATGAGACGGTGGTAATGACGCGCAGTTCGCGCCGGTTGTCCGATACATGGAATCGATGCATTACCTGCAGGCCATCCGGCATGTCGTGAACTGATATGAGCCGGTTGCCGTTCCAGCCGCAGTGCTCCTTGCCAAATACGCTTTCCACGGGTTTCGCCACGCCATCGTAAAACGCACACTGCAATGAGAAGTCATCTCTTCGTTCGACGAGAATCTCATGCTCTGATTGCGCGATGGTCAATTCGTCGGGTCGCGTAATGATTTCGGCAAGCCGTGCGATCGGAATCAATGTCGACATGTCTCTGTCCGACGGCATTGCAAGACCCTGGCCGGCACGCTCTCGTCTCTTGCCCAGCTCCCAGATGGCTTTTTGAAATACTTCGTTGACGTTGTCGCCGCGCGCGTAATCCCGCGCCCAGGATCCGCTGAAGTCAGCCGGCATCTCACCGTCGAAATATTTGGTGCCCGGCACCAATCGCTCCTGCTGGTGGCCGCAGCCGGCCAGGCACAGATAACTCGCCAGCAACAGCAGGAATGTGCGGCGAAGAACCGGGCAACTGGAATGGTGCGGTGTAGTCAAGATCGGCAGTCTTAAAAAGCGAGTCAGCGAAGTTTACCGCGTTCCCGTGTCCTGATCTGTCAAGATTGTTCTGTCGAGGTGGCCGGCAATCGGCCAGCCCCGCAGCCGTAAATATCCCACATGCGCCGTGCCCGTGACTGCCTGCCCTGTGGCGGCTATTGGTGCCAGCAATGTGACGACTGTCAATGTCGAAATTCGCAGATTATTTAAAATATCCAACTATCTGAACCCGCACGCCAGACCGTGCCGGAGCCAGCAACATGCTCAAGATCCTCGGTGTTGTATTCCTGATTCTTATTGGTTCGGGCGTCGCCTTCTTCACCTGGCTATTCTTCAAGTTCAGAGGAAGCATGCAACAACAGGCACGTATCACGGCCATAGAGCAGGGCATGCACACACCGACAATTGTACTTGAATCGTCAGAATGCCCGGAGTTGGCGCAACCTGATGTGGTTGCCGACCTTGAGGAACAGGTGATCGCTCTGGGCGGTGCGAGTTGTGGTAACTACGCTGCACCCGCTGCCGGTTCGCGGCTATTTGCCTATACGCTTGAGACACCGCCGGTTTATGTCGTCAACTACGACCACGATCAGGTTGATCCCTGGACGGACGTTGTGCTCCGATTCGACGCAGAGCGTTCGTTCACTGCATCGACGGTGCCGGAGATCGCCAGGGGCGCACCGCGCCACCCGGACGACGAGATTACATTTTTCGCAACGGGAACGAAGATCGGCGTACTGGTGCAGGCCGCAGCCGAACGGGCCCAAGGCCACGCGACGTTGCCGGCGAAGCCTGACCGGTTTAAAAGCTACTTCGAAGAAGCGGCTGAAAAATCCAGTCGGTACATACGGACGCAGGTAATCGACCAGGATTGGCTCACTTCTATTGCCGACGATGCCGGAATTGAGCTCACCGGCGAAGAGGCCGCACAAATCAATTCGGAACGCGCGGCCGAGCTTGTCATGCAGACAGAAAATGACTGTATTAAGAGCCTGGCGAAGAGCGGTGATTTCACCGCCGCGCAATGGGACGATCTACGTGAGTGCCTGGTGGCTGTTTGGGACGACATGCCGAGCGAATATGTATCAGCGGTCTTCTACAATCATGTCGCCGTGCCCGTGGAACTCGAGTCGGCCGTCGATTCGCTGGAGGAAGGCCGTGGCCTGGCGCGTGAGCGAGTGGCGCTGGTAAACGCCGAGCTATCGCAGGCGCAACGCCTGATCCTGGTAGGGTCAGTTTCGACCCCGGTCGAAGCCGATATCTATCGCAATCAGATGCCTTCGGTCTGACTGGCAATGCTGCCTCAGGCAAATCCACCCAGCATTTTTCTCAAGTCGCCGAGAAAATTGCGCAGTGTGCCTGCGAGCAGCACGAATTCCGCGTCCAGTCGGGCGAGTGGATTATTGTTATCACCAATAGCGTCGTCCATACCCAAAAACCTGAGCTTCGAGATCAGGCCGTTTTCGTCCAACACGCAGCTCATAACATTGTCGTATTCAATGGCCAGGTGGGTCAGCTGCATGCCGTTGGTAATATGTGCGCGAATCGCCTGATCGCTCAGGTCGAAGTCGCTCCAACGCACTACTGACGCCGAATCCCCGGGGTCTTTCATGCGGCATTCGCGACCCAATACAAACTGACTCGGCGCATCCTCGAAGAATATCCGGGTCAGCAACTCGTCAACCGGTTTGCCGTAACGGAGTGGCGCAAAATTGAAGCCGTCAATTGACGCCTGCAGGCGTCGAATAAATCGCTCCGCTGCGGCGTCCTGTGCGGCGTCAATACCGAGAACTTTCTCTTTGAGATCAATATAACCCCAGATTCTGTCTGATTTGAGCAATGCTTTGGGCAGCAGCTCATCACGAGCTTCAGCTTTAAGGCGGCGTTTCTCGCGCGGGTTCGGCGCTTCCTGCATGCGTTGCCTGAACTGCTCGATGCGCGCCTCGAGCTCCTCCTTGATTACGGCAGGCGGCAATACGCGAGATTGGCTGCGCAATCTGACCAGATCCGCTCCGCTTACCCGGCGAGCGAGCATCGCGCTGGTATCTGGATCGATCGGTTCCCAGCCGGAACTACGTTCCGTCAGCGGCCCGCAGGGTTCGAATGCGGCTTGCTCCAGGTTCTCTGACAGTTTTTTTTCACTCGCCGGCCAGGCGCAATCCAGCCGGTAATAGCGCAGATTTCGAAACATTGTTGACTGATCACATTCTACGGGCGCAGCAGTATCCGTATTTGTTTCGCCAATGTCACCATTGATTTGAGTCAAAAGAATGAGTACCGACGTCCGACTATTCAGACTTGCCTGCTGATCCGACGCTATACCTGTGCACCCTCAATCGTGCGGTAACGAGCATCTTGTGCCCTATAGAGTGCGTTATGATCTGCCGCGCCATCGTTTAACAATGCAGGCTGCGACAGCTAAATCGATACGCAATTTTCACAGTTTGACCCGGAGACCCGGCGCATCACGGAGCAACTGTCCGCCGAGGCGCTGTTACCGGTGCTTGCCGATGAGCTACGACAGTATGTTGCAGCAGTGGACCGCCAATCGGCGCATCAGGCGCACATTAATCATGACCCTGCCGCGCGAATAGCGTGGCTGTGCCAGCAGCTGCTGGATGCGTTACCGCCAGATCCGGACAAACGACAACATCGACTAACGCAGCTGGCTGGAACTTATTTCGTGATTGCTGAAGATGCTTGCCAAGACAATCATTCCCTGGGCGGATTCGAGGACGACCTGCGGGTGGTTACTGCTGTCGTGCATGCGTTGGGACTCAGTTATATGCTCGATGAGTAACCAGCCGAAACGCCGTTATCCAGGCTACTTTGGCTGGCTCACTGGTGCCTAGAAGGCGATGCCAAATTGCATGGCCGCTGATTTGGCGTCCCCGCTTCCCGCGATCGCGAGGTCAAACACAAGCCGTTTCCAGGCAACTCCAGCGCCCGCGGACGCCACGCCGTCTCGATTACCAAGAATGTCGTACCGGTAGCCGGCGCGCAGTTTGACTGCGTCAAACCCCCACTCCGCGCCAATGGCTGCCTCCTGGGTCGGTTTTTCGGTTCCGATCGGCTTGTTGCGGGTAACGTCAATGTCGCCGGACAGCTGCAGGCGGGCAAGTTGATAGGCGGCACCCAGTCGTGCCCTGGGGCGAAAGCGCACGACGGCGTTTTGTGAAGTTCGATAGTCCCTCGGCACGACATCTTTGATCGACAGACCAATACGCAGGTTTTCACCGTAAGCTTTGGCGAAACCGAGATCGAGATTCAGGCCTGCGTGAAATTTGCTGTTGGCATCGACATGAATGCGGTCGTCAACGATACGCTCGACGTCTTCGAAGGCTTCGATAGTTTGCGCCTTGATCGTGATACCTGCTGCGATCGAATTGCCGAATAGCTGAATCTGCCGTGACATGGCGACACCGGCCTCTTTCACGATTGCACCTGACGCGCTGGCCGTCGAGTCGAAGTCATCATTCGGATCGAGAAGTGCCCCGTTTGCATCGAACAATTCCGGATGAGCGACGCCTTGGGCGCCGTTTGTTGCGATGAAGGTCAGTGCTTCCTGATAGTTTGCAAGGAGGGCCCGATCTTCTGCAGTGACGTCTGATTCGCCACCGGCCAGAACGCGGGCGCCGAAGAAAAATCCGGCGCCTTTGAACAGGCCGGCTTCGCCGCCGCCGGTACCAATATAGATGTCCGCGAAAAGGTCCTCGTCTTCAAGGCTGGCGAGTGAGGAATCGAAACTGGCCGCCGCGTCAGCTACCCGTCGAGCTGTCAACGCATCGGGGTTCGCATTGAAATCGTCGATCGAACGCGAAATCACCTGCTCCGGGTCGTCCCGGGAAACGTCTTCGATCGTGAGTGCGGATTCAGACAGGTGCGAAATCAGAAGCGGAAAGTAAAACCGTGCATCCTGTGTGTGCTCTTCAATCTCGGTGTTAAAAGCCAGCAGGGCAGGGTTGTAGAACTGGGCATTGCCATTGGTCGCTGATGCCACCGAAGTGCTTCCCATCGCGAGAGTTCGGGCATCGTAAATACCGAATGTTGTTCCTGCCACAGCCGTCGGGGGCACGACCACCTGCTGGATGGTTAGCAGTGTCGCCAATGCGGCATGTGGCCAAATTGTAGTGCGTGATTTAATTTGTCTGGTCACAGCGCCGATTTCATCCCGTCCTTAGGTTGAAAACGTGACTGTATCACCAGACCCGAATTTGCAACACGGTTATTGCAGCAACGAGTGGCGACGTGCTATCGCCGGGAAACTAGTTTGTCATAATCATTGTTGGCGTGGCTTAACGTTCATGCACTAAGCGGGTCTTTTGATGCCGCCTCACGAAGCGGTGCGATACGCACGAGGTCAGCCCGTGTTTCGATGGCTGTTAGCACTTCGAACGCGTAGCCGTTCCACTCGACGACATCGCCGGATACCGGTACACGCTCAAGTTTATTGGCTAACAGTCCGGTTAAGGTCACGACATCCTCTTCAATGGTATCGAGTTCGTCCAAATGCATCGCAAGCTTGCGGATCTCCACTGTCGCAATCACCTTGAGGCTGCCGTCAGGTTGCGCCGTAATTTCTTCTATTGGCTGGTCGCTTTCATCAACGATTTCCCCAACCAGCTCTTCCAGAACGTCCTCGAGCGTCACAATTCCCTGCGTGCCGCCGTATTCGTCAACTGCAATCGCGATATGTTTCCGTGAACTACGAAAGGACTGCAGCAGAATATTGAGACGGATGGTTTCCGGAACGAACAGGGTCTCACGAACAATGTCTGGCCAGGGGATCTTCTCAGGGTTGTCGTAAACGGCAAACAGCAACTCCTTTGCCAGCACCACTCCAGTAATGTCGTCGGCCCGTCCGGAAGGTGAAAACGGAAAACGACTGTGACCTGACTCACGCATGATCCTGAGTGCGTCATCGAGGCTTTGCTGTGCCGACAGCATTACTACTTTCGATCGCGGCAATAGTATGTCCGCGGCATCCAGCTGATGGAGGCGTGTCGCACTGTCAATTATGCCGGCCGTTTTTTTGCCAACGACACCCTCGTTACGCCCAATCGCTGTGAGCAGGCGAATTTCCTCAATTGACGTGACCGATGCTTCGCGATTACCACGCAAGGCACGCGAAAGTTTGCTGGCCACCCAGACCAGCGGGTTGAGCGCAAGCGTAAGATAACGAATAGCGTGAGCGACCGGCGATGCGAGCTGCGCGGCGAAGGTAACGCCAAGCGTCTTCGGGATGATCTCGGTAAACAACAGAACCGCGAGAGTGAAAACCACCGTAAAAATCCACAGGCTTTGCTCGTTGAACACATCGACATAACTCGCGCCGGCAACGGTAGCACCAATGGTATGCGCAATTGTATTGGCAATTAGGATTGCTGCGATTGGAACGTCTATGTTCGACTTGAAGTCGCGTAGCAGCCTGCCCGAGCGTTTGCCGTCGTTTGCCAATGCTTCAACTCGCGCGGGACTGATGGACAGCAGCACAGATTCGAATATAGAACATAGAAATGAAACGACAAGCGCCGTAGTCACGGCCGCGACAAAGATATACATGAAACCTCCTAACACCTTGCGATCACATAGAGTATCGCATTTGGGCCGAACCGGGAGTCGCCCTTTATTATTTGCTGACCTGAGCGACCGGCGACCGGGCTAACGGTATTAGGCGATAAGTCATCTGGCTGCCGGGCAGAATCAAGTGCATGCCGATCTGCGCGGTAAGACGCGCCTCATTGCAGGGCGCAATTGTCGCTGAATCATGTTCAAATCGCAGTCGTTTCTTTCTGTTTATCAATCCAGAACTTCATGCTTGAGTTTTTGAGGCGCAATTTCCGCTGGGTCGCCGGCGGTTTTATGCTCACGTACCTTTCCGGCTTCGGCCAGACGTTTTTCATTTCGGCGTCGGTTGCTGAGTGGCAATCTGCGTTTGACCTGAGCCATGGCGAATTCGGTCGGCTGTACATGTTTGCGACGCTGGCCAGTGCCCTGTGCCTGCCATTTATTGGCAGGCTGGTCGATCTTGTACCGCCCCACCGCATCATACTGGGCGTAATTCCGGTATTGGCTGGTGCAGCACTCATGGCTGGTTACGCATCCTCGCTGCCACTGCTGGTCTTTGCTGTATTCCTGTTGCGCCTTTTTGGTCAGGGTATGCTGACTCATATAGCGCTTACCACGACCGCGCGGTGGTTTGTTGCCGAGCGCGGCCGGGCGATTTCCCTGGTAGTGCTCGGTCACCAGGGCAGTGAGGCAACGCTCCTGCTTGGATTCGCGGCGTTGACCATTCCGCTTGGATTTCGTGCTGGCTGGACCGCCGCAGCAGTGCTGCTGGTTGCGATCGGACTTCCGGTTGCTTACGCGTGCTACCGACGGCCGCGAGTCCCCCATGGTCGGGCATCGACTGAACAAAGTACCGGGCCTGTCGTGCGCAGCTGGTCGCGGCGCGAGGTCATGGGCGACCCTGTTTTCTGGGTGTTGCTCACAGGCGTGCTTGCACCGCCGTTCATTGGCACAACGATTTTCTACCATCAGAATTACCTGACGGCGCTACAAGGCTGGCCACCGCAGATTTTTGCGGTCTCACTGATTGTCATGGCGCTCACCACGATAAGCTGCGCTCTGCTTACCGGTGCCGCGATTGATCGATTCAGGGCGACTGCGGTGCTGCCATTTTTCCTGCTGCCGATATCGGCAGCCTGTTTCGTTTTGGCAAGCAGCGGACCGGAAGCAACGCTTTTCATTGCGATGGTGCTTTTGGGGATTAGCTACGGCATATCATCCACGCTGTTCGGGTCGCTGTGGCCAGAGATTTACGGTCTCGACAATCTTGGTGCGATTCGCTCGGTGACGGTTGCCGCGGTGGTTCTCGCGACGGCTGCAGGCCCCGGTCTGACCGGAACTTTGATCGACTCAGGCATAGACCTGCCAACACAAATGAAGTTTTTCGGTGCCTACTGTCTTGTAGGGACCGTCGCAGTGACCCTCGCATCATTGTCATTGCGCCGTCGCTCGTGAAAAATGGCCTGGCCGCGTCGTACTAACCTCATTCGCTTGGCGCGATCAGAAATACATTCTCCTGGTTTTCGATCATCCAGCGGACGCCGTCGTCTGTTACCTGTGCCGTTTCTTCAAAACGCGCATACCAGGTATTGTTGTCCCATTCAGGGATGGGCGTGTTGACATGTAATTCGATCGAAACCCATTCATTGGTCTGCAGCGGGAAGCGCACGCGGTCTCCGTACGCAAACGGCAAATCTGCCGCAATTCTCGCACCTATGTCATGTGCTACGTTGCCAACGGAATGGCCGTAAACGCCGATCTCGGCACGCAGGGACTCCTCACCAACACCGCCGCTATCCGGTCCGACCGCCTTGTAGCCGCGCCGCGCCGCGTCAGCATTGATGGCTGACCAGATCTCGTGACCAACTGCGCCAGGCACCATCTTGCTGGCGTACAGTGCCCCCATTCTTTGCGCGTCACGCCATGCCGACAGAAGCCCTTCCGGCAGCGACGTCTCGCCGGGCTCCAGTATGTAAGCGGTGCGTTTGATATCCACCTCGAACCCGAGGTAGTGCAGGCCACCGTCAATGTTGATGATGTCGCCGGGTTGCAGCGCAATGTTTGGATCGTGTACCGGCATCATTTCACCGCCACGCACGACACGCGTTGTGGCTGAGCTGGTCAGACCGAGTTCCAGTGCACGATCTTCCAGCCACCAGGCGATGTCTTCGGACGTTGTCTCCCCGGTGCGGATATTCGCCGTGCTCAGTGCCTCTTCCATCCAACTGGCAGTCCAGTTCAGTGCATCGGTGTAGGCCTTGCTCTCTAGCGCCGTTCGGTTCAGGCGAAAATCGCGAACGACCAGTTCCGCCGAAACGATGCGCTTCGCGTAGTCAACGCCAATCGTCTCGTTCAGAAAATTACTCAGGCCTACGGTCAGGCCGTCGGCATCGGGCAGGGTAGCGGAAGTGTTGACGCCAATCGTCTGTGGCTCGCGGTCATGCACAAGTTTACGCAGATGTGGAGTCAAACCGTCCGGGCTATAGCCGTAGTAGATCGTTTCATCGTAGACCTGGGCGACAACCGAATTGGCGGGTTGAGAATGCGAGCCGTAGTAGATTTTTTCGGGCGTATCTCCGCCATTGTCGAAGAATACGAACGCAGCGCGCACCCCGGAAAAGCCACCCCCGAGTTCTGCATGTAACGGGTCGCTGTTGTTCTCGCGGTCCAGAACTATCCACATATCCACACTGTGTTTGCGCATTGCCGGTAGCAGCGCCCGATCCAGTTTGTCGGCAACAATCTTTCGACGCAGTTCGAAGCGCTCTTTCGAGCCGGGTATAGCGAAGGTGTCGTCGGCGTAAATCGGTTGCCCGGTTGAAATGAGAATCAATATTGCGACGATGCAAACTACGGTGCGCTGGAGAAACAAAATGTTGTGCATTAGTAATAGCCTTGTAAGGAATTGCTGTTGCCGGACATTGAGTCCGCATTTGCTGGCTAGTTAAACCGTTCGATCGAGTATGGTGCGATGTCGAGCGGCGCGTGGCCGGTTACAATCAGGTCTGCCACTATGCGCCCGAGCATCGGCCCCATTGTGTACCCATTGGCACCAACCACGTTATAGAAGCCAGGATGTCCCGGCAACTCGCCGATAATGGGTGCGCCGTCAATCATTACGCCAGTCGTGGCCCAGCTGCGAATCAATTGGAGACTCCCGATTTGCGGGGAGATACGCTGGGCAACCCAAAGGTTTCCCTCGATGCTGTCGCGCAATGTGATGACACGCTTGTTACGCCTGTCGTAGCTGCCGGGCCAGCCGCCACCAATCAGAATATTACCGTTCTTGGTCTGTTTCATTGTGAGGTGGCGGCGTGCCAGCGATAGCAGGTATGGCAACTGCGCCTGTACGGGTTGCGTCACCAGCATTTGCTGCGGTGCAGATCTGACGGGCAGTGCAGCGCCGATGAGTCTGGCAATTCCGGCCGACCAGCCGCCCGCCGCATTGATGATTGTGTGGCAGGTAATTACACCACGGTCTGTCGAGACGCGATAACGATTGTGCGTGTGCTCGATATCAATAATCGTCGTTCGCTCGATCAGTCGTGCGCCGTCCTGCAGGGCAGCTGTCAGTAACAGCGGCGTCGTGATCAGCGGGTTAATTTTCCCCTCGCCATCGCAATACGCCGCGCCGGCAATGTGGTCAGCCACGCCGGGGAAGAGATCACGGGTCTCGCTTGCTGACAGTATCCGGGTTTCCACGCCAAACGCTTGTTCCAGGACGGCCTTCTTTGTCAACCACCTCAAGTCGTCCTGGTTGTCGGCAAGCATCAACCCACCCTCGATGCTCAGCTCGAAATCTGCCCGCAAATCTTTCTCCAGCTCCCGCCATAAATCGATGCCGAGTTTCTGCAGCATTAGCGTCGACGCGGCTGGCGACGTGCCCTGATCCTCGTGGTAATCGAATGGCAGTAGTTGCAGGTGCAGGCTTCCGGCGTTGCTGCCTGAAGACTCGCCATTTGGCACGCCACGTTCGGCCAGCATGACGTCAGCTCCCGCGCGGCTTAGATAGAGAGCAGCCGTCGTACCGATAATGCCTGCACCGATAATCAAGACGTCTGTTTTGGCAAGCGACGTCTGCGGCTGGTCTGGTTGCTTCGCCGGCGTTGGCAGGTCTGTCGTCCGGTAGCCCTGCCATTCAGCTTTTTCTTCTGCGATGTTCGCGATCGTCACGGGTTTGACCGGGTTTTGCGTGGTGAATGCCGGGTACGATGCGCAATTGATTGCGTCGGTCTCGCGCATCAGACTGAGAATTGATTTTTGGCAGTAGCGGCCCTGGCACAGCCCCATTCCCGCACGACTCCGTCGTTTCAAGCTACCAATATCCCGCACGCCTTTTCGCAGCAGCGTACGCAGCGAAGCGGCGCCGACCGCCTCACAGCGACACACAATTACGTCGGATTTGGCAACCGTAGGTTCCGGTGCCTGAAACATCGACCATAGATTGCGTTGAAAACGACGCTGTCTGCGAAGGCGTCCAATATCGCGGCGACTGCTGCTCAGGCCAAGGATTGCGTTCGCGACCAGGTTGCCTTCTGCAATCGCTACCTGTGCGCCGCGCGGTGTTGCGCCATCACCGATGGCGAATACACCAGGCACACTGGTTTGTCCGGAATCATCACGCGCGATTGCTGCGTCAGCCAAAGCTTGCTCACAGCCCAGCGCGTGCAGAATTTCAGATGAAGAATATTGACGATAGCCAAGGCATACGGCGTCGACGTCGAATGTTTTGGCCGACTTCGCGAGCGGATATCCGTCCGGACCGAGTGCAGCAATTGTCGCGCTGCGCACGGCGCCGTTACCTTCGGCGCGATAGATTTGGTGTTGGTACTGCACGGGAATCCCGAATTTTCGCAGGGTATGCAGATACCCGAGCCCCTGCAGACAAAGTGTCGGCGACGCGAATATCGCGCCTACGGACGCCAGCGCATGTCGTGGAAACGGGCGCTGCGCGGACTCCGCAACGGCTACTACGTCAATGCCGGCTTGCTTCAGTTCACAGGCGAGCTGCAGGTTCAGCGGCCCGTTGCCAGCAATTAACACTCGCTGACCCGGGCCGACGCGATAGGCACGTAAGAGACTCTGTGCAGCACCCGTCGTCATAACGCCGGGCAGTGTCCAGCCGGGGAACGGCGGCACGGATTCGCAGGCGCCGGTCGCGACAATCAATTTGGCCGGCTTGATAATATAAGTGTGGGTTGCGTTCGTCGCTCCGACTTCGATCTGTCCTGAATGATCTCGAAACGCGCCCCACACCGTCGTGCGGAGTAGCAGTTGAGCAGGCGAGTTCCGGAGGCGCTCGAGCAACACTCTGCCGGCGCGGTACTGGCGATCGTCGACCCCGGCCGCTTTTGCAGCCGCAATTTTCTGTTTGAAGAATTGGCCACCGCCTTCGTGCCGCTCATCCACGACGACAACGGACTTGCCGGCATTGGCAAGTTTTATCGCGGCGGACGCGCCTGCCGGGCCGGCGCCAATGATCACCACATCGCAGTCAATTGATAACCGTTCAATCGCTTGATTCGCCGGCACCTGTCGTGGCAGTGCCTCATGGTACTGCAGCGTTTTCACATCCATCAAGGACGTGACCGTCGTCAGGCAGGCGCGCTGCGGCACGCCGTCATGCACGGATATACGGCATTCGAAACAGGCGCCCATGCCACACAGCAGTCCCCGCGGTTTGCCGCGACTGTCGTCACGCAGCCTTAGTTTTCCCGCCGCGATCAGCGTTGCGGCGACGCTTTCTCCCGGGACGGCGGCCAGTCTCTCGCCGTCAACAGTAATCGACGTCGTTGTCGCTTCAACCGCATTGTCGACGAGGCGGATGCCTTTGCTGTCGTGCAAGCAATCAGTCCGTTGTTGCGGGGCCATCGAATACCAATTCGAGACTTTCAACCACACGCTGCACCCATGCCAGCGTTTCTCCATTCGCCGGGAGTCGCGGTGGTCGTGGCGATCCGACCGGCAGTCCCATCAATGCCAGCGCGGCCTTGGTCGCGCCGACATAGCGATCCTGTCCGACCAGGTCGATCACGGGTTTTATTCTCTCGTAGAGAATCGATGCAGCCCCGATGTCCCGGACCTCTATGCACAAACGGTACATATCGGCAAACTCCCGGGGCATCAGGTTACAGCCCACCGCAGTCCATCCCACGGCGCCATTCATGAAGGACTCGTAGCCCATGATGCCGCCAAACACGGACATACGTCCGTCGCTCAGCCGAATGATGTCGCGAATCCGGGTCGCATCCAGTGTTGACTCTTTAATATAGGACACGTTGTCAATTTCGGAGAGGCGGGCAACGAACGGCGGCAGCATGTCTACGTTCGAGGTGGCGGGATTGTTGTACAACATGATCGGTACACTGATCGATGCGCCTATTATCTGGTAATGTTCAAACAGCTCGTCTTCAGTGGGTGTGCTGTAAAACGGCGGAATTATCAGCACGCCGTCGGCCCCGAGGCGTTCCGCCTCGCGGCTATAGCGGACGACGTCCCAGGTGTTTTCTGCGCCTGTACCAACCAGCACCGGTACACGGCCGTTGGCCTGCTCGATTACGATTTCCGCGACCCGTCGGCGCTCCACATCACTTAGCGAGAGAAATTCACCGGTGCTGGCTACCGGGATCAGTCCGTGCACACCATTGCTGATCTGCCAGTCTACGAAGCGTCGCAGAACTTCTTCGTCAATGTGACGACCATCTGCGGAAAAAGGTGTGACGGTCACCGTAAACGTGCCCTTGAACTCGGTCATACATCTAACTCGACGTGATGGGTGGCATGAGTAAATCAGGAAGAAAGGTTACCGTTTCCGGTAGTAGTGTTGCCAGAAGCAGAATAGCGATCATCAACAGGAACGGCAGACCAATTTTTCGCGATACTTGCAATACCGTGCGGTTAGCAACGCTGCTTGCCACATACAGCGTGATTCCATACGGTGGCGTAATCATACCGATTGACAGATTGAGGATCACGATAACGCCGAAGTGCAGTGGGTCGATACCGAAACTAATCGCCACCGGGAGAAGCACAGGCACCAACACGAGTATTGCGGAAATGCCCTCCATGAACATGCCGACCATGATCAGCAGCAGGTTCATCAATAGTAAGAACACAATCGGGTTCTGAGTTGCGCCGTGCAGCAGCGCAGCGATGGTTTCAGGCATGTTCTGCACGGCGATAAGCCAGGAAAAAATGCTGGCAGTAGCGATTATCATCATGATCGACGCGGATACAGACGCCGCCCGGACAATAATTCCCGATAGGTCTCCGATACGGATTTCCTTGTAGACAAACAGCGAGATCACAAGACCACAGAATGCTGCGACGGCTGCCGCCTCGGTCGGTGTGAATACGCCGCCGATAATTCCGCCGACTATGATTAACGGAAGAAGGAATGCCGGCACGGCGGCAACGAACGCACGCCCGAGCCGGTGCAGAGAAAACGGCTCGGCGTCGCGATAGGCATCGCCGCCGCGTTTTGCATAGAAGTAACAGGCGATCATGATCACCACGCCCATTAGAAGGCCCGGCACGATGCCGCCCAGGAAGGCGCGACCAATCGAAAGGTTTGCCGTCGTTGCCAGAACAACCATCATGATGCTCGGTGGGATGATCGGGCCCAAGGTTCCGGCGGCTGCCATCAGACCGGCAGAGAAATCGATGTCGTAGCCGCGCTGTCGCATCTCTTTCAGCATGATAGAAGATATGGCGGCGGTCGAGGCGGCACCGGAGCCCGAAACAGCCGCCATGCCGATTCCCGCAACCGTGGCGACGAGCAGCAGACTGCCGGTAATCCAGCCGACGAGTGCCACTGAAAAATCGATTATGCGCCGGGCGATGCCGCCACGTTCCATGATGATTCCCGCCAGCACGAAGAACGGTATGGCCATCACGGTGAACGAATCCAGCCCACCGTACATGCGCTGAGCGATGATGCCGACCGGAATGTCAGCGATGTAAATAGTCAATGCGGCTGAAACACCCAGGGCCAGGATGATAGGGGTGCCGATTACGATCAGGACCAGGAAGGCGATCAGCGTGAATGTCACGTTGGTAAGCTACCAGCCGTCGGATTGCGCCACCGGGCGGCCATGGCAAGCAGTAACTCAAAACCGAAATAGATCAGTCCGACAGGCAGAGACAGATAGGGTATCCACATCGGCAATTGCAGAACCGGAGAGGACTGGATGCGGCCAATCTCGATCAGCGCGAAGCTGCCATAGACCGCTTGCGACAGGAACCAGATGCAGGGCAGGGCAATGACGACTGTCAGGAAGCGCTGCGCTGGCAATGGCAGCACGTGTGCAAGTGCATCAACACTGACGTGCAGTTTGTCCCGCATCGCAAGGCCGGCCGCGAGAAGTATCATCCAGATCTGGGCAAAGGTTGCGGTCTCTGCGGTCCAGTCGATGGAATAGTTGAATACGTAACGCCCCGCAATTTGCACCAGCACTGCGATGGCCATATAGCTAAAAAAGAGGACAACGAGTCCGGTTACCAATTTGCGCAACGCGGTTACGAAAACAGTGCCAACGCGGAACATAGCGTCGCTCATTTCAGGATATCTTCAAGTAGCGCACGGTCGGCTTCGCTGGTCACGAATTCCTCGTAGACGGCTTTGGACGCCTCGCGAAATGGCGCCGGATCAGGATAGGTTACTGATACGCCCTGGTTTTTGAGGGTCTCAAGCAAACTGTTATCGCTGTCAGCATAAAGTCGTCGTTCAAAATGCGCAGAGCGCCGCGCCGCATCCGCGATGACCATCTGCACATCGGGCGGCAGCGATTTGAACCGCTTGTCCGACATGAGCAGGTCAGCCGTCAGCATGACCCAGCCCAACTGTGCCCAGTGCGGCGCGACTTCGTAGAACTTCTTGTTGCTGTAGTTGGTGTTTGCTGCTTCGGCACCGTCGACGAGCCCTGTCTGCAGACCGCCGTAAAGTTCGCCGTAGTCAACCGCCACCGCATTCGCGCCGTATGCATTGAAAGATGCAATGTGTGCCGGCACCGGCATCGTCCGCATCTTCAGACCCTTGAGGTCCTCTATCGAGTGTACCGGCTTATCGGCTGTCATGATGTGGCGAACGCCGGCTTCGTAGAATGCGAGGAGACGGAATCCGCGCGCCTCGAGCCGCTGCGCAAGTTGGTCGCCGACGTCGCCGTCGAGTACCGAATACATGTGCTCTCGACTGCGAAACAGAAATGGCAGATCAAGCACACCCATGCCGGGCACGAAATTGGTTACCGAGCCATTTGCCGTGACGACGATGTCCAGCGCGCCAAGCAGGAGTCCCTCGATCATGGCCTTCTCGCCACCGAGTTGCATGGAAGGATAAATGCGGATCTCGACCCGCCCCCCGGTCTCCTCGTCGACGATGCGCGCCATTTCCATTAGCCCAAGGTGATAGGGTTCGTTGACATTGGTCGTGTGGCCGGCACGAAGAATAATTGTATCGTCGGACACAAGCCCGGAGTCCGAACTGCAGGCGCTAAGGCACAGGCAGGCAGCGAGCGAAAATTGCACAGCAATATTGCACTTGGAATCTCGCAGATGGGTTGTCCGAAACGTGCGCAAGCAACTGGTGATGCATCGATGCATTAAAATGAGCATGATTATAGGATTTCCGTCGTCCATGGCAGTTCGGGTGCGGCGATTACTGACCGTACTATACGCGGACGATGCCTGCGTACCAGCGGCTAAGTAGTTACGCTGTTGGAGGACTCATTAATGATGTTGCGTGCTCGCCGCTAATCAACTCAGGCGGGTGTGGGGTGTTTTTCGGACAGAAATATCGACCGGCGCCTTTTACTCCGTTCGCCATTGTCTGCTACAGGCGAATGATTGAGAATCGGTCAACGGCACTACCGAATGGTTACCATGCATTATAAGGAGGTCCGGCTGACCGGATGTTTTTCGCAGCGTTTCAGGAGAGCATGATGTCCCGCAATAAAGTCCGATCGATCATTTTCACCAGTTTGTTTTGCGCCGGCATGGCGCTGGCTCAGGATCCCTACCTGCGGCCGGCACTCGACACACGGCAATCACAGTCGGACGATCAGGGCGTTATTCCCCAGCCGCATGTTGCGATGACCAATGCCAATGTGGTCAATGTGCGCAATGGGGAAATACTGCGAGCTGTCACGGTAACCGTCGAGAACGGGCTGATCGTGTCGGTCGACAACGATCGACAACCGGCGGGTGCCGACGTTGTCGATATGCGCGGACTGTACCTGACGCCCGGATTTTTCGAGGGACATTATCACGGCGGTACGATGGCGGCGGCCCAGCGTGCGCTGGTTTCGGGAGTCACGACGGCAAAAGGCGCAAGCGTTAACGGCTATCCCGACGTAGCGCTCAAGCAAATGGTCAGGTCCGGACTCTTGGTTGGGCCCGACATTCTGGCGGCCGGTGTCTATGTGACCCCCGAACTGGGCAATTCTGATGCAATCCTGGCTGACGCTCGACTCTACAAGTATGCGAACAAGGTTCTGCATGGTGAGGCTGCACTGCGAGAGGTTGTCCGCATCAACGCTGATCGTGGCGTTGACTGGATCAAAACACGCTCCAGTGGATTGTCATCTCGTACCGGCGGACCTGATGCACTAACACTGGTTTACGATCATGACGAACTGTCTGCCATTGTCGATGAAGCAGCGAAATATGACATACCGGTCTCCTGTCATGCTCATGGTGTGGAAGTGGTTATCGCCGCAATCAAAGCAGGTTGTGCAAGTCTCGAACACGCTTCCTATGTTGATGATGAGGGCCTTCGCCTGATGAAAGAGGCGGGTACATTATGGGTGCCGACCTACATATCAGTAACCGGATTTCAGCTGCCGCACGATGACTACAATACGCCAATCGCGCGGCAGCGTTGGCCCCACCTGGTTGAAAACCTCGGCCGCATGATTCGTAAGGGACATGCAATGGGCATACCCATTTTGACAGCGGTGGATTCAGGGTATGGCCCGGAAAGTGTTTACCGGGTTGCCGGTGAGATTAATGCCTTCATTGAATTCGGTATGACGCCGCTCGAAGCGTTGCAGGCGGCAACCATTAAGTCTGCTGAAGCCTATGGCCTTGGAGACCAGACAGGAGTCATTGAAGCGGGTATGGAGGCCGACCTGTTGGTCTTTGACAGAAATCCGTTGCAGCAACCCTCGGTGTTGCACAATCCGCTGATGGTCATGAGTAACGGCAGGGTAGGGCTAAATCGGCTTGTGGGCGAATCGAGGATTCTCCCTAACCACTAGATATCCAGGCTGTTGAGAATCTCATGAACAATTTCATCACTCGTCTGAAACAACGGGAACTCCTGCTGGGTACGATGTTGACGTTACCCTCACCCGAGATAGCAGAGATGCTATCGAAGTGCGGCTTCGACTGGCTGTTTCTCGATGGTGAACATGGCGCGGCGTCCAGCGTTGATTGGCAGCGCGTATTGCAGGCGGTGGGGGGGCGCTGCGCCTGTATTCTGCGCGTGCCAACCTGCAGTGAAGCATGCATCAAGAAGGCGCTGGATATAGGCGCGGACGGCATCATCGTGCCAATGATTAATACGGCCAAGCAGGCTCGTGATGCAGTCAAATGGACTCGCTACCCGCCGCTTGGCAAGCGCGGCATCGGCCTTGCCCGCGCGCAGGGTTACGGACTGGATTTTTCCGCATACCTGGAACGGGCCAACGGTGAGATTGCGCTTGTCCTGCAGGCCGAGCACGTCGATGCGGCTAACAACATCCAGGCAATTGCAGAGGTGGAGGGCATCGACGCGATTTTCGTCGGACCCTATGATCTGTCCGCCAGCCTGGGCAAGACCGGCCAACTTGAAGACGCCGAGGTTATTGCGGCGATTGACAGGGTCACACAGGCCTGCAAGCAGCGTGACCTGCCATTGGGCTATTTCGGCGTCACGGCTGAAAGCGTTATGCCGTCAGTCAGCCAGGGCTATAGCCTCATTTGCGCCGGCACCGATGCCGATTTCGTGACCCGCGGCGCACGGCAAATCATCGCAGGACTAAAAACGTAAGCGTCAATCAGTTATGCAGTCACAGTAGTGACGTACCCTCGACCCCTGGCCAGGTCGGTGCCAGTGCCCGGGAGGGGGCGGCAGACGGTGAAACAAACGTGTATCGTTGCGGTCCATTAAGCATCGGCTGCCGTCAGCAATGCACGATGGCCGGCCAACCGTACTCATGCCAAACGAAACGAGCGTGACCGAGTACATCCTGGTCACGGCAGGAGAAAGCAAATGAAGCAATTCGTGACAAGTGCTGCCGCGTTGCTGGCACTGGCTGCCTGTGGGCAGCAGGAAGCACCGCCTGTGTTTGAAGAGACGACGGCGCCCCCTGTGGTCCTTGGTTCAGGACTGGATTTGGACGCGATGGACACCAGTGTCAGGCCAGGTGACGACTTTTTTGCCTACATGAACGGAACCTGGCTCAAAGAGACGGAAATTCCTGCAGACAAGTCCAACTACGGCGGCTTTATTGTTCTTCGTGATGAAGCCCAGGAAGACGTCAAAGCGATTGTTGATGAGGCGGCGAGCGGTGATTTTGCGAAAGGCTCCGACGAGCAGAAAGTGGGCGATCTCTACAAATCGTTCATGGATATGCAGACCCGCAATGACCTGGGCGTCACGCCTTTGGCTGGCCACCTGGAGCAAATAAACGCGATCGAAAATTACGATGACCTTGCGGTGTTCATGGCTGCCGCCAACAAGCAGGGCGTTAGCATGCCGATCGATATTGGCCAATTGGTCGACTGGAACGATGCCGATAAGTACTCGATGATCGTCACCCAAGGAGGGCTCGGATTACCGGATCGCGAGTACTACACGCTTGCAGATGAGAAATCCGTGGCGCTTCGTGCAGCCTATGTCGAGCACATAGAGAAAATGTTTGACCTGGTCGGCCTGCCAGACGGTGAGACCGCTGCGCAAACTGTTCTGGCATTCGAGACTCGCCTGGCTGAGAAGAACATGACCAAGGAAGCTGCGCGCAACAGGGCGCAGAACTACCAGACCTTTGCGAGAGAGAACTGGACCGATGTAATGCCGGCGTTTAACTGGGATGTGTGGCTGGCAGAGGTTGGCGTCGGTGACCTCGATAGCCTCGTGCTTTACATGGTCGATTACCTGCGCGCGCTCGACGAGATTATTCAGGACACGGAAATGGAGACCTGGAAAACGTACCTGACCTGGAATTTGATCAACACAAATGCCAGCGTCCTCAACGAAGAACTCGACAAGCAAAATTTCGAATTTTATGGCAAGACGCTTTCAGGCACGGAGGAGCAGCAACCCATGTGGCGCCGCGGCGTCAACGCGGTAAACGGCTCTCTTGGCGAGGTCGTCGGCAAGGTCTACGTAAGCAAGCACTTTCCTCCGGAGGCCAAGAAACGCATGGAAATGCTTGTGGCCAACCTGGTCAGGGCTTACGAGAAAAGCATTAAGGAACTCGATTGGATGGGCGAGGAAACCAAGGTTGAAGCGCTCAGAAAACTGTCAAAGTTTTCACCGAAAATCGGTTACCCGGACGAGTGGCGGGATTATTCAGCGCTCGAAATTGAGGCCGGAGATTTGTTCGGAAATCTGCGCCGCGCAGCACTGGCGGAGCACCAGCGGCAGATCGACCGTCACGATGGTCCGGTTGATCGAGGTGAATGGGGGATGACGCCGCAGACAGTTAATGCTTACTACAGCCCGGCGTTAAACCAGATCGTGTTTCCCGCTGCAATCCTACAGCCGCCATTCTTCGATCTCACGGCCGACGATGCGGTCAACTATGGTGCTATCGGCGCCGTTATCGGTCACGAAATCGGTCACGGATTCGATGACCAGGGCAGTACATTCGACGGGGATGGGGCGCTGCGCAACTGGTGGACCGATGCTGACCGGGCTGAGTTTGAGAATCGCACGGCTGCGCTCGTCGCACAGTATGACGCATATGCGCCATTTGATGATTTGAACGTGAATGGTGAATTCACGCAGGGTGAGAATATCGGCGATTTGGGCGGGATCACCATCGGTCTGCTCGCGTACCAAATGTCTTTGGACGGCAAAGAGCCGCCCGTCATAGATGGCTTCACCGGTGTGCAAAGGGTTTTCCTTGGCTTTTCACAAGTGTGGCGCAGCAAGATTCGCGATGAGGCTTTGCGCCAGCAAATTGCTACCGATCCGCATGCGCCGGCCAGATATCGAGCCAATGGCCCGGTTCGTAACGTGCCGGAGTGGTACGAGGCGTTTGACGTACAAGTTGGCGACAGCCTGTACCTGCCACCGGATGAACGCGTCAAGATCTGGTAGCAGACGATAGCTCGCAGCAGCATGGCGCCAGTTGAACGCCCTTTTTCTTTATGCCGGACACAAAATCAAGCGCGTTGCTGCTATCGCAAAATGCCGGCTCGGTGGCTTGCATTGAAGTAAAAATCGACATTAAAAAAAATTTATATATTGTTGATAAATATATAATTATTTATCATAAAAGGAATCAATAAAACCGTTCTGATCCAATTCACCAATTAAACTGTCGTCGTAGAAATCGGTTGGCTGCCATTTGCGCATCTCGTTCGAATCGTACATCGCAAACGTGTTCTTGATGCCGTCGTAGCAGGGGTAGGGTTTTCTCAGCATCCATTGACCACGCTGGTAGGCGTGCGTGGCAATGTCACTGTCGGTAATGCCATTCCACCTCGCCATGACGTCAAGCGCGAGTTCCCGATCGTTGTGAAAAAGGGCCAGGCCCTCGACCGTCGCCCGCAGGAAGCGTAATGCGGTGTCACGATTTGCTTCGCTGTCCAGCCAGCCTTTTTCGACCATCACGCTGTTGCCGGCAACCGCAATGTTCCATTTCTGCATATCCTCGAGAACCGGGAAGCCTTCCTGCATCGCCTGCGCACCACGTATTTCATTGGCGACGATGGCATCGACGAGTCCTTCGCGCAATGCGCCGACGTCGCGGCCTTCCAGTTTAATAGAGATGTCCTGCGTCGCATCCCAGCCCATCCGTTTCGCCAGGCTCAGCGCAGCAAACCCTAGCGTGGTATCACGCCGCGAGGATATGCCCAGGCGTTTTCCCTTGAGTTCATCGAGGCGCTTTATTTGCTTGGCGCCGATGACATGCGTTCTGACCAGGCAGTCGGTTCCGGCAATGGCGATGCGGTGCGGCCAGCGGGCCCTGTCGATCCTTTTGACGATATTCGGCGTGTGGCCATCGATGTAGATGTCCGGCACCCATGCGTCTCTTCCACGTGCACGCTCGATGCGCCGGGCAATTCGAGTGAGTAGGTCCGGCTGCCAGTGAATGCCGCCGTCGAATGCTGGTGGAGGAAGCCTTATGTCGATCGCCAGACCATACTTTTCGTATAGACCCTGATCCAGGGCGATCACGAATGGCAGTTTGCTGATAGAGCGCGTGCCCAATTCGACTTTGACCGGTTTGAGGTCAGCCTCACTGCAGGATAAGAGACCTGCCAAAATTGCTGAAACACAGGCGAGCATTGCCAGGCGCTGAATATTAGTCAAAGATTTTCCTCATGTTTTGCAGCCGCGGCTTAATCACTACCCGCCGTGTACACGGTCTCGCCATCCATAATCGTCAACAGTACCTGGGCTTCGTTAATTTCGGTTACCGGGATGTCGAACAGGTTACGGTCGAGAACGATCAGGTCAGCACGCTTACCGACCTCGATAGAGCCCGTCTTATCCTCGAGGCGCATGATACGGGCTGCGTTCCGGGTGTACATATCCAGAGCAGTAACCAGGTCGATTTCCTGGTTGACTCCCAGGACTCTGCCGCTGTCCGCGTAAGGGTCTTGCCGACGGACGGCGGCTTCAATTGCGTCGAGAGGGTTTAAGGAAGTCACGTCCCAGTCGCTGCCCCCAACGAGAAGCGCGCCGGTGTCCTTAACACTGCGGACCGGATAAAACCGGTTCACACGATCGGCACCGACGATGTCGACGGCGAGATCAACATACACGTCCGGGTAGCACCAGAAGCACTGAAAGTTGGCAGCGACATCCAATTCGGCAAAACGCGGTATGTCTTCCTTGTCGATGAGCTGCAAATGGACGATCTGGTGACGATTGTCGTTGGGGCCGTTGACCAGCAGAGCGTGCTCGTAGGCGTCAAGCGCAATTCGGATCGCACCATCACCGATTGCGTGCGTATGAATCTGGATCCCCATTTTGTCGAATGCTTCGTACAGTGTGTTGAGCTCATCCTGCTCATAGAACGGCGGAAAATTGCTGCCGTCGAGGTACGGCTCGAGCATTGTTGACGTGCGCGTTTCGATGACGCCATCGATATAGACCTTAACGGAATCGACATTGAGATAGGCTCCCCGGAATTGATCGCGCTTTGCCAGCAATTCGAAAATCTCAGGGCCGAACCTGGCGGCAATTTCGTCCAAAGGTGACAGCGGTGCTACGACCCTCGCAGTCAGGTCGCCACGATCGTCCGCAGCCTTATAAAGTGCGATATTGTCGCCGCTGACGCCGGGCTCACTAAATGCAGTGATGCCAAATTTTCGCGCTTGCTCGAGGCCAGCGAGTAGTCCTGAGTACCGCTGTTCGAAAGTCGCTTCCGGTATGAACTTCTCGACAAGCGCCATTGCGGAATCCCGCAATGTGCCGTTTGGTTGTCCTGTCTCAAGATCGCGAACGATGACGCCCTGAGGCGGATCCGGAGTCTCCGCATCAATGCCGGCAATTTCCAGTGCGCGAGAACTGACCCATGCGTTGTGGCCGAAATCATCACTGAAATAGGCGGGTCGATCGGTAAATACCTCGTCCAGCATTGCAGAGGACGGACTGCCGTCCGGAAACGCGGAAATTGGCCAGCCGCCGCCCACTACCCATTCGTCGCTGGCATAAGCTTGCGAGCTGACACAGTCGACGAGCAGGCTGCGAATTACAGTGAGATCCTGCTCGCTATGCAGTGAGCAACGCAAGGTAGCCGCGCCGCCGTAGCGGATATGGGCATGCCCGTCATGGAATCCCGGCAGGAGCATCTTGCCGTCCAGGTCTACGACCTCTGTATTGGCGCCAATCAATGCTTCGGCAGACTGATTGGTACCCACAAATACAATCTCGCCGTTGCTGACGGCAACTGCCTCTGCCCAGGAACGCTCTTCATCTGCAGTGTAGACCGCGCCATTGATAAAGACCTGCTCAGCGCCCGCGATTACGGGGTCGCTGCAGGCGGCAACCTGGTTGATCACGACAGCCGCCGACAGAATTCTGATTTGATCTTTACCCACAGTGGTTGTGGCACTTCCTGCCAGGTTCATCTCGACACGACTTTCTCATTATGGTCACTAAATCAAACGACATCATTGGCGAAGTAATATTCTAACCGGCATCTGCAAGGTCCGGCGCCTTCTGTTTCAGGTCGTGATATACGTATGCGTAGATAAGCGAGGTGCAGATAGCGGCGGCCGCGCAAAGATTCATGATCGCGTCGTAGCCGAAACCAAGTCCGACCATGTAGCCGGCCAGCGATGGTCCAATGGTCTGTCCCAGCCCTTGTGCTGCGGGCACAAGCGCGCAAAGACGGCCGCTGTTATCAATATTAGAAAGTGTACCAGGCTGGAAGATGTCAACACCGTTCCAGAGAAACTGGTAAATGATCAGTACCGCGACGAACGTAACCGCAACGGTGTTTGTTACTAACCATACGAGCACCACTGCAATTAAAAGGGGTGCGGCCAACAGTGGCCTGGACTGGCCCTGTTTGCGGCTTATTCTGTACGCAACCAAACAACTGACAATGCTAAGAAGGGTTGTGATGGATAGTGCGGCCGCTATGAAATTGTCATTAAATCCAGCAGTTACGCCCACGCGCTCGAAATACGCCCAGAATGCGCCAATCATGACTAAAAACAGGCAATCGTGGCGAGGCAAAGCGAACCGAGCAACACCAGGTTATAAGCATGTTGTTGCCCATGAACTTCAATGGCGGGCGTGCCGGTCCTCACCGCCATTTCGACCTCGCTCCTGCCAAGGGCGTTATTGGTCGCGACTTTACCGCGGGGTAAAAATGGCCACGCCAGCAGGCAAATCAGGTTGATACTGATAAATGTTCCAAAAATGCCGCTGACCCCCCAAAGATCACTGATGACTTCGAGTGAATACAGTTCGAGAAAGTTGACGAAAACAAATGCGAATACGAGCAAAGAAAAATTGCGAGCTGTTTCAGTTGTTGCCGCGAGGTTTGCCAGTGCGATGCTGCAACAGAATCCGGTCCCAGTTCCAGCGAGTAGGCGAATCCCCATCATCGACCAGAAGTCGTCGCTATAGATAGAAAAGATGTCAGCAACGATCGCTACACCAATGCCCGCTGTGACCCAAAAACGACGGTCCATCTTCGCAATATTCATTGAGACAATGATGGATGAGACAAACATGCCGCCAAGGTCCGCCGAAGCGAGGTAGCCGACCTGTTCCAAGGTCCGCCGAAGCGAGGTAGCCGACCTGTTCTTCAGTGAAGCTACGAAAGTCGACAAATGCGCCAACCCGTATCGGAAGCCCCATGAATATCGCCCAGCCAACAATGGCTGCGGCGATGCTGGCGAGGATCGCCGAGCGTTGATCGAACATGCGAGATTCCGCCACAGTAATTGGCCATTGTCGACGATCCGGCAATTTGATGGAATGTCTCTGAAGAACTGTTGGGGACGACGGAAACAGTCACTTCGAAACGTTCCCGTTAGCGGCGAGACTGTGCTTCTCTGCAGTCGCAGAAAGCCGGACTGCAAACTTAACCATTACCATTCTGGTACAGTTGCGCTGCCCCGATTCGCACAGCGAAGGTGACCAGCGGAGCGACATTACGCGAAGGAGATTTCAATGCACAACTGGATAAGACGTATCGGGGGCGCGGCTGCTGTCGCTGCATTGCTGATCAGTTCGGCACTGGCCGAGACAACCTATATAAAAGCGGGTTCATTGTTTGATTCCCGTACTGGCAGGGTCAGTCGAGATGCTGTGATCGTCGTCGAGGATGACAGGATTACCGCAGTAGGCGATTCAGGCATCGACATCCCGGTTGATGCTGAAGTGGTCGATTTGTCGTCTTCATTTGTGCTTCCTGGCGTAATGGACATGCATACTCATGTGGTTGGCAACCTGGACAACTACTTTTTTGCCGGGTATTTCCAGTCCCCGCACAGAGCTACCATCGGCGGTGTGGTCAATGCCAGGAAGACCCTTATGGCCGGATTTACAACCATTCGTAACGTCGGCGCTTCAGACTACGCAGATATCGCGTTGCGTAACGCGATTGACGCCGGCGAAATACCCGGCCCACGTATGGCGGTTTCCGGTCCCAGCCTGGGCATTACTGGCGGGCACTGCGACAACAATAGTCTTAATTCTTCTTTCGAGGAACGCAGTGACGGAGTTGCGGACGGCCCCTGGGCTGTGCGCGAGAAAGTACGTAAGAACGTTAAATATGGTGCCGATCTCACCAAGTTTTGCGCAACAGGTGGCGTCTTTTCAAAGGGGACGAAAGTCGGCATGACGCAGTACACGCTCGAGGAAATGCAGGCGATTGTCGATGAGTCGCACACGCACGATCGTAAAGTGGCGGCACATGCGCATGGCAATGAGGGCATCAAGCGCGCGATTACGGCGGGAGTCGACTCGATAGAACATGCGAGTTTCCTGGACAGGGAGGCTATTCAAATGGGTATTGATCGCGGCACCTATTTTGCGATTGATATTTACAACACCGAGTACACGCTTGAGATGGGCGCGGCAAACGGCGTTCCGGAGGAAAACATTAATAAGGAACGTGAAGTAGGAACTCGTCAGCGCCAAAGCTTTACGCTAGCTGTCGAGATGGGTGCAAAAGTTGTCTTCGCGACAGACTCGGGCGTTTACCCGCACGGGGATAACGGCAAACAATTTGCGCGCGCCGTTCGATTTGGTATGACGCCGGCGCAGGCGATCCAGTCGGCAACAACACTTACTGCCGAGCTGCTGGGTTGGGAGGATCGTGTTGGCCAGATTGCACCAGGAATGTTCGCCGACATCATTGCGGTCAATGGCAATCCCCTTGCCGATATCAGCGAGCTCGAAGATGTCGATTTCGTAATGAAAGGTGGCATCGTATACAAGAATAAATAGCCACGACTCAGAGGGTCAGTGCGGAAAGTCAGGCGGGACAGTCCGACGGGACCGTCCCAAAGGGACCGTCCCTTCTCGCAATGAGCTGACCGGGACCGTCCCTTCCCGAGATGAGTTGACCGGGACTGTCCCTTTTCACAATGACCTGATCAGGACCGTCCCGAAGGGACCGTCATTTTTCACAATGACCTGACCGGGACTGTCCCAAGGGGACCGCCCCCTCTCGAGATGACTTGACCGGCACCCTCCCAAAAAAAAAAGAACTTCCCTTCCCGCAATAAGCTGACCGGGACCGTCCCAAAGGGACTGTCCCGTATCACGACGACCTAACCGCGCCCGCCCTCTTGTTAATAACCCGATGGCCCGGTGTACTATCCTGCGATGGCCGCTCGTAGACCCTATCTCTCAAAATCTCGCCTGATCTCCGCCTGGCAGTGCCCGAAAATGCTGCACCTTGAGCAGCACCACCCGGAACTGGGGGAGACAACCACCAGGAAGGAGTCGATGTTTGCGACCGGTCACCAGGTTGGTGTCATTGCACAACAGTTGTATGGCACAACTGAGTCGGTGGAAATCCCGTTCAACCCAAGAAACGGGTTCATGATTCAGGAGACCAAGGTGCTCCTGGAATCCAATCCGCGATTTCCTGTCTTCGAGGCAACGTTCATGCACGAAAATGTTTTGGTGCGTGCCGATGTGCTCGTGCCATTGGACGACGGCTGGCAGCTTATTGAGGTCAAGTCATCGACATCAGTGAAGGACTATCATGTACTCGATTGTGCGATTCAGGTCTGGGTGATTCAACAGGCGGGACTATCTGTTCGTTCTGTAGCTCTCGCACACGTCAACAATCAGTTCGTCTATCCGGGCGACGGCGATTATGCGGGGCTCCTCATCGAAGAAGACCTGACCGACCGAGTAGGGGATCTGAAGCAGGAAGTGGTTGACCTGCTCGTCGCGGCACGAGCAGCCGTCACCGGCCCGATGCCGGATGTCAATGTTGGACCACAGTGCACACAACCCTTCGAATGTGAGTTCCAGTCTCATTGCTGGCCAAATGACACGGAGTATCCGATTGCTGGACTGGGTGGCAGTAAGGCGAATCTCGCCAGACATGTTGCGCTCGGGTGTCGCGATATCCGAGATGTCAATATTCACAGCATCACAGCGGCAACGCAGCGGCGTATTCATCGCATCACCTCTGACGGTCAACCGGAGGTGCTGGATGAAGGTCGTAAGATTCTGGAGACGCTTGAATATCCACGCTACTTCCTCGACTTCGAAACGATAGGACCTGCCGTGCCGATCTGGCCGGGAACGAGACCGTACTCGAGCCTTCCTGTGCAATGGTCATGTCATATAGATGACGGCAATGGAGATAGTGATCGCGACAATCTGCGGCACGAGGACTTTCTTGACTTGTCGGGCGAGCCACCAATGCGGCGCCTCGCGGAGCGCCTGATTGAGTGCCTCGGCGAAGTAGGTCCGGTGTTGATGTACACGAGCTACGAAAAGCGGGTTATCCGCATCTTAATCGACCTGTTGCCAGACCTTGCAATTCCGTTGAACAACATCATCGATCGATTGTTTGATCTGTATCCCGTAGTAAAGGACAACTACTATCACCCGAGGATGCTCGGCTCATGGTCGATCAAGGCGGTTCTGCCGTGTATTGCACCGCACATGGATTATGCGAATTTGGAGGGCATCAACGAGGGAGTTGGCGCGGCAGAGGCTTTTATAGAGGCGATCGCCGCTGAGACCGGTTCGATAAGAAAGACGGAACTCGAGGAGCAGCTGTTGCGCTACTGCAGATTTGATACGGAGGCCATGGTAGAAATTGTTCGATTCTTTACCAAAAAACCGGGACATTCTTGAATTAACGTATTAATACGCTAAAACAAGAATGTCCCAATATCCACCAATGCCGGTCAGGCCTGTTCTTGGGTCATCCGAAACGCCAGGCGAGCAGTAGCAACGCGCCAAATACCGTGTAGATCACAGCGAAGATCCGCGCATCTGCCTGGTAGAACAAAACTTTTTGCAACAGTTTTCGATAAATGTCTCATCGTACACTGCCTCTCCGTTTGGCGATGTCGCCACGGTCGGGTCCGTCGACAAGAGCGTAATTATGGAACTTCGCTTGCCGGATTCCAGCGTCGGTATAGTTTTACTACAAGAGATTGTGATGGCCATTTATTCCAGTTCCACTCAGTTGCTGTTGCGGCTTCGTGCAGCGATTTCCGACGGCGACTCTGATGTCATCGACCAAATTGCTCATGCATTGAAACGCAGCAGTAGCCAGGTTTGTTTGAAGTACTTCTCCGCAATTTGCGCCGAACTGATAGCCGCGAGCTCGCTCGGGAAACTCGAGAATCTCGTGCCAATTTTCGAAAGACGGACCATCGAGCATGCAGCTGTGATATCGGGACTGGATAAGGAATTGCACGCGAGTACCGCGTGACGAAACTGTAGTTGGCGGCAAATGGGCGTTTGCCGAGCTGAAAACTGTCGCGGAAACGGACTCAAAGTGCGCAAGACGCCAGAAACGTGTGAGTGTGCTTGTGGCGTTTTTGCTACAAATTCAGAGTGAAAAGCGAACTGGTCGATACTTTTCGTAACGACCATTTAACAATAGTTCGCGTTAATCGTGTTATGTGACCCAAAACACAATCCCTTCTGTGCGGGTGGATAGGATTCGCCTTTCTTGGGCAAACAGCAGGAGAACGTAATGTTGCGTTCAACACTAGTAATACTCTCTCTGGCGTTTTCGGTTTCTGCGACAGCCGCAGAATTCGATTACAACTATTTTTCGATCGGCTATGGCACAACCGACTTCGATGACATCAATGTGGATGGCGACGGATTCGGTGTTGAAGGCTCATATGCGCTTAACGGTGACTACCACGTGTTTGGCAGCTATGAATCTGCTGGGCTTGATTTTGGTGTGGACGCGACGACGTTTTCGGCCGGTCTTGGCTACAACAGAGGCATGACCGAAACAGTCGATCTTATAGCCCGGCTTTCTTACGAATATATCGAGTTTGACGCACCCGGCCTGGGTGACGTTGACGACAGCGGCATTGGTTTGGCAGTTGGTCTGCGAATCGCAGCCAGCAATGAGCTTGAGCTGAATGCCGGCATCGAGCACATCGACTATAGCGATAGTGGTGGCGATACCGGAATTGCGGCAGCTGGTCTGTACAATTTCACAGATACATTCTCATTAGGTTTCGGTGGCAAGTGGAGCGATGATGTCTCTTCTTACACCTTAAGCGGTCGATTTTATTTCGGCGAATGAAAAAACTTTCGGCTTTAAGAAGAAACCCCGCCTGGTGCGGGGTTTTTTTTGCCTGTTCAATAATGATCGGCAAGCGGATTCCGGGTTGAACGCCGAAAGCGCAAAGTCGCACACTCAAAATTGCGCTTCCGAGCTCAGGGCAACGGCGCGACGGACCTCCTGGGTTGCCTGGCGCTGGCACAACTTTATGCAACCGGTGTTGCACCGGCTGGTCGACCCCGGTTATTACGCGCCTTGCAGTAAAGCAGCTTGGGTCCCATCAGTGCGGACCATTGTATACTCGTCTTTTCCTGTTAACCGCTAGCGCTACCCGGGCCAGCAGATATTTGCCCCGGCGTACCAATACTTTACTGGTGCAATGTGAATATCCCAAAATGCCCTCGACATGCCGCTGACCGATAACGACCTTGCGACACTGAAAGACGCGTATTCTACGCTTGAGAATCCGTCGCTGGCGGTTCGATTGAGTTCCGCCGTCGGCATGCCGGTCGAGGCCGTCACCAGGGAGCTTGGCAAGCGGGCGCCGGAAGGTGTGGTTGACGTTGTCAGCAAGTCCACGCACACAGCGATCGAGTTTGTCTTGCAAAGTTCTCTGCGAACGATCAGGGACGATAAGCAGGTGCCGGCGAGTCCGGGCCTGCACAAGGCGGCTGCGATAACCACGGGCGCCGTTGGCGGCTTTTTTGGGCTCAGTACGCTGGTCGTCGAATTGCCTGTAACAACGGCGATAATGTTTCGCTCGATTGTTGATATAGCGCGTGCGGAAGGAGAGGCACCCAGTAATCCGGAAACCTTGCTGAATTGCATGCAGGTATTTGCGATGGGCAGCGGTATGTCGGATCAGGACGATGCCGCCGAAACATCATACTATGGTGTGCGGCTGGCGCTCGGTAAGGCGTTAACAGATGCAATGCAATATGTCGCAAAATACGGCGTAGGCTCTGCGAGCGCGCCCGCCCTGGTCCGCCTGGTATCGGCCGTGGCGCAGCGCTTCGGCATCGTCGTAACGCAAAAAGCGATGGCGCAGACAATGCCGGTCCTCGGCGCTGTTGGCGGCGGGTTAGTGAATACAATATTCATTTCCCATTTTCAGGACATGGCACGGGGGCATTTCGTCCTGCGCGGACTCGAGCGCAAATATGGCATCGAGGTCATCGCAGAGGCCTACAAGGGATTGCAGGGCAACCAACTGCCGGTTTGACCCGGCGGCTTCCAATGCGTTGCAGAGGCGCGCATCACCTTATTGATTAAAATGTTTTTAATCAATGCATTGCGGTGCTTTCTTAATGTCACTTCCTATTTTTTGCGCCACTGTCCACTACTGTCCTGGTAGTAGTGCCCGGCTGCTGTTTTTTGCACAGCCAGTTCATAGAAACGATTGGCCACCTGGGCTACGGTCGTACCCGTTTTCTGGGCGGCACGATTGAATTCTGCCCGGCGTTTGCCGTTTACATCGGCAATCAGGGCGCGCACCTCTGCGCTTACCGGCGTTTGTACGGCGGCGATATAGCCATCGCGAGCCTCACCGACCAATCCCTGCGACTTGGCTGTACCAATATCGATGGCCCATGCATTCTGCAACAACATCATCAGGCCAATGGCTGCAACAATTTTTTTCATCGTCATCATCCTCAAAATACGTCGCTCTCTTCGTCGAACAGTCCCTGGAGTTCCCGATCGACCTGCAGGCGAATCTCGTGCTCAATTTTGACATTGAGATTGATCTCGATCGGTTTGTCGGGTGCCTCAACTTTGACAGTCGGGTTGCACCCGCCGAGCAACGAGAACAGCACTAACGTAAAGAATGTTTGTTTCATGGCTTAACTTACCTACACTCACCGGAGAAGCAGTGGCCGAGCTTACCGCAAGTACTGACAGCCTGATAGCATGTGTGTCTATTCTGCAAGTTGCCTCTCCAATAGCTCCTCAACCGCACGCGCTGCCTGCAAACTTTTCAGCATCTGCGGGACGTTGTTTTGTACATTCAAATTCAAAATCACGGGCCTGCTGCCTTCCATGTCGGGGTTTCTGCCCTTAAGTTGCATCGCGAGCTCGAGATCGCCCTCCTGACTGTAACTGAGCTTTGAGGTTAACGTGTCGTACTCGAAGTGACTTAGCGCCTGCCTGACAGAATCAATATTGCGATTCACCGCTTGGTTCGCCAGGTTCCCGGACAGGTAGCGGATAACGCCGCCGGGGGCCTCGCCCGTTAGTGAGCCAGCCGCTATTGTGATGCCCTCCGATGAGATCGTGATGGGAAGTTCGGCGCCAATTCGCCCGCTAACCTCAACAGCATCGAACTCCTTCAGTGTAAGAATATCGCTTAGCTTCAGGGATTCAGCCCGCACCATCACAGTATTACTGCCTTTGTCTGTACGCACGCTGAACGGATCAGCGCTAATAACGCCATCAAAGGCGTTCATTCGCAGGTTGGCTACGTCTGCTCCACTGAAATCAGGGGTTATGGCGTAATCTGCCGTAATGTTCCGCAACGGCAGGCCGACATCGATCAACTCGACCGAAGCGCTTGAAGGCATGACGGTAGCACTGCCTTTTCCGTCGTACATTACCTGGAGATCAGTCGACAGGCCGGTAAATGCGGTATCGCCAAAATAGCCTGCAAGATCAGCGGCCCCGATATTGATCGGGCCGGACAGGCTCCCGGCACCGTTTTGCAACCACGCAACCTGTCCCGAAACGCCAACGGTGCCGGCAACAAGATCCCAGTCTTGGTTCCAGCGTGACGTCCATGCTGACAAGGGCGTTTCAGTAAAAGCGATAACGAGGTCAGCGACAGCCAAATTTCCGTGACCGTTATCCAGGCTGTATTGTCCCTGTACCTTGCCGTTTTCGTAAAGATCGATCGTGGCAATACTAAATTCGATGTCGTCACCACGCTGCGCGACAGAGCCCTGCAAGCCGGGCATCAGGATATCGTGTGAACCCGTTTTAAGTCGGGAATTCGGAGCGCGCAGCTCGAGTACTGCGGTTGTAACGTTGTCCAGACTGGCCACCGAAGCTTCCTCAAGAACGAGTGGCCCGGACAGCAAGAGATTGTCACTCACAGACAGCGATTCCAGGCGGGCCGCTACGGAGCTTGCGTCGAACTTCCAGCCGGACGGGACGATCTCCAGACTCGCTGCGGACGTCAATGTTGCATCCCAAGATCCAATGTTCACATCATTCACCTTGAGCCCGCTTGCAGTCATTTTTCCGCCGGCGTGTAGTTCCAGTCGCGGTGCGGCGGTTGAGAAGTCAAATGTCTGGCGTGAGGTCAAACTGATCCGCTCGACTCTGCCGGAAGGCAGTTCGGCTGGTGCCATCCTGAGTTCAGAATTCATCGTGCACCTGTTTTCGGAAGTGCAGGTCAGACCAAAGATCCGCAGCGGAATATCGGTGAAGTCTTCGTAGCTAACTCTTATCGCTGCCTCATCCTGTTGCAGCTGCCACTCGACTGCAGGAAAAGTTGCGCTAACTGTCAGAGGCGTGGCCGATGTCACGACGATGGAGGTCAGGGACGTGTCGCCGTTCGCATAGCCAAGTCCCAGTTCCGCCGAGGGCGACAGCGCGGCCGCGACTGACGGTGATTCGTTGGTGTCATAGGGAATGTCTACCTCGTATTCGAGGAGCGCGGTGCCGGACGTCATTGTGACAGGATCCGGAACTATGCCCGCCATTTTCACGAGATGTTCCCACGCAGACAGTTCGATTGAAGCGCCGCCCGCAATTGCGATGCCGGCATTGTTTCGGCGCAAATGCCCGGTGACGAAACGTTCATTCGCCTTCGCAACGTCAATTGCAAAGCGCATCTCGTACTCTCTTTCCGTAATTCCCGTCGTGCCAATTTCAAGTTCCATGGACGCAATCGTTGCCCGCAGAGTTTGGTCGTTTTGCGTCACGGTCCACTGCAGGTTATGCGCGGCGGGGTAGGGTGGCATCGAAAATGTCGCTACCTTTATATCGCTGTCGGCGAGATATTCCGGCAACAACAGATATTGGTCGATCAAGCGCGCCAATTCGAAGGGTTCGCCCTCCGAGCGGGTCGCTGTGATTACGGATACCTTTTCTGCAGTGTAGGTCCGCGAGCCGTCTGCTGCCCGACCAATGGGCAAGGTCAGTCCTTCAATTGTCACCGTTGTGCCTTTGGCATGCACCAGCTCCAGGTAGCCGATTCGCGCCTTGCTGGTGGCGAGCGCGTCGAGCGACACGTCGACCAGTTCAATATCAAACTTGGCAAGCAACGGGCCGGAAAAACGCTGGATGAGCGCGTTGCGTAAAAGCCAACCGCCGAGTAGCAGGACGATAATGAAAGCAGCCGCGATGGTGAGGGCTTTCCTGAATTTCATATAACAGATCAGCCGGTCATGTAAAAAAAGTGGGCACACTGGGATCGCGCGCTACCGCATCATGGCACACCCGGGGAGGGGTGCCGGCGCCGGGCAGCCGCAATTGGCCAGATAACCAAAAACCAAGCAAAATTTTCGCCATAAAGTAAATATTAGAGGCCTGTACGAAAATAATTTAGCTATTCAGCCCCGAAATGCCCGGAATTAGACTGCAATTATGTTAAGTGCGGGTTTCCGGGTTTGCCTATGTGTTCGTTGCGGCGCAATTCTGGCAGCAGCCACAGACCTTGTGCGGCAACGGCTCCAGTTGGCCACGAACATTCCGGGGCGGCAACCCTACCGCCCGAATGCATGTTTTCAGCGCCAGCCTTGGCCGGATTATGTCTAATCGCGTGATGATTCGCCTAGCCAATTGATTTAACCGCTTTTATGACCCCCGTCATAGCGCGGACTTGACCGCGAACCCAGAATGACGGGTGTCGACTTTTTCCTGACTTACAGGTGCCGAAGTATGTTGAGAACTTTACTGGCCATACTGGCGATTGCGTTCCTTCTTGGGGTCCTGTCATTGCTTACCATCGAGTCAAGATCGGTCACGGAGGACTACTATATTTCTCACGCGAACCGCGTGCAGGCTATCGAGACATCGAAAGATGATATCGCCACGATCGTGCAGGGCTCACAAAGCGCATTTAATGAAGGGCGATCGATTTCGGAATCTGTGGATTCGGCGATTGACAGGCTCGTCACGAACAACGCGATATTGCAGCAGATGCACGAATCAGTTCGCCCGGATTCTCCGGTGATACAGCAACTTCCGCTGTACGATGCTGCACTGTCAAAATTCCTGGCAGCCAGCAAGAGCTTTTCAGAAAGGCAAAACGGACTTGCGAATGCACTCCGCACGATGCAGGAAGAGTCGCCCATAATTGTGAAAGAACTGCGGCGGCTGAATTTGCGCATTCAATCGCAAAATACATTCTCTCTTGCAATTGATCTCATCGAATTTGCCACCGGCCAGCGACGCTCAGACGTTGCTGCATTGCAGGACAGAATCGATGCACTCAGGAACGACGCGGACATTGAACAGCGCTTCCCGGGCCGTGTCGATCCATTCGCGCAGGCGGCATCGTCGGTGTTAACGGAATTTTCGGCAGCAGAATCTGCGCTGGCGAGCGTCGGCAGCAGCAATGTCACCGACAACCTGTGGCTACTCTCCAATAACGTCCTGAACGAGAATCGTCGCACGGTGGGTCGTGCAGAACGAGCCAGGCTGCTGCTCTCAATTTGTGCTGTACTGCTGGTCGCAGGAACGGGCTACGCTATGCTGCAGCTGCAGAAGAGCTTTCGTCAGTTGAATCGCAGCAACGCGGAACTTGCGACCATTAACATTTCGCTGGAAGACCGGGTGAGCTCACGCACTGAGGAATTGTCTGGCGCCTATGACGAGCTGAAGGAATCGCAGGTACAGCTCGTACAGGCGGAGAAGATGTCGTCTCTGGGTGAACTGGTCGCCGGCATCAGCCACGAGATCAACACACCGCTGTACTACCTTTCCAGTAATGCAACCATCGTTCAGGAACGACTATCGATGGCCCAAAGTTTCATTGGCATTGCCGAAAACATGATTGCAGCGGTCGCGGCGCGAGAGTCTGTCAAGGACGTGGTCAGTCGCGGACTCATAGACATGCGCAATATGCTGAACGATGGCATGAAAGAAGATATCGACGAGGCCAGCGACCTGATTCAGGACAGCATCGAGGGCCTTGAGGAACTTACGGAGCTGGCGCAAAGCCTGAAAGACTTCAGTCGACTCGACCGTGCCAAAAATGGCGAGTTTGACGTTAATGACGGCCTGGACAAGACCTTGCTGATTGTGAAGAACCGGATCAAGAACAAGGTCACGGTGCACAAACACTACGGCGAGGTTCCGGCGATTAGCTGTTCGCCTTCGCAGATCAACCAGATATTCCTCAACCTGATAACCAATGCAGCGGACGCCATCGAAGAATCCGGTGACATCGTCCTTAAAACCTGGCTGGAAGGCACGAATGTCTGTGTCAGCATCGGTGATTCCGGATCGGGAATCCCGGCAGCGTTACTCGCTAAAATTAAAGATCCGTTCTTTACGACCAAGGAAGTCGGAAAAGGAACGGGACTCGGTTTGTCGATAGTGGATCAGATCATTACAGCGCATCAGGGTGAGCTGAAGATCGATTCTGAAGTGGGCAAAGGTACTGTTATTACTATCATCCTGCCGATAGTCGCCCTCGACGAGGAGATCGATCCTGACGAGCGCTACATCAAGAACGAGGGTGAGCCAATCGATAATGACAGCAGTCACCAGGCTATGAGCGAATCCTCCAACGACCCTGGCTACATTGAATCCCCGGGCTCGGCGCCTGATGAAAGTATCGACGAGATAGCGCGCGAAGAGGCCACAGCATAAATATTATGGAGGGAAAGGCCAGAATCCTGTTCGTTGATGATGAGAAGCGTGTATTGAACTCAATGCGCGGCTTGTTCCGGCGCGAGTTTGAACTCTTTTTGACAACCGAGGGAGCGGAAGCGATTCGCATTGCAAGCGAGTATCCCATTGACGTAGTAGTCGCCGATCAGCGCATGCCGGGAATGACCGGCATTGAGGTGCTGGGCAAAGTCAAAGAACTATCGCCAAAAACGGTTCGCATCCTGCTTACCGGTTATGCAGACCCGGAAGCGGTTGAGGGCTCAATCAATATCGGCGAAGTATTCAGGTTTCTAAGCAAACCCTGTCCGCCGAAAACACTTCGTGAGACCCTCAAACTGGCGGTTGAGGCTTCGCGTACTGCGGCACCGGCTGTTACGCCCGTATCGCCGGATATTTCGGAACGCGCCGCAGCAGCAGACAGCGCTGAGAAGACGTCGCCGAAAGCGGCCGATCCGGTCGAAACGAATGAGATATCGGACGAACGTTCCGCGGACGTTCAGTGGAATTCGTCGTCGCGACCGGCAATGCCCCAACTGCAAGCCGCGCCTGGCTCAACGTTGGCTGGCGATCCTGGCAATCTCGGAAAAGAGAATAGTCCTGCGCAGCAGGAAAGCAGCGCGGCTACGGGCAGCAGGAAACGCTTGGCTCCGACCGTGCCACCGCCCGTTGCTGAAACCGATCCAGACCGCTGGTCGGTCAGGAAAGAGGCGACAGAAGAACAAGGTAACGCACGCGAACTGCCGACACTTGAGCCGGTTTCGCCGGATCCTGCCAAGCTCGTGCAATTAGCAGACCGTGCCAATCACCAGCGCCAGGAAGCGGCGCCAATGGTATCGACCCAGAGTGCAGGCTCACGATCACACTGGGACCAGTCAACCACGATTGTTTTGTCCGGGGACACGAGTCACGAGTTCCGTGCTCCAAATTTTGATTCGGTAACCTCTTCGGCATTCAACCGGGTTGGTGTGGTTTTCTTTACGGTCGATCCGGAATTCGCTGAAACCGCGATGCGGGCTGCCTCCGGTGAACGGACCGTGGCGCTGGCGACTACGCTGGCGAAAGTGGCCGAGACCATAGAGAGAAAGGAAGCGGGTGTGCTGGTGACTGATTTCACCACCAATAGCTCTGTATTGCAGCGGATGCTCAGCTCATTAAAGCAACTCATGCCGGAACTTGTGACGATTGTAGCCAGCAACAGTCGCGACACGACGGACATGATCAGCCTGATCAATCACGGGCAGGTATTTCGCTACATACTGAAACCGATCGAACCCAAAAAGCTGATGTATGAAATTAACGCGGCGTCAATCAAGCATCTCGACCTCGCGCAAAGCCCGGAACTGGCAAAACGCCACCGGGTCGTCGATATGTCTCGCGACGAAAAACCGGAAGAGACCCTGAATAAATTCGTAACCAGGATTCGTCAGCTGCGCACCGCGGGCGCCGATCCAACGGATTCGTCGACATAAGAATTCGGTGACAAAGATATGCATGAGCAAAACGAAAATAGTTCACTTCCTATCCTGCTGACAATCTCTGCAGCGGTGATCGTGACGGCAGCCGGTGGATGGTTCCTGCTGGACGACGATTTCTCGGCGCCCGCGAACACTGCAGAATCTGCCGCGGATGCGCCACTCGCGGCCGCCAGCGACGTAGGCGCTTCAACCGCTGCAATCGTTACGGATTCGATCAGTCCTGAAGACCTGCAGACACAGGAACTGGACTTGGAAGGCGACATGGCCGGAACCGGTGAACCGCGAATTATCCAGAGCGATATTCCGGTTGACGAATCGGTACAGGACGTAATTACTGAGCTCGCGCTGGTTGAACCAGCGGGAGATGAAACGGACGCCCAAAGCAAAGACACGAATCTGCGCAAAGCACGTCTCGCCGCCGAGGCGGATATGCTTGCGTATCCGGTCGATCAGAGTGCGCTTTACTACTACAACCAGATCCTAGGAATCGATCCGGAGCACGAGGTTGCCCGGGCAGAACTGGAAGCTACTCTGGGGCGCCTCGCGCAGACGGCTATGGAGCATCTGGATGCGGCAGAATATGTGGAAGCATACGAACTGGCGCTTCTCGTCAGTGATGAGAATCCCGGGCACACGCTGGTCCAGAACGTTTCTCGCGAACTGGATCGCATGACGAACGAATTCGTCGAGATTGCGCTGCAGAACGCGCAGGCGGGCAATGACGAACAGGTTGAGGAAGCGTTGGTTGCGGCGCAGGCGCTGCCCGGCCGTAACCCGCAGTACTTTACTGCGGTCAGGGACTCAATCGAAAATATCAGGAGCTCACGAATAGCGGACGAACAGACCCGGCTGGAGCAGGTTCAACAGGCCGCCGTTCAGGCTGTCACCGAGTGGACGGAAAAGGTTCGGGGCGCAATTACCGCCGGGCGGCTGGTGTCACCCGACGGTGAAAATGCATTGGCATACCTCACCGAACAAGACGCCCCCGGGGCTGAAAAAGAAGAGCTGCAGCAGGAGCTGGCAGTTGCAATCATAGCCGAATGTTCCGCCAGGATTGACAACGGAAGTTTCGCTGAAGCAGAGCAGTTACTGGCAGCCGCGGCAGAGTTTCTCGGCGACAGTGAGGCCACCGAATTGCTTCGCAATAATCTCAACGATGCATTAATCGAAGCCGAATCGGCAAAGGTCATGAACGTAGAGGACTTTGTTCGTCTGGCGGTCGAACCCCCAAAATATCCACGTCGAGCCCAGGAGCGGAATATAGAGGGCTGGGTTGAAGTGAATTTTGTCGTTACTGCGGCGGGCACAACGAGCGATATCGAAGTGCAGAATTCAGAACCCGGCACGATATTCCAGGCGGCAGCGATCGATGCAGTCGAGAAATGGACTTTTCAGCCAAGAGTATTTCGTGGCCGGGCGATAGACCAACGTGTAAATACACGACTCGTATTTCAATTCGAATAAATCCGCTGCGAATTTTTCTTGCCTAGTCGACGGCGCAACGGCGGCGCACGGCTTCTGCCGGCACGTACAGTTGCTCCATCAAGTATTTCTTGAATTCGTTCGCATACGGTTGCTCTGCCACGCTTGCTGCCATGCAGTCCAACCATTGATCGCGTTCCGCGGTAGCGATGGGCAAATGCGCGTGGACACGTGGAATACCAATAGCGCCGTATTTTTCGTTGTACAATTTCGGGCCGCCAAGCCAGCCGCAAAGAAACCGGGCAAGCTTGTCGCGCGACACGTCGATGTCATCCGGGTGCAGTGCGTAGATGGCGGAAAATCGCGGATCCGTGCCCATACGATCAAAGAAACTGTCGACGAGTCGCCGCAGTCCAACTTCGCCGCCGGCCGCCAGAAATGAGGCATCGCCGGTGCCGAATGGTTTTTTTTCACGCTGCATCAGTGTCGTTGTCCTGCTAGTAGCCGTGGTCGAAATCGACTACGTGCCTGAGCTTTTTCCCGCCGATGAAACGCACATAGTTGTCGATGAATACAGGCACGATGAGCAGCGGGTGGCTGATCGCAGCGATATGAGATGTCACAATAAGGTTAGGTGCATCCCAAAGCGGGCTATCTTTCGGCAGGGGTTCTGTGTCGAAAACATCAAGGACTGCGCCTGCAAGCGTCGCATTCCGCAGTGCGCCTACGAGGGCTTCGTCAACCACAACGTTGCTGCGGCCAACGTTAACAAAGTACGCGTGGCCAGGTAGCATTGCCAGCGCAGTTTCATTTAGCAGGTCGTTCGTGTCCCTGGTCTGTGGCAAAGTGGAAACAAGGTAGTCGAGGTCTGCCAGGAACTCGTGGAACTGCCCGGTTGGCGCTACTTTGTCAAACCCGTCAACGTTGGAACCTGAGCGGCTTAAGCCGGTCACGGTCATGCCAAAGCACGCGGCGGTGTTCGCTATGTGTCGACCAATAGAGCCGGTGCCCATTATTCCCAGGCGCTTTCCCGCGAGTGTTCCGGAAGGAAAGTGCAACCAGCGGCGCTCTCGCTGCAGCTCCGCCCGTTTCACAATCTTAAGTTCGTGTGCCAGGAGAAAACCCAGAACATACTCTGACATCTGCGGCCCGAAGACATCCTTGACGCCGGTAAGAACATAATCACGTCGTCCAAATTCGATCAATGGCGTAACGCCGGCCCACGATGATTGTATCCATGCGATTCCTGGCATGTGTGCCAGCACCTCTGCAATCATCGCCGGATTGCCGAACAGGATGCGCTGTCCGCGGTATTCCTCCAGTGCCTGTTGCGCGTCTTTACACGCCGTAACGGGTATTGGGATTTCTGACAGGCGCGCTACCTCTGCAGCAAATTCCTCTGCGACGGCGGTAATGATCAGGCACTCCGACATCTTGACCTGCTTCCTTTGCGGTTATCCATTGGTGTGGCGGGCGTGCCATTATGCGCGGCAAGCCAATTGCTTCAAAGTCATCGTGCCTGCTGGTTCAAGTCCTGCAGAAGGGCGAGCAATTCGTTCAGTTGCGACGCGGCCTTCGGCGAATGTGCAAGGAAGGTCTTCATCGTGTCGTCCACGACACCCGAGGCGTCTTCCAGTATCTCCCGACCCGCAGGGGTTAGTGCTGCAATCGCGAGGCGGGCGTCGCGCTTGCTCTTCAGCGTGGAGACAATGCCGAGTTTCTCCATCGGTCGCAGTGCACGGGTGACGCCAGACGGTGTAAGGCCTACTGCATGCGCGAGGTCGACCCGACTTGCCTGGGCGCCGGTCGCATCCCCCAGTGCACGCAGCAGGCGGTATTCGGCAAGACTAATGCCACGGATCGCGCCGAGGCTGTGGTCAAGGCGCCGTTCGAGCAGGTTCCAGGCGCTGGCGAATGTCAGTGCGAGCGCCTGTTCTTTTGAGGTTTTGGTTTGCATGCATGAAGCATAACAAATACGTGACTACTCACGCAACAAGCAATTAAAAAAAGGTGTACTAATGTCCGTTCGATTCCGTTAGGTACGCCGGGGAAGGCTCGCGAACAGTACGCTGGGGCCAAAATCCCTGCGCTATGGGCGCAGACAATTTGCTACGATGATTCCTGTTTAATGGTCAGATTGAGAACCAGAATAATGGCTAAGAAATGCTGTAAATGGCTCGCCCTGTTGCTGCTCCCTGTTTTGCTGGCCCGGCCGGACGCAGCGATCGCACAAGGCGGAGATACTCACGACGACCTGCTGGCGTTTTTCTCGAAGTGGCGGGCATTCGAAACGCCGCCAATGCTTGAGGGTGCGCCGGATTACACAGCGCCACAGTTTGCGCGCCGCTATCAAAGATATCAGGAATTGCGGCGTGAGCTGGATCGCTTCGAAATCGATGGCTGGTCGATACGCGAACAGGTGGACTGGCACCTGGTGCGTGCTGAGATGAATGGCTTCGACTTCAATCACCGAGTTCTGCAACCGTGGGTGCGGGATCCGGCTTTTTACGACACGGTCTGGATGCAGAGAAGTGATGTGCCGGCGCATGAGGGCCCCACCAATCATGCGGTGGTTGAAATCTGGACCTACGACTTTCCGTTGTCGAAGCGTGACGAGGCGCGACTTACCAGCGAGCTCAGCGCTATTGCGCCCTTGATGAGTCAGGCGCAGCGCAATCTTACCGGCAACGCACGTGATTTATGGGTGACCGGCATTCGCGATATTCGCGAGCAAATTGTGGAATTGGATCAGGTTCTGGAAATGGCAGGCGGCGCCAGCGTTGAGTTGCAGGATGTCATCGCGGCAGGCAAGTCGGCGACAGTATCGCTGGCCACCTGGCTTGAAGCGGAATCGCCGTCCAAAACCGGGCCGTCGGGTATTGGCAAGGAAAATTACACCTGGTACCAGCAGAATGTCCATCTGGTACCCCTGACCTGGGAGGATGAGGTCCGGTTGTTGAAGCGCGAGCTCGACAGGGCATGGGCGTCACTAAGGTTGGAGGAACAGCGTAATCGGGATCTGCCGCCGCTGGTTGCGGCCAGCAATCCGGAGGAATATGCGGTCAAGGCGGAGGAAGCCGTGGACCGGATCATGCGTTTCCTCGACGACAAGGAAATACTGACCGTCACAGACTATATGCGGCCAGCCATAACGGCACACATGGGATCGTACGTGCCGGCCGACAGGCGAAATTTCTTTTCGATAACGTCACACTATGACCCGGCGCCGTTGTTCACGCACTTCTATCATTGGCTCGAACTCGCGCGCATGGATCTTGCGCCACATCCCAGCCCAATCCGGCAGGGGGCGCTTCTATACAATATTTTTGATAGTCGCAATGAAGGGACTGCCACCGGCGTAGAAGAAATGTTTATGCACGCGGGGCTTTACGACGACAGTCCGCGAACGCGCGAATTGGTCTGGATTCTGCTGGCGCAACGCGCGGCTCGGGGACTGGGGTCACTCTATGCGCATGCAAATGAAATGACGATGGAGGAAGCGGGCGGTGTGCATCAGGACTATACCCCGCGCGGCTGGATGAAGACTGAAAAAGAGCTGCTCGTTTTCGAGCAGCACCTGTACCTGCGGCAGCCGGGTTATGGCACAAGCTATATCACTGGTAAATATTTGTTGGAACGGGCACTGGCAGATTTCAGCAGGCAATATGAAGCACGCGGTGAGGAATTCAGGATGAAAGATTTTTTTGATCGACTCAACCTTATCGACAGCATTCCGATTTCTCTGGCGCGTTGGGAAATGACAGGCATCGATGATGAAATCAGGATGATGACTGGTGCGGACTAACGCCGATCGTAAACGACTGGCACTGGGCCGGGTATTGATCCTGTGCCTGCTGACAGCCTGCACCGGTGTTCCTGACGGTGTGGATACGGTTTCCGGGTTCCAACTGGATCGCTATCTCGGTACCTGGTATGAGATTGCGCGACTGGATCATCGCTTTGAACGCGGCCTGTCGAATGTAACTGCGACCTACAGCATGCGTGATGATGGCGGTGTACAGGTCGTCAATCGCGGTTTCAATGCGGCAGACGCCGAATGGCAAGAGGCCGAGGGCAAAGCCTATTTTGTGGGCGCAGAGGACGAGGGCCGGCTCAAAGTCTCGTTCTTCGGTCCGTTCTACGGCGGTTATAACATCGTCAAACTGGATATGGACGACTACCAGTATGCGCTGGTCGTGGGACCTGATCGTGGATATCTGTGGATCCTGGCACGCAGTCCCGCAATCGAGCAATCAATAATCGACCGACTGGTCACTACAGCGCGGGACCTGAATTTTCCGACTGAAGACCTGATTTTCGTGCGACACCAAAAGGTAAATCAATGACTATCAAGAACAGACTTTCCCGGCGCGCATTTGTTGCAGGTGCGAGTGCAGTTGCTACGACCGCTGCCATAAACGATACGGCAATGGCTGTGCCATCTGCCGATGCGCTGCGCCTGGCCGAGCGCCGCCGTGAAGAACTGGTAGCGTTGCTGATCGAAATGATTCGCGTACAGAGTCTTTCCGGCGAGTCAGCGTCCGATGCGCAGGCCATCGTCAAGGCCTACCTGGGCAAGCTGCCGTATCGTATTGAGGAGTCTGCCGACCGGCCAAGTCGGTACCAGGATCATGCGGAATTCATGCCACCCAACCCGCCCGGCGATGGTCCGTTTATCAACGTCGTGGGTTGGCCGGAAAACGCGTCGGGAAAACAGTATGCGATGTTTTCCCATATTGACACGCACTCGCTCGACGCCGGCTGGGTAACGGAACCACTCGAACCGAAGACGATAGGTAACAGGCTCTATGGACTCGGAACCTCAGACGACAAAGGTGGCGTCGCGGCAATGTTGGTCGCGAGCGCCGCGTTGGCTGAAGCCGGTGAGACGCTGCCGGTTGTGATGAGTCTGCATGGCAAAGGTGGGGGCAGTCGTGGCAGCCTGCCGGTTTTTGAGCGCCTGAGCAAAGAAGATCACGACATTGGCGCCGTGTTATACGTGCATCCTGCCGAAACAGGGAGGGGACTTGAAGATATCAAGAATGCCGTCCAGGGCATCGTCGACCTCAAGCTTACAGTTAGCGGTTGGCGTGCGCCGCCAATGGAAATCGGTAGTACCGATTCATCTGCATGGGATGCGGGTGGCAATGCGCTCGACATGTGCTGGCGGGCACTTGAGCATCTGCGTAGCGGCGTGTTCGCTGACGTGCTGTTTAACATTGGCATCATGGAGGGTGGCGACCGGGTCGGCTCTGTTGCCGATTCTGCTGAGGCCACTTTCCGGCTTAAGTTTTCTGGCTCGCATACCTGGGGCAGCCTGCTTGATGCGGCGCGCACCGCACTTGACGAACTGGCCGCAACCGTTTCGGCAGAAGAATCCCCGTATCAATTTGCGCTGGATACGGTCGGCTATCGCACCAATCCAGGTGCCGCAGACTGGGACATACCGGTTAGCCAGGTGCTCCGCAACTCGATTGAGGATGTGACCGGGCGGGCGCCGGACGCCTATCCGAATCATTACGCTGGCGACATTCGCTATCCGATTCGCCTGCTAGGCGTGCCTGCCTATGGGATCGGGTCGCTTGGCGGCAATTTTTATGGCCCCAATGAATGGGTCGACATTGATGATCTGGTAAAACTGGTGGCGGTGCTGATACAGACTCTCTCTGGTTGGAAAGAACTATAGGCAGCTTTGGCACGACACCGGGCAAATGCGCTGCGCTTACTCGTAGACCACAGCCCCGATAATGGCTAAGTGATCGATGACGCCGCGTTTGAAGGCTTCAACATTGACGCGCTCGTCGTTGCCATGAATGCGTGAAAACTCAGCCTCTGGCACGACGATGGGGTCGAAGCCGTAGCTGGCAATGCCAAGGTCTCGCGTGAAGTGACTGTCCGTGAAGCCGCTGGCAACCGACGGCATCACTCTTGACCCCGGGTAGCGTTCCGCCGTTACGTTTTCGATCGCTCTATAGAGCAGCGTGTTGGTATCCGAGACGGCCGGCGTGAACGCCATGATCACCTCAACTTCTACGCCGGTGTCCTTGATCATTTCCCGCAGTTCCGCGACGAACACCTCGCTTGGCCGGTCAGGCAAAATTCGGCAGTCAATTTCTGCCCAGGCTTCCGGTGGCACCACGTTAATTTTGTTTGAGGCTTCGAACCGGGTCATCGAGCAGGTATCTCGCGTGAGCGCGTGTAAAAACGCCGAGTGTTGCTGCAGCTTTTCAAGGAAGCCCGGTTCACGGACGGCACCGGCAATGTTGCTATACGCCTCTTCCCATTCCGGCGAGGCACTCAGCGACAGCGACTGAAACATCGTATCCACCGCAGGAACGATGCGGGCCGGGAACGGGTTCGCCCGCAGGATGCTCAGGGCATCCACGATACGGGTGACGGATGACGTGGCGTTTGGCATGGAGCCATGCCCAGGCGTGTCGACCCCGACCAGTCGCAGCCATACCGGAACCTTCTGTGTTACTTCGACGTTGAAAATCAGTTCTTTTGCCGATTGTTCGCCGTTGCCGCCTTCGTTGATCAGGAGACCTGCGTCCGCGAATATCTCCGGGTGATGTTCGACCAGCCAGCCCGCACCGTACAGTCCGCCGGCTTCCTCATCTGCCGATGCGACGAGCACGACATCGCGGTTCAAGGGTGCGCCGGCGCGGTGAAGGCTGATAAAAGTAGCGAGTTGGGAGATGCCGGTGCCTTTCATATCCAGCGTACCGCGCCCCCAAAGATAACCATCCCGAATTTCTCCCGAGAGCGGATCGGTGGTCCAGTAGTCACGATCTGCTGGCACGACGTCCGTGTGCTGCAACATGATTAGCGCCGGTTCGTCACCGCCTTCAAGGCGGGCCCACAGGTTGCCACGGCCGGGCGCACTTTCGGCAGTCTCAAACGGAATGCCCTCAGCCTCAAGGATGGCTGCGATGAATTCTACGGCTCGGGATTCATTGCCAGGCGGGTTAATCGTATCGATTTGTACAAAGGACTGCAGCCAGTCGAGGGCTTCATCCTCGATCGACTGTCCGTACGCGGAAACGCCGCATCCTGCGAGGAAGAGAAACGTGGCAAGTCGTCTGAGCATGTTTGCGCCTTTTGTGGTTTTGGCCGAGCGTAGCACGGCCGGTGCTACTTGCTGTATTGCTGAAAGAAATGCCAAACCAGGTCCATGCCAGCATGGACCCCGTCAGCGGGCGATTCAGGGCAACGTGTCTGACCGGGCATCGAATCGTACTGTAGCGGCGCTACGCAGGTTGCCGGAATGGACTGAACTCGCTGGCCGGGCCAGTCGTGGCCCCCGTCGGGATCCAGGCAGCTAACCACCTCATGTCCCTCGCGGCGACAACTGCTGAAGGCTGCGCAAGTTACTCCCAGCGTGCGTGAAAAGCGGTTCTCCCAGGACATTGGGCCGGCCTCGCACGCAAGTGTATCGGCCCAGACTTTCGCAGTCTTCTCAGCGGTAGTGTAAATAAAACCGTCTGCACCGGGTTTGCCGTCGAAGCGCACGGTGTCATCCTCTCCGCCGAACAGGTGCAGCAGCGGCACGTCGACAGAAGGGCCGCAAGCATATCCCGGTGCAAGCTGCCCGATAATCGGTGCAACAGCGGCGAAGCGATGCGACAGGTTGCAGCCGAGTCTTAGTGCCAGCATGCCACCATTGCTGACACCCAGCAGATAGGTTCGTCCGGAATCTGTGGCGAATTCAGCAACCACTTCGTCCAGCATCTTGTCGATGAAGCCTAAATCGTCATAACAGGACGTCCATGCGCAGCGATTGCAGGTGCCGCATTCCGGTGGGCAAGGATACTGCGTTGAGTTATCAATGCAGTGGGGGCCTTCCGTCGTTGGCCCAAGGTTCGCCGCAAGGTCGTTCCAGGACGTTATTCGGTAACCCGTGTTATTCATTGTGTCCACGGAAAAATGACTCGCCTGCGGGTAAACGACGATGTAGTTATTCGCATCGGCATGCGGATTCAAGTTGTGCGCTGCTGCGAACCCGGTTGCGGTACTCGTGTAGCCATGAACGGCAACAACCAACGGCGCCGACGGTCCCGCGCTTTCGGGGACGTGCACGAAATACTCACGCTCAATGCCGTCATGCTGAATGACCCTGCGCAACATCGAATCGTCGCCGGCCGTCATCGACGGCAAATGTTCTCTGGCCGAGCAAGCGCCCAGGATCAGTACGACCAGCCACAAGGAATTGCCAACAAGTCTCACAAGTTGCTCACACCTAAGGATAAGGGGTTACTATTATGCCTCGCCAAATCAGGATAAGCCGATGTCACGTCTTTTCGAAATTAAAAACATGTTCTCGTTAGCGCTGCTAGCCATTGTGTTAAGCCCGGCTACGGTTCTCGCCGACGACACCGACGACCTCACGAAAATGCTGCATGACTTTCTGCAAAACGTAAATGACGCCAGTACCCACAATCGCTTCTGGGCGCACGACCTAATCTATACATCGTCGCGCGGCACGCGCACCACGAAGGACCAGATCATGCAGGGCTTTGAGGATGCTAATGATGCCAGTCCGGGAGAAGGGCCTGCTTACACTGCAGAAGACGTGCAAATCCAGGTTTACGAGGATGCAGCCGTGGTGGCATTCAGAATGGTCGCTACGCCGCCGGAAGGATCCGCCACGCAGGAGTATCTGAATACCGGCACGTTCGTTAAACGCGACGGGCAATGGCAGGTTGTAGCGTGGCAGGCGACGATAATTCCAGGCACCATTATACCGGCGCAGTAGTACTAACATTCAATCGCCTTGCGTGGTTACGCTTTCTTCGCTGCACGCCGCTGCAACTGCTCAATGATTCGTTCACCACGCCCTGGAATGCTCCATGGGCACACGGCGATACAGATCGCGCAGCCTGCGTGCTCATTGAAAAACGGTATGCACTTGTCGAAGTCCACGTACCATTTCAGTTTACCGCGGACAAAAACTTTTTCCGGCATGATCGCTTCGGGCGGGCAGGCATTGGCGCAAACCTGGCAGCGGGTACAAAAGTCATCGACCTCGTAAGTGGCTCGCGACGTTGGCAGCAGCGGTATGTCCGTCAATACGGCAGCAAGCCTGAAAGATGAGCCATAGTCTTTGTTGATAATCGAGCCGTGCTTACCCAGTTCGCCGAAGCCGCATTCGATGGCGGGCGGAATCAGCAGCAGCGGCCCGGCCATAGGACCGCCCTGTGGTGTCGCATCCCAGCCGCGCACTCTGATCCAGGTTGCTATGTCTTTGGCGGCCTTGGTGCCGCGCCCATACTGTCTCACCACCTCGGCACCGGCTGTCATTGCCGGCGCCGTTTTGATTTGCTCGTAGTCGTGTGCAAGGCCGATCATGATAATCCACTTTTGCGGGAGATCCACGCCCTCGAACGCCCAGTCGGGATCAAGCGCTGTGATGCCGAAGAGTTCCATGTCCAGCGTTGCCACGTGCGCTTGCAAATCCCGGGTCCAGTCTTCTGCTGACTGCTGCAAGGGCTCGCCGCTGACGGGTGGCACTTCGATGGCGAGAATCTCGGCGCGATTTTCACGTGACTTGATGATCTCCGGATCATCAGCGTTTTGCGTGTAAAACCATTTTTGCAGTCTGCCGTGTGCGAGTGAGTCGGGATCATGCCAGTAAATCGGTCGCGCACGTCTGAACCTGGTTTCGCCAAGGCCATTAATATCGTTTCCCGCTTCCGGCGGCATCAGCGCGACTTGCTCCGGCTTCGGGGTGAATGGTTTGTACGGAGATTTTGCCATTACCGGATCCTCCAAAAAGTCCGTGCCCTGATCGGACCCGCAATCTAGCATGCAATGTGGGCGGGTCAGTCCTTATGCGGCCAGCTGTCGGACAAGGATCTTTCCCAGAAAGTCGCGACAGAAATGAACTGATACACAATGACTCCGGCGGCGGCAAGTAGCGCGATCATTGCAGCCCATCCGGTATCGTCAGTGATTGTAAGGTAGACACCGGCCAGTACGCCCACCACTACTATCGTCAGTGTCGGTAAAAAGTCGCGCATAGTGGCGGGCTCGAGGTGCTGGAAAAACGCAACGTTCGCTCCGTCCATGCGTGCTCGTTTCATTGTACGGTGACTGATCCAGACCATCACGCCAAATACTACCGAATTGCAGATCATCCACTGCCCAAGTTCGGCGGGTCCGAGAAACTCGATCAATATGAATTCCAGCAGCCCGATGACAAACGGGTATACCGAATCTGTCGTTGTCGGCACCCAGCGCAGACGCATTACGTGGCTGGCGTAGACGATCCAGATGAGCATAATTCCCACGAAGGTCGTCAGGAGTTGGATCCACAGCATGACTGTCATCCTGGAGATTTCGAACAACGGACCGTTTTCTCTTACGTGTGCCCATAGAAACTCGAGTGCGAGGGCCTGCACGATGCTCAGGAGTGTCAGTAAAACAGTCGGCAGGTTTGCTCTGGCGCGGTCGCGAAGTTCCTGCATTGGTAATTTCTAAATGCGCTCGAAGAAAAATCGAGCATCTGATTTGATGTTGCGCTGGCGACACTCAAACTCTGTGTTGTAGGCCGAGAATCTACAGAGCCAGTCGTAGATTGGCAGGTGAAAACTCTCGTCGGTAGTCCTTACCAGAGCGGTTCTGAGGTCGCCCTGTATAAATATCAGATCGCCGGAGCCGGGCTCAATTACCACATTCCAACCAAACTGCTGCATTCGAAAATTGCCGGCAAAAGTCCGGAGTTCATGCGGTGGCAGCGCGTTTTCCGCTCGCCTTGCAGGCAGGAGCTCTACTTTTTCGTCGCGATACAGCGCCACAACGTCGTCGTTCAGGCTGCCCGGCCAGGCCGAATTAGATGACAGTGTCACCACGGTCAGGTCGTTCTCGAAATCCAGGTATATCTGTGCAAGCGCGCCGGGAGATCGGCCGGTGATAGTGATATCCCCGTCGGCCGGTTTCTCGAATATTTCTCGGCTGGTGTCGATGCTGAGCAAATTGCCTGAATAACTGTCGCGAAAGAATCGAAAGATGTCCTCAGCGGTAGCATGAAGTGAACCGCCGCCGATCCGGTTTGCGGTGATGTAGGTTTGTGCCGCTACCCTGTGGCCGTAATCGGGGCCGGGCGCATACCGTTTCGCCATGTCCGGAATTGCCTCATGCGCCGCCTCGTCTCCGATCGAAGGGTACCCGGTCGAGGCAAACTCCCGATTAATGAATTCGCCGTAGCTCGTGCCGCTGGCTACTTCGATGACTTTGGCGAGCAGTGCATAGCCGCCGTTCGAATATTGCGAATCAACCCCCGGTGTGAACTGCAGGTCTTCGCCAGCCAGGCCGGCGACAATTTCGTCCAGGGTCATAGCGGTCGACATGTCCATCCAGTCGAGCCGATTCGTATGCGCGATGCCTGCGGTGTGTTCCAGGAGATGCCGGACTGTAATTCTGCGCGCGTTGGGAAAGTCGGGAAGAAAATCAGCCAGTCTCGACTGCAGCGTGAGTTTGCCGTCATCTGCAAGGCGCCCGATCGCGGCCTGGGTCACCTGTTTCGAAAGAGAAGCGATGCGGAAACGCGTCGCAGTGCTCATCGGCCGCGCGTTCTCGTAGTCGGCGGAACCGAACGCCATTTGCCAAACGATTTCGTTGCCCTGGGCGATAAGAACTACGCCATCAAATGCCGCCATGCGCTGGTAGCTGTCGATATAATCTTGAATCTCACGGAAGCCGGCAGTCTTTGCGCTGACACATGCAAGGCACAGCGCGATCGCTGTTGCACGAGTGAGTAATTTTGCGGCGATTCCTGTTGTCATTATTGGCGCCGAGTCTGTTTCAGCCGGTTATCTTTGTCCGGCCGACCGGGGGCGTCTTACGAGATTCAATATCAGCAAACCGAGTATGGCCAGTATTCCAAGGCTGCCACCGCCGCTGCTGCTGCTGACAGGTGGTGGCACCACGGGCGGTGGTGCATTTATCAGGGTATTCGGCGTTGGATTCAGCCCCGCAAGCCCCGCCGAATCGACGGTCGTATCAGTGACGATGATTGCCGAGATGAGCACCAGGTTGGACGCGTCCGGGTCGCCACCTGTGAAATTCCGCAGGGGAATTTCGTCAAATGGTGCGCCAAGAGGAAACCTTGCCAGTGCTTCCATCTGATTGATGACGCTCATGCCATTGCCGACGACCTCGCCAAACACTGTAAAGCCACCATTCTGCGCATCAAGGATAGTACTGTTGTCTGCCAGGTTGAAAAAGAACTGGCTCGTGGCGCTGTCGGGATCACCTCCGAGCTTGGCCATTGCGATCGTGCCACGGAGACTGGAAAATTCGGGCTCGTTCTGAACGGCAGGCCGTGTGGGAATGCTGGCAACGGGCCAGGCCATGCCAAAGTTGAAACCACCTCCCTGGACGATGAAACCCGGCACGGAGCGGTGAAATATGGCGTTGGTGTAGTCGCCATTGTTCACATACTCGAGGAAATTGGCGACCGTCGCAGGCGTGGCATTATCGTAGAGATTAACTTCAAAGTTGCCCATAACTGTTTGAAATTCAACGACAGTCGCACAAGCAGTTTTAGCGTTTGTAGTTGTTATCGCCAGCAATACGGCGAGCGTGAAGCCTCGCAGATGGTGAGTTATTGTCATTATGTTGTGTCCCGGCAGCCGCGTTATTGAGGCCCGTCAGAGATGAATGCAGCCGCGAATAATACACAGCCGCCTCCATTCTGACACGCGCAGATTGGGTTAAGTTTCGTACCTGGGCGAATTCTGGTGGGTCGTTAGCGACCGCCGCCGCTGTTAGGACCAATTGCCTTGATGACTTCACGGGTCAGGTCGAAGCGGTCGAAGCCCTGGCGGCCGTAGTCTAGGCCGCGGCGCACGATGACAAGGTCATGTGTCGGCACGACGATGACATACTGGCCCCTGTTGCCGGACGTTGCATAGGCGCTGTCTGGCACGTCATTCCTGTCGTCCGGCACCAGCCACCACTGGCCGCCATAAAAACTGCCGCGCCCGGCGGTCGCCGGTGCGGGTGTTGTGACAAAGTCGATCCAGTCCCTGGAAATGATCTGTTCGCCGTTCCAGACACCGCCTTGCAGGTAGAGCAGGCCGAATCGGGCGAGGTCTCGCGCGTTCGTATACACCTGGCTGCTCAGGATAAAATCGTGGAAGCGGTCAGCACTGACCAGCGTGTTGCGCATGCCCAGTTTGTCGAGCAATGCCCGGCGGGGAAATTCCTGATAGGTCTTATCGTCGCCCAACGTGTTTTTCATTGCGAGAACTGCCAGGAGGGTGTCGTAGTTCTCATAGTCCCAATAGCTGCCGGGTTCGCGCACCAGCGCACGGCGCCTTGCCCCGTTGACCGAACTTGCGCCGGCCCAATAGGACATGCCGGACCCGGTAACATACTCCATCCCCTGGTTGTCCAGCGGATACAGGCCGGTCGACATGTTCAGGGCATGTCGCAGCGTAATTTCGTTGCGTGGATCCGCCTCTGCCGAGCGAATGTCCGGCAACCATTCAAAGCCGAGCGATTCGTCCAGATGCATCCTGCCATCATCAACAAGGGTGCCAATCAGGGTTGCGGCGATGCTTTTCGCAGTCGACCAGGTGCGGGTGCGGGTTGCCGCCGTGATTCCAGGTGCATACCGTTCCAGGATAATGTCGCCCTTATAAACGACCAGCAGACTGAGCGTATCCTGTTCAGGGGTTTCCCGATCGAAAGCCCAGTCTGATGCTGCCTGCAGCGCCTTGGCATCAACATTCGCCGGCAACGGCATTTTTTCCACCCGGTCGCCTGCCGGCCACGGCTGCGTTGCCGCATCGATATCCGGATAGGGCAGGTCCAGGCTGGGCAGTGAGTCGATATCGTCAAAGGTCTGATCGGGCGCCATGACCACACAGCCAATACCTTCCCTGAAGGCGGCGCGGATAATCGTGCCTGTCGACGGGCCGCCAATTGCGACTGCCTTGAGCGCATAGTCGACCACGTATTCGCCGCCATTTACGGTTCCAACCGGCCCGGCAAAACGGGTCGGCGAAAGATAGGCCAGTTCCTGAGCGAATACCTGCTCCAGCGTTCGATTGGACGTAAACAGGCCGTTGCACATCAGGACTGCCTGGACCCCGTTGCGAATCATCTGCCGATTGGCGGAAAAATAGTCGAAATTCTCCTCCTGTTGCGCGAGCGCGGAATAGCCGGAAACAGACGTAAAAAGGGCGGCGAGCAGAGCTAATCTTTTCATTGGATACATCTCGGGGTGTAGTAGCGGCAGGCAACGAATATAATCGATGTGATTCCATCTAGGAACTCAATTGTAAATTCTGGAGTGTTACCGATGCTTAAGCGCTTATTCAGGACCCTGTTCGTTTGTTTTATTGTTGGCGGCACGACGCAGGGCTATGCCGATCCGATGAACGAATTTGGCACGACCGCGAGCAATGTATTTTTTTACTACGAAGATCTTGATGCGGCGACTGAGTTCTACACGGATATCATGGGGTTCCGGATCGCCGCGGATTACGGCTCCGCGAAAATAATGCAGGTTGCGCGCAAGTCGTTTATCACCCTGGTCGATCACGAATCAGGCATGCACTCTGCCGACGAACCGAAGACGACCGCAATTGCCATTGTCACCGACCAATTGGATGAGTGGTGGGACTACATGCAGAGGCAGGACGTTGAAATGCGCACAAAGGAATACAAGACCGAACCGGGCAGGGCACACCATGGTTTCGTTGCGGTCGATCCGGAAGGTTATTTCCTCGAGTTCGAACGTTTTAATCCGCATCCGGAAAACGAACAGTTGATGCCCGTGCTGGATGCGACTGAAACACTCTACGCCCGGTCTGATTCGAACGTCCCGAAGGGGTTGGGTTTTAAAGCGACGGTGGTCTGGTTTTACTACAAGGACATGGAAAGCATCCAGCGCTTCTACGAGGACACGCTTGGCTTCGATCTGATCGTGGATCAGGGGTGGGCGAAGATCTATCCTACTGGCCCAACCGGCTACTTCGGCCTCGTAGACGAAAAGCTCGGTATGCACAACTTCACTGAGACCAAAGCGGTCACCCTCTCGCTAATCACAGCCGATGTGGATGGCTGGTATAACTATGCCAGGAACCACGCCGCAATCGAGATGCGCTCTGAAGAAATTTCGGACACGGATCGGTACCGCGCGTTTGTAGCCTACGACCCAGAGGGGTACTACCTTGAGTGGGGCACGTTCAAGGCGTCAGACGAAAACGCGGCTTTGGTGACTGCAATTGAAGCGAAATAGATTATTGGCGCCGACCAGGGGGGAATCGTTGGACATTAAGAACAGACAGCCAGACCTGCTTTCATTGCCCCGGCGAAATGTCATCAAGGGCGCAGCGGTCGGATTGGGCAGCGTATTCGCCGGATCGGCGGCGCTGGTACAGAGCCAGGAAGGGCGTTCTGACACGTTTAGAATTAATTCGTCGCAACCATTCAATGCTGCGCACGAGATGCAGCCGCTGTCGTACGCCGCGTCGTCGTTAAGCGGTCTGTCCACACGCATCATCCAGTCGCATTGGGCAAATAACTACGGCGGCTCGGTGCGTGCGCTCAATGTCGTCAACAAACGCCTGGAGGAAGCACTGGCTGATGCCGACACACCGGCTTTTATCTACAACGATTTGAAGCGAGAACACCTGCTGCGAACCGGCTCGGTCATACTGCATGAGCTCTACTTTGACAACCTGGGTGGTGATGGAAGGGCGGCGAGCGACGCCCGCAGTCTGATCGGCGCGGCGTTCGGTGACTTTGATCGTTGGGAAACGGAATATAAACGAATTGCTGCGGGTCTCGGCGGCGGCTCGGGATGGGTCATGCTGGGGTACAACCGACACTTCAAAACGCTCGAGAATTACTGGATGGCCGATCACATGCATTCGCCCATAGAAACTGTGCCATTGCTGGTCATGGACATGTATGAACATTCCTACCAAATGGATTTTGGTGCCGCGACCGCTCGCTACATTGATGCATTTTTTGCCAACATCAACTGGGATACCGTGATGGCCAGGGTTGCGGCAATCGCGTAGTGTCACCATCAGATCCTTACGTGCACATATCTTATTCGCTAACAACACCTGGATTGCCGATGACTATTAAAAGCCTGGTGCTTGTCGCCACGTCGCTGCTGCTCGCGTTGACTGGCTGTGCCAGTTCAATCAGCAAGCCGGAGAACCAGGGGCGTCCAAACCTGATCCTGATTATAGGCGACGGGTTCGACGATCAACAAATAACTATTGCGCGTAACTACCTGGTCGGCAGCGGCGGTGAGCTGCTTCTGGACCAGCTGCCGTATCGCGGCATGGTGCAGGTACAGGCCGTCAGGGAAGACAATCCGAACGAGCCTAACTACGTCGCCGATTCCGCCGCGACCGCGACAACCATGGCAGGAGGCGTTGTCACCAGCCGCCAGCGAGTCGGAACGACTGCAAAAACCGATGAAGACATTACGTCGATGCTGGAAGCGGCCCAATCGGCGGGATTACGCACCGGCATCGTTACGACGGCGAGCGTCACTGACGCAACGCCGGCATCTTTTGTTGCCCACGTCAGTCATCGCTTCTGCCATGGCCCTGACAATATGGTTGAGCAGGGTGCGCGCCTCTCAACTGCAACGACAGACTGTTCGGCCGATTACAAGAAAAACGGCGGGCGAGGCTCGATAGCGGAGCAGATCGCATCGTCAAAGCTCGACTTGATCCTTGGCGGCGGCGCGAGATACTTTGGGCAGCTCGCAGAAGACAGCAACGACACCACGGTTTTGCGGGAAGCCCAGGACTACGGCTTCAGGACCATTTCGGACCGCGCCGAATTGAAGTCCATTCGACAAAATGAGCGCATCCTCGGCCTGTTTTCCGGCAGCACAATGCCGGTTCGTTATCGTGGCGTAAATGGAGGGCAGGCGGACTTCCTCGAACGGATCGATGGGAAAGTTGTGTGGCCGGAGCCATTTGCGTGCGAGATCAATCCGGCATCCGATTCAATGCCCACACTGAGTGAAATGACGGTAACGGCGCTTCGTCACCTGGAGAATGAGAGCGGATTCGCGCTGATGATTGAAGCGGCATCAATCGACAAGCAGGCACACAGTCGTAGTCCGTGTGGATCGATCGGTGAGGTTGAACAGCTGATAGAGTCGTTGCAGGCGGCGATTGCCTATCAGCAGACGCATCCCAATACGCTGATCCTGGTTACTGCCGATCATGGACACTCGGCAACGCTGATCCCCGACATTAGTGGGCTTGCTGAATTGGAATACGGATCACCCGGCAGGTTCGCACGCATCAGAACACCTGAAGGCGGCATCATGGGCATTAACTACGCGTCCAACGATTCACCGATGTGGGATGAGCATTCCGGCGTGGCGGTGCCGCTCTACGCCATCGGCCCCGGAATTCGGGACATTCCTGTTTTCATCCGCCAGGCAGAAATTCATACGATCTCTCTGCAGCATCTCGGATTGACCGGTCGCTAATATCGCCACAACAGCGACACCCAGTGAAAGACTGTAATCAATGCGGTAAATGCTGTACCAAATATGGTGGCGGCGGTCTCTCTGCGTCGGCAAGCGAAATCGATGCGTGGGAGACCTATCGGCCCGACATCGCAAGTTACGTACGGGACGGGGAAATCTGGTTTGATCCCGAGAACGGGGAGTCACTGACCAAATGTCCGTGGTTACGGAAGCTGCCGGGTAAGGTGAAATTCGTTTGCGAGATTTACGACGACCGACCGAATGACTGCAAATACTATCCGGTCCGCATCGCCGACATGATTCAGGATGAATGCGAGATGCTTGAACCGCGCGATCTTGCCAAACCGAAACAGGCTCAGAAGAAGCTCGATTTCATCATGTCAGATAGTCGGCCGCCTTTGGGGGACTAGGCACTTAAATACGCTCAGGGCCGGAAGTGATACGTTTCTCCTGGAACCGGCAGTGCCCAGGACTCTCCTCGCGGTCCACATTTTTCGCTGTCAGCGGGGCAGTCGTCAGTCGACTTGTTAACTGGCCTGGAACGATTCTGGCCTGCGGGCATGACGTCCTCGACTCGTTCGGCGAAGTCATTAAGTTTGCCCTCGCTCAATACCAGCGTCACCGGCTTGAGACGCTTCTCCCGTGAACGAAAGAAGTCTTCCCAGTGCCCCATGAGCACGTAGCCGGTATTACCCTGTTCAATCACCCATTCGGGATAACGGTCGACATAGTTGAAGCCAGGCACGCACGCGATGTGCACATCGATGTCGCGTTCGGCGAGCAACTCCGCAGGGACGTGACTCTCGGCTGCGCCCGCGACGGCGTCCATATAGTGGATGCGAAAGACAACGTTGCCATCCGCATCAAGCAGGTCGACCAGGTACGCCCATGTCGCGCCCAGCAGGTAGTCAGCGGGGCTTTGCGGAATAGTGTGCTGTGGCTGATCGACCGTGCCTTCTGAGACGGTGAACGACTTGCCGAGAATCTCGACGTTCGGTGCGTGCGCGCTGGAAAGCGGTGTGATGCGAAACCCGGCCAGTGAACAGTCATTGATAGGCACACCATCAGTCGTCGGCGCTTCGGCACATCGAAATCTCTCGTTCGGCGGCATTATGCTGGCCAGCATATTGAGTGTTGTGGAGTTCGCTATGACGCCGGCCTGGTCGGTGGTGAGACCGGCGGCATGGTAGGAAGGGATGTCCGCTGCGTGATCAACATGGCCATGTCCGACAAGTATGAGTCCTGCCTCGGAGAATGGTGTGTTGTTAACGCCTGCTATGACCGCTTCGATATCAGGCCCCTGGTCAGCGTAAAACCCGAGAAAGCCATGATTCGAGAAGTAGGGCGCCATAAGCAGGTATTCGCCGCGCCACTGCACTCCCCATCCACCCACGCCATAGTAGTGCAACACTGCAACGTCATCAGCCACATTGAATGCATCGGGATCTGCTTCCAGAACGTGCGCTGGCACACGTTGTCCGGCTAATTGCACGGAGCAACCCGGCGTGATGATGAACAGCGTTATAGCTATCGCGACAAATAGCAGCAGCCACAAAGTTTTGCGTGGATTTCGTCTTGCTTGTTGCTGGTCTGGGGTCACGGAAGACCTTCTATGCATCAGATCGTGGGGAATGATACGTCGAATTGTGCGCCAGGATCCTGATTCGTGACATCGACGCGTCCGTTCATTGCTGTGACCAATTGGTGCACGATGGCGAGCCCGATACCGGTGCCGACCGTTTCCCGCGTCAGCTCGGATTCGGTGCGGAAAAAGAGCTGGAATATTTTCTTCATCTGCCCTTTTGGAATGCCCGGGCCGAAGTCACGTACCGTCAATACGATATTCCCATCCGTTGAGAGTCGAGCGGTTATGTCGATGGCTTTCTCAGTCGCATCGCGTGAAAACTTGATTGCATTGTCAACCAGGTTGATTACGACCTGGGTGAAACAATCGACGTCGACGTTGATATGTTGAGTGTCGCTATCCGCATCCCGCGAGATTCGCAGTGCAAACCCGGCCCGTTCAACCTGGCTCGTAATCTTGGATTCGATCTGGCTCATCAGCTCGCCAACCGTAATCGGCTGCAGATTGAATTCGGGGTCGCTGCGAGTGATTTTCGCCAGCTGCAATACATTCGAAATCAATCGTGTCAGGCGCTCGGATTCATCATGAATGTATTCGTAATATTGCTTTTGCTTGGCTTCGTCGGCCCAGCCTTCCTTCAGCATCTCGCCGTACATGCGGATCGAGGTCAGTGGCGTTTTCAGTTCATGGCTGACGGCTGAGACGAAGTCCTGCTGCTGTCGCGCCAGCCTGATCTGGCTCAAACCTAATCGATAGAGACCTGCAAAACCTGCGAGGAAAACGATCGCTATAATCACCGTTGACCAGGCGAGCACCCCGGCCCCCGGTCCCCGTGGCAGCTGGTTGATCGAATAGACCAGTTCGAGACTGTCCAATGGCGCCGACAGCGGGCGGCGGTAGAGAAGTGTGCCCTGCAATTCGCCCGAAGAGGACAGGTAGTCTCGTCCGAGCGTGCCGTTGACCACGCTGATGATATCGTCCTGGTAGCCGATGATAAGGTCAGACATGCTGGCGAGCGTCGTCTCTCGAAATGCAGTCGCGATCACGTCCTCTGCGAATACGTTCTGATCGAGCAATAGACCTTGAATGTAACGTTCACCATTGCGCCACACTTTGCGAAAAAGTACCAGGTGGCCACTGTCCAGCAGGCTGAATTCGTAGGGGTCAATCTCGCTCGAGAACGTAGTGATGGCTTTCGGAGCCGCCTCGCCGGCTGTGGCTCCTGTACTGAACCCGTCGTCAAGTACAATGGCTTCCGGAACCGCGACTTGTTCTGTACGGCGTGCGCGAAGCGGTGCCAAATCGCTTTGCCGCTTTTCTTCCAGGAGCTGCGGTATTTCCTTGTTCAGCTCCTCGGATTTCTTCTGCAGGTCTTCGTCAAGTTCGAGATCCTGCAGCCGCCCGAACGCATTTTCGCGCCTGCCACTTTCGGCAACGTTATCAAGCTGGGGTGATCCCGCTGTTGCTGGTGCGGGGGAGGCGTTGAGCAGATCGAAAACCTGCTGCGTATAGGCGGATTCGGATTCTTCGGACTGCCTGACCGTCGATTCCGCGACGTTTGTGGCCACTGCACTGTCACGACGATCTTCCATTTGGTCCGCGTCGTCTTTTCTGTCGTCGTCGGTCGATTCGAGGGCGCCTGCCGCGATCGACGACAACGGCGCCTGCTCCTGTGGCAGATCCATTGGCTCACTTTCACGGGTAACCGATAACCGCGCGGCCGCCGCAACACCGTCGCGTACCAGGCTGTTGTCCGCCAGGATTTGCTGGATTTGTCCGGCTAATGCCGAGCGCTGAGCGAATTCTGCGGCTTCGATGCCGACGCTCTCCAGATCTGTCTGCCGATCCGGGAGCAGCGGGGTCGAGAACGTGCCATCTGCATCAACCTGGAAGTAGCCAATTGCCCCGGGAATATCCTGTGTCACGGGGTAGGCCGCCAGCGGCGATCTTTGCAGGATCTTGCCGCTCTGAGTCAGGTTGAGAAAGGCGAAATCGGCGAAGCGCCTGTTCTCTGCCGTCGCGATGCGCTCTGAGATCACGTTGTCGATGCGATTGGTGAGCGCCTCGGCCTGTGCGCGATACTGGTAGAACGCTTCCCATTTGAGCTGCCCGTAAGCCAGCCAGATGATGACGCCGGTCGGTATGGTCAGGGCCATGAATAACAGGCCAAGCAGGTTTCTCAGGCGTCGCTGGTCGTAGGTTTTAAGGAATTTGTTCGGCAGCATCTCAGTCGCCGCTTAGCAGCCGATAGCCCGCGCCACGCACGGTGACGAGATGTTTGGGTGTTTTCGGATCCGCCTCGATTTTTCGCCTGAGCTTCGCAATATGAATGTCGACTGTTCTTGTCTCTATATCGAGGTTCTTCGCATAACCCCATACTTTTAAAAGTAATTCTTCTCTTGGAACGGGTCGTTCCGAATGCTGTGCGAGATACGACAGGAGCTCGATCTCCCGCTTGGTAAAGGTTTCTTCCTGTGCACCGTTGCGGCCGGAAAGATTGTCCGTGTCAATTTCCAGGTTTCCCAGGCGGATAGTCTTGGCGTGCTCGATGCCGGCTTTTGAGCGCCGCAGCACCGCCTCGATGCGCAGCACCAGTTGCTGAATAGAAAAGGGCTTGCCAACGTAGTCATCCGCGCCGAGCTTAAGGCCCTCCACGATTTCCTCATCGGAGGTTTTTGCTGTGAGCATGATGATTGGCTGGTCCCTGTCACTCTCCCGAATACGATTACAGATTTCATAGCCGTCCATGCCGGGAAGCATGATGTCGAGCAGGATGAGATCGAATTTTCCCGTCCGGGCGAGCGCGAGCCCCTCCGGTCCCGTCGCGGCACTGTCGACAGCATAGCCATGATAGACAAGCACATCGATGAGTCCCTCACGGATGGCTTGTTCGTCCTCAACGATCAGTATACGGATCTTCTTTTTCATCACTGCAAAGGCTATCAGGTCGCTGGCGTTCTGTGCGTGGCGCAATGTAACGTTTTTGTAAAATCAATGACTTGAGAATCTTGTCGGCGAATATTTGTGGCGGGCCTTTTACCGTGTCGACGCATGCTGTAAAACAACATCCCTGCCACAGATTCGTTCGTCGGCACAGCCAACCAATGACGGGGGTCACATGTTCAAAAGTTTCGTTTCGCCGCTCAGCTTGCTCATTCCAATGCTGTTGTTGTTCACCGGTTGCGGGGAGAAAGCTGCCGAACCGGTCGTGGATCAGGCAGTCGATCCGGAAATTGCCCGCCTCGAGGCGCGAGCAGCCAAGGTAACGATCATCCGCGACGATTTTGGCGTGCCGCACATCTATGCGCAGACAGACGCCGATGCGGTCTTCGGCATGCTGTATGCCCAAAGCGAGGATGACTTCAACCGGGTTGAGCAAAACTACATATGGGCAACCGGTCGACTTGCCGAAGTGGAGGGTGAGGAGGCGCTTTATAGTGATCTCAGGGCACGGCTCTACATGACTGTCGCTGAAGCGCAGGGCGCTTACGATGATTCGCCGCAGTGGCTTAAAGATCTTTGCGATGCCTTTGCTGATGGCATCAACTATTACCTGCACACCCACCCCGAAGTGCGGCCGCGATTGCTGACGAAATTCGAACCCTGGATGCCGATGTTCTTCAGCGAGGGTTCGATTGGTGGCGATATCGAGTCCGTTGACGTCGACGGCATCAGGATGCTGTACGGGGGACAAACCCCGCTTGAGACCCTGCGCAGCGACGTTGTGGATGATCGACAGCTCAAAGAGCCCCGCGGGTCGAACGGGTTTGCCATTTCCGGCGAGCATACGGCGTCAGGCAGTGCCATGCTGCTGATTAACCCGCACACATCGTTTTTCTTTCGTGGCGAGATTCATGTGGTTAGCGAGGAAGGTCTGAACGCGTATGGCGCCGTTACATGGGGGCAGTTCTTTGTCTACCAGGGATTCAATGAGGATACAGGCTGGATGCATACGTCGACGCGCCTCGACTTTATGGACGAATTTGTCGAAGACGTGTACGAGGAAGACGGACAGCTGTTCTATCGATATGGTGACGAGAGCCGGCCGGTAGAGGTGTCCGAAGTGACGCTCAGGTACAAAGACGGCGCGGGTATGTCAGAAAGGACGTTCCCGATGTATCACACGCATCACGGACCGATTACCCATCTCGAGGACGGCAAATGGACCGCAACTGCCCTCAACTGGGATCCGGTACGCGCACTGCAGCAGTCCTTCATCCGCACCAAGCTTGCGAACCACGAGCAGTTCTGGGAAATGATGGATATGCGCACCAATTCTTCGAACAACACCGTTTATGCGGATTCAAGCGGCAACATTGCCTATTACCACGGCAACTTCGTGCCGCGCCGCGACCCGACGTTCGACTATTCGCAGCCGGTGGACGGCAGTAACCCGGCTACTGACTGGCAGGGATTGCACGATGTCGAGGAGATCGTGACGGTCGTGAACCCGGACAATGGCTGGATTCAGAATACCAATTCGACGCCGTTTACGGCGGCCGCCGAATACAGTCCGAAGCGCGAGGACTACCCGGTGTACATGGCGCCCGACGCCGAAAATTTTCGCGGCCTGCACGCGGTTCGCGTATTGACAGAACTATCTGACCTGACTCTCGATGGGCTCATAGATATTGCCTACGACACGTATCTGCCGGGCTTCGAAAACCTCATTCCGGGACTGATCGAAGCCTTTGAGGAGTCCGGAGAAGCGAACAAGGACCTGGCAGAACCTATGAACGTGTTGCGCGACTGGGATTTCCGGGTAGCGGTGGATTCGGTCGCCATGACGCTCGCGCATTTCTATGCCAGCCGGTACAACGAGGATGGTGTGCGCCCTGACGGCGCGACGTTCCTGGAGCGGGTCAACTACTTCGGCGAAGGATCCCCGCATGCCGAGCGGCTGAAAATTTTTGCCGATACGATCAAAATGCTGGAAGACGATTTTGGACAGTGGGACGTGCCCTGGGGCGAGGTCAATCGCTACCAGCGACTGAACGGCGCGATACAGCAACCGTTCAATGACGACGAGCCATCGCTGCCCATTGGTATGGCGTCCGGTAACTGGGGCGCACTGGCCTCATTTGGGGCGCGTCGATATCCAGGCACCAAGAAGCTCTACGGAACGTCCGGCAACAGTTTTGTCGCCGTGGTTGAATTCACCGATCGCGTAAAGGCTAAAAGCATGCTCGCGGGCGGCCAGAGCGGGGATCCGTCGTCGCCTCATTTCGACGACCAGGCACAGCGCTATGCCGATCGTCAGTTCAAGGACGTTGCCTATTACCGGGAAGATGTAGAGGCGCGCGCAACGCGGACCTATCATCCGGGAGATTGACGCTTAAATTCGCTGGCAATCGACTGCTCTGAGGCTCGCCCTGGATTAATTGTCGCTTGCCTGGGGGCCCGCTTTCGATTGGGTTTCTGCATCAAGCATCGTGCGCAGGGCTGCGGCTACTGGAACGCCGTCCGTATGTGTCTTGCCGTATGCGAGGTTGAACGCATAGTCGAAGTTGTCAGGATTGGCTCCCTGGTTATGCTGCAAAATGGTCTCGATTTTGTCCAGCGCCTTAGCGGCCTTGGCTTCGCGAGTTACTCCGTTTTCGTATTCATCCCACAGCGACAGGAACTCCGACCGGATTGAAGCGGGCAGTGGCGCAATAAGGCTCAGGAAGTCGTTCCGTTCCTGTTCTGATTTGGGTGAGTCCAGATCCTGGTCCGGGGCGGGGATGTCCCCGTGTATAGCTTCACCAAGATCATGCAACACACAGATTTTTAACAGACGCAGTAAATCGACATCGGGTAAATGGTCCGCAAAGGTCATCACGAGGAGCGCCAATCGCCACGAGTGATCGGCAACGCTCTCAGTGCGTCCGTTGCGGGTATAGGCACTGCGAAGCGTGTCCTTCAGCTGCTCCACTTCCCGCAGGAACTGCAGGCGGGAATTTAAGTCCGCATCGGTCATTACTCAACCCTCATGAAGTTAAAGAAGTCAGCGACACTTTGGGTGCTCGTCCGCTTATGTCTAAATGGCATAAACGAAATCAGGTGTTCATGCATCTATGACTTACCAGGGCAGCACTATGCATAACTGATTCGCGACTTGTGTCAGGGTTATATAGTGTTATACTTAACTACAACACTATACTACTAATGGTAACCACAATGAAACCAACTCGTATGATACTGGCGATCATAGTCGCCGCTGTAGCCGCACCGATGGCTGCACTGGGACAGGATAGCGCGGCTGCAGACAACGCGCCGGCGGATGAAATCGTTGTGGTCAGCAAGAAATCGCTGGCGCAACTGCGTCGAGAGACGTACGAGGCCGAAGAGGACTTCTATTCAATCTACAACAAGTTAAACGATGAAAAGGAGTTTGACGTTCGGTGCCGGTATGAAAAGGCGACCGGAACCAATATCAAGAATCACGTTTGCCGAGCACAGTTCGTTACGAAAGCATTCGAGCGACATGCACGTCGAAATCGCAACAACCTTTCGAGTGTGGCCAACCAGAGTTCTGATCCTGCTCTCGACGAGAAGATGCAAACGTATCAGCAGAGAATGGAAACACTGATGGCGGCTAATCCGGAATTGCAAGAGGCTTTTGCTCGATACAATACGGCTCGAGTCCAGTTTTTCGCGAAGCGCGAGTCGATTGCTGCAAACTGATTAGTGAATCCCGGCGAGCCATGCTTGACAGGGCAGTGCTGGCATTCGATTAACGGTAACCTGCGACAGCGCCCGGCAGATCAGTCTCCTTTTTGAATCCACTCCGCGTTATTAAAAAACGCCTTGTTTTCTTCACTGTGCGGTTGGGCGAAATGCAATAGTATTCCGGACGGGTCTGTCACGTAGGTGATCAGCCAGCCCCAGGGAGCCACGCTTGGTGCATCGATTTTGACGCCAGGGTAACGCCCTTCAAGCTGCAAACTCTGCAGGTGATCGTACCAGGCCTCGGCGTCATCTACCCAGAACTGCAACATAGCGTTGCGCGTCGGCTCGAGTCCATGGTGCAGTGTTACGAGGAATCGTTGGCTCGCAAATCCTGTTGCGAATTCGCATGCGCTGCCACCATCGTCCCAGAGTTTCCTGAATCCCAGGTCCATATAGAACGCCTTCGTCTCATCGTAATTATCACTGTTGCAAACCAGGAACGGACGGAAATCCCTGATTTGAGGTATTGCAGGTTCAGATTGCGGCACGTTATTTCCCCTTTCTTAACGAAATTCTAGCCGAAGCCGAAGTTTATTTTGCCGACCGTCGCCTAATGCACAGGTGTTCTCTGCGCGAGCCTAAATACCCATCCTCGCAAGTATGTTTATGACCTCTGTCGTCAGACGTTCTGCAGTCGGGTGATTGGTCGCGAATTTCGCTTCCAGCAACCTGGCTCTTTCCAGCACGGGATTGGCATCATCGGTTGCCGTATCGGGGTCAACCAGGCTGTGAATGTCCGCATCGAGCTTGCGCATGAGCGACCGGGTTTCGGCGTCCAGATCGGTTGTCTGGATTTCCTCCTGTAGTTTGGCGAGGAGATGGCGTATTTCTTCATTGCTCATAGCAGTCGTATCCCTGAACGTATCTCGATGATGTCTTGACTTTCCAGTTACACAATAACATGCGTGTAAGTGTGCAAATAGCGATCAACAAGTAATTGATGGCGGGCAAAATACGCCTGCTTGCAGCACTCGCAGGTCAGGCGTTTTGCATGTCTGCAGCAATTAGTCCAGCAGGAATTTACAGACTCCGAAGTGGATTGTGGTAACGAATCCGCAGGCTTTAATACGTAACGTAAATTCAATGTAAACCGGCCGTATCAGGGTTTACGAAAGCGTGTCTTAAATGCCGACGCGCTGATGCCTACCATGGTTCCACAAACTGAAACCGTGGAGACACTATCATGGCCCTAATCAATCGAGTCGCCAGGCTCTTTAAAGCAGATTTCAACGCTGTGCTTGATCAGATCGAAGAGCCCGAGCAGCTGCTTAAGCAGGCAATTCGCGACATGGAAGACGAGCTTGCAGCCAACGAGCAGCGCATCGCAATTTGTGTGCATGACCAGGAAACCCTGAACGTTCGTCGCACCGAGGTAACCTCGTCGATCGATGAATTTGGCAACCAACTGGATCTTTGCTTTGAGTCAGGGAAGGACGACCTCGCCAAAACGCTGATCAGGAAGAAACTGGAGGCCGAACGAATCCAGAAGAAGCTGACCACCAGGTTCGAAAGCAACGCACGCTTTCTTGCCGAACATCGGACACTGCTCGACGAGAACCGAGGCACGCTGGAGAGCTTGCGCCAAAAGGCCGAACTGGTCGGTCACCGCTTGCCTGGGTCGGCTGCAGGATCCGACTACGATGATATTGGCTGGTTGACCCGAGACCTGCGCATCGGCGATGACGAGGTCGAAATTGCGTACCTGCGTGAGAAAGCAACGCGAGGTGCGGCATGAATAAACCCAACTTTATGCACGGTGTTGCCGTCGCAGCTCTGCTTGCGTTTGCCGCCAGCGCAGTCATTGCGACGCTCACACCATTCGTCGGATTCCTTAGCGTGGTGAGGTTAGTGGTTCCGGCGCTGGGACTGGCGTACCTGTTGTTCCTTTTTCGTACCAACGACGAGCCCACTGGTCGGCTGACGACTCTCTTCGCCTGGGGTCTTATGGCATCGATCACCTGGTGGATCAGTCCCCCGCTGGGGTTTTATGTCCTGCTTCATGTTGGTGCCATCTGGCTGGTGCGGTCCCTCTATTTCTACACGGGTGTGCTGCCGTCTTTTCTGGATCTCGGTCTTAGCGCCAGCAGCGTATTCGCACTTGGCTGGGCACTTGAACGCACGGGCAGCGTTTTCATTGGCGTGTGGTGTTTCTTCCTGGTGCAGGCGGTGTTTGTGTGGATCCCGCGAAGCTTTAGAAACCGCAGCGCTCCAGCTGCGCCGTCGATTGAGAACGACAGGTTTGAGCAGGCACGGCGCCAGGCTGACCAGGCCCTGCAACAAATTTTCACAAATTAAATTTCACGAGGAATTGACCATGAATATGAAAATTTTAGGAACGGCATTATTCGCTCTGACGCTTGGCACGGTAATGTACTACCCGCAGCTTCAGGCTAAGGCGGTCAATGCGAATCCGCAGATTGACCCACAGACAAACCACCACATAACAGCAACTCGACCGGTTGTGGACGTAGTCTTCGTGCTGGATACGACCGGCAGCATGTCCGGGCTGATCCAGACCGCGAAAGAAAAGATCTGGTCCATTGCATCCACTATGGCTTCTGCGCAACAAACGCCGGATATTCGCATTGGTCTCGTCGGTTATCGCGACCGGGGCGATGCCTATGTAACGCGAGTGGTTGACCTGAATAATGACCTGGACTCGGTATACGCGACGTTGATGGATTTCCAGGCGGGCGGTGGCGGCGATACCCCTGAGAGCGTCAACCAAGCACTTTATGATGCGGTGTATGCCATGTCCTGGAGCAATGCTGAACAGGCGTACCAGACAATCTTCCTGGTAGGCGATGCACCACCGCACATGGACTACAACGAAACACAGTATCCGGCAATTGTTGCTGCAGCCAACGAACGCGGCATCGTTATCAATACCATCCAGGCAGGCAATATTCCATCAACCATCGAGCCGTGGACCACCATTGCCAGCCTGGGGCACGGCAATTTTTTCCAGGTCGACCAGGCCGGGGGCGCGGTAGCTTACGAATCGCCGTTCGATAAAGAAATCGCAACGTTGGCTGCAAAGCTCGATGCAACGCGCCTTTACTACGGCACCGCAGAGGAAAAAAGACTAATGGATGACAAGGTTGCGGCGACAGAGAAAGTCAATGCGAAGGCATCCGTCGCTGCGCGCGCCAGGCGAGGCACATTCAATGCCGGCGAAGCGGGACGCGAAAATCTTCTCGGTGACAACGAGTTGGTCGATGCGATTGCCAGTGGTGTCGTTGCACTCGAGGAAATTGAATCTGACGAATTGCCGGCCGCACTGAAACCTATGCCGCGCGAGGAGCAGGTTGCATATGTTGCTCAGTTGGCAGAAGAACGTGCCGATATTCAGCAAAAAATTCGTCGTCTGGCCAAAGACCGGGACCAGTTCATTGCCAAGAAAGTGGACGAAGCCGGCGGATTGCACGATTCACTCGATCAAAAACTTTACGAAACCGTGAAAGAGCAGGCTGGTAAGTCAGGCCTCGAATACAAGGATGGACCTGCCTACTAGTCTCCCGCCAAGCCAGGTTCGTAGCGGGGTCGTTCCATTCCGGGACGACCCTTTTTTACACTGTGCAATACCGGCCGGCGCCGGACAGGTGCATTGCCAGTCTGCGAACTGCACAATAGGTGCAGAATGTTTTCACTTGCAGACTACGGACAATAAAATATGAACAAGAAACGACGCTGGCGAATCCTGAGTTTCGTCGCCTGTCTCCTGATCACCGGGCCGGTCCACGCGGACGAATCGATAGTTGGCCTGACGATCGATCATTCCATAATTCCCGTCGAGATCGCGAATAACGCGATACTGCTCCGGGAAAAAGCGCTCCTCGATAATTTGTCCGTGGACATTGTCGAGTCAATCACGACCGAGGTCGGGCCACGGCGAATAGGTACTGAAGGCGATGCACGGGCGATCGCATGGGCGCAGGCGAAATTCAGGGAACTCGGATTCGACCGGGTGTGGACCGAGGAACTTCCGGTTGAGCACGGCTGGATCAGGGGTGAGGCCAGTGCGGAGATCGTCGCACCGTATCGGCAGAACCTGGTCCTCACTGCCCTGGGTTATAGCGTGGGCACCGACGGTGATCTGGTCGGCGAAGTGATCGAGTTCGCGACGTTTGATGACCTGCTGGCGGTCCCGGAAGGCGATAGTCTCAAGGGTAAGATTGCTTTCGTTTCGTACAGTATGGCTGACTATGTGCCGCCGCCGGGTGCGTCGCGCATGGCCGGCTACGGTCAGGGAACTCGCGCCAGGAGCCGGGGACACGTTGAGGCTGCCAAGCGCGGTGCCGAGGCGATTGTCATTCGGTCGGTGGGTATTGATAACAATCGCAACGGGCATACCGGCAGTGGCTACGGCTACGAGGACGGTGTCCGCAAAATACCGTACGCGGCTGTATCGGCTCCGGATGCAATCCTGATGCAAAACATGCTAAAGCGTGGAGTACCGATGACGATGCGGTTGAACATGACCTCGGAAATTACCGGGCCGATTGTCGGCGCAAACGTGATTGGTGAAATCACCGGTCGTGAGGGATCGGACGAATTTCTTGTGTTGGGTGCCCATCTTGACTCATGGGACGAAGGCACAGGCGCCCTGGATGACGGTGCAGGGGTCGGTTCGATGATGGCGGCAGCCGCGATGATTGGCCAAATGGAAGGACGTCCGCGCCGCTCGATTCGCGTGCTCTTGTTTGGTGCCGAGGAAATCGGACTGCTTGGCGTTCGGGAATATGCAAGGGCCAACCAGGGCATTATTGGCAAGCATCTGCTTGGCGCCGAAGTAGATGGTGGTGGTGGCAGGATTCACACGCTGACCTCCGGCGTTGGCGCAACGGCGCTGCCTGTCGTTCGGGAAATGCACAAACTGATCGCGCCTCTGGGCGTGGCGTGGAGCGATGCCAATGACGCGGTGGGCGCATCCGACATGAGTGTGCTGGGCCGGGCAGGAATGCCGGCGCTTGATTTTGGTCAGAATTCCAATGACTACTTCGCCTATCACCACACGCCAAACGACACCTTCGACAAAATCATCCCCGCAGACATGCGCTACCTGACCGCGGCCTACGTCACCATTTTTTACGTCGCCGCGGAGCTGGATATCGATTTCAGGGAATGACGGGATTATGTGAGCTTCAATTGACCGCATACGCCGGCTGTAGTTGAATGTCTGCACAGTTTCATGATTCGGTGCTACTGCACTCGGGGGAAGGAAAATTGTCTAATAAAAACAACGACATAATTGATCGGCGATCAGTATTGTCGGGTATCGGGATCGCTGCCGCCGCAGCTGCGGGCGGCGCTTCGACGGCGCAGGCCGCGAGCAGTGGCTTTGAGCCTACACGCCACGCCGAGGATGCGTGGTTGGATCAAATGGAGGGTGGTCACCGTGCCTTCCTCGATTCGTCCACGCCAGATGGTGGTGCGGTGGCAATGTTGTATGCAAATAACATCCTTAATGCCCACACCAAGGCCTATGCAGGCGCACAGGAATCGGATTACGCGATGATTGTTTGCCTGCGCCACTATTCGACCGTTTTCGGTTTTGGCGACGAGGTCTGGGAGAAGTATGGGGAAGGTTTTTACAATGTGGTTGGCTTCGCCGATCCATCAACCGGGGCAGCGCCGAAAGTAAATCTGATGCAGGTGCAAGGACTCCGCAGTCTTCCCAATCGCGGCAACACCATCGAGTCATTAGGTGCCCGTGGCGTCAAATTCGCAGTTTGCGACAATGCCGCGAACGTAATCTCGATGGCGCTTTCGAGAGCTGGATTCGGTGATGCAAAGGATATTTATGCCGATTTTATCGCTTCGGCTGTTCCCAACAGCCGCTTTGTTGCCGCCGGCGTTGTGGCAGCGACTCGGGCACAGGAATATGGCTACAGCTTGCTGTATACCGGCTAAACAGATTTCCAAGAGGTAAGAAAATGAAAAAAATCATAGTGACGTTGACCCTGACGCTGTTCGGGGTCGCAATTTCTGGTGTATCAGGCGCGCAGACCAAAGAAGAAAAGATTGCGCAGGCGGTATTGCCACTGCCGGAAGAATTACGGGCGGGCGCCGCGGTGTACGAATACAACGAAGCCGGACAGCGGCTAATCTTGCGAGGCGGGTCCAATCACGTCGAGTGTAAGCCGCGGGACGAAAACGGCTTTACCTCCTGTACTTCGAAAAAGACCGCGGCAAATCGCGATTTCAGTGCGAAACTCGCTGCAAGCGGTCTGGAAGGCGAAGAACTGCAGGCTGCCATGCGGGCTGCGGAGGAGGCTGGCGAAGTGGAGCCAATGCCATTCGGCACGATGTTCTACAGGTTGTACGAAAAAGATGACCGCATTCAGCTGTTGTGGGTTGTCTTCCTGCCGAATGCAACTGCTGACGAACTTGGCATGTCACTCGCAAGCCAGCGGGACAATTCACTGGCTGGTATGGGCCGGCCCTGGATGATGCGGGAAGGCACGCCGTCGGCGCACCTCATGATTCCCATTAATGGCACAGCGCTCTCGAATGCCGGCGGTGCGCCGGAGAGGATGGATACGAAGGCGATTACCGACCTGGTCGTCCAGGGCACGCTGCCGCTGCCGGAGGATCTTCGTGACGGGGCGACCGTCATTACGTATGACGAATCTGGCGAACGACAGGTGCTGCGCGAGGGCAACAACATGATCGAGTGCCGCGCGCGTGACGAAGCATCCGGATTTACCCGTTGCTATCACAAGAGTCTCGGCCCCGAAACTGACCTGCGCGCGAAACTTGCTGCGGAAGGAAAATCAAATGAGGAGATCGGCACAGCTGTGACCGCGGCCCGGGACAGCGGTGTCCTAGCAACGGCACCGATTGGCTCAATTGCCTACCGCCTGTATGAAGAGGATGATCGCCTTAAGCTGCTTTGGGTGCTGCGCCTGCCCAATGCCACGTCCGTCGAGCTCGGCATGCCGACCGGCAGTCAGCGCGACAACTCGCTGGCAGGGCAAGGCCTGCCGTGGATGATGCGTGAGGGCACGCCAGCCGCCCATCTGATGATTCCTATCAACAGTACGGAATTATCTAACAAGAAAATGATGTAGGAAGATTGGTTGCTCGCGGCGAGTGCCTGAGGCGCACGTCGCTCGCCGCCTGATTGCCCGTCGGCTACGGCAGTTTATCTGTCGTCGGCAGACGGGCTTTCTTTTTTCAGGTTCTTGTAATACTCCCGTATCGGCTTGAACGGACCGAGTCGATGCTGCTCCTCTGGAAACGGATCGGCATACGGTGGATAGGGGCTGTCTATGCGTTTGGTCGTGCGATCCGGGTAGTCGACCTCAAGATTGCTTTTGATCGGCCGCGGGTGCGAATTGATATAGGCAGCCACGTCGAAGGCCTGATCGTCGGTCAAATCCGGCTGCCCGAACGGCATGCGTGCCTTGATAAAGTTGGCGGCGGTCAGGACGCGGGTCATACCGGCACCATTGTTGTAACTGTCCGGACCCCAGAGTGGCGGGAATACGTAGCCCTCCTCAGGCTTCGTCGATGCACGCAGGCCGGCGCCGTCGGCTCCATGACACACCTGGCAGCGATCCAGGAATACGATTTCGCCAGCGGCAACATTTGCGGCCCTGTCGGGCTCGACGAAGGAAGGCGGCTCTACCAGCGCGCGATTGGTCTCGCTCATGGCACGATATTGTTCCCCGAGGCCTAGAATATAGCGTTCCATCGCCATCATCTCGACACTGTCCCTGGGCAATGGTTTGCCGTTCATGCTGCGCTGCATACAGCCGTTGATGCGATCGCGCAGATCACCTACACGACCGTCCCGACCAGATGGGCGCGGATACTTGCTGGCCGCCTGCAGCAGGTTCAGTGTGCCGGGCCGGGTGCCGGTATCAATATGACATGACGCGCAGGCCATATTGGTGCCGCTGTAGCGCATCTCCGGGTCCGGATGGTTCGGGCCAAGATAGGCGCCGGTGTCGCGCAAAATTCGTTGCCCGTAATCGGCCGTCGCGGCCACCGGAATGTCCGCCGCTGCGGTTTCCGCCGCCCGCTTGGCGATAACCAGTGAGCCTGCGGTAATGACTCCGCCCAAGACCAGGGCGGCGATCCAGTATCCTGTTTGTCCGTCGTTATTGCTCATCCGAAGTGCTCGCGTTGGTTGAATTGGCGTTGCTGGTTTCGCAATTATAGCGCCGGAGCTGGTCCTGAAACGCGTATTTGGGTCGCTCGATCTGATCTCTCAGGTCCGCCTTCAGGAAATACGCGAGCGTAAATACCAGTGCGAAAAACACGGACAGGCAAACAATAATGGCTGCAATCACTGGCTGGCTCCTGTCGGGTTGTCGCCGCCGGCGAAAAATTGCCTGACGTAGTGGGCTACAGCCAATATCTCTTCGTCATCCAGCCTGTCTGTCCAGGGAGCCATTGATGTACCTTCCACACCATTCTTTAAAATTCGAACGCTTTCTGCATAGCTCGGGCGTTCACCGCGAAAGTCAGACGGCGTGATCGGAAAGTCGTTGGCCGCAAATCCATCGCCACCACCGCCGTCACCGTGACATTCGGCGCAATGAGTCTGGTAGACAAGTTCGCCAAGTGTGAGTTCGGCAGGTGAGGGCGGGGCCACTTCAACGATGTCACTGAAACCGAGCACAACGTTGGCCAGGGCCGCCAGATTCTCAGGCGCCTGATCGCGCCAGGCCGGCATGGCGCTGCCGTGCACACCGTTCCACAGGACATCCGCGAGACGACTGCTGGAATACTCGCGCACAGTCAGATTCGTTGGTTGCGGTTTTAGCCATTGAGCGCCAGGTCCGTCACCGCGCCCTTCGTCGCCGTGGCAGCCTGAGCAGTTGTCCAGCCACAGCTGTTGGCCAACTTCTTCCGCTGCAGGCAAAGACAATGGTGGTGCATTTCCTCTCGGCCGTGTGCGGCCAGGATGTCCATTCAACACAGGTGCCGCAAAGGACATTTGCGCCCACTTGTCATCCAGCGTTACCGCCCGGGCGGCCTCATCTGCCTCCGGCCAGGCCAGCTCCCGTGCGGTGCCGAGCGTGTCTATATAGGCGACGAGGTCGCGCGCTGCCTGCAAAGGACGGTCCGGTGCACCGTCAAACAGTGCGGCATAGGAAGGCATTATGGAGAGCGGCACTGCCGCTCGTGGTGCGAACAGGTGCAGGTAATGCCAGTCTTTGGTGCGTGTTCTGCCCGCGCGCGCAAGATCAGGTCCTATTCGTCGTGTGCCAAGCACGTGTGGATAGTCGAAACGCGTTTCCCAGGCCAGCGTCGCTGCGCCAAAGCGAGCGATGTCAGCCGCGGTATAGCGAACCTGCTGCGTGTGGCAGTAAGCACAGCCCTCACGAGCGTAGATTACGCGTCCGCGTTCTTCGGCAGTGGTGGGCGGCAGCGGGTTCTGCGGTGCCATCAGGGCCGATTGTTCTGCCAGAACCTGCTTCGGCCAGACGCCCAGGAGCGACACCGACATTACAAAAAAGGCGACCCCTGCGATTGAGGCGACGACATACGACATCATCAGTGTCTTGTCTGGTGTTGCGGCAAGTACGGGTTGAACCTCTGCCGCCTGCTGTGGCATCTCGCCGGATACTGTGCGGTTTCCGGCTCGCCGCGGACCGGTGGTCAGGCCTGCCAGCAGGGCGATAAAGCCGGCCGCAATCGGTATCGCCGATAGTGATCGAATCACCCAGTAAGGTCGCGATGCCTGAATAGATTCCAGCCAGGGCGCGCCCGCCTGCCACAGCTTGCCCTGGATGACGCCTGCGATGGTCAAGTCCAGGAACATGATCGTGATGCCGACCACGAGAAGACCATAGGCCCAGTCAATGGCCAGAGCGTTGTAACGCACAGACGGCAGGCGCTGCCAGGCATGCACAATCCCGGCAATACCTGCGAAGGTCGCAAACCCGAGCATCGCGAGATGCGAGTGCCCGATCACCCAATCAGTAAAGTGGACGGCCTGGTTAAGGCTCATTTGCGCCTGCATGGCCCCCTGTACGCTCACCACCAGGTAAAACACGACCGACATTGATGCGAAACGAAGCCCGGGGTCTCGCGGCAGCCATCCGGCGCCGCGTTGTGACAGCATGAGGTTTGACACGACAATGACGACGATGACGCCGAGCAGCGCTGACGCTGCAATCGCCGTAATTTGCGCTTCCATCGGAATGACAGAGAAGATGTAGTGATGCGTGCCGTTGAGCGGATAGAGGAAAAACAAGCCCCAGAAACCCAGCATCGAGAGGAAGTGGCTGTAAATGGGTCGCCCGGTTGAGGCCGGGATAACAAAGTACAGGATAGCCAGCGCCAGCGGCGTTACGAACAATCCTACCGCATCGTGAATCCAGAGGCCGCTAAATGCGGCACCTGCCGCGCCCGGCACAAACTCGGGCACGATATTGCCCATCGGGTAGGACATCAGCGTGAATATCAGCCCACCAATGATGTACCAGCTGGATACGTACAGGTTTTCGAGACCGCGACGAAAAAACGGCGGCAGGAACTGCACGGCCGCCATGAGAAACGCGACAATGACGACAGCGTCGACAGCCAGCGGAAACTCTGCCCATTCGAGTGGCTGGCTAATGCCGGCAAGCACCAGGATCCATCCCGGCAGCATTACTGCGAAATTCCAGATACCAAACAGCCAGAGGCCAAGTTTGTGACTGGTCACCGGTTTGCCGGTCAGGATCGGAACGGCGTGATACAGAAAGGCAAGAAACGCATTCCCCAGCCAGCCGAGCATGATGCCCTGGGTATGGGCATAGCGCAGGCGCCCCCAACCCATGGGCAGCCAGCTTCCCGTAAGGTCGGGAAGAAAAAACTGTAGCGAAATGATAATGCCAAAAACCATCGCGATTAGTAGCGTTATCATTGCCGCCATGCCATGCGCATGGACGAGCTGCGCGTCTACCTGACCCGCAGATTCATGATCCTGCAATACTGTCATTAATTCCCCGCCTGCATATTTTTCCGGATTGTAACCGGTTTATTATTCGAGCGCGCCCGGGATGCGCGCGCAGCGGCACGTCCGTAGTTGCAACACCGGGCCAACGTGCGGCGTTCAGATGCGGCGCAACTATTCCGTAGTGCAGTTTGTCGCCGGTAATATATGTCGTGTCTGGTTTCTTTCGTCAATAAGAATGCACTCGCCACCATTGCTAACCAGTCTGAAGCGATACGGTGCTTCCATTACACGACCTTGGGGACTCGGGTTTCCCATTGTTCGGGGAGGGTTTCGCTCGATGGTTAAAATGCTGCTCTGGGTCAGCGCGTCGTCGGCCAACGTTACTTCGGTGTGCATCGCGGCGTTGACCGTTTTCTGCAGTGCCGCCCGGCTGGTATCGTCAGGATTCACGATTCTTGCCGGTTTATCGCCAGCCAGCGTCTGGCATCCTACCCCGGTAATCACGACCAAAGTTACCAGAGCGCCGCGCACCGTTACTGCGATCGGTGCATGATGCGGTTGGAGGCAAATGGCGATTTGCGTATCACGCCATCCGCAGAATCAAGGGGCAACCAGGGTTTACCAAACTGATTCTGAGCTGCGTTTACCGGCGTGACACATCCCATGCCGGCCTGGTAGGCCAGGGCGACTTCGAGGCGATTCTCTTCAACATCGCCAAGTTGACGGGTGTAATCGTCTGCGACCCCACACCCCAGAACATTGGCCATATCGTCATCGGTTGCCGAGGGCACAAAGCCGTCACTGTAATCGCCAAAATTCTTGTTGTTGACACTGCGGAACTGGATCGGGAAATAGCTCGTGCCGCAGTTTGGTTCCTCGTAAAAACCGTACGGCTTGCCACAGGTTGTAGATCCGATCAGGATTACCTGAACGTCCGCTCCACGCAGGCCATTGATGACAAGCTCGCTTGCGGAGCAGGTGCCCGGTCCGGATAAAATGAACACGCGCGACAGGTCCAGCGTAGGGAGCGGCAATCCGGCAGCCTCACTGAATGACCCGGGTGTCTGCGTCGGAAACGGTTCTGCTACCAAGGGCTGACCGGTTACCGGATTCGTTGCGGGATGTTTGTCATTAAACTGCAGTAGATCGAATGTTTTGCCGGCAGTATTGGCATCCCCGGCAATCATAAATGCCAGTTCTCCGGAAATGAAGCCAAATCCGCCGCCGTTATAGCGCAGGTCCAGCACCAAGTCGTCAACGCCCGCACCTGCGTTCAGGGTATTGATAGCATCAATCAATTCGCCTTCCGAGGGGGAGTTGAATGTATTGAAGGTTAAGTAACCGACCCGCCCGGTAGGTGTGTCGATTACGCGCGTATTTTGCACGGCGGTTTCAGTAATCGTCGCAGACGTCAGCGTCACCATCCGGGAGGCAGCAGCGCCGGCGTCCAGGATCTCGAATGTATGCGTTTCGCCGCTGTTCTCCGGAAAAAGGCCGGCATTGATGATGTCGACTCCCGCCCCGGTTGGATCATCAATATCTGTACCGTCAACAGAGAGCACTGTTGCACCGCGGGCCAAATCAGTTCCTGGCGCGGTGGCGGGTGTATTGGGTTCAGTGAACGCAATAACAATCTGTCGTGGCGGCGTGGCTGATACAACGGCCAAGGTCAACCCATAGCCCGCAGACACGCCGCCCTGGAACAGGTCGAACCACTCCTGCGTATCGAAAGAAAAACTGAAGGAATCTTTTGGCGATCCGCTGGGTGTCGTTGCAAAAGTTTTAAGTTGTTCGAAGTAAGCAACAGGACTATTGAAAAGACCGGGATCCTGATCGACGATCTCGTCGTACCAAAGGTAAGTATTGTTGGTAAACGAACGCAGGAAGTTATTTTCGTCCAGCGTGCTTCCGGCGACATCCGGAAACGGTTGTCCGGTGGCAGGGTTGGTACCCGATCGTGGATTGGCGCATTGATTGCGATACGTGGATGCGTTCTGGAAAACGCCCTGTTGCCAGTTGCTCGTTGTTGGTGGCGGCGGTGGCGGTGGCGGAGCACCGCCGACAAGTCCTGCACCACCCCCGCCGCTGCAGGCCGCGAGAGCGAATATAGCGGAGAGTAGTGAGGTCAGGCGCAGAATCGGTTTGGTCACGTTTCATCCTTTCGCGAGATTCGCTTGAATGTGGAAATAATACCGCGTTGCGATTCTGACTGACACTGTCGCCAATTGGCTGCAGAGAAGATGTTCAATCGCGACTATCGACAGGACACCAAACACGCTGGAGGCAAGCCAGAAACCTTTCGACTCCGCTTCTTGAAGCGAGTAGCCTTTCCGGCTGATGTTGACTTAATGCAATCAGGCTGGTGTGAACCAATGGGAATTCGATGAGCAAACCAGAGAAAAGCGTTCAGGCAGACAGCGAGAGACGACGGGTTTTAGGGCTACTGTTAGCCGGTGGAGCGACGGCAACCGCATGTGCCGCCCAAAACGGGAAACGTGCGGAAAGCGGCGACGAAGATTTGCGTAATAGCCTGTTATGGGCTGCGGCGTGGAAACAGACTGCTGCGGAATACTTTGCACTGTGTCATCAGGCTTACAACCTGGCGCGATTGCGCGTTGACCTCGCGCTTGATAAACGTGCGGCAGGTGACAAACCGCTGGCGGTAATCACGGACCTCGACAATACGGCCATGCATGCGCGAAGTTACTGGGGGTATTTAATTAACCAGGGACTCGATTTTTTTGATGACTCGATTTGGGATGAGTGGTTGCCAAAGAATCAGATCACGGCTGCGCCGGGTGCCAAGGATTTTTTCGACTATTGTTCAGCACGGAATGTTGACGTTTTCTATGTAACCAACCGCGACCAGGGTGAACGCACCTATGAGTACGCGATGAAGCAACTCGAATTCCTCGAATTTCCCTTCGCTGATGACGAGCACCTGTATGTGTTCCGGGATTCTTCCGACAAGTCGCCGGCGCGCGCTGAGGTAAGGTCAAAATTTCAGATAGCTGTCATGCTGGGGGATAACCTCAACGACTATCAGCGCGACTACTACGTCACAGACATTGCAGAACGATTGCGCCTGATGGAGCGCGACCGCGATCATTTTGGTCGCGAGTTCATCCTGTTGCCGAACCCGACCGATGGTCACTGGGTGCGCGCAATTTTCGGCGATTCTGAACCACAGCCAACGCGTGAAAACCGGCACTTACTCAAGCAAGCAGCGACCTATATCGCATGGGACGGCCAGTAACCCCGTGACCCAACCTGGCTCTGACACCGCGCAAGAGACGCCTGAGCGCCAGTGGCGTGAGGGGATATTGTCGGCGCTGGTCGCTTATCTCGTCTGGGGATTTCTGCCGGTCTATTTCATAATCGTCAAGACCGTTCCGGCCCTGGAACTGCTGGCGCATCGCGTCATCTGGGCGGTGCCGTTTGGCGCCCTGATTATTTATGCACGCAAACAGTGGCCTGAAGTCCGCTGGGCGTTTACCCATCCTGTAACGATGGCCTACATGGTGGCGACTTCGCTTCTGATCGCCGGCAACTGGCTGGTTTATATCTGGGCGGTGCAGCAGGAGCAGATTTTCCAGGCAAGTCTCGGTTACTACATTAATCCACTGCTGTTCGCGGTTGCAGGCGTGTTCCTCCTTGGTGAACACCTGCGCCGCCAGCAGGTCCTGGCGGTCTGGCTGGCCGCAATCGGCGTAATTGTCTTGACGGTCAGCGGCGGCAAGTTGCCGGCAATTGCCCTGTTCCTTGGATCAAGCTTCACGGTCTACGGCATCATCCGCAAGAAAGCGGCGATAAGGGCCATGCCGGGACTCTTTGTAGAGACAATCCTGCTGCTTCCTGCCGCCGCCGTGTACCTCTTGTTTCTGATGTTCAACGATCAGGCAGTTTTCGGCGCGGGCGGCATCGCTACGACGTCGATACTGCTCCTCGCCGGTCCGCTAACGGTTATTCCATTGCTGTTTTTCGCGCTTGCGGCCAAGCGCCTTCCGCTGGCGACACTTGGCATGATGCAATTCCTGGCGCCGACGTTGCAGTTCCTGGTAGGAGTTTATTATGGCGAGCAGCTGACGACTGCGCATATCGTTTGTTTTGCCTGCATCTGGGGCGCTGTGCTGTTGTTCAGTGTCGACGCCTTGCAGACGAATCGGAAATTGGCGAGGAATCGGCTCTGATGCAACCAATAGCGAATTCTGAGCATCTCTTGACTGAACCCGGTCGCACCAAACGGTTCGAAAAAAGTGCGGATAGTATTGACTGATTTGGTGTTATAGTTAACTATAACACCCAGGTCAGGTGAGCAGGCTTTACTAATACGCGAGCTGCCGACCCGAATACTATAGCCACCAACGGTAGGACATCATGACCCGTAAGGGAAAACGCGCATTATTGATCGTTTCAATACTTGCAGGCGCGATATTGGCGGCCTTCGGGCTGAGCACCATGAAGCCGCCACCGGAGTCCAAAGACATCGCAGATGTCGCCCCCCTGGTGAACGTCATCACACTCGATGCCGCTGACACGAGCTTTCGCATCGCAAGTCAGGGCACCATTCAGCCGCGAACCGAGACCACGCTAAGTGCGGAAATCTCCGGCGCAATTGTTAGCATCTCACCTAAATTTGTCGCCGGCGGTGTCTTTCGACGCGGGGAAGAGCTGCTGCGGATAGACCCGTCCAACTACGCCGCTGCAGTCGACCGGGCGAAAGCAATGCTTGCCCAACGAAAAATCGAGTTTGACGGTGCCGAGAAATTGCGCAGCCAGGGATATCGCGCGGAGGCGGAATATGCCTCGGCAGTTGCGGCCCTTGCGGCTGCGAAGGCAGACCTTGTCAACGCGGAAAGGAACCTGGAACGGACGATCATCAGTTTGCCTTATGCCGGCATGGTTCGGACGAAGTCGGCAGATCTCGGCCAATACGTTAATCCGGGCACTACGCTTGGCGTTACGTTTGCAACAGATATCGCCGAGGTCCGCTTGCCATTGACGGATCAGGATTTGGCTTTCATTGATTTGCCGAATGCCACCGACATTCAGGACTCGGGCAGCAGCGCCGGTCCCGCCGTGAAGCTGAGTGCGGTGCAGCAGGGAGAGTCGCGTTCCTGGCCGGCGCAGATTGTTCGCTCCGAGGGCGTTGTTGATGAAAAGAACCGGGTGACGTACGCGGTCGCCCGCATTGTCGATCCATACCACCTTGGTTCCGGGAATGGCGGAGATTATCCGTTGCCGGTTGGTACCTTTGTCGCCGCGAGCATCGTCGGTACCACTGCCATAAACGTCACTCGGGTTCCCCGAATTGCGCTGCGGGGCAATCGTCAACTGTCGTTTGTGGATGCAGAGGATCGACTTTACATTCGTGACGTGGAAATTCTGCGCTCGGACGCAGACTACGCCTATTTGCGCAGTGGCGCGAAAGTGGGGGATCGCATCAGCCTGACGACCATTGAGTCGCCACTCAACGGCATGAAGGTTCGCGTAAGCGAAATTCCGGAGGACGTTCGGTCGACCGACGCCAGCCAGGAAAGTGTTGCGGATGTGGATAAATCCTGAGCTGCCTGACGGGAGCGCAAGCAAATGAGTTCTTCAAGATCGGATCCTCGCAAGGGCATCATCGCATGGTTCGCCAGGAATCACGTGGCAGCGAACCTCCTGATGTTTTTGATCATTGCATTCGGCGTGGTATCCGCATTTACGATCCGTAAACAAACCACGCCTGACTTTGAACTGAACTGGATCCAGATTCGGGTGCCGTATCTCGGCGCAGCCCCTCAGGAAGTAGAAGAGGGCGTGGTGATCAAGATTGAGGAGGCGATCCAGGACATACCCGGCATTGTCGAAATAAATTCCGAGGCCTTTGAAGGGGTCGGCAATGTGACGGCTGAGGTGGGATCCGGTGAGGATATCAACGAGATTCTCACCGAGGTTAAAACGAAAGTCGACGCGATTTCGACCTTTCCCGGATTGACCGAAAAGCCGGTGATCTACAAGCAGGAAGTCCCTATTCACGTCGTATTTCTTACCATCACCGGGCCACTCGACGAGTATTCGAGGAAGGAAGTTGGCCTTGAGATTCGCGATGAGCTGATGAGTATTCCCTCCGTCAACCAGGTCCAGATTCTCGGTGACCGGGATTACGAAATAAGCATCGAGGTGCCGGAACACGTCCTGCGCCAATACGGTCTGACAATGAGTGAGATTTCCCAGGCCATCCGCGAATCGTCGGTGGATATGCCCGGCGGGTCGATAAAGTCAGCGGGTGGCGACATCCTGCTGCGGACAGAAGGGCAGGTTTATACGGGCCAGGAATTTGCCGAACTGGTGCTGCGAACCTTTCCGGACGGTACGCGCTTGACGCTGGGCGATATCGCGACGATTCAGGACGGGTTTGTAGAAACCAACGGCTACGCTCGATATAGGGGGCAGGCAGCCGCATCGATGCGCGTGATGGCGATTGGTCAGCAGAACGAACTGAAAACCGCTGCGGAAGTCAAGGAATACGTCGCAAAAAAGAAAAAGACTCTGCCCGACGGTGTATCCATAGAGGTCTGGGTCGATCGCTCAATCTACCTGCAGGACCGGCTCGACATGATGGTCAAGAACATGTTGCAGGGTGCGCTACTCGTGTGTCTTATCCTGTCATTGTTTTTGCGACTGAAAGTTGCAGCATGGGTTATCGTCGGAATTCCCGTGACATTCTTCGGCGCTATGTGGTTGATGCCACTTGGGCCGTGGCCGGTGTCGATCAACGTCATCAGCCTGTTCGGCTTTATCCTGGTATTGGGAATCGTCGTCGATGATGCAATCATTATCGGTGAAAGTATCTACACCAAGATCAGCGCCGACGGACACTCGCTCGACAATGTCGTGCGCGGCGCAAAACGAGTCGCGGTACCAGCGACATTTGGTGTGTTGACCACAATTGCTGCATTCGCTCCTATGTTGTTTGTTGGAGGCATCGTGGGACCATTTTTCGAGGCGATGTCGGTTGTTGTCATACTGTGCCTGATGTTTTCGCTGGTTGAGTCAAAATTGATTCTCCCAGCGCACCTGGTGCACGCAAATATCAAGCCGGTCGATGAAGACGACCTGTTCAATCCACAGCGAGATATTGGCTCGTTTCAGAAAATCCCGCGGTTTTTTCAGAAGGTTCAGCGCCACGTGCAGCATGGCCTGCAAAAGCTGATTCACAAGTGGTACGTGCCGGCGCTGCAGAAGACGCTGGTCAATCGCGGACTGACGCTGGTCATCTTCGCTGCAGTCTTGATACTCACGATCGGATTAATGAAAAGCAGCCTTGTTCGCACAGTTCTGTTTCCGGAGGTGCCAGGGGACTTTGTGCAGGTCAGTATGCAAATGCAGAACGGCACTGCGCCGACAGTTCGAGACGCGGCTTTATCGCGTATCGAACAGGCAGCATTTGACATCAACAGCGAGTACCTGGCTGCAAATGCGGGCGTAGAGGAACCCATCGATCACCTCATTGTCTTCACGGACGGTGATGCCGGCGGACTCGTTTTTGCCGAACTCTTTCGCGGCGAGAACCGACCTATAAATGGCGATGAGCTTATCAGTATGTGGCGCGACAAAGTCGGTGAGATTGCCGGTATCAAGGATCTGTCATTTTCTGGTGGCGACAATATCGGCGGTGGGGCTCCCTTGAGTTTCAAACTTTCCGGCAATAACTACAAATCGCTGGAAAATGCTGCGGCTGAACTCGAAGACAAGCTCGGCGAGTACAATGGTGTTTTTGATATTTTAAATTCATCAAGTGCCGGCGGGCAGGAAATTCGACTCGATATTAAACCCGAGGCAGAGGCGCTTGGCCTGACGATGTCATCGCTGGGGCGACAAGTGCGGCAGGCTTTTTACGGAGAAGAGGCGCAGCGCATACAGCGTGGACAGAATGAGCTCAAAGTGATGGTACGTTATCCTTTAAGTGAGCGACGATCTGTCGCTGATCTCGAAAATATGCGTATTCGAACGCCGGCAGGTGACGAGGTGCCGTTTAACTCCGCGGCAGAAGTATCTTTCGGCGAGGGGTACTCGAGTATCTCTCGTCAAAATCGCAAGCGCTCGGTGACGGTTTCAGCTGATATCGATCCGGAGCTGGTTGAGCCGGGAGAAATTATTGAGCAGATTTCTGCGGACTACGTTCCAGGCCTGTTGTCCAGGCATCCCGGCGTCGATTATGGTCTCGAAGGCGCCAGCCTCGAAGAGACAGAGCTTGTGCGCAACCTGTCGATCGCGTCCATTGCAGCGCTGTTTCTAATTTATGCATTGATTGCCATTCCGCTGCGTTCTTACTCGCAGCCGTTAATTATTATGTCCGTAATCCCTTTTGGTCTCATTGGAGCGGTAATTGGGCATATCATGATGGGTAAGGCAATCAGTATGTTTTCGCTGTTCGGGCTAATTGCCCTGGCGGGCGTGGTTGTGAACGACAGTCTGATTCTGATCGACTTTATCAATAAAGCTCGCGAAGAAGGCGTATCCGCAGTGGACGCGGTTGTTCAGTCCGGCATCGAACGATTCAGGCCAATAATACTGACCTCGCTGACCACCGCTGCGGGCCTCATGCCAATCATGCTGGAAACGAGTGTGCAGGCGCAGTTTGTTATTCCAATGGCGATTTCGCTGAGCTTTGGCATTGTTTTCGCCACCGTTATTACGCTATTTCTAATCCCGTCTCTTTACTTGTTGCAGGAGGATTTCGGCGTTCTGATGACGGATGCAAAAAACCTGTTGCTCGGACGGGATGCCGTTGGTGAGAACAGGCCAGCGGATGCGTCTTAGCAACGTTAGCGTCTGAGTATTGCGAACCACCGGGCAATATTAAGTAGACTCATCAGCGACGCTGAAACGTAGGTAAAAGCGGCGGCTTTCAGCAGCTTGCGAGCATGTTTCCGATCAGACTTCATTAGTATTTTGTGTTCGTCCAGCATGGGCAGTGCGCGATTAAAACTCGCATCGAATTCGGTGGGCAGCGTTACCATGTGCACGATCGTTGCTGTTCCCAGGGTCATCAGGCCGCCAAGGAACATTAAAATTCCCAGGCCTGGGACGCGCGTAATTGCGCCGATAAATGGCGATATCATCAGGATGCCGGCGCCCAATTTTTCGAACTTCTGCGTTGCCCGTATGAGGTTGGTGCGGTAGCGGAGGGGTTTGTAGCCCTGTTCGTCCTGCAGTGCGTGCCCAACTTCGTGGGCGGCCACCGTTAACGCTGTCAACGATCGGCCATTAAACTTGTCCGGTGTAAGTCGTACCGCTTTGGCTGACGGGTCATAGTGATCTCCCTCCGCTGTCTCCTCCACGGCAACGGACTGCATCCCGTTGGCGTCGAGCAGGTGGCGTGCCAGTTCAGATCCTGTGCCGGAATAACGGTCTGCGGGTATTGAGTAGCGTTGCAGAACCCGTTTCACCCAGATGCCTGGAAGAAAAACGATTCCCAGCAGAATCAAAGCAATGATCAGGTAGCCCATGCGCGGGATCTTACGCGAAATAAAATGCGCAGGGATAGGGTCTGTATAAGTTAGCGTTCTTGGATCCCTTGTGTATGCCGGCGCGGAATAAAATATTGACAGTGTTTCTCTACGGGTCAGCGCTAGTCGTGATTCTGGTGGCGTCGTTCCTTTACCTGAATCGACCGCAGTTAATCAGCATCAATGCGGCCATTCCGGAAGAGTTTCTCGCGGGTGGCTTCAGGCACGAACGCTTCGAGCAACTATTGCTCAAGTATGTCGATGCTGAAGGGAATGTCGCATATGCGCGTTGGCACCAGAACGAGAATGATCGCGCCAGCCTGGATGGCTACCTTGCCGCAGTTGCCGAATTTAGTCCGGAGAATGCGCCGGAACGTTTCGCAGCGCGCGCGGAAGAACTGGCCTACTGGCTCTACGCATACAACGCCTACGTTATTCGCAGTGTACTGGAGAACTGGCCGCTGGAAAGTGTTACCGATGTGAAGGCGCCGATCGAGGCCGTTACCGGGCTCAGGTTTTTCTACCGGCAACGATTCCTGTTCGGCACGAAACCGCTCAGCCTGTATGCGCTCGAACATGAAAAAATCCTCAAGGCATTCAAGGACCCGCGTGTGCATTTCGTATTGAACTGTGCCAGCGAAAGTTGCCCGGTTCTCCGTCCCGAGCTGCCGACCGGAGACGATTTGGAGAATCTGCTGCGCGAGGCGACTGTTGAATTTGTTTCTGACCCCCGCAACGTTCGCGTCGATCAAGAAAATCGGCAGGTCATCCTCTCCACTATTTTCAAATGGTATCGCAATGATTTCGTGAACGACCTACGACGGCGTGGCTTGCCATCCGACCGCGGCGTTGTGGATTATATCCTTGACGTTTCGCCGCATGATCGCCGCGCCCGACTGTTGGCTGCCGACACGTTCGAGGTTGTTTACGAAGACTATGACTGGTCACTGAACGCGCGGACCGCTGGCTCGCACTGAGCCTGGGAATTGCGGCTTCGTCATGACTGCCGGAAAGCCAACAGTGAGATAGACATTCATTGAGAAAATTCAGCTGGATGCCGCCGGGCGTGCTGTCAATGCACAGGTTGTCGACACGCGATTGTTGTTACACTGTAGCTGGCCGCAACAATCAATAAAAACGGAATCAAGCCGAATTGACCCCCGAACAAATTACGCTATTTGCACTGCTCTTTTTTGTTTTCGTATTCCTGATCTGGGGCCGATGGCGCTACGACCTCGTTGCTTTCGGTGCATTGCTTGTCGGGGTGCTCACCGGCATTGTGCCCACGGCGGAGGCATTTTCAGGCTTCGGCCATCCTGCCGTCGTGATCATTGCGTTGGTGCTGATCGTGAGTCGTGGCCTGTCGAACTCCGGCGCGATCGAGCTTCTGGCGCGGGTGGTTGTGTCGGGCAGCAGAACTCTGGCAGCCCACGTCAGCATCATGTCGTCACTCGCGGCAGTCCTGTCGGCCATGATGAATAATGTCGCCGCACTCGCATTGTTGATGCCTGTGGATATTCAGGCGGCCAACAAGGCCGGGCGGAGCCCTGCGCTGTCGTTGATGCCATTGTCGTTCGCGTCGATCCTGGGCGGCATGATAACGCTCATTGGAACGCCGCCGAATATCGTCATTGCCGAGTTTCGCAATAGCGCGCTCGGCGCGCCGTATAAGATGTTTGATTTCGCTCCCGTTGGCCTTACCTGCGCGGTTGTTGGCGTAGCCTATGTCGCCTTCATCGGCTGGCGGCTACTCCCTGCCGAGCGGCGGGAAGCCGATTCCGGCAAAGATCTTTTCGAGCTTGCTGACTACATCGCCGAGCTCAAGGTGCCGGAAGGCGCCACCGTGATCGGCTCCTATGTGAGAGATCTCGATAGCCAGGCCGAAAAAAGCGATGTCGAAATCATAGGACTGGTGCGACGCGGCAAGCGGATGCCGGGACTTGCCCGCAGAGTTGAAATCATTGCCGGCGATTTGCTTGTCGTGGAAGGTGATCCTGAAAGCATTGAAGATGCCGTTGGTGGCCTCGGCCTGGAGTATGTCGGCACAGGTGAGGGCGTGTTACATAAAGACGATCTTGTTCTTAGTGAGGTCATCGTTCCCGAATCTTCGGATCTTGCCGGGCGATCTGCCATGTCGTTCCGCCTGCTATACCGGTATCGCGTCGCGCTGGTTGGCATATCACGACAGGGCCGACGCTTCAGGGAACACGTACGCAAGGTCGAAACCAGGGCAGGCGATGTTTTACTTTTACTTGGGGCTGAGGACCGGCTTGGCGATGTAGTAAACCGGCTGGGTTTGCTACCGCTGGTCGATCGCGGCCAGCGCGTGATTCAGCGTAACAAGGCCTGGTGGGCAGTTTCCATATTTGCCGCAGCCATACTGGCGGCCAGCATCGGTATCGTATACCTGCCTATTGCGCTGGGGTGTGTTGCGGGTGCCTACGTGATGCTCAATATTGTGCCGGTACGGGAAATGTATGATTCCGTCGAATGGCCCGTGATAGTACTGTTGGCCGGGATGATTCCTATCGGGACTGCCATGCAGTCAACCGGCAGTACGACCCTGATAGCGGAAGGCATCGTTAATGTTTCTGCAGGGTTTTCACCGGTGGTCGTCCTCACGCTGTTGATTATCGTCACAATGACGCTGTCTGATGTTATGAACAATACTGCAACGGCGGTGATCGCGGCACCGATCGCGATGGAAATTGCCGGCATCCTGAATGTAAACCCGGATCCATTCCTGATGGGTGTCGCTGTTGCCGCGTCCAGCGCCTTCCTGACGCCGATCGGGCACAAGAACAACACACTGGTTATGGGGCCCGGTGGCTATCGTTTCGGAGACTACTGGCGGATGGGTTTACCACTTGAAATTATCATTATTGCGGTGGCCGTGCCGACGATTCTCGTTGTCTGGCCACTCTAGCAATCAGGGGCAACGAACAATGAAAACTTCTATTCGGCTGATGCCGATATTCCTGGCTGCGGTCATTTCGATCGTGCATGCCGACAATTCCGACTTCAAAGTGGCAACGGTGATTTCGGCAGAGAAGCTTGCGATGGCCCAGGCGGGGGCACCAGCCGACAGCGTAAGTGATCAACCCATTAGTCATGTCGAGTCGGCAGAAGGCCGACTTGGTATAGGGGTAGTACATCGCCCGGTCATAGCGCCCGGCGGTCCCGTCGCGGCGATCATGCATCACAAGCAATCCGAGGTTTATCGCGTTATGGCCGGATCCGGTGTGCTGGTAACGAGCACATCGATGAGTGAGGTCGTTGCGATCGATCCCGACGGCAACATTGTGCGCAACCTGACGGGTCCGAGCGACCGTGGCGTAATTGACGATATTGACAACAGCCAGCCAATCAAGGCGGGCGATGTCATCATCATTCCGGCCGGCGTTGCGCATGGTTTCAGCCAGATTGACGAGGCGATAACCTACATGGTGGTCCGGGTCGATCCGGAGCGGCTCGTCGCACTCAAATGAGCGGCGCTTTGCAAAACAAGGTTTGTCTGGTTACCGGGGCCTCGCGTGGCATTGGCGCCGCCATTGCTGCAGCGCTCGCTGCGGATGGAGCCAGCGTCGGGATTCACTATGGCAGTGATCAACAGGCTGCGGAAAAGGTTGCTGCGGATCTGCCCGGGACCGGTCATGCGTTATTTGCGGCCGATTTCTCAGACGCGGACCTGGCCCCGGACCTGGTTGATCGAGTGGTCCAATCCATGGGGCGGCTGGATGTGCTGGTTAACAATGCCGGCATTTATCGCGCCCACTCCCTGCTGAATGTCGATGCGGGTGAGTGGATGAAACGATGGCGCGAGGTGCTCGAAGTCAACCTGTTTGGACCAGCGGCGCTGTGCCAATCGGCCGCCGCATGCATGGTCGCGCAGGGCGGTGGTCGCATTATCAATATCGGGTCGCGTGGTGCATTCCGCGGCGAGCCCGATGGCCCTGCTTATGGTGCCAGCAAGGCAGGGTTACATTCTTTGAGCCAGTCCCTGGCCGTCGCATTGGCGCCACACAACATACAGGTAGTTGCCGTGGCGCCAGGCTTCGTCGAGACCGATATGGCGAGTGCACTGCTCGACGGTGAATCGGGTGTTGCCATACGTGGCCAGAGCCCGTTGAATCGGGTTGCCCGACCCGACGAAATTGCGGAGACCGTAAGATTCCTTGCTGCAACTGAAGCGCAATTCCTGACCGGCGCCATTATCGATATCAACGGCGCGTCTTACCTAAGAACCTAAGTAAGTTCAATTATTTATGATTTCTTTCTCAATAAGAAGTGAGGATCTTGTCCTGTGCCCGCAGACTTGCAGGAGTCGACGCAATCAGTTGCGTAACTGGTCCCGATGCACCACGAATATGTAAAACGTTTGTCGCAAAACGCCTGACGACTAGGTCAGAAACTGACAGTTTTTTGCACCGCGTCGGGCCAGTTCGAGGAGCGTCATTTGGCCTATAACCACTATAAATACAGACGATTACAGAGCTTTCGGGGCCTCCGTTCGATTCTGGCACGAGGCTTGCACCCTATCCTTGTAGACGCTGTGCAAACAGCGAAGTGCATAGACACGGAGATTCACAACAATGAGCACAGAATTGATCCAGGACTGGACCAGCTCCGAAGTACCGCTGAAATATGGCACGTCGCGTGGCGTTCGATACAAGATCTACAAAGAAGGATCGCGGGTCTTCCAGGAGATTCGCGACATAGATGATCAACCCATTCATACGCTCGAGTTGCCGCAGGGCATGGCGCTTGAGCAAAGCAGCTACGAGGTGTTGCTGCGCTATGTATTGGTTGACGTAGTAAATTCCTGAGCACTACTCCAAAGTAATCGGGAAGGGACGGAAAGGGCCAGGGACGGCCCTTTCTTTTTGCCTGAAGAAAGTGCTCGGCAATTGGAGCACTTTTTGTGCATGACTTTTATCGATGGCAGACTGCAGCGAGTTCTGACCACTTCTGCGAGTCTGTAATGCGTAAAGCCCTGTTTCTGCTGTGTCTGCCGCTGCCCGTTTTTGGGCAGGCGCCGATCGAATATGACGTGTCTTTCGAGAACGCCGCCCATCATGAAGCGCGAATCACGGTCACGTGGACAGATATTGGTGATGCGCCACTACAGGTGCGTATGAGCCGCTCGTCGCCCGGTCGCTATGCTCTCCACGAGTTTGCAAAGAATGTGTACCAGGTATGGGTGGTTGATGGTGCCGGAAACCCGCTGACCTTTACGCGCCCGGATCCCTACCAGTGGGATGTGTCGGGGCACGACGGCACGGTTTCGGTGACCTATACCCTGTATGCAGACAGAGCCGGGGGAACGTATTCAGGAATCGACCTGACGCACGCCCACCTGAATATGCCGGCAACTTTCATGTGGGCTCGAGGATTTGATGAGCGCCCGATTAACGTCACTTTCAGCCCGGCAGTCGATGACTGGCGTGTCGCGACACAGCTCGCGCCGACGAATGATGAATTTGTATTTTCGGCGCCAGACTTGCAGTACTTTCTGGACAGCCCGACAGAACTCAGCAACTTCTCCGAACGTGCCTGGACGGTACGTGCAAATGGTGAATCTGCAACGTTTAAACTCGCCGTACATCACGACGGCAGTGAAGAGGATGTTGACCGGTTCCTTACGATGGCGAAAAAGGTGGTGGCAGCGCAGGTAGAAATATTCGGAGAGCTGCCGTCGTTCGATTATGGAACCTATACTTTCATAGCGGACTACCTGCCATACGTTTCCGGCGATGGTATGGAGCACAGGAACTCGACCATCCTGGCAAGTACCCAATCTCTTCTGGACAACGATTTTGGCCAGTTAGGGACGCTCTCGCATGAATTCATTCACGCATGGAACGTCGAGAGAATTCGACCTGCGAGCTTGGAGCCATTCGATTTCGAGCGGGCTAACATGTCAGCAAACCTGTGGTTCGCAGAGGGTTTCACATCCTACTATGGCCCCCTGGCGATTCGCCGCGCCGATGAGTCGACCATGGCCGACTACCTGGGGGCACTTGCCAATTCGATCAATACTGTGTCCCACTCGCCTGGCCGGACCTTCGCTTCTGCGCCCGAAATGAGTATGCAGGCGCCATTCGTCGATGCAGCATCAGCAATTGATCCGACCAACTTTGTGAATACCTATATCTCTTACTACACGTACGGCGCGGCGCTGGGGCTGGCGCTTGATCTCACGTTGCGGGAGCAATTTGATGACATCACGCTTGACACGCTCATGCGACACATTTGGCAGATTCATGGCACGACTGAATTACCCTACACCAATGATGATTTGCGTGATCGGCTAGCAGAGGTGACCGGCAGCGAGCGCTTTGCAACCGAGTTTTTTGCCAAGTTCATTCTTGGCCAGGACCTGCCGGACTACAAATCCCTGCTGTCAAATGCAGGCGTTCTCGTGCGGCAAAAAAAGAGCAGCGGCGCCTATGCCGGACCGGTGTCGCTCGAATTCCAGGGGAATGACGCGATCATTTCGGACAATACAATCATCGGCAGCCCGTTATACGAAGCCGGGCTTGATCGTGGCGATACCGTAGTTGCGATTGATCGCCTCAAAATTCGCGGCCAGGCACGATGGGACAACGCGTTGCGCAGATACGCGCCGGGTGATACTGCAACGATCAGTTACATCCAGCGTGGTGTTCCTCGATCCTCCGAGGTCGAATTCATCGAAAATCCGCAACTGGAAGTTATGACTTATGAAGCAGCGGACATGGACGTTTCCGAGGAACAACTGCGCTTTCGAACTAAATGGCTCGGCGGCGATAACGATATCTGAGGGCTTCCTATTTCGTGGCCGCGATATCAATGATCGTATACCAGAGAAACTGAACCAGCTGTTTCACTGAGTCCTCGGATACACGTTCATTGTCGCCATGCGCGCCGTTGCCGCTGTTTATTTCCTCAACGGATCGGGTCGCCCCTATTCCGTATGACGCCACGCCTTTAGCACGCACCTGCGCCATGTCAGTTGCGCCGGTTGCCATACTTGGGAGCACTAATGCTTCCGGATACATACGGTTGGCAACCTTTTCCAGCGACTGAAACATCTCTGTGTCGATAGGTGAGGGTGGCGCTTCCGGACGATAGATTGGTTCGGGACTCACTTCGACATTCGGATCATCGATAAGGACCCGGAGCTGTTCGTAAAAGGCATCGACATCTTCATCCGGCAACATACGAATATCGAGTATTGCAGACGCTTCCGACGGAATAACGTTCCTGCGGAAACCGCCATCGATCACAGTCGGAACCACCGATGTACGCAGTACCGAGTAGTGGTACGGATAATTTTCCAGGAAATGCTGCTGGATGGCTTCTGTCTCTTCCGGATTTTCAACGTTGCGGTAGCGCCACGCATCCTCGGGTTCAGCGATAGTGGCCAGGCGTTCGAAATATGCACGCGTCACCGGGTTCAGTCGCATCTCCGTTTGCCAGCTGCCGGCTTTGGCGACTGCCTTGGCCAGTGCGGTGACTGCGTTGTCGAGGCGCGGAACGGAGCCATGTCCTGCTGTGCCGCGCGCGATCAACGTGGCGCGTCGAGGTTTCTTTTCTGTCGATTGAATGCCGACGACTGATACGCCGAATTCCTCGAGAATATTGCTGCCGCCCTCTGCGAGGCAGAATTCTGCCTCTATCTTGTCCCAGTGGTGCTCGACCATGTAGTTGATGCCGACTTCCGGGGTACCTTCCTCGCCGGATTCGGCTAGAAAAATAATGTCGCGATCAAGGTCTACTCCATAGCGTTTCAGCATCTTCATCAGCATCAGCCCAGCGGTAACGTTGTCCTTGTCATCCAAAGTCCCGCGCCCGTATATCCAGCCATCCTTACGCAACCCGCCAAACGGCGCCTCAGCCCAGCGTTCTGCCTGGACGCCGACGACATCGGTATGACCCATGATCAGTATCGGCCGTTTCGAACCATTTCCCTTGATGCGAGCGACCAGGTTGGCACGATCAGGGTCGAGCGCGAACATCTCCGACTCGATGCCATCAGCCGCCAGCGCGGCCTTGACGTAGTTGGCGGCCTCTGTTTCGTTGCCGGGCGGATTCGAAGTGTCAATTCTTACCAGGTCAATCAGGTGATTGATCGACTCCTCGCCAACCTCTTCCCAGTCCACGAGGTAGCGGTCCTGCGCCATTGCGGCAACTGGCGTTAGCAGGAAAATGAGGGTAAGAATCTTATGCATGGTCGACTCCGGCTGGCTGTCAGGGGGGTGCTCTTAGTTTACATGATTCGAGTTGAACGATTGAACGGTCTAAAACCGCTGCACAAGTGCTAGTCTTGCGGGCAATAAGACAGGGGGATGGTCATGCCAGTAAAAGCGATTCGACGAATGTTTCTGGTGTCAGTGCTGCTGATCACGCAGCTTGCCGGTGCCGACGAGCACGCTGTTAGTGCGGACGAGGTTGATATTCCCATTCCGGAACCGACCCGGTTCGTCACGGAACAGCGGGCGCAGTTCAACGGGCAGACGATTGACTACACGGCGACTGCCGGCGAAACCTATGTCCGTGATAACGACGGCGAACCCAAGGCGAGCTTGTTCACTTTCGCCTACACGAAACGGAATTTACGCGAGGATGAAATCCGGCCGGTTACCTTTATCTGGAATGGTGGACCCGGCTCGGCATCTCTGTGGCTGCATATGGGTACTTTCGGGCCGAAGCGCGTGTCGGTGCCGAGCGATGCCGGGCATGCGGGCGCACCGCCGTATCCGTTGCTGGATGCCTCTGAAACGATCCTCGACGTAACTGACCTGGTGTTCGTCGATCCGGTCGGCACCGGGTTTTCGCGTCCGCTCGGTGTGCACGAGGGCGCAGAATTCTGGGGACTTGGCGAAGATGCGCAGTCGATGGCCGAATTCATTCGTACCTGGGTGACCGAAAATGGTCGCTGGAACTCACCCCGCTTCCTCCTCGGCGAGAGCTATGGCACTACCCGGGGTGCGGCCGTCGCCAAGATCATGGAAGGTGACTTCATGATGAGCCTGAACGGCATCATCTTTGTCTCGCAGGCGCTCGACTACCAGGGCTCAACCCCCTACATTCGCGACAACATCGTCGCGCACATCACCTTCCTGCCTACGATGTCCGCCGCGGCCTGGTATCACGGCAAGGTGTCCCCCAGGCCCGCAAACCTTGAGGGCTTCTTGGCGGAATCACGTGCTTTTGCAACAGATGAATTATTGCCGGCACTGTTTAAGGGAAACGCACTGGATGCCGATGTCCGGACACGAGTGCGCGACCGACTGGCGTATTTCACAGGACTCAGTCCGGAGTACGTGGAGCGCGCGAATCTCAGAGTGCAGGGGCGGCGCTTCGCCAAGGAACTGCTGCGCCAGGAAGGATTGGCAATTGGCCTGCTCGATGCGCGCTACACGACGAACGATGTCGATGATCTCGATGCCGATCCTGCGGGAGATGCGAGCGATCATGCCATATCGAGCGCCTTCAAGGCGGCGCTGATGGACTACATGCACGAGGATCTAGGGGTGCGGTGGAGCAGAACGTACCTGGCGCCGGGTGATGACAAACTGAGCAAACTGTGGCGTTATCGCACAACGCCTGACGATCAATCCTATGAGCCCATGTTCGTTAACACAGCCCGTGACCTGGCGGAAGCGCTACGTAACAATCCTTCACTCAAAGTTTTGGTGGCATCCGGCTACTACGACCTGGTTACGCCATTTTTTGACGCTGAATACACGCTGAACCGGCACGATATTCTTGCCGAGCAGGTCCGCTATACCTACTACGGTGGCGGCCATATGATGTATGTGAATGAACCGTCGCGTACACAGCTTCTTGATGACACAAGAACTTTCATTCTCGAACAGTTAGTCGAGTAATTACGCATGAGCAAATGCCACAATTCATCTATCGAAACTGACGTTGCTCAAGGCATGCACTATGTCGACACGTTGACCGGCAGCGTCGTTCCTCCGATCGTGCCTTCGACCACCTTTGCGCGTGATGAAAACTATGCGCTCGTATCACCCGATCACAGTTACGGCAGAGATGAAAATCCGAGCTACCAGACTGCGGAAAAAATGCTGATGCGCATGGAGGGCGGCAGCGATGCGATGTTGTTTAGTTCCGGAATGGCTGCGGCGACGGCAGTTGTGCAATCGCTCGAACCCGGATCACATATCGTCATTCCGTCTGTTATGTACTGGGGGTTGCGCAAGTGGATGGTTGCATTTTGTGCGCGCTGGGGGATTGAGCTCGACCAGTTTGATTCTGCAGACCCCGACGATCTGGCTGACAAAGTGAAAGCAGGCACGACTTCACTAATCTGGATCGAAACGCCGACCAACCCAACTTGGGATATTATTGATATCGAAACCGCGGCTGAAATTGCACACGGCGCAGGCGCGGTGCTGGCGGTCGATTCGACGGTGCCAACGCCCGTGCTAACCCGGCCGATTGATTTCGGCGCGGACATCGTCATGCATTCCGCGACCAAGTATCTTAACGGGCATGGGGATGTCGTTGCGGGCGCCTTGATTACCGCGAAGAACGATGAGTGCTGGGAAAAAGTGGCGGCGGTTCGCGCCGAGGCCGGCGCTATTCTGGGTTCATTCGAGGCCTGGCTGTTGCAGCGGGGTATGCGTACCCTGTTCATGCGAGTTCGGCAGGCTTCCGCGACGGCTTTGGCTATTGCCGAACATTTTGACCATTACAACGGCATCGAAACAGTCAGATACCCGGGCCTCGAAAGTCACCCAGGGCATGAGGTCGCAAAGAAACAAATGCTGGGCGGATATGGTGGCATGCTGTCACTGTGCATCGCCGGTGGAGAAGCCGCTGCGCTTGAGATGATTAAGCGCTGCAATGTTTTTATTCGGGCAACGTCACTGGGTGGCGTCGAGAGTCTAATCGAGCATCGCTATTCTATTGAAGGGCCAAACAGCCCGATCCCGCCCAACCTGGTAAGGATCTCGGTGGGCGCAGAGCGGGTTGATGATTTGATCGCGGATCTTGAGCAAGCTCTGGCGAGCTAGTCCTCTTCGTCCTTTGAAAAATCGTCGCCGGCCTGATGCGACTCGAATACATACGCTGAACCGTCAGAAAGCAGCGCAATCGTGTTGAAATCCTGCGGGCGGTCGTGTTCCATGCCAGGTGAGCCGAGAGGCATGCCGGGAACGGCGATGCCGGTTACGGCCTCAGGTTTTTCTTTCAGCAGGCGAAGTATGTCCCGCGCCGGCACGTGACCCTCGATGAAATAACCGTCGATGACAGCGGTGTGACATGACATGAGCGGGTCCGGAATGCCGTGCTTCGCCTTGAATCCGAGAATTGCCGGATCTTCTGTCGACGCCACCGAGAAGCCAAAAGAACGCAAATGATCCGCCCAGACGTCGCAGCAGGCGCAGCCGGGATTCTTGTGAATTTCAACGTGCAGGGCCTCATGTCCATCGTGCGAAGTTTCCTGTTCGTCACAGAAAGCCAATGGCGCTAAGGCGAGAGTTGTTAACAACGCGCAAATTCTAATCACAGCAACAATTCCAATGGGACGCACGAGTCGAATTCTACAGGAAGTTTGCGTTGCCACGGGAACCCGTACCGTAGTCGATCCGCATTTAGGCCCGTGACGGCGGGAAACACGACAAAAGAGGTCAGGCGGGCGCCGGAGACCACGCGCTGCGGAAGCGATTCCTGCATTCGGCTGCGTCGCTGAAAATCATGAGAAAACAAACATATTGAGGTGCTAGCGCTTCAGATCTGGAGTTCGCGTTGCCCGGGCTGCCAGCGCGAGAGATTGATATTGGCGGTGCCGATGCCGATCGAGCGGACCCATTTGGCTGCAGCATCGAGGGTTACCCAGGTCTTGATCTTGCCCTTTTTGGTTTCCGCCGTGACTGACCCATTGGGCGTATTGGCCTCGATATGAAACCGGGCACCGTTGCCTATGATATTGATTTTCTTGATAGCCCCGGCAGTGACCATCGCCCTGATCATCTTTTCATCCATTTTGCTTCCTCGCGAACATTTCGTTTTGTTCAGGTATAACGATTCCTGCCTCGTCGCAGTACCGCCGTATCAACATCTCGACCATGTTCGCCACGCTCCGGTGCTCCATATCCGCAGCCTCGCGCACGGCATCCTTGATGCTGGGGTCGATTCTCAGATTCAGCGTTGCGATCTTGGTGCGTGGCATTGATACATTGTGTAGCGAAAGTATAGTTAATGTAACGCACTTTGCGTTAACCGGCAACCGTGGAGATTTACGGATCAAAGCACTTGGCGGTATTCAGTCCAAAAAAATGCCCCGATCATTGTTGATCGGGGCTGCCGGTGGCTTGGCCGGTTCCGGCTATTTTCTGAAGGCAGGCGGTCTGTCACCCGCCGACTGGAGGTAACGATCCCGCAACAGGGTCTGTCGACTCTGCATCGACACTGCGGCTCCCTGAACGTAAACCTGATCCGGATAGCTCGTCAGCTCAAGCGGATCGGCTGACCAGATGACCAGGTCCGCATCTTTGCCGGGTTCAATGCTGCCAACCGTGTCGTCGACGCCGAAAATTTGCGCTGGCGCGAGGGTAATCGCCGCCAGGGCCTGATCCCAGGTCAACCCGTTGGCGACAGAAATTCCCGCGGCCTGAGTCAGCAACCTGGCGCTCTGTGTCTGTGCGCCGGCGCCAAAGGCTATCTTTACGCCGGCGTCCAGCAGTAGGTCGGCAGAATCCAGGCGCGCGTTGATGTGATCGAAATCTCCCGGGAGGTTGTTCATTCCATTGAGAATAACCGGGATATTTGCTGCAGACAGATGGTCGGCGACCATCCACGCCTCGGCGCCGCCCGCGATAATTGCCCGTATGTTGTATTCCTCGGCAAGGTTAATGACGACCATCAGGTCACTGGCTCGATTGACGTTAAACAGCATGGCTGTGCTGCGGTCGAGCACGGACTGCAATACTTCCAGGTCATTCCGACTGACCGATAAATCGCGCCATTCGGCCTGTTCGAAGGCGGCCCTGTTTTCCGCATACTCGGCGGCATCATTCAGCGCGTTACGCAGAATCTGGACCGCTGCCGCTCGGGAGCCGGCCGCCACAACGCTGCCGCTTTCTCCAAAATTGGCGACCACCACGGCGCCGTGCCTGACGAAGTGTTCCGGACTGTCGCCAAGGTGGACGACCGAACCTAAACCTGACAACACGTGGCTCGAGTTACCCGCATCATCCGGACCGCCGGCACGTGGCGTGATGGCGGCCCTCGTCACACCATCGATACGACTTATCGCCACCAGAATTGAGCGCGGATTGTAGGCCTGTGCGACATCGAAGCTGGCCGAAAATTCATTGCCGCGCTGCGTCGCATCGTTGGTTCCGGCGACCGCACCAACCTCGCTTAGGCCGATCTGCCCAAGCGGAGAGAAAAGTCCGGGAGTAATAATCTTGCCGCTGGCATCAATTCGAGTAGCGTCGGCTGGAATCTCTATCTCCGTGCCAACAGCAGTGATGCGTCCGCCTTCGATAATGACGGTGGCGTTCTCGAGTGTTCCTTGCGGCCCTGCCGTGTGCACGGTCGCACCGCTAAAGGCGGTTGTCTGCGCGATGGCGGCGGTACAGGTCAGCGTGACGGATATGACGACGAGTTTGTGCGCAATGTTCATTGTGCACCCCCGTGCTGAGCAGATGTACCCAGGGTGAAATCGGTCACTGGATTGACTGATGCATCGTTACGGTCATAGACGAGGGCGCCATCGATGAATACTTTCTGTGCCTGCGCATAGACGCTGAACGGATTGCGATCCCACAGGGTGACGTCGGCCATTTTACCGGGCTCAAGCGAGCCGGTGACGTCTGCGATACCGAGCGCTTTTGCCGCATTGGAGGAAATCCAGCGGATTGCCCGTTCTGGTGGAATATCAATTCCCACCCGCGCCGCTGCGCCAATGACTTTTGCGCTTTCCTGATTCAGGCGCTGGATACCCAGGTCATCGTCGGAGTGCATCACGGTACAGGCATTCGCCCGGTCGAGGATTGCGGCATTCTCACGAATGCCATCAAACGCTTCCATTTTAAAGCCGTACCAGTCGGCCCAGATCGCGGCGCATGTGTCACTCTCACGCAGCAGGTCAGCGATCTTGTAAGCCTCGACGCCGTGATGAAACGCCGTAACTTTGTAGTCAAATTCTTTGGCGATCTCCAGCATGACCGCCATCTCATCGGCCCGGTAGCAATGGTTGTGTACCAGGATCTCGCCGTTCAGAACGCCGGCAAGGGTCTCGAGCTTCAGGTCGCGCAGCGGTGCCTCCCCCAGGCCGTTTTCAGCGGCCGCCATCTTGTCACGGTAATCTGCGGCCGCGATCCAGGCCGTTCGGTAGCCGGCTACATTGCCCATGCGCGTCGATGGGGCACGTCCCTGGTTGCCATAAAACCGCTTCGGATTTTCGCCACAGGCCATTTTCAAGCCATGCGGGGCACCGGGAAATTTCATGTCGAGCACCGAGCGATTGGGAATATTTTTCAGCGTGACGCCGCGACCGCCGAACAGGTTCGCCGAACCGGGCAGGATTTGCAGCGACGTCACGCCACCAGCAAGTGCCGTGACGAATCCCGGATCCTGCGGCCATACGCTGTGTTCTGCCCAGACTTCTGCCGTATTTGGATCAGTGGCTTCATTGCCGTCTGAATGCGCGTCGACACCTGGTGACGGATAGTTGCCAAGATGAGAATGTACATCGATAACCCCGGGTGTAATCCACATACCGGTCGCGTCGATTACAGTGGCTTCGCCAGCAGCGAGGTCGGAACCGACGGCCACTATCTTGCCGTCCTGCATCAGCACATCAGCGTCGTCGAGACGATCGCCCGTTCCGGTCAGGACGGTAGCATTCTGCAGGATTGTCGTGGCCGAAGGCAGAGCTTCATAACGGCTGGGGTAAGCCTCGGGCCCATCCTGTTGGGTGCCGGACTCGCAGGCCGACATTGCGAGGAATGCAGGTAGCAAGAGTATTAGGGGGGACAGGTTTTTCATCGTCTCTCCTGAGCGTCGCATTGAGTAATGATACGGGTCGGTACAATGAAGAATAGCAGAAGGTTCATTCTGGCCGCAGCTGGGTCAACATGTAGGGGTTTAGGCTCGCTACCAGGCAGGCACCGGTGCCGAACAGGCATTGCAGAGGCAGTTCGTATTACTATTGAACAGCAGTAGCATTCGAACGGAGTTGTGATGATTGATACAGACGAGCTTCCAGCGGCCGGCAATGGCCTCCTTGACCGGCGTGTTTTTCTGCGCGCAGGCTTTTTAGGCGGTGCCGCTTTGATGACAGCCAAAGCGTCCGCGGTGGAACGTGCAGCCTGGATGAAGAATCCCGGTGAAGGTATGAGCGAAAGTGGCGCTCCGTCCGCACACGAATCGCACCTGGTACGCGCGCCGATTGGATCGCAGCGCGGAACTACGGGTTCCGGCGCCTCGAGGTCGCCCCTGCAATTCCTCGACGGCATCATTACGCCAAGTCGTCTGCATTTCGAACGGCATCACAGTGGCATCCCGGATATTGACCCGGCGCAGCACAAGCTCACGATTCATGGGCTCGTTGACCGACCGTTATCGTTTGACGTCGACGCGTTGGCCCGCTATCCGACCGTATCGCGAATCCAGTTTCTCGAATGTTCGGGCAATAGTGGCGCAGCGCTGGCCCCGGAACCGGTGCAAGGCAATTGCGCTCAGCTGCATGGCCTGGTGGCCGCCAGCGAGTGGGGTGGCGTGCCGTTATCGGTTCTGCTCGACGAGTGTGGGGTCAATCCGGCGGGCAAATGGATCGTTGCCGATGGTGCCGATGCGGCAATGATGAGTCGCAGCGTGCCAATGGACAAAATCATGGACGACGCGATTGTGGCGTTATATCAGAATGGCGAGCGTTTACGCCCCTCGAACGGATACCCAATGCGCTTGTTTTTACCCGGCTGGGAAGGCAATGCCTGCGTGAAGTGGCTGCGTACAATCAAGGTGCTTGATCAACCGGCGATGACAAAAGACGAAACCTCCAAATATTCTGACTTGCAGGACGATGGCGTTGCGAAATTGTTCAGTTTCCCGATGGGGGTGAAGTCTGTCATCACCAGCCCGTCACCCGGACTTTCCATGCAGGGTGCGGGCATATACCAGATCTCCGGCATCGCATGGTCGGGAACAGGCAGGATTCGACGGGTGGAAATTTCCGCCGATCGTGGCCAATCGTGGGCCGATGCGGCACTCGATGAGCATGTCCTGCCGAAAAGTCTCACGCGTTTTCGCAGTGCCTGGAAATGGAGTGGTGGTCCGGCCGTTATTCTGAGCAGGGCGACTGACGAGGATGGGCGGGTGCAGCCCTCTCGTGAAGCCGTGCTTACGGGACGTTCATCCGCAGCCTTTTATCACTATAACGGCATCCAGGCCTGGGCCGTCGGCGAAGACGGGGAGATCAACAATGTCTACGCTTAACATCACTATCGCCGTCGCACTACTGGTGAGCATTAGCGCCGCCGCACAGGAATCTCCCGGGCTGGGACGGCCGGTGACTGCGGCCGAAATTGAAGCGCTCGACTTTACAATTCAGCCTGACGGCGACGGGTTGCCTGATGGATCAGGAACAGCGATGCAAGGCGCGTTGGTCTATCAGTCCCATTGCCTGGCGTGCCATGGACCGGAAGGCCAGGAAGGCGTCAACGATCGCCTGTCAGGCGGGCATGGCTCACTGACCACGTCGACGCCGGTGAAAACCGTGGGCAGTTTCTGGCCCTACGCCACCACGGTATTCGACTATGTTCGACGTGCAATGCCCTATCAGACACCCGGCGTTCTGTCGAACGACGAGCTTTATTCGGTAACGGCATACCTCCTGTTCGTGAATGACATTATTGAGGAAAATGCCGTCATGAGTGCGCAAACTCTGCCAGAGGTTGTCATGCCTAACCGGGACAATTTCGTGTGGGCTTACCCACCCAGGGACTAGCGGCGGACCTGTATTTTGCAGTTTTGAGAACTGTGACATCGACCTGCAGGTACTGAATTCGCTAGCATTTTCAGGACTAAACTGAGAGCAGACCGAAGCATGAGTTCCGAAGTCGTGATTACTGATAACGAGTTGCCAAAAGATGTAATCGAGGCCATTCAACAAGGTCATAAGATCGAGGCCATCAAGCGATTAAGAGAGGCAACCGGTCTTGGACTCGCTAATGCCAAGGTTCTCGTCGACCGGGCATCCCAAACGCTTGGTCCAAAAAAGCCGGTCCCGAATTTTGCTGATCAACCGGCAGGCGTCAGCGGTCTCGCCAAATTGCTGGGTCTGATGCTAATGGCTGTTGCTGCCTGGTATTTCTACCAGGGCTGACAGGCGTTCGTGCCGCAGCAGTTCCGTCAATAACCCACCAATCATCGGGCAAGCGATTTCGCGGCTTCGCTACGCTTTACCTCGCAAGCCTGTATTGCGTTTTGAACTTTGGCTTCGGGTTAACGGTCGAATTCTCTAGGCGTATAATATAGGTAGCAGGACTGGCCTGAAACAAGAGGACCTACGATGACTAGCAGTGATCAACCAATGGATCACGTTCCGCCACACGCGGAATCTGAAACAATTTCCGGCCCCAGCGACCTGGAAAAGAACGTCAAGTCACGCTCGACCTGGATGCGCCTGGTTTTTATGCTCATCAGCCTGGCACTACTGGCTGTGTCGCGAGTGGTTACGGCCGCGGTCGTTGTGATTCAATTTTTCACGGCCCTAATTACCGGCAAGCCGAATCAACAGCTTAAGAGCTGGGGACATTCTCTCGCGATTTACTCTTACGAAGTTGTTAACTACGTGACATTTAATTCGGAAACCCGGCCATTCCCGTTTGACGCCGATTGGCCAACCGAGTTGCCGCAGCGGGAGCTGCCAGAGGAAGTCGCGACCAGCTAGCCTTGCCCGCAGCGGCCCCTGGCTCGCTGCGCACTTAAGGGCAATCATTCCCTTGCTGGGCCGGCCGCCGCATTGTTAGGTAAATAATTGTCGTAAAAGCCTGTTTGAGACCAGTGTCTTACCAGGGACCACGTGCCCGCTGCTATATTCGGTCACGATGAACGTGGAATTTTTCTCCCAAAACTGGGCCCTGCTGTTCGCTGCGGTGCCTGCACTCGTTGTCGCAACAGCAGTAACTCGTGCGATTGTGGCACGAAGTGCCCCTGGACAATTGCGCAGCATGTTGGCGAACCACCGCAGCGCGCTGAAATCGCTCGACGGCGCGCGTGTGAATCGAGCCAAAGCAGAACGCTATGTGGAAAATCTTGTCGGCAGGGCCGATCAGGTCAAACCGCGCATACTTGAAGAAGCGCAAGCAACTTTGCGGGATGCACAGGCGCTGGAAAAGATAGCGGCTGACAAAGTGCTGGTCACGACCAATCACGTGCGACGGGTAATTCACGAGGAGTTTCCGCCTTCGCGGCATGACGAAATGCGAGCACGGTACCTGCCGGTCGACGGCTGATCCTGCCGATCAAGCCGTGGCTAATCCTTAACGTAACTTTGCGAATTCCAAAATAGCGACCGATTCGCCGAGAACCATTGCCATATCCGATTGAAGCATGGTGTTTGTCGAAGTCGTAATCACAATTTGTGAATAGGCCTGGCCGGCAGCGCCTATCCTGCCGGGTGTTGCGCTTTCCGCCATTAAACCGACAGTGTTCGCGTTTAAAGCAGGTTTCCTGGCCCGCTGCTCAAAGCCAACCGTCCCAACCAGGGCCACGAACAATGCGCCCGGGCGTTGCACCCGTGTGCCTGCCGTTTTCCAATACCTGCTCGCCGTTTACGAATACGTGCCGAACGCCGGTGGCGTATTGATGTGGTTCTTCAAAGCTTGCGTTGTCCGCAATCCTGTCGGGATCGAAAACGACGATGTCCGCAAAGAATCCTTCCCGCAGTTCGCCGCGATCCAGTATTCCAACATTAGCAGCAGGTTGCGATGTCAGGCGCCGAATCGCTTCTTCGAGCGAGATAAGCTCTTCGTCCCTGACATAACGGCCGAGCAGCCTTGCAAAATTGCCGTAGGTTCTGGGGTGGCGACCGGATTCCAGAAACAGCCCTTCGGCGGCAGGTGCGCCAGCGTCTGATCCAAAACTAATCCAGTCTTTCACGATTTTTCGCCGGATGTTTTCTTCGGACATCAGGAAGTACACTGCGTCGACCCGGCTATCGTCTTCAATGACCAGGTCCATTGCTGTAACTGCGGGATCTTCGCCGCGCTCATCGGCCACTTCCTGCAACGTTCTGCCAACCAATGGCCGCAATGCGGCATTCCTGAATCCGACCAGCAGGATGTTTTCCGGCCCTGCGGCTCGGTAGAAGTTCTCCCATTCATTAGTGGGTTGCTTCATTTCACTGACGACCCGCTCCCGGATGGCAGGGTTCTGCAGCCGCTCGACCCAGGCGGCGTGTCCGCCTTCCTGTACCCAAAGAGGCATGGTCGCGTTCAGCCCGGTGGAGCCGGCCGTGTATGTGTACATGTCCGCAGTAATGAATAGTCCGGCTTTACGCGCGTCTTCGATCATATCGAACACGTTTGACAGTTTGTGCCAGTTTTCCTTGCCCGATGCCTTGAGATGATAAATTTCAGCTGGCGCGCCGGTCAGGCTGGCGATCTTGATCAGCTCCTGGATGCCTTCCTCGAGCCGATTTCCCTCCGATCGAATATGAGAAATGTATGTCCCGTCATATTCAGCCGCCGCGCGAACCAGAGCGATAAGTTCGTCAGTGTCGGCGAAATTTGCAGGCGCATAGATCAGTGATGAACCAACACCAAGCGCACCTTCGCGCATTGCCTGCCGCACGAGATCCTGCATCCGGGTCAGTTCTTCTGCAGTTGCCGCTCGATCGTCGTAGCCGACTTCATGCACGCGCAGCGTAGTTGCACCGACAAACGAGGCCACGTTGGGCGATATGCCCTTGCGCACAAGGAACTCCAGATACTCGCCGAGTGTGGTCCACTCGACCGGGTATCTGATATCACCCTGCCGGTTCAGGAGCTGCGCTTTCATCGTTTCATTGAGCGGGCCCATCGATGAGCCTTCACCCATGATCTCAAGCGTAACGCCTTGCATGATGTCGCTCATGCCACGTCCGTCTTCGATCAGCGTTTCGTTTGCCCACGACAGCATGTTGATAAAACCAGGCGCCACCGCGAGACCACTCACGTCGAACTCGTCGGTGCCCCGAAAATCACGCAGGTCGCCAATTTTTGCAATCTGATCGCCGCTGATAGCGACATCCGCAGTTATCGGCGCACCGCCCAGGCCGTCGTAAACTGTGCCGCCGCGAAGAATGACGTCATAGTCGCCGGGGGCGGAACTGCAGCCCGCCATGGCCAGGCACGTGAGCAACAGTATGACGCGCACTACAATGCGCTGGTATGCGTGCATGATCTCAACCTCTCGAGAAAATCACATTTGCAGCCGGGCTAAATTTCTGCCGCTGCCGCAACGGCTCGCCAGACGCGCAGCAAATTTCCACCAAGAATTTTCTCAATATCAGACTCGCTGTATCCCCGGTCGAGTAGTCCTTCGACCAGATTGGGATACGTCGATACGTCCTTCAGACCAATCGGCAGACTGTCACCGACACCGTCGTAATCAGATCCTATGCCTACATGCTCGACGCCAACCAGATTGACGATGTGGTCGAAGTGGTCCAGCGTTTCTTCGAGCGTGGCGTAGGGGTATCCACCATGCTCGGCCTCATAGACAAGATCGAAGGCGGCCGATGCTTCGTCAGATGCCTCAATGTCATTCATTTCAAGATAGGCCCGCATGGCCTCACGTTTTGCATTGCTGTAATCCTGAGCCCGTTGCACCAGGAATGCAGATCCATAGTTGATCATGACAACGCCGCCATTCTCCGCAAGCCGGACAATCATGTCATCAGCTATGTTTCGTTCCCAGTCAGGTGTGAAATGCCGCGCGGACGAGTGTGAGGCAATAGCGGGGGCGCTTGTAATTTCCATTACATCCCAGAACGCACCATCAGATACGTGGCTGATGTCAACCATGATGCCCACGCGATTCATTTCACTGACGACTTCCATACCAAATTCGCTCAGTCCATCCCACTGTTTATTTTCGTCGTACGATGAGTCAGAGATGTGGTTCGACAGTCCGTGTGCCAGAGTGATGTAGCGAATGCCACGATCGAAAAAATGCTGCACGTTTGCGATATTGCCTTCGATGGGTGAGCCGTTCTCCATTCCCATCGGTAAGGAAATGAGACCCGCGGCGAATTGTGCCTCGACATCGGCAGGTGACAGGGCAATCGCAAACTTGTCGGGAGATTCCGAAACGATTTTATTGACCAGGTCGATGAGTGACTCGGCCACTTCCTTCGAGCGTCCCTCAGCCTCCAGTCCTGCCGGCGTATATATCGACATGAATGGCGCATTCAGGCCGCCTGCGACAGCCCGCGGATAGTCAAAGTCGCCACCATCAGTTGACTCCGAAACGTCCTCCCAGGCGTCGACCAGGCGATAGGGGACGTCGATATGTGTATCGATAATGATGGCGTTCTTTGCAATCTCCGCAGCTCGGGCAGCGTTGTCGAGTGTTGTCTCAGTCGCTGCGGCCGACGGTTCAGGTGGCGCAGCCTGTTCGGCAGGTCCGCAGGCAGCAATGAAAAGCAGGCTCGCCAGAAACGCGATAAATCGAACAACCATTGTTTTTCCCCTAGCTATTTTAATGAGATCTTGCAGATGACAGACTTACGAGTATAGGCAAAAAGTCAGGCTGCGGCAGCTTCCTCGTTGAGTTCGTCACGCCACTCTGACAGGTTCATCTCGATAGCGGCAAAGCCGCCGATCCAGAGTAACTGGTCCCAGCCATAGACGTAGTGGCCTTTCCAGAACCAGATTAATGCGTTGCATACCAGGACACCATAGAGGCCGAAAGTCAGGTAGTTGCAGGCATTAATCAATGGTCCTTCTGATATGCCACGCTCCTGAAGCAGAACAACGAACTCGATAGTCAATACGACTGACAGCCAGACCAGGGCATCTTCTATGTCGACAGCGTACAGAAACTTAAGCTCTGCAACGCCGGCAGCGTCACTGACCACCGAGTCTCCACCAATCTGAAAAAGTGCTCCGGCGTTGCTTAAGGAACCGCAATTGGCTGTATCGATCGACGTATAAGCAAGGTTGCGAACAAACGAGAAAGCCTGATCGGAGAGATCGCAGACCGAAGCAACGTGATGCAGAAGCGGGGCATTGACGAGTTCGAAATAGTTGAAAACATAAGCATAGACAGTGTGCGCCAGGAAGGCGTAGCAGGTGAATCGAAGTCCAACGAAGCTAAAGCGCAGGAAGCGTGACATCTGATCATCTGAAAGCCAATAGGTCTCCGCTTCGAAAAGAAACAGCATTGCGAACCAGGCAAGCTCGTCGAGTGACGTGGCATAGGCGTTCAGGTATTCGAGAAGTCCATCGCCGGCCGACAGCGTGTGTTGCGCAACTCGCCAGTCATCAAAAATGTAGTAACCCCAGTTGACGACTAACAGGGAGTAGACGACCCACTTGATAGTCTGCCGGGTCGCTTCGGGACGGCCGGATCGCTGCGTCGATTCGATACTGTTCTCGATGGAAGATTCTCCGCCTGCAGTCCTGGCATCCCGCGCATTTTGCATGCGGACGAAGCCGGTTGCCTAGGGCACTAGTCGTGTTGAGAAAAAATATATAACAAACAATGGCCAACAGGTCATTTTAAGTTTTACAGGCCGGGCGCATGAGGTTGCGTTTCTTTGTGACCAGGCGCTTGCAGGGTCTCCTGTAACGCGATTGCTTAACATAACCTGGTCGCACTGCCGTTATTGACATGCTAGCAAAATGATATCAAAATGATATCTATCTACAATGCAGGAGAAAAGCCATGAACCGAGAGATTGATAGGAAAGTCCCATCGGGATACCTGATGCTGGTCGTCTTGCTGCTTGTACAGGCCGGGCTCATCTTTTGGTTCGTTAATGCGCTGCAGGCCTATTCGCTTGTCGGCATCATTTCGTCGGCTATCGCGCTACTGCTCGGCATCGTGTTTTGGTTCGGCTTTTTCATGGTTCAGCCCAACGAGGCACGGGTGCTGCAACTTTTTGGCGCCTACTCCGGAACGGCGCGTCAGCCGGGGTTGCGCTGGGCAAATCCTTTTTACACCAAAAAGGCGGTTTCACTGCGCGTGCGAAACTTCGAAAGCGGCAAACTGAAAGTCAATGATTCACAGGGTAGTCCGATCGAGATTGCGGCGGTTGTGGTATGGCGCGTTATCGATACTGCGGAGGCAATATTTGAAGTTGACGATTACGAACAATTCGTGACGATCCAAAGCGAATCCGCGCTGCGCAACCTCACGACAACCTATCCTTACGAACCGCATGAGAATCAAACACTGGCGTTGCGGAGCAATCCGGCTGAGATTGCGCAGGCGCTCCGCGAAGAAATTCAGGACAGGCTGGAAGAGGCGGGCGTCAATGTGATCGAGGCACGTATCAGCCATCTCGCCTATGCGCCCGAAATTGCCAATGCGATGTTGCGCCGCCAGCAGGCTTCTGCCGTAATCGCCGCCCGCACGCAGATCGTGGCCGGCGCTGTTGGCATGGTCCAGATGGCGCTTGAACAATTGAGCGCAAACAATATTGTCGAACTCGATGAGGAAAGAAAGGCGACGATGGTTGGCAACCTCCTGACCGTGTTATGCAGCGAAGAGGGCGCGAAACCTGTCCTGAATACGGGTTCGCTCTACACCTAGGCAGGCCAACACCGCCGCCATCGGGAACCGACTCGCAAACAGAGAATCACATGAGTTCACGCAAAGCATTCGCATTGCGCATCGACGAGAAGACGATGAAAGCAATGCACCGTTGGGCCGAGGATGATCTGCGCAGCCTGAACGCGCAGATCGAATTCGTATTGCGGGAAGCGCTGCGTAAGGCCGGTCGGCTGAAAGAGGGTGATCGCAGTCGAAAATAACAGCTTCCGCGATATCACTGCTCGATTCGGGCTATGATCGTCCGATGAATCTTTTATCCCTCATACTTGTGGCAATGGCACTGATTGTTGCTGGCTGCGTCTTTTACGTTGCCTGGGAATTTTCTTCCGGCGATTTTGAAAGCGGGCAGGCCGCTGCGAAGAAAGAAGCCGCTGCGAAGAACGAAAAAGAACAGGGCAAATCTGAAGAGTCGTAAGATTTACCCTGTTCCCGGTCGGAGCCACCGGCTCCGAGACGTCAATTCTTGCTGCTGAATCAGCTCAAACGTATCGACTGGTTTGCGCTAGTTTCCGTTGCGAGGTCGCGACGACCCACGTCGTGACTGACTGGCTCGCGAGCTGTTCCTGGGCGCACTGGACGTTCCGCGACTGCTGTTGGCCGGTCCCGACGCAGCGGGAGCAGATTGGCGCGGTGCCGAGCTGCGCGTGGGCGCTGCAGACCGCGGCGGTGCGCTACGGACCGGAGCGACTGTCCGCGGTGCACTTGACCTTGTCGCAGCCTGTGATCTAGGTGCGGTCGATCGTGACGTCGTGCTGCGCCTCTGCGCCTGGGGAGTGGCCGCCCGCGGTTGGGGGGAACGCACCGCAGACCTTCGCTCACCTGTCGAGCGATTGCTGGCAGCAGCCGTTCGGTCCAAGGGGCTGCGATTTGTCGCCTGGCGTTGGCGCGTTACGGCACGGGCCTGATTCTGGGGGTTGCGTTGATTAAGCTGGTTTGATACCGGCGAATCGGCGTTGACTTGACGTCTGTTGGTGCTGTTAGTTGCCCGCCTGTTCGCATTCTGCGAATTCGCACGCCGAGTATCATTGCTGCGATTCCTGAACTGAATAGCAGCATTCGAATCGGTCTGCGCACGATCCTGCGAGCGCGGCGCATTGCCAGCGGCAACGCGGGTGCGGCTATTTGCCCCCGCCTCGACATTGGCCGCTCTGCGATTATTGCTGCGCGAGGTAGAGCGAGCGCCGGTCTCGTTGTTACCACGACTCGATACTGCCGCGCGCCCGCTGTTCGGTGCGCCGGTGCGAACCCGATTCTGGCGATTTGAGCTGGTATTGCTGCTCGCCGCTACGCGCCTCCGATCGGCTTCGCTGCGTTGCCGCAGGTTAAGGTCGATACGACCATTATCGCGCGATTCGAGTCGCGAACGACCGGCTGTGTTTTCACGACGCCGCTGATCTCCGCCTGGCGGGTAATGGTAGTTGCGCACCCGCGGCTCGGCGGGACGTGCTCCGGCACGGTTACGCGGCCGCCAATGATCGCCATCCCGGTAGCGATTGGACGACGAATAACGATTGTTATTCACATACCACGTGTTGTAGACGTTGATACTGGGTCGACGATAGTAATGACTGTAGTAGCTGCGCCCGTAGTACGGGTGGCCCAGGTAGGTCGGGTGATAGACATTCAGATAGTGATTCGACCAGCCGATCGAGAATGCCGTGGTTACGCCCCAGAAATACCCGGAACGAAAACGGTACCCGGCCGGGTACGGGTAGTAGTAAATCGGATAAGGGTCCGGGTAATAATGGTAGACAGGACGAGGCTGGTAGACCACGACCTCGGCTGGTTCGTAATACGGCACATAAATTATTTCTTCGTTGACCGGCACAATTTCTATTACACCGTCGTCAACGGAGACAGTCTGATTATCATCGGACTTAAGATTGCCCGCTGCATATGCTCGGTCGCGAAAAAGCTCGACCGCGGCGATCACTTCGGCCTGTTGGCTGATGACGGCATCGCCGAGTCTCCAGGTCCAGTCAATTTCGTCATTCATCATTCTGACGACGTCCGGGTAGTTCAGGAGAGCGATCACTGCCTCGTCCCATTCCTCGTCCGGTTCCAGGCTGCTGTCAGCTTCCAACAGCTCCAGAAATCTGGCGGCCTGAACGATCTCCAGCGGATAGGTGGATGCCGGCAAAACGATCGCAAGAAGGTCGTCGGGATAAAGGGCGATAGGGCCGACAAGATCCTGTAGTTCGCCTGATGTCATGGTCGTGTCGGGCGACTCTGCCGCGTTCTCCGCGGCTGCCTGTTCTTCGGAATAGGCAAGTGGATTGCCGTCTTCGTCCACGGGCACCTGAGCGACGGCTAGACCTGTGATGAGGCACAGTATAAGTCCAGGCAAGTACACCCTGGATTGTGATCTTGGCGTTGTCGATTGGCCGTACATTGATGCCTCCTGGCAAGAACGTGTGCGTTCTGCGTCCACTTACTGATGTTGAGCGTAAGAATAGCGCAATCTACCTGAATGGCCGCTTAATCCGCGCCAGCCGACGAAAAAAGCTTAGAAGACAATAAAAACAATGAGTTATTTCGGTACTTAAGTAATCTTGTAATGCTGTGGGGTGGAATTGGCGTGCGCTTTTGCGCGTTTGGAATCGAACGGCACAGGAGCCAGGGCCGGGAATGTGGTACTTGCCGTGGAATCTGTCGCAACTGGCGCCCTATAACCTGCCGAATTCGTGGGGCGAATAGGCGTGATGCATTCTTGTCATCGGATGTTGCCGGGGCCGAAGCAGGCATAAGCTTCGGCGGTCAGACCGGACGATGTCCGTTAGGGACCTCCGGCATCTGCCGCGGTGGCTTGTCCGGAGACAAGCAAGGGCTGCGAAAGGGGGGAGGGCCGTTGTCGGAATCTACAGCATAGCCGCAGGTCTGTTGTTGCTAACTCGCGTCGGACCCGCCGTGCCAGGAAATAAACTTCCAGCTGTCGCCGTCTCGAACGAGAATGTCAGTAAAACGTCCATTGTGGGACTGGGTGCTCTTGTCCTTCAACTGCGTGAATGACGTGAACAGATAGTGAACGATCGCTACGTCGCCATGAACAACGATGGAAAGCGGGTAGAGTTCATGCGCCAGACCCTTGCTCTGGCCGGCATCGAATCGTGCCCACATGCGTGTTGATGCTTTGCTTCGAGGTGCCGGTGACCCGTTCGGCCAGCCCACAAAATCCGCAGACAGCATCGCATCGACCCAGCCGTTGTCGCCCTGTTCCTGTGCATCCCAGATTGCTTCGACGGTTGCCCAAACCTCAGCCTGATCGTCGACGTTGTCCTGCGCATTGGCGAAGCTGCTGTGCAACAGCAGGACCGAGATGATTACCGCCAGTAATCCAATTTGTCGTGGCATCGCCCCGAAACCTCTAAGTCGTTGCATTTAAACGATTTAGAAAGTCTACACTCAATAAAAAGAGCGAATCCGGACCTGTATATCATTTGCGGCAAAAGGGGGGCCGATAAAATCGTGAATAGCGTCACGGTTTGAGTCATCGAATATGATTTCTCCGTAGATTCGCTGCAGCTCGTCTACCGAAAGATAGTCCGGGTGGTGGATTTCAGTAATGGTTGCGTACAGATAAGTTTGGTCGTCCTTGCCGATATTGAGCAGGTAAACGTGCGTCGCCAGCGTTTTGGGCAACGGGAGCCGCATCAGCGTGCCAATCTCCACATAGGTTTCCGGAATCTCGAGTTCGCCGATAAACAAATGCTGCTTGTCGATTTGCCAACCGCCGCTTCTGAAGGTGGCGCCAATAGAGGCGCCGTCAACGATGAGTGTGTGTTCGCGCTCGAACGGCGATTGTGGCGCACCCGCGAAGTCGACAACGGCATAGGTACGCGTTGTTTTCGACTGTTGCACCGAACTGTACAGGCTGGATACGCGACGCCGGTTGTCTGCCCGGAGAACGTCGACCCCGTAATTGCCAAATATTCGCACGATGCGGTCGCTGTTCAGCCAGGTGCTCTGCGTGGCACAAGCGGCCAGGCAGCCTGAGATCGCGATAGAAATAACAATGCGGCGACGAAAGTATAGAAAAACTGTATTAAAAATAAACATATATAAATACTAGTTAAACTGTATTCTATTCCGTGGTATCGATCTTCGTGGTCAGATGAGATTCTGCAATCAGTGAATTGGTGATGAGGCAGGTCTTCTCGGCCTTTTGCAGTAGAAGCTCCGCCTTGTCACGCTGATCTGCCGACGTTATTTCCAGATGGGCGTGAATTTCGAATTCTGTGAAGCGCATCCCGCCGTCTGTACGGTCGAGTATGCCTTTCGCATTGCACGTAAGGTTTAACCAGTCAAAATGCGACGCCCGGGCAATTGCTTTGAACGACAGAACAAAACAATCGGCGACGGCTGCAACCAGTAGTGATTCCGGCGACCATTGGTCCCCGGGTCCTCCGAATTCTGCGGGTGCCGCGGATACAAGCTTGTCCAGCCCATCCGCAGCCAGGGTGACATTACTAGTAGAATCGGCGCTTGCTGAAACCGAATAGTGATGTGGTAATTGCTGCATAGCGAATCTCTCCCGTGGCTAAATCGTTTACCCGCCGCATAAAGCTTTATATTCTTGGCGCAAGTCTGAATCCATTACGGTCAGGTAGCAATTGCGGGCATTAGTATGACTCAACAAATCACCTGTTTTCGCTGTGGCGGTTCGCTTGCGCACCTGAGCCTGCCTTTATCCAGAAGAGATGAGTGTCGCGCCTGCCGAGCACCTGTGCATGTCTGCCGAATGTGCGTGTATTTCGACAAGAATGTCACGAAACAGTGCACAGAAGATGACGCCGAAGAGGTGATGGACAAGGAGAAAGTGAATTTTTGCGAATGGTTCAAACCGGCTTACGGCGTTTTTGATTCGATTGGCGCGGCACACGCGGCAAGGTCGAAGAACGCGCTAGAGGAGTTGTTTGGTGACGGGGCGGACACCGAGACGGCCGATGATCCCAGGATTGCGGCTGCTGACGATTTGTTCAAATAATCTATATCATCACCGCTTTCGCTGTTACCGGAATCGGACGATAGTTTCCAGATGACCTTGAATCACCGCATTTTGCGACTTGTCGTGGCATTCGCCGTCGGCCTGCTGGCTGCACTCGGCTCATACCTGTGGATAACGGACACGGAGCGCTCTTCGCGCCGGACGGCAGAAGAGGGTGTCGTCCTTGCGGCCCGGGAAATACTGCGCGAATCCGTCGGCGCTGCCGACATTGAAATTTCGGACCCACTTGAGAGAATTCGTGCGGCGGGCAAAGTCTATATTTTTCCCACTGAGACGGGGTGGGAAGTATCGGGACACTACCGCAGACAGGAAGAACAGACTTGGCATGACTTTCTTATGACACTGGACGCAGAGGCCAGGCTAGTCAATTTGCGCGTTAACGACGATGATCCGGACCTGGCAGGCCGGGAGCCACGAATTTCGGTATCCGAATAGACGCCCTCTAGCCGGCACATAAATTGTTGCCGCGATTCTGGCGCAACTCCCGGCGCCAAAAATATGCGTTTTCGGTAAACCATTCTCGCTCGCGGTGCATCCAAGCAATACGAGCCAGTGCTGTTGTGCTGGAGGATGCCGCCCGGGGAAGTACACTGAAAATAGCGGATACATCTGGCCAGGATGTGGAACTGGCACCGAAGAGTTCCAGATATCGCACGCTTATGGTCGGCATCGGGTTCGTCGTGCTGCTGGTCATGGGCTGGGCGATCGCGCCGGCCGTGAATCGCTGGGCGACAGCCAGTGTGACGGTCTCGATGGACCGCTTGCGTATCGCGACCGTTACCCGTGCAGACCTGGTTCGTGACGTTTCCGTCGAGGGCCGTGTCATTGCCGCGGTGAGCCCGACACTGTATGCACCGGCTCAGGGCACGATCACGCTACTGGTCGAGGCCGGCGCAAGCGTCAAACAGGGCCAGCCTCTGGCGCGCGTAGACAGCCCTGAATTGACCAGCCAGTTGCGCCAGGCACAGGGGGCACTGGAGCGTTCCGCAGTCCAGTTGCAACGCCAGCGGATAGAGTCGCGGCAACAGGCTCTCGAAAAACGCAAAGAGGCCGACCTGGCTGACGTCGCACTGGTTGCCGCGAAAAGAGAGAAGCGACGGGCTGATGAGGCCAACAAAGTTGCCGTAATTTCAGTCATCGATTTTGAAAAAGCACAGGACGATCTGCGCAATGCCGAGCTGGCCTACGCACATGCCGTTGCCGACGCGGATTTGTTTGATGAGCGCCTCGCATTCGAACTAAAAGCAAGTGAAATTGATCTCCGCGGACAGGAACTGCTGGTCGCTAATCTGCAACGACAGGTCGACGCACTATCGATCGAGTCGCCCGTTAACGGGATAGTTGGTGACCTCCTGGTTGACCAAAAAGCAGCGGTATCCCGTGACACACCGGTGATGGCGGTAGTCGATTTGTCGAGATTCGAGATCGATGCCCAGGTTCCTGAGAGTTACGCCGACGATCTCGGTTTAGGCATGCAGGCAGAAGTGCTGGTCGGTACCGAAAGGTACGCCGGACAGCTCGTTGCCGTATCACCGGAGATCATCAATAACCAGGTTGCAAGTCGCATCCGGTTTGTCGACAACATGCCAAGGAATATTCGTCAGAACCAACGACTGACAACGCGAATCCTGATCGAGGAAAAACCGAATGTGCTGACCTTGCAGCGTGGCCAATTTCTGGAATCCGGCGCGGGCCGGGTGGCGTATGTACTGGATGGCAACCGCCAGGCAATTCGAAAATCAATCGTAGTTGGCGCTCGCAGTCTGGGTGCGGTTGAGATTCAGGATGGATTGGTCGAAGGCGACCGAGTCGTGATTTCGAGTACTGATCAATTTGCTGGCGCCGAAGCGGTGCTGATTACCGATCAATAGTAGCAGGAGGGAAAGGCCATGCTAAGCATGCAAAACATATCGATGGTGTATCGGACAGAAACCGTAGAGACGCACGCATTGCGTGATTTTTCGCTTGACGTTGAAGAGGGCGAGTTCGTTTCCGTAACCGGACCGTCAGGTTCCGGAAAGACAACCTTCCTGAACATAGCCGGACTGCTTGAGGGGTTTACCAGTGGTCGTTATTCGCTGGACGGCAAAGATACAACCCAACTTGACGACGCGTCCCGATCCCGCTTGCGCAATGAAAAAATCGGTTTCATTTTTCAGAGTTTTAACCTCATTCCTGAACTCGACATATTCGACAACGTTGACGTGCCATTGCGCTATCGCGGCTTCGATTCGGCGGAGCGCAGAAGGCGCATCGATTCGGTGCTGGACATGGTCGGGCTGGCGTCTCGGAAAAAACATTTGCCGTCGCAGCTATCGGGTGGCCAGCAGCAGCGTGTAGCAATCGCGCGAGCACTAGCGGGCGAACCACGTTTTCTGTTAGCCGATGAGCCGACCGGCAATCTTGATTCTGCTATGGCGGACAGCGTTATGGAATTGCTCGAAGACATCAATTCGAAAGGCACGACGATCATCATGGTGACGCACGAGCCGTCCCTGGCAGCGCGTGCCAGGCGAAATATATTTGTGCGTGATGGTCAGCTCTCGGTTGAAGATGCCGGGTTGAAGGTGGCAATCGGCTCCTGACGGAGCCAGAAGGAAGACCATGCTTCGTTATTACGTGAAACTCGGTGCACTCAGTATTCGCAGAAACTCAATTTTGAGCGCGCTGATGGTCGCTGCAATTGCCACCGGTATCGGTGCCTGCATGACAATCGTCAATATCAACTACGTGATGGGCGGGGATCCGATACCGCACAAATCAAAGGTGCTGTACCACGTGCAGTTGGACAGCTGGGACCCGCTCGAAGCCGCTCGCGAACCTGATTTTCCGCCCTCACAGGTGACCTACCGGGACGGAACGGCGTTGCTGGCGGCAGCCGAGGCACGTCGGCAGGTTTTGAGTTACCGATCTTCCCGCGTGGTCGAGCCCGCTGAACGCGATCAATTGCCTTTCATGGTCAATGGACGCAGTACTTCGGCCGACTTCTTCACCATGTTCGATACTCCGTTCTTATATGGCGCAGGGTGGGGCGCATCGGCGGACGAAGGTCAAGAGCATGTCGCTGTCATCACCAAAGAAATTAACGAGCGTCTGTTTGGCGGAAGGAATTCGGTTGGTCGATTTATTGTGATGAACGGCGACAGTTATCGTATATCCGGTGTAATGAATTCGTGGGCGCCAACGCCAAAATTTTATGACGTTAACAATCAATCATTCGGCGATGCTGAGGAAGTGTATTTTCCACTTAGCGTGAGCATTGCCAAAGAGATTAGCAGTGACGGCAACACGAATTGCTGGAAGCCCGTCGGCGAGAATAGCTACCAGGCGTTTCTTAATTCCGAGTGCGTCTGGCTGCAGTTTTGGGTTGAGCTGCATAGCGTTGAAGAAAAAGAAGCGTACATGCTTTTTCTCGACGCCTATGCGGAAACACAAAAAGCCCTGGGCAGGTTCGCGCGACCCATCAATAATCGCCTGAGCAATGTCATGCAGTGGATGGCAGTCGAGGAAGTCGTAGATGACGATATCCAGGTTTTACTCGGCCTGGCTGTTCTGTTTCTGATCGTTTGCCTCCTGAACACGATAGGGCTGCTGCTTGCGAAAATCATGCGACGTTGCGGCGATATTTCGTTGCGGCGTGCGCTTGGTGCATCCCGGTCAGCAATTTTCTCCCAATATATCGTCGAGGCGGGGCTGATTGGCCTCACCGGCGGATTGTTCGGGGTTGCATTGACCTGGGCGGGCTTGCAGGGCATCAGGGGGCTTTACGGCAACTCGGGTTTCCTGGAACGGCTGGTGAGCATGGACTGGGTAATGGTGCTCGCGGCAGTTGGCCTTGCCGTTGTAGCTGCACTGGGCGCGGCGCTGTACCCGACCTGGCGAGCTTGCAAGATTCAGCCAGCGAGCCAGTTAAATTCACTTTGAGCTGATTTCCGCGCCAGCGCGGTTGTGTCAGGGGACAAACGGACATGGGACCAATTTGGCGAGCGTTATTACGCAACAAGAGCAGCTATGTGCTTATCGCACTGCAGATTGCCTTAACAATGGCCCTGATGGTCAACGCCATTGCGATTATCCAGGAAAGGTCCAGGCTGATGGGGCGGCCAAGTGGCGTTGACGAGGAGAACATTTTTCAGATTTACAGCAGCAGCTTCGATCCTGATCTCGAATATCAGTCGATGGTTGCGGCCGATCTGGATCTTATCCGCAATCACCCTGGCGTGGTTGATGCGGTATTGACGAATTCCATGCCGCTACGCCAGGGAGGTTGGTCGCAAGGTCTTGCAATCGCGCCCGGCGACAATAGCGATGCCGTCGGTGTCGCGATTTATTTTGTCGATGAACACGGAGTCGGCACATTTGGTATTGACCTGATTGCGGGGCGAAATTTCCTGCCAACCGATGTGCGCTGGTTTGATCCGGACGGAGGGCCGAGATGGCCAGAGACAATAATTCTCTCCAACGCAATGGCGATGGCGTTATTCCCGGAATCGACGGCTGCGGAAGTTATAGGCAGGGTTGCCTATATCGAAAACAATCTGCCGGTCACGATTATTGGCATCATTGATCGCATGCAGGCACCGTGGAAAGAGTGGAGTGGCGTAGAGCGATCAATGCTGGTGCCGATGAAGCGAGGTGACGACTTTGCACGCTACGTCGTTCGCACAGAAACCGGATACCGGGACGAGGTGATTCCGCAGATCGAAAAGGCTCTGGCGGATCGTGATACAGGACGAATAATCGACGGTGCGCAAACAATGAATGACGTTCGCGCGGCAGCCTATCTTGAAGATTCCGCGATGATCAAGCTGTTAGTGTTCATTGTAAGCCTGCTAACCGCCATCACGAGTCTGGGTATCGTTGGCCTCGCCAGTTTCAGTGTTGCCAGGCGCACCAAACAGATCGGTACACGTCGCGCGCTTGGTGCAACGCGGCGGTCGATACTGCGTTATTTCATGCTGGAAAACTTTCTGATCAGCACGGTTGGAGTCTTGGGCGGAGCGGTTCTGGCGGTGGCAATTAACATTTGGATGGTGCAAATCTTTGCGCTGACGCCGATTGCCTGGTACGTCGTACCGGTTGCGATGCTGGCTCTGTGGATAGTAGGTCAGCTGGCTGTGCTGGGTCCGGCGCGACGAGCCAGCCAGGTCTCCCCGGCAACGGCGACAAGATCGATTTAGTTGCAAACGGCGCCGTCAGTCGGGCGTTTCAGGCGCCTGGTGTTGCGCCAGGAATCGAAGTATTTCCTGCGCATACCGAGGTTTGTAGGGCGCGCCATCCGGTCCTGCATGGGTACCCGGAATCACCGTGAATTCGAGTCCTGCCATCGTCTCCGTGAAGGTTCGAAAATCGTCACCGGAAACCACTTCGTCCTTGTCACCTATGATGCCGAAAGCCGGTACGGAATTGGCGCGTAAGCTATCTTCACTCGATGTCAGGTCATGCATGCCGACACTCACGGCAGCGAGCGCCTTCGTATCGTTCCCCGGAAGCAGAGTTCGAGTGGCCATTGCTGTTTCGGCTTCGGCGTAGGTCATCGACCTTGACCGCCAGGGCCAGCCATAGCCGCCCAATACAATCGAGTGCAGGCGACTCGGATACACACTGCGAAAGGTATTGGCGACTTTGGCGCCCATCGAATAGCCGGCCAGGTGTATTTTGTCGACCTCAAGGTGTTGCATAAGTCGTCGAATATCTTCAACCATCTGCATCCCGTAGCGATTCGGGTCGTACGGTTTATCACTCTTGCCGTGACCGACCTGGTCGAGTGCGACCACTCGATAGCCTGCATCGACCAGGGCATCGAATGTGCCTGGCTCGACGTATAATCCCTGTGCGGAGCCACTGAAACCATGCAATAGAACGACCGTCTCACCGGCGCCAGCGGTGACGTAGTGCAGCGTGGTTCCGTCAGCGTCAAAATAGACGCTCTCAGCCGCGGGCGCCGAAACCGTCCAAATCGTTAGCAAAGAAAATAACAGGGTAAAGAGTCGCATCACAGGTTTTCCCGAAATCTGAAAGACTGGTGCTATGGTAGCCGGGAATTCAGCCGGACTCTATCAAGCGGGGGAGCTATTTGTGTACAGCGCAGCATTCATTTTCAAGCCGGGGAAATATGACGACGAATTTCACCGCTTGAACGACCTGATTGATCAGGCGGCACAATCTAACGATGGGTTTCTGGGTGCCGAGACCTGGTATTCGAAGGATGGCACGATACTGAATGCGACCTATTACTGGGACTCGCTGGATGCCCTTGGCGAATTCTCACGCAATCCGCATCATCTTGAAGCGAAGCAACAATACTCGAGGTGGTATGACGGCTACCACATCGTCGTGTCGGAAGTCGTGAGGTCATATGGCGACGAAAAAATTCCTCACTTCACGCCGAACGACCGCAGCCGGTCTCGCTAATCAGTTAGCCCTGCGACCTCCGCAGGCGTTACCCGTAGCGCTGCAGCGACCATGTTAAAAAAATCGATCTCCAGCACGCTTACCTCGGTATCACTCTTGATGACTTCACCCAGGCACTGAATGACCCGGACCCGGTCCTCGTCAGCGAGGTCACGACTCGCACTGCCAAGATACTTGGAAAGTGGCGTCGTTTCGTAAAGCTCGGTTCGCGCCGCCTTGCGGATGTCCTGTGCGCTTATTTCCTTGCCGGTCTCCCGTTGCACGATTTTCTGGATTGATTCGACTTCGACTTCATGAATATTCGCGTCAGAGCTCGAGGCACGCGCCAGCACCATGAGCAGTACTTCCTGGTACAGCTCTTTCTGGGTCGCTGAATCCAGATTGGAGCCAGAGAATATTTTCAAAACGTTGCTTAAGTCTGCAATTGCCATAGTGCACTCTTTTTTTGTTGTAATACGGATGTATTGTCTCGAACCATGCCGAGTTTATACAGAATTTCCAGCGGAAGGGCTAGATTACTGGCGCTCCGCCGGTTTTTTGGGCCTCCTCAGACTCATGCCGCCACTCGAATACGTTCAATTCAATGAAGACGAACGCGACGATCCAGAGAAAAGCGTCCCAGAAATCCTTGAAGTCGCCTTTAATAGCCCAATAGACGGCCGCGAATAGCAGCGCCGTATACAGGAATAACTTGCTTACACCGCTTATCCTGCGAGCGAGCCCGGATAGCAACTCACGCTCCTGCAGGCGCACTTCAATCTCGAGGATGACGACGACCAGCAGCCAGACGGCAGCATTGATGACGTCAACCCAGGCGAGGCGCAGAATGTCCTTGTAGCCTGCGGGATCGACAATTGCCGTGAGCCCAGGGAATTGCAGGAATTCCCGGCTGCCCGTGAGGGTCTGGCAGTTTTCCGTCGTCAGGACTTCGTATTCATCCAGATCGATTGCGTAGGCCCATTGACCATCTACCATCGTACACAGGTCAATCAGCCCGGGAAGCGGGACAGCGCCAAGCAGGAAAACCAGTTTGGTCACATAGCCGTAAAATGCGTAAACGATAAATGTGTAGCAGATCGCCCGCAGCCCGTGCAGAGTCCATGTCACCCGCGGCGTAAATTGTTTGTCATCGAGTACAAAGGTCTCCAGCTCAAACATGAGCAGAAGTACCACCCAGGCCGTCGTATCAATGCTGGCTGCAAAGCCCTCGATGATGGCGCCGAATGCGACCCCATCCGTAAACCTGTGGGCGGCTGCTGCCCATTCTTCGGCAAAAAACAGGTAGATGTTCACCGTCAGCAGCGCATAAACGGTGTACTTGAAAAACTGGAACAGTCGACTGCGGTCGATGATCAATGCGCGCGCGGCTCATCACTGGACGATTCTTTAGTGTGCCAGCAAAGGGTAAATTAGGCTATAACCGCGCCGCTATCCGGTTGCTTCTCGAACCTCGCAGAACCCCCGTAACTATATGAAATAATGGTTTTTCTAGCGTAGTTTTCGTGATCACAGACAGCCGGCTCCCGGGCGCAATGCGGTGCGGCCGTTTGATCCCTCGCAGCCTGCGTTAGTTGTTTGCCGGGAGCACAGTTGCGCGACGACATTAATGCAGTCGCGTCGGGCATTGCCAATATTGGGCGGCAGCGTCTACAGTGATCCTATGACGGCTGCGGGCAGCACAAAACACAAGACACGCAAACGGGACTGGCGGATCTGGTTCGGCATCGTGATCACGATTATCTGGGTCGGCGCTGGCGGCTGGTATGTTTTTGGCGTAATGCGCGCTGAGCCCGGCGATCGGCTGTCGCCCGAGGCGCTTGGCAGCTTCCTCGAGGGGGCCTTCGCACCGCTAGCCTTCCTGTGGCTGGTCATCGGCCTGTTTATTCAGCAACGCGAGCTCGCAAACAATTCGAAAGCAATCAGAAAAGCGTCGAAACAATCCGAAAAGCAGACCGCAGCTATCGCGGCGACGGAAATGAATGCCCGGCAAGAGACCTTTTTCAAAATAAAAGAGAACGTTGATCATCAGCTTGGCGGCATTTCAGGGATGTTGTACTCGTCGTCGATGGGCACGGTCGGCAGTGGCGAGATGACCCGCGAAGAGACTGACGCGAATTTCAAACGTATCGCGGATGGCGACTGCGAGGTTTTCGCCAGGATGTTTCTTGGCAGAAGCATGATTGACAAAGATAACCTTGCGGATATGTTTTTTGGCACGGAGATCCGGGCCAGGCACACCCGCAATTACATACGTACTTTCGAGCGCCTGCGACATCTGGCTCGGAATTGCGACGTCGACGGAATCATCGAGGAGACATTGATGCAAAGCGCCTTCGGGCTGCTCTATCGGCGCATGCTGGATCACACGCCGGATGAGCTCAATGATGAGGTCATCACCAATACCTGATCAGGTTAACAGGAAGTTGCTTCCGCGGCGGCTTCGGTTTCGACGCCAGCGTAATAGACCCAGACATTCTCCTCGCCAGTCAATAATTCTATGTATTTGGGATGCACGAAAAGAGTCTCCCGGCCTGACTTGTATTCCTTCAATACGCCGATGTCACACAGTTGTTTCAGGTATACCGAGGCCGTTTGTCGTTTCGCGACCTCGGCTGTGACCAGGTTGTTTATTCGGCAATAGGGCTGTTTGAAGAGTGCCTCAACTAACTCCCATGAATAAATTTTGGGCAGCTTTTTATGTACGAACTGGCTCGTGTGTTGCATTAGTTCACGAATGGCTTTGATCTTGTCAGTGGTCCAGATGCAGGTTTCTTCGACGCCGTTTAGCATATACAGGATCCATGGACCCCATGCCTGGCGACTGGTGACCTCGTTCAGGTACCGGTAGTACTCGCCCTTGTTGCGAATGATGTGGCGGCTCAGGTAAAGAATGGGGGAGGTGAGCAGGCCCTGCTGTACCAGGAAAAGAATATTGATGATTCGACCGGTGCGACCGTTACCGTCCGTGAACGGGTGTATCGCTTCAAACTGATAATGCTGGATGGCCATACGAATCAACGGATCGATGTCCGTCTCCTCGTGCATGAAATCAGACCAGTTTTGCAATTTCTCCAGCAGGAGTTTCTGTCCAACAGGCGGCGTATAGATGACCTCGCCGGTGTTGCGATTACTGAGTCTAGTGCCAGAATCAGCTCGAATATCAAGCTCTAAATCTTTGATTGTACTGCATATATGGATAGCCATATCTACACTCAACAGCTGGCGTTGGACCATCTTTGCACCCTCGAACAGCGCGGTTCGATAGCGCAACGCTTCCTTGGTTGCTGCATCTGCTTTGCCTTCAGCCATATCGACGAACTCAAAAAGTTTGTCGGTCGTGGTCACGATGTTCTCTATTTCGGAGCTTGCCCGTGCCTCCAGCAAGGGCAGGGCGTTGACCAGCACAGCGGCATTGGGAATGAGTTCGGCGGCCTGTTTTAGTTCGGCGAGTGCTACCCGTGCTTTGATGCATTTCTTAAGAATTTCCGTCGATTCGATCTGCTCACCAGGCGGCGGCAGCGGCCGGAGCGCGTTGAACGGAATATTTGGATCGAAATCAGGCATGTCGTTGCGCTCCGCTGGCTGGTCGTTATTCGACAGGTCTTGCCGATGTGTCGACAGCATCGACTCTTCGAGAGAATATGTCGATAAAAGGCATTTTTGTCGACATATACAGTCGTGGTGTCGATATGATCGACAGGATTCCAGTATATGTCGAAAAACAGGCGCTTTTTCGACATGTGAGAGAGTATAGGTCGATTCGGCAAGGTTTAGGAGTGATTCGGTCCCAGTCACGACGACCATGCTTGAATTGTCGATAATTTAATTTAAAAACCGTATGTTACGGGTTATCTATGCACCTTTTCCGGCGCCGGTACGAGCTGGGAGCATCGGGTTATGTCAAATACGAACCGTTTGCTGGCTCTGAAGCACAGCCTGTGCCGACCCGCGTATCGGTCAGTGCGTCAACAAGTCGGGCAGCAGGAACTGCCGCCGCGCAGTGACTGAATCGAGCCGGTGGCTCGAGTAGTATTTTCCCAGTATTCCGGGCGGTGGCGTGAATAAATCCTGATTTTGCTCGACGAATTCGTGCCAGTCCGCGCCGGGGTCACGGTCGATACGCTCGGCAACGATAGCTATGAAGAACCAGGTGATGGTCTCGTGATACTTGCCGGGTTCTCCGAGCTTGAGCGTGAATCGTTTGAGCGTGTTTCGGAATCGCGCGATGCTTACGAGCAGGTCGTGGTCCCGAAGATACGACCAGGCAACAAAGATATGGCATTGGTGGTTAAATCGCTTCGCGTCGATCGCCAGCGCTTCGAACTCCTCTATGGTCGGCCCGGGTTCTGTCAACTCGCAACGTTGAAACGTTTGCCGCGTCATTCTGACGTCTCCCTGAGCCGGTGGCTGTCCGCCGCCGTCAGCTCGCACCCGTAAACCTTCTTCAGATCCGCAATCTTCGCCTGGGTCTCGGCCGAAAATGGCGTCTTCCCCTCAAAAGTGTGCAGGACGATGCCCTCCAATAGATCCCCCAGGCTCAGGTCGCAATATTCGGCCAACCCTTTGAGCACTTTGAGTAGCGACTTTTCGAGCCGCACGCCGGTTTGGGTTCGTTCCACTAATTTTCGCGTCATGCTCGCCTGCCTGTAGGGTATAAAAAGGTATTTTGGTAACATTATAACACCACCGTCGGCGGCAGTAAAACCTGCGCCTCAACGCCCTGCAGGTGCGGGGTTTGAACAACCGTCGCGGCAAGCCGAGCTGCGGAAACGACCAGAAAGAGGGGGTCTGCATGCCGCCGCGCCGGAAACGGATCCAGCGCGAGCATTCAGCGGCGGGCGGCGACCTGCTAGGCTGCCTGCGATGCGAGTGCTTGACAGTCAGGTCGGCGCTGCATTTCGCAACGGACAAGCTGCCCCGAAGCTCGAGATCAGGCAGCGGCTATCGATGAGGATTGCGGCCCGGATCATCGGATTTACCGGCAGCACAAGACGAGCCGCTGTAATGCGACCCGGGTTCGGCCCAACTGACGATTAATCGGACACTTTTCCCCTGGTCTTTTTTACTTTTGAGCGATGTGCCTTGTCGGCAAGGCGTTTCTCCCGTGCTTTTTTCCCCGGCCTGGTTTTCTTTCTGGACCTGGGTTTGGCCAATCCCTTGCGAATCAGGTCTGCCAAGCGTTTCCGGGCATCGACGCGATTCTTGTCCTGGCTGCGCGATCGCTGCGCTTTAATGTTCACGATCCCGTCTGCGGTTATGCGACGATCTCTCAAGCAGATGAGACGCGCTTTCACCTCTGCTGGTAACGCAGCAGATGCCTGGATGTTGAATCGAAGATGTATTGCTGTTGCAACTTTATTGACATTTTGACCGCCCGGGCCCTGCGATCGAATCGCAGTGAGTTCGATTTCCGCATCCGGTATTGCGATTTGTTCAGTGATTTGCAGCACAGGGGTTTTCGAATGTCGCCAAGCAGCCTGCAGCTATGCAGGTAAATCGTACTCATGCTGCAGAATATGTGAGAATGCGCGGCTTCGGCGGCCGAGACGATTATCAGAACTTGAGCGCATGCACCTAAAAAACATCATCATATTAACCAGTTGCCAGCTTATATCCGCGACGGGCGCGATTATCATGGTAACGCTCGGTGGCATTATCGGCACCAAGCTTTCCAGTGATCCAACCATCGCAACGCTGCCGGTTTCCATCATGGTGTTGTTCGGCGCGGCGACAGCAATTCCGGCAACTATGCTGATGAGAAGAATAGGGCGCAAGTTCGGCTTTGCCCTGGCATCGGTCAGTTCCGTCGTTGCGATGGCGCTTGCCGGTCTCGCACTATATCTCGAAAGCTTTGCGATTTTCGTCATCGCTGGTGCGGCATTTGGCCTGAACATGGCCTTTACACTGCAATATCGCTATGCCGCGGCTGAGAGCGTTGAGCCACGGTATTCGCCACGCGCTATCTCCTTTGTATTACTGGGTGCCATTGGTGGCGCAATCGTTGGCCCCGAACTCGTTAAATATGGCCAATATGCGATTCCCTCGGTGCAGTATCTGGGCACGCTGATCGCGTTGTCAGGGCTTTACGTGCTACAGAGCTTACTCCACCTCACGCTGGATCCATTTCGCGGCGAGGGAGCCACCACAGTTGAAGCAGAACCGCAAAGACCCTTGCGGGAAATTGCGGCGCAACCTGTTTTTATCGTGGCCGTTTTAGGCGGCGCTGTCGCTTATGGTGTGATGACCTTTATCATGACTGCGACCCCGCTCAGCATGCATGTGCACGATGGTTTTTCTCTTGACGATACTGCACAGGTTATTCGTGCTCACGTTCTCGCAATGTATGTTCCGTCGTTGGTATCAGGCATTCTGATCGAAAAAGTCGGCATGGTACGGATGATGATCATTGGTGCAATTGGCTTGGTCGGTGCGTGCCTTATCGGGCTACAGGGTCAGGAATATATGCACTATTTCGGCGCACTAGTGCTCCTGGGCGTTGGTTGGAATTTTCTCTACGTCGGTGGCACGACAATGGTCACGCGAACTTATGCGACTGCCGAACGATTCCGGGCGCAAGGCATGAATGAATTTTGCGTATTCGGGACATCGGCGCTCGCGTCGTTGCTTGCTGGCACCATAATTCACGCCTACGGGTGGCTAACACTGATCCTGGTGCCATTGCCCCTGCTCGCGGTCGTCGTTTTCGGACTTTTCTTCGTGCGCAAGGATCCGTTGGTTGCAAGGCTGCAGCCGAGCGCCGCTTAGCAGGAGAGCGCTCTGAGCAACTGGCTTTACAACGAAGCAATGTACCGCTTCGATCAGCCTGCCCCATCCTACTGGGAAGCAACCAGCGTTGGTGCAGGGCTTCCTGCAGCAGAGCCATTGTGCGGCGATGAACAATGCGACGTAGCCATCATCGGTGGTGGCTATACCGGCCTGTCGGCCGCCTATCATTTGTGCCGCGACTATCAACTGGATGTACGTGTGCTTGAGGCCGGTCATATCGGGTGGGGGGCATCAGGGCGCAATGGCGGCTTTTGCTCTATCGGCGCCGAAGTGCTCGGTGCCGAGAAAATGGTCGACAAATTCGGCCTGGACTGCGCTCGCTCATATTACGCGGGTCAGGTAGAGGCCGTCGGACTGGTTCGTGACCTTATTATCGACGAAGGGATCGACTCCCCGCGCCAGGGTGATGCTGAAGTAGCCATTGCGGTGTCCGCGCGTGGCTTCGTGCAGCTGAAAAAACATGCAGAGTTTCAGTTTCGGGTGCTCGGCCTGGATTCACAGGTTCTGGAGGCAGCAGAATTTCGTGAGCATTTTTTCGATAGCCCCCTGCAACAGGGTGGGGCAGTCCTGAAACCCACGTTCGGACTGCATCCGTTACGTTACGTTCGGGGGCTGGCGGCAGCGGCAGAAAGACGCGGGGCAAGAATTCATGCGCACAGCGAGGTAGTTGCCTGGTCGCGTCAGGATGGGCGGCATATTTTGACCACGAAAGCAGGAACAATTCGTGCTGCACGAGTCATCGTAGCAACCAACGGTTTCGCACCCGAACATCTGCACCGCGTATTGCGAGGTCGTGTGCTGCCGATGATCAGCTCGATAGTTGTGACGCGGCCGCTGAACACCGATGAACTGGCGGCGCATCGATGGCGAACGGAGTGTCCAGCGATAACATCCTTAAGCCTGCTCAACTACTTTCGCCTGTTGCCAGATGGCCGGTTCATGTTCGGTGGCAGGGGCGGCGCAAGCGGCGATGCTGCAGGTACAGAGAGAAATTACGTCAGACTGATAGCCAGAATGCACGAGCTCTTTCCGTTGTGGCGCGATGTCCGGATTGACTACCGCTGGCAGGGCCTGGTTTGCATGACTCGAAAGCGGACCCCGTCAATCGGCCAGTTTGAAAACGACAGGTCAGTCTATTTCGCTTTCGGCTACCATGGCAATGGAGTGAATACTGCCACCTGGTCAGGCAAGCAGGTGGCTGACTGGCTGGCTACGAACAAACTGGATTCAGCTGTTCCCCCGGCGTCACTGCCGGCAATTGTGCAGGGTATGCCGGCCAGATTCCCGCTACCGTCGTTGCGGCTTGCATATGCCCAGGGCGCGATCGCGCTGCGACAACTATCGGAGATGTTTGATTAGGAATATTGATGAGGCGGCAAAAAAAAGGCCGACGCTCACTGTCAGCGCCGGCCGTATGTCGAGATCGGGTTGATTATCAGAAGTTGAAATTAAATCCGAGGCTGACTACCGGATAGACTTTAATGTCATCAATTTCATTGAGGAGTTCCTGGGTCTCGGCATTGATGTCGTCAAGAAAAGCCTGATTCTGACTCAGCGTACCATCCGCTGTCGTCACAATCGTTGGGTCGCCCTGCAAAAGCACGCCGAAATCCAATGACAGCCCGAATCGATCCATCACATCGAAATCGAAACCCGCGCCTACATACGGTGCAAAACTATCGAAACTGGCAACACTTCGCAGTGTGCCAACTTCGGCCGCAGTGTAAGGAACCGGGTTGTCCCCGATCAGGAAACTCGCCGTATCAACGCTCGCCAATTGCACTTCGTTGTTGTTGGCAAAAGCGCCTGCCGTTAAGCGGAACGGGCTCAGCGGGAAGTGTAAATTTCCTGTTACGTAATATGTGTCCAGTGCCAGCGTCGCGTTGTAATTGATGCCGGCCTGTGAGCCGGAATCGTCGTAATCGTAGAAGTTCGCGCCCGCGCGGACGTCCAGCCACTCCAGCGGTCGCCATGCCGCTTCGGCGCCGAAGCCCAATGTGCCGGCTTTAATGCCAAACCAAATATCATCGTTTGCTGTCGCCGTGGCGCCGAGCAAAAGCATGCCGAGCGCTACTATGATTTTCTGTCGCAGGAATTCCATGTCCATACTCCTCAATCGTCCAATGTGCGAAATCTCGCCAGTCTTGAACACTAATAATGAGTGCCGGTCGGGACTGTGCGGTACATCACACGGCGGCAACCAAAGCGCCCCCATTGTGCCGGATTATGCTGTTTTTGTGTGTTTCGTCCCGTTTTCGGCGCTGTCAGCACGGCTGCGGCAGCATATGGTGTGAAATCGCACAGAGCGATAAACGGCGACAGCGTGTTGCTGCGTCATACTACGAAAATCAACATGGAGGTTGATGATATGCGAGAACTAAAAAATGAAGAACTTGGTTCGGTTGCAGGCGGACTGCAGTGCACACCGGCTAACAGTTACTATGGGATCACGGACGGCAGCAGCGTCGGGCAGGACCTGATCAATATCTATGAAGGGCTGGTTGCGGCGACGTCGCATATGATTGAAAGGGTGGCTACTTCTTTTTAGAAAAGTCAGTCCAAGCGGTTGGGGCGATGCTTTTACAGGTCGCACCCGGCCTTCGGATCGAGACGAGCAGGCACGCTGTACACAAACAAACGATCAGCAACGATATCGAATGCACTAATGCATTGCCGGCCTGCCATTGAAGTCGTCCGGGGAGCCAATAGGCGCTTAGGCAGGTGCGGTCGAGTTCGACCAGTAAATTAAAAGTACCGTGTGCAATAATTGGGCCCCACAAGGAGCGCCAATTCAACGCCAGCACAGACACAAACAACCCGAACACGAACGCCGTTGCGTAGGTTCCGGGTTTGTGCAGCAGGGCAAACATTGCGCTCGAAATCAGGATCGCACAGAAACGCCCCTTCGGTAGCAGCGCTTGCAGGATCAAGCCGCGATTGCAAATCTCTTCAATCGCGGGCGTAGCCATTGCCATGACCGGGATGGCCAGCAGCAGCATCACGTCCCTCGAGCATTCAAATTGGTAAATGAGTCTTGCACTGTGCGAGTGCTCGACGACAGTGAGCCAGTCGAGCGCGCTAAGCAATAGCAGCAGTTGGGCGTTTGCTACCCAGAGTGCTACACCGAGAGTCATTGAGGCAGCGATAAGTCGGAGTCGACTGCCGCTGTGCCTGAACTGCTGCGAAAACGCCGGCCAGATACTGCAAATAACCGGCGTCAGGAAAATCCCGAGCGCCACGATGCCAAGCAGTGCGCCAAAATACTTCGCAGCGACCGGGTCAGTTCCGTGCCGCGACAACCACAATTCTGAAACGCTGCGCAAGAAAAGAGCAGACACCTGGAAAAGCAGCACGAGCGCAATCGACACACGAATTCGTGGTGATCTGCTTCGAGGACAGACAGCCATACCGAAACCCGGCGAAACGGAAAAGCCAGATTAGTTTGCTGACGGTTGTTTTAGGCTGCGGCTTTTGCGGCAGATCCTCCAGTTTTGCGCTGTACCACTCAGGCCTCAACAAAATCTTCTTTAAAGCGCACAGCGCAATCGGGACATGCGAAGTCATCGGGTAGAGTGTGGAATTTTGTACCCGGTTTATAACCCTCATGAGTGTCACCCACTTCCTCATCAAATCGATAGCCACATTCGGGGCATTGAAAGACGCTCATGCGCTGGCCGTAGAGGCGTACTTTTCCAGTATCTTTGAGCGCTGGCCGGGCTCGATATTGACCTTGTCGAGGTCACCGCGAACATGCGGCAGCGCGAGCAGGCGCGGATCCATGATCCGAAACCAGAGCCACGGAACATAGGCGATCAGATACACACCGAAGTAGCCGCTTGGAAGTGTGGGCAAGTCGTCAAAGTGACGCAGCGATTGATAGCGCCTGAGAGGATGCGCATGGTGGTCCGAGTGTCGCTGCAGGTGAAACAGGACCAGGTTGCTGTAAATGTGATTGCTGTTCCATGAATGGTGTGGCTGGCAACGTTCATAGCGACCATTTTCGTCCTTGCGTCGCAGGAGACCATAATGTTCAACGTAATTGGCGCTGGTCAATTGCCACCAGGCGAAGGCGTTGTGCAGCAGCAGAAACGGAATCATCTTCCAGCCGAACAGGAGCAATAGCGTGCATTGCAATATCAACGTGAGCGCCATTGATTGCAGAATTTGATTGTCCGTGCTCCAGGTTGGTTTTTCGCGTCGCGTCAGGCGCTCCTTTTCAATCGCCCAGGCGCGCCGGAACGCGCCCGGTATTTCACGCGTTGCAAATCTGTAAATGCTTTCACCCATACGGGCACTCGCTGGATCCTCCGGCGTTGATACGTCACGATGATGTCCACGGTTGTGTTCTATCCAGAAATGCCCATAGGCCGGGACTGCCAGAACAATCTTGGCAAGCGTCCGTTCAAATCGGGACTTTTTGTGGCCGAGCTCATGTCCCGTATTGATGCCCAGTCCACTGGTAAGGCCGGTCACAATGGCAAGGCCCACCAGGGCCCAAGCGCTCAATTCCTGTGTTCCCGCCCACCAGGCTGCACCAATCAGCGCGATGAAATGCAATGGCACCACAATGTAGGTGAGTATCCGGTAGTAACGATCACGGTCGAGCTGTATGACGACTGCGTCCGGCGGGTTATTCTGATCCTCGCCCAGGACCCAATCCATTAGCGGCGCAATCAGGTATCCGGTTAGCAGCGGCAGCAGCAGCCAGGCCTCGACACCGGTCAGATAATGTAGCCAGATGCCTAACAGCGGTTGCAGTGGGTACAGCAACGACAAGGCCCACAACCAGCGTTTGCGATCTTCGTACAGTATTGCCTCGCCGTCTGCGGATACCGCCGTATAACCCTTCATTACCATTGGACCGGACTCTTTTCGCTGAGCATCAAATTATGGTGGATTGGCAATTTGTTGCAAATACCTTGAATTGCGGCAAATCTCAGTTGGGTAGGAGCTAACAGCGTCGAAATCCTATACAGAGAAGCAGGCGTGTTTTGTAAAGCTTGCTGAAAAGTCTTTTAGATTCAGTTTGATGGGGTTCTGGCATGGTATTTGCTTCGATCCTAGGGTAAGCAATCAGGGAATCGGGCGGCGCAATTAGAAAATGATCGGGGGATCGTATTGGGCAATCTTTATCAAGCGGACGAACTGGATGAGACGCGGTTCGTAATCGACCGGCGTGCGTTCTCCTGGCGCACTGTCTTACATGGATTTTTCAGATCACGCCGACGTACCACGCGTCGCAGAGACGAAGCTGAGCCACTTTTCACTGACTGGCATCATCCCTGGCTCTTCGTCCTGTCAGTGGGAATCATGCTGATGAGCGCGTTAGACGCGTTTTTTACCCTCCAGTTACTGGAGCGCGGCGCGATTGAAATAAATCCTATTATGTCGGCCGTGATTGGCGATAGCGTGCTGGCGTTCTCGGTTAGCAAGATGGTCTTAACCGGGTTTGGCATCCTTTCACTGGTTTACCTCTCCAGGATTCAATTCCTCGACCGAATCAGAACCGGGCTCGTACTGACGATGTTTTTCAGTGGCTACGCGGTTCTGATCTGCTATGAGTTTGTCAATCTGGTCAATCGTTCGTAGCGATCCTGCAATTCGGGAACTGTGCATTCCCTATATCGGGGCCTTGAGATAAACTAGCGCCCCTTTTAAGCAGCAGCCTCTCGTAAACCGAGGGCGGCGCGATGAGCAACTCTCTAAAAGACCGTTACAAGACATCTCCTTTATACGGCAGCAATGCAGCTGCTGTAGAAGCGTTGTATGAGCAATTTGTCGCTAATCCTGACTCGGTACCAGAGGGGTGGCGGCGCTATTTTCGTTCCCTTGGCAGCGATCAGACTGAAATATTGCATGCGCCGATCCGACAGCGCCTGATAGCGGCTGCGCGCAAGACCCGTAGTAACGGCACAGGCAGCAGGGTCACGGGCACTGTGGCCGCCAACGAAAAACAGGCTGCCGTATCCCGCATGATCCAGGTCTACAGTCTGCGTGGGCACCAGATTGCCGATCTTGACCCCTTAGGCCTCATGGAACGGCACGTACCGGGAGTCCTGAAGCTGGACTACCTGGGATTAACGGAAGCAGACATGGACACCGAGTTCGTCACGGGCGGACTCGCGGGCACGGGCGACCGGCGTATGAAGCTCCGGGAAATCATCGGCCTGCTCAAGAAAATCTATTGCGGCAAGGTCGGCGCGGAGTTCGCGCACGTTTCACGTGCTCGCGAACGTCTCTGGTTGCGCAAGCATTTCGAACAAGGAATGGTTTCGGGTGGTCTCGAAGAAGAAGAGCGGCTCTGGCTTCTTGAGAAACTGACAGCCGCCGAGGGTATAGAAAGATATTTGCATACCCGCTTTGTTGGCCAAAAAAGATTCTCGCTGGAAGGTGGTGAAAGCCTGATACCCATGTTGGAGGATCTCATCCAGGGCGGCGGCGCTTCCGGTATTCGCGAACTTGTTATCGGTATGGCGCACCGCGGACGCATTAATGTTCTGGTCAACGTGCTCGGCAAATCTCCCGAAGAGCTGTTCGACGAGTTTGAGGGCAACGTCGATCCTGCGGATATGAAGGGGTCGGGTGACGTCAAGTATCACAAGGGTTTCTCGGCCGATATGCAAACGCCCGGCGGTAACCTGCACATTGCGCTTGCATTCAATCCATCGCATCTCGAAATCGTTAACCCTGTCGTCGAAGGTTCCGTCAGGGCAAGACAACAGCGTCGAGGAGATACGGAACGGCAGGAAGTTCTCCCTGTATTGATTCACGGAGATGCCGCATTTTCCGGCCAGGGCGTTGTGACCGAAACGTTTCAAATGTCACAAACCAACGGATTTCGCACCGGTGGCAGTATCCACCTGGTAATCAATAATCAGATTGGCTTCACCACGAGTCGGCCCTCCGATGCACGCTCTACGCCGTATTGTAGTGACGTAGCCAAAATGATCGAGGCGCCGATCTTTCACGTCAATGGTGACGATCCGGAAGCGGCCATATTCGTCACGCGTCTGGCGCTTGCCTATCGTCAAAAATTCAGGAAAGACGTCGTAATTGACCTGGTGTGCTATCGACGCCACGGCCACAACGAGGCTGATGAGCCAAGCGCTACGCAGCCCGTTATGTATTCACATATCAAAAAGCACAGCACCACCCGCGCTATTTACGCAGAGCGATTGAGTGCGGCCGGTGTGGCTGATGGCGATGCCGCAAGCAGCATGCAGGAAGAATATCGTGATCGACTCGATCGCGGCGAGCCTGTTCCGGAAACAGCGCTTGGCATGATTGGTAACGAATATACAGTCAACTGGCATCCGTATCTCGACGCTGTCTGGGATGAAGAAGTTGACACCACGCTGAGTCCCGCGAAGGTGGCAGAGCTTGGGCAGAAAATAACGGAACTCCCAGCCGGGTTCAGTCTGCACGGGCGCGTTCAGCGGATTGTCGATGACCGCGAACGGATGGTGAAAGGCGAAATTGAGATGGACTGGGGATTTGCCGAATCGATGGCGTACGCAGGTTTGCTTGATGACGGCTATGAATGCCGACTGACCGGCCAGGACAGCGGTCGCGGCACTTTCTTTCATCGTCACGCCGTTTTACATGACCAGGTCAATCGACAGGAATACATTCCGCTGCAGCATATTGTGTCGAAACCTGGCGCTTTCAGGGTGATCGATTCGCTCCTGTCTGAAGAGGCGGTCATGGCATTCGAGTACGGTTACGCGACAACCGAACCCGGCACACTGGTAATCTGGGAGGCCCAGTTTGGCGATTTCGCAAACGGGGCGCAGGTCGTCATTGATCAGTTCATCAGCTCGGGCGAAGCAAAATGGGGACGATTGTGCGGCCTTACATTGTTTCTTCCGCATGGCTACGAAGGGCAGGGTCCCGAACACTCATCCGCGCGACTCGAACGTTTCCTGCAGCTTTGCGCCGAACACAATATGCAGGTTTGTGTGCCGTCAACGCCAGCGCAGATGTTTCACATGATCAGGCGGCAGATGATGCGTAGTTATCGCAAACCCCTGATTGTGATGACGCCGAAGAGCCTGTTGAGGCACAAATTTTCCGTGTCGCCGCTGAGCGATCTGTCAGACGGCCAGTTCGAGGTAATCATCCCCGATCGCGCACAACTTGATCCGGCAGGAATCAAACGCATCGTTTTTTGCAGTGGCAAAGTTTACTACGATCTTGACGAGGCTCGCGAAATTCACGACTTGGCGAACGTAGCGATTGTGAGAATCGAACAACTCTACCCGTTTCCGATCGATCAATACGCCGAGGTGTTGGCGTCTTACCCCAACGCCGATGATGTCGTCTGGTGCCAGGAGGAACCGCAGAACCAGGGTGCGTGGTACCAGATAAGGCATCGGCTGCAAGAGGCACTGTCGGATAAACAGCAACTTTTTTACGCCGGACGACCGAGTGCCGCTGCGCCGGCATCCGGCATCTTCAAGCTACATCTTCAGCAACAGCAAGCCTTGGTTGAAGCGGCGCTGAGTATTCAGCCAGCGGCCCGCAAGACCAAGAAACAGCCCGCCAAAAAACGGTAAACCACATGACGATTGAAATAAAAGTTCCGCCATTACCCGAGTCAGTGTCTGATGCGACACTTGTCACCTGGCACAAGAAAGCGGGCGAGACGGTATCGCGTGATGAGAATCTTGTCGATCTTGAAACAGACAAAGTTGTGCTGGAGGTGCCGGCACCGGCCTCAGGTACGATCGCCAAGCTCATGGTCGAGAACGGCGCCACAGTCGTTGCCGGAGATGTTCTTGCGCTGTTGGAAGAAGGCGAGGCCGCCGCTGCGGAGGCGCCCCCGCCGTCGGCTAAAGAAGTGGAGACTCCGGTCGTTGAATCTGCGGACAGCGGGCCAGCCAAATTGAGTCCCGCCGTGCGGCGCTTGCTTGAGGAGCACGACCTGGACGCCACGATCGTCGCTGGTTCAGGGAAAGATGGTCGTATCACCAAGTCTGACGTGATGGGTTACCTGAAGACGCATAGTGATGAAAACGTGGCGCCCGGAGATCCGGCACCGGAACTCGAAGCATCCGCGGCGGCAATTGGCCTCAGCAGGACTGAGCAGCGCGTGCCGATGACCAGGCTTCGGGCTCGTATAGCGGAGCGCATGGTCGAGGCGCAGCAAACCGCAGCGATGCTCACAACGTTCAATGAAGTCGATTTGACGAAAGTCATGTCATTGCGCAAGCGCTACAAGGAATCATTCGAGAAAGAACACGGCGTCCGACTGGGTTTCATGTCTTTTTTTGCGAAGGCGGCTGTCGAGGCTTTGAAAAAATATCCTGCAGTCAATGCCTCGGTCGAAGGTAACGATATTGTCTATCACGACTACGTTGATATCGGCATTGCGGTCTCCTCCGAGCGTGGTCTTATGGTGCCCGTATTACGGGATGTAGACCACGCCAGTTTTGCCAAAATCGAATCGGACATTAATGTTTATGCGGGTAAGGCGCGCGACGGATCGATGAGCATGGAGGATCTGACAGGCGGAACCTTTACGATTACGAATGGCGGGATTTTTGGCTCGATGTTGTCGACGCCAATCCTGAATCCGCCGCAAAGCGCCATTCTCGGCATGCACAACATCCAGGAAAGGGCAGTGGTAATCGATGGCGAGATAGCCATCAGGCCGATGATGTACCTTGCACTCACGTACGACCATCGAATTATTGACGGCCGGGAAGCCGTGCAGTTTCTTGTCAGCATCAAGAACTCCCTGGAAGACCCGGGCCGCATGCTGCTGCAGGTTTAAAACGAACATTCAGAGAAACTAATGAGCAAAGCATTCGACGTAGTCGTTATCGGTGGTGGGCCGGCGGGTTATATAGCCGCAATCAGAGCCGCGCAGCATGGCATGAGCGTGGCGTGTATAGATGAGTGGCAGAATCGCGACGGCAAGAACGCGTTCGGCGGTACCTGCCTGAATGCGGGCTGCATACCGTCCAAAGCACTGCTTGAGTCGTCGGAGTTATACCATCGGGCGACCCATGAATTCTCAAAGCACGGCATTTCCACCGGTGACGTCTCGATCGACGTGGCAAAAATGCAAAAACGCAAGGCGCAGATCGTCAGGCAGCTCACAGGCGGCATTGCAGGCCTGCTGAAAGCTGCCAAGGTTGAGGGTCTGGTCGGGCATGGGAAGCTGCTAAGTGATCGCAAAGTCGAATTCACACCGACCAGCGGAGAGACTGAAGTGTTGGCAGCTGGGTCCGTTGTCCTGGCCAGTGGATCGACACCGGTGGAGCTTAAGATTGCGGCATTCGACGGCGAGAGAATTGTCGACTCATGGGGCGCGCTCGAGTTTGAATCAGCGCCGGAAAAACTGGGCGTGGTGGGCGCCGGAGTAATAGGGCTCGAATTGGGTAGTGTCTGGAACCGGCTTGGTTCGGATGTTGTTATTCTGGAAGCGATGGACGAATTCCTGTCCATGGCAGATCAACAACTGGCACGGGATGCGCACAAGCAATTCGTTAGTCAGGGGCTCGATATACGATTGGGCGCCGCCGTAACGTCGGCAAAAGTCAGTGGTCAGAAGGTGCAGGTTGAATATACTGACAAAGACGGCGACCAGCAGCTGGAAGTTGACAAGCTGGTAGTCGCCGTAGGGCGAAGGCCTTTTACGGACGGCCTCCTTGCCGCGGACAGCGGCGTGCAGCAAGACGAACGCGGCTTCATCGTGGTCGACGACGAATGTCGCAGCAGCGCGAAAGGCGTGTTCGCCGTTGGTGATTGCGTTCGTGGTCCGATGCTGGCTCACAAAGGATCCGAAGAGGGCGTCATGGCCGCGGATCTGATAGCGGGAGAGGTCACGGAAGTAAATTATGCTGTAATCCCCTCAGTGATTTACACAGCGCCTGAAATAGCCTGGGTTGGTCAGACGGAAGAAGAGGTCAAAGCAAGCGGCAAAGCCTACAAAACCGGCAGTTTCCCGTTCGCGGCAAGCGGCCGCGCCAAGGCGATGGAGCAAACTGACGGTATGGTGAAAATCATTTCCGCACAAGATGACGATCAGATTCTTGGCGTGCATATCGTTGGCCCGATGGCGGGCGAATTGATTTCGGAGGTTGTGCTGGCAATGGAATTCCAGGCCAGCACTGAAGACATTCAACGCACCGTGCATGCCCACCCCACGCTTGCTGAAGCCATACACGAAGCATCCCTGGCTGTTGACAACAAGGCCCTGAACTATCCGAATCGATAATTGTTTTCGGGTGCGGCCCAGGTAGCTCGGTTACACGCTGCGCGCTTTGTAAGCAATCCATCCGCCGTATTCTGAGATATCGGGCCACTGATGTTTGGCTATTAGCGTCTCCGGATAAAGCATCGCAATAGCCGTTCCTCCGCCCGCAAGCGTTACCTCCGCGGGATACATATCCGGCGGTTCAGTTGATTCCAGGTATGCATATTGTTCCGCCGTCAGTCGATATAACTCACCAGTAATTGCGATGCCATCCGACGGCACCTTGAAAATACCGGGGTGATATCCGTCTTTGACCGAGTGTAGTCTGTAGTCGGGCGTAGTGCTGGCGGTACCCATGAATTCGGCATCCTGAAGATTGCCGTGGTCAGGTTGGTCACGCAGAGCGGAGCCACAAATAAAAACAGTAACGTCACTGTGATTTGTCATAGGCGGTAAGTCCCTTTAAACGTAGATGCCGGTTTTGTTGCGCTCAAACCAAATTGCCTGCGCAGAGATGAATCCGGGGCCCCCGATAATATCCTCACATTGTCGAGCGGTCGTATTCTGTTTTGAGAGCTGGGTCATATGCAGGTGTATCACGAGATAATGGCGCTAAGCGCGTCTGCGGACAGAAGTAACATTGGGGAGAAGTTCAAGCCTGCTGATGAGTCGGCTTAAAGTAGGCAGGCCCGGTATCGACACGGCCAGCAACATTTCAACCTGCATGGTTTTCTTATTGGTATTCGTCTGAACACTGTCGACGCTGACCTTTTCATCGGCCATTACTGTGCTGATGTCACGCAACAGTCCATGCCGGTCAAACGCCTGCACTGACAGCTCGACCGGATAAACCGCGTCAGGCGATCCACCCCAATCGACTTCTATTACGCGCTCGGCGTGACGCGCCTGGAGACTGAGGAAATTCCCGCAGTCCTGGCGATGTATGCTGACGCCGCGGCCCAGTGTTATATAACCTGAGACTTCTTCCGGTGGCACCGGCCGGCAACATCGTGCAAAGTTGTACAGCAGATCGCCGACGCCACTTATCGCTATCGCACCAGGCGTCGTTTCCTTGCGCCGCTTTTGGCGCCGTTTTGGCATGACACTGTCAGCGGGGTCCTTGCGCAGATTCTGCAGCGCAGAAGCCACCGCCGCAGAGGTGATGTCACCGGCGCCAAGGGCAATGCACAAGGATTCGCTATCTTTGAGTTTCAATTGCTTTGCAATGCTGTCAGTCGCGACATCGCGAATACTTAGGCGGGACAGTTCACGCTCAAGAATTTCGCGGCCGTGCCTTTTATTCTGCTCCCGATCACGCTGGCGAAACCAGTTCCTGACCTTGGTCCGGCTGCGCGTCGCTGCCAGGTAGCCTAATTGCGGACTCAGCCAGTCTCGACTCGGCTGTTCGTTTTTGCCGGTGATTATCTCGATCTTGTCACCGTTCTGTACCTGGTACGTCAGGGGCACAATACGACCATTTACCTTTGCGCCCCGGCAACGATGACCGACCTGGGTATGCACGTGATACGCAAAATCCAGCGGCGTTGACCGTGCCGGCATCTCCACGACGTCTCCTTTGGGGCTAACGGCGTATACGCGATCTTCGAAAACGTCTCCACGAATCTGGTCAAGGAGGTCACCGTCGGAGTCGGTGGGCTCCAATAGCTGCCTGAGCAATCGAATCTTTTTTTCAAATGCGGCTTTGCCGGCTCCGCCTTCCTTGTATCGCCAATGTGCCGCGACGCCGAGTTCTGCGTGCCTGTGCATGTCATGAGTGCGAATTTGTACTTCTACCGTCTGACCTTCCGGTCCAATCAGCGCGGTATGTAACGACTGGTAGTCATTGTCTTTCGGGTTGGCGATATAGTCATCAAATTCTCCAGGCAGGTACGCCCAGATATTATGAACGATGCCCAGAGCGGCATAGCAGTGGCTGACATCTTCGACCAGCACCCGGACTGCCCGTATGTCGAATATTTGCTCGAGCTGTTTATCTTTGCGCTGCATTTTTCTCCAAATGCTGAAGATGTGCTTCGGACGGCCGCTTATCTGGGCGTGAATGCCACTGTTCCAAAGCTCTTCCTGCAATGTCGACGTGACGTCGGCAATAAACTCTTCTCGCTCGATGCGTTTTTCGTTAAGCGCCGTTGCAATCTGTTTGTAGGTGGTCGGGTCAAGAAAACGGAACGCCAGGTCCTCGAGTTCCCATTTGAGTTGCCATATGCCCAGGCGATTCGCCAGCGGCGCATATATTTCCTGGGTCTCGACGGCGATCGTGCGCTGCCTCTCCGGCGCTGCCGTCTTGGCCTGTCGTAGGCGATACAGCTGCTCACCGATGCGAGCAACAACGAGGCGGGCGTCAGATACGACTGCCAGCAACATTTTGCGCAGTGCTTCCGATTGCTGCGTCGCCAGCGCTTCGCCTGGCGACCAGTCCTCATGGAGCGTGAAGTGACCCAGGTGCATGAGTCCCTCCACCAGCCGGGGGATCTCCGCTATATTTATTTTTTTCAGAGACTTAGCGTTGATTAGTCCATCGCGCACCGCTGGGTACAGCTTGACGGCGGCATCCATAACTGGCGGCAGCCCGAGTGGCTCAAGAATGGTCCATATGTCTTCGCCCTCGACGATCGCAGCGCTGGCGGCATGTTGGTCGGGGATTTCCCCAAGCAGCCGCTGCGCGCAGGCCACCACATCCGACGCGGCGATATCAATCGGCAGAGATTCTCGTTGCTTGTCAGACATTTGGCAGGGCTATAGGTGGTGTGCAGTCAGTTCATAACCGTTATCATACGCTCCGGGTTTGGGCCGCACATGACAATCTGGTGAAGCACGCCATAGGCGTCGTTTGCGTAACCCGTTGTGTGACACACGAAGCAGGGCATTTCAGCAAATGGCGGGACACAGCAAGTGGGCTAACATTCAGCACCGCAAGGGTGCGCAGGACAAGAAGCGTGGCAAGTTATTCACGAAATTGATTCGTGAGATCACGGTGGCTGCGCGAATGGGCGGTGGCGATATGGATTCGAATCCGCGCCTCAGGCTGGCGGTCGATAAAGCTAAAGCCAAGAGCATGCCAAAAGACAATATTGAACGAGCCATCAAGAAAGGCAGCGGCGATCTCGATGGGGCGGATTTCATGGAAATTCGCTACGAAGGTTATGGTCCTGGCGGTACGGCCGTCATGGTCGATTGCATGACAGACAACAAGAATCGGACTGTCGCCGAGGTTCGCCACGCGTTTACAAAATTTGGTGGCAATCTTGGCGCCGATGGTTCGGTTGGATACATGTTCCAGCACGTTGGCACGCTGAGCTACCCGGCTGGCAGCGACGAGGACGCGATCATGGAAGCGGCTATTGACGCGGGCGCTGAGGATGTCGTGGTCGATTCTGACAAGTCCATCGAAGTCCTGACAGAGCCGGCCGAGTTTGAGACCGTTCGGGATGCGATGCGGTCGGCCGGGTTTGACCCCGATAATGCGGAGCTGACGATGCGTGCATCGAACAGTACCGAACTCGAATTGCAGACGGCCAGTTCGATGATCAAGATGCTGGAGATGCTGGAGGACCTGGACGACGTGCAGAATGTTTATAGCAACGCTGATATTTCGGATGCGGTCCTGGCGGAACTCTGAGGTGATACTTGAGTAATCGCCTGCGGATTCTCGGCATTGATCCCGGCTCGCGATTGACGGGGTTCGGAGTACTTGATTGTAACGGCGACAAGGCAAGCTATGTCGCCAGCGGGTCAATTAACAGCATCGAAGGCGGGTTTCCCGATCGCCTGAAAATGATATTTCAGGCGGTTGGCGAGATTGTTGCCGAATACCGACCCGATGTGGTCGCAGTCGAAAGTGTGTTCATGCACAAGAATGCGGGCAGTGCCCTGAAACTCGGGCATGCGCGGTCGGCTGCAATCTGTGCAACGTTTTCTGAGGAAGTGCAGGTTTTCGAGTATGCGCCACGTGAAATCAAACAGGCTGTGGTTGGATCCGGGGCGGCAACGAAAGAACAGATTCAGCACATGATCAGGCACATGCTGGCGCTCGATGGAGCTCCTTCGCCAGACGCGGCCGATGCCCTCGCTGCAGCGTTGTGTCACGCGAACCAGCGATTGCTGCGGCGTGCGCTTGGCAATGCAGCTGCCATCGCGGGATTGAAGTAATGGCACGGTTGCCGATTGATCTTGTTGTTAATCGTGGTGCGGCAAGATGATCGGTTCCCTCCAAGGTCGCCTGGCGGCAAAGCAGGCGCCGATTGTGATTGTTGAATGTGGCGGTGTTGGTTACGAAGTCGAAACGCCGATGTCGACCTATCTTGAGCTGCCAGCGATTGGCCAAGACATTTTTATTCATACTCACTTGCTGGTGCGTGACGACGCACATCTGTTGTTCGGGTTTGTGCGTGAAGACGAGCGACTATTGTTTCGCACGTTGTTAAAAGTCAGCGGTGTCGGTGCCAAAATGGGCTTGGCGATTCTTTCGGCAATGACGGCTGCAGATTTCGCCCGCTGCGTTCAGCGCGAAGATACGGCGACACTGGTCAAGATTCCCGGTGTCGGCAAGAAAACGGCAGAGCGACTGATCATAGAATTGCGCGACAAGCTTGATAACAACTCTGCGAAAGTGGCACTTGATGGCAAGCTTCACGTGGCAGGCGATGCCAAGAGTGAGGCGATGGATGCACTGGTATCACTGGGCTACAAACCTGCAGAAGTACAGCGCCTGCTGGGGCAGATCGATATCAAAGACAAGTCGGCTGAGGACATCATTCGACTCGCACTACGCCAGGTCGCCAGCTAGGCCGGGAATCGAGCTTACACATGAAATTACATAAGAAAGTGGGTGCCTAATGAGCCGTATCGAACATGATCGTCTCGGTAGTGGCGAGCCGCGGGACGATGAGCCGGCATTTGATCGCGCCATTCGCCCCAAGCGCCTGGCAGACTACGTAGGGCAGCCCACCGTCAAGCGTCAAATGAATATCTTTATTACTGCGGCCAGGAATCGCACCGAGGCGCTTGATCACGTTTTGATATTCGGACCGCCAGGTCTGGGCAAGACGACATTAGCGCATATTGTCGCTAACGAAATGGGTGTGAATTTGCGCCAGACATCTGGTCCGGTGCTTGAACGACCCGGAGATCTCGCTGCCATTCTCACGAATCTTGAGCCCAATGATGTTCTGTTCGTGGATGAGATTCATCGACTCAGTCCGGTCGTTGAGGAGGTCCTGTATCCGGCGATGGAGGATTTTCAGCTTGATATCATGATCGGCGAAGGCCCGGCCGCACGCTCGATCAAGCTTGATTTGCCGCCTTTTACGCTCGTTGGTGCAACGACCCGGGCAGGACTACTGACATCTCCGCTGCGGGATAGATTTGGCATCGTTCAACGGCTCGAGTTTTATTCCGAAATTGAACTGCGGGCTATTGCGCATCGCTCGGCCGGTATCCTGAATTTGATGGTGGAAGAAGAGGGCGCCAGGCAAATTGCCAGTCGCGCTCGCGGTACACCGCGAATAGTGAATCGCCTGTTGCGCAGGGTCCGGGACTATGCCGAAGTGGAAGCGGACGGCATCGTGAGCGAAGCCGTTGCTGTGAGTGCGATGGACATGCTCGATGTCGACCCGAACGGCTTCGATTCCATGGACCGACGGCTGTTGCAGACTATTATCGAGAAATTTGACGGTGGACCAGTGGGTATCGAATCACTATCCGCGGCGGTGGGTGAGGAACGCGGCACCATCGAGGATGTGCTGGAACCCTACCTGATACAGCAGGGATTCATGATGCGGACCGCACGCGGCAGGGTTGCTACCAGCAACGCTTACCTGCATTTTGGCCTGACACCGCCTGCGAGAGAACCAACTCCCGAATTGCCGCTGTTTGACGGCAACTGACTGACTCGGATCGAATTTTGGGCAACCAATCAAATCATCCGCCGTTTGCGTGGCCAATACGAGTCTACTATGAGGACACTGATGCTCAGGGTCTGGTCTATTTTGCGAACTATTTCAAGTTCATGGAGCGCGCCCGAACGGAATGGTTGCGCGATCTTGGTGTCGAACAGGATGTACTGCTTAATGAAGAGCGGAGATATTTTGTGGTGATCGAGACCGATGCCGAGTTCCTGAGGCCCGCCAAATTTAACGATCAGCTCGTCGCGACCGCCCGACTTGTCGAATTAACTCGTGCGACTTTCCTGATCGAACAGAATATTTATCGAAACAGCCTTGACGGTGAGTTGCTGTGTCGGGGCAAGACGAAGGCAGCCTACGTCAACGCCGACACGCAGAAACCGCTTCGGGTGCCTGCACAAATATTTAAGGACCAAAAACATGACGACTGATACGTCCGTTCTGGCGCTGATTTTTGATGCCAGCATTCCTGTCCAACTCGTGATGTTGCTGTTACTCGGTGCATCATTCATGTCCTGGAGCATTATTTTCACGAAACGAAGACTGATTCGACGCACCAAAGCGGCTTCTGATGAATTCGAAACAGCGTTCTGGTCTGGCGGTGACCTCAATACGCTGTTTCGCAGTGCCAGCAGGCAGAAAGGCGGCAGCCAGGGGATGGCCAGTATTTTCGAAGCCGGATTTCGTGAATTCAATCGACTGACACAACAGGGCGACGTGCAGCAGGACAAAATCGTCGACGAGTGTCGACGTGCAATGCGGGTCTCCCAGATGCGCGAAGTTGATCGACTCGAACAGAGTCTCGCAACACTGGCCACTATCGGTTCAACCAGTCCTTACGTTGGCCTGTTTGGAACCGTATGGGGAATTATGAATGCGTTCATGCAATTCGGCAGCATGCCCACGGTCACGCTCGCGGTCGTCGCGGCACCGATCTCGGAGGCCCTCATTGCGACAGCAATGGGACTGTTCGCCGCTATTCCCGCTGTGATTGCCTACAACCGCTATGCAGACAAAGTGGTACGTCTGGAAATTCGCTATGACGGCTTCACGGAAGAATTTTCCAGCATCCTGCAACGACATGCGCGCAGGCGTCCGGAGGGAAGTTGAGATGGCATCGGCCCTGAGAAAACGAAAATTGATGGGCGAAATCAACGTCGTGCCCTACATCGATGTAATGCTCGTGCTTTTGATCATTTTCATGGTGACCGCGCCACTCCTGACTCAGGGCATCGAGGTGGAGCTGCCCAAGACGGGTGCGGAACCGATAGAGGACAGTGCCAGCAATGTACCTTTTGTGCTGAGCGTTGATGCAGCCGGAAACCTGTATTTGAATGTTGGCGATGACGAGGAAAATCCGGTCGGCGGCAAGGAGATCATTGCCCAGACTGCGCGGGTCCTCGACGCCAGTCCAGACACGCCTATCCTGGTGAAAGCGGATCGGGCCGTGCCCTACGGCATTGTCGTCGGTGCGATGGTTCTGTTGCAACAGGGTGGCGCGGAGACAGTTGGCTTCGTCACTGATCCGCTGGATACGTACCCGGTTCCGGAATAGTTCGTAGATTTCGTGATACGCGATAAACACAACGTTATTCCCGTAACCATGGCCGCGATTTTCCACGTCGCGGTTGCGGCGAGTCTCGTCTTCGCGTTTGATTTTCGCAGTCGCGAATTTCCGGTCGTGCCGCTTGCTATTAACGCCACGCTGGTCGCGGCGGATGAGCTGCCAGAGGCGCCACTGGTGATCGCAGAGGAACTACCGGCCGAGTTGCCGGAGCCAGAACCAGAACCTGAGCCGGAGCCCGCACCTGAGCCTGAACCGGAGCCTGATACGAGCGAACAGGACCGGCTGCGTCAGGAAGAGGCGAAACGGCAGGCTGATCTGCAGGCGGAGCAGGACCGCATTCGGGAACAGCAGGAACGTGATCGTCAGCGCCGGGAGCAGGAAGAGCAGGAACGCAGGGACCGCGCGGAGGCGGAGGTCGAACGTGAACGCCAGTTGGCGGAGCAAAAGCGCCAGGATGACCTCGAACGCCAGCGACTGGAAAATGAGCGGCAGCGGCAAGAGGCCGAAGCGGCGGAACGTCAGCGCCTGCGGCAGGCAGAGATAGACGCCGAGGCGCAAAGATTGGCGAGAATGCAGGCCGACGACGTTACTCGCTGGCAGTATGCGATTCAGCAGAAAATCACGCGCAATTTTGTACTGCCGGCATCGGCACCTGCAACGGGGCTTGAATGTGTCGTCAACGTGCGACAGCTACCCGGCGGCAGGGTCGTTGATGTCAGGGTGGGGCGCTGCAACGGAGACGCTGTCGTAGAGCGCGCAATTGAAGCAGCTGTCAACAAGGCGTCGCCATTGCCGTCGCCCGATAACCCCAATATTTTCGAGCGGGACTTGCAGATCGTGTTCAAACCTGAACAATAAGGGCACCTCTGGAAAGGCTTGGGCCAAAATCATGAAAGATTTGCTTGTCCGGTGGCTGATCACCCCTGCGTTGCTGTTGGCATACGCAGGTGCCGCCATTGCACAACTCGAAGTGATCATTACCGATTATGTAGGCAAAAGAGCGCCTGTTGCCGTCGTGCCGTTTGGTTGGGAAGGCGATGACGCGACAGCGCCGTTCGATATCGATGACATCATCTCAGCGGACTTGAGCCGCAGCGGCCGCTTCGCGCCTATCGACGAGGACGGCATGTTGCAGAAGCCGACCACCACGCTGGATATCGACTTTGACGATTGGCGCATTCTCAATGTCGAGGCGGTTGTAATCGGGAAAATTATCCAGACCGGCGCGAATGCATATAGCGTCCAGTTCCAGGCTTTTGACGTTTTCACGCGTGAGCAACTCATTGGTTATCGAATGCCGGCGAGCCTCGGGAACATGCGCCAGGTTGCGCATCGTGCCGCTGACATGATTTACGAGAAACTGACCGGCATCCCGGGCGTGTTTGGCACAAAAGTCGCCTATGTGACGGCGCAGGGTGACGGAGCCGATCGAATGTACACGCTGGTCGTGTCGGATGCGGACGGCGAGAATCAGTTCACGATAATGGAGTCGCGGGACCCGATCATGTCGCCTGCCTGGTCGCCGGACAGCCGCAGGCTTGCTTATGTTTCTTTTGAAGGCGATGTGTCGACGATCTACGTTCAGACCCTGCGCAGCGGCAATCGAATTAAGGCGTCCAGTCGGGCGGGTATTAATGGCGCGCCCTCGTTCTCACCGGATGGCCGCAAACTGGTGCTCACACTGGGTGGTATCGATGGCAATCTTGATATTAATGTTCTTGATCTTGCGACGCGCCAATTCACGCGCCTGACCACAAATCGGGCGATTGACACAGAAGGAACCTGGTCGCCCGATGGTCAGAGTATCTATTTCACGTCGGACAGGAGCGGCGGGCCACAGGTTTACCGAATTAGTGCAAACGGAGGGGCTGCCGAGCGCGTAACCTTTGAAGGCAGTTATAATGCACGTCCGAGGTTGTCGCCGGATGGCAGCAGATTGGCCCTGGTACACCTCGATCGGGGAAATTACCGAATTGGTGTGCTTGATCTTGACGATAAGGAGCTTCTTATAGTGTCCAATGGTCAACAGGATGAATCGCCGAGTTTTGCACCGAACAGCGATTCGCTGATTTACGCAACCCGTGAGGGCCGCAACGGTGTGCTGGAAATGGTGTCCGCGGATGGGCTTTACAGGCAGCGACTCGGATCGCGGCAAGGCGACGTTCGGGAGCCAGTATGGTCGCCGTTTCCGCGTTACTGAACGACACTGAGATTATTTGATGTTTTTATTTAATAACTAATGGTAAGTTATTGTTTGTTATACAGAACGTCTTTATCGTTAGGGCAATATTCAAAACAGGATGCAGATAATGAAATTTAATCGATTGATCGCATTGGGACTTTTCTTTTTTGTGGTCACGGGTTGTGGTGGCAATACCATGCCGGATCCGGAAGCAGATACGGGCACGATGGTTGACGATTCGTTTGATACCCAGACCGACAGCTTTGGTGATGACGGGCTCGGTGACGGCGAGTTCATTGATGCCGATGATTTCGGCATGGACGAGCTGGCCATGGTCATCTATTTTGATTTCGATCAGTCGACTCTCCGGGCGGAGTATTCGGACCTGCTGCAGCGGCATGCCGCCACGCTGTCCAACGACAACCGTGCGCAGATACGCCTCGAAGGCCATGCGGACGAGCGGGGCTCACGCGAATACAATATCGGCCTGGGCGAACGTCGCTCACAGGCTGTGCGCAGCTTGTTGCTGATTCAGGGTGCATCTGCCGATCAGATCTCGACGGTCAGCTTTGGCGAAGAACGCCCCGCGGCATTCGGTAGCGACGAGGAATCTTATGAGCTCAATCGTCGGGTCGAGATCAAATACATTAACTAGCGATTGTTTATGACTGTTCGTAAGTATGCATTAGCCTTTCTGTCCCCCGTCGTTCTACTTGCCGGCTGTGAGCTGTTAAGCCCGCCACCGCCTCTTGAGGATCCAATGGCGGTGAGACTAAACGAGCTGGAAAGGCGACTGGTTGCGCTGGAGCGAGTCCTCGCAAGCGGCAGCCTTATCGACCTGACAGTGCAGATGGATGAACTGCAGCGACAGACCTCCGAGTTGCGTGGGCGCACCGAATCGCTTGAATACAACTCCGACGGCACGCTCAGTCGCCAACGCGATTTATACGGTGACCTGGACGACCGTATTCAGTACCTGGAGCGCAATCTGCAAGCGTCGACCCCGGCTTCGACTGCAGCCGTCTCGCCGTCGGGCGGTGGACTACCGGTTCCGGGTGGCTCAGACAGAGAAAATTATGAAGCCGCATTCGAATTGTTGAAACAGCAGCGCTACCCGGAAGCAGGTGCGGCTTTCCAGCAGTTCCTGGCCAGTTTTCCGACCAGCCAGCTCGCCGATAATGCGCAATATTGGCTCGCCGAATCCTATTACGTTACGGACCAGTTTGAAGTGGCGCTGGAGCAGTTTGAGGTCGTTGTGTCGGACTACCCAAGGTCACGAAAGATGCCGGATGCCTACCTGAAAATCGGCTACAGCAACTACGAGTTGCAGCGTTGGGAAGAGGCCCGCGACGCACTGCAACGCGTTCGTGATGAATATGCGGATTCGACCGCGGCCCGGCTTGCCGATCAGCGCCTCAAGCGCATGCTTGACGAAGGCCGTTAACGCACGGCGGAAGGCCAGAATAATCAGTACTTCTTGTTATTTATGCGGGGTTAGGTATCATCCCGCCGTCATTTTCGCCATCTCAGATTAGACCCGGAATGGGGCGTTAGCTCAGAGGTAGAGCATTCGGCTTTTAACCGACTGGTCGTAGGTTCGACTCCTACACGCCCCACCAATACCCCTGGGTGTATTCCGACCACATGGTTTACACCTTATACCGGACACATAGTTAACACTTTGTCCGGGGCGAAGGGATTAGGACCGGGTTCTACCCGGTCCTGCTCTTTGTCAAAGAATCCTAAATCATAATGCATGAAGCTGACC